>NZ_SRYR01000020.1 GCF_004794105.1 Clostridium sartagoforme
TTAAAATCCTGCGGTAGCGATACCGTACCGGTTCGATTCCGGTCTTCAGCACCAAGTTGAATTTAGCTTATAATATCGCGGGGTGGAGCAGTTGGCAGCTCGTCGGGCTCATAACCCGAAGGTCGTAGGTTCAAGTCCTGCCCCCGCAACCAAAAAACATATGGCGGAATAGCTCAGCTGGCTAGAGCACTCGGTTCATACCCGGGGTGTCGTAGGTTCAAGTCCTATTTCCGCTACCATACGCTGAAGTGGCGGAACAGGCAGACGCACAGGACTTAAAATCCTGCGGTAGCGATACCGTACCGGTTCGATTCCGGTCTTCAGCACCAAAACAGTTACAATTTATTTGTAGCTGTTTTTTTATGTCTAAAAAACTATATAAATATGTAGGAACTATATAGTACAACTCAGCTTATCAGTTCAGTTTTAAAAAAGTTATATATGTAGATAGTTTTAATTATATAAGGAACTAAAACTAATAAACTTATAAATAGAATTTACTTCTTTATTAATTGAATCACATCAATATAATTATTTTTTTATTAATCAGGTCATTTATCATATGTAATTATTTTTATTAATTAAGTTTATTATTATATGTAATTAAATTTGATACTAGAACTTATCTTAATTTTAAGTGTTCTTCAATAAAGTTCTAATAGTGACAAATTAGTATTGGAAATAGTATTAGAAAGTATGTTAATTAAGCAAGAAATTATACTTGTAACAATTTAAATCAACATTATTAAAGCTCAAAAAAAGAAAAATAGCAGTTATTGTCCTAAGAAAAAAATTTTTTAATACATCATCTGACATATATTTCTGAAGTAAGGTGATATAATTTAAAATACATTTTATGGAAATTGGAGGAGGACAATATGCAATATGGTGTTGATATATCAACTTATAAGAGGGTAGAAAATAAGAGGAAGGAATTAAAAATTCAGGGGACACCCATAAGGGCTGTAGCATCGTTGGTGATAGGATTTTTATTAAGTAGAGTATTATTATCAGCCACTATTGACATGGGAATAGCACCATTTGGTATTGCTTACCTTATAGGTATGAAGGGTGAAAGAGGTAAATATACTTTATTATCCTTAATTGGAGTTATAGCAGGATATTTATCTATAGGTGGTAACTTGGAGGGAGTGGCATCATACTGTATTGGTGCAGTTATCATAACATCCTATATAGAGATATGTAAAAGATTTGAAGTGAAGGGGAGAGATGTAGTAACATTCTTTTTAATTTTCTCAGTGTTTATAATATATAATATGTTAATTAATAATAAGCCTATAGAAGTTAATTTTATCTTTTCTTTATTAAAAACATTAAGTATAGTTCCTGTTAAATACATGATAAGTTATGCTCTAAGATGTATGGATGAACTTTCAAGTAATTATTTCTTCTCAACAGAAGAAATGATAAGTATAGGAATTTTAATATGCTTATTAATTGCAGGGATAGGAAATGCTAGTATATTTAACATACATTTAAGAAGTATTTTAGCATTAGCTACTATAGCTATATTTGCATATACAGGAGGAGCTGGACTTGGAGCTGCAATAGGAGTATCCATGGGATTCATTATAGGGATAACTAATAATGATATAATCACTGCAGTTACATTATATAGCTTATGTGGATTAATAATTGGAGTTTTTAGAGAAACTGGAAGGTTCTTTTCATCAGCTGCATACTCTATTATTTATTTTATAATTTGGATGTATTCAAATACATTTAATATATATGGAGGTATTGAAGTTCTATTATCTATAGTATTATTTATGTTTATACCAAAATTCTTAATTGATTCTATATACAAAGAGTTCAATCAAGATAAAAAGATAGAGGTTATAAATGATAATAGAATAAATGGTGTTAAGGGTGAATTTTTAGATAGATTAAATTCTATGAAGTCTATATTAGCATCATTATCTAACTCTATAATCAATTTAGGGGAAAATGATATTTTATCTTTAAATAATAAGGGATCTGCTATGGTAGAGAGTTTAGCAGATAGAGTTTGCTATAATTGTGAGCTTAGACAAAAGTGCTGGGATAGAAATTTACATTCAACTTTTGAAGGATTTTCAGAATTGTTAAGTAGTTGTGAAAGTAAGGAAATATATTTGCCAAAAACTTTAGATAAGGTATGCGTTAAAACTACAAGCCTTATGAAAAATGCTCAAGAGATAGTAAATAATTATACAGTTAATGAAGCTTTAAGAACTAGGCTTACAGAAGGTAGGAATATTATTGCTAATCATATGAATAATATTTCTGATACTATGGATGGAATGATTCAAGACTTTCAAAAGGATATATCTATTTGCACAGAAATAGATAAACTTTTAAGAAAGGCTTTTAATAGAAGTAAAATAGATTATTTAGATGTTTTTTCTTATTTAGATAGAAGAGGAAGGATGAAGATTAAAGTTATAACAACTTCTTCTAATAGTGAAAGGTATTGTGTGAAGAATATTATTCCTGTAATTAACACTCTAGTTAAAGTGCCAGTATCTATAGCCAATAATGGAGTGATGATTGATCCTGAAACAGGGGAATCTACTATTATAATAGAAGAAACACCAAAATATCATATGATGTCATATGTAGCCTCAAAGCCTAAAGAAGGTGAAACAGCTATTGGTGATAGTCATAGTTTTTCTAATAATAATGATGGAACTTATATAACCATAATCAGTGATGGAATGGGTTCAGGAGAAGAAGCCAGCTCTGAAAGCAGTTTAGCTGTTGATTTAATTCAGAAATTTATAGAAAGTGGATTTAGTGAAAAGACTGCAATTAATACCATTAATTCTGTTATGGCTATGAAATTTAATGAAGATGAAAAATTCACAACTATGGATTTAGGTGTAGTAGACTTATATACAGGTGATGTGGAATTTATAAAGATTGGTGGAGTTGTAAGCTTTATTAAAAGAGGAGAAGAGATAAAGGTAGTTAAATCAAACACTTTACCTTTTGGAATTTTAGATGATGTTGATTATAGCTCTGAAAAATTAAAACTAAAACATGGAGATATTATTATATCCATTAGTGATGGTGTTTTAGATATAGATAAAAATAATATAGGAAGTTATTATTGGCTATTAGAATACTTAGAATATGCAGATACAAATCCAGCAGCTCTTGCTAATGATATCTTAGAAAAGGCTATAGCTTTAAGTGGTGGAAAGGTAAAAGATGACATGACTGTATTAGTATCTAAGTTATACTCAATATATTAAAAAATAGCAATATAGATGAGATTATAGATTATCTCATCTTTTTATTTGAAAGATTAATATTATTAAATATAGATAGAATTAAAAATGTAAAAATTAACTAACATTTTTTATTTACAGAAGAAGATGTTAAGGTTATTATAAATATATTATAAAAAATTACTAAGGAGTATTGTTGTGAGAGATAAAGTAAGGGATTTTATAATAGAAAATAAATTGATAGAAAAAGGAGATAAAATCCTAGTAGCTCTATCTGGAGGGCCTGATTCTGTTTGCTTACTTAATGTTCTTTATAGTCTAAAAGAGGACTTTAATATTATAATAGGAGCAGCTCATGTAAATCATATGTTAAGAGGTGATGAAGCCCTAGCAGATGAGGAGTATTCAAAGTCTTTATGTAAGAACCTTGATATAGAATTTTATGTTAAGAAAATAGATATAGACAAAATTTCTAAAGAAAAAAATATATCTCATGAAATGGCTGGAAGAGAAGAAAGATATAAATTCTTTGAAACTATAAAAAATCATCATGGATATAATAAGATTGCTGTTGCTCATAATGCAAATGATCAAGCAGAAACTATCATTATGAATATGATGAGAGGAACAGGAATTGAGGGGCTATGTGGAATTAGAAGCAAAAGAGAAGGAGGAATAATAAGACCTATCCTTTGTTTATCTAGAGAGGAAGTTGAGTTATATTGTAGCTCTAATAATTTAGAGCCTAGAATAGATAAAAGCAACTTAGAAAATATATATAGTAGAAATAAAGTAAGGTTAGATATTATTCCATATATGAAGGAAAATTTCAATAAAGATATAATTAACACTTTAAATAGAATGGCTAACTTGATTCAAGTAGATAATGACTTTTTAGAGAAGGAGACATCAGATAATTTTAAGGTATATTGTAGTAATACTAGTGATGCTTTAATAATATCAAAGGAAGCTTTTAATTTAGATAGGGCAATTATATCAAGAATAATTAGAAAAGCCTTTTTTGAATTTACAGGTAAGTATAGTAATTTTGAGATGAAACATATATATGATGTTATAGAATTATCTAAAAACACAACTAATAAAAGAATAGATCTTACTAACAATGTATTAGCTGAGAATATATATGGAGATATATATTTAAAATTAAAGGATAATATAATAAGAGAATATAAAGAAGTTGTGATAAATAAAGGAGAATTAGACAATACTGATATATGTTATGGAAATTATAATGTAAGATTCAATATTATTAGAAATAAAAATAATATAGATTTTTCTAAGAATGTATTAATAAAATATTTTGATTATGATAAGATAGAGGAAAGGCTCGTTATTAGGAAAAGAAGGAATGGCGATAAAATGTTGCCATTAGGAATGAAGGGAAACAAAAAGGTAAAAGATATTTTTATGGATCTGAAAATACCAGTAGATGAAAGAGACAAGATTCCGGTTTTGTGTTTTGATAACGAAATAGCCTGGCTAGTAGCGCATAAAGTTTCTGAAAAGTTCAAAATTACTAAAGAAACTAAAAATATTATAAAAATTACTTTTGCTAGGAAGGGATAAAAAAATGATAAAAGACATAGAGAAAGTATTACTTACTGAAGAACAAATTGTTAAAAGAGTTAAAGAAATAGGAAATGAAATTAGCAATGATTACAAAGGAAAAGACTTATTAATAGTAGGTATTTTAAAGGGATCAGTTATGTTTGCATCTGAGCTTATAAAAAATATTACTATACCAACAGAAATTGATTTTATGGCTGTATCTAGCTATGGAAATTCTAGTGAGACAACAGGTGTGGTTAGAATCTTAAAGGATTTAGATCATAGTATAGAAGGAAAAGACATAATAATAGTAGAAGATATTATAGATAGTGGAGTTACTTTAGATTATTTATTAAAATATCTAAAAGCTAGAAAAGCAAATAGTATAGAAATAGTTACTTTACTAACTAAGCCAGCAAGAAGAAAAGTAGACATTAATGTAAAGTATTGTGGATTTGAAGTTCCAGATGAGTTCCTAGTAGGTTATGGATTAGATTATGCTGAAAAGTATAGAAACTTACCTTATGTAGGAATTTTAAAGGAAGAAGTATACAAAAAGTAATGTAATATGTAGTATAATAAGGCAATATAATAAAAACTAGAAGAAAGGGGGGCCTTGAATGAAAAAATATTCAAGTGCAACAGTATGGATATTTCTTATAGCAATTTTATTCTTATCTGCAACTTTCCTGTGGAATAGCGGAAAGATGGCAGATGAAATATCATACAGTGATTTTCAACAAAAATGGGTTAGTGATGAAATAGAGAGTGTTAATGTTCAGCCAGATAAGATGTCAATTTCGGGTAAGACAAGAGATGGTAAGCAATTTGTTACATATGCTCCAAGCGAAATGGTGCAAATGTTAATGGCTCAAACTCCAAAGGATGACATAAGGGTGGATTTTAAACAACCTTCAAATAGTAGTCTTTGGATTAGTTTAATACCAACATTATTAATTATGGTGTTAATATTTGTATTCTTCTTTATGATGACTCAGCAATCTCAAGGTGGAGGGGGCGGAAGAGGCGTTATGAATTTTGGTAAAAGTAGAGCCAAAATGATGTCTCCAGATGCCAAAAAAGTTACCTTTGGTGATGTAGCAGGAGCGGATGAAGAAAAGCAAGAACTAGAAGAAATAGTAGATTTCTTAAGGCAACCTTCGAAGTACACTGAAATGGGAGCTAGAATACCAAAGGGTGTCTTATTAGTTGGGCCTCCAGGTACAGGTAAAACTTTATTAGCAAAAGCTGTAGCTGGTGAAGCTGGAGTTCCGTTTTATAGTATTTCAGGTTCAGATTTCGTTGAAATGTTTGTTGGTGTTGGTGCATCAAGAGTTAGAGACTTGTTTGAACAAGCTAAAAAGAGTGCTCCATCATTAGTGTTTATTGATGAAATAGATGCTGTTGGTAGACAAAGAGGAGCAGGTCTTGGTGGTGGCCATGATGAAAGAGAGCAAACATTAAATCAATTACTAGTTGAAATGGATGGTTTTGGTGCTAATGAAGGAATTATTATGATAGCAGCTACTAATAGACCAGACATACTAGACCCTGCATTATTAAGACCAGGTAGATTTGATAGACAAATAGTAGTTGGAGCACCTGATGTTAAGGGAAGAGAAGAAATATTAAAGGTTCATACTAAAAAGAAACCTTTATCTGAAGATGTAGAATTAAAAGTATTAGCAAAGAGAACTCCAGGATTTGTTGGAGCAGATTTAGAAAACTTAGCTAATGAAGCAGCTTTGCTTGCTGTTAGAAGAAGTGAAAAGCTAATTGGAATGACAGAATTTGAAGAAGCTATAACAAGAGTAATAGCAGGACCTGAAAAGAAGAGTAGAGCTATTAATGATCATGATAGAAGACTTACTGCTTATCATGAAGCAGGTCATGCAGTAGTTATGCAATTACTTGAGCACTGCGATCCTGTACATGAGATAAGTATTATACCAAGAGGTATGGCTGGTGGTTACACTATGCATTTACCAACAGAAGATAGATCATACACTTCTAAATCTAAGTTAAAGGATGAAATGGTAGGATTATTAGGTGGTAGAGTTGCTGAAAAGATAATTTTATCAGATATTTCAACTGGAGCTAAAAACGATATAGATAGATGTAGTGCTATAGCGAGAGCTATGGTTATGGAGTATGGTATGAGTGATAAACTAGGTACTATATCCTATAGTGCAGATAATAATGAAGTCTTCCTTGGAAAGAACTTAGGCCATGGTAGAAACTTTAGTGAAGAAGTTGGAGCTGAAATAGATAAGGAAGTTAAGAAATTTATAGATGAAGCATATGATAAGGCTATAAATTTATTAACTGAAAACATTAATAAGCTTCATGCTGTAGCAGCAGTTTTATTAGAAAAAGAAAAAATTGATGGTGAAGAATTCGTTAAAATCTTCAATGAAAACTAATATTAGAGGGGTTGTCTTATGACAACCCCTCAATTAATAATTAATAAAAATTAGGGTTTATTATAATATATACAAACTATTAATTAAACATAAAGAAATATGAATAGACAAAATACGAACTATTTTATACAAAATTATAAAAATGTTCGAAAAAACTTTAATTGATTAGTAGTAAGTGGTATAATTTGTTTATTAAATTTAAGAAATAATCATTGGGTAGGAGTGTGTTTTATGAAAAGTGATATACAAATAGCTCAAGAAGCTAAGATGGAGCCTATTACAAAAATTGCTGGAAAATTAAATTTAACTGAAGATGATATAGAGCAATATGGTAAGTATAAGTGTAAAATATCATTAGATGTTTTTGAAAAGTTAAAAGATAAGGAAAAGGGTAAGCTAGTATTAGTAACGGCTATTAACCCAACTCCAGCAGGAGAAGGGAAATCTACAGTTACAGTTGGTCTAGGTCAGGCTTTATGTAAAATGAATAAGAATGCTGTAATAGCATTAAGAGAACCTTCTTTAGGACCTGTTTTTGGAATTAAAGGAGGGGCTGCTGGTGGCGGATATGCTCAAGTAGTTCCAATGGAAGATATAAATTTACATTTTACAGGAGATATGCATGCAATAACAAGTGCAAACAACTTATTAGCTGCGGCTATAGATAATCATATTCATCAAGGAAATGCTCTTAAGATAGATTCAAGAAGAATAGTATTCAAGAGAGTAATGGATATGAATGATAGAGCTTTAAGAAATATAGTTGTTGGACTTGGCGGAAAACTAAATGGATTTTTAAGAGAAGATGGATTTATGATTACAGTTGCATCTGAAATTATGGCTATATTATGTTTAGCTAATAATCTTTCGGATCTTAAAGAAAGAATGGGTAATATAGTAGTAGCATATGATTTAGATGGTAGACCAGTTTATGCTAAACAATTAGAAATCCAGGGAGCAATGGCGTTACTGATGAAGGATGCAATTAAACCTAATTTAGTTCAAACATTAGAAAATACTCCTGCTATAATTCATGGTGGACCTTTTGCTAATATAGCACATGGTTGTAATTCAATAATAGCTACAAAGATGGCTTTAAAACTTGGCGATATAGTAGTTACAGAAGCTGGTTTTGGAGCAGACCTTGGAGCAGAGAAGTTTTTAGATATTAAGTGTAGATATGGTGGTTTAACTCCAAATTGTGTAGTTATAGTAGCAACTGTTAGAGCCTTAAAGAATCATGGGGGAGTTAGTAAAGAGGAGTTAGGAGTTCCAAATGTAGAGGCATTAGAAAAGGGAATTACTAATTTAGAAAAACAAATTGAAAATATTAAGAAGTATAATGTTCCTGTAGTGGTAGCTATAAATAAGTTTGTTACTGATAGTGATGAAGAGGTAAAGTTTATTAAAGAATATTGTGATAAGCTTGGCGTAAAAGTGGCTTTATCTGATGTATGGGCAAAAGGTGGCGAAGGTGGAATAGAACTTGGGGAAGTTGTATGCGATATATTAGAAAATGAAGAATCTAACTTTAAGCCAATATATGAAATAGAATCTAGCATTGAAGAAAAAATAAATACAATTGCAAAAGAAATTTATGGAGCAAGTGGAGTAGTATTTACTGCAAATGCTAAAAAGCAAATAACTGAACTAGAAACCTTTGGTTTAGATAAGCTTCCTATATGTATGGCTAAGACTCAGTACTCATTATCTGATAATCCTGCTTTAAAGGGAAGACCAGAAAACTTTGAGATTACAGTAAAAGAAGTTAGAGTATCTAATGGAGCTGGATTTATAGTTGCTTTAAATGGTGATATTATGACTATGCCTGGGCTGCCAAAAGTACCAGCAGCTAATAGAATGGATATTTTAGATAATGGTGAAATACTAGGATTATTTTAATTATACAATTTACAACACTTGACAAATAAATTCTAATTGTTAAAATTAAATTGTTAATTTTGCTTAGAGAATATTTATTTAAATGAGGCAGCTTTAAAAAGCTGCTTTTAATTGTATTAAGGTGGTGCTTGTATGATTCTAGTAGTAGACGTTGGGAATACAAATATTGTGTTAGGGGTATATAAGGATTCTAGGAATATTGCAGGATGGAGAATATCAACTGATGCCAAGAAAACTTCAGATGAATACTCTATTAAAGTAATGCAACTTTTTCTTCAAAGTGATTTAAATCCTAAGGAGGTAAAAGGAATAATAATATCGTCTGTTGTTCCTAATATAATGCACTCTTTAGAAAATATGGTTAAGAAGAGCTTTGGTATTAATCCTTTAATTGTAGGACCAGGTGTTAAAACAGGAATTAATATTAAATATGATAATCCTAAGGAAGTTGGGGCAGATAGAATTGTAAATGCTGTAGCAGCTCATGATAAGTATAATAAAGATTTAATAATTATAGATTTTGGGACAGCAACTACCTTTTGTTCATTAACAAAAGATGCAAATTATCTTGGAGGATGCATTACACCAGGAATTAAAATATCATCTGATGCACTTTTTGATAGAGCAGCAAAGCTACCTAGAATTGAACTTGAAACGCCTAAGAGTATAATATGTAAAAATACCGTTACAAGCATGCAAGCTGGTATTATTTATGGATACATAGGTCAAGTAGAGTATATAGTAAATAAAATGAAAAAAGAAATGATGGATCATGGTACAGAGGAACCTTTCGTAATAGCAACAGGAGGACTTGCAAAACTTATTGCTAAAGAAACTGATGTTATAGACAAGGTAGATTCTAGTTTAACATTAGAGGGGTTAAGAATTATATACGAAAAGAATAAGGAGTAGTATAATATGAAAATTGGAAACCTAGAATTTGAAAATAATGTTTTTCTAGCACCTATGGCAGGAGTTACAGATATATCCTTTAGAGGATTATGTAAAGAAATGGGTTGTGGCTTAGTATATACTGAAATGGTAAGTGCAAAAGCTCTATATTATGAAAATGAAAATACTAAATCATTACTTAGGATATCTGATGAAGAAAGTCCAGTAGCTGTTCAAATCTTTGGGAATAATCCTAAGATTATGGCAGAAGTAGTACAAAAGCATTTTAATGATAGAGAAGATGTAGCTTTAATAGATATTAACATGGGATGTCCAGTTAATAAGATAACTAAGAATGGAGAAGGGTCTGCATTACTTAAGCATCCAGAGCTTGCAGCCAATATTGTAAGAGAAATAAAAAAAGTTTCTACAAAGCCAGTTACAGTTAAATTTAGAAAAGGTTTTGATGAAGGTAGCATAAATGCAGTAGATTTTGCTAAAACACTTGAAGATGCAGGAGTAGACGCATTAGCTATACATGGAAGAACTAAAGAACAAATGTATGAAGGTAAGGCTGATTGGGATATAATAGGTAAGGTTAAGGAAGCAGTTTCAGTTCCTGTTATAGGAAATGGAGATGTTTTTACTGCGGAAGATGCCTTAGTTTTAAAGAATAAAACTAATTGTGATGGCATAATGGTTGCTAGAGGAAGTATGGGCAATCCATGGATATTTAAGCAAATTGAAAATAAGTTAAAGGGACTTCCACCTTTAGAAATAACTTATAATGACAAAATAGATATGTGTTTAAGACATTATGAGTTAGCAATTAAGTACGATGGAGAGAGAAAAGCTATTAGAGAGATGAGAAAGCACTCTAGTTGGTACTTAAAGGGTATGCCAAAAAGCAATGATATAAGATCTATTATAAATACTTTAGATGAAAGTAGTGCAGTTATAGATGTGTTAAATAATTATAAGAAAGTTTTAATAGAAATGAATGAATAAAATATTATTTATGTAATTATTTGAATATTAATATGTTTTGCGAATAAATATATTAAAAATAAGTACAATATTATCTATTAATAAAATACTTATAAATTAGATTTATTGACATATAGTAATTGCTGATTTATAATGTTTTAAATGATTTTGACAATATAAGACTTATTATTAGGTTTTAAATATAGTGTAAATTGAAGGGGAGAAAATCATGAGTGAAGCTAAAAAGTTCGTAATGACATACGAAGGAGTTAAAAAATTAGAAGAAGAATTAGAGTTTTTAAAAACTGTAAAGAGAAAAGAGATTACTGAAAAAATAAAGGTAGCTTTAGGATATGGAGACTTAAGCGAGAATTCTGAGTATGATGAAGCAAAAAATGAGCAAGCTTTTACTGAAGGAAGAATAATACAATTAGAAAATATGTTAAAAAATGCTTCAGTTGTTGATGAATCAGAAATTCCTACAGATATAGTTGCAGTTGGGTCAATAGTTAAGGTTAAGGATTATGATTTCGATGAAGAAGTTGAATATTCAATAGTAGGATCAGCAGAAGCAGACCCTATGAGCTATAAAATATCTAATGAATCACCTGTAGGAGCAGCTTTATTAGGTAAAAAGGTTGGAGAAATAGTAGAGGTTTCAGTACCAGGTGGAATTAATAAATTTGAGGTACTAGGAATAAGAAGAGAGTAACGGAGGGATATCAATGTCAACTGATGAAATGAATATACAAGAGCTAGAATCTCAGTTCAGTGAGCAAGAGGCTTTAAGAAGAGAAAAATTAGTGGAATTACAAAACCAAGGTAAGGATCCTTTTGACGTATATAAAGTTGAAAGAACTCATATGTCAGAAGAAGTTAAAGAGAATTATGAGACATTAGAAGGTGCAACTGTAACAGTGGCAGGTAGAATCATGTCCAAAAGAGGTCAAGGTAAGGTTGTATTCTCTGATATTCATGATAGAGATGGCAGAATCCAATTATTTATTAAGATAGATGAAGTTGGTGAAGAAGCACTAAAGTCATATAAAACTTATGATTTAGGTGACTGGGTAGCTGCAACAGGAGAAGTTTTCAAAACTAAGACAGGAGAAGTTTCTGTTAAGGTTAAAGCTTTTGAATTAATTTGTAAGTCTTTAAAACCACTACCAGAAAAGTGGCATGGTTTAAAAGATCCAGATTTAAGATATAGACAAAGAGAAGTAGATATGATATCTAATCCGGAAGTTAAGCTAAACTTTATTAAGAGAGCTAGTATACTTAAAGGAATTAGAGAATTCTTAGATAATAGAGGGTTTATTGAAGTTGAAACACCTATGTTAGCACCAATAGCAGGGGGAGCTTCAGCAAGACCATTTATTACTCATCATAATACTTTAGATATAGATATGTATTTAAGAATTGCACCTGAATTATACTTAAAGAGATGTATAGTTGCAGGATTAGAAAAAGTATATGATATGGGAAGAACTTTCAGAAATGAAGGTATGTCAGTTAGACACAACCCAGAATTTACTATGATAGAATTATATCAAGCTTTTGCTGATTATAATGATATGATGGAATTAACTGAAAACATGGTAGCTGCTGTATGCGAAAAAGTTAATGGAACTACTAAGGTTATGTACCAAGGTACTGAAATAGATTTTGCACCACCTTGGAGAAGAATTACTATGGTTGATGCAGTTAAAGAGCATACAGGTATAGATTTTAATGAAATTAAATCTAACGAGGAAGCTCAAGCTATAGCTAAGGAAAAGAATTTAGAATTTAAGAAGAAGCTTGATCATGTAACTAAGGGTGAAGTATTAAATGTTTTATATGAAGAATTCTGTGAACAACATATGATTCAACCAACATTTATATGCGATTACCCAGTAGAAATTTCACCTCTTACTAAGAAGAAGAGAGGAAATGAAATGTTTACTGAAAGATTTGAAGGATTCGTATTCGGTAGAGAAATATGTAATGCTTATTCTGAGTTAAATGATCCAATCGTTCAAAGAGAAAGATTTAATCAACAAGAAAAAGAAAGAGAACTTGGTGATGATGAAGCTTATATGATAGATGAAGAATTTATGAGTGCATTAGAAACAGGTATGCCTCCTACAGGTGGTTTAGGAATAGGTATAGATAGACTTATAATGTTCTTAACAGATTCTGCTTCAATAAGAGACGTTATTATGTTCCCTACAATGAAACCTATAAAGTAATGAAGAATTAAGAATGGAAAATGAAGAATTATTGAAAAAACTTATAAGGAGTTTTAGAAATTAAGTTGTTTAGTAATTTAAAGCAAATTAAATCAATGATTATTTATTTCTAATTTTAAATGTTTAATGGGGCTGTTTGTGTAACAGCCCCATTTTTATCTTTAAAATATAAAATTAATAAAATGTATTAGAAAAATTTTTGCTAAAAACACTTGCATTATTAGTAAAAGTTGATATAATAACTAATGTAGTAAATATTCCGCGATAGCTCAACGGTGGAGCACTCGGCTGTTAACCGATAGGTTGGAGGTTCGAATCCTCTCCACGGA
>NZ_SRYR01000021.1 GCF_004794105.1 Clostridium sartagoforme
TTGCTGGTTTATTTTACTTAACTTTATTCTGTTCAATTTTCAAAGACCATTTTCTTCATCGCCCTCAAGCGACTTTCTTATCTTACTACTTTTAAACTAATGTGTCAATAATTTTTTAAATTATTTTTTTAGTTCTTTGTAGTGAATTCTCTCGGGTTTCCCCTAAGAACGAGATTAATCTTACCATCTCTATTGATAATCATTTTTAAAGAATATACATATTATATTAACTTATCATTATAATACTTAAGTATACTCTTTATTTTTAATTTTTTCATCTATTGATACACCTGGATAGTTTGTTATTATATTTAAGCTTAGAGATATTAATTTCCCTAAGCTTAAACATAAATATATACATTAAATGTAATATATAACTTTTAAAAATTATACTGATCTTCTTCTTTGTATAGTTACTGGATAGTTGTCAGTACCCATAATTACCTTTTCTTCAGGTACTATCGTTCCCCTATCAGCAATAACATTATCCATAATAACATTTTCTCCTATAATTGAATCCTGCATTATAATACAATTTTTCACCTTAGCTCCTCTTCCAATAATTACTCTTCTACCAAGAATACAATTCTCTACTTCCCCTTCTATATATGATCCATTAGCAACTATTGAGTTAGTAACTATACTCATTTCTGTATAATTAGCAGGTGGCTCATCCTGAGATCTTGTGTATATAGGCTTTTCATTATAGAATATCTCCCTATTTATACTTTGATTTAATATATCTAAGTTTGCATCAAAATATGATTTAATAGAATTTATACATGATAGATATCCTTCATACTCATAAGCACCAACTTTTAATTTACTTAAATTATCTGAAATGAATTCCCTTATCTTTTTATATACTCCTGAGTTAATACATTTATAAACTATATCTATAAACAATTCAGTCTTCATTATATACATTTCCATATTAATTTTAGCTTGCTTTTCAATACCTATATTTTCCCCAATACTTATAACTCTATTATATTCATCAATATTAAGTACTTCACATTCTAAAAAGTTCTTGTTTGCATTATTTATATTTTTAAATATTGTTGTGATATCATTATTAGATTTTAAATGATACCTTAAAACATCATTAAAATTAATATTACAAATCATATAGGCAGGACTTATTAAAACATACTCTTTTCTACTTTGCTTAATAAATTCTATATTTTCTGTAAAGTTATGAATATCATCATTAACTGGGTCAAAGTCTCCAAAGTTAAAAACCCTAAGCCCATCTTTTTTCCTATGAAGATCCCATGGCCTACCATTTGTTATATGATTTATTAATGATTGAGATTTATTAATTGTAAATATCCCTATACCTTCTATACCAGAATTAGTCATATTAGATAAAATAAAATCAATTATTCTATATCTCGCTGATAATGGTGCTGATGCTAAAGTCCTATATCTAACTAACTCTCCCATTCTACTTTGGTTTTCATCTAAATTAATTATTCCTAGGCAATTTTTCATAACATATCACCATCCTTAAGTATTTATTAATTCATTTTTTAATGATATTTCTTTAAAGTCTATATCAAAATCACTACTTAAATATTCATCTGCTGCTACAACTCTTATTCTTTCTGAATCTACTATTTTACAACCATGACCTATAATTGCGTTATTTCCTATAATCGCTTTCTCTATTATTACATTATCTCCTATTTGAACATTTGGCATTATTACAGAGTCTTTTATTATTGTATTTTTCCCTACATATACTCCTTGAGATAAAACAGATTTTTCTATATTTCCATATATCATACACCCTTCTACTATCAAGGAACTTTTTACTTGTGCACCTTCCCCTATGTAGTGGGCAGGACTTGCTTGATTCTGGGAATATATCTTCCACTCACTATCATATAAATTCAATCCATTATCTCTCTCTATAAGATCCATATTAGCTTCCCAAAGGCTTTCTATAGTCCCAACATCCTTCCAATAGCCATCAAAAGGATAAGCCATCATCTTTCTTTCTGCCTTCAACATCTTTGGAATTATGTTTTTACCAAAGTCGTTGCTAGAATTAATATCATTTTCATCTTCTTTTAAATAATGCTTTAATATCTTCCAATTAAATATATATATTCCCATTGAAGCATTTCTACTTTTCGGCATTTGTGGCTTTTCTTCAAACTCATATATTGAGTTATCTTTTCTTGTATTCATTATCCCAAACCTACTTGCCTCTTCTATAGGAACTTTTATTACAGCTATTGTTGCATCAGCCTTATTATCTTTATGGAACTTTAGCATATTATCATAATCCATCTTGTATATATGATCACCAGATAATATTAGAACATACTCAGGATTATACCTATCTACAAATTCTATATTTTGATATATAGCATTTGCTGTTCCCTTATACCAATCTCCTCCCTTTGCTCCCTGATAAGGAGGTAAAACAGAAACTCCCCCATCTCTCCTGTCTAAATCCCATGGATCCCCAATTCCTATGTGGGAATTTAAGTCTAATGGTTTATACTGAGTTAAAACCCCAACTGTATAAATCCCAGAATTAGAACAATTGCTTAAAGGAAAATCTATAATTCTATATTTACCTCCAAAAGATACTGCTGGTTTTGCTACATCCTTAGTTAAAACTCCCAATCTGGAGCCTTGTCCTCCTGCCAAGATCATTGCTACAATTTCTTTCTTCCCCATACACCTTTTTCTCTCCTATACCTATTACTTATAAATAATTTGATTTTCTTTACTTATTACTTCTCTATAAAGGCTCACATACTCCTTAGCAGCCTTTTCCCAGCTATTATCTGACTTCATAGCATTATCAACTAATTTAATCCATTTATCCTTATCTTTATAAATTCCTAAAGCATATCTAGTTATATTTAATAAATCTGAATGAATATAATTTTTAAATCCAAATCCATTTCCTGAACCATCATACTCATTATAAGGAGTAATTGTGTCTTTAAGCCCTCCAGTTTCCCTTACTATTGGAACACTTCCATATCTAAGTGCAATTAACTGACCAAGACCACAAGGTTCAAATAATGATGGCATCAGAAATATATCAGACGCAGCATATACCTTATGGGCTAAATCATTACTAAATCTAATATTGGCACTTACTCTATTAGGATATCTTTGGGCAAAGCTTTTAAAACCTTCTTCATATATATAATCACCGGTTCCTAAGACAAAAATTTGGACATTTTCCTTTAATAGCTCCTCTAAAATATTTAATATTAAGTCACATCCTTTTTGATGAGTAAGTCTTGAAACTATACCTATTAAAGGTATTTCATCATTAACCTCTAAGTTAAACTCCTTTTGAAGAGCACTCTTATTAAGTAATTTATTTTCGTAAGACTTTGAATTATAGTTATATTCTATTTTATTATCTAATTCAGGGTCATATTCCTTATAATCTATCCCATTTACTATTCCATCTAAATAATCTTCTCTATATCTTAATAATCCTTCTAGACCTTCCCCATACTCTGGAGTTTTTATTTCTTCAACATAACTTTTACTTACTGTTGTTACTTTATCAGAATAATTAATTCCTCCCTTTAAAAAACTAACTCCACCATTATGTTCTAAACTTCCATTATTGAAGGCTTCATAATCATATCCAAAAAGCTCAGGTAGAACTTCTTTAGTAAACATACCTTTAAAATAAAGGTTATGAATAGAAAAAATAGTTCTTATATCCTTTAACTTCTCATTTTTGTAGTATTCAAGCTTGTGTAATACTGGTATCATTCCAGTTTGCCAATCATTACAATGAATTATATCTGGAGTCCACTCTATATGAAGCAAAAAATCTAATACAGCCCTGCTAAAAAAAGCAAATTTCTCACCATCATCGTAATAACCATATAATCCAGTTCTTTTAAAGTAATATTCATTATCTAATAAATAAAATGTAACTCCATCTATAATATATTCTAATATTCCACAATACTGATTTCTCCAACCAACATTAACACTATATTTATCAATATAAGTAAAGTTCTTTTTAACTTCTTCTTTAATATCCCTATAATTAGGTAAAATAACCCTTACATCTACCCCTTCCTTTTTTAGTTCAATAGGAAGAGCTCCTATAACATCTCCGAGTCCACCTGTCTTAATAAATGGATGTGCTTCTGAAGCTACAATTAAAACCTTCATTCTTATTCCCCCTTAAAAATATTAGAAACTGCTAATACTGATACGGCCATAGGAGGAACCTTTATTTTCACTGAATATGCTTTATTATGATAACCAAGTTCTTCTGAACTTATTTCTTCTTCATTTAATTGATTTGAACCACCATACTCACTACTATCACTATTAAATACTTCTTTATATACTCCATTGAATGGAACTCCTAACCTAAAGTCATAATATACTATAGGTGTAAAGTTACATATGAATATTAGGGTATCTTCATCTTTGATGCCTCTTCTTAAAAATATAAAAATACTTTGATTGCTATTATTAGCATCAATCCATTCAAATCCCCTAATATCATAATCAAGTTCCCAAAGAGATTTATTATTTTTGTAAAACCTATTTAAGTCCTTAACATAACTTTGTGTTAACTTATGCATCTCAAAATTATTAATTAATTTCCACTCAAGTTCTTCATATTCTCTCCATTCAATAAACTGAGCAAATTCACTTCCCATAAAGATTAACTTTTTACCTGGATGACCTATCATATATGCTAAATATAATCTTAATCCAGCAAATTTATTCCAATAATCTCCCCACATTTTATCAATTAATGATTTTTTCCCATGAACAACTTCATCATGGGATATAGGTAAAACAAACTTTTCAGAGTAGTTATACATAATAGAAAAATTTATTTTATTATGATGATGTTTTCTATGAATAGGATCTAACTCAATATACTTTAATGTGTCATTCATCCACCCCATATTCCATTTCAAATTAAATCCTAAACCGCCATTCTCAACAGCTTCTGTAACTTTGGGCCATGCTGTTGACTCTTCTGCAATCATTAAAACATTTGTAAAGTTGGACTCTATACTCATATTAAGCTCTTTTATAAAACTTATACCCTCTAGACAACCATCTCCTCCATATATATTGGGTGTCCATTCCCCATCTTTTCTTCCATAATTTAAATAAATTATATTTGATACAGCATCTACTCTAAAGCCATCTATATGAAATTCCTTAATCCAATAAAAAGCATTAGAGATTAAAAAGCTTCTCACTTCATTCTTACCTAAATCGAAATTAGCTGTACCCCATCCCTTATTATCAGCTTTCCAAGTTTCTTCATATTCATAAGTTGGTGTTCCATCAAATTTGAATAATCCATGTTCATCTCTACAAAAATGTCCTGGTACCCAATCTAAGATTACTCCAATATCATTTTTATGAAGTTCATTTATTAACTCCTTTAGATCTAGTGCATCACCATATCTGCTATTTATTGAGTAATATCCTGTAATTTGATATCCCCATGATGCATCTAATGGATATTCACATAATGGCATAAATTCAACATGAGTATATGCCATTTCCTTTAAGTATTTAGGTAAGACTTTAATCAATTCCCTATAAGTAAGAAATTCATCATCATTCTTTTTCCATGATCCAAAATGAATCTCATAAATATTTATAGGTATATTTAATGGATTAAAGGCTTTTCTTTTATCTACCCATCTCCTATCTGTCCATTTAAACCTATCTCTTTTCTTAACAATAGATGCCGTATTAGGTCTTACTTCAGAATAAAGTGCATATGGATCTGACTTATATACTCCTTTATTATCTCTTCCTAAAATATAATATTTATATTTTGTCTCTTCCTTGATATTTGGAATAAAGACACTCCATATCCCTTTATCATTTATTTTTTTCATTTTATATTCATCATTAGGTTCAAAATTAGAGAAGTCTCCTACAACATATACTTCTTCTGCCTTAGGTGCCCAGGTAGTAAATCTTACCCCTCTTTTTTTATTTTCACTTTTAAGGTGTGAGCCCATAAATTTATAACTTGTAAAATTCTTCCCATCATGAAAGAGTTCAATATTATACTTGGTATCTCGACAACTACTTTTATTATCTTTTAACATATTAATATCTCCTAGTTAACATAAATAGAATAAAAACATTATATCAATACCTTATATTTATTTCCATTTTTTCATTTTACTTGAATTATCATATTAAATTATTTTATTACATTTATTTACATAATGACTTTTATTTATTTGTTACTTAATAGATTAATTTTTAGAGATTTAAATTATATTTATATAATTTTTGTTTTAATATTAAGCTTTTCTTAAGATAAGATTAATAGTTATTAAGTTTTTCTTCTTATATATATTAAGATTTAAGGATTATTATTAATTACAATACTTACTTATAAGGAGGAAAATAATGAAGGTTTTAGAGGTAGAAAATCTAAAAAAGTCTCTTGGGAAAAGAGAAATTATTAAAAATATATCTTTTTCTATTGAGGAAGGTGAAATCTTTGGATTCTTAGGTCCTAATGGTGCTGGTAAAACTACTACTATAAGAATGCTAGTTGGTCTTATACATCCTAATGAAGGAAGCATTAAAATATGTGGCTATGATTTAAAGAAAGATACAGAAAAGGCATTAAAAGAAGTTGGTGCTGTAGTTGAGAATCCAGAGTTATATAAATACTTAACTGGAAGAGAAAATTTAATGCAAATAGCTAGAATTAGAAAAATTCCTAAGAAAAGTGTAGAAGAAACAATTAAATTAGTTGGTCTCGAAAATAGAATTGATGATAAGGTAAGAAAATATTCCTTAGGTATGAAACAACGTTTAGGTCTAGCAGCATCTTTACTTTCAAATCCTAAGCTACTTATACTTGATGAACCTACTAATGGTTTAGATCCATCAGGAATCTTAGACTTTAGAGAAGTAGTTAAAAAAGCAGCTAAAGAAAAAGGAATGGCAGTGTTTATATCTTCTCATATATTATCAGAAGTACAACACCTATGTGATAGGGTTGCTTTTATCAATCATGGAACTATTAAATCAGTAGAAAATGTAGTAAATGATTCTATGAAAACTGATACTGATATTATTTGTTTAAATCTTACTAAAGAAATAGATCTGAACTTACTTAAAAATATTGAATATATAAAATCAGTAAGAAAATCTGAAGATGGAATTGAAATTATTTTATTATCTAATACAACTCCAAAACTAATTAAATATCTTGTTGATAATAACTTTGAAATAGAAGAAATCTATAAAATCAGAAAAGGGCTTGAACAAAGATATATGGAATTAGTAGAAGGGGGTATAAGATAACTATGCTTACACTTATTAAAAATGAACTTATAAAAATTTTAAAAAGACCTAAGACTTGGATAGTTTTTGCTTTATTTCTTGCCTTCATTGGTATAACAGCTTATGGTACATGGAGTGGAGATAAAAACATGAGAGAGTGGATTTCTCCCGAATATCAAATTAAACAAGCTGAAGAGCAATTAGTATATGTAAGAAATGATATTAAGAGAGCAGAAGCTGATGGTGATGAAAATTGGATAAATGGCTCAAAACAAATAGAGCAAAGCTTACTAAAGCAAATAGATGATAATAAAAAAATTATTGAAAATGGAATTGAAGAAGATGCTTGGAAAAAGCAATTAGATGATAAGATTAAAAACTTAGAAATTATAATTAAAGAATATGAAGATACAGGCATTAATGAATGGAATAAAGTTTATTATGCTCAAGATAAGCAAACTTTAGAAGACTATAAATATCTAAAAGCTAATAATATAGCTCCTATAGAAAATTGGGAGTATAACGAATACAGTTTCTATAATAACTTAAGCCAATTCTTCGGTCTAGGATTATTAATTGCAGGTATTGCTGTATTTATGAGTGATATTGTATCTGGAGAATGTACCCCTGCTACTTTAAAGTTCTTACTTATACAACCAGTTAAAAGAGGGAAAATATTATTTTCTAAATTTATAGCTGCTGTTATAACAGTACTTTCATTAATATTAATTCCCCAACTTGCAGGAATGGCAATAGTTAATGTAACAAGTAATATAGAGGCTTCTGATTATCCAATTAGAATAGAGCAACAATATGAGAAAAAATTTGATCAAAGCTCACAACAAATGATGATGGAACAAGTTCCTGATACATCTACTATGGTAACTAATAAGGAATTTGCATTAAAAAGTATAGGATATCAAACCTTATTTATATTAACAGCTTGCTCAGTAGTATTTATGATTTCAACTTTATTCAAAAGCAGTATGATATCTATGGCTGTTTCAGTAATACTAACTATATTCTTAACAATAGGAGGTCAAGCTATTACTACAATCAGTTCATATAGTCACTTATTATTTACAACATATGCTGATTCAGTTAGTTTATTAAACTCGAATCTAGCATTAGCTTATAATAATCCTAATTTAACAACCACTACTGCAATAGCATGTATGTTAATAACTACTATAGTAGCTTATATAATAGCTCACTTTAATTTTACTAAAAAAGATATATTAATTTAAAATAATATCAACAAGGTAATTGTTATTATCCACAAGTATTGTATTCTTATATAATATCTTGTGGATATATTTTTGTTATTATAGGTTTCAATAAATAATCTACATCTTGAGTAATTATGTGATTTAAAATGAACTAGCCTAATAAAGTATAAAAATATTATTGCAACTTATATACCTTTAAATCATCAATACTTCGAAATATATTGATAATTGTTATCTATTAATATATACTATTGATATAATTAACTTTATTAAAGGAGGGCATTATGAGTTCACAAGAAAAGGACACAAAGAAGCCACAAGAAGTAATTGCTCCTAAAAAGGTAAAATATCAATGCTTGCACACAAGCGAACCTAGAGAATGTACTTGCATTAGAAGCAAAGGTTTAGTTTTAAAGAAAATAAATTAGACTCATAGAAAAAAAGACTTAAGATTAAATCTTAAGTCTTTTTTATTTACTAACCTGGCAACGTTCTACTCTCCCACACAGTCGCCCGTGCAGTACCATCGACGCTG
>NZ_SRYR01000022.1 GCF_004794105.1 Clostridium sartagoforme
GTAATCCAAGCACAATGATTTGCCATAATTGTATTTGCATTTATTATTCCTCCTTGTTTCTTATAATTCCATAAATATATAAAGCAATTATCATACCAACTTTTTTAAAAGCCACTAACCTTAGCATTTTAAATGTTTACATAGATTTATAATTATTCTGTCATTTATAATTTATAGTGTCATAGCTTACTCTCTTTAGTGTCTAGGACACTAAAGACGAATAAATAGAAAAAACTCTGTTTTATTTTCAGAGCTTAATCCTTTTTAATCATTGTCGTAGCCAGTAGTTTTTAACACAAAAAAAAGTTGTTGCACTAATTTTTTAGTGCAACAACCACTTTTAAAATTTTCATTTTATTATACAAATTATATTAATTCAAAATAGAAGCTCCATTGCTTTCAATAACTTTCTTGTACCAATAGAAACTGTCTTTTTTGATTCGTCTTAAATCCTTTATTTCCTTATCTCCTCTATTTACATAAACCAATCCATACCTTTTATTATATCCATTACTTGTACTTAAAACATCAACAAAAGACCATGGAAGGAAACCAAAGACTTCAACACCTAATTCAATAGCACGATGAATTGATTTTAGATGCTTTGTCCAATAATCAATTCTATAATCATCATGAACAGTTTCATCATCTTCTAGCTTATCATATGCGCCTAACCCATTTTCAGTTATTATTATTGGAATATTGTAACGTTGATAAATATCTCTAAGTAAATATTCCATTCCACTAGGATCAATAGTCCAATCCCAATCATTAGTTTCAGCATTTGGATTTTTAATGTATTCGTAAAAATCTGGCATCATTTCATATGCTCCCATAGCACCTTTTTTTCCTTCTAAATTACTTTTAGCTTCTCTTAAATAATTATTATCTGGACTTGGGAACTTTACGCATTTACTTGCATAATAGTTTACACCTAAGAAATCAGAATACCCAGCCTTAATGATATCCATATCTCCCTCTTCTATTATTGGTGCTAGGTTTTGTTCTTCTAAATATTTCATTGCTCCAACAGGATAACTTCCTTTAAAGTATATATCTAAAAAGAAATGATTCTTTAAATTTTCAGCATTTAGCATTGCTAACATATTTTTAGGGGAAGAATCTAACGCATAAATTGGTGAATAACCAATAGCAGCACCAACTTTTCCATTTTCAACATATTTATGAACTAACTGACATGCTTTTGCATGCGCAAGATTCATATGATGGTTTATTTGATATTTTATTTGGTGATTGTTATGATACTTTTCTGGCACATAGTTCTTCTTTTTCCAAAATTCAACTATAATACTTTGTTCATTTATAGTAATCCAGTTCTTAATTTTATCTTTATAACGCTTAATTATAAATTCTGCATAATAAACAAAATCCTCTACGCTCTGTCTGCTTACCCATCCATCATACTTTTCTACTAATGCCATAGGCATATCATAATGATAAATTGTTGGAATAGGTTCAATACCATTTTTTATTAATTCATCAATAAAATTATCATAAAATTCTATTCCTTTTAAATTAACTTCCCCTGTTCCATTAGGAAATACTCTAGACCATGCAATAGAAAAACGATGAGCAGTAAAGCCGCATTCCTTCATTAACTTGATATCTTCTTTATACCTATGATAACTGTCACTAGCTATACTAGCATCAGAAAAACCTGTATTCTTATTTAAAACATCCATCTGAGATAATTTTTTACCATCTTCTAATGCTGCCCCTTCTACTTGAAAAGCACTCGTTGCTGCTCCCCACAAGAAATTTGCCGGCATTTCCTTCTTTCTATTCATGACTATTATCCTCCAAATTCTTAATTCTTTCTTCTAAGCTAGTGTATAGCATATACATATTTTCAGCTAAATTTCTTTCTGACATAATAGTCATCAATGTATCTTGAGCATGTATAAATAATAATGTTGGAGAAATAGCTGCTCCTGTAGCTTCATCCTGAATTATTTGAGTTTGAAAGGCATGTGCTTGACGTATATTTTCTTTTGCCTCTTTCATTTCTTTTTCATACCCTAATTTATCATTTTTAGATAAATAATCTATCGCCGCTTTTATATTCTCACGTGCATCTCCAGCTTTTAAAATTATTTTCATTGCAACTTGTTCTAATCTATTATCCAATTATATCATCCTTTCTTGTCTTATTATTTTCTACGCATAAGCTACTATCATATGCCTTAAAAAATGGGTACCATACTATTGTGTAAACAACTAATAAAACTGCCCATAATATAATTGCTCTTAAGTCACTTGTAACAAGTACTGAGCTAATTGGCATAGGTAGTTTTACTCCTGTTAATAGCTTAGCAGGAATATTTACTAGTCCACCCTTCATAAATATCCATGTGATTATAGGACCAACAATTCCATTTATCCACATAGGTGGCATTAAATAAGGATTGAATGCTACTGGCGCTCCAAAAATTACTGGTTCATTTATATTAAACAGTGATGGGATTAAAAATACCTTCCCCATTGTCCTTAACTTCTTACTTCTAGCTCTTAGCATTAACAGTACTAAGGACATTGTTGCTCCCATTCCTCCAATCCAAACAAATCCAACAAAAATAGTCTCTTGTGTAACAATATTCATAGGCTGTAATCCTGAATTTAGTGCTTCAATATTTGCAGTTATACCTTCTAACATAATTGGTGTATATATAGGTGATAATAACCAGCTACTTATTCCTAAAGAATATAATACAACTGGTGTAAAACATATTAAAATAAAACCAGGTAATGTTTGTCCAAATTGATTAATAGGTTCAAACAATTTAGTAACAGCTACAAAAATATCAATTTTCAAATTATGTACAACTATCATAGTTATGCATAGCGCAAAGAATGTTGGTATTATTTGATTTAACCATTTAAGAATAAATTCTGGTATAGAAGTAACATTTTTAAATGGATTAATTTTTGCATAAATATTTAATATTACTGAAGCCAATAATCCAGCTAAAAAGGCAATAAGTATTCCCTTCGGTCCTAGACGACTAAATTCGAAAGAAATTGTTCCATTATCTAAGGTTGGATTTAACATCATTAAAAATGTACTTAATCCAATTATTCCAGAACAAATTTGATATTCCTTATGACCTAGCTTTATCATTCCTTGATAACCTACTAAAAAAGCAAGTATTAAGGAATATAATCCAAAGCTAAAATTGTATATAGGTTGAATATCAGGTATTACTGGAACATATCCTCTAATAATATTATATATCGATATTATTGACCCTAAGAAAATTGTTGGTAGAACAAGCATTATGCCTGTAGAAATAATTTGTATCCATTTATTTTCAGCAAACTTGTTCATTTTGGGTGCAAATTTATTTTCTAAAAATTTAATAAAAGATTTCATGAAAAGACCCCTCTCACATATCTGTTAGTATAAAGTTTGTTATACTATACATAAAATTAACTTAATTTTTCTAATACAAAATCTAGTAAACCTTCTCCATCTATTTCTCCATAAATATCTTCTGGAATAATTTCCATCTTTACACCATTCTCTTCAGCCTTCTGTCTTAATGTATCAAATACATACTTCATGTGAGGTGCAACTAATAAAATATCCACTTTAGCTATATATGAATCAACTTCACTTTCTGCAGTTGCTAAAACTTCAACTAAAACTTTTTTCTTTTTTGCAGCCTTTCTCAATGCTTGTGCTAAAAAACCACTGGACATACCAGCTCCACAACATAAAAATATTCTTTTTATTTCCATAATATATTCCTCCTTATTGATTCCGTTTTCATAATTATCATATTATAAATTTTAAATTTAATCTTTCATTAATTTTCGTACATTAATGAAATAACTTATTTCGTCAATATACGAAATTTTAAATTTGAAAACATTATTTAAATTTGCTATTATTACTTTAATATAGAGAATTGGGGTGATTATTTGAATCATAAACTACTTAAGCTTATTGAATATTTATACCAACAATCTTCTCCTATTTCTTGCAAAGAATTAGCTCAACACTTTAAAGTTACTACAAGAACTATTCAAAACTATGTTAAAGATATTAATCATATATCTGATAATAATGCTATTATTTCAAGTAAAAGTGGGTATATGTTAAATAAGCAAAAAACCGATATAATTTTTGAAAAACTCAATGTCAATATTCCTGACGATAATATATCTAGATGTACTTATATATTAAAAAAACTTCTAACTCAAACAACAGGAAGTATAAATATATTTGACTTGAGCGATGAATTATTTGTAAGTTATTCTACTTTTAGAAATGTACTTTCTTATACAAACAATTATCTCAAAAAGTATAATCTTAAAGTTATTTCTAATAATAACCTCCTTCATCTACAAGGTAATGAAAGAGATTTAAGAAGACTTATGAGTACAATTATATATGATGAGGTTTCTGTAAATAGTTTTTCTCTCGAAAATCTATATGAATATTTTAATTTTGAACTAGTAACAAAAGTTATAAGTTTCTTAGATTCATTTTCTAAAAATAATGGTTTTACTATAAATCATTTTACAAAAATGAATTTAATTCTTCACTTTTGTATTTTAATTAAAAGAATTCAAGATGGTAATATAGAAATGGATTCTGCCGTTAATTGTGATAATAATAAACTTTTACTTGAATGTGATTATAAATTAATAACTATACTCCACAAGGAGATTTTTAACACATTTAACATTGATATAGATAATGATAATTTAAAGGAAGCTTATCTACTTCTTCAAATTAATTCTGACTTAAGTTTAAACTTAGTGAATGATGTCCTTGGAAAAGAAATAATTTCTTTAATGAAAGAAATTATTAAAGAAATCAAAGTTAATTATCTTTTAGATTTAAATACGCCTGAGTTCATTACACCTTTTTCCTTACATCTTAAAAAACTTATTTTTAGGATACAACATGGAAAAGTAGAAAAAAATCCCATTTTAAAACATATAAAGAAAACACTCCCTATGATTTATGATATTTCAACGTATGTATCTCTTTATATAAACAATTTTTTTGGAAATGAAGTTATTGCTGAAGATGAAATCGGATTCATCGCTCTTCATATAGGTGCAGAAATTCATAGGCAGAAATCTGATAGTGAAAAAATATCTACTATATTAGTTCTACCAAAATATTTAGAACTAGAAAGTTATGTAAAAAATCAAATATTAAAAAGCTTTCATGAAAATTTAAATATTGTTGATTCAATTTATTCTTATGAATATTTACATAACTTTTCACATACAGCAGAATTGATTATTACTACATTTCCGTTATCATACTTTAAGAATACGAATATATTTGAAATAGTTTCTATATCTCCATTTTTTAATTCTGAAGATCAATTAAAGATTCATGAAGGAATTGATTCTATAAAAAAGAAAAGATTAAATCAAATCCTTATTAATCAATTTGATTATTTTTTTAATAAAGAACTTTTTCATTTAGATAATGGTTCATACAAAGATGAATATGATGTAATTAATTTTTTGGCAAAGGATCTAATTAATAAAAATTATGCACCAAAGGAGTTTTTAACTCACATAATTAATCGTGAAAAATTAACCTCTACTGCCTTTAATAATGTTTCTGTTCCGCATCAATTTTTTATTGAAACAATGAAAACTGGGACAAATATATTAATATCAAAAGAAGGCATTCGTTGGAAAAATAACTTAGTTCACATAGTTCTAATGGTTTGTATAAAAAATGAAGATAAAAAGAATTTTACTTTTTTATATGAAGCACTATTAAATCTATTTACTCAAGATGATATAGTAAAAATAGTAAAAACTTCAACCTCATTTGAGGATTTTAAAAAGAAAGTTTTATTATTTATCGAATGATAAAGAGACATATATTAGTCGATATCAAATTTACTTTTTTACTATGTAATAATACAATAAAAATATAATTAATACCCTAGTGAAAGTCATTATATTCATCTATTATTTTCTTATGTTAACCTGTGAGATAATTACATATATATTTAAATTAAGTATCGATGGACTTTGGCCAATTACATATTTTCCTTTACAAATATGTATGTCAGCTATATTAATTTTCTTTTTTAAAAACAAATCAATTAATAAAGTATATGTGACATCAATTATTATATGAGGTGGTATAATGAACCTAGACTTTAATATCTATAGAGATAGTATGGAGTAGGTGAAGTTATTTTATTTGCTACAATATATATCTATCACCGCTGTTTGATTATGTTTTATATAATCAAAAAAGTAATAACAAGTATAGTTTTACTTGTTATTACTTTTTTATTATTAATTGTTTTTAATAGCTTCTAGTCCCTTATAAATTGTATTATCATTATTAGCTAAAGCTTCTATACTTTCTTCCTTAGATAATCCTGATAAAATCATAAATACAGCAAGTTTAACGCTTTTATCACTAATTTCTAAATACTTTTCAGCTACTTCTCTATCTACACCAGTACAATCCATTATTATCTTTTTACTTCTTTCTACTAGCTTATTGTTGTTAGCTCTTACATCTACCATATAATTTCCATAAACTTTTCCTAGCTTAATCATTGTTCCTGTAGATAACATATTTAATATCATTTTTTGAGCTGTTCCTGCCTTTAGTCTTGTAGAACCAGTAATTACTTCTGCTCCTGTAACTACTTCAATAGCTACTTCAGCTAGCTTAGACATTTCTGCATTTCTCACACAACTTACTGCAATATAGGCCGCCCCTAATTCTTTAGCATATTTTAAGGCACCTTTTACGTAAGGTGTTCTTCCTGATGCTGATAATCCTACTATAGCATCATTCCCATTGAAATTATGCTTCTTTAGTTCTTCTAAAGCTCCATCTTCCACATCTTCTGATCCTTCATTTGCATTTACTGTAGCATCATATCCTCCTGAAAGAATCCCTATTACAGTACCTGTTTTAACTCCAAAAGTTGGTGGACATTCACAAGCATCTAATACTCCAAGTCTTCCTGAGTTTCCTGCACCAACATAAAATAATCTTCCACCATTAGCCATCTTACTATGAATTAAATCTACAGCCTTTGCTATATTTTCAGTTTCAGCTTTAACAGCTTCTGCTACAAAGAAATCTTCCTTATTTATTAAATTAATCATATCTAATGTAGATAATCTATCTATATTTCTTGTATTTACATTATTTTTTTCTGTATCTAATTTATTTAAATCAACTATCATTTTCTTCACTCCTAATTTGTATATATGTTTGAATAAATAATTAAACCCTAAGCCATTACCTTCTGGCTTAGGGCTTTTTAATTTTATAGTAAGTCTTTTAATTTACAAGGCTTATCATCTGGAACCATTATAGCGTTAATATCTACTCCAGCATTTAATAATTTATTGAAATATTCTACATCTTCATCTGTTACATTTACTGATCTTTTTATAGATCTTGTACCTTCTCTTGAAGCCATATTTCCAACATTCATTTCTTTAATATCTAATCCTGCTTCCTTTAACTCCCAAACATCCTTAGGATTTTTTGCTATTAAAAGTACTCTTTGACCTTCATATTTTCCAGCTGATATGTTCTTTACTGCAGTTTCTTTATTTATAATTGAAGTTCTTACTGAAGCTGGTGCAACCATTCTTAATAATGATTTTTGCATTTCATCTGCTGCAACTTCATCATTAGCAACCATTATTCTTGTAATTCCTAAAGAATTTGTCCAGAACGCTGCTACTTGTCCATGAATTAATCTATCATCTATTCTTATGTGTACTATACCTTTCATTTTTAAAACCTCCAATATTCTATCCTAATATTTTGCAATTATAAGCAACTATTGATAATGCTATAAGTA
>NZ_SRYR01000023.1 GCF_004794105.1 Clostridium sartagoforme
TCTCTTATAGGATTTATAGCTACACTATTTAAATCTCCTATTGAAGCATAATAGATATCTTGTTTGCCTTCAGCAATATTACTAGCACCATATGCCATACTACCTGTTCCAGCTACTGCTGCGTTAACTACAATTGGTGTTCCTGCTCCACCTACTAATACTGCTAGAGATCCTTTTGAAGTTATTACCTCAAATTTACCACTAAGAAATCCATCTATATTTTTTTATATAGTTGAGTATTTCATCTATATAACCATTCTATCACTCCACATTGCTTTTTCCCATATTTAGTAAAATATATTTAATTTTATTTTAGTCATAATGTAGAAAAGTATTCTATCACATCCTTATATGAATAGACTTCAACTTGTTTCCACTCTTTTGAAAGTTCGAAACACTGAGAAAAAGAGTCAATGCTTCTTTATAAAAAAACATTGACTCTTATTATTGTTATATATATATATATATATATTTAATTTTTCTTTTAGTTACAACACACTGCATTATCGAAATTATGTAGTGTGTTTTGTCTTTCCTACATTTCAACAACCTTTAAGAAGCATTAAGTCTTATTCTTAGTAAATTCCCCCTAGAAGTATGTGGTCAGAAAAGATCATTTAATACATTACTTACCAGTTTAAACTTCTCAATATGCTAAATTTTCTTTAGTCATATCACCTGTTTTAATATCAATAGCAAAATGCCAGCTACTTCTGCCGTAAGCATCAGAATTTGTTTTTCCTCCATCACAAACAACGGAAGGTTTATTCTTATAGATTGATAAATTCACAAAATTATACCCATGTGGTGGCTCCTTTTCAAACAACAATATACCATCTAATGCAAAGCCTTGTAACTTTCTATGAGATTGACTTAAAGCTGTAATTACTATAATCACCCCATTCTCAATATAGAATTGAGCATTTACAATACTTTTACAAGCAACTTCAACCATTTTGTCTTGATATAACCAGCTAACTTTGCCACTTAACTTATTAAGTGTAAATATTCGTTTTCCATCAAAAGAGAGATGATATACTTGATCTTGTGAATAATTTTGCCCTGCCTCAACATACACAAAATTTTCCTGTGTATTAACAGTAGCAAAATATGCATTCTCATATGTTTCTTTAATTATTTTCCCATTATATTCCCAACTTACACTTTGATTTTGGCTATCCCAAATGAAATTTTCAATAGTCATTTTTCCCCTCCTTAATTAATTGAGCGTATTGATATAACCTCTAAGTAGTCCATTTTGTTAACGCTTCTATCAAGTAACATTTGTATTTGACTTCCACCACCAGGTAAGTACTTGCCAGCATTTATATCTATTTGTGGTCCAACTGGTCCTTCAAGTACAGGTAACTCTACACCTTGTTTAACCCTATAAGTAACAACTTTACTGCAATCTACTTTCCAATCTGATTTTACCGCTAGATTATTTCTAACATAATCGACATTAGTTATATTGTCAAATGTAGCGAAACCACCCGGTGACGTCACCGGTTGCGTACTATCTAGTGCCATCTGAAAAGTATCTCCAGGCTTGAGGATTTTTTGTTGTGGTACAAAGTTTTCAGGCCATGGAGACTGTCCCTCAATAAGTTTTATATAAGAACTCGATACCTCTTCTACACTTCTTTCTGAATTCACAGCTAAAAACTCTTTCCAAGTTTTTGGTGTTCCATTTGCTATAGCCCTCTCAATTGCTTTAGCCGCCCCATTATCAACTACTCTTAGACTATTCTCTAATTCTAATGCTTCCATCCTAAGTTTTACAACTTCATTGAAATCCACCTTATTTAAGGCTATATGATTATTTAGTTTATTATCTGCAAATTTCCATAATTTAACATCTACATCGCTAAGTCCTGGATATCCTGTATTATTTCCTGATTCTACTTGTTTCCAATAATCATTATATCTTTTAGCATCATCATAACTCATTCCTTTTGCAAATGATGCTTCTCCAAAAAATTTCGTTCTAAGTTTATAACCACCAATTCCAATTCCAAAATTTAAGCCTAAATTAAGGAGAGTTGACTCTGTTTGATTTAATTCTAACTCACCGGCTGCAAAATTAGTAATATACTTGCCCAATCTACTCCTATAGCAAAACTTGCTTCCTTTCCAATTGCCTTCACTGCTTCTTTAGCAATGATAGATTTACTTGCTCCTGCCACTCCATTTACTGCCTGTGAAACTGGAATACATAAGCCTGCAACTACCATATTAAGATTTCCCCATAAATCATATACCCCTTGATTTCCCATAAATACTGTATCTCTTATAGGATTTATAGCTACACTATTTAAATCTCCTATTGAAGCATAATAGACATCTTCTTTGCCTTCAGCAATATTACTGGCACCATATACCATACTACCTGTTCCAGCTACTGCTGCAGTAACTACAATTGGTGTTGCTGCTCCTGCAGTTAAAATTATTGCTGCACCACCTATTAATACTGCTAGAGATCCAGTAATAATTTTCACCCTACCTTCGTCTTCTCTAGCTTCTAATGCCTCTTCATAATCTTTTTGCATTTGAGAAAATACTTCTTCTTGATTTAAAGCTGCAAGTTCAATTTCTTCTTTGTTATTCTCTACATATTCTACACTTGATTGTACCTTATTATATAAATCTAATACTTGTGTCTTATTAATTAAATCCCCACTCTTATATGATAACACTGAATTTGTCGAACCACTATATAGAACAATTGTACTTTTCAATGTTTCTAATAGACTTTTTAACTCTCCATTTGCTACAGCATATTGATTGTTTTCGTAGTTTTCTATACTAGTATTAAGAGCCACCAATGAATTTTTTTCAGAATTAAAATATCCTTCCAATGTTGCTTTTGATGGTTTTCCTCTCCAATAAATATCAGGTATAGAATTAAGACTTCTGTCTATTTCATTAGATATGTTGTTTAAATATTTAACTTCATTGCTTAACTTATCTTCAATGGATTTAATTGTCTCTCTTGACATAGTGGCATAAATATTATCTTCAATAGTATAATACTTATTTTTATAAAGTAAATAATCTGCTTGAAACCTACTAATGGCTACATAAATTGATTGTAACAAAAACTCATGGACTTCTCCAAGATAAGATTTTACAGCTGTAGCAGATTGTCCATTAAAACTTGTCATATTAATTAAGCTTGTATAACTTGTTTTCCAAGAATCTAACTGTTGATACCATCCTTGTGTTTTTGTACAAATATCTATATATAGCTGATCCATTGAGGAATATTTTATATTATACTGATTACTCCCCATTTTAACCTCCAAGCTTATATAATCTATTTGTATTTTTATAGTATGTGAATACAATTGAATCTGATGTATTCACTTTCATACGATTATAATCGCTCCCAGATATTTCGATTGTATGTCTGTCTCCATTTTCATCAGTTCCTTTTAAATAATAATGCAACCCAATAATCCCTTTAGCACTTTGCCTTTTTTCTATCCCTATATCATATAATTGAGTTTTCTGAGGACCTAAAACTAAATCTAATACGAAGTTTTTAGTATTCCATAAACTAGATAAACCAAAAACTAAGCAGACTAGGTATAAAAATATATTCTTTCTTAGTCCTATTTTAAATTTCTTAATTTTTAGAATTAAGTAAACAGATATACCACAAAGATTAATACTATCAATGGCTACATCCACCTATTATAATTATCTACAAACCGTGAAAAAGCCATTGATTTTTCACCTTGAGATTTCCATGATGTTATAGTACTATCTATTGCATTTCCTGCTGTGGTCATCTTTGATGTAGTTTGTAAAAATATAAGTTCATTTATTCCTATCAAGCCCATACTTTCACCAATTCCTTTCAGTTAAATAACTTTCCAATTTCATTGGCCAAGCTATTAATTAAAGAACCCAAATATAGAATATCCCCTCTAAGCTGCTTATTTTGATTTTCTATACGAGTTATTTCATCACACAAAGCATCCAAATGATTGTCTATTAGCTTTACATATGCACTATAGGAACTTACAATATTCCCACTAATATTATTTTTAGTTTTATTTGCTTTGTTGCCTTTCCAATTGTACGAATAATCAGACGATTCTACATAAGATTTAACACTCTTGTATCTGTCATTAGCAGAACTCTTTTGACTGACCAGTGTAGATTTTGCCTTATAAAGTCGATTTAGCTTAGTTACGTTATTATCATATGTTCTTTGCTTATTGCTCTTAGATGACTGATAGCTATACTTTTCATTTTGTTTTTGCCTAATTAACCAGTAATTATTGTTAGCCATTTAGACCACTCCTAGCATTCTTAATCTCTAAGGTATTTCCTCTTTCAAACCCTGATTTTTCAAACCATTCATTTATGTTATCTATCATAAATTTGTCGTCATCATCTGAATACCCAGTAAAAATAATTTTCTTTATATCCTCATGATTAAAATACATAATCTGATCTCCAATTATTCCTTGTGGATAAAAGCTTCCTCCATAATCAAAAAATTATAGTAAATGCAACCATCCCCCTTGCATTTACTATAATTTTTTGTACTCCACCATTCAAAATCACAACGCTGCCCAAAGGCAAATAATCTATTTTATTTGTTTCCATACGTCCCTCTCACTTTCACTTTTTACTTAATTTAAATATAATCTCAATTTTAATTTTCTTTTTAATTATCTACTTTCATTTACTTCTAATACTTTGGAATTATTGCATTTTTTGAGTTTTAAATCTTTAATGGAATTTTGATAAGAATAAACTAAATCCTCATTTAATATAATTTTAATATCCTTTAAAAATTCAAATTCCTCCATCCTCTTATTTGTTATAGCAATATACTCTTAACAAAAAATATTGCTGCAATTATATTAATAACACTATTATTTACCCATTTTTGAGTAAAACATCATAACCTTAACATATTATATAATAAGCATAAAATTAACTAGAGTGCTTATCAATTCCGTCTAACATTAGTTCGCACTACTCAATTTCAATAATATATAATATTTACCTATATTAACCATACAAAGTATAATTATAAGCAATGACCTTACATTAGGCCATTGCTCACAACAATTTTATTCTTCTTTGAATTTTGAACCATAATTATATTTCACTAATTCAACAGTAGGAGCTATTCTACCTTACTAATATCAATTTTTTCAAAACATTCTTTTGCAGACTCCTCTGATACTGGGTTACCAATTATTACTCCTGTTTCAGAGTCAGAAATCAATACTGCATAATTATACTCTGACTCATTATAAGACCAGAATATATATTCATTTCCTTCCTTATTTCCAGAATCAATAAGTGTAGCTTTCTCATCTGACTTAACAGTATCTACAAGCTGACTATAACTTTCTTCAGTAATAAATTTACCTTGACTCAGCGTTTCCTCATCTTTTAAAATACTAAATGGTAACTCAGAGGTCAATTTATAGTTATCTGATGTATCCAAAGTTAACTTAACTTTATCTCCAGTATCAACAGAGTATGTAAAAGACATACTTTTACCCACCTTAGCACTACATCCAACCATACCTAATAATACAAACATACATATAAATAATACTTTAAACTTCTTTCTCATAATTTCTCCTCTCAATATAACTTAATAGAATTAAGCCTTTCTTAAATTTTCTATAACAACATCTATTTTTTTCTTAAAAGCAAGCTGCTCTTCGTCCTGATAGCCCATTGCAAATACCTGTTCAATTTGTTCATTATTGAACATAAACATTTTATCTGGTGCTAAAAAACCTTCTGGGAAAACAACACCTGTATAGTCCCATATTTTTTTAGGATCATTTGCACTCCTCTGACAAACCCCAATAATCATAACTTTTTTTGTACTTCCACTAAGAAGAACTACAGATCCTATTGGTAATAATCCATTAAACATTTAAATTCCTCCAATCCTCTTATTTATTATAGCAATATATTTTTAACAAAAAATATTGCTGCAATTATTAAAAACACAATACTCGCAATAAGCATATTTCTAGCTGCTGTCTTGATTGACTTTTCACAAGTTACTAGTTCATTATCTATCAAAGCAACTCGTGCACGCCCATTTTTGTTAATGAAATATTTAATTGCAGCTGTATCATTTGTTTTGTATTTACCTTTTGTTGAAGAATAGTATATTGATTGTCCTTCCATATACATTCCATCATCAGTAACAAAGGAAACATAATACATAATAGTTCCACCTTCCTCATCAATAATTCTTGTAATGGTTCCAGTAGTTTCCTTTGCGTCTATAAAACTATCTTTATCTATCCAAATAAAGAATCTTCTAAGTATATATGATACTATTGCAAAAACCAGAAATACCATTATTTCCTTCACTTAATCACCTCTAATCCTAAAAGTCATTCCATCCATCTGATATATAATCCCATGCTGCCGATACTGCATCAAGAACTTCAGATTCCATTGTAATAATCCTTTAAACATACAACTTCATCAAAACCCTATTATTTGTTATGGTTTAATTGTTACTCTCAGAAATGATTGTTATAGCAATATATTCTTAACAAAAAATATTGCTGCTATTATTAAAAACACAATACTAGCAATAAGCATATTTCTAGACGCTGTCTTGACTGACTCAGCACAAGATACTAGTTCATCATCTAACAAAGAAACTTGTGCACGTCCCTTTTTATTAATAGAATACTTAATTGATACTGTATCATTTATTTTGTATTTACCCTTTGTTGAAGAATAATGTATCGATTGTCCTTCCATATAAATTCCATCTTCATCAACAAAAGAAACGTAATACATAATGGTTCCACCTTCATCATCAATAATTCTTGTAATGGTTCCTGTAGTTTCCCTTTCATCTATAAAACTATCTTTATCTATCCAAATAAATAATCTTCTAAGTAGATATGATACTATTGCAAGAACCAGAAATACCATTATTTCCTTCATTTAATCACCTCTAATCCCAAAAATCATTCCATCCATCTGATATATAATCCC
>NZ_SRYR01000024.1 GCF_004794105.1 Clostridium sartagoforme
CTCGGCTGTTAACCGATAGGTTGGAGGTTCGAATCCTCTCCACGGAGCCATTTTATAAAAGAGTTTTATAAGAGTAGATTTATAATCTATTGTTATAAAACTCTTTTTTGTTTTTTAGTAAATTACAATAAATCAAAATTTGAAGATAACTTTATGAGTATAGTAAAACCGATAATCTAGGAAGTGAATTTTTTATTTGAAAATTATAAAGTATATACATTGTGAATAATTCTTTTTTGCTTGACATATAAAAGGCTTTTGGTAAAATGGATATATAATTTAATAAATGCTGTGAGAAAGAGGAGTAAGCTTAAAGTTTATTTTAGAGAGGCGATGATTGGTGAAAATCGTTATAAATTTAAGTTGAAGGGCGCTTTTGAGTATTAATTTTTGAAAGCAGGGCTAGAGCCAAGAAGGGTGGAACCGCGGAATAAGTATTTCGTCCCTTTAGGTTTAGGGCCTTTTTTTATTATAAAAAATTGGAGGTATTAAAATGGCAGTAGAAAAAACTATGGAAAAAATCGTTGCTCTTTGCAAAAGCAGAGGATTTGTATTCCCAGGATCTGAAATATACGGAGGACTTGCAAACTCTTGGGATTATGGCCCATTAGGAGTTGAATTCAAAAATAATGTAAAAAAAGCGTGGTGGAAGAAGTTTGTACAAGAAAGTCCATATAACGTTGGAGTAGATTGTGCTATATTAATGAATCCAGAAGTTTGGGTTGCATCAGGACACGTTGGGGGATTCTCTGACCCTTTAATGGATTGTAAAGAATGTAAAGCTAGATTTAGAGCTGATAAAATAGTTGAAGATCATATGACTGCAAATGGTGCAGAAGTTGCAAGTGCAGATGGTTGGACTAATGAACAATTAAAAGACTATATTGAAAGCAATAAAATTGTTTGCCCTAAGTGTGGTAAGTTAAACTACACTGATATTAGAAAGTTTAACTTAATGTTTAAGACTTTCCAAGGGATTACTGAAGATTCAGCTAGTACAATATATTTAAGACCAGAAACTGCTCAAGGTATATTTGTAAACTTTAAGTCAGTTCAAAGATCTTCAAGAAAGAAAGTTCCATTTGGGATTGCTCAAATAGGTAAGTCTTTCAGAAATGAAATTACACCAGGAAACTTTACTTTTAGAACTAGAGAATTTGAACAAATGGAATTAGAATTCTTCTGTAAGCCAGGAACAGATTTAGAATGGTTTAAGTATTGGAAAGATTACTGCCTAAACTTCTTATTAAACTTAGGAGTTAATGAAGGTAACCTTAGAATGAGAGATCATGGTGAAGAAGAATTATCATTCTATTCTAATGCTACATCAGATATTGAATACTTATTCCCATTTGGTTGGGGTGAGTTATGGGGAATAGCAGATAGAACTGATTATGACCTTAAAAAGCACCAAGAACATTCAGGTCAAGATATGAGCTACTTAGATCCTACTACTAATGAGAAATATGTACCTTACGTAATAGAACCATCATTAGGAGCTGATAGAGTTGCTTTAGCATTCTTAGTTGATGCATATGATGAGGAAGAATTAGAAGGTGGAGATGTTAGAACAGTAATGCACTTACATCCAGCTTTAGCTCCATATAAGGCTGCTATATTACCACTTTCAAAGAAACTTTCTGAAAAAGCTTTAGAAGTATATGCTGATTTAAGTAAGAAGTTTAATTTAGAATATGATGAAGCTGGAAGTATCGGTAAGAGATATAGAAGACAAGATGAAATTGGAACTCCATTCTGTATCACTATAGATTTCGATACTTTAGAAGATGGAGCAGTTACTATCAGAAATAGAGATACTATGGAACAAGAAAGAGTTAAGATTTCTGATTTAGAAGCTTATATCGAAAAAAGTTTAGAATTCTAATTATTAATATTAAAAAGATGATATAAATAGAATGATCTATTATAAAGTAAGATAGCTCAGTTAGAATATAGCTGTGGTATTATCAGCTTAAATTAAAATTAAAAATTAATTATGTGATTCTTACAGAATTACTAAAATTATTTGCTTAAAAAAACTCCTACGGGAGTTTTTTTCATTAAATTTTTTAATTATTCTTAAATTTACGATGTGCCACAGCACCTTCTCCCTATTTTTGTATTTAATTATTTAAAGTGTTATAATAATTTTAAATTGGGACAGACTTAAATAATGGTAATTAGATAGACTTATACATAGTAGAAGAAAGATTAGAAGCTATTATATATAGTTGTTAAAACATTGTACCTACTGAAAAATTGTTAGATGAAAAATAACTTAATAACAAGGTAGAATCTTTATTATAACTTATATATAATATTTTTATAGATATTTGGAGGAAGTAGTATGAAAAAATCGTTTGAGGAATTTAAAGAATTTATTAAAGGTAAAAATGTTGCAGTAGTAGGAATAGGGGTTAGTAATATACCTCTTATTAGATTTCTAGTTAAACTTGGAGCTAAGGTAACAGCTTTTGATATGAAAAGTAGAAATGAACTAGGTGATATTGCTAATGAATTTGATAGTCTTTCAGTAGTTTTAGAATTAGGTGAAGGTTACTTAGATAGATTAACAGGATTTGAGGTTGTATTTAAAACACCATCAATGAGAATAGATTGTGACGCATTAGTTAGGGCTAAAAATGAAGGTGCTTATATTACTTCTGAAATGGAAGAGTTCGTAAGATACTGCAGGGGAAAAGTATTTGGAGTAACAGGAAGTGATGGGAAGACAACAACTACAACTATTATTTCAAAGTTATTAAAAGAAGCTGGATATAAAACTTGGGTAGGAGGAAATATTGGAACTCCATTATTTGCTAATATTGAAGAGATAAAAGAAGAAGATAAGGTAGTGTTAGAGCTATCTAGTTTTCAACTTATGACAATGAAATTACCTATAGATGTTGCTGTAGTAACTAATTTAGCACCAAATCATTTAGATATGCATAAAGATATGCAAGAATATATAGATTCTAAAAAGAATATCTTCTTATATCAAGAAAATGATGAAAGGTTGATATTAAATAGAGAAAATGATATAACTCATGGTTTTGTAAATGAAGCAAGGGGTGAAGTTAAAGAATTTAGCTCAAAGAGAGAAATATCAGATGGAGCATATTTTAAAGATAATGCCTTATATCTAGAAGGTAAAGAAGTTTGTAAGAAGGATGATATTTTAATTAAGGGAATTCACAATGTAGAAAATTATTTAGCTGCATTCCTAGCAACTAAAGATGATGTATCTATAGATGTTATGAAAAGAGTTGCAGAAACTTTTGGCGGAGTAGAACATAGATGTGAATTAGTTAGAGAGGTTAATGGAGTTAAGTATTATAATGATTCTATAGCTTCAAGCCCAACCAGAACATTGGCTGGATTATTTGCTTTTGAGAGAAAGGTAATATTAATAGCTGGTGGATATGATAAACAAATTCCATTTGAACCATTAGCATATGAGGGATATCCATATATTAAGGAGCTTATTTTATTAGGTGCAACTAAAGATTTAATAAAGGCATCTTTTGATAAGCTTAAAGAAGAAAAAGGTATAGAAGTTAATACTATTATAGTGGAAAGTTTAGAAGAGGCTGTGCTAAAGGCAAAGGAAGTAGCAGTACCAGGAGATATAGTAACATTATCGCCAGCTTGTGCTTCTTTTGATATGTTCCCTAACTTTGCTATAAGGGGAGATAAGTTTAAGGAATTAGTAAATAGCTTATAGAGTTGAAATATAGTAAATAAAGAGATTGCTTTAAGCAATCTCTTTTTCTTTATAATAGAAAGTCTATATCTAAAGTTATTTGTTTTTTAATAAGATAACTTCGTTTATGTTAGAAGCAGCTTCTATAAATAAGCCATCTTCATATGGGAAATAATCATTAGTAAAACTTGAAAAGACTTCTTCGTATTTAAGCTCATCATTATCTCCTTCCTCAGAAATCTTATAAATAGAGTTTGGATCATCATTATTTATAAAGTATATAGTATTTTCATATTGTTTTAATTTAGATGCACTTAAAGATAAAACTTTTTTTACTTCTAAATTAGAAGCATCTATAGAATATACATAGTTTTTCTCTGTCGTATTTGAAAATAATATGAAATTATTATATATTACAAAGCTATCAACAGGATAATCTGTTAATTTAAAGTTGGCAGAAGCATCAATTTTTAGGCAATATAACTTATTTCCATCTTCAATGTTTTTATAAAATATTGAATTGTTGTTTAGTATAAACTCACTTGCTTGTTTTGATGATAATAATTTTTTCTCAGTAGTCTTTAGATTAATTGAATAAATACCCTTACTTAATGAATCTATGTAATATAAAAAATCGTTTTGATAAACTAAGTTAAAAGTAGAATTGTTTATAACATTAGTTATTTCTTTCTTTTGATAATCTAATTTATAAACGCCTTTATCAGCAGATATTGATGAAAAGTATATGTAGTTACCGTCTGATACTAATGAATCTACTGAATAGTCAAAGCTTTCTTTAATAATAGATTCATTTATAGTAGATGTATCTTCTTTTATTTCAGCAACCGAAAGTTTATTATCATTATTAGGATCAGGGAAGAATAATAAGTTTCCTAAAAAGGAGTATTTAGTATAATCAGAAGTTTTACCTGATAGAACTATTCTCTTTGAAGTATCTATTTCTTTTTTATATGATGTAGTTAAAGTTGTTTTATTTTCATCTGAAGATGTTTGGTCATCAGCTTCTGAACAACCTACTAATAAAAAAGAAGAAGCCATAATAATTGCAATTATTTTTTTGATCATAAAAATCCCCCTAAAATTTTACTGTTATAATATACATTATATATTAATATCGAATATATATTAAGAAAAGTAATATATTAAGCCAAATAATAAATTACAATATAAGGCATATAGTGTCCTAAAAGTAAATTAACTCCCCCTGGCGTATCATTATATAAAATTTAAAGAATAAAGTAGAATAAATTAGCTAGATAAAAATAATTTTTAATAATAATATAATTGAGTATTTGAAGGATAAAATAATCGTGATATTATAAATAGCGTCGTCGGGAACGGCGGTTAACTGAGAGAGAAAATTGTAAAACAAAAGTGTTGACAATTTAAAACTCAAATGTTATTATAAATGAGCAAGTTGCTTAAGACTTGCAAATGAGATCTTTGAAAATTGAACAGAATAAAGTTAAGTAAAATAAACCAGCAATTCTTTTAA
>NZ_SRYR01000025.1 GCF_004794105.1 Clostridium sartagoforme
TGCTGGTTTATTTTACTTAACTTTATTCTGTTCAATTTTCAAAGACCATTTTCTCCGCCGCCCTCAAGCGACTTCATTATCTTATCATTCTAATAATATTATGTCAACACATTTTTATTATTTTTTTATTTATTTTATCATAAAACCCTAGAAAGCCTTACTTTTCTTAGGTTTTCTAGAGCTTTATATTTTATTCATATACTATTTAGTATATCCTAATGACTTTAAAATAATTAATGCAGTATCCTCTATAGCTCTTTGAGTAACATCAATAGTTTTACAACCTATCTTCCTAATTATTTTATCTGAAAATTCAAATTCCTCTAGTATTCTTGCATCACTTGCATAATCTATACCAGTTGGCATTCTATGAAACTTATCTAATCTCTTTTTTCTAATTTCTATTAATTGAAGTGGATTTATTACTAATCCAAAAACTTTTTTTCTGTCTACTTCAAACAACTCATCAGGTATTTCTACCTCTGGCATTAACGGTATATTTATTGCCTTTAATCCTTTGTTCGCAAGATACATACATAATGGCGTTTTAGATGTTCTAGAAAGTCCTATTAATACTACATCTGCATTTTTTAATCCTCTATAGTCTTTACTATCATCATATTGCATAGCAAATTCCATAGCCTCAATTCTTTTGAAATATGTATCATCTATATTTCTCATTGCACCTGGATTATTATCCGGCATTCTGTTTAAAAGTGATGATGCTACATTTACTATAGGGCCTAGTACATTAACTACTGAAATATTTTTCTCCAAACACTTTTGAGTTAAATATTCCCTTACATTTACTGTAATAATAGTAGACACAATCATTACCTTTTCAAATTCACTTATTTCTCTCATTATATATTCTATATCCTCTAATTCTTTTACATAAGGAATTCTCTTTACTTCTGTCTCACCTTTAAATTGACTTGCTGCAGCTAATGCTACTTGCTCAGCTGTTTCTCCAATAGAATCAGATACTGCAAAAATTCTCAACATCTCAAACCCTCCTAAATATGTACTATATTAATCTACGCTTCAATAATTGATCTACATTTTAAGTGCCTATATTATTTTGGATTAATATAGTTTAAAGTGTAAATTACATTAATTGAAAGCTGCAATCTTTTAATTTTTATATACGTTATCAAACTAATTTAATTTCTTAAATATTTTTAATATAAAAAATAACTTAATAAAATACAAAAGCTTTAGTACAACTTATATATTATTCTTTATTTGAATAGTTTAATTATTCATAATTTACTTATAATTATATCAGATTTAAATTATTTTGTGTTGTTCTGTGTAATTTATAAATATATATGATAAAATTTTAATATCTTAAATATACTATAGGAGGATGAAATGGCTGATAATAAAAACAAAGAAAAATGGCTTACTATAGGATTACTCCCTATTATGTGGCTAGTATATTTTGCCTTTGAAATCTTTACTGGCAGAGTTAATGATATTTATACCTTAGTGATGAATCTTTTATTAACCCTTGTATTTGCTTTTACAGGATTAATAATTTACTATTTATCAAAAAAATATAATAAAGGATTTACTAATAAAACTGTTATTATAATTTTCTTAATTCTAATGTTAATTGATCAAGGAATAAAAATAATAATTAAATTTTTCTTTTTCAATAATTATGTAGAAATAATTAAAGGATTCCTTTCTTTTGATCCAATTATAAATACTGATGGTTCTTGGCTTAATGCAAGATTTGGTTTAGGAGTTGGCTTTTCTGCTTTAATTGTTCTAAATATAATTGCAGTTATTTTAGTAATAGAAGTCTATAGGTATTACTTATCTAAAGGAAATAAAAGCTTTTGGGCTGATATGTCATTTTTATTTATAAGCACTGGTGCTCTATGCTCCCTAATAGATAAGGTCTTCTATGGTGGTAGCTTAGACTTTATAGGTATTAGTGATTTATTTATCGCAGACATTAAAGATATTTATATTAACCTTGGTATACTATTCTTTATTATGCTTATTTATATAGGTGGATATTTTAAAGATGAAGATAATAGTACTTTAAAAGATGATTGGAACTCTATAAAGAAATTTTTAAAATTCATGAAAAAAGATATATTGAGAAAATAAATAATAATAATAAGGCTTTCAATAATATAAACTAGACAGATTTAAATAAATTTAGTCTGCTAACATATATTATTGAAAGCCTTCCTATTTTCTACATTACATATATTAATTAATAATAGAATACTAATTTAATATTATTAAGAAATAAATTCTAAGCTAACATTATAAAAATAAAAAAACCACTTCTTAAATTAGAAGTGGCTTGGTGGCTTACCCGGGAATCGAACCCGGTACACCTTGATTAAAAGTCAAGTGCTCTACCGATTGAGCTAGTAAACCTTATTACCTGGCAACGTTCTACTCTCCCACACAGTCGCCCGTGCAGTACCATCGACGCTGTAGAGCTTAACTTTCCTGTTCGGAATGGAAAGGAGTGTTTCCTCTACGCCATCATCACCAGATATTTGTCCCTCAACAAGAACTAATTATATATGGTTCTCTTATTAATGTCAACATTTTTTATCAAACTTTTTTATTTTTTTATTATTTATATAAATATATTAAAATTTCCAGAAAATTATAAATATAGTAGGCTATTATCCATCATAATAACCTACCATTATTTTTACTTATTTAGCTTTTTAATGTATTCTCTTATTGTTTTATTAGATAGCTTAAATTTCTCTAGTTCTTCAGTAGTCATATCTATCTCTACAACTTCCTTAACACCCTCAGCGTTTAAAACTGCAGGTACCCCAGAAAATACATCAGTTTCTCCATATTCTCCATCTAATAGTGTAGAAACAGGAATAATTTTATTTTCATCATTAATAATAGCCTTTATTATCCCTACAGTCGAAGATGCTATAGCATAATATGTGGTTCCTTTTCTATTATATACTTCCCATCCTGCTCTAGCTGTATCTAGTACTAATTTATCTAAATCTATATCCCCTACTCTATCCTTATTATCTTCTATTACCTTTCTAAAAGGCTTTCCTCCGATATATACATGAGACCATGGAACCATTTGAGAATCTCCATGCTCTCCCATTGAATAAGCTTGAACACTTCTTGGATCTACATTAAATATATCTCCTATAAAATTCTTTAATCTTGCTGAATCTACTGATGTTCCAGACCCTATTACATGACTCTTTGGTAATCCAGATAACTTATACACATAATATGATATTATATCCACAGGATTAGAAACTATTATAAAATGTCCTTTAAATCCACTTTCCATTATAGGATTTACTATTGATTCTGTTATTTTAGCTGATAAATCCAATGTGTCTAATCTTGTTTGACCTGGCTTAGGAGGTGCTCCAGCTGTAATTACTACTATATCCACATCTCCACATTCTTCATATGATCCAACCCTAATCTTTGTATTTCTATTTAAATACTCTATGCAATGTTTCAAATCCATTACTTCTCCAAGAGCTTTTTCCCTATTAATATCTATCATAATTACTTCATCACATACGCCTTGAGTAATTAGACTAAAAGCTGTACTAGAACCTACTAGTCCAGTTCCAACTATGGCTACTTTTCTTCTTTTTGAAAACATATTATCTCCTCCGACTAATTTAATTTCAATCTATATTTGACATTTTTATATCTTAAGTTATAAAACTTCTTCTATATCTTATTATACTCTAAGAATATTTTTAATAAACAAAAAAATCCTAAACTTACGTTTAGGATTTTGGTGCGTTATCAGGGGATCGAACCCGGGACACCCTGATTAAGAGTCAGGTGCTCTACCAACTGAGCTAATAACGCATATTAACCTGGCAACGTTCTACTCTCCCACACAGTCGCCCGTGCAGTACCATCGACGCTG
>NZ_SRYR01000026.1 GCF_004794105.1 Clostridium sartagoforme
TATTTTACTTAACTTTATTCTGTTCAATTTTCAAAGACCATTTTCTCTGTCGCCCTCAAGCGACTTCATTATCTTACTACTTATAAGATAATTTGTCAACAACTTTTTTTATTTTTTCTAACTTGTTTTTCAAGTTATCTTCTAAGTTGTTTCCGAGAACATAAAAGATATTATCACGTAAAGTATTTTTTAGTATTTAATATTTCTCCCATTATTCTTATTTTACCTTAAATAATTTAAAATATGTATATATTCCTTAATTTTTCTACTATTGATACGTGTGGATGAGTTGTTATTAATAATCTCCTATTAACTAGAAAATTGATCTATTTTATAAATATATTTTTCTTATCAAGATAAATATAAAGAGTATCTATTATTTAGATACTCTTTATTTTATATTATTTTAGGTTTTTCAATAAATCCCTCAATTACAGATTCTTCTTTAAATGATACTCCTGAATTTACTATTGCATTGTTTATCAGTGAAAATTTATCTACTACACAATTATCCATAACTATACTATTAATTATTACTGCTCCATTTTTAATTATTACTTCTCTTCCTATAATACTATTCTCTACCTTCCCCTCTATATATGAACCATTAGCAATTATAGAATTTTCTACTTTACTATCTTTAGAATAGTATGTTGGTGGCTCATCTTTTTGATTTGTATATATAGGTCTGTTATAAAATAGTTCCTTACTTATTTCTAAATTTAATATTTCTTTATTGGTATTAAAATAGGAGTCTATTGAATTTATACAAGCTAAATATCCTTCAAATTCATATGCTCCCATATTTAATTTTCTTGTATTACTTATTATATAATCATTAATTTTTTTATAAAGACCCGTAGTCAGGCTATCCCTTACCATATTTATAAATAGAGAAGTCCTCATTATATACATTTCCATATTTAAATTTACGTTATTACTTTTATTCGATATTACTTCTATACTTTCTATTTTTCCTTCAGGATTAAATTCTATAGTTTGGCAATTTTCATATTTATTTTTTATGTTTATATCCTTCTTATAAACAATAGTTATATCATTATCTGATTCTCTATGATAATTTATAACATCTTGATAGTTAATATTACAAACCATATATGATGATGCCATTATTATATATTCTTTATCACTATTCTTAATAAAATCAATATTTTCCATAAAGCTATGAATATCATCATAAGCTGGATCATACTCACTATAATTAAATATTCTTAATCCATATTTCTTTCTATGAAGATCCCAAGGCCTACCATTGCTCAAGTGATTTATAAGAGGATATGATTTTTTCTTTGCAAATAATCCTATACACTCTACTCCTGAATTAGTTAGATTTGATAATACAAAATCAATTATTCTATATCTCCCTGCAATAGACATTGATGATATCGTGTTATTATTTATTAAACTTTTCAATTTTTCTTCATTTTCATCTAAATTAATAATTCCTATACAATCCTTCATTAAACCCTCCAAATATTATACCACTTCTAATGGATTCATTCTCTCTCCATATTCTATAGTTTCATTAGCTGCTATTACTGTAATATCTTTTCCATTACCTATATTGCAATTTTTTGATACTATTGCATTATTTCCTACTATTGCTTTATTAATTATTACGTTATCTTCTATTACTGCATCATTCATTATTACTGAATTCTTTATTATAGAATTTTTACCTATAGTAACTCCTTGAAACAATACAGAATGATCTATCTCCCCCTCTATAATGCAGCCTTCTACAATCAAAGATTCTTTTACAGATCCATTCCTCCCTATATATTGAGCCGTCCTGGATATATTTTCACTATAAATTCTCCAATTATGATCATATAAATTTAAATCATTATTAAATTTTAATAAATCCATATTAGCTTCCCATAAACTTTTTATAGTACCAACATCTTTCCAATATCCATTATAGGGATATGCAAATAACTTTATTTTTTTCTTTAACATACTTGGAATTATATTTTTACCAAAATCATGATTTGAATTACTATCTTTTTCATCTTCTATCAAGAACTTTCTTAATATCTTCCAATTAAAAATATATACCCCCATAGAAGCTTTATTATTCTTTGGGTTTTCAGGCTTTTCTTCAAATTCATATATAGAAAAATCATTTTTTGTATTCATTATTCCGAATCTACTAGCCTCATTTATATCTACTTCTATAACTGCAATTGTAGCTTCAGCTTCCTTTACTCTATGAAAGTTTAACATTTCTTCATAATTCATCTTATATATATGATCCCCTGATAATATAAGCACATACTTAGGATCATATCTATCTATATACTCTATATTCTGATAAATAGCATTTGCAGTTCCTTTATACCATTCTCCACCCTTTTCCTTTTGATATGGAGGCAGGATACTAATTCCTCCATCTCTCCTATCCAAGTCCCAAGGAGATCCAATACCTATATGAGAATTTAGCTCTAAAGGCTTATATTGGGTTAAAACTCCAACTGTATATATTCCTGAATTTGAACAATTACTTAAAGTAAAATCTATAATCCTATACTTACCTCCAAAAGGTATAGCCGGTTTTGCTAGTTCCTTAGTTAATACCCCCAACCTAGAACCTTGTCCACCAGCTAAAATCATAGCTATTATCTCTTTTTTGCTCATTATATCCCTCCTTATTTATTTATCTTACATTTATTAATATGAAGGATACATAGTTTATATGTTTGTATTTATATTTCTATTGAAATAAAAAAAAAGACTATATCAATAAATTGATATAGTCTTGCTACCTGGCAACGTTCTACTCTCCCACACAGTCGCCCGTGCAGTACCATCGACGCTGTAGAGCTTAACTTTCCTGTTCGGAATGGAAAGGAGTGTTTCCTCTACGCCATCATCACCAGATTTCAGAGTGTTCTCTGAAAATTGCATATGAATAATTTTTAACATTTCCAAAATTTATTGGTCAAGCCCTCGACCTATTAGTATCAGTCAGCTAAATAT
>NZ_SRYR01000027.1 GCF_004794105.1 Clostridium sartagoforme
TTGCTGGTTTATTTTACTTAACTTTATTCTGTTCAATTTTCAAAGACCATTTTCTCTGTCGCTCTCAAGCGACTTCATTATCTTACTACTTATAAGATATTTTGTCAACAACTTTTTTTATTTTTTCTAACTTGTTTTTCAAGTTATTTTTTAAGTTGTTTCCGAGAACATTGACTATTCTATCACAGCTCAAAATTAATGAATATGTTTCTACTTTATTTATATTAAATTATATGTATATTACTTAAAATTTATAGCTTTTTCTTAAATTTATATATATTGATACACATGGATAAGTTTATATTAACTTTATAAGTAATCTTCTAATAATTTCAAATTATTTATATATAAAGTAGAAAATTAATCACTTTAATATTATAATATATCTAAAATCTTTTATGCATCTATAGCTCAGTTGGATAGAGCGTTGGACTTCGAATCCAGTGGTCGGGGGTTCGAGCCCCTCTAGGTGCACCAATGTGCTGTCGCACAATGAATAATGAAAAATTAATGAAAAAACTCCCGGAGGAGTTTTGACAAGAAAATAATTATTGATGTAATTCTTACGGAATTACATCAATAATTATTCATTTTTAATTTTCAATTCTTAATAATTAGAATTTACTATTATTTAGATACTATATTCTATATTAGTTATTCTTCCTAATTTTAAATGACTTCAGATATTACTTACCACTGAGATTTTATAAAATAAAAAAATCATCATTTAAATCTATTACCTTAAAATATCTTTTACAGTCGTCAATGTCAGTTCTTATAACTAAATCCCAAATCAAAATCCATCTATATAATGGTCTATATTTCTCTTTTTAATAGTATCTATATTCTCCTTTATTAAATCCCTCCAAAGATTTCTTATTACAAAAGTACTTTTCATAGCCTTATTATTACTACATATTAAAAATCAAATTTTATATATGATATTATCTATAACTAATCACTTAACCTTCTTAATATTTCTTATACATCAAATTTTATTTATCCATAAATTATTTATCTTCTATACTTTAGTATGGAAACTATGGATATTTACAATTATATTTTCTATGTGCTAAACTACTATTATCCATATTTGATACCTCCTTGTATTATAGTGGTGGTCGGTAAACCTACTATTATTCACAACGGAGTTTTTTTATACCCCTACCTCTAGAAACTCTTTAGAATGCCAGTTTGAACCTGTGGTATTTAAAATACAACGAAAAAGACTAAGTAATTTCTACTTAGTCTTAATCTATTGGAGCGGGTGATGAGAATCGAACTCACGTAACTTGCTTGGAAGGCAAGGGCTCTACCATTGAGCTACACCCGCATATTATGGAGCGAAAGACGGGACTCGAACCCGCAACATTCACCTTGGCAAGGTGACGCTCTACCATTGAGCCACTTCCGCGTAAATTTTATTTCTATTTTTATAATATATATGGTGCAGATGAAGGGAGTCGAACCCCCACGCCAATGGCGCTAGATCCTAAGTCTAGTGCGTCTGCCAATTCCGCCACATCTGCATATATATTGGTGGCTTACCCGGGAATCGAACCCGGTACACCTTGATTAAAAGTCAAGTGCTCTACCGATTGAGCTAGTAAACCAAGTTGGCTGGGATAGCAGGATTTGAACCTACGAATACCGCAGTCAAAGTGCGGTGCCTTACCGCTTGGCGATATCCCAGCGTATGGGGTGAACGATGGGACTCGAACCCACGACAACCAGTGCCACAAACTGGCGCTCTACCAACTGAACTACGTTCACCATTAATGGTGCGTGTTAAGAGATTCGAACTCCTGGCCCACGCCTTAGAAGGGCGTTGCTCTATCCAGCTGAGCTAAACACGC
>NZ_SRYR01000028.1 GCF_004794105.1 Clostridium sartagoforme
TTCGGGGACAGGATGACAGGTGGTGCATGGTTGTCGTCAGCTCGTGTCGTGAGATGTTGGGTTAAGTCCCGCAACGAGCGCAACCCTTATTGTTAGTTGCTACCATTTAGTTGAGCACTCTAGCGAGACTGCCCGGGTTAACCGGGAGGAAGGTGGGGATGACGTCAAATCATCATGCCCCTTATGTCTAGGGCTACACACGTGCTACAATGGCAAGTACAACGAGATGCAATACCGCAAGGTGGAGCTAAACTATAAAACTTGTCTCAGTTCGGATTGTAGGCTGAAACTCGCCTACATGAAGCTGGAGTTGCTAGTAATCGCGAATCAGAATGTCGCGGTGAATACGTTCCCGGGCCTTGTACACACCGCCCGTCACACCATGAGAGTTGGCAATACCCAAAGTTCGTGAGCTAACCCGTAAGGGAGGCAGCGACCTAAGGTAGGGTCAGCGATTGGGGTGAAGTCGTAACAAGGTAGCCGTAGGAGAACCTGCGGCTGGATCACCTCCTTTCTATGGAGAAATCTAGTAAGCAAGGCGCTTATCTAGTACAACTTAGAAGACTGGTTTCTTAACTTCTGTTCAATTTTGAAAGACTAAGTTCTTCAAAAAATATGGGTCTATAGCTCAGCTGGTTAGAGCGCACGCCTGATAAGCGTGAGGTCGATGGTTCGAGTCCATTTAGACCCACCATTGTTCTTTGAAAATTGCATATGAATATAAATAACAACAAGCCAAAAATATTCTTTGTGAATAACTTTGTAATTTATTACTAAATAAATAACCACCTAATTTTTTCAAAACGTTTACAGAAAATTGGTAAACTAGGATGAAATTAGAGAGGAATTTAATTAGAAGCGAGTAGGCCGAGGAGATGAGGACTGAACGACGGAACGTATTTTATACGTGAGTAAGTGATGGACGAAATCGACGAAGAGATACGAAGCTTATAATTAAATGACATATAGGTCAAGCTACAAAGGGCGCATGGTGAATGCCTTGGCATCAGGAGCCGATGAAGGACGTGATAAGCTGCGATAAGCTTCGGGTAGGCGCACATAGCCAGTGATCCGAAGATTTCCGAATGAGGGAACTCACATGGGAAACCCCATGTATCCTGTAATGAATAAATAGTTGCAGGAAGGTAAACCTAGGGAACTGAAACATCTAAGTACCTAGAGGAAGAGAAAGAAAAATCGATTTTCTTAGTAGCGGCGAGCGAAAGGGAAAGAGCCCAAACCAGAGATTTATCTCTGGGGTTGCGGACAGAACATTAACGAGAAGTTATTACTAATTGAAGACAACTGGAAAGTTGAGCCATAGAGTGTAATAGCCACGTAAGTGAAAGTGATAATAATCAAGTTCTGATCCAGAGTACCACGAGACACGTGAAACCTTGTGGGAAGCAGG
>NZ_SRYR01000029.1 GCF_004794105.1 Clostridium sartagoforme
TACCATCTTGATTATAAGAATTAGTCTTTCCATATGCACTGTTCTTAACCATAACCCCGTCTTTAATAACAGCTAATTGAGCACTTGTAAATCCATACTTAACATCATTATTAATTAAAGTATCAATTAAATCTAAAGTATTTTGATTCATTCCAACTGAATCAGCACTACCTTCAATTACTTCTGGATATGGTATTTTTACAGATATTCCGCCCTTAATAGCAGTATTATTTGGCTCTATATTTGTAACTTGAATAGTATTTCTTCCATTATTTGCTACCTTAGAGTAGTCAACAACAAAAGTACTTCCAGAATTATTACAAATTTCACTTGTATCCATTTCAAATCCATTTATAAATATTCTTGCTGATGTAACCCCAGGTTCAGCTTTAATATATAGTTTTCCTTGATTTTCGTATCCATTGAATGTATACATATTATTTACTATTAATGTATCATCTACACGGTTCAGACAATCAGGGAAAGATATATCTGCTTGCCAATCAGCATCTGGAACCTCAGATAACTTTTCTGTAGAAATATTAGATAAATCTCTTTCTGCTTCATCAATAGCTTTTATGCTATCTACCCTAGCCTTTAATTCATTAATGATAGTTTTATCTGTATCTACTTTACTTATTTCTTCTATTGCCTCATAAGCATAATCAATAGTAGATTTAACCTTACGTTCTTCTGCTCTTGTAACCATTGTATCAACTACAGAATATGCAGCTTTTAAAACAGCTTCTCCTTGATAATTTGAAGGATTATATAGTTTTAATTTTTCTGTTACCATAGTTTTTAAATTAGCATCTATTGCTTCTTTATTACCATGCTCTATAGATTCATAAACAAGTGTTGGTATTGTACCAAGGGTTGCAGTAGTAAATTTGTTTCCGAAGAATGTATTAGCATTCTTAGTATTATCAATAACTGGTGAATTAATTTTATTAGTTAATAAAACAACTACTAAATTACTTTCAGGATCTATAACTGTTAATGTTCCTGTCCATCCTTGGTGTCCATATGTGTTACTTGAAGCTTGTGTTCCAAAGTACCATACTCTACCGTTATCGCCTTGTCTCCACCAGCCTAATCCCCAAGTAGGGCTAGATGATTTTCTCTTAGTAAATTCTTCAATAGTATTCTTATTAAAGAATTTATTATTTCCATATCCACCATCATTAAGCATAACTTGAGCTAACTTAGCTAAGTCAGATGCATTTGCAAATA
>NZ_SRYR01000002.1 GCF_004794105.1 Clostridium sartagoforme
AATATGCTGGCATGGCTCAACGGTAGAGCAGCTGACTTGTAATCAGCAGGTTGTAGGTTCGATTCCTATTGCCAGCTCCATAAATAAGGGGGAGTTCCCGAGTGGCCAAAGGGGGCAGACTGTAAATCTGTTACGTTTCGTTTCGATGGTTCGAATCCGTCCTCCCCCACCACAAAGACAAGGTTACTTGTCTTTTTTTATTGTCTTTGAAATTATAAAAGGATCATCACTATTAATGCGCAAGAAAATTACCTTTTATTATTGACTATTAATATTAGAGATGATATACTTTGTAAGTAAAATTTGATATTAGTTCTTATCAAGAGAGGTGGAGGGAAAAGGGCCCTGTGAAACCCGGCAACCTGCTTCATTAAGTTGAGTGTGGTGCCAATTCCAGCAAGTTTTTGCAAGATAAGAAAGATTAAGATTTTGTATCTCTTCTTATCGAGGAGATTTTTTTTATTCTTAAAGAAATTTTATTTTAAATAATATTACGGATAACTATAAATATTTTATCAATTAGGAATATTATTTTCTAAAGAATAAAAAATAAAAATACGTAATGAAAGCTATTAGAACTAGATACGTAAAAATCTATGACTTAAAGTCTCATGGAAGATTTTTTATAAAATAGCCTAGAATTAATATCAAAAAAATGAAAGGAGATATTAATATGAAAAGATTATTTACTTCAGAATCAGTTACAGAAGGACATCCAGATAAAATTTGTGACCAAATTTCAGATGCAGTATTAGATAGTATATTAGCTAAGGACCCATCAGCTAGAGTTGCTTGTGAAACAGCTGTAACAACAGGAATGGTTTTAGTTATGGGAGAAATATCTACTAATTGTTATGTGGATATTCCAAAGTTAGTTAGAGAAACAGTTAAAGGAATTGGCTATGATAGAGCTAAATATGGATTTGACTGTGAAACTTGTTCTGTATTAACTTCAATTGATGAGCAATCAAGTGATATAGCAATGGGTGTTGATGAAGCTTTAGAATCAAGAGCAGGCGAAAAGGATGATGTTGAAGCAGTTGGAGCAGGAGACCAAGGAATGATGTTTGGTTTTGCAACTAATGAAACAGAAGAATTTATGCCATTACCAATAGCTATGGCTCATAAGTTATCAAGAAAGTTATCAGAAGTTAGAAAGAATGGTACTTTACCTTATTTAAGACCGGATGGTAAGACTCAAGTTACAGTTGAGTATGATGATAATAAGGTTGTTAGAATCGATGCTATAGTAATATCTACTCAACATGGCGAAAATGTTACTCAAGAACAAATCAGAGAAGATTTAATGAAATATGTAATAAAAGAAGTTGTACCGGCTGAATTATTAGATGAAAACACTAAGTATTATATAAATCCAACTGGAAGATTCGTAGTTGGTGGACCACAAGGAGATAGTGGTTTAACAGGAAGAAAGATTATTGTTGACACTTACGGTGGATATGGAAGACACGGTGGTGGAGCTTTCTCAGGAAAAGATCCAACTAAGGTTGATAGATCAGCAGCATATGCAGCTAGATGGGTAGCTAAGAACTTAGTTGCGGCAGGAGTTGCTGATAAGTTAGAAATTCAATTAGCTTATGCTATTGGAGTTGCTAAACCAGTATCAATCGAAGTAGAAACTTTTGGAACAGGTAAGAAATCAGAAGAAGAAATAGTTGCTATAGTAGAAAAGGTATTTGACTTAAGACCAGGTGCTATAATTAGAGACTTAGAATTAAGAAGACCTATATACAAGCAAACAGCAGCTTATGGACACTTTGGAAGAAACGACTTAAACTTACCTTGGGAACAATTAAACAAGGTAGAAGAAATAAAGAAATTCCTTTAAATTGCAAATATAACGGCGATAAATAGAATATGCTCCATAAGATAAATGGCTACAAAAAGAAGTTCTAGCCATATGCTTATTTCACATATTCTATTTATCTTTGTAACTATATCACAATTTAAATATCTAAATAGCATATGAATGAAGTAGAGGCCGCTAGTTTAAACTAGTGGTCTTTTTTGTGTAGATAATAATAGAGTTTACTAAGTTAGATTGATTTGTAGTAATAATTACAAATATATTACATAATAAGTAAATTAAAGGAGGTGGTTAATGATATAATATTTATAAAAAGGGGGAGATTGATTATGGGAGAAAATTTGCAGGTTAATGCTGATAGGTTTATGGGGTTTGCAGATCTGTATGATAGTGCTAGACCTAAATGTCCTGAAAAGGTTAAAGAAATAATATTAAAATACATGGGTAGTAAACCATCTCTTGTTGTAGATATAGGGTGTGGTACAGGGCTTTCGACAAGGATTTGGAGCGATATAAGTAGGAAAGTTATAGGAATAGAGCCAAGCCCTGATATGATTGAAATAGCAAGAGAAAAGTCATTAGGATTAGATAATGTGACGTTTATTTCTGCATTTTCAGATAATACTGGTTTAGAAAGTAATTCTGTAGATATAATTACAGCTTCTCAATCCTTTCACTGGATGAATCCAGAAACTACTTTGCAAGAATCAGATAGATTATTAAAGAATGGAGGAGTCTTTGCTGTTTATGATTGTGATTGGCCACCAGTATGTAACTGGGAAGCAGAATTTGAATATAATAAGCTTTTTGAAAAAGTAAATGAAGTTGAATTAAAGTATTTAGAGGCTAATAAAAAGTTTATTAAATGGAGTAAAGATAATCATTTATCTAATATAGAGAAAAGTGAACATTTCAGATATGTAAGAGAAATAGTATTTTCCAATACTGAACTATGTGATGCTAGAAGATTTATTACAATTGCTTTGAGCCAAGGAGGACTACAATCTATTATTAAATCAAATATAGATGAAATTAATTCTAATTTAAATTCTTTTGAAAAAAGAATTCTAGATATTTTTGGTGAGGATAAATTTGAAGTAGATTTTTGCTATCGTATGAGGATAGCTGTTAAGTAAGTGAAATATAGATAAAAAAGGAGCTGTCGCACAATGGCGACAGCTCCTTTTAATAATTTCTATACTAAAACTTTTCCGCCTACTATTACCTTCTTAATATTAATTTCATCATCAAATAATAATAAGTCTGCATCATAGCCTTCTTTAATTAATCCTTTTCTATCTGCAACTTTACAGTGTTTAGCAGGATTGTAAGCAGCCATTTTAACAGCTTCATGTAGAGGAAGACCTACATTTTTATAAACGTTTTTAACTGCCTTATCTAAAGTTAAAATTGATCCAGCAAGACTTCCGCTTAATAATCTAGCAGCACCATCTTTAACTTCAACATCTTGACCGCCTAAAGCATACATACCATCAGGCATTGCACAAGCCATCATAGCATCTGTTACTAATAAAACTTTATCAGGAGTCTTTTGGTTATATGCTATTCTAAGTGATGGATAAGACACGTGAATACCATCTGAAATTGTTTCAGTAGTAATTTCACTATCAAATATAGCTCCAACTACTCCAGGCTCTCTGTGAGCAAATGGAGTCATAGCATTAAATAGATGAGTTGAGTGACCACATCCACATTCAATTCCTTCCATTGCTTCAGCATAAGTGGCTCTAGTATGACCTATTGAGCAAACTACACCTCTTTTAGATAATTCTTTTATTAATTCCTTAGCACCTGGTACTTCTGGAGCAATAGTAATAGATACTACAGCATCTTCAGCATCTCCGACCATAGCAGTGTAGTTTTCAAGAGTTGGAGGAATTAAGAAGTTTGGATTTTGAGCACCAATCGCTTTAGGATTGATAAATGGTCCTTCTAAGTGTGCACCTAAAACTATAGCACCATCAGTTCCGTTTTCTTTAGCTTCTTTAATAACATCCATTGATTTTTTAATATCTTCTACAGCAACAGTCATAGTAGTTGGTGTAAAAGCAGTAGTCCCATGCTTAACTATTACCTTTGAAATTTCATTAATAGCTTCAAAAGTTCCATCCATAGTGTCGTGGCCACCAGCACCGTGTATATGGACATCGATAAATCCAGGTGATAAATATAAGCCTTCAGCATCTATAACTTCTGTATCATCATAGCTACTTGGGTTAATTGCTTTAATTTTGTTGTTTTCAATTAACACATTTCCTTTTTCAATTTTGTCTAAGTAAATTATATTACAATTTTTAATTAACATATAATTACACCTCCATTATTTACTATTTTTATTATATCACATTAAAATTGTATAATCTTTATTATGTATTACTCAATATATATTATATAATAAAAATAGGAGTATTAAAAATATAATTAAGGTTTGGAGTAGATAATATGGCAGAATATTTAAATGGAATAGTTGAAGCTATTGTATTTAAAAGTGAAGATACGGGTTATGTAGTTTCTAAAATAAACTTAGAAAAAGAAATTATTAATGCTGTTGGGATAGTTCCTTTTATGAAGGAAGGCCAAAATGTTAAATTAAAAGGTGAATGGGTAATTCATAAACAATTTGGTAAACAATTTAATATAGAAGAGTATGAAGAAATTTTACCTGATTCCATAAAAGGAATAGAAAGATATCTATCAACAGGAATTGTTAAAGGAATAGGCCCTATTACTGCTAAAAGATTAGTTGAAAGATTTAAAGAAAAAACATTAGAAGTTTTAGATAATGATATAGATAAGATTAAAGGTGTGGAAGGTATAGGACAGAAAAAGTTTGAGATAATTAAAGAGTCCTATAATGAACAAAGGGAACTAAAAGATATTATACTCTATTTTCAAGGACATGGAATGACTACTAATCAGTGTATTAAGGTTTATAAAGCTTTTGGAGCTAATGCGAGAGATATAGTAGCTAACAATCCATATATACTATCTGATGAAATAACAGGGATTGGCTTTATAACCGCTGATAGAATAGCTAAAAGCATAGGAATTGAGCCTACCTCTCAATTTAGAATACAGAGTGGAATAATATATATTTTAAATCAGTTTTCTTCCTCAGGTAACACATATATGCCTAAGGATGAATTAGTTAAAGAAACTATAAAATTACTAGGAGCTACTAATGAATTAGTAGATGGTGCTTTATATAATTTAACTGTAGATTCTAGGGTTAAGGTGGAAAAGATAGATGGAGTAGAATCTGTATTTGCTCTTCCATATTATTATTGTGAACTAGGAGTTACTAATAGAATAATAACTTTAAGTTTAGAAAATTTCAGAAGTATAAACGCAGATGTAGAGTTTGAAGTTGGAGTTTTTGAAAAAAAGAATAATATGAAGTTTGCAGATTCACAAAAGGAAGCCATAGTAGGTGCTTTTGAGAATGGTATAGAAATAATTACTGGAGGACCAGGAACGGGTAAGACAACAATTATAAAAGCGATAATAGAAATATATGAAAATAATAATATGAAGGTTGTACTAGGAGCTCCTACAGGAAGAGCAGCAAAAAGGATGAGTGAATCAACTGGAAGAGAAGCTAAAACTATACATAGGTTATTAGAAATGGGTGTCAATGATGATGGAAAATCCTATTATAAAAGGGGAGAGAATGAACCTTTAGAGGCTGATGTTATTATAATAGACGAGGCATCTATGATAGATGTAATGCTTATGAATAGTTTATTAAAGGCAATTAAGCTTGGAACTAGATTAATAATAGTTGGAGATGTAGATCAATTACCATCAGTTGGTGCAGGAAATGTATTAAAGGATTTAATTGAAAGTAACTTTATAAAAGTAGTTAGATTAAGAGATATATTTAGACAAGGACAAGAAAGTCTTATTGTTGTAAATGCTCATAAGATAAATAATGGAGAAATGCCAGTGTTAAATAGGAGAGATGGAGATTTCTTCTTTGAAAATAAAGAGGATGTAAATGAAATACTTAGAACTATTATCGATTTAATTAATAGAAGGCTTCCTAATTATAATAAGAAATGGGATAACTTTAGAGATATTCAGATTTTAACACCTACTAGAAAAGGAGTCCTTGGAGTTCAAAATTTAAATAATCAGTTACAAGAAGTGTTGAACCCTAAAGCTAAGCATAAAAAAGAGAAAGAATTAAAAGAAGTTATTTTTAGAGAAGGCGATAAAGTAATGCAAACTAAAAATAATTATTCTCTTAAGTGGGTTAGAATTAATGGCGATGGAGATAATGAAGGTGTAGGTGTTTTCAATGGAGACATGGGATATATTGAAAGCATAAATGATGAAGAAAAAAATATTACTGTAATCTTTGATGATGAAAGACGAGTAGTGTATGACTATGTTTATTTAGATGAATTGGAACTAGCTTATGCAATTACTATTCATAAAAGTCAAGGTAGTGAATTTAAAGTTATAATTACTCCAGCATTTATGGGATCACCATTTCTTATGAACAAGAATTTATTGTATACAGCAATAACTAGAGCTAAGGAGCTGGTAGTAGTTGTTGGGCTTCCAAAGGCGTTACAATATATGGTTACTAATACGCGAAGCGTTGAAAGATACTCTTCTCTTAAAAATAGAATTTTAGATATTACTGATAGTGAAGTATTGAGCGAATAGGAGATTTTCCATGTTAGAGGATAATAGGATAACTAATTTAAAAGAATTTAATTATTGTACATCTAAAATTAATAAATGGTATAACAAGCAATCGAAACTTTTAACTATAGTAACTAATCCATATAATACACCATTAATTTTTCTAAATATTATAGAAGATACTTTATTAGCAGGAAAGAAAATACTTTATGTTCATAATTGTAATAAATATAATAAAGAAATAGTTAATGGATTAAAGCAAAAAAGCAGTATAAGATATTCTAATAATCATAAAGATAGTGAGAGTAATATAGACTTTATTGATTTTAAATCAGTAAAGGATGTAAGAGGGGCATATGATTTATGCATAATAGATGATATTAGCTGTTACTCAAATATTTCTAAAGAAATAATAAGAGAGTATATCGAGAACTTATACTTATTTTCAAAGAGGATAATAGTATATTCTATTGAAAGAATAGTAAATATGGGAATGACATTTCAGATTTCAGATTTAATTAGAAATGAGATTTTTGTAGAGCCAAGAATAATTACTACAAGAGTAAGGTTAGATGAAGATATGCCATATACTTTATATGATTATTTAATGTGGTTTAAAAGCAATAATAGAAAAGTGATAATATATGTACCTAACGAGGAAAAAATAGAGAAGTTATATAATTATTATACAAAAGAGCTGGAAATTGATGATGTACAAGTGATGAAACATTTTAAGAAAAATTCTACTATAGAGCTAGAAAATATCTATAAGTACAAAAATAGTGTATTTATAATAACTAATGATATTAGAGAGTATTCTATTAAAGAAGGTAATATAGATATAGTGATATTATTCTCAGAAGATAAAATATATACTTATAAAAGAATATTATATTTTTGTGCGGATGTAGGAAAATATATGAAGGATAAAAAGTATGGGGAAGTGCTACTAGTAGGGAGAGAAATAACTGAAGATATGGATATAGCTAAGGAAATGGCAAGGGGTTATAATAAGAAAATATGGGAAAAGGGATTATTAAATTATTAAATGAGATTAAGGAAGAAATTTTAGATATAATATATCCGCCTATAAGTAAGTGTATTGTATGTGATGCTGAATTTATAGGTATATGCCCTATTTGCAATACTAGTATAAAGAGATGTATTAGAGATGGAAATATAATTTCATATGGATATTATAAGGGAGCACTAAAGAAGCTTTTACTTGAATTTAAATATAAGAAAAATTTTACTGCAGGTAGGGTGCTAGCAGACTATATTTATAAATTAATTAAGGAAAATAATATAGATGCAGAAGCTATATTATTTATACCTAGTAGTAAAAAAGCATTAAAAGAAAGAGGATTTAACCAGTGTGAATTTTTAGCAAAAGAAATAAGCAGAAAATTAGAAATAAAAATATATAGAGATATAATTAAAGCTAAAAATATAAAAGAACAAAAAACATTATCAAAAGAAGATAGGATGAAAAATGTAAAAGATGCCTTTAAAATTAGAGATAGAAACAATGTTAAAGGAAAGAAAATAATTTTATTAGATGATATTGTAACTACTGGTGCCACTATATTTGAATGTGAAAAAATATTAAAAGAAGCTGGAGCAGCTTCAATAAATATATTGACAGTTGCCAAAAGTTTTATATAATAATATAGTAAAGATTAGGTCTGTGGATGAAAGTCGATGCTAGTCGCAGGCAAAACGATCCACGTAAGTTAGGAAAAATTCCTTATGAGCATGGTGCGGTATAGAAGTAAGTCCTACCAAAAATTTTGAGAGGGTTAGTAGTGAGGGGGTAATTCCTAGTAGCAAAAGCTCCAGTAGGCGAGTGTGGGGGCAAAATCCAGGTCAGCTAGCTTTACAACTAGTAGCTATTAGTATTCTAATGGCTATTTTTTATTGTCTAAATTAATATTTACAAAATTTAAAATAAATATTTTTATTAATTTAATGAAAAGTGTAACAAAATAATTTTAAACAGATAACGTATGGATATATTATCCTTGATTTAAACGATTACTTAATGGTATAATATAAATATAACAAAGTGTTTCTACTAATTAACTTTAAGAAGCATATTGAGAGGGGATGAACTTTTATGAGAGTTTCAGTAATAGCAAAAAATACGACAGCAACACCAGCACTAAAGGATATGGTGGAGAAGAAGTTATCTAAGGTCGATAGATACTTTAATCCTGAAGTAGAAGCTAAGGCTACATTATCAGTTCAAAAAAATAAGCAAAAGGTGGAAATCACTATACCATTTAATGGAGTTGTTCTAAGGGCTGAAGAAGCTACAGATGATATGTATAAGTCTATAGATTTAGTAGTAGCTAAATTAGAAAGACGAATAAGAAAACAAAAAACAAAGTTATCTAGAAGAAATAATGAATCATTAAGATTCAAAACATTTGATGAAGTTGCTGTTGAAGATGAATTAATCGAGGAAAATGGTAAGGTTGTTAAGACTAAGAAATTTGGTATTAAACCTATGTCAGTAGAAGAGGCAATACTTCAAATGGAATTAGTAGGACATAATTTCTTTGTATTCCAAGACGCAGATGAAAATAAAATAGCTGTAGTATATAAAAGGAAAGACGGAGATTATGGTTTGTTAGAACCTGACTATATATAAAAAATCATTGTAAATTCAATATATAACTAAAAAGGAAGTGCAATGCACTTCCTTTTTAGTTATAATTTTATTAATATGTAACATATTTGTTGAATTAATTGTTAATAAAATGGTATAATTTATTAATGAAAATCGAAAACTTTTAATTATTTAAAATATAATATTGGAAGGAAAAGAAGAATGGGATTTTTAGAAAAGCTATTTGGCACATACAGTGAGAGAGAAGTAAAGAAATTAGAAAAAATTGCAGATAAAATAGAAGCCTTAGATTCAAGCATGCAAAAGCTTACTGATGAAGAATTAACAGCTAAGACTTTTGAATTTAAGGAAAGGCTAAAAAATGGAGAAACTTTAGATGATATACTACCAGAAGCATTTGCAGTATGTAGAGAAGCTTCATCAAGAGTTCTTGGTATGAAACACTATAGAGTTCAATTAATTGGGGGTATGGTACTACACCAAGGTAGAATCGCTGAAATGAAAACAGGGGAAGGTAAGACTTTAGTTGCAACTCTTCCTTTATACTTAAATGCATTAACAGGAGAAGGTGTTCACTTAATTACTGTTAATGATTATCTTGCTAAAAGAGACGTTGAGTGGATGGGACAATTATATAATTTCCTAGGCTTAACTACAGGATGCATAGTTCATGGGTTAAAGTCAGATGAGAGAAGAGCAGCTTATGCAGCAGATATAACATATGGAACTAACAATGAGTTTGGTTTTGATTACTTAAGAGATAATATGGTAATTTACAAAGAAGAAAAAGTTCAAAGAAAACTGAACTTTGCAGTAGTTGACGAAGTTGACTCTATTCTTATTGATGAAGCTAGAACACCATTAATTATTTCTGGAGCAGGAGAAAAATCTACTAAATTCTATAATGTAGCAGATAACTTTGTTAAACAATTATTAGCTGATGAAGACTATACTATAGATGAAAAAGCTAAATCAGTAATGCTTACTGATGCAGGTGTAGCTAAGGCAGAAAGAGCATTTGGAATAGATAACTATGCTGATGCAGATCACTTAGAATTACAACACTATATAACTCAAGCTCTTAAAGCTAACTATGGAATGAAAATAGATAAGGATTATATGGTTAAGGATGGCCAAGTAATTATAGTAGATGAGTTTACAGGAAGACTTATGGAAGGTAGAAGATATTCTGATGGTCTTCACCAAGCAATAGAAGCCAAAGAAGGAGTTAAGATTGAAAGAGAGTCTAAGACTTTAGCAACTATTACATTCCAAAACTATTTCAGAATGTATCAAAAGCTTTCTGGTATGACAGGTACTGCTTTAACTGAAGAAAATGAATTTAGAGAAATTTATGCATTAGACGTTATAGTTGTACCAACAAATAGAGATATAGCTAGAATAGATCAGAGTGATTTAATCTACAAAAATACTAAGGGAAAATATAATGCTATTATTGAAGATATAATAGAATGTAATAAAAAAGGTCAACCGGTGTTAGTTGGTACTGTAAGTATTGAAAAATCAGAATACTTATCTGCACTTCTTAAGAAGAGGGGAATTAAGCATCAAGTATTAAATGCTAAATACCATGAACAAGAAGCAGAAATCATATCTCATGCTGGTGAGTTAGGTAGTGTTACAATTGCTACTAATATGGCTGGTAGAGGTACAGATATTAAGCTTGGAGAAGGTGTTAAAGAAGCTGGTGGTCTTAAGATAATTGGTACTGAAAGACATGAATCAAGAAGAATAGATAACCAATTAAGAGGTAGATCTGGTCGTCAAGGTGATGCTGGTGAATCAGTATTCTATATATCATTAGAAGATGACCTAATGAGAATTTTCGGATCTGAAAAAATACAAGGCTTAATGGATAAGCTAGGATTAGAAGAAGACGAAGCTATAGATCATAAAATGGTAAGTAAAGCTATTGAAAATGCTCAAAAGAAGGTTGAAGGAAATAACTTTGATATCAGAAAGAACCTTATTGGTTATGATGATGTTATGAATATGCAAAGAGAAGTTATATACAAACAAAGATCTGAAGTACTTGAAGGTAAGGACTTAAGAGAGCAAATTCAAGGTATGATTAAGGAATTAGTTTCAGATGCTGTTAAGGGACATTTAGAAAATGTTAATGAAAACTTTGAAGCTGAAATTGAAAAATTACTTAGATACTTAGAAGATATTTGTCTTCCTCATAATTCATTAAAGGTAGAAGAATTAATAGATTTATCAAATGATCAAATAATTGATAAAATAATAGATATACTAAATACTGCATACCATGCAAAAGAAGAAGAGTTTGGTGAAGAACACTTTAGAGAAGTAGAAAGAGTAATACTTCTTAGAGTAGTTGACCAAAAATGGATGGATCATATAGATAATATGGATCATTTAAAGCAAGGTATAGGACTTAGAGCTTATAAGCAAATGGATCCAATTCAAGCTTACCAAATGGAAGGTAGTGCTATGTTTGAGGAAATGATAGAAGGAATTAAGATAGATACACTTAAGTTCTTATTCCATATCCAAATTCAAAAGCCAGTTGAAAGAGAAAGAGTAGCTGAAGAAACTTCTGCTAGTCATGGTGGAGATGAAGGAGAAGCTAAAAATCAAACAGTTAGAAATGAACCTAAAGTAGGAAGAAATGATCCATGCCCATGTGGAAGTGGAAAGAAATATAAAAACTGTTGTGGAAGAGAAGTATAGTAATTAGGCTGCCTTAGGGCAGCCTAATTACAATTAACAAGTGTCAATTAACAATTAAGGAAGTAATTTGTTCCAAATTACAATAAAAGAAATTCAGATTTCTGAATTTCAACAACAATTGTTAACTGTTAATTGCTAACTGATAATTGTTAAAATTTTAAATAAAAGAAATTCAGCTTGCTGGATTTCAACAATAATTGTTAACTGTTAATTGTTAACTGTTAACTGTAAAAAAGGTGTGATAAAAATGATAATTAAGTTAGAAGCAGAATTAGCGAAGCTTAATGATATTAACAAATTCATAGAAGAAATGAGGGCTTCTCTTTGACAAGGAAGCACTGGTAAAGCAAGTGGAAGAGTTAGATCTTCAAATGCAAGAGTCTGGATTCTGGGATGATATAAAAAGAGCAGAAGAAGTGACTAAGGAAAGTAAAAGAATAAAAGATAAGATAGATAGATTTGATTCGTTAGTTACTAGAGTTGAAGATGTAGAAGTGTTAGGAGAATTAATAGATGAAGATGATGAAGAATCTATTAATGAGATGATAAGGGAAATAAGAGCTATAGAAAAAGATGTAGAAGAATATAGAATAGAGCTTCTATTATCAGGTGAATATGATAGAAATGATGCTATAGTAACATTACATGCTGGAGTAGGTGGAAGTGATGCAAATGACTGGACCGAAATGTTACTTAGAATGTATACTAGATGGTGTGAAAAGAAGGGCTTTAGTGTTGAAACTATAGATTATTTAGAAGGCGATGAAGCTGGAATCAAAAGTGTAACATTAAAGGTAAAAGGAGAATTTGCATATGGCTATTTAAAGGCTGAAAAAGGTGTTCATAGATTAGTTAGAATATCTCCTTTTAATGCAAATGGTAAAAGGCAAACTTCCTTTGCTTCTGTAGAAGTATTACCTGAATTAACTAAGGATCAAGATATAGATATAAGAAGTGATGATTTAAAAGTAGATACCTATAGAGCAAGTGGAGCTGGTGGTCAGCATGTTAATAAAACTGAATCAGCTATTAGAATAACTCATATACCAACTGGTATAGTTGTTCAATGTCAAAGTGAAAGAAGTCAGTTTTCAAACAAAGAAACAGCTATGGGAATGTTAAAATCAAAGCTTATTGAACTTAAAGAAAGAGCTCATAAAGAAAAAATAGAAGACTTAACTGGTGAACTTAAAGATATGGGATGGGGAAGTCAAATAAGATCTTATGTATTCCATCCATATAATATGGTTAAAGACCATAGAACAGGAGAAGAAACTGCAAACTTAAATGCAGTTATGAATGGAGAAATAGATAACTTTATAACAGCTTACTTAAAAGAAAATAATTAGTAAATAGGATGTATCTACAATGGATACATCCTATTTTTATGAGTTAAAACTATTTGATTAAAACAAATTAATAAGTAATTATCTATATTTTGTTTGTTTTTCTCCTTTTAATATAGGATACAATTGGAGAAGAAACTACAAAAGCAAATAATATAGAAAAGATAAATAATGAAGTTTTTCCATAGAAGAACTTAGTTATTACTCCATAAGAAGAGTTAAATATCTTTTCTTCAATTACACTATAAGCGTTATTGATAGCATTTGTACTTATAAATTCTACCTTATCATTAGGGGTATGAATTTTAGTTAAATCACTATGCGAAAAGCTTAGTGCATCAATACCTAAATCATTAAAACTTGCATGATCACTAGAGTTTTCATAAGAAACTGCTGTTTCTACATTTTTATCTTTAGCTATTTTTTCTATTGAATCAAGTAATTTAGATTCCTTATCTTTAGCTGAAGCTCCTAGCATTAGTGTTAGGGGATAGCCATCACTACCAATCATATCAAAATTAATTACTTCACCATCTTTAATCTTATCTAAATTCTTTTCAGCAAAGTCTTTAGAACCTAAAAGACCAAATTCTTCAGCATTTAAAGCTACAAATATTATATCTCTTTTTGGTTTTCCGTAAGTTGATAATGCTCTTTCTATTTCTAATAAAAATGAAGTTCCTGAAGCATTATCTAAGGCTCCATAATAAGTATTCTTTAAGGCGTCAGCTCCTAAGTGATCATAGTGAGCAGTTAAGATTAAAGGTGGCAATTTATTTGAACTTCCCTTAATCACTCCAACTATATTATATATTTCTTTTTCTTCAACTGAGAAAGGAATATTAATAGCAACTTCAGCACCATCCCTAATAGAATCTAATATTTTGTTATAAGTTTTTGTATTTATTAATACCATCATGTCATAAGGGAAGGTAGATATAAATGAACTTCTAAAAGAAAAGTCATCTTTAGGAGATAGATAAAATAAGCAAGTTCCTTCAGAAGTTACAACTTCAATATAACTAGAAAAAACATTTATTTTATCTTCTGAACTAAAAGTAAAATTAGTTTTTCTAAAGTTAATCATATCTTCTTTAAAGTCTACTCCATATTTTAAAGATTCGGAGTAACCATCATCATAAGAAAATTTTAAGTAAGGAGAAGTATTATTATTCACAGGAGATAATACTTTAAAGCCTTCCTTATATTCATCATTTAGTGGAATTAATTTATTATCAGTAAAGTTCTTTTTTATTATTTCTCCAACTAGTGTGTTTTCATTACTGCCAGCTAATCTACCTTTATACGTATCAGAAGAAAATAAGGTTATATTTTCTTTTACATTATCAGCATTAAAAGGTGAGTATGTAAAATTTGAAAATAATGATAAAGCTAATAATATAAAGGTTGAAACAAGACATGAGTAATAGATAATTTTCTTTCTCATAAAAATACCTCAAATAATAGTTATACTTAATACTATTATTTAAGGCATTAAAATATGAAAAAATATAATTAAGAGGTGCTAGGCTCTTTTATAAACAAGGTCTATAAATCCATGTATTAAAGAGAATAATATACATATATAAATAAACATATTTATTTGATTAGAAAGTATTGAAAAAATTCCTCCAACTATAAAGCTAAATAAAATTATACAATTTATAAATTTGGATAATCCAGATTTACTAATTATTATTTCTTTTGTTGAAGATATAAGAATTAAAATTAGAGTTAAAAAGTATAACATATATTTAATAGTTGTAGAAAATTCAATAATATAATACTGATTTAATATTAAAGAGATAATAAAGAATACTAGGAGGATATTAATAATTTTATTTATAACTGTATAAAGCTTATTCATATAATCACCTAATTGTAAATATTTTACAATTATTATAACCCTAAATTAACATAATATCAAGACAGTTATTTGATATTAGCAATAAAATGCGTAGCATTTTATTAATGAAAGAATGAAAAAATTAAAAAATTAAAGAATGCCTAAAAAATCCTTACAGATTTTTTAAAGGAAATCTTTAAAACAAAAGATGTTTTGCATTGCTAAACATCTTCTTTCATTTTTTCATTTTTTCATTCTCTTAATTTTTTCATTTTAAAATGCTTCGCATTTTATTACCAATGTTGTAGATTATTGATTAAAACATATATATAATGAGTTTAGACATATTTTATAGGAGGTAAAAAAATTTGGTTGATATAGTTGGAAGGTTATCTGAGGAGCTTAAAATAAGTATAACTCAGGTTAATAATGTAATTGGACTACTTGATGATGGAAATACTGTACCCTTTATATCTAGGTATAGAAAAGAGCAAACTGGAGCTTTAAGTGATGAAGTTTTAAGAAAGTTTCAAGAAAGGCTTATTTACTTAAGAAATCTAAAGGAAAGAAAAGAAGATGTATTAAGACTTATTGATGAGCAAGGAAAGCTAACAGAAGAAATAGAAAAATCACTAGAAAGAGCAGTTACTTTAACAGAAGTAGAAGATATTTATAGACCTTATAAGCAAAAAAAGAGAACAAGAGCAACTATAGCTTTAGAAAAAGGATTAAAACCTCTTGCAGAATTAATTTTAGGTGGCTCTTATAAAGGTGACTTAAAGGTAGAAGCATCTAAATACATAGATGAGGAAAAAGGAGTTTCTTCAGAGGAAGAGGCTATAAATGGAGCACTAGATATAATTGCAGAAGAAATCTCAGACGAAGCTAGTTATAGAAAGTGGATAAGAGCCTTAGTATTTAGAGAAGGAAAAATTGAAACTAAGGGTGGAAGTGAAGAACATACACCTTATGAAATGTATTATGAATATAGTGAAGATGTTGGAAGAATACCTCCTCATAGAATTCTTGCTATAAATAGAGGAGAAAAAGAAAAAATACTTCAAGTTAAAATAACTATTAATGAAGATAAATTAATAACATTTTTAGAAAATAAGATATTAAAAGGAAACAATATAACTGATGAATATCTAAGATTATCAATTAAGGATTCCTTAAAAAGACTTATATATCCATCTATTGAAAGAGAAGTTAGAAATGAACTTACTGATATAGGGGAAGAGGGAGCAATAAAAATATTTAAAGAAAACTTAAAAGCATTATTAATGCAACCTCCAATAAAGGGAAAAGTAGTTTTAGGATATGATCCAGGATTTAGAACTGGATGTAAGATCGCAGTTTTAGATAGTACAGGAAGATTCTTAGAAAATACTACTGTATATCCTACAGCACCTCAAAATAAAGTTAAGGAAGCTAAGGAAGTACTTAAATCATTAATTAAGAAGCATAATGTAGAAGTTATATCTTTAGGAAATGGTACAGCTTCTAGAGAATCAGAAGAAGTAATTTCAGAAGTTATTTCTGAATTAAGAAAAGAAGATGGTAGGGAAATATCTTATGTAATAGTATCTGAGGCAGGGGCATCTGTTTACTCAGCATCTGAATTAGGAACTAAGGAATACCCTGATTTAGATGTTACAGTAAGAGGAGCTATTTCTATAGGTAGAAGACTTCAAGATCCTTTAGCTGAACTAGTTAAAATTGATCCTAAATCTTTAGGGGTAGGTCAATATCAACATGATGTGGCTGCAAAGAAGTTAGATGAATCATTAACAGGGGTAGTAGAAGACTCTGTTAATAAAGTTGGAGTTGATTTAAATACAGCAACACCATCATTACTAAATTATATTTCTGGTATAAATGCAAGTATAGCAAATAATATAGTTATGTATAGAGATGAAGTAGGCGGATTCAAAAGTAGAAAGGAACTGCTTAAGGTAAAGAGACTTGGACAAAAGGCTTATGAGCAATGTGCAGGGTTCTTAAGAGTTATGGAAAGTAGTGAACCTTTAGATAATACTTCTGTTCACCCTGAATCATATGAAGTTGCAAGAAACCTTTTAGCGTTACTTGGATATACTAAGAATGATTTAAAAAATAACAATATTAAAGATATTGAAGAAAGAGTTAATGAAAAAGGAATTAAAAATATAGCAGAAAAGTTACAAGTTGGAGAGTTAACTTTATCTGATATTATAAAAGAAATAAAAAAGCCAGGTAGAGACTTAAGAGAAGATATGCCAAAGCCTATATTAAAGACTGGTGTAATAGACTTAAAAGATTTAAGTGAAGGCATGGTACTTATGGGAACAGTAAGAAATGTTTCTGATTTTGGAGCCTTTGTAGATATTGGAGTTCACCAAGATGGGTTAGTTCATAAAAGTCAAATGGCAGATAGGTTTGTTAGGCATCCTTTAGATATAGTTAAGGTTGGAGACATAGTTCAGGTTAGAATTTTAGAAGTAGATAGTAAGAGAAATAGAATATCCTTATCTATGAAAGGAATATAAGTTGTAATTAAGTTTTTAGGTTTTATGAAGTTTTATTCGTGTTGAAAATAATTAATATATGAAGTTATCTAAACAACTTATATTTAAATTAAAAAATTGATTCTTTCAATTTAGATAATTTACTAAAGAATCATTTTTAATTTATAATGATATAAAACTATGGATGCAGATTATTAATTGAAAAATATATATAAAAGAAAAAGATTGTTAAAAATATGCTTGTCAAATAAAAAAAATAAGCATATAATAAAAGTATAAAAATAATTTATCTTCAGGGCGGGGCGTAATTCCCCACCGGCGGTAAAGCCCGCGAGCTAATTTTTTAGCATGATTCGGTGAAACTCCGAGGCCGACAGTATAGTCTGGATGAAAGAAGGTAAGGCGTTAGATATTGCTTGATTTATTTTAATTTTGCAAATCTTATTTCTTATGAATTTATTGCCCTGATGTTAATTTACATCAGGGTTTTTTATTATTTTTAAAACATAAGAAATAATAGAGATTATAACTAATTTCGTTAAAATAATATCATTTAATATTTAACTATTGCCCCAGAGGATAGCTTTTGGGAGGAGAAATAAAATGAATTATCAAAATCAAAAAAACCTAAACAAATTTATTAAAATTTCACTTTTAAGTGCTATTGCAGTAATGCTAATGTACTTTGATTTTCCAATACCTTTTCTACCATTTCCATGGTTAAAGATTGACTTAAGCGATATTCCAGCACTTATGGGTGGATTTGCTTTTGGTCCTGTTGCAGGAGTATTGATAGAATTATTAAAGAACTTACTTATTTTAATAGTAAAGGGAACTGGAACTGGCTTTGTTGGAGAAATGGCTAACTTTATTATAGGAGCATCATTAGTTTTCCCAGCAGCTTGGATATATCATAAAAATAAGAGTAAGAAAACAGCATTCCTTGGAATGTTAGTAGGAAGTTTATCTATGCAAGTAATAGGAATAATTGCTAATGTATATTTCTTGTTACCAGCTTACGGTATGAAAATGGCACCTAATGAAATTGTAAATTATGTTACTGCAGGGCTACTTCCGTTTAATGGAGTAAAAGCTATAATGGTCTGTGGTATAACATATGTGGTATATAAGAAGGTTGCAAGTATAATTTTCGATGTAGATTCAAATTTTGATAGTGTAAAGAAGGGCAAGTTAAGCTCTATATAGATATAAATAAAAGCTACGATAGTTATAATTTTTTATAACTATCGTAGCTTTTTAAAATTCACATAATACAGATTAATTACCACTATATAACTTTTATTGAAAATAATTATCAAATACCCGGAAAGTTTAGTTGTATATGCAACTAAAAGTGATATAATAGAATAGTTAAATATAAATTAATTAAAATTAGGAGAGTAACCTTGGATAACTATAAATGTGAGAACATAGCTAAATATGTATCTGAAATACAAAGAAAAGGAAATATATTTTTCTTAAAAGAACTATCCCATCTTGGTCTAGGATATGGACAATTTAATTTTTTAATGGAGCTTTATAGGCAAGATGGAGTAAGGCAAGAGGATTTAACCTTAAAACTTAATATAGACAAGGGCACTACAGCTAGGGCTATAAAGAAGTTAGAAGCTGAAGGTTTTATAATTAAGAAAGAAGATAAAGATGATAAGAGAGCTTATAGAATATTTATAACTGATAAGGGAATTCATCATAGAGATGCAATATATAAAGTTGCAAAAGAGTGGGAAAATAATCTTACTAAGAATTTAACAAAAGAAGAAAAAGAAACAATGATATCATTATTAAAAAAGTGTATATAAGGAGGATTTAATGAGTCATCAGGAATTATTAGGAAAAGAGAAAATAGGGAAGTTATTATTAAAATATTCAGTACCAGCCATTATTGGGATGTTAGTTAATGCGTTATATAACGTTGTAGATAGAATTTTTATAGGTAATATACCTGGAGTAGGATCTTTAGCTATAACTGGAGTTGGAGTAACCCTTCCAATAACTACTATAATATTAGGATTTTCTATGCTAGTTGGGGTTGGAGCAACAACTACAATATCTATTAGGCTGGGGCAAGGAAGAAGAGAAGAGGCAGAAAAAGTAATAGGAAATGCAATTACATTGTCTGCGATAATTGCAATAGTTTTAACTATAATTGGATTAGTATTTGGAGAGTTAATATTAAGTAAATTTGGTGCTAGTGAAAGTACTATGCAATATGCAAAAGATTATATTTACATAATATTAATTGGTAATATATTTAATATGGTAGCTTTTGCTTTAAATAACACTATAAGAGGTGATGGTAATCCAAAGCTTGCAGCTACTATTATGATAATTGGATGTCTAACTAATATAGTATTAGATGCAGTTTTAATTTTTGTATTTAATCTAGGAATACAAGGAGCTGCTATAGCAACTGTAATTTCACAGTTAATTACTGCAGTAATAGGTTTAAGATATTATGTTAGTGGTAAATCTAATTTAAAGTTTGTAAAATCAACTCTTAAATTAGATAAGGCTATAGTTTCAAAAATTTTAGCTATTGGAGCTGCGCCTTTTGCTATGCAAATTGCAGCAAGCTTAGTGCAAGTAATAGCAAATAATGTTTTAAGAACTTATGGAACAGATATAGCAATTGGAGCTATGGCAACTATATCATCAGTTAGTTTAATGTGTTTAATGCCTATATTTGGAATAAATCAAGGTGCACAACCTATAATAGGTTTTAACTATGGAGCAAAGCAAATAGATAGAGCTCAAAAGGCCTATAAGATATCATTAATAGTTGCAACAATAATATTATGTGTAGCATTTGTACTAGTTCAAAGCTTCCCAGAAATGATTATAGGAATATTTAATAAAGATCCAAAGTTTATGGATATTTCAGTTAAGGGATTAAGAATTTACTTATTAATGTTACCAATAGTAGGAATATCAATTACAGGATCAAACTATATTCAATCTATAGGTGAAGCAAAAATAGCAATGTTCTTAAGTCTGCTTAGACAAGTTATTTTACTAATACCATTTATATTAATACTTCCAAGATTATTTAACCTTGGAGTTAATGGGGTTTGGATAGCTCAGCCACTAAGTGATGTTATTTCATCTGTAATTACAGTAGCTATATTAGTAAAGACTATGAGAAGTACGAGTTCTGAAAAAGTAGAGGACGAAGATGTTGAAATAGATATGGTAAATAGGATCAAAGATATTTCATAAGAAGTAGCATTTTGCAAAGCAAAATAATGAAAGAATTAAGAAATGAAGGAATGAAAAAAATTCTATAAAAAGAAGGAGATTTTGTATAGCAAAATCTCCTTCTTTGATTCTTTAATTTATTCATATTAAATTTAGCTTTGTGATTATATTCAAATTTTATGACACTTAATCAACAATAATTCCTGAAATTCAGTTCGTCTGAATTTCTTCCTTCAGTATCCTTGCAGTTACAAGATTAAATTATTCAAGGAGTCTTTAACATATTGTGAGTAGGTCGACTTGGGCTTGCAAGGTCAACAGAGTAAAATATGTTAAAGACTCCTATGGAATTAATCAGACTTTCTTGCTCATTAAAATAGCATTTTCCTTATTATCCTCATAATAATTTTTTCTAATACCATCAATGATAAAGTCAAAACTTTTATAAAGATTTTGAGCTTTTATATTAGACTCTCTAACTTCAAGAGTTATGGTATTACATTTTAAGTTTTTACAAAGGTTTATAAGATATTCTAGTAAGCTTTTTCCTATACCTAATCTTCTATAATCTTTGTGAACAGCAATATTAGTAATATCACCTTCTCCAGCTACTATCCATATTCCTACAAAACCAACAACAATATTTAAATCTATATCCCTTGCAACTATGTATTTAGCTAAAGGGTTAGACACTTCACTTTTTATAGAATTTAAGCTCCAAGGTATAGAAAAAGAGTCTTTTGAAATATTATAAATTCCATCAACATCCTCTTCTTTAATTAAATTATAGACTATTTTCATTTTTTAAAGCCAGCCTCTTTTCTAATTCTCTTTGAGCTTGAGGTTTCTTTAAGTAAAAAGGTGATGAATTTAAATCATCTTGCTCACCATTTAAAAGTTTTTTCATACCTAATTCTCCAAGGGAAGATGCTCTTATTATACTTAAATGTATTGGTGCAAATATAGCATTAGGTAGGTTTTCCATAATATATTCCTTATGTTTATTTACAGCATCACCAGTAAATATAACTTTTTCATTTTTTTCTTTTAGTAAAGCTACTAATTCCTCAATTTCTAGAGCAGAATAATCTATTAGATTTTCTAAGTTACCATTTTCACCTTTATATAAGCATGTATATACGCTATTTCTTAAAGCATCCATCATGGGACATATGATTCCATCAAAATTAACAAGTGAATGTGCTAGAGCATCTAAGCTAGATATGCTTATATAAGGTTTATTTGAACCTAAGCTAAGACCCTTAATAGTAGCCATACCAATTCTTAATCCTGTAAAGGAACCAGGTCCTTTAGAAACTGCAAATCCATCAATATCATCAATATCTAAATCGGAATCCTTTAATAGCTTATCAACTATATCCATTATTAATGTAGAATGTTCTAATTTGTTATTTAGTGTGTATTCAGCAATTAAGTTATTATCATCTAATATAGCAACAGTAGCAACTTTTGAAGCTGAATCAATACTTAAAATTTTCATTATATTAACTCCTTTGAGTAAAATTCAAACTAAATATTGTGCAAAAGCACATTATTTTAAAAGTTTATTTTGATGAGAGGCTTTTTATATAATCATATCTTTCTCCATAAGGAGTAATAGTGATTTTTCTGTAGTCCTCACCATTAGATAAATCTTTTTCAATTAATATATGAAGATAATCACTAGGCAAAATTTCTTCTATATAGTTTGCCCATTCAATTATCGATACACCATTAGAAAATATATAATCATCAAAGCCTATAGCATAAATTTCATCAGGATCACTTACTCTATACACATCAAAATGATATAGTTTAAGTCTGCCAGAATCATATTCATTTACTATAGTAAAGGTTGGGCTTGTTATATGGTCATCAATACCTAAACCTTTAGCTATTCCCTTAGTTATATGGGTTTTTCCGGTACCTAAATCTCCAGTAAGACAAACTATATCACCAGAATTTAAAAGTTTACCTATAGAAAAGCCTAACTCAGTAGTTTCTTCTACATTTTTAACTAAAAACTGCATAAAATATCTCCTTTCTTAATATCCTATAATATATTCTATCAAATTAAATGAAAAAATAAAGAAAAATAATTATATAAGGTATAGTAAAGGATATTTGTGCATGGTAAAATATGTTTATACATAAATTTAATTAATATGTAATGGATTTGTAATTCTTTTTAAGAGATGATAAGATATTATAATATATAAGTTGAAATAAAGTTTCTTTAGCTTATTACCTTATACTTTATATGTGAAATATGTTAATTAGAGAGATATATAATCAACTTATATAAAAATTAAAAAAATATATGATTTCAATTAATAAGATTTACTTTAAAATAATTTTTGTACTTATAATTCTATAAGTTTTAAAATATATATTACTAATTGAAACATATATAAGCAAAGAAAATTCCTTGGAGGAACTGGTAATGAAGAAATTAACTTATATTTTAGTTATTTTTACTTCTATTTTATTTTTAGGATTAACTTTTTCCTATAATCCTTTAATGGCAAATACAACAGATGAACTTGATGAAAAGAAAGAGATATATTTAAACATATTAACAGTAAATAAAGACATATATGATATGACTAAACTAATAGTCGGTGAAAAACATAATGTAGAGTACTTATTTAAAAATGAAAAAGAAATGACTGCATTTAAAGTTACTGACGCAGTTTTAAATAACATTAATAATAAAGATTTACTTTTATATAATGGCTTGGGATATGAAAGTTGGATTAATGATATTTCTAATAATATTAGAGGTTCAGATCTTGGAGTAATAAATTTAAGTAGAGGAATAAGACCTTTAAGCTATGAATTATTACAAAGCGGACAAGAAAATCCATATTATTTACTAGGATTTAGTGAATATAAAATTGCCTTATATAATATAAAGATGGCTATGCAAGAAAGAGATATAGAAAATAGAAGTTACTATGAAGAAAATTATAATAACGTAATTAAGGAAATAGATAAATTTTCAGCTAAGTCAAAGGAAGAAATAAAAGGTTATAAAGACTATACTATAATTACTAATACAGATAAGTTCGATTACTTATTTAGAGATCTTGGTATTTATATAACAAAAGTTAAGGATAGTAATGATTTAGCATATTTGAATGACCCTTCGAAGGTTATATTCTTCTATGATGAAGCTTTAGAAGATATAAATAACTTAAAGAGTGAAATTAAGAATGAGTATAAATATATTGGATTAAGTTTAGATAATAGTGAAAATGTTTTAAAATCAAATGTCAACAAGATAATTGAAGCAATAAAAAAATAGAATTTATAGTGTTGACATTTGTAAAAACATAATATATAATAACAATTGTTGCGAAGGGGTATAGCTCAATTGGTAGAGTAGCGGTCTCCAAAACCGTTGGTTGTGGGTTCGATTCCTACTGCCCCTGCCAAAAAGACATAGTATTTAATCTATGTCTTTTTTTTATGCAGAAAATTAAATTTCTCAGTTAATAATAGAGGTCTATTAATATAGTTTATTGATAACGATATCAATATTAATAATATATGAATTTCAATTGATAATTTTGAATGATTTATTATTTTTCCGATATTACATGACATATTTATTGAATAAATGGCAATTTATATATATTATTTACCAAGATGTTTGATATAATATAAATGCGTTTATGGAAAATTTTATATTAAAAAGAGGATAGTTTATGAAGAAGTCTATAGTTAAAGTAATAGTTTGTTTTTCTTTTGTAATGACTATGATACTAAATACTAGTATTGAGGCACTTGCAATAATAAACAATGAGAAAAATATAAATTTTAAGAAAATAACTACTGAAAATGGCTTATCTCAAACCTCTGTTCAATATATATTTCAAGATAGTAAAGGCTATATGTGGATAGGTACTATTGATGGATTAAATAAGTATAATGGAAATAAGTTTGAGGTATACAGATATAATAAAGAAAAAGATACTAGTATTAGTGGCAATTATGTATCTGCAATTAATGAAGATTCTAAGGGCAACATATGGGTTGGAACTTCTAGGGGGGTAAATAAGATTGATGCTAAGACTAAGAAAGTTGAAAGCTATTTACCAGGAATTAATGGTTGCAATATTTCTGATCATAATGTTACGGAAATATTAATAGGTAAGGATGGAAGAGTATATGTGGCAACTACTAATGGAGTAAATGTTTATGATGAAGATACTAATAACTTTACTAACCTTTATCCATATGATAAGGAAAAGGGAGATAATAATTTAACTAGTCAATTTATTTATAGTATTGTTGAAGATAATGATAATAATATGTGGGTTGGAACTATTGATGGGTTAAATAGAGTAAATAAAGAAACAGGTGAAATAACAAAGTTCTATAAAAACAGTGAGAACTTAGCTATAAATGATAATTTTATTTACAAGTTATTTATAGATGATCTTAATAATTTATGGATTGGAACTGATGATGAAGGTATAAATAAGCTTGATTTAGATACATATACTATGGAAAGTTACACTCATGATGATAAGAATCCTAATTCAATAGCTGGAAATTCAATAAGATATATTTTAAAGGATAGTCGAGATATTCTCTGGTTTGGAACTGATAATGGATTAAGCAGAATGGATGAGGGAAGTACAGAGTTTGTTAATTATGACTCAAATATTTTTGATAATCAAAGTTTAGTTAGCAATGATATATTAAGCTTATTTGAGGATGAATCTGGAACCATATGGGTAGGTACATATGATGGTATTAGCTTGTTTAATATGGAGGCGGCTTTCAAAAATTACAGAAATAATCCTATGGAAACTAATTCATTAAGCAGTAATATGATGGCAGGCATATATGAGGATAATGATGGCCTTCTTTGGGTAGGAACAGTAAGTGAAGGTATAAATGTTATTGATAGAAAAAATGGTAAATTCTTAAGACATCAGAGCTCAGATAATGATAATTCATTAAGCAACAATAATATTAGGGATATAACAGGAATAGACAATGAAATATGGATAGCTACAGAAGAGGGTTTAGCAAAATATGATAAAAATACAAAAAAATTCACAGATTATTTCCAAGGAAATGATAAGAATTCATTAATCTCTAATGATATAAGAAGTCTTTATATAGATGATAAGGGAATTCTATGGATTGCAACAAAAGATGGAATATGTAGTTTTGATAGAGATAAGAAGTTTACATCTTATAGGGAGTTATTTTTAAAGAATGGAATAAGAGAAACCATGTTTTCAGATATAATTCAAGATAAAGATGGGGTATTTTGGATTGCATCCACCCTAAATGGGGGATTAATAAGCATGGATATAGATACTGATGAAGTTAAGATTTATAGAAATAATGAAGAGGATGATAAAAGTATAAGCTTTAATGCAATTAAATCTATAGCAGTAGATAGTGAAAATAATATTTGGATAGGAACACAATATGGACTCAATAAGTTAGATAAAGAAAGAAAAAATTTTACTAGATATACTGAAGAGGATGGACTAGCAAATAACTTTATTTATGGTGTGTTAGTTGATGAAGATGACAATGTATGGATGAGTACCAATAGTGGAATATCTAAGTTTGATATTACGAATGGAAAATTTATTAATTATGATGTAACTGATGGCCTTCAAGGTAATGAATTTAATGGATTTTCTTATTATAAAAATAAGAGTGGTGAAATGTTTTTTGGTGGTGTTAATGGACTAACATACTTTAATCCATTAGAGCTTAAGGAACAAAGTTATTTACCAAAAGTTCAAATAGATAGTATATATAGCAATGATAATGAGTATATAGAATTTGAAAATATTAATTTGAGTTATAAAAATAGTAATATACAATTTAATTTCTTTTTACCTGACTATAGAAATGTAGTGAAAATTCAATATGCATATAAATTAGCAGGGCTTGATGAAGAATGGGTAATGGCTGAAAATAGGAATTATGCAAGCTACACTAATTTAGATGCTGGAACATACACATTTATGGTAAAAGCAAGAAACAAATCAGGAGATTGGAGTGATCCTGAAACTGTTACATTTACCGTAAGGCAAAAGCCATGGAAGACACCCTTAGCTTATATAACTTATGGAATTACACTGTTTTTAGTAATATATTTAATCTGGAATAGGGTTAAGATACTAGATAGTCTAGTTGATCAAAGAACCTATGAGTTAAATAATAAGCTTAAAGAGAATAAGGAGCTTTATGATAAGCTAATTACAATTGAAAAATATAAAAATAATTACTTTGTTAACTTATCACATGAATTAAGGACACCTTTAAATGTAATTATTTCTATTGAACAGCTTTTATCCAAGTTGAGTAAGGATAAAAAGGAAGTTTCCAAGGAAAAATTAGAATATTATATGAGTACTTTAAGAAGAAATTCAGACAGACTACTTAATTTAATAAATAATATTATAGATACTTCTAAAATAGAATCAGGTTCATATAAGCTTATAATAAAAGAATATGACATAGTATATTTAGTAGAAGAAATAGTATTGTCAATGAAGGATTATATCGAAGCAAATGGTATAGAGTTAATTATAGACCCTGATGTTGAAGAAAAGATTATAGAATGTGATAAAAATGAAATAGAAAAGTGTGTAATAAATTTAGTTGGAAATGCAATTAAGTTTACAGAAGAAGGCGGAAAGATAGAAGTAAAGATTGCTGATCTTGGGGATAGTGTTAGGATTTCCATTAAAGATACAGGTATAGGAATAGATAAATCCCACTATGAATCCATATTTGATAGATTTGGACAAGCATATAATAATATATCAGAAGAATATGGAGGTAGCGGATTAGGATTAACATTAACAAAACAGTTAGTAACATTACATAATGGAAGTATATATGTAAAAAGTGAAGTTGGAGTAGGTAGTGAATTTATCATTATATTACCAGTTAGGCAAGGTTAGTTATAAGTTGACAGTGTAATTACACAGTGTTATTATTTTCTTAAGAAAAGGTAGATTGCTACTGAAGTTAGGTAATACCTAGATTAGGATAGAGGTTTTGTCCTAATTTAGGTATTTTATTTTTCTTAAAGCAAGGAGACGGATAAATGATAGTAGAGAAAGTATTGAACAATAATGTAGTTGTATCAATAGATCCTAATACGAAAAAAGAAGTTATTATTATGGGATCTGGAATTGCTTTTAATAGGGGAGTAGGTCAAGAAATTCAGGAAGATAAGATAGAAAAAATATTTGTAATAGATGATAAAAGAATGGGGAATAAGATAAAGAAGCTTATAAATCAAATTCCCGATGGAATCTTTGAGCTTGCTCATGAAATAATAGTGTATTCTAAAAAAGAATTAAATAGGAAACTAGATAATCAAATTTATATATCATTAGCTGATCACATAGCCTTTGCTATAAAACGTTATAGAAATAATGTTCAGATAAAAAATGACTTATTGGATGAAATAAGAAGAATTCATAGAGAGGAATTTAAAGTAGCTTTATGGGCAGTAGGGAATCTAAATAAGAAGCTTAAAATAAATCTACCAGAGGATGAAGCAGGATTTATTGCTCTTCATTTAGTAAATGCAAGCTATAAGGAAACAGCAAAAGAATCTATGATTAGTACTAAGATAGTTAAAGGTATTTTAAATATAATTAGATATTATTACTCTGTTGAATTTAATGAGGATGATTTAAATTATGATAGATTACTAACTCATTTAAAGTATTTTGCTAAGAGAGTAGTATCAAACAATCAAAATCAAGAAAGTAGTGGAGAATTTTTAGAAATAGCTAAAAATAGTTATAGCGAAGCTTATGACTGTGCAGAGAAGATAAAGGAGTATATAGAGGCAAACTACGATTATATAGTAAATAAGGATGAGCTAGTATACTTAACAATGCATATTCATAGAGTTATATCTGTTTTAAGAAGCCAAGTCTAATATGTAAAAAGTTTTAGAATGCCTATAATGGATAAATATTATATATAGGTGTTCTTTTTTTTGAATGTAATTTTAAATTTAAAAAGATTTCACAACAAAAGATAATATAATAATTTTTTTGAGTGCAATTTCAAAATTAGATTTCATAAATAATTAGGAGGATAAAATGAGAATAGTAACCTTACTAAAAAAATCATTTGGTGTGTTACAAAGAATAGGAAAATCTTTAACACTACCAATAGCTCTGCTACCTGTAGCAGGAATATTAATGGGATTAGGTACATTACTTGAAAATCAATATATACTAAATGCTTTTCCCATATTTGCAAGTGATGGCTTTCAACTTATAGCCAATATTATGTCATCAGCTGGTAGTATAGTATTTGATAACTTACCATTATTATTTGCTGTAGGAGTTGCAATTGGAATGTCTTCAGGAGATGGAGTAGCAGCCCTTGCAACTATAGTAGGATTTTTAGTAATGAATATGACAACTGGAATAATGGCAGGGGTAGATATAACTGAGGTTGGAACTAATCCAATGTATGCTACTGTTTTAGGAATACCTACTCTTCCAACAGGGGTATTTGGAGGAATTCTCATTGGAATAACATCTGCAATTATATATGAAAAATTTCATAATATAAGGTTACCAGAATTTTTAGGATTCTTTTCAGGGAAGAGATTTGTACCAGTAATAGCAGCTATTTCAGGAGTAGTACTTGGAATAATTTTAGCTATAATATGGCCTCCTATCCAAGGTGGATTATTAAGTTTTTCTAGATATATGATAGGAACAAATGAAACAATTGCAGCTTTTATTTTTGGATTAATAGAAAGAGCTTTAATACCTTTTGGACTTCATCACATATGGTACACTCCATTTTGGTATCAATTTGGAGAATATGTTAATTCAGCTGGACAATTAGTAGTTGGAGATCAAGCAATATTTTTTGCTCAATTAAAGGATGGAGTTGAATTTACAGCAGGTACTTTTATGACTGGAAAGTTTCCATTTATGATGTTTGGAATACCAGCAGCAGCTCTTGCTATGTATAATGAAGCTTATGATAGTAAGAAGAAATTAGTAGCTGGAGCACTACTTAGTGGGGCTTTAACATCTCTTATAACTGGAATAACAGAACCTATAGAGTTTATGTTTCTATTTGTAGCACCATTACTATTTGCTGTTCATTGTGTCTTTGCAGGTTTATCTTTTATGTTAATGCAACTTCTAAATGTAAAGATTGCTGTAACTTTTTCAGGGGGATTAATAGATTTTATTCTTCTTGGAGTAATTCCCAATAGAACTAATTGGTGGTGGGTTCTAATTATAGGAGCAGCATTTTTTATAATATATTATTTTGGCTTTAGATTTATTATAAGGAAGTTAGATTTAAGAACTCCTGGTAGGGAAGATGAAGATGAGGATATAAATATAGATATATCTGATGGAACTTTGGCAGCAGAAGTATTAAAGGCTCTAGGTGGAGCTAAAAATATAAAATATTTAGACTCCTGTATAACAAGATTAAGAGTAACAGTAAAAAAATTATCCTTAGTCAATAAAACTAAACTAAAGTCCCTTGGGGCTGTAGATTTTATGACTATTGGTAATAATATTCAATCTGTGTTTGGACCAAAATCAGATATGTTAAAAGAGCAAATAAAAGATATAATGGATGGTAAGGAAATAGTAGTTAAAAAGAAAAAAGAAATAAAGGAAATTGAAAGTGGAGTTAAAACTAAAGAAGAAATATATATTCCTATTTCAGGTAAGATTATAAGATTAGAAGAGGTACCTGATGAAATTTTCTCTATGAAATTAATTGGTGATGGCTTTGCTATAGACCCAAGGGAAAATATATTAAAATCACCTGTAAAAGGTATGATAATAACTCTTTCAAAGGAAATGCATTCAGTAACTATTAGAACTCTTGAGGGCTTTGATATTTTAATTCATGTAGGTATAGATAGTTTAAAACTAAAAGGAAAAGGCTTTAAAGCCTTTGTTCAAGAGGGAGATATAGTTAAACCAGGTGATGATTTAATTGAATTCTCACTTGATGTATTAAGGGATGAAGCTACATCTCAAATTATACCAGTAATTTTTAAAGGGCTTAGTAAAGATAAATTTATTTACTTTAAAAATAATACTGAAGTTTCTTCAGGAGAAGTAAATAAGGTGGAAATACATGAGAAAGATAAGAATAATATAATTGAAAATGGAAAGTAATTAAACTATATGTTTTAAATTTCTGATATTTTATTAAAATAATTCCATTAACTTTTAAGTTTATAAGAATATATTGATATAAGGAATTAATTTGAACATAGATATTATTCGAAAGTGAGGAATTTATGGATAGTAAAAAAAATGAAGTTTTATATAACTTTTATACAAAGGGAGAGGAAATAGCAAATGCAGTGACTCATGGAGTTGGAGCCATACTTGCAATAGTAGGAAGTGTATTTTTAATAATTGCTGCAGCAAAAACTAAAAATGGATATGCTTTAACTGGTGTGTGGGTATATTGTATTTCTCTAATAATATTATATTTAGGATCTACTTTATATCATAGTATTCCAGGGAAGATGGTAAAAAGAGTACTTAGGATATTAGATCATGCATCTATATATCTTTTAATAGCAGGAACTTATACTCCAATTATTTTAATATTAATGAATAGCGATAAAAAATCAATGCAATTATTACTAGTAATATGGGGAATTGCTTTACTTGGAATAATATTCAAAGCTTTTTGGGTAGATAGATTTAATCTATTTTCAACTATTCTCTATATTTTAATGGGATGGATAATTGTAATTAATATTAAAACAGTACTTCTTCTAGTACCATTTAATATTCTAATGTTTATAGTACTGGGCGGAATAGCATATACAGTGGGATGTATATTTTATGCAGCAGATAAGATGCCCTACAATCATTTCATATGGCATTTATTTGTACTTACAGGCAGCGCATTACATTATGTAGCTATATTTTTAGGAATCCTCTATATATAGTTATAAGGAAATTCGAAGTGTTCTATTAATTAAAGAATGAAAAAATTAAAAAATGAAAGAATGATTATAAAAAATATTTATAGATTTTTTATAAGGGAATCTTTAGAGTAAAAGAGGTTTTGAATAGCAAAACCTCTTTTTTCATTCTTTCATTTCTTCATTTAAAATGCTTCGCATTTTAAAAATGTGCTAACTAATCCATGAATTACTAGGAATATAAAAACAGGCTGTGGTTAAGATAATAGTGTAAACATCAAAGCTTTAAATAAAAATTATTAAAAGCTGTTTACGAATTAATCAGCCAAAGGAGGAATTACAAATGGCAAAAACATTAGTTCCAGAAGCAAAAAAAGGATTAAGCGCATTCAAGAATGAAGTTGCAGCAGAGTTAGGAGTTCCATTTAGCGAATACAATGGAAACCTATCATCAAAACAATGTGGTTCCGTTGGTGGCGAAATGGTTAAAAGAATGGTGGAACAATACGAAAATTCAATAAAGTAACCACAGAATCGTATTAGTAACTAAGGTAATTAATAGGATGGATATACCGCCAAAGAATTTAGTAGTTACACCGTTCTAAAAGGGAGAAGCTTTTTTGTAATAAAAGTAAATTTTATTACAAGGGGCTTCTTTCTTTTTGTGTAAGTAAATATATTTATATAGGATGGAAAATATAGTTATTTAACGGAATAATGAGATAATTTAATGTAATGAATGAATTTGGGGATATATGAACTAAAATGAAAATAGCAAGAAAGACTGCATTAGTGTATTATACTATTAGTACACTAATACAGAATGGAAGGAGATAAAATTTGTGCTTGAGTTAAATTCTAAAGAGCCTATATATCTTCAAATTATTGCATATATGAAAAAGAAAATAGTATCAGGAGAGCTAAAGGGAGGAGAAAGAATCTTGTCAGTAAGAGAATATGCCAGTGAAATAAAGGTTAATCCAAACACTATACAAAAGGTCTATTCTGAACTTGAAAATGAAAACTTAATATACACTCAAAGAGGAATAGGAAAGTTTGTTACTGAAGATGAAAATACAGTAAATAATTTAAGACAAGAATTATTTAATGAAGCTATAGATAAATTTATTGAGGATTCAAGGATATTAGGTTTTACCAAAGATAAGATTATAGCAATAATATCTGAGAGATATTAGGAGGAGTAATATGAGTAAAGTTTTAGAGGTCAATAATGTTTACAAAAGAATAAAAGGAAAGTCGATTTTAAATGGTGTTACATTAAGTGTTGAACAAGGAAGGGTTCTTGGGATTATGGGACCTAATGGGCAAGGAAAAACAACGTTATTAAATGTAATACAAGGTTTTTTGAAAGTTAATAAAGGTGAGATTTTTATAGATGGAAATGCTATAAACACCAATTCTAAAGAAAGTATTGCATATTTACAAGATAAAAATATTTTTCCTAAATCAATGAAAATAAAAGAAGCTATTTCTTTGTATGGAAATTTCTTTGAAGATTTTAATGTTGATAAAATGAATTATTATTTGGAGTTTATGAATTTAGATAGAAACTCTAAAATTAAAGATTTATCAAAGGGAATGAGTGAAAAATTTAATTTATCATTAGTTTTAAGTAGAAAAGCTAAACTATATTTATTAGATGAACCTATTTCAGGTGTAGATCCTGTATCTAGAGAAAAAATATTAGATGCAATATTAGAGAATCTTTCTGAAGAAAGCTCTATGATTATTACAACACATTATATTGGAGAGCTAGAAAGAATATTTGATGATGTTGCCTTTTTAGGAGATGGAAGAATTATAGAATATGATGAAGCTGAAAACCTAAGAGCAAAGTATAATGCTTCTATAGATGAAGTTTATAGAAAAATATTTTCTGAATAAAGATAAGGGGTAATAATATGAAAAATATAATTAATATAATCAAATATAACTTTGCTAAATATAATATGGGAGTAGGAAAAGTTTTCTATATTATTGGACTTATATTAATTTTATTAGTTAATATAAGTACTTTTACAAGGATACCTTATGTATCTGAGATACTTTCTTTTATAAATATAGGTTTTGTAGCAACATTCTTAGCAGTGAATTTTATAACATCAATAGTAATTTTTTATAAGCAAGTTTCTAGAGAGGAAGGAAGGCTTATATTTACTTTTCCAATTAAATCTTGGGAGTTTATTATGGCTAAATTTATTGAATTTATAATAATTCAAGGTGGGTTTGCAGTGATAGTTTATTTGTTTTCCTTAATATCAGCAAATTCAGTATCTAGCTTGGTAAGACTAGTAAGTATTTCTACAGCCCTTGGAACTATTGTAGCATATATTTTTATAGCTTCTTTTACAGTTATTTTTTCATCTTATTTTAGCAATGTTGTTTTAGTAACCTTAGCTGTAATATTTGGTGGGGGATTTATACAAAGTATAGTTGAAGGAGTTATATGGGCAGTTACAAGAGTATTCCCTTATGTTTATATGAGGGTTGGAACTCTTATAGAAGTAGACCTTATTAAAACCTTATTAAGCCTGGCATGGACAGGAGTACTAGTTTATATGGCAATATATCATCTAGATAAGAAGCTAGATATAATTTAGGGGGAATTGATATGAAAAATGTATTAAAAATAATAATGGCATTATCTTTAGCTACCATGCTTACAAGTTGTGGAATTTCTTTTGGAGTAGAGAGCAGAAGATCTTCAAACTGGTCATCAGGCTCATCTTCAAACTCAGCTAGGGAAGAAGTAAACTTAAGTGAAGATATAAGTGATGTTAATAAAATTAGCATGAGAATTGATGTAAGTGATTTAAATGTAATTTATCATGATGGAAGTAATGTTGAGATAACTGGAGAATTAAGCAGTTATTCTAGGGGAATAGATGTAAATAAAAGTGGAAGTACTTTTGAAATAGTAGAAGAAACAAAGAAATCTACGAACTTAGGATCTAATAATTATAGTGAGCTTCTTATAAAAATACCTAGGAGTTTTAATGGTGATTTAAAATTAGATTTTGGTGTAGGAACTTTTAATGTTAGTGATTTAGTATTAAATAATGTTGAAGTTGAAGCTGGAGTTGGTAACGTAAGCTTAGATGGTATAAGTTTTAATAGTTTAGACTTAGAAAGTGGAGTAGGATCTGTTTCTTTAGTTACTAAGGAAAAGACAGGAGACATTTATATAAGTGGTGGTGTAGGTGAAGTTGATGTTGAACTTGGAAATATCAATGGAAATCTTAAGTTTGAAGGTGGAGTAGGTAGCGCAGATTTTAAAGTCCCTGTAGATGCACCTATTAGTATTAATAGTAAATCAGGATTAGGAGATGCAAATATTAAGGCTAAAACATCTAATGAGGGAAAATATACCTTTGACTTAGAAGTTGGGCTTGGAAACGTTACTGTTAGAAATTAATTATTAATAGTCTTTAGGTAATTAAATAAGAGATTAAAAAGAATGAAGGAATGAAGGAGTTTTTACTTAACATTTTTTCATTCTTTCATTTTTTCATTCTTTAATTAAAGGGCGCTGTTTTTATTGTATAAAGGACTAAAGAGTGATAAAATAGAACAAAAGTTCGTTAGAAATTAAGGTGATGAAATGAAAAAAGTTAAGATATTACAAGCTGGAGATTTACATTTTGATACGCCATTTAAAGATTTAGATAAAAATATATCTGCTGTAAGTAAAGAGGAATTATTAGAAGTTTTTAGAAGAATTATTGACATTGCAATAGAGGAAGCTGTGGATATCTTATTATTAACTGGTGATATTTTTGATAATATGACAGTAAATAAGAAGACTCTTATATTTATAAAAAATCAATTAGAGAGACTTAATAAAATTAAGGTATTTATTTCACCAGGTAATCATGATCCTTATTTTGCAAAGTCCTTTTATAAAATGATTAGCTGGCCAGACAATGTTTATATATTTAAAGGTGGCTTAGAAAGTGTATTATTAGAGGAATTTAATTTAGCTATATGGGGAGCTGCCTTTAATAGTCATCATGTACGAGAAAGCTTAATTAAAGATATAAGAATAGATGAGAAATATACAAATATTATGGTTATTCATGGGGATATATCTAATACTGAACAAGGCAATGAGTATAATCCTATTACATTAAAGGATATTAGGGAGAGTAAGCTTGATTATATAGCTATTGGTCATAGACATAATTTTAGTGGAATACTTAGAGAAGGAAATACTTTTTATGGTTATGCAGGATGTCCTCAAGGAAGAGGCTTTGATGAATTAGAGGATAAGGGAATTATAATAGGTGAAGTAAGTAAGGGAGCTGTAAATCTAGAGTTTTTAAGGACTTCTAAGAGAAATTACTATATTAGAGAAATAGATATAAGTAATTTAGAGGGATACCATGAAATCAGAGAGAAAATACTGTCTTCAATTTCTGAAGAAGAAAGAAAAAATAACTTCTATAAAATAACTCTAAAAGGTGAAGTGGATACTTATTTAAGAATTAATGAAGAAGTAATATTACAGAATATTAAAGATGATTTTTATTATGTAAAGGTAATTGACAAGACTGATATTAAGTTAAACTTCGATGAAATAGCTAAGGATTATTCTATTAAAGGAGTTTTTGCTAAGAAACTTTTAGAGCAAATTAAAGAAGAGGAATCTGAAAAAGAAGTATTAAAAATGGCACTAAAGCTTGGAATACAATCTTTATCACAGGAGGAAGTGAATTTAAATGATTATAAATAAGTTAAATATTATTTCCTTTGGTGGGTTAAAGGATAGGGTAATAGAATTAACAGACAATGTTAATTTAATATATGGAGAAAATGAAAAAGGAAAAAGTACTATTCAAAACTTTATTAGAATTTGGCTTTATGGAATGAATTCTAAAAGAACAAAGGATATAAAAAGCAATGATAGACTTAGGTTTATGCCTATAACTGGAGAGAAAATAAGAGGTGAGCTTTATATAACTCATAATAATAGAAGTTATATAATTAGTCGTAGTTTTGGAGCAACTAAGAAGGAAGATACTTCTGAAATTATTGACTTTGAAACAGGAGAGGAAATATTAGATATTCCTAAGGATGAACCAGGAAGATATTTTTTCAATGTAAATTCTCAAACTTTTTATAAAACATTATTTATTAATCAGTTAGGTGTATCAATATCTAGGGATAAAGAAGAAGAAATAATAGATAAGGCGGCAAATTTACTAAATAGTGATGGTGATAATGTATCAGTACAAAAAGCTCTTGAAAAGCTTGAAGCTATAAGAAAGTCTATAACTACACCAAGGAAGACTGGAGAGTTAGATATTTTAAGAAATAAGCTTGAATCATTAAATACTGAAAGGTACGAGGGATATAGATTATCAAAAGAAAATATAGATAAGGAAGAACTTTTAATATCATTAAGGGAAAGAAGAAAAGAAACTAGAAGAGAAATAAATAATCTAGATATTTATAAAAAATATATAAAGAAAGTGAAACTTCGTAAGGAGTATGAAGATATAACAGAGTATTTACGAAGAAAAGAAGAATTAAAATTAAAAGAGAAGTCAATTGAAAAGAGCATTTCATCAAGAAGTGGAATAATTGATGAGGGAATAATAAGCGATATAAAAAATGAAAATTCTTTATACTTAAGATTATTAGATATGAAGGCTGAAGAAGAAAGAAAATTAAAAGAAAATAAAGAAATGTATTCTAATACTATGGAAAGTTTTAAAGGCTTATCTTTTATAGATAGTTTAACTAGTGAAGAAAAAAATAAGTTTATAAAGGCAACCATGGAGAGGGATGCATTAAAAGAAAAAATAGATACATTTGAAGTTTTAAATAAGTCTATTGAAGAAATAAAAAATGATATAGGAAATAAAGAAAAGTTAATAGGGGAGTCTATAAATTTTAAGGATGTTAGAGAAGAAATTAGAGATGTTTTAATTAAGTATGAGGAAAAATTAAAAGAGCTTAAGTTTAAGGCAGAAAGTTATAATAATAAAGAAGAAGCCAGTAGTTCTGTAGGCACTTCTAAAAACCTTACCTATTTAGCAGTAGTACTAGTTATTATTTCAGCTGTACTTATTATTTTTAAGATAAATATATTTATTTCAATAGGATCATTAGGGGCATTAGCCTTAGTTTTATTTAGAATAATATCCTTAAAAATTAATTCTAGTAGTAAGAATAATGTTAATATTAGTATTAAAGAATTAAAAGATGAAATAGAAGACTTAGAAAGAGAAATCTTTAAATATACTAAGTTAGTTTCTGCTAGTTCCTATGAAAACTTTATTAAGAAGTTAAAGCTTTTTGATGATTACAATTTATATGTTGAAAAGCAAAATGTAAAGATAAGAGAAAAAGAAGCACAAATTAGTGTACTAAATATAGACCTGGCTAAAGAGAATTTTTTAATTAATGAAAAATATATAAGTAATATTTTGGAAGTATCAGAGGCAAAGGATATAAATGAAGTTATACTTATGTTTGCCAAGTATGAGGAAGTAAATAAGGAAGTATTGGCTTTAAAAATAGATATAGAAAAAGAAGAAAAATCAATTGAGAAGTTAAAGAATGAATTAGATATAAGGGAAAAGAGAATAAGAGAAAAATTAGATAATGTTGGACTTTCTGATATAGAATTATCTGAAGTAGAAGAAAAATTATTAGAGCTAAAGGAAAAGCTTAAACAAAGAGAAGATATATTAAAAAGCTTAGAAAGTATAAATGCTGCTTATGAAGCATTAACTAAAGATAAGGATATAGATTCTATAAAAGAAGAGCTAAAAGATATAATTAATGAAAATATTAATTACTCTTACTCATCAGAAGAAGAAATAGATAATCAAGTTTCTATAAAATCTAATGATTTAATAGAAATAGAAAAAGAAATTAAGGATGTTGAAAATTATTTAAATAATAGGTTTATTGGGAAGAGGACAATACCTCAAATTGAAGAAGAAATAAATGAAGTTAAAGATAAAATAAAGAAGCTAGAACTACTATTAAAATCCTGTGAAATAGCAATTGAAAATATGAATGAAACTATAAGAGAAGTTAGGGGGAACTTTGGAAGTGTTTTAAACTCTAATGTTATAGATTACTTTAAAAAGATAACGAATAATGAATATAGCGATGTTATGGTAGCAGATTCTTATGATATGAAAGTAAGAAAAGGAAAAGAAATACTTCCAGGAGGGGTATTAAGTAATGGAGCTAATGATCAGCTATACTTATCTTTAAGACTTTCATTTATTGATATGATTTATAAGGGGGTAGAATATCCTCTTATAGTAGATGAGGCCTTCGTTCAATATGATGATTTTAGAATAGAAAGAGCATTAGATATGTTGCTTAGTACTAATTTTGCTCAGCTAATTATATTTACATGTCAGCAAAGAGAAGAAAATATATTTAATAATAAGAAGGTTAAATTCAATTATATTAATTTATAATAATGGGAATAATAGTATTGACAAGAAGAGGCAAAGATTATAGAATTATATTAGAAAATGCAAATCATTTGCAAAGAGGTGTAATATGAAGAAAAAAATTATAAGCCTTGGGTTTATACTAGTACTATTATTTTCATTATCAGCATGTGAAAGTAAAGATTTAGAAAAAAATGATGGAGAAAGATTAAGGGTTGGAGTAACTATTAATCCACTTAAAGATTTTGCTGAAGCAATAGGTGGAGATAAGGTAGAAGTTTTTTCTATAATTCCAGATGGTAGTGATGCTCACAGCTTTGATCCAAAACCTAAGGACCTAAAGGATTTAATAAATACAGATATGTTTTTATATAACGGTCTTGAAATGGAAGAGTGGATAGACTCGGTATTAGGAACAATTGAAGGAAAAGATATAAAAATAGTTGAAACTAGCAAAAATATAGATGCTATGAACATATCAGAAGAAGATGACCATTCTCATGAAGATATGGATGAAGAATCTTCAGAAGAACATAATCATGGAGGAAAAGACCCCCATGTTTGGCTTAGCTTAATTGATGCAATAAAGCAAGCTGAAAACATAAAAGACGCTTTTGTTGAAGTAGATCCAGACAATAAAAACTATTATGAAGATAACTTCGAAAAGTTAAAAAAAGAGTTTACAGATTTAAATAGTGAATATGTTAATAAGTTTAATACTTTAACTAACAAGGACTTTGTAACTGGACATGCAGCTTTTGGATATCTTTGTAGGGATTTTGGTCTAACTCAAAAAAGTATAGCTGATGTTTTTGGAGAAGGTGAATTAACTCCTAAGAACTTAGAAGCTTTAATTAATTATTCTAAGACTAATAATGTAAAAACTATATTTAGTGAAGCTACAGCAAGTGAAAAAGAAGCTGAGACATTAGCTAAAGAAGTAGGAGCAAAGGTAGTTAAGATATATAGCTTAGAAACTAAGGAAGATAATATGAGCTACTTAGAAGGCATGAAGTATAATCTTGAAACTATATACAGCAACTTGAGCAATTAACAATTAGAAATTAATAATGAATAATTATGGAGGTAATTCCTACGGAATTACTGAAAAATATATTGATTTTAAAAACTCCTTCGGGAGTTTTTTTTGTTAATTATCATTAATGCATCATAATTATCAATTATCCATTATTCTAGTTTTTTTTATTATTAATTTTTAGTTTATTGTCAATAATCTATAAGTAGGGGATTAGTTCTTCTAACCTTCAGATGGAGTAGGCATCCTGTACTCTGTGAAAGTGATTCACACAAAATACAAGATTTTGGTTATCTACTTTTTAAGAAAACTCCACCTGAAGATAAGAACCACTTTATAAAGTAAAATTTAAATTAACTATTAGATAGAATATAAAATATGGTAAAATAACTATAGTGTTAGATGAAATGTAAAATTTGCTTAAATAACTACAGTGAGGTGATGTGAGAATATGAGTAAGGCTCTTAATTTTTATGAAGAAGAAATATTAAAGGGTGAAAAGAAGGTTAATGAGTTAAATTCAATAATATCTAAATTATCTATTTTAAGGTTAATTATTATGCTTTTAATAGTGGGGGCAGGATATTATTTTTATAAACAAGAGAATTTATTATTCATGGGGGCAGCAATAATAATTGGATTTTTAATTTTTATTGTAGTTGCATTTTTCCACAATAAAAAGATTAATGAGAAAAATTATGAAGAAATATTTTTAGCTATAAATAAAAGAGGAATAAATAGAATTAATGGAAACTTTAAAGAAGAAGATCAGGGAAAAGAATTTATAAATGATGATCATAACTTTACTAGTGATTTAGATATCTTCGGAAGGAATTCATTATTCCAAATGATTAATTCGACTAAAACTAAATTTGGTAGAAATAAATTATTTGAAATACTATCCATTAAGGATAAAGTTTCTAGAGAAGAAATCAATAAAAGACAAGAAGCCATAAAAGAGCTAGGGAAAAAAGTTAAATGGAGACAAAATCTTGAAGCTCAAGCTACTTTAAGAAAAAGTGGAGTTAAGGATGTAAGTGATTTAATAGAGTGGAGCAAAAATTCAAGTCCAGTTAAGTTGTGGTTTAAGATAGTTCCATATATGTTTATTGCACTTACTGTAGCATCTATTATTCTAGTTATTTTAAGAATGTTACCTGTAAGTTATTTAATACTAGTATTTATTATAAATTATGCTGTAGTTAATGTTATAACTAAGGATTTAAAAAGCGTTATAAATTTATTTAGCAGCCATAAAAAAGATATAGAAGCCTTTACTAATTTATTAAAGCTTATAGAAGATGAAAATTTTGAATCAAAGCTATTAAAGGGCTTAAAGGAAGAATTAAAAGTAGAAGGAACTCCAAGCTATAAGGAGATGCAAGGATTAAAGAGTTTAGTTGATTGGATAGGGGATAGTAGTGCTAATGCTTACTACTTACTATTAAATGTAACTATATTATCAGATGCATTTATATTAAGAAACCTTGAAGAGTGGAGAATGAAAAATGGTAAGAAGCTTGAAGTTTGGCTTAAGATAATGGGAGAGTTTGAGGCTTTAAGTAGTATTGCAAATTTAGATTTTGATTTTGAAAGTTGGTCTTACCCTACTATAGAAGATACTGATATAGTTATGGGGACTAAAATGGCTCATCCAATGCTTGGTGAAAGGGCTGTATCTAATAGCTTTTCATTAGCTAGGGTAAATGGGAAGTATAGAAAGGTTGCTTTAATTACTGGATCCAATATGTCTGGTAAAAGTACCTTCTTAAGAACTGTTGGATTAAATTTAGTTTTAAGCTATATAGGAGCGCCAACTTGCTCTAATAAATTTAGCTGTGGGATATTTAATATATATACTTGCATGAGGACTAAGGACAATTTAGAAGAAAGTATATCTTCTTTCTATGCTGAAATATTAAGAATAAAATTATTAATAGAAGCAGCTAAAAATGGAGAAAAAGTATTCTTCTTACTAGATGAGATTTTTAAAGGAACTAACTCTAAGGATAGACATGAAGGTGCTAAGGTTCTAATAAATCAATTAGTGAATAATAAGGCAATGGGATTAGTATCCACACATGATTTGGAGTTATGTGACTTAGAGCTAACAAGGCCATGGCTTAAGAATTATAACTTCCAAGAGCATTATGAAAATAATAATATTAAGTTCGATTATAAACTTAGAGAAGGTAGAAGTGAAACTCAAAATGCAGTTCATTTAATGAAATTAGCAGGAATAGATTTTAAATGATTAAATATTGGAGTTGTTGAATAATGGATTATCTTCCTTATCAACAACTTCTTTTATTTTTTTAGAGGATTTATGCAAAAATAAGTGAAGAAAATTGAAAAATATGGCATAATATACATATGAGTAATGTATGTGAGGTATAAAGATGGCATTTATAGTAATTGATTTAGAATTTAACAACTTAGAGGGAATACATAGATATTATCCAAATATTTTTGCTGAAAAACCTGAGCTGAAAAGTTTAGAGTTAGATAATGAAATTATAGAAATAGGGGCAATTAAATTAGATAACTATATGAAACCTTTAAAGGAATTTAAGGCGTATATAAAGCCTGAGGTAATTCCAATTCTTAATCCTAAAATTTCTGAAATAACAAATATTACCGAAGATGATTTAAAAGATGGATTAACATTCGAAGAGGGAATAGAAAAACTCCAGGAGCTAATAGACGAAGGTGATATTATATGTTCTTGGGCAAAGGATGATATTATTGAAATTATTAATAATGCAGTTTTCTTTAAGTATAATAATTTAAATTGGCTAAAAAATTATTTAGATTTGCAAGAGTACTCTACAAAGATTTTAGGAAAGAAAAAATCATTAAGTTTGAAAAGTGCTTTAGATGAATTAAAAATTAAAGTTGATAATAGCAAATTACATGATGCCTTAAATGATGCAGTATATACCTCAGAAGTATTTAAGAGAATTTATAACTCTAGGGTATTGAAAAATTATATTATTAAAGATATTTATAATATGCCAGCAGTAGATATTGAGAATATAAATGAATATAAGTTAGATAGAGAAAAGATAATAGCAAAGTGTCCAAGGTGTAATGTGAATCTAGAAATTGAACATGATTTTGTTCCATTAAAATGGAGATTTTTATCTATAGGAAAATGTCCCAAGTGCAATAATAGAGTTGTTAATGAGATTGTAGTTAAAAAGACCTTTAGTGGAGAAGAAGTGTATAAAGAAGTTTCTACTATTGTAGATGAAATAGAATATATGAACTATAACTATAAAGTTAAAAAAGTGGACAATAAATTAATTAAATCTTAAAATTCAGTGAGCATAAAACAATTACATTGTAAATATGTTAAAATAGAGATAAGTTTCAATTAATAATCTACGCTTTAAATTTTATAAATTATAAGTAAAAAATATTTTAAAAGTAAATTATATCAATTGAAACTATATCTTTTGATTCTATATAAGTTGTTAAGATAACTTTATATATTGAATACTTTTAACATAAAAAATAAATTAATAAAAAGTATAAGCTTTATTACAACTTATATGACTTTGTTTTAAATAAGAGTATGGGGGAATGATGAAATATGAATATAGCATTTTTTTTAACGCCTAAAAATGAGGTTATATATGAATATTTAGATGCAACCATGAGACAAGTTATTGAAAGAATGGAACATCACGGGTATACAGCAATTCCTTTAATTGATAAGGATGGAAAGTATGTTGGGACATTAACTGAGGGAGATTTACTTTGGAAGCTTAAGAATACTCCAGATTTAAACTTTAAGAATACAGAAAATGTTAGAATAATAGATATACCAATGAAAAGAAAACATAAAAGCGTTTCAATTAATTCAAATGTAGAAAGTCTTATTTCACTTGCAACAAGCCAAAATTTCGTCCCTGTAGTAGATGATGAGGGAATATTTATTGGAATAATAAAAAGAAGTGATATAATAAATTATTGCTACAATGAAATGAATAAGAAAAAATAATAGAGAATAAAAGGAGATTAATTATGATAATTGTTGTTTCTCCTGCAAAAACTTTAGACTTTAAAGAAAAGAATAGTAATTTACCTATGACTGAACCTAGGTTTTTAGAAAGATCGCAGGAAATAATAAATGAAATAAAAAACTACAGTAGCTATGAATTAGAAAAACTTATGAAAATAAGTACAAAGTTAGCTACGTTAAATGAAGAAAGATTTGGGAAATGGACACCATCTTTAGATACTGCTAAACAAGCATTATTAGCCTTTAAAGGTGATGTTTATATGGGGATGGATGTAGGAAGCTTTAGTGATTCCAATTTGTTTTATGCAAATGATCATTTAAGAATATTATCGGGTCTTTATGGAGTATTAAGACCTTTTGATGGAATAAAAGAATATAGACTAGAAATGGGAACTAAACTTAAAGTAAATGATTCAAAAGATTTATATGGATTTTGGAAAAATGAATTAGTAGAATGTTTAGTAAATGATTTAAAAAATCATAAGAATAAGACTATTATCAATTTAGCTTCATATGAGTACTTTAAGTCAGTAGAAAATATAGAAAATAATCCTAATGTTAATATTATAATTCCAGTTTTTAAAGAGCTTAGAGGAGATGAATATAAGATAATAGCCTTTAATGCTAAAAAAGCTAGAGGAATGATGAGTAGATATATAATTCAAAATGAAATAGAAGATATTGAAGAACTTAAGAAGTTTGATGTGGATAACTATGCATTCAATGAAGAACTATCTACAGAGAAGGAACTAGTATTTACTAGGGAATAGTTTTAAAATGCTTAGCATTTTAAAATGAAAAAATTAATAGAATGAAAAAATGAAGGAAGAGGTTTTGCAATGCAAAACCTCTTTTGTTTTAAAGATTTACTTATAAAAAATCTGTAAGGATTTTTTATAGGCATTCTTTCATTTTTTAATTTTTTCATTCTTTCATCCATAAAATGCTTCGCATTTTATGACGCTTGTTCATATGCTTCTACAACTAAGTTGAATTCATCTTCATCAGTGATTTCACCGAAGTCATCAGATGAGATTCCAGGATAGTAATATAATATTAGCTTATCATTTGAATCCATTAAGTTTTCAAGAGCTATATATAGTCTATCTAATTCACAGTTTTCAATTGTAGCTAATACTTTATATCTACTAGATCTCCCAGTATCATTGTTAGTTAAGTTTAAAATAAAGTCTTTATGAAGTCTAACGTTAATTTTAGATTTATCACAACTTTTTATAAAGGAGCTTGATCTACAACCACTGCAGCTTCTAAAACTACATTCTTTTATACAATTTAGGCAAGTACATTTAGAACAATTGCTTAATTGGTTAAAAGCTTCTAAATTATCTTGCTTATATCTTGTTAATTGAGATACTGTATCATCCTTTTTAAAAAGACTAAACTTTTTATTTTTATCCTTATATTCAGCATCATTAAGCAATTCTATATATTTTGTTAAGATAGGCAACTTAGAATAATACTTTCTTTTCTTTAATATACTGTCATCAAGAAAGGGTGAAACTTCACTTATAGCATAAGTTACATCTGTATAAGTTTTACCTACAGTTTCCCTTTCTTTAGTTATAAATTCAATTGTATTAGCCATATAAGCACCTAGTTATTATTCTTATATTTTTCAAGTTCTAAATCTAAGTCAACTGCATCTAAAGATTCAAATTCACTATCAAATGTATCAATATCTCTAAGTTCACCTAGGCCATTAGCTAAAGATTCCTTCTTTTGAATCTTTCTTTCTATGCTATCAATTTGAATTGAATTAGATTTAGTTTGTACATTAGTAAGAACTTCATTGATTTTTTGGCTAGCTTCAGCATTACTATATCTTGCAGCAGCTTCATCTCTGTAATTTCTTGTTTTATTTAACTCAGCTTCTAAAGCAGCTAAGTTTTTCTTGATAGCATCAGCTTGAGTTCTGGCAGCATCATAACTTGTCTTTAATGAGTCACGTTTCTTTTCAGATTCAATCTTTCTAGCTAAAGCTCTTTTTGCTAAATCTTCATTGTTTTTAGATAGAGCAAGTTTAACTTTATCTTCGTAATCCTTAACTTCAATTTCACTTGCATCAAGTTTTTTCTTGATTTCATGTGCATTACCGATGATTTGTGCAGAGTTAAGCTTAGCTGTATTTAATTGTGATTCCATATCTCTTATTTTTTGATCTAGTAATTCAATTGGATTTTCCATTTCATCTAAAGTAGAATTAACCTTTGATTTTAACATATTTGACATTCTTGTGAATATTCCCATATCCATCCTCCTAGAATTAATTAGTATTTTCTATTTTTTAAATATAATCTTATTAGTCTGATTACAACCATAAAGATGATTGCCATTATTACAATTGATCCTATAGAGAATCCACTCCCCCTACTAGAACCAAAGCCAAACATTCTTAAGGAATTAAGACCAAACATCATGTCTCCAAAGAATGAACCACCTGAATCGTCATAATCATCGTAGCTAGTATTGTTATTATAATCTTTGTCTTGAGTTTTATTTGTATCATTCGTAGAACTGTAAGACCCTGAAGAAAAAGCTTTTGAAGTCCCAGACTTACCTTTATCTGTGCTTGAGCTAAAAGATCCACTTTTGAAGTTACCAGATGTAGATGAGCTACTAGAGCTCTTGTTATTACTGGAAGAAGAGCTAGAGCTTTTATTACTACTAGAAGAACTAGAACTTTTATTAGAACTACCGCTACTAAAAGAACCACTTTTAAAACCACTAGTAGATTTGCTTACATTAGATTTTCCTCCACTTGATTTAAAACTACTACTAGAACTCTTACTACTAGAACTTTTAAATCCTCCTGAACTTTTAAAACTACTAGATCCCTTTGATTTTGCTAGTACTACGGTTTCACCTTGAGTAATACTATCAAAAATAGGAATAGTATCTATAAGGAAACTAGAAGTTAAAAAGATAAAGGCTAAAAATAAAGTAAATATTATTTTTTTATTATTGTTTCTTTTTATAAAGTTCACCCCCAAGAAAAAAGATTATGATATTATTTTATATAGAAAATATATAATTTACAAACTTCATTTAAGTCTAAATTATAATCAAATAAGTAATATTTACCTAAATAGATAAATCAATCTAAGTAAATCGTTTATTATCTATCATTTAATAGTTAATACTATCTTATTAAGAGTTAATTAATAACTGTTAATTTAAATCAAAGTTCTTTTATTATTTATTATATCATAGTTGATAAAAAATAGATGAGGAATAGCTTTAAAATGCGAATATAACCGCAAAGATAAATGGACGGCTCATAAGACAAATGGCTGCAAAAAGAAGTTATAGGCTCGTAAAAACTACTAGACCAAGAGTTTTGGTAAAACTCGCATGCGCTCAGACAAACCAACAACTCTAAGGTCCAGCAGATTTTACTTCACCAAGAATTTCTAATTTTTCGCCATATGCTTATTTCACCGTCAATTTATCCTTGCTAGTAATTCAGCATTTAAAATATTTTAGGCGATTACACTAATTTTTATTGAAATTCAGCTCGTCTGAATTTCTTCCTTTAGTTGACCTACATCCATAAATTTAAATTATTCAAGGAGTTTTTAACATATTGTGCGTAAGACGACTTGGAGCTGGCGACGGAGTCCGAGCATAATATGTTAAAAACTCCTGCGCAATTTAAAACAATTTGACTTGTAATCAATATCAGAATAATCTAAAATTAATTTATTATAACTTATATAAAAATTAAAAGATCGATGATTTCAATTGATGTAGTTTACTTTATAAATATTTTTTTACTTTAAATTTTATAATATACAAGATGTAAATTATTTATTGAAACATAGATACTAGTTTTGAAGGAGTGAAGAAACATGACAAATCAAAATATAGAAGAAAGCATGGGGGCTTTATTACAGGACTTTGATGTTAAAAGAATTAAATCTGGAGATATTCTTGATGGAGAGGTTATTGATGTTAACGATAAGGAAGTTACAGTAAATATTAATTATGCCTTTGATGGTGTTATAGAAAAAGCTGAATTAACAAACATTGATAAGGATCCAAGAGAAGTAGTGCAGCAAGGAGATAAGCTTAAGGTGTATGTTTTATCACCTAATGATGGAGAAGGATATGTTCAGTTATCAAGAGTTAAAGCTTTAGAAATTACTGAAAGAGAAGATATAAAGAAGGCTTTTAATAATGATGAAGTTATAAAGGTATATGTAAAAGAAGAAGTAAAGGGTGGATTAGTAGCTTATTATGGAAATATAAGAGTATTTATACCAGCATCCTTAGCATCTAGAGAAAGAGTTATCTTATCTGATTTAATAGGAAAAGAATTAGAAGTTAAAATAATAGAATTAGACTTCAAATCAAGAAAAATAGTTGCTTCAAGAAGAGTTTTAGAAGATGCTATCTTTGAAAATAACAAGAAGGAATTATGGAAATCAGTAAAGTCTGGTGAAAAGAGAGCAGGAGTTGTTAAGAAGCTTATTAAAGCAGGAGCAATTGTTGATATTGGAGGAATAACAGGACTTATTCATTTAACTGATTTATCTTGGGGAAGAGTAAATAGAGCTGAAGATGTAGTTAAAGAAGGAGATAAGGTAGAAGTATTTGTAGGAGAAGTAGATGCTAAGAATGAAAGAGTATCATTAATCCTAAAAGATATAAACGAAGATCCTTGGACTACTAATGAAGATAAATTAAAAATAGGAGCTGTAATTGAAGGTAAAGTAGTTAAATTCTTAAACTTCGGTGCTTTTGTTGAATTATATCCAGGAGTTGAAGGACTAGTTCATATAAATGAAATTACAGATGAAAACATAGCTAAACCTTCTGATGTTTTAACTTTAGGTCAAAAAGTAAAGGTTAAAGTTTTAGATGTTGATAAGACAAATAAGAGAGTATCTTTAACTATAAAAGATGCAGAAGAAAAATCTAAGGAATACTTAAAATATAATGATATTGATGATGGAGTTTCTTTAGGAGACCTATTCAAGGACTTTTTTAAATAATGAAAGAATGAAAGTGCTATCGCACAATGAAAAAATGAAGAAATGAGGTTTTGCACTGCAAAGCCTCATTTTTTATATAATAATTTTTTCATTATAAAATGCTTAGAATTTTATAACTTCTCTATTTTTAACATATTAGTTCCACCAGTTACTGCATTTGGCATACCTGCTGCAACTACTATATCATCACCTTTTTCTGCAAAGGATAATGTAGTTACTACCTTTTTAGCTTCAACTAATATTTCATCAGTTGTAGTGAACATCTCACATTTAAGTGGGAATATACCAAAGTTTAAGTTCAATCCTCTCCTTACTTCTTCGTGAGGAGTTATTGCAATTATTGGACACTTAGGTCTATATTTTGAAATAAGTTTTGCAGTTGCACCACTACTAGTTGCTGCTACTATTGCCTTTGTATCTAGAAGGTTTGAACTTCTACAAGCTGAGTAACTAATAGCTTCAGAGAAGGAAGTAAGTGAAGGTTCCTTAAGTCTTCTATTTAAATAGTTATAATCAAGGTTTTCTTCAGTTTCTATTGATATTCTTGACATAGTTTCAGCAGCTTCTATTGGATAGTTACCACTTGCACTTTCTCCACTTAACATAATGGCATCAGTTCCATCGAAGATAGCATTACATATGTCACAAGCTTCAGCTCTAGTTGGAAGAGAATTTCTTATCATAGAATCAAGCATTTGAGTAGCTGTTATAACTATCTTACCCGCTTCATTACATTTTCTAATGATGTTCTTTTGAATTATAGGAACTTTCTCTATAGGAATTTCAACCCCCATATCACCTCTAGCAACCATTATTGCGTCAGATACTTCTATTATTTCGTCTATATTATCTACACCTTCTTGGTTTTCTATCTTAGCTATTATTTGAATATAATCTCCACCATGAGCTTCTAAAACATCTCTAACATCTTGGATATCAGAAGCTTTTCTTATGAAAGAAGCTGCTACAAAATCTATTTTATTTTCACAACCAAAGATAAGATCTTCTTTATCCTTTTCAGTTATTGAGGGAAGATTAATCCTAACATTAGGAACATTAACACCTTTATGGTTTTTAATTAATCCTCCTACAGTAACTACACATTTAATTTCAATTCCATTAACTTCTTTAATTTTAAATCTTAATAGACCATCGTCTACTAAGATTTCTCCACCAACTTTAACGTCTTTATACAAATCCTTATATGAAACTGAACATTTTTCTTTATCACCAAGGATTTCATCTCCACATATGAAAGAGAAATCTTGGCCTTCTACAAGCTCAACTCCATCATTAACAAAGTTGTGAGTTCTAATTTTAGGACCCTTAATATCTAATATTATTGCAGTAGGAGAGTTTAAATCTTCTCTTACTTTTTTTATTAAATCTATTTTATCCTTATGAGTTTCATGAGTACCGTGAGAAAAGTTTAATCTGGCTGCACTCATACCTATTTTGATAAATTTTCTGATGATTTCTTCATTATCACTGGCTGGGCCAATAGTAAAGATCATTTTGGTTTTTTGCATAATACCACCTCGATTATTAAAAATTAGGAATTTTCTGAATAAGTATAATAAAAAAATAAAATTTAAGTATCATATATACTATGATATACTTATTTTATAATATAATTCTAACATATATTAGGAAGCAAAGGAGAGAAGATTATGAATGTTTTACAAAATTTAGAACCTAAAAAGGTTTTTCAATATTTCGAGGAAATTTCTCAAATACCAAGAGGATCAGGAAATGAGAAAGCTATAAGTGATTACTTAGTAGGAGTTGCCAAGAAGTTAAGTTTAGAAGTAATTCAAGATGAAGCATTAAATGTAATAATAAAAAAGCCAGGAACTAAGGGTTATGAAAATTCACCTACAGTAATTCTTCAAGGACATATGGATATGGTTTGTGAAAAAAATAAGGGAACTGACCATGATTTTGAAAAAGATCCATTAAAATTAAGAGTTATAGATGATATGGTGTATGCTACAGATACTACATTAGGAGCTGATAACGGAATTGCAGTTGCTTATTCACTAGCAATATTAGATTCTACAGATATTCCTCATCCACCATTAGAGGTTTTAGTAACTACAGATGAAGAAACAGGAATGACTGGAGCTATGGCTATTTCTAAGGAAAATGTTACTGGTAAGATACTTCTAAATCTAGATAATGAAGAAGAAGGCCATTTATTAGTAAGCTGTGCTGGTGGAGTAAGAAGTAAGCATTTATTAAAGGCAAACTTAGAAGAAGTTAATGAATACAACAATTTCTTACATATTGCTGTAAGAGGCCTAAAGGGTGGCCACTCTGGAATGGAAATTAATAAGGAAAGAGGAAACTCTAATAAGATTATGGGTAGAATTCTTAAATCCTTATTAGAATTAGATTATAAGCTAGCAGAGGTTCATGGTGGATCTAAAAATAATGCTATTCCAAGAGAAGCTGATGCAATCATAGCATTAAAATCAGCTGATTTAGAAAAGGCTAAAGAAATAATTAATTCATGGAATCCAATTTTATTAAATGAGTTAAAAACTCAAGATCCAGGAGTTAAAGTATCAATTTTAGAAGATACAGAAAAGGTTGAAAAGGTATTTACAAGAGTAGATACTGAAAAAGCAGTAAACTTACTTTACTTAATACCAAATAGCATTAATACTAATAGTGTTGAAATAGCTGGATTAGTTGAAAGTTCAACTAACTTAGGAGTAGTAATTACTAATGGTGATACTGTAGAGTATGATAGTGCTATTAGAAGTTCAGTAGCATCTTTAAAGGATGAAATAGTACTTAGAAGTAAGACTATAGCAGATTTACTTGGAGCTGAATTTGAAACTACAGCAGGATATCCAGAATGGCAATATGATAGCGAATCAAAAGTTAGAGGGATATGCCAAGAAGTATATAAGAGAATGTATGGAAAAGATGCTGAAATAGTTGCTATTCATGCTGGTGTTGAATGTGGATTATTCAATGAAAGATTAGGTAAGCTAGATATGATAAGCTTTGGACCTAACCTTTATGATGTTCATACTCCAGAGGAGCATATGAGCATAACATCAGTTAAAAATGTTTGGGATTATTTATTAGAAGTATTAAAAGAATTAAAATAATTTAATAAGATTGCTAAATAAAAATGGACTTTGCGAAATATTATAATTAATATTTTCTCAAAGTCTTTTTTTAAAAGGTGTTAAGAAAATTTATATAATCTAAACAGACTGCTCAAGTCTTTTAAAAGAATATGGAGACAAATATTTTAATTATTAAGGAAGTGGGTGCTTATGGAAGGTTTATATGAAATAAATATGATATCAACATTTTTTAGGCTATTATTAGCTTTAATTTGTGGAGGGATTTTAGGGATTGAAAGAGGGAAGAAAAATAGGCCAGCAGGATTTAGAACATATATGTTGGTTTGTGTTGCATCTGCTATGGTTATGATTACTAATCAATATATAGCCGATATGTATTCTACAGGAGATCCTTCTAGAATGGGGGCTCAGGTGATAAGTGGAATTGGTTTTTTAGGGGCAGGTACAATTATTGTAACTGGTAGAAATAAAGTTACAGGATTAACTACAGCAGCAGGACTGTGGGCATCAGCATGTATAGGTCTTACTATAGGTGTTGGTTTTTATTCAGGAGCCATAATAGGATGTGGCATGATTTATATAGCTATGGCATTATTACATGGAGTTGATAATAGAATTACATTATTGACTAAAGAGGTTACGGTATATATAGAGTTTTCTAGCATAAAGAACTTAAGTGCCTTTTTAGGGTATGTAAAACATCATAATATGAAAGTTGTTGAGTTAGAATTAATAAAATCTAATGAGTTAACTGAAACTATAGTAGGTGGAGTATTTACATTGAAATTACTTGAAAAAACTCAATATGTGGATGTTATAGAGTTGCTAGGAAAAGCAGAGGGAGTTTGTAGTATAGAAGAAATATAATTCTAGGGATCAAAGTAAATATTAATGAGCATAACATCAGTTGAAAATCTTTGGGATTATTTATTAGAAGTGTTAAAAGAATTAAATTAATTAGGGTAATTAGCTATAGGATGGCACTGTTGCACAAATAGAGATAATGAAAATGAATAATTATTGATGTGATTAGGAAAAAATTACATCAATATTTTTTTGTTTTACATAATGAATATAATAAGAGCACTAGGAATATATATAAGTATAGAAAGAGGGGGATGGTAAAATGAAGTACACAAAGTATAATTACAAAAGGAAGAATCATGGAGCGAAACTTCTTACTTCTTTAATGATAACTACTCTATCAGCTATTGCTATAGGTTTAATAGCAGCTTGGCTTTTACTTAAAATTATTCCTGACTTAAATAAATTAAAAGCTGCAGATGCTAATATCCCTATAGAAGAAAATGTAAGCAATAATGAGAAAGAAATTGAAAATTACTCTTTAATTCAATGTGGATACTTCTCTAAGGAAGAAAATGCAAAGCAAGTTTTAGGGAAGATTCCTTCAGATTATGACTCTTTTATTGCAAAAGATTCAGATGGAAAGTATAGAGTAATAGCAGGAATAACAAAAGAATCAGATAGTAGTGAGGTTATTGAAGGATTAAAAGGAAAGGGTCTTGAGGCAATCAAAGTAAATTTACCATTAGATAAAAATAATGAAGTTGAAGGACAAATACTTGCAATTACAGAAGGATATTTAGAAATATTAAATACTGCAAAAAAGGATGATGTTAAGGAAGTTAATACTAATGACTTTAAAGCTTGGTCCAAAGAACTTCCAGCGTTATCTGAAGGAGAAAAAATAGAAATATTAAAGGAATATAAGGCACATATAGATACATTAAATGAAAATATTAGTAAGGAAAATATAGCAGCTGAACTAGAGTATATTTATTCAGTACTAAGTAAAATAAAAGTATAAAAATGTCATTTTAGAAAAAAATAACAAAACTATTACAATTAAATAAAAATTGAATAAAGAGGGGCAAAGCTACTTGTTTCAAAGCTTATATAATGATAAACTATATTAGATATAAGGTAAGGACAAATATCTTTGTCTTTGTTTTTGTGTTTTAGTTAAACCTTTTGTAGAGACTAAAAATATGCACAATTTAGGAAGTGATAAGTTTGAAATATGTATTAGCTTCTGGATCTTTAAGAAGACAAGAATTATTACATAGGATAGTAGATGACTTTGAAATATTAGTAAGTAATTTTGATGAGGACTCTGTTGTTTTTAATGGGAATGTTGAAGAATATGTAATAAATTTAGCTAAAGGAAAAGCTTTAAGCACTAAAGAATGTCTTCAAGAAGATGCAATAATAATTGCAGGAGATACAATAGTTGTACTAGAAGATGAGATTTTAGGAAAACCTAAAAATGAGGAAGATGCCTATAATATGTTAAAAAATCTAAGTGGTAAAACTCATAGAGTATATTCAGGTATAGTACTTATAAATATGTACAATAATAAGGTAGAGGAAGCTTCTCTTTATACTGAGGTTAGAATATCTAATTTATCAGATGAGGAAATAAGAGATTACATAATAACTAGAGAGCCACTAGATAAAGCTGGAGCTTATGGAATTCAAGGATTCGGTGGAGTGTTTGTTGAAGGTATAAATGGATGCTACTATAATGTAGTAGGATTACCATTGAACCTTTTAAATAAAATGCTTAAAAAGATTAAGGAATAGGTAATTTGGCAATATTTATAATAAATTACAATTTTGAGGTGTAAAATGAGTAATGTTAAAGTTATAGATATGCCAGAAGAGGAAAGACCTGTTGAAAAGCTCTTAATTAGTGGGCCTGAATCTTTAAATAATGCAGAACTTCTTGCAATTATTTTAAGGACAGGGACTAAAGAGGAAAATATAATCACTTTGAGCAATAGAATAATATCTGAATTAGATGGACTAGAAGGTTTATTAGATGCTGGTATTGAAGAAATAACTAAGATAAAAGGTATTAAAAATAAAAAAGCTAGTCAAATTTTAGCTGTAGGAGAACTAGTTAGGAGAATAAGTAAAGCAGCTTTACTTAAAGAAAGAGATAAGATTTCTTCTCCAAATGATATAGCAAAAATTTTAATGAAGGATATGGTGTTTTTAAAGCAAGAGGTTTTAAGATTAGTAATGCTAGACACTAAGAATAACATAATAGGACTAAAGGATGTCTTTGTTGGGAGTTTAAATACGTCAATAGTTCATCCAAGGGAGATTTTTAAAGAAGCTCTTAAAAGAAGTAGTTCTAGTATAATAGTTTGTCACAATCATCCTTCAGGGGATCCAACTCCAAGCAAGGAAGATATTGATATAACTATTAGGTTAAAAGAATGTGGTAAGATAATAGGAATTGATCTATTAGATCATTTAATAATTGGAAAAAATCAGTATGTAAGTTTGAAAGAAAAAGGAATAATATAAGCGAAAGGGGAATTCAAATGGGATTTTTCAGTAGTAATAAGGATATGGGAATAGATTTAGGAACAGCAAATACGCTTGTTTTTGTAAAAGGTAAAGGTGTAGTTTTAAGTGAACCTTCAGTTGTAGCAATAAATAGTACAACTAGAAAACCTTTAGCAGTAGGTGCTGAAGCTAAATTAATGATAGGAAGAACTCCAGGAAATATAGTTGCTATTAGACCATTAAAAGATGGTGTTATAGCAGATTTTGACATAGCACAAACAATGCTTAAGAAATTAATAGAAAAGGTTGCTAGCAAAAGTGCTTTTACTAGCCCAAGAATAATAGTATGTTATCCATCAGGTGTAACAGAAGTTGAAAGAAGGGCTATAGAAGAAGCAGCAAAGTTTGCTGGAGCTAGAGATGTAGTTTTAATGGAAGAGCCAATGGCTGCAGCTATTGGAGCAGGACTTCCTGTAGGAGAGCCTACTGGTAGCATGATAGTTGATATCGGTGGAGGAACTACAGAAGTAGCTATAATTTCTTTAGGGGGAATAGTTACAAGCAAATCATTAAGAGTTGCTGGGGACGAATTAGACCAAGCAATTATCGCTTATATAAAGAAAGAATTTAACTTAATGATAGGTGAAAGAACAGCAGAACAAGTAAAGATGGAATTAGGTTCAGCTTATAAAGTAGATGATGAAGTAAGAGAAATGGACATAAAGGGAAGAGATATGATAACTGGTCTTCCAAAGACTGTTAAAGTTTCAGAAGATCAAATTAGAGAAGCATTAAAGGAACCTGTTTATGCTATCATAGAATCAATTAAGACAACTTTAGAAAAGACACCACCTGAATTAGCAGCAGACATAATGGAAAAAGGAATAATGTTAGCTGGTGGCGGAGCTTTACTTAGAGGATTAGATTCACTAATTAACTATGAAACAAATATGCCTGTTCACATTGCAGAATCACCACTTGATTGTGTTGTTTTAGGAGCAGGAAAAGCATTAGATAATTTTGATGAACTAAGTAGAACTCAAAGAGGTCAATAATGAAGCTCTTTAAGAATAAACTGGCAGTAACTGTAATAGTGCTGTCAGTTGCCTTTTTAGGAATAATTATTTACACAGTTAATAGTGATAGTAAAGGTGCTCTGTCAAGTGGTGCAGGTAGTACAATAAATCCATTGCAAAAAGTTGTTTACTCTATTAGTGATAAGGTAAAAGAAACTTTAGACTTTTTTCTTAATTTCTCAGAAGTAAAAGATGAAAATAAAGAGTTAACAAAGGAAAATATTGAACTTAAAAATAAGTTATTAGAGTATGATAAGCTTAAGGAAGAAAATGATAGATTAAGAGAAGTGCTTAATTTTACAGATTCTAAAAGCAGTTATGAATATATTGGATGTGAAATTATAGGATATAGCGGAGAAAGCTATACTCAAGGATATGTTATAAATAAGGGTGAAAATCATGGACTTAAAAAAGGCATGGTAGTAGTTGCTGATAAAGGTCTTGTGGGACAGGTTACCAGTACAGGGTCTAATTGGGCAATAGTCGAAAGCCTATTAAATGAAAATATAGCTGTATCTGTTATGGTAAGTAGTACTAGAGAAACTACAGGTATATTAGAAGGATATGTAACTCGTAGTAATGATGGGTTAACTAAGGTTACCAATTTACCTGTTAATTCTGCTATAAAAGAAGGGGATGTTATATTAACTTCAGGGCTTGGACAGATTTATCCTAAGGAAGTCAGAATTGGTGAAGTAGTGTCAGTAGAAACAGATGATATTAGAGTTATGAAGACTGCAATAGTAAAGCCGTATGTTGACTTTAGTAATCTTGAGGATTTATTTGTTATTATTCCTACAGAAACTAGGGAAGTAAAATATGAGAATTAGAGGGTAGCTTATGAAGAAGTGGATTTTAGTTTTAATTTCGTTATTACTTTTAATATTAGATAACTCTCTTATGCCTTTCTTTTCTATAAAAGGTGCTTACCCAACTTTGATTTTCACATTTGCAATAGCTTATTCAATTATTTATGGAAGAAAAGAAGCAGTTATTATAGGGGTAACTTCAGGGTTGCTACAAGATATATTTTTCTATAATGGTTTTGGAGTAAACTCTCTTATTAATATGCTTTTATGCCTACTTGCAGCAATTATAGGTGAAAACATATATAGAGAAAAGAAACTAATACCTGTTGTATCTACAGTGGTCTTATCATTATTAAAAGTTTTTGCTATAGCTTTAATATTAAAGTTATCTGATAAAACTGTTAATGGAACAATAGGTATTTATTCATCAATCTATAATGCTGTTGTTATGTTTCTAGGGTACAATTTTGTTTTAAGACTTTATGATAATAATGATAAAAAGAAGTCATGGAGGTTTAAATGATAGTAAATAAACCGAAAAAAAAGAAGAAAATTTCTAGGTTTTTTGTTTTAAATATTATAATGATAGTACTTTTTACTACTATACTTTCAAGACTAGTTTACCTCCAAATATATAAGCATGCAGATTATAAGGAAAGAGCGGATATTAGCTCTACAAGACTTATATCTGAAGCAGCTCCAAGAGGTAAGATATATGATAGTGAAGGTAATATATTAGCTACTAATATCCAAACATATAACTTAACATATACTAAGCCAAATGATGAAAATGAAAACTTTTATGAGACTATGAGTAATGTTTTTAAGATTTTATCTGAAAATGGTGAAGAATTTCAAGATGATTTATTGTTAAAGTTAGATAGTAACGGTAAGTTCTATTTTGACTTTAAAACTGATGACTCTGACACTAAGAAAATAGTTGAAGTAAGGTTTAAAAGAGATAGAGGTCTTAATGAGGAAATAGAGAAGGCTGAGTTTGAAGATAAGGAATCGGATTTTACTGATGATGAAATAGCTTTAGTAGATAAAGAGCTACTTAAACTTTCACCAGAGGAAACTTTCTATAAACTTATTAAAATATATGACCTTCAAGAACTTGTAAATCCAGTTCCAGTTCAAGAAGAAGGAGAAACTAATAAGGCTTATAATGCTAGGCTTGAAGCATATAATGACAAATATGAGGAGATGTCCGGTAAGGAAATCCTTGATGAGCTTTTAACTAAATATTCACTTAAAGAAGTAAGACAATACATGGTAGTTAAAGATGCTATAAAAATGCAAAGCTTTAAAGGATATAGAGCGGTTACTATTGCTGAAAATATTAAACAAGATACCTGGCAGATCATTTATCAAAAGTTAAATGATCTGCCAGGTATAGATGTTAGTATAGAACCAATTAGATACTATCCTTATAATAATTTAGCATCTAGTACTTTAGGATATCTATCTTCAATAGATTCTTCTAAAGAAACTAATTATGAGTTAAGAGGATATGATGCTTCTTCAGATTTAATTGGTGTTGCTGGTATAGAATCAGCCTTTGAAAGTGAGTTAAAGGGTGTTAAAGGTGGAACTACTGTTAAAGTAAACTCTAAGGGTAGGGTTACAGAAGAATTATTTAGACTAGATTCTTATCCAGGGAATAATGTCCACTTAACTATAGATAAGAATGTACAGTATGCAGCTGAGCAAGCTTTGAAGGATACACTAGAAAGAGTAAGAAGTAGTATAGCTCCTAATGCAACTAGGGGTGCTGTAGTAGCTATAGAAGTAAATACAGGAAGAGTAATAGCTATGGCAAGTTACCCGGATTATGATCCAAATGTATTTTCAATTCCGGGAAGACTAACTGATGAATTATCACAAGAATACTTTGATCCTGATATAGATGCTTATGCCAAAGAATTTATGAAAAGGACTGGGGCTACTGGTGATATAGAAGAATTATTCCCTAGGGATGAAGATACAGGTAAAAGAGTAGATAGGTTTGATACTTATCCTAAGAAATTTTTTAATTATGCAACGCAAGGATTGTTACCTCCAGGTTCTACTTTCAAGCCACTCACAGCAATAGCTGGATTAATGGAAGGAGTAGCAACTGAAGGTGAAGTTATGATGGATAATAACGGAAGTTGGAGTACAGATGAATTACCAGGATTGATATTAAAAAACTTTGAAGGAAGAGCTAATGGTGCTACAGATTTAAAAACAGCTTTACAAGTATCATCAAACTACTATTTTTATGAACTAGGATATAGATTATATAAGAAAAATGGTGGAGCTGTTAATGGTGGTAATATTGAAGCTTTAGATACATTGGCACATTATGCATGGAAGTTTGGTCTTGGTATGGCACAAGAGGATCAAACTGAAAAGAATTTATCAACAGGTATTCAAATAGAAGAAGATTTCGGGCAAGTATATAATTTTGAATCGTGGAAAGCTCAGTCTATAAAAAATCCTATGTATGATATAGTAAGAGCATTAAAAACAGGGAATTATCATCTATTTTCATTTGTTCCATTAGATATAGAAGATAATGAAAGTGATCCAGACAACTTAAAGGAAGCAAAAACTGCATTAAAGAATGAAATGAAAGCAGCATTAGAAAAGGTTGGAACTAATGAGGAGATAACAGATAATACTAAGTTTGCTGAAAGTTTAGTGCCATATGTTAAAAAAGTTATGGATATTTCGCCTCAATTTAAGAGTGCAGTAGTTGAAACATCTAAAAATAGAAGTGTAGATATTAATGAGGAAGCAGGAGTAATAGCAGATGCTATAGCTTTTTATATAATAAATAACCAAGCGGTTGAAATTAAGACACCAGCTCAAATTATATATAGTGCTATAGGGCAAGGGATGACTACTGCTACACCTGTACAATTAGCTAATTATGTAGCTACATTAGCTAGTGGTGGTAAAAGGTATAAGGTAAGTGTTGTAGATAAGGTTACAACTCCAACAGGAGAAGTAATAAAGGAATACAAACCTGAGCTAGTAGATGAATTAGATATACCAGAAGAATACTTACAAATTGTAAAGGAAGGTATGTATAGAGTTAATACTAGCCCAAGTAATGGTACTGCATATAATAGTTTTGGAAACTTCCCTATAAAGGTTGCAGGTAAAACTGGTACTGCCGACTTTAGTACAGATGAGAACTATCGTATTCAAGGTAGAGCAGCTTATGGTAACTATATTAGTTTTGCACCATTAGATGATCCTAAAATAGCTATATTCTCAACTATCTACGATGGTAGTAGAGGTAGTGAAGGTGCAACTATTCATAAGGCGATTTATGAAGCCTTCTTTAAAGAGGAGTTATTAAAATTAGATCCATCTTATGCATCAAAATCAGAATCCTTTAGAAAGTATGTTCAAGACTCACCTCTTAAGGACAATAAAGATGATAGCATAAAGATAGACACTACTAGCAATTAAGAATTGACAATTGGCAATTAATAATTAATAATTAATAATTAAGGAAATAATCTCTTCGAAATTATTGAATTAAGTTTTGAGACTCAGCTTTTGCTGAGTTTCTTTATTTTTCTTTAGAAAATTATATTTTTTAAATCTGTAAATAACTTTAATAATTAGGAGAAACACATAGTCTGCGAAGCAGATTTTATTATAATGAGTTTTAGAAAGAATTGAGGGCTGAAAAGTTTAAGAAAGATTTTAAGGCCTTTTTGGAGGATTATTGAGAAGTTATATTACTTAAAATTAATATTTATTGTATGCCTAATGATTTAGATAGAATTAATAAGTAATAAGTTTAAGAAAAATATAAAATCTTTTTAAGGAGAATATTAAAGGTTTATCTTTAATATTGGAAAATAATTGCAATAATGTTATGAAAAATCTTATGGAATTAGGTATATATGGGAGTTTGTTAAAAAATACTGTTGTTAATATATATAAATTAATTGTATAATTATAGATATGTGACAAAAATTTTAAAAAGTAAAGTTTAAGTTGGTGGAGGGTGGCCAATGAAAGTACATAGTATTCAAATTAGAGGTAATAGTGACGGAATAAACGCCTTTATAGATATGGATGGATTTAATAACTTTGATGATATGATGGAAGCATTAGTTAAAAAGTTATCTGTGGGTAAAGGTTTTTACAAGGGATCATCTATTAAAATAGAAACGAACTTAGATTTATTAAAAGAAGAAGAAGTAGCACAGTTAAAAGAAACTTTATTTAATAAGATTCAAATTAAAGAATGTGTTTTTGAACCTATAAAGAAAACTGGTGCTAAGGAAAAGAAAGAAAATAAAATTTTTAATGGGATATATGAAGGAAAAACTAAATTTATAAAGAAAACTATAAGAGGTGGACAACTTATAAGGTATTATGGGAATATAGTTATTGTAGGAGATATTAATCATGGTGCTGAAGTATATGCAGGTGGGAATATAGTGGTTCTAGGAACTATTAAAGGTCAAGTCCATGCTGGAATGGGAGGAAATAAAAAAGCTATAATTTCGGCTTTTAACCTTCAACCAGAAATATTACAAATTGCAGACATTGTAACTATAGCTCCAGAGGATGGCATTAAACCTTCTTATCCAGAGCTTGCTAAAATAAAAGATAACAATATAGTGGTAGAGCCTTATTTACCAAAGAAATATATATAAGTTTAATAATATTATACATTTTATGAAGTTAGACTTTATATCAATCATGTTTATATCAGATAAGTATTTTATCAACTTGTATAAAAAAATAAATAATATATATGATTTCAATTAGGTTATTTTACCTATCAGTTCTTTTTTATTATAATTTTATAGAAATAGGATGATGTGATTTATTTATTGAAACATATATAGATAAGTGTTGGAGGGATAATAAAATGGGAATTTCTATAGTAATTACATCAGGTAAAGGTGGAGTTGGAAAGACAACAACTACTGCAAACATCGGAACTGCATTAGCTGCTTTAAATAAAAAAGTAGTAGTAGTAGATGGAGATACTGGTCTTAGAAATTTAGATGTCTTAATGGGACTTGAAAATAGAATAGTTTATACATTATCAGATGTTATTGAAAACAGATGTAGATTAAAACAAGCATTAATAAAGGATAAAAGATATCAAAATCTTTGTCTATTACCAACAGCTCAAACTAAAGATAAAGATGATATAAGACCGCAAGATATGCTTAAAATAGTAAATCAGCTTAAAGAGGATTTTGACTACATACTTATTGATTGTCCTGCTGGAATTGAACAAGGATTTGAAAATTCAGTAGTAGGAGCAGACAAGGCTGTAGTTGTAGTAAACCCAGAAATTACTTCAGTTAGAGATGCTGATAGAGTTATTGGTAAGTTAGATGCTAAAGGTTTAGATGATCATTCAGTAATTATAAACAGATTAAACTATGAAATGACTCAAAGAGGAGATATGTTAGATATCTCTGACATTATAGAAACATTATCAATAGAGTTACTTGGAGTAGTTCCTGATGATAAGAATATCACAGTATCTACTAATAAGGGTGAGCCTATAGTATTAGATGAAAAGTCTGTATCTGGGCAAGCTTTTAGAAATATAGCTAGAAGATTAACTGGAGAAGAAGTGCCACTAATGGATTTAAAAACTGGTGGAGAAGGATTCTTCGCATCATTAAAAAAATTATTTAAACGTTAGTAAAGGGGGAGAGAGAGGTGGATTTTTTTAAGAAATTTTCCAATAAACAAACACCTAAAGATGTTGCTAAAGATAGATTAAAACTAATATTAATACATGATAGAGGGGATTTACCTCATGAAACCCTTGATAAAATAAGAGCAGAGATATTAGAGGTATTATCTAAATATATAGAAATAGATATTGATGATGTTGAATTAACAGTAAGCAAGAGTGAAAATGTAGACGGAAACAACCCTGCTCTTGTAGCTAATATTCCTATTAAAAATATCAAAAATTAATTAAGAATTAAGGGAGTAATTTGTTTTAAATTACAGAAATTAATAAGAGACTCAGCTTAGGCTGAGTTTTTCTTTAAGCAAAAGTAATATTAATTTTTTGTTTTTAATTAATTTATATATAAGTTAAAGAGAAAGCCTAGAATATGAATAATTAATAATTTCTTAAATTTTTGTTATTCATAGAAGATAATATGGAGAAACATAAGTTTTTTGGATATAATAAACCTAGGATCAAAAATGGAGGTGAGTGTTTAGGATATGTTTCCATTATCTAATTTTAAGATAGATTTAAAGCAGTTAAAAGAAATAGACAAGGTAATGCTACTTTCTATGATATCATTAATGATATTTGGAATAGTAAATATATACTATGCAAGTAACGTTGAATATGGGACCCTATTTTTAAAGAGACAAGCAATTTGGTTTGTAGTATGCTTAGTAGCATTATATTTTGTAGTAGCAATTGATTATACATTACTAAAATCTTATACGCCTCTTTTTTATTGGGGATCTATTGCATTATTAATAGTAACGATGTTTATTGGTACGGACATAAATGGTGCAAGAGGGTGGATAAGACTTGGTCCGTTATCCTTTCAACCAGCAGAATTAGCAAAAATAGCAACAATAATGATGCTAGGTAAAGTTTTAGAAGAAATGGACGGAACTATAAATGAACTTAAGAATTTCTTTAAGATGGCTTTTTATGCAATAGTTCCAGCTGTATTTATAGTAATTCAACCTGATATGGGTATGACTATGGTTTTATTCTTTATAGTTGTAGGAATATTCTTTATTGCAGGGCTAGATATTAAGATAATAGGTGGAGGATTGCTATCATTACTTGTAGCAGTTATAATAGTTTGGAATTCAGGTTTAATTCAAGATTATCAAAAGAAAAGAATAACATCTTTCTTAAATCCTGAATCTGATACTTCTCAAGCGGGATATCAGCTAAGACAATCACTTATAAGTATAGGGAATGGTGGAATATTAGGAATACAAGGAAACTCAGTAACTAAGGAAACCTCAGTGGGATATGCACCACAATATGTTCCTGAAGTTCAAACAGACTTTATATTTGCAAGTATTGCAGAGCAATTTGGATTTGTAGGAGCTGCAATCTTACTGTTACTATATGGATTATTAATTTCTAAAATGATTGCAATAGGAAGAACATCAAAAGATACTTTTGGATCAATAATATGCATAGGATTAGCGTCTTATTTCCTATTTGCATTGTTACAAAATATAGGTATGACTATAGGACTTATGCCTATAACAGGAATAACTCTTCCACTTCTAAGCTATGGAGGAAGTTCATTATTAACTACAGTTATGTCTATAGGTTTAGTTATGAACGTTGGAATGAGAAGAAAGAAAATCTATTTCTAGAGAAATAAATAATTAGAAATTAAGTAATGAAAGAATTAAAGAAAGATTTTTTCCATTGGTATAAAAAAGTGATTTCAAGTAATGGAGCAGATTTAGATTAGAAATAATAACTCCTAAGAAAATAAATCGCTTTTATAAATAGAATTTTAGAACAATATAAAATAGAAACTCGGTTTAGATTGAGTTTCTATTTTTTCTCATTATTAAATAAAATAATAAATTATGTTATTACCGTGAAATTTATTTTTCTTTTCTCCTGTGGTTGCTTGCATAAATTGCAGCACCTAGCATTCCGGATGAATCCCCTAGGGATGCTATTACAATCTCACAAGTATCATTTGAAATTTGTAATGCATGAGTATCTACAATTTTTCTTGCGCTTTTTAACAATCTCTCACCAGCTGCAGCCATTCCTCCGCCAATAATAATGCATTCTGGATTATATAAATTTATAACATTAGCCAGCCCATAACCTAAAAGTTCTCCCGTTTCATAAAAAGTATCTATAGCTACCTTGTCGCCTTTATCAAAAGCGTCAGATACCATTTTGGCAGTAATTTTATCATAATCACCTTGTACCCAGTCATGAATTACACTAGTATTTCCATTTTGTAATTTCTCTTTTAATGTTCTTAACATACCAATGGCAGACACATATCTACCTAAACATCCATAACTTCCACAACGACAAGGTCGCCCTGAACGATACATATTCATATGCCCGATTTCTCCTACACTTCCAGTAGTACCGTATAATACATGTCCATCTATTATAACACCTGACCCTAATCCAGTGCCTAAAGTTATAAGAACAACGTTGCTTTTGCCTTTTCCTTCCCCATAATACCATTCTCCATATAAATTCATCCGTACATCATTATCAATAAATGTAGGAATTTTCAATTTGGTTTCAAACCATTGTGATACATGGACATTTTCCCACTTTGAAAAATTGGGAGAAAATTTTGATATTCCTGTTTTAGTATCCAATAATCCAGGAACCCCAATTCCCATACATAGTATTTCGCTTGCATAAATTCTAGAGCTTTTTAATAATTCTTCAATACTATTTAACATTCTTGATAAAACAACATCAGAACCTTTATCAGCATGTGTTTGCACTCTGTGTTCTGATATTTTTTCAAAATTAGTATTAAATATAGCAGATTTTATGTTTGTACCACCTAAATCTATACCAATATAATAATTATTCATATGGATTATCTCCTTTAGATTCCTATTTATAACTAGCATATAATAAACAACTAACTTATATTCACTTACATTTGAGCGTTACTAATATACTTATTACACCATATTTGTTTTTTTGCGTATTTTCATATATCGCATTAGTGAGTATGAAATTATATGAATGCATGTCGATATTTTTATTGAACTACAATAGCTTCTTCATTTTTGCTCTATATATGTCAACTTCTTTATGATAGTCCATTAAAAAGCCATCGTCCTTAACAAAGTTTTTAAAGCCAATTGATTCTCCCTTTAAGCGTGGGAATAATGAAAAGTGCAAGTGATTTCTTTTGCCATCACACAATGTAGACATATATACTTTTTCTGCACCTATGATTTCTTTATGCAACTTTATTATTGCATTTGATACTTTCAATATGTGAGTACCTAATTCAAGGGGCATTTCAGAAATATCCTCATAATGAGCTTTTGAAACTATCGTTGTTTGTCCAGTAGACCTTGGGAACCTTTCAAATTGACATCTAACTTTATCATCTTCATAAATAATTAAACCTTCACTTGGAAATATCTCGTCTGTTTCGAAGTTATAACACCCAAAACATATTCCTTGTTCTTGCAATTCTTTTATTCTTCTAGCCCTTTGTTTTAATTGTGCTTTTTCACTTTCAGATAATACTTTGATATACAAATTAATCCCTCCATAATTTTATATAATGCAATTTACCCATTTCTTCTAGGAAGTCTTCAATAGCATGAATTATTTCTTTTTTACTTATAGTAGATCCAGTTCCATAATAGGGACGAAGTCTTTGAATTAATATATCAGTTGAACGAGTTATAGTGTTTAAATCTTCAATAGTTTCTTTATTTAGATTATTATATTTCAACTCTTTCATTAGATTATCTGATAAATAATAAAAACTATTACTATATATTCCACTTCCTGTAAGGAATATATAAGCACTGTCTAATACAGTCTCTAGTGCATATATATTACTAATTAAATCATTTGAATCATGAATAAAAGATTTTTCTGATCTAGACTGTTCTGTAAGGAAATAAATAGAATTATTCGTATTGACTGCTATAGATAGAATTTTATCAGAGTAGTTGTTTAATCGTTCATTGCTAAATTCTATATATTTATAAATAGGAACTGATAAAATTACTATTAGTACTGTGCATATGCTTATTATTTTTTTCATGGATATTATCCCTTCTATATGTTTAAATTTATTAAAAACTGATTTATATTTTTCATATAAGTTTTTACTAACAAAGTATTAAGTGTTTATATGAACTAATTATAGCAATTTTTACAATAATATACTATTTAGTTTTCTAAGAACGATTTACTATTTATTTTAAATTCTCCATATTTTAATACAAAGTATTAGATATATATTATATATAAGGTGATTTATAGCTTGTGGCGGAGGATAGTGAAATTTAAAAACTAGAAAAAATATTAAATATCTAATATAGAAATTCAGCTCGTCTGAATTTTTTCCTTTAGTAGGCGAAGTTACCTAGGAATTATTTATCACATGGGGATTATATATATTATGTGAAGGGTGACTTGGAGCTTGCGACGGAACCTGAGCATAATATATATAATCCCCATGAGGTATAATTCAATCCCAATTCTGCATAGATTTAATAGAGAAAAATATTATAGATTATTGATAGTAGGGAGAGAGGTGTATGGTAAATCATTATAGTGAAGCTTATAGTGATTATTACAAAAGGATAAGAGGGAAGGTCAAAGAAAAGGATAATAAAAAAGAGAAGCTATTTTCTAGTAGAAATGATATATACCCTAATACTTCTAATGTGCGTAATTATAGTTATAGAGCGGGGACTTATGGTATGAAACAAGAGAAGAAGAAGTTTAAATATATAGATATATTTATAGCTAGGCTTATAATTACATTTTTATTATCTTTGGGAGTATTTACTTTAAAGGTATTACCTAATGAAGAAGCAAAAGCCATATATAGTACTATAAAGACTGAGGTTAATAGAACTTATGATTATAGTAAGATTTTAGATAAGGCTGAAGCTATAGGTATTAATTATAAGTGGGTATTTAATATATTTGAAGATAAATACCAGGATTTGAAAAGTGATTTAAAGTTATAAAAGAAATATTTAAGAAATAGAAGGTGATTATATAGTGGTGTAGCAATTAATAGGGAGATATAAATGAAAAAAGACGTAAAAAAAATATTAGCAGAAATAGTATTAATATTATTAATAAGCAGTTATAACAGTATGTTTGGGCTTGCTTTTGTATGGGTGCTTTTGCATGAATTAACACATATTTTTATAGCTCATATATATGGATGTAAATTTTATAATATAAATTTTCATATTTTTGGATTAAATGCAGAGCTGGGAGATATTAATTCCCTTAAGGAAAGGGAGAAGGTTATAGTGTATTTTTCAGGTGCGCTATTTAATATTGTATCTGCAATAATTCTTTATTTTTTAAATATTAGATTTAATAATAATTTTATTGAGACAAGTATTAATTTAAACATAGGGTTAGCTGTATTTAACCTATTACCTGCTTATCCATTAGATGGATCTAGGATATTAGAGATACTTTTAACTAAAAAGATTTTATTTAAAAAAGCTCAAAAAATAATAAGTATAATCAGTTATATAGTATCAGGATTATTTATTAGTATAGGAATTTTAAGTTATATATTTCTACATAGTTTAAACTTCAGTATTTTCATTGGTGCTGGAATTATAATATATATTACTAGAATGGAAGCTCATACTTCAATGTATATAACTATGGGTAACATAGTTAAAAAAAGAAATAAAATTTTAAAAAATAAATATATAGAAAATAAGACAATATCAGTTTATTACAAGCAAGGTCTTGTTAATGTATTAGCTTTAGTAGATAGGAATAAGTTTAATACTTTTTATATTTTAGATGATGATATGAAACTTATTTATATATTAAATGAAGATGAATTAATTGATGCATTGAAAAACTACGGTAATATGACTTTAGAGGAATATGTAAAACAAAATCCTAATGTTACTAAAAGTGGGTTGAATAACAGTGGATATAAATCTTAGTAATAGATTTACCTTTAGATTTATATATGCTAGAATAGTAAAGATAAAGATATAGGTGCTGTCGCACAAGGTAAAATGAATAATGAAGAATGTAAAATTAAATAAATAGTTCTACATTCTCCATTTTTGATTTTGAGCTGTTGGTGACAGCGCCTATTTAAATTCCGTTATAGGAGGAAGATGTATGAAAAAATTAACTGACCATATTTTATATAAGGTTGAAAAGCCATCAAGATATGTTGGTGGAGAGTTAAATCAAGTAGTAAAAAATCCAAAGGAAGTTGACATAAGATTTGCTTTTTGTTTCCCAGATGTTTATGAAGTTGGAATGTCTCATTTAGGAACAAGAATACTTTATCATACTATAAATGAAAGAAAAGATACATATTGTGAAAGGGTGTTTGCACCTTGGCCAGATATGGAAGCTCAGCTTAGAGAAAATGAAATTCCATTAATGACCTTAGAAACAAAGGACCCTCTTACAGAGTTTGATATATTAGGATTTACACTTCAATATGAAATGAGTTATACAAATATATTAAACATGCTCGATATGGCTGGTATAACATACAGAGCCTCAGAAAGAGGAGAAGATGAACCAATAATAATGGCTGGTGGTCCTTGTGCATATAATCCAGAGCCATTATATGATATAGTTGATTTCTTTGAAATTGGTGAAGGTGAAGAAATCATGAATGATGTCCTAGATGTTTATAAAAAATATCAAGGACAAGGAAAGAAAAAAGAATTTTTAAGAGAAATAGCCAAGATTGAAGGCGTTTATGTACCTTCTTTATATGATGTAAGTTACAACGAAGATGGAACTATAAAGGAATTTAAGCCAAAGTATGATGATGTTCCTGCAAAGGTTAAAAAGAGAATTATAAATAACTTTGATAAGGTAGATTTTCCTTTAGATATGATAGTACCTTATTCTGAAATAGTTCATGATAGAGTAGTTTTAGAAACATCAAGAGGATGTACTAATGGATGTAGATTCTGTCAAGCTGGTATGATTTATAGACCAGTAAGAGAAAAGACTACTAATACATTACTAGATCAAGCAAGAAAAATGATAGATACAACAGGATATCAAGAGGTTTCTTTAGCATCGCTTAGTATATGTGACTACTCAGATATTCAAAACCTTGTTAGTAGTTTAATATTAGAACATGGTGGCAAGAATGTAGGTGTAGCTCTACCATCAATAAGAGTTGATGCCTTTTCAGTAGATTTAATAAAGGAAATCCAAAAGGTAAGAAAAACTGGATTAACTTTTGCTCCTGAAGCTGGATCTCAAAGAATGAGAGATATTATAAATAAGGGATTAACTGAAGAGAGAATACTAGAAGCTACTAAAAGTGCTTTTGAGTCAGGTTGGAGTACTATTAAGTTATACTTTATCCTAGGTCTTCCTTATGAAGAAATAGAAGATGCTGCTGGAATTGGTGAGCTTGCAGAAAAGATGGCTGCTGTTTACTATGGAATTCCAAAGGAAAAGAGAGCTAAGGGATTAAAGATTACTGTAAGTACATCAATACTTGTACCAAAGCCATTTACTCCATTCCAATGGGCACCTATGGCTAGACCAGAAGAAGTATGGAATAAGATAGATGCAGTTAAGGGTGCTATTAAAACTAGAGCAATTAACTATAACTATCATGAGCAAAAAACTTCATTTATGGAAGCTGTATTTGCTAGAGGAGATAGAAGAACTTGTGAGCTATTAATAAAAGCATTTGAAAAGGGTGCAAGATTTGATGGTTGGTCAGAGTACTTCAATTATGAGCTATGGATGGAAGCTATGAAGGAATGTAATATAGATGAAGATTTCTATGTATATAGAGATAGAAGTTATGATGAAATACTTCCATGGGACTTTATAGATATTGGAGTTAATAGAAAATATCTAGAAGTTGAAAATGAAAAAGCTAAGAAAGCAGAACTTACACAAAACTGTAGAAAAGGATGCACAGGTTGTGGAATAAATGTTAACTTTAAAGAAGGGAAGTGTTTTGAAGGTGCGTTACGTAATTAAATTTACTAAAGAATCTAGTATTAAATTTATTTCTCACTTAGATTTAATGAGAACAATACAAAGAGTAATAAGAAGAGCAAATCTTCCAATGGAATATTCAAAGGGATTTAATCCTCATATGGCATTATCAATAGCGCAACCCCTATCTGTTGGAGTTTATTCTTCAGCTGAATATATGGATATAGTCTTAGTAGAAGAATTAGCTGAAGAAGAAATTATAAATAGATTAAATGAAAAAACTGCATCTGGAATTAAATTTTTAGAAGCTAGAAAAGTAGTTAACAAGGAAGGGGAAAAGAAACTTCCTCAAAGTATGGCATTAATTGATGCAGCAAGATTTACAATAAAAATGCTATGTAATGATTCAAGTATTGTAGAAGCAAAAATGAAAGAGTTATATGCTAAGGATGCTTGGACTACTATTAAGAAAAGTAAAAAAGGTGAAAAAGAAGTTAATCTAAAAACTATGATTAAGGAAATGAAATATTGGGTAAATGATGATGAGTTAGTACTTAATATTTTAATTTCATCAGGAAGTAGGGAGCATTTATCCCCAGATTTAGTTGCAGAATATATTAAAAATAACATTCCTGAAATAGCTTTAGATGCATTTATAGATATAAAGAGAGAAGAAATGTATGTATTAAGTGATAATAAATACATACCAATATATAAATTTATTTAGGGAAGTGTATTATTTTATGAGGGAAATTTTCATTGAAAGAGATGAAAGGTTATTAAGAATTGCTATAAAGGATAATAACACTCTTATGGAATCTTTTGTTGAAGAAAATTCTGATGAGCCCAAAATAGGAGAAATCTATAAAGGTAGAGTTAAAAATATAGTTCCGGCTATAAACTCTATCTTCATAGATATTGGTTTAGAAAAAGAAGCCTATATGTACTTTAGTAAAGAGCTAAAGGAAGAGGGAATAAAAAAGGGACAAGAATTTTTAGTAGAAATAATTAAAGAACCAATAAATAATAAGGGTGCTAAAGTTAGTAAAAACATTAGTGTACCAGGAAGATTTATGGTAATAACTAAGGGCGGTTATGGTATTAATTATTCTAAAAGAATCAGTAATGAGGAAGAAAAATTAAAGATTTCAGATATTATTAGTCCTGTTGATGGATATGGTATAACTATTAGAACTGAAGCAGTAAATGCAAGTGAAGAGGTGCTTTTAGAGGAAAAGATAAGATTATTAAGAGTTATTTATGAAATGGAACAAAAGCTGAAGTATAGCTTAAACCTAGGTAAAATATATGGTGATAATATGATTTTAAATAGGGTTATTAGTGAAAACTTAGGCAATAAATGCAAGATAATAATCAATAATGAAGAAGATACTAAAGCTGTTAAGGAAGCACTTGCTGAAAGCAAAGATATAATAATAGAAGAATATAAGGGAGCGACAAGCTTATTTGATGCCTATGGAATCGAAAAAGAAATACTAAAGCTTAGGCATAAAAAAGTAGCTTTAAATTGTGGTGGAAATATTGTAATAGATAAAACTGAAGCTATGTATGTAATAGATGTAAACTCATCAAAGAATATTAAAGGTAGAAGTTTTGATAAAACTATATTAGAAACAAATGTGGAAGCTGCAAAGGAAATAGGTAGACAAATTAGGCTAAGAAACTTAGGTGGAATAATAGTTATTGATTTTATAGATATGAGAGATTTTTCACAAAAAGCTATAGTTATGGATGCTTTAAAGGATGCTTTAAAGGAAGATAAGGGCAATGTTAAGGTCTTCCCATTTACTGAGCTAGACTTAGTGCAGATTGCTAGAAAAAGAAGAGGAAAATCTATATATGAATATTTAGAAGAGGGCTGTAAGAGATGTAATATGGAAGGCTTTGTTTTAAAACTATCATATATAGAAAAACTTATAAAAAATGAAGTAATAAAGGCTGAAAAAGAAAATTCTATTAAATCATTTTATATTGAACTTGATAAGAATTATGAAGAAATGGTAAGAGGTGATATTTTCTCATTTGTTGCCAATATTAATTCCTTAAAAAATGAAATATATCTAAATTTTGTAGATGGAATTGAAGGTTATAAAATAGAGCCATTAATATTTAATAGCCAAAAGGAAAATGTTAAAAATTATAAGATAAATGCTTATGAAAAATATGAATAATTTCCTTTACAATCTACATAATAGTATGATACAATAGCAGATGTTAAACCGCACATAAGAGGTTTTTATTTAAACAATGCCTAGAGTTTTGTACCTCGGTTGGCGAGACCGTAATAAGAGGAGGTGTTTTGATGTACGCAGTATTATCTACAGGAGGAAAACAATACAGAGTTCAAGAAGGAGACGTAATATTCGTTGAAAAACTTAACGCTGAAGTTGACTCAACAGTTGAATTAACAGAAGTATTAGCAGTTTCAAATGGCGATGCTTTAAAAGTTGGTACACCAGTTGTAGAAGGTGCTAAGGTTGTAGCTAAGGTTTTATCTCAAGGTAAAGCTAAGAAGATCACAGTTTTCAAGTATAAGCCAAAGAAGGACTACAGAAAGAAGACTGGTCACAGACAACCATACACTAAGTTAGTAATCGAAAAAATCGAAGCTTAATTATTATGATTGAGATTAAGATTTTAAAAAAAGAGAATTTAAGACTTGGTTTTAAGATAGAAGGTCATGCTTTATCTAAGGCTGAATTAGAGAAAAGTGGAGATGCTTATGATTTGATTTGCAATTCCGTTTCTGTATTATCTCAAGGTACTTTAATAGGTATTGAAGAGGTATTAAAGCTTAAGGTTAAGTATAAGATAAATGATGGTTTCTTACATATCAATTTATCAAATCTTAAAGATCAAGATTTAGAGAAATGTCAGGTATTACTATTAACTTTTGAAAAAAGTATAGAAAGCTTGATGCAATCTCTAAAGCTAAGTTTTGGAAGTAAAACAGATAGTGAATATATAAGATTATTAGAAGAGGAGGTGCAATAGTATGATGATAATGAACCTTCAATTATTTGCTCACAAAAAAGGAGCAGGTAGCACAAAGAACGGTAGAGATTCTGAATCTAAAAGATTAGGAGTTAAAGCTGCTGACGGGGAGTTCGTTTTAGCTGGTAACATTTTAGTTAGACAAAGAGGAACTAAGATTCATCCTGGAACTAATGTTGGAAAGGGTGGAGATGACACTCTTTTTGCTAAGGAAGACGGAGTTGTTAGATTTGAAAGAATGGGTAGAGATAAGAAAAAAGTTAGCATTTACCCAGTAAATCTTGAAGAAATAGCAGAATAATAGTATTTTCATAAAGCACCCTAATTTAGGGTGCTTTATTTTATGAAAATAATATTTATGTTTAATATGTAAATGGGCAATTGACAATGCATAAACCTTGCCCATTATACATTGTCAATTGCTCATTTAAAACTATGATTTCAATTTAGATAATTTACTGAAGAGGGCTAGAGCACAATGAAAAATTAAGAATGAATAATGAATAATGAAAAGTTTAAGAATTACTTCAATAATTCTTCGTTTTTACTTCTTAATTTGATTTGATAATGCAACAGACTAATAATGTATATTACTAATTGAAACATATATAATAGACTTAAGAGGGTTGAAAGACCGAAAATAAGGTTAGAATAATTATGAAAGATAGGTGATTTTATGTTTATAGATAAGTCAAAAATATTTGTTAAATCTGGTGATGGTGGAAATGGATGTGTTTCCTTTAGAAGAGAAAAATATGTACCTCTAGGAGGACCAGATGGTGGAGATGGCGGAAAAGGTGGAAGTGTAATTTTCGAAGTAGATCCAGGTCTTACTACACTTTTAGACTTTAAATATAAAAAGAAATTTGTAGCTGAAGCTGGTGGAAAAGGTGAAGGTTCTAAGTGTTATGGAAAAGACGGAGATGATTTACATATTAAAGTTCCAATGGGAACTATAGTTAGAGATTTTGAAAGCAATAAGATTATTGCGGATCTTTCTCATAAAGATGATGTTTTCGTTATTGCAACTGGTGGAAAAGGTGGAAAAGGAAATTGTAAGTTCTGTACACCTACTAGGCAAGCACCTAACTTTGCAGAGCCTGGTATGCCAGGAGAAGAAAGATGGCTTACATTAGAGCTTAAGTTACTTGCAGACGTAGGTCTTGTAGGATTCCCTAATGTAGGAAAGTCAACTTTTTTATCTACAGTAACTGCAGCTAAACCAAAGATTGCAAACTATCACTTTACAACTTTAAAGCCAAACTTAGGAGTTGTTAAAGCTGAAGGAATGAATGCATTTGTTATGGCTGATATTCCAGGTATTATTGAAGGAGCAGCTGAAGGTGTTGGACTTGGATTAGAGTTCTTAAGACATATAGAAAGAACTAGATTATTAATACACGTTGTAGATATTTCAGGAATTGAAGGAAGAGATCCATTTGATGACTTCGTAAAGATAAATGAAGAACTTAAGAAATATTCAGTTAAGCTATGGGATAGACCACAAATAGTAGTTGCTAATAAGGCAGATATGCTTTACGATGAAGAAGTTTATGAAGATTTCAAGAAGAAAGTAAATGAATTAGGCTTTAACATGGTATATAAGATGTCAGCTGCAACAAAGCTTGGTGTAGAAGAAATTATTAAGGAAGCTGGTAGAATGCTTACTGAAATTCCAATTAAGGATTTAGAAATAAGCGATGAAGAAAGATTTATACCAGAAGAAAAGAGATTTACTTACGAAATCAATGTTGAGGACGGAGAAGATGATAATAAGGTTTATGTAATTGAAGGTTCCTTTGTTGATAGATTACTTAATGCTGTAAATATTCATGATGCGCATTCATTAAAATACTTCCATAAAGTTTTAAGAAACAAGGGTATATTTGATGAACTTAGAGAAATGGGCATCGAAGATGGAGATATAGTTAGACTTAATGATTTTGAATTTGAGTATATTTTATAATTTTTAGGAGGAAGTAAGATGATAACAGGAAAACAAAGAGCATATTTAAGAAGCCTTGCAAATAATATGGACCCAATATTTCAAATAGGTAAAAACGGTGTAGAAGAAGAAGCCTTTTTAAAACAATTAGAAGAAGCATTAGAAGCTAGAGAATTAATTAAGGTTAAGGTTCTAGAAAACAGTGGATTAATGGCTAGAGAAGCTTCTAATTCTATCTGTGAAAAGATAGGTTGTGAAGGAATTCAAGCTATAGGAAGTAAAATAGTTTTATACAAGAAATCCTCAAAAAAGCCTAAGATAGAATTACCAAGGTAGATTAAAATGAAGATTGGAATAATAGGAGGTACCTTTAATCCTATTCACTTAGCTCATCTATATATAGCTTATGAAGCTAAGTGCCAATTAAATTTAGATAAGATAATATTTATACCAACAGGAAGCCCACCCCATAAAAAGGATATGGAGATATTAGAGGCTTCCTTAAGGTATAATATGGTATATGAAGCTATAAAAAATTATGAGGATTTTGAAATAAGTGATTATGAAATTGAAAAAAAAGGCTTAAGTTATACTTTTGAAACCTTAGAACATTTCAAGAACGATGATAATGAATTATATTTTATTACAGGAGCTGATTGTCTTATGGATATTGAAAAATGGAAGTATCCTGAGAAGATATTTAAGCTTTGTAATTTTGTAGTTTTCAATAGAGCAGGTTACAGTAAGAAAAATTTAAGAATTCAAAAAGAGAAAATCCAGCAAAAGTTTAACACAAATATTACTTTTTTAGATATAATAGATTTAGAAATTTCCTCATCTATTATTAGAAATAGAATTAAAGAAGGCAAAAGAATTGACTTTTTTATGCCTAGGGAAGTTTTAGAGTATATTATTACAAATAATTTATATAATTATTGTAATAAGGTAATGAAAAATTAAAAAGTAATATTTAAGGAGAGAACTATGCTTAGTATTGAAGAAATGAAAATCTACCTTAAAGATAACTTAATTGAAAATAGGTATATCCATACTCTTGGTGTAGCAGATACTGCTATTAGACTTGCAAGAGCATATGGGGTAGATGAAAAAAAAGCAGAAATTGCTGCACTTTCTCATGATATAGCCAAAAATAGGACTATATATGAACTACAAGATATAATAAAGAAAAATAATATAAATTTAACTTATGATGAAGAAGCAAATCAAGAGTTATGGCACAGTATAGTATCGCCAATTGTAGCTAAAGAAATATTTGAGATAGAAGATGAAGAAATATTAAGTGCAATGAGATGGCATACTACAGGGAAAGAAAATATGAGTAAGCTAGATAAGATAATTTATATAGCTGATATGATTGAACCAAACAGAAACTTTCCTGGTGTAGACTTACTAAGACGAGAGGCCTTTAAAGACCTAGATAATGGAGTTCTTCAAGGCTTAACTCACACTATTAAGTACTTATTAAATAAAGGAATTCCTATTGATATAAATAGTATAAAAGCAAGAAATTACTTATTACTAAAGGAATAAAATCAGAAAGGAATAAGAGGATGGGTAGTAGTAGGGAAGTTAATGACAGCAGGGGGAGAAGAAGACTTACTAGGGAAGAACAGATAAAAAGAAGAAGAGCAATAGAAGCTAGAAAAAAGAAAAGAAGAAGAAAAAGAATTGTAGTTTCAATTATTGCGATATTTATAGCTTTAATTTTCGGTGGATTATTTTATGCATATAGTTTTATATCAGGACTTAAAACTAATAATTTGGGAACTGGAATACCACCAGCATCTAAAAATGATTCTATTAATGTATTAGTTTTAGGAATGGATATAGGAGATGCTGATATTGAAGGTAATAAGAGCATTAGAAGAAGCGATACTATAATGGTTTTAAATTATAATCCTAATACAAAAAAAGCCCATATAGTATCTATACCTAGAGATACTTTAATTGAAGTAGATGCTTATTTAGATACTGGGGAGTATAGAAGGTATTGGAAGATAAATACTGCCTATGTATTAGGTGGAGAAGAAGAAATTACAATGCATGTAGAGTCACTTCTAGATATTGATATAAATTATATAGTTGAAGTTGACTATGACGCATTTAGAAGCATAATAGATTCTATTGGTGGAGTTGAAATGACTATTGAGCAAGATATGTTTTACGACGATGATGCTCAAAACCTTCATATTAACTTTAAAGCAGGAGAAACAGTTCTTCTAGATGGAGAGAAAGCTGAAGAGTTCATTAGATGGAGAAAAAATAATGATGGAAGCGGATTAGCTGATGCAGATTTAGCTAGAATTAAGAATCAGCAATTATTTATAAGTAAATTATTAGATAAGGTAATGAGCCCATCTATAGTATTTAAAGCTCCAAAGATATTAAATGCTATAAGTGAAAATGTTGAAACTAATATGCCGGCTAAGGAATTAGTTTCACTTGGAATGAAGATAATGAGACTGAAATCTAGTGATATAATAATGACAACTCTTCAAGGAGAACCTCAATATATATATGGGGAATCATTTTTAGTTGCTGATAAAGAGTATAATATGGACTTAATAAATTCATTAAGCTCAGATGATCCATCAAGTGCTAGTAATATAACTACTATAAAGAGAGAAGATCTTAAAGTTATAGTTTTAAATGGAACTAATATATCTGGATTAGCTTCAACTGCAAGAGATAAGCTATTAGCAAGAGGATATGAAAATGTTGAAGTAGGAAATACTACTGAGGCTGTAAATAAGAGTGTTATTCAAACTAACAATAAAGACTTAAAGGATTTATTAAAGAAAGATATAGATATAGAAAAAATTGAGAAGATAAGTGGATCTGAATATAAGGATTACGATATAGTAATACTATTAGGTGAAGATTACAATTTATTTAATTAAAGGTTAAGGTGAAGGTTAAGCTTAGTTAATTTTAATGCATTAAGATTAACTAAGCTTATTTCACCTTTTCTAATAAAAGGATTAAAAGTGCTGTCGCACAATTGTAAGTTAATAAGTATTTAATAGAAAAAGTATAAAAACAAAGTAATTTGGAACAAATTACATCTGTAATTGTTAATTATTAATTGCTAACTGTTAATTGTCAAAAAAAGGTGGAGTACATATGAGTCATATTAAAAAGATAGTTCCAAAGGAATATGAAGGCAGAAAGATAAGAGAATATTTAAAAGAAGATCTTGGATTATCGTCTAGATTAATAAGAAGTGCATCTATAGATAAAAGAATTTATGTTAATAATAAGGCAGTTAAAATGAATTACATATTAAAGGGAGAAGAAAATATTTTAATAGACTTAATGAAGGAAGAAAGTCAAAATATTGATCCTGAAAATATTCCTATAGATATAGTTTATGAAGATGAGGATATTATAGTTGTAAATAAAAGTCCTAATATGGTAGTTCATCCAACAAAAAGGCATCAAAGTGGAACCTTAGCTAATGCATTAATGTATTATTTTAAGGAAAGTAATCAAAAATGCATAGTTAGACTTGTAAGTAGATTAGATATGGATACTTCGGGACTTATAATAATAGGTAAAAATCAATATGCTCATATGGAACTTTCTAAAGATATGAGTGAAAATAAAATTGAAAAAAGATATCTGGCAGTAGTTCATGGACATATGAAGGATACTGAAGGAACAATAGATTTACCTATATATAGACCAGAAGAAGAAGGTACTATTAGAAGGGTAATAGATGAAAGAGGGCAAAGAAGTATTACTCACTATAAGGTAGTTGAAAGATTTAAAGATTCAGATTTAGTTGAATGCTTACTGGAAACTGGTAGAACTCATCAAATTAGAGTTCACTTAAGTTCTCAAGGACATCCAATTTGGGGTGATACCTTATATGGCCTTGAAGAAGATTCAGAAATCATAAAAAGGCAAGCTCTTCATGCCTATGGATTAGATTTTAAATCACCTAGAACTAAGAAGGAATTAAGCTTAAGAGCTGATTTACCAGAAGACATAAGAGTTCTAATTGAAACAATTAGGATGGAATAATGAAAGAATTAAGTAATGAAGTAATGAAACAATGAAAAAATTAAGAAATGAAAAATGAAGAATTTATTAATGAAAAATTAAAAATAAAGAATTAAGAATTGAGGATAAAACTCCCATAGGAGTTTTTGAAAAAAATATATTTTGCTAATTCCGGAGGAATTACATCCTAAATTGTTAACTATTAATTGTCAATTGTTAATTGAAAAAAGGGTTGCTTGGCAACCCTTTTTATTTATCTGCTGAATAGTTTGTCTTTTTTTCTTTTAATATTTTTTCTTCTTCTAGATATAATAAACATTCTAATAATTATGTATATTATTACTACCCCTAATATAGCCAGCATAATGCTCATAGGACTTTCAAGAAAGTCATGAAAACTATCCTTAATCCTATCTGCAGTAGTATACTCTCTATCTACAGCACTTATTAAATCCATGCTTGATACAGTTTCACCATTTACGTTAACTTTGGCTTTATATATAATATCACCAGTCTTAATATTTTTTCTACTTATATCAGTTTTCTCATAATCTAAAGATAAATTAGGTTCATCTTCGCTTTTAGCTTTTGTATAATAAAAATCACTTTTAGCAATTAGTGGTATATATACATCATCGTTAATTTTATATGTATATAGGGTATCTCCAGAACTTATTAGCTTTAATGTTTCAAAGTTATCAAATCCGTAATTAAATAATGGGCCTACATTAGTATAGAAGTTATCTTTATCAGTAGCAGCTAAAAATGCACCTATAAGCATATCATCACCCTTTGTTGCAGCAGCAGTGTAAGAGTGGTTAGCTTCTGGAGTGTATCCATTTTTACCACAATAAGCTTTATCATAAAAATAAGGACTATACTCATTAAATAGTTGATTTCTATTAGTTGCCCACTTTTCACTACCATCAGAAAATGGTTGATTTACATATTTATAAGATTCTGTTTGAGCTATTCTTACAAAATCTTCATTATGAGCAGCCTCTTTCATTATAAGAGCCAAATCATAAGCTGTAGTTAAATGACCATCCTCATGTAATCCACTTGGATTTTTAAATGTAGTATTTAAAGCACCTAATTCTTTTGCTTTTGCATTCATTAATTTAGCAAAGTCTTTATTTGACCCTGCAACGTATTCAGCTAGGGCCTCAGCACAGTCATTTCCTGATTCAAGTAATAAACCTAGCATAAGTTCCTCTACTGTATAGACTTCCCCTTCCCTAATACCAATAGCAGATCCATCTACAAGTGGTGGGTTTTCTCCTATTGTTACCTTATCTTTTAAATTAGTATGTTCAAGGACTATTAGCGCTGTCATTACCTTAGTTGTAGATGCAGGCTCAAACTGAGTATGCTCATTTTTAGAAAATAATACCTTACCAGTTTTTCCATCCATTAATATTGCACCTTCAGAATAAACTGGAGGTAAATCAGTCGCTTTAGCTTCTATAGTATTTATAGTAGAAAATATACTACTAAATAAAAAAGTGGATAGAAGCAAATTCTTAATAAACTTTTTCATACAAATTTCTCCCACATTAAACTTTTTATAGACAAAGTTATTTTAACAGAAATATCAGAATGATTCTATATTTTAGAAATATTTAATTAAAAAATAATTAAAAAGTTAAAAATTAGGTAATAATTATAAAAAAGTGTTATTTTGGAGGTTCCTATGTTAGAGCAAATAAAAGAGGAGTTAAAAAAGATATTAAATGCTAGAATTATAGCTATATTTGTCTTAGGTGTAGTGTTTTTATCATCTTCATTATTTTTATATTATAAAAATAAGTCTAAGGTATTTAAGGATGAGTATATGAATAATATATATGTTGAATCTGAAAGTGAAAATGAAGCTGTAAACAGTAGTGTTAATGCTTCTAGCTCAAATGTGGACACAGAAAATCAGAAGAAAAGCTTAATTGTAGTTGAAATAAAAGGAGAAGTAAAAGATCCAGATGTATATGAAATTGAAGATGGAAGTATAATAAGAGATTTGATTAACTTAGCTGGAGGTTTAACTGGTGAAGCCAACACAGATGGTATAAATAGAGCAGAAAAGCTTAGGGGGAATCAGCTTATAGTTATACCTAATAAAAGTGATATGGCCTCAGGAAGTGTAATAAATCAAAATGCTAGTACTACAAATGGTAGTGGAGTAATAAATATTAATACAGCTCCATTAGAAGAACTGAAGAAAATTACAGGGGTAGGAGATGTTAAAGCTCAAAGTATAATAGATTATAGAGATAAGAACGGTGGTTTTAAGAGTATAGAAGAATTAAAGAATATAGATGGAATTGGAAGTAAAACCTTTGAGAAGATAAAAGATCAAGTAGGAATATAATAAAGTTACAAATAATTTATATTACAAATATACTGTTTATGGTAAAATTAAATAAAGTATAACATGTAGGGGGAATGGGTTTTGGAAATGTTTTTAAATACACTTTTAAACTTAGGGTTAAGTTTGCTATTTGGTGCCTTTGGAATCTTGATATTAGTAGTTGGCTATAAAGTTTTTGATGCAATAATACCTGCTGATTTTAATAAAGAGCTTGAAAAAGGCAATATGGCAGTTGCTGTATTCTTAGCAGGTGCTTTGATAGGTATTGCTATAATAGTAGCACAAGTAGTAAAGTAGAGAACAGTTGACAATTAGTCATTAATAATTGACAGTTGCTGAAGTGGATTATAAGTTTGACTGAATATTAACTATCAGATTGAATATTATAAATAATAGCACTGAAGGAATTCTTTAAAAGTTACAAAAAAATAAGATTTTTTGAGTTACTAAAGATTAATTGGTTTGTAGTAAAAGTTACTTATGGAGCTTTTCTCAGGGCTCCTGAGTAACTATGAGAATTTAATAGGTACGAATTATCAGCACCTAAGGAACTTGAACTATTGTAACTATAAGAATTTAATATTTTAATAAATAGCTCTTTTAGGGCTTTTTTTATTGCTTTTAAATTAAATATTAGATATATGTTATAGATGTCTCTAATATGACAGTTAAGTGTCAAAGAGGTGGCAAAGACTTTAAAAGTAATAGTGTTAGTGTTATAATAAGGTGACTTTAGGAAAGAATAATAGTAAATTTTAAAATCATAGGAGGATTTTTATGATAAAAAAGATATTTTTAGCAATAATGAGTACGTCAATGGTTTTTTTATTAGCATCATGTAGTCCTTCCACAGATGGAAATAAGGAAGATACAAAAGTTGAAAAGTCCTCAGTACAAGAAGAAAAACCATTTATTGGAGAAGGTGAATGGGCTAAAGACTATTCACTAGATGAAGTTAATGCATTAAATGATGAAATAGCTACTAGGATAGAAGAAGCTTCTAATTTTTATGGGATAGAGTACAATAAAGAAGAAAAAATTAAAGATGAGAATAATGAAAGTGTTAATGAAAAGTATATTTACTTTGATAATTTAAATCCAGAGCCAAACAGAATGGAAAGTATGTATTATGGATATAAGCTTTATGGTTCTAATATGGCAAAGGGAAGTTTGGGTTTAAAGATTGGATTCAAACTAGATTTAGATCAAATAAAGAATGAAGAGAAGTTTGATTTTAAGGAAACTTCAATGTCAGCCTTCTCAGAAGCTATGACTAATAATACAGAGAGAGACTATACTGAATTAAATAATTCGATTATAGATATAGTTAAAAATGGTAAGCAAGATCAAACTATAGAAACTAATTTAAATGGATTAGTAGAAACAATAACAATTAAAGATGACTTTTTATTATATAAGGTAGAATCAAAAGTTTATCAGTTTAAATAATATATATGTTTCAATAAATAATCTACATATTGAGTATTTACTTTTTTTTAGTGAAAAACAGTTTTTAAAGTAAATTACATTAATTGAAAGCTTATATATCTTTTAATTTTTATATAAGTTATTTGTGTAATTTCCTAACTAAAATATTTTGAGTATAAAATATAACTGAATAAAATGTAAAAACTTTATTACAACTTATATGATTTAATTAATTAGGAGGATGAGGATTTTGGAAAATAATAATGAAGAAGTAAAGAAGGAACAAGAATTAAAGGAAGATATAATTGATACTAAGGAAACTATAGAAGAAATATTAGAGGAAGATGTTATATCTTCAAGTGAGGAAATATTAGTGGGAGACTCTTCATTATTAGAAGAAGGTACTGAAAAAAATGATAGTAAGATAATGAAATTTATAAAGAGGGTATTAGCTTCAGCAATAGATCAAATTATTGTAATAGCTATAGCACTTTTATTATTAGTAATATTTGATTTTGTTTTAAGAGCAGTAGGTTTTTACGTTGCACAAAGACAACCAATATTCTTTATAATATATGTGTTAGTAAATATAGTTTACGAAGCAATTTGTTCTTCAACTAAACTTAAGAAAACTATAGGTAAGAAAACAATTTTAAAATAATTTTTTAGGAGTAAAGATGAGAAAAGGAAGTACTGTACAAGTTAAAATAGATAAAACAGAATTCCCATCAATGGGAGTAGGTAGCTTAGGAAATAAGAAAATATATGTAAAAGGTGCGTTTCCAGGTCAAGTTGTTACTGGTAGAGTAAAGAAAAAAAGAGAAGCTTATGCTGAACTAAAATTAGTGTCTGTAGATGAAAGAGCAGATTATGAGATAGAAGCTCCATGTAAGCATTTTGGTATATGTGGAGGTTGTACTTCTCAAAACCTAACTTATGAAAAACAATTAGATTTATTAAGTGAAGAATTTAAAAATCTATTTATTGATGCAAACCTACCTATTGATAATTATAAAGGTATAATTGGAAGTAAGGAACAATGGGAATACAGAAATAAAATGGAGTTTACCTTTGGAGATTTTGAAAAAGGTGGAGAACTTACATTAGGTATGCATATGAAGGGGAAATCCTTTGGTATAGTAACAGTAGATGGATGTTTAATAGTAGATGAAGATTTTAGAACTCTAATTAAAGCTACTGTAGATTATTTTAGAGATAAGAATCTACCTTATTACAGAGTTATGAAAAGAGAAGGTTACTTAAGACACTTAGTAATAAGAAAAGCTATCAATACTGGAGAGTTAATGGTTAACTTAGTAACTACAACTCAAATTGATTTTGACTTATCAGAATATGTTGAAGTACTAAAAGCTCAAAATTATAAAGGAAGTTTAGTATCTATATTACATACTGAAAATAACTCTTTTTCAGATGCAGTAGTCCCTGAAAAAGTAAATTTATTATACGGAAAAGATTATATAATTGAAGATCTTTTAGGACTTAAATTTAAAATATCTCCTTTTTCATTCTTCCAAACTAATACTAAAGGAGCAGAAAGCCTGTATAGTATAGTTAGAGATTATATAGGTGAATCAAAGGATAAGGTAGTATTTGACCTTTATTGTGGAACAGGGACTATAGGTCAAATTACAGCTGCTAATGCTAAAAAGGTAGTTGGAATAGAACTTATAGAAGAAGCTGTTGAAGCAGCAAAAGAAAATGCTAAACTTAACAACTTAAATAACTGTAAATTCCTAGCTGGGGATGTAGCTGAAATAATAAAAACAGTTAAGGATAAACCAGATGTAATTATCCTAGATCCACCAAGAAGTGGAGTACATCCAAAGGCATTAGAATATGTAATTAAATTTAATGCAAAGGAAATAATCTACGTATCATGTAATCCGAAGACTCTAGTAGATAACTTAAAAGTATTATTAGAATCAGGATATGAGGTAGTAGAAAGCTGCGTTAAGGATATGTTCCCTAACACTCCACATCTTGAAGGTGTAGTAAAACTAATAAAAAAATAAATTATAAAGATAAATAGAAGAGTTAAGTAAGAAAATTACTTAGCTCTTTTTTGACTTCTAATTCTTAATCCTGAAATGAATGCAATTATAATAGTGAAAGTCTACCGGTATATATGTTAAAGATTGACTAAAGAATAGGTGTCTGATACAATTACTTACAAATATTTCATAATAAGCATTAAGTATATGCTTATACATTAATGGGATTGAGTTTTAAATATATTATATGAGGAGGTTTTGGTATGAGTGATAATAAAAGAATGCTGTCATCTGAGGAATATAAAAATTTATTAGAAATTTTAAAAGAGCGTTTTGAAAAGAACATTAATCGTCATAAAGGAATGGAATGGGATGAGGTACAAGAAAAATTAAAATATAATACTGAAAAACTATGGTCCCTTTATGAAATGGAGAGAACTGGTGGTGAACCAGATATCATTAGTTATGATGAAGAAACTGGGGAATATGTTTTTTATGACTGTTCAGCTGAGAGTCCTAAAGGGAGAAGAAGTATCTGTTATGATCGTGAAGCGTTAGAGTCAAGAAAACAAAATAAGCCACAAAATAATGTTATTGATATGGCTTTAGATATGGGGATTGATGTTTTAACAGAAGAGCAATATAGAGAGTTACAGAAGCTTGGGAGTTTTGACCTTAAAACCTCTAGTTGGGTTAAAACACCAGAAAATATTAGGGTAAAAGGCGGAGCTATCTTTTGTGATCGTCGTTATGATACTGTTTTTGTATATCATAATGGAGCGGAATCATATTATTCTGCAAGAGGTTTCCGTGGCTCTTTGAGGGTATAAACTTTACAGATTTAGAGAATCTATTAAAATAACATAAAAATAAAGGAGTTAAGCAAATTGAGATTTGCTAGCTCCTTTTTATTCCTAAACTCTAATTCTGAAATCTAGGAAATATTATAGTTAGTGAATCTAGAGTTCTATTCTAAAATCTTAAATTTAAATTAAAATGGTCTATTTTATGTAAATTAGTATTAAAAGCAAATCTAAAATTCTAGTTCATCACCTTTATATGAACAATTAGAATACCCCGCGTTAGACTAGGGATTCAAAAGAGCTTATAGTTAGAGTATAATTTTAATAGGCAAATATAAGTGTTAGTGAGAAAGTTTATATGTTTTGTAAGTTAAGAATAAATATATTAAGTGGAGAGAAAAAGAAATGACAGTAGAATTAGAAAAGCATTATAATAAGTTTTGTGAGGATAAAAGATTAACGAGAAGACATGGACAAGTTGAATATATAACTTCTATGAAATATATTCATGAATATTTAAATGAGAATAAAAATTATAAAATATTAGATGTTGGAGCAGGAACAGGAAGATATTCAGTAGCATTAGCTAATGAAGGATATGATGTTACAGCAATTGAACTTGTGAAACATAATTTAGGTGTTTTAAAATCTAAAGGTAGCACAGTAAAAGCATTTCAAGGAACTGCTTTAAACTTAGCTAGATTTGAAGATAATACCTTTGATATGACATTAGTTTTTGGCCCAATGTATCATTTATATACATTTGAAGATAAAGTAAGGGCATTAGAAGAAGCAAAAAGAGTAACTAAAGTAGGTGGAAAAATATTGGTTGCTTATTGTATGAATGAATATAGCGTAATAACATATGGATTCAAAGAAAATAATATAAAAAAGTGTATTGATAGTGGAAAACTTGATGAAAGTTATCATGTTATATCAGAGCCTGAAGACTTATATGATTATGTAAGAGTTGAAGATATTAATAAAGTAAATGAAGCAGTAGGAGTAAAAAGAATAAAAATAATTTCAGCAGATGGCCCTGCTAATTATATGAGGCCTATTTTAAATTCTATGGATGAAGAAACATTTCAAACTTTTATTGACTATCATCTGTCTACATGTGAAAGACAAGATATATTAGGGGCAGGAGCTCATACTTTAGATATTTTAATAAAAGAATAGTTAATGCCCTTATTAATATAATTAGCTGTAAATAAAAGTGTTATTTTTCTTGTTTGTAATACAGCAAGATTTATTTAAACCTTACTCTAAAAAATGCTATTTATACTTTAACAAATAATAAGTTGTATATTAGACTTAATAATGAGGAAAAAAAGGGGAGAATATATGTTAAAGAAGAAGAAAACTATCATCCTAATTGTATTATTAGGTTGTTTAATAATGGGATTTATAGATGCTGTAATAAGGCCTCAATATCTTACAAAGTCTTTTGTGAAAATTATACTTTTTTCTTTAATGCCAATTTTATATTCTAGATATAATAAAGAGTTAAATTTAAACTCTTTATTTAAAGTTAAGAGTAAGAAGGAAATTATTATTGCTCTAATTTCTGGAGCTGCTGTGTTTTCATTTATTTTAGGGGCTTATCTAATTTTAGGAGGATTTTTTGATTTTTCAAATGTAGTTTCATCATTATCAGCAAATGTTGGTATTGATAATAGTAACTTTATATTTGTAGCAATATATATATCTTTTATTAACTCTTTATTAGAGGAGTTTTTCTTTAGAGGATTTGCATTTATAAAATTAAAAGAAGTAGCAAGTAGAAAGTTTGCATATATTTTTAGCTCTCTAGCCTTTGCTTTATACCATGTGGCTATGATGATAGGATGGTTTGATATTAGTTTATTTATTTTAACTTTATCTGGATTATTTGTTGGAGGAATTATCTTTAATTACTTTAATGAAAAATATAAAAATATTTATGTTAGCTGGTTAATTCATATGTTTGCAAATTTTGCAATTAACATAGTTGGATTTATGCTTTTTAATATGATTTAGAATAAGATGTTATTATAGAAGAGTATATAGGATTTTAAGGAATTAATTTTGAATAAAGTAATACTGTATAAAGGTAGATAGATTTGTTGAGAAACATGTCTATCTACTATTTTTATTCTCTGAATTCAGTTGTCTTAACTATTTCTATTCTATAACAAATTTTGAGTAAGATATAAAGAAATATAATGAACTTTGTGAAATATTACAAATAAACTCCGTATTAATTTTAAGAAAATTCCCAAATAATAATTATTATATAAGAATAATTATAAAAATATTGACATTATGATGAAATTCTGGTTAAAATATTTTCGAATATATAGAAATTAATGTTAGAATAGGAGTTAATTTATGATTAAAAAGAATAAAATTGCTATTATTATTGGATCAGCAGTAGTTATAGCATGTGCATCAGGAGCTTATTTCTTAAATCAGTTTCAAAGTGATGGAAGTAGTTTAACTGATAAAGATACAACTATCATTCAAAATGATTCTAATAATAGCAAATTAGATAAAAATGAAGAAAATAAAGAAGAGAGTAATAATATTAATAATGAATTAGCATCAATAGATGATCAAATTCAAAATAATTTATTAAATAGCAATACTAATATTGATAAAGGAAATGAATTTGAAAATGATAATGGAGCAGAGGAAGGAAGCCAAAGTGGAGCTGAACTGCCAGAAGTTCCTGAGAAGAATGAGGAAGTCGGGCAACCAGAGAATCCAAATAAACCTGAAACACCAAATAGGCCAGAGAATCCAAATAAGCCAGATATACCAGATAACTCTGAAAAACCAGCTGAACCTAATAATCCAGGAGGTACAGAGAAGCCAGGTAACCCAGATGGATCAGGAAAGCCTGAAGATACTGAGAAACCAGAAATAGCATTGAATGATCTTACTATAACTAAGAATGATTTAGTAGATGGTGTAGTTACAGTATCAAATAGAATATACAAAAATATCTATATTGATTCTTCTATAGATATGGGCAAGGTTGTATTAGAAAATGTAGAGATTAAAGAAAAATTGATCTTAGAAGATGGAATACAATATCAAGTAAATATTAAAGATTCAACAGTACCATATGTAAAAGTAGGCAAAGATGGAGTAACAAGATATCGTAATACATTATTAGATATTGATAAAAATATAAGTGGACCAACTTTATATTTAGAAAATGTAAAGGAAGTAAATAAAGTAGATATCAATGGAAATGCATCTATTTTAGGAGATAGCAAAATTTCTAATTTAAATCTTTTAAACGGTACATTAGTTCTTAATGTACATACTGAAGTTATGAGTATTGATAAAAACTCAAACAATGCTGATATAACAATAAATAAAACAGTAGATAAAGTTAATGATAGCGGAAATAATACAATCATTGGGGTTAATGGAAGTGTAAATGTAGTTAATTCAAATGGTGATAAGAGTAGTATCTATATTAAAGAAGGAGCTACAGTAGGACAAGCTACTATTAATGGTGATTCTACAAAGATAATGGGAAATGGTATATTAAGTTCAGTAGAGATTAATGGAAATAATGCAGGTATTTATACTGATACTTCTAAGGATAAGATAGTGATAAGTGAAGCTGCTAATAATGTATTTGTTGGAAGAGAAGAAAAGTATGAAATAAGTACAATAACTTTAAAGCAACAGGGTAAAATTGAATTTACTTTAAATGAAAAAACGAGTAGACCAATAACATTATCAGAACTTTCTATTGTATGTCATGGTGGAAATACCATGAGTGTATTTAATGTATCAACTCAAGATAATCAAACATACACATTAAATACATCATATTATAAAGATAATACATATGAATTATATATAACACTACCAAATGGAAAAATAATTAGTAAGGAATTTGAGTATAGCTATAACCATCCTACAGCATCAAAGGTTATGTTAGATAGAACAAGCCAAACAGAAGCTATAATGGATGTGTATGGTGTTGATGAAGGTGGATATTTATACTATAAACTTGTAGAAAAAACAAAGTTCCGTTTCAATAAAAATGTAGATGTAGAAGATATAAAAGAAAATGGAACTAAGGTATCTATTAAGACTGAATATAATGAGATTTCAATATCAGATTTAAAAGAAAATAAAGAATATGACGTATATTACGTTATGGAAGGTTTTGATGGAAGAACTTCTCCAGTTTATGGACCTCTTGAATTAGGGAAATATGAGGAGGAAACAGAAGGTGATGAGTATAAGTTAGTTTCAGCAGAAGAGGTTGTAGCTAATAGATTTGTATTTACATTTAATAAACCAGTTAAAGGAAAATTAAAATTAGAGGACTTTAGCATTATATGTCCAAGAGAATCAGCTCTTACTACTAAAGGTGCAAAGTTTATTGTAAGTTCAGATAAGCAAACTTATACTATAATTGTGCCAGATAACTATGGGCATAAGGATAATAAGTATACTGTTTCAGTAAATATGCCAGATGGAACTATTGTTGAAGGTTCATTTAAATCACATTTTAATCCACCTGCAATAACTGGGGATAATATAGACCATTATTCACAGAATAAAATAAAATTTGGATTTAATTCAGATGAATATGGAACGTTATATTATGGAGTATATGAATGGAATAATTCAGTATTTGCTGGAGATTCAACTACACCAATGGCTGAAGATGTGCTAAGTGGTAAAATAGCAAGTACAAAAGTAGACTTATATTCTGGATATAATGAATTAGATATCGATTTATCAGGATATAAATTAACGAATAAATCTAGATTATGGGTTCTATTTGTTGATTATGATGGTAATTATCGTAAAGGGTTTGTAGACCACTTTAAAATACCAGAATTTATAGGAGAACCTGATGGGGGAGAAGAAGATAAATCTTCATTAGATATTACAAATATAGAAGTATCTGAAGGGTGGATGGGTACTCTTTTAGAGTTAACATTTAACGAAGATTTAACTAGCACATTTGGGAAGGATGATATAAAGTTACAATCATTAAGTGGAGTAAATGTAGGAAGATTCAATGTTACTACTTCATTCCCATCTGATAAACTTAATTATGCTAGTATAGAACTTATGGGATTATTCTTAGAGGCAGGGGATTACCGTATAACTATTGAAACATACGATTCAAAAGGTAATTCTGTTACTATAGTGAAAGAGTTTACAGTAGAATAAAATATGGAGATAATAGGAAGTTATTACAAAATTAATAGTTGTAATAACTTTTTATTTTTTTCTCTATAATATGAAAGGTATAATTAATTACTTATGAAAAGTATGAAGAAAAAAATATTAGTTAATATAGAAATAGAAAGCAGGGAATTTATTAGTCTTAGTAATTAATAAGTAATGGTGTATGTTTTAAGTAAAAATAATATCTTATTTAGATGAAATTTAATTTACTGGATATACCATATAATGTAAAATTATTTTATAAGAGTACATAATAAAAAAAAAGATTATATGGGGGAGAGAATGTGGGGGAAATCAAGAAATCTAAGACAAGGGTAGTACTTATTGTTTTAGGGATCATATTGTTAGCTTTAGCTAGTTTCTATTTTATAAACCATAAGATTAAAGTAAAGAATAGTAAATTTATAACTATTCAAAGACCTAATAATTATTATTTAAGTTATCAAGAAGAGTTTAATGCAGTAAAGCTATATGATGAGAATTTCAATTTAGTAGAGACTAGAAGTGTAAAAAGTGGAGGTTTCTACTTTGATAACTTTGAAACAGATGATAAGTATTATTTAGTAGGGGAAACAAATCTTATTTCAATAGATAAGAAAACTAAGAAGGTTAAAGAAGTTGAGAATGGATTTTTAGAAGGTACGAGTTTTTATGTAGAAGAATATGATGGAGATTTAATTTTTTTAGATCAATCAACGGAAGAATTTGATAATGATTATGAATATAAAGTCCATGATGTTGGGAATTTTAATGGGGATGAAATAAAAACTTTTAAAGGAACTAAACCAATAATAAATACTTTAGTGAAAGCAAATGATAAGTATTATTCAATAAGTTCAGACAATCTAATGGATACTTATGGAGAGTTAAATAAACAGTACATTGAAGTTTTTGATAATGAAGGTAATTTCTTGCATAGTAAAGAAATAGAAAATCCAAATGATACGTATGAATTTTTTAAATCTGGTAATAACGTATATGTAATAGCTAATTACAATCCAAGTAGTCTATTTAAATTTGATTTAGAAAAAGAGGAAATAGTTAAAGAACCTATTATGAGAGTTGAAGAAGCAGTGTTTCGTTATGAGGGAGAGGATTTATATTTATCAAAGAGAAATGAGATTATGAAGGTAAATTTAGAGAATTTGCAGTTAGAGAAGGTATTTAATTCAACTGATTATTATGCGAATAAAGAAGATACTGAAGTATTCTTTTTTGTTACTAAAAATGCACAATTAGTTATTTTAAATAAAAAAGCAGAGAATGATATGATGGATATTGAAGGTCTCTATATTAGATCAAAAGGAGAAAAGGAATTTAGAAAGGCTGAAGGAGCGGCTATTATACGAGGATTGCCTGGTAGTATATTTATAGGAGACTTAAATTAAAATATTTAGTATTAGTTAATATAAGAAATGCATAAAATGCGAGCATATATTTGAAAAATATACGCTCGTATTTTATTTTTATCTATAATGATTAAATTATTTTCAATAAAAAACAAAAAACAATCTTGACTAAAACGAATAATAAATATAATATATAAAATATAATTCGTATTTTGTTAAATACTAACGAAAGATAGGAGACAAACTAATGATTGAAAAACTATTTAAACTTAAAGAGCGTGATACTAACATAAAAACGGAAGTAACAGCAGGTATAACTACATTTATGACAATGGCATATATTTTAGTACTGCAACCTATGTTTATGGGAGCAGCTGGAATGGATGTTGGAGCTGTAACTGTTGTAACAGCGATTTTATCAGCAGTATTTAGTATATTTATGGGACTTTACACAAACTTACCTTTTGCTTTAGCACCAGCTATGGGAAGTAATGCATTCTTTGCTTATACTTTAGTTGCAGGTGGAGTAGTTAATTGGGAGACAGGCTTAGGAATGGTATTTATTTCAGGAGTTGTATTCATCCTTTTAACTATATTTGGTTTAAGAGAAGTTATAGTAAATTTAATACCTAAGAACATTAAGTATGCAATAGGAGTTGCAGTTGGATTTTATATAGTACTATTAGGCTTTAAAAATGGAGGCTTAATGACTTTAGAAGGCGGAAGCATTGCTATGGGAGATGTTAAATCACCAGGAGTTTTACTTACAATAATAGGGTTAGTAATAGTTGTATTCCTACAAGCAAGAAACATTAAAGGTGGAGTATTAATTGCAATAATATTAACAACATTAATAGGAATTCCAATGGGAATTACAAGTGTTCCTGAAAGACTAGTTACAATGCCACCATCAATAGAACCAATAGCATTTAAACTTGATATTATGGCAGCATTAAAGTGGAGCTTTTTCCCACTAATGTTTACATTCTTTGTAGGAGATTTCTTCTCTACTTTAGGAACTTTATTAGGTGTTTCTGCAAAGGCTGATCTTTTAGATGAAAATGGAGATTTACCAGAAATAAATAAACCTTTCTTAGTAGATGCCATTGCAACAGTAGTTGGAGCAGTAATGGGTTCTACAGTAGTGACAACTTATATTGAATCAGCAGCTGGGGTTGAAGAAGGTGGTAGAACTGGATTTACTGCAGTAGTAACAGGAATATGTTTTGCACTTACAGTATTTATTACACCAATTGCAGGAATGATACCAAGTGAAGCAACAGCACCAGCCTTAATATTAATTGGATTATTAATGATTACAGGAGTTAAAAATATAGAATTTAATGATTTTACAGAAGCTTTTCCAGCTTTTGCAACAATTACTTTTACAGCTTTCACTTCAAGTATATCAAATGGTATAAGTATAGGAATTATATCTTACATGATTACTAAAGTAATGGCAGGAAGATTTAAAGATTTAAACTGGGGAATATATATACTATGTATTCCACTAATAGCATATTTTTTTGTAGTATAGGAGAAATAAAATGAAAATATTATCTAGGGATAAAAGGGGATTAATAGAAGCAGCTATAGGAAAGAGACCTTGCGATTTAGTTATTAAAAATGCAAGTATAGTTAATGTTTTTACTGGTGAGATATACAATGGTCATATAGGAATATATGCTGGATTTATAGCTCATATATCTACAGCTATAGATAATCAGGATATATTAGATATAGAAGGAAAACAATATTATGATGCTAAAGGTAAGCATGTAATACCAGGACTTATAGATAGTCATATACATATTGAAAGTACTCTTATGACTCCAAGAAACTTTGCAAAGGAAGTAATACCATATGGAACAACAACTGTGGTAACAGATCCTCATGAAATTGCAAATGTTCATGGAATAAGAGGAGTTAAGTACATGCACGATAGTAGTGAAGATCTTCCGATGAGACAATATGTACTAGCACCTTCTTGTGTACCAGCTGTTTTAGGCTTTGAAAATGCAGGAACTGAGTTTTTCGCAGAAGAAATTGAAGAAATGCTAGACTTAGATAGAGTTCTTGGCTTAGGAGAAGTTATGGACTTTATAGGAGTTGTTGAAAATAGTGATAGAATGGTTAGCATATTAGAAAAAGCTGAAAAGAGAGGATCCTTTATTCAAGGACATGCACCTTTCTTAAGTGGGAGAATGCTATCAGCTTATTTATGTGGAGGGGCTACCACTTGTCATGAAAGTAGAACACCTAAGGAAGCAAGAGATAAGCTTAGAAATGGTATGTATGTAGATGCAAGAGAAAGTTCAATATCTAAGGATGTTACTGAAATAGTAAAGGGTGTAAAAGATTTTAGATATTTAGAGAATTTAACTTTATGTACTGATGATAGAGAAGCAGATGAAATACTTAAGAGTGGGCATATGAATGATGTAGTTAGGACTGCAATAAAAGCTGGACTTCATCCAATTGATGCAATAAAAGCTGCAACTTTAAATTCAGCAAGAGAAATAGGAGTAACTAATTTAGGAGCTATAGCACCAGGCTATGTAGCAGACTTAGTAGTTTTAGAGGACTTAGAAGACGTGAAGGTTAAAGCTGTAATCTTCGAAGGTGAGTTAGTTGCTGAAAATGGTACTTTATTAAAGTCTATAGAAGATAAGAAGTATGATATAGAATTAGAAAATTCAGTTCATGTTGATAATCTATCTTTAGAAGATTTTAAATTAAAGGCACCAATAGAAAATGGGAAAATAAAAGTAAATGTTATTAGATATGAAGGTCAAAGATCTTCATCCACTAAAATAGTTGAAGAAGTTGTAGATGTTAAAGATGGGTATGTATCATTAGAAGATAATGATGATTTAAGATTTGTTATAGTTATTAATAGGCATGGAAAGTTAGACACAAAGGCAATAGGATTAGTAAGAGGTTTTGGTATAGATAAAGGTACTTTAGGAAGTACAATTTCTCATGATAGCCATAACTTAACTATAGTATATAAGGATATAAATGAAGCCTTTAAGGTAGCAGAAGACTTAATATCTATAGGTGGAGGAATAAGCTGTGCTATAGATGGAGAGATAAAAGAGCATATTCAATTAGAAGTTGCAGGACTTATGACAACTAAAGATGCTTCAGAAATAGCTGTAGTTGCAGAAAAAATGAAGGAGATTCTTAGAGGAATGGGGTTAAATGAAATAAAAAATCCTCTATTAAGAATAGTTACTTTAGCACTTCCTGTAATACCTGAAGGTAAGATGTCAGACCTTGGATTAATAAATGTAAATAAAAAAGAAATAGTAAATATTTTTAAAAATTAAAGAAATGAGCTGTCGGAAAAGTCAGCTCAACTAAAGATAATTTTATTTTAAAAACTCCTTTAGGAGTTTTTTTCATTAATTTTTCATTTTGAATTCTACATTCTAATTTTTGAGAAGAAAAATTTTTGTTTTATATTTTATAATGATAAAATTATATAGATTTAACTAATGAAAATTTTAAGTAGGTGAGAATTTTGATTAATATATTAAAAAAATCTATAAGGCTAATAATAGGCTTTATTTTATGTGCAAGTTCTACAGTATTTATGTTAAATTCAAATCTTGGACTATCACCCTGGGATGTTTTTCACCAAGGAATATCAAATGTAACAGGGTTGACGATTGGACAAGCTAATATACTTTCTAGTGTGGTAGTAATAATAATTGGTATAGTACTTAGTCAAAGGATAGGTATAGGGACATTATTTAATATTATAATGGTTGGAAAGTTTGTAGATATAATTAATGAAAGCAATATAATACCTGTAGCAAACAATTTCTTTGTAGGAATTGTTATGATGATTATTGGTATGTTTGTGATGGGATATGGATGTTACTTATATATAGGTTGTGAGTTAGGCTGTGGTCCTAGAGATGGGGTAATGGTAGGCTTAAGTAGCAAATTAAATAAGCCCATTAAATTAATTAGGGGCAGTATAGAAATATTAGTTTTAATAATAGGCTTTATTTTAGGTGGAAAAGTTGGAATAGGAACTTTAATAAGTGCTATTTCTATTGGGTATTGTATTCAGATAGTATTTAAGTTGAAGAACTTTGATGCAGTAAATGTAAGACATAAATCGATTATGGAATCTACAAAATTATAACTTACAAGAAGTTGAAGTATGTAATAATTTGTCATACGATTTTTGTTAATTAATTTCCTGGAAAATTATACAATTAATATATATTTGTTTTTCCCTTTAAGAATATAAAAGAGGAAAAATACATATAAATTAATTATTTAATAAAAGGGGGATCATATTATGCAAGAATATGATAAGCAATTAACTACGGTAAATAATAGTACCAATGGGATGGCGATAGCTGGATTTGTGTTAGGTCTTATTTCATTAATTATCAATTTGTTTTGGATACCTTCAATATTAGGAATAGTTTTCTCAGCTGTTGGACTAGCTCAAATATCAAAAAGTAATCAAAAAGGAAAGGTATTTGCAATTGTTGGATTAGTAGCAAGTATTGTAAGCATAATATTTGCAATATTAGCTTTGGTGGCTTTATTTAGTCTGTAAAAAAGAATACTATATAAGAAGAAAGCTATTAGAGACTGTTTCTTAACAGTCTCTTTATTAATTTATTTGACTATAATTCAATAAAGAATCATATAATAAATATTGAGATTATTTTTAATGAAAACAAAATATTTCTTTAAAAGTTAAAAATTATATATTTTACATATGGTATATTTTTTTATGAAATTATTGCTATAATAGGAAGAGGATATATTACAAAAATGGCCTTTAAAAATATAAATATGCAATTAATTAGGAGGTAATATAATGAAGGTTGAAATAAACGGAGCTCAAATGAAAATTTTAAGAGAATATTTTGATAATTACGAGGATGATAAGGTAAAATTAACTGTTTTAGATGACAAAAATAGAATTAAAACAGTTTATTCAGCTGAAACAGAACTAGATGCTAATGCATTAGAAGCACATTTAAAGAGTGGATTTAAAGCTCATTCTAAGATAGCAGCAACTTTATACTATACAATAAAAGTAATCTAACATAAAACTTGGGTGCATTTTTGTAAACTTTAATAAAATACTAGTCTTGTAACATAATAAGAATATAAACATAAATGGCTTTAATCTTAATAAGATTAAGGTCATATTTTTTTATTTAAAATGGGTTAATTCTCAATTCAGATTAACTATCTATAGATTTACATATTTTTATCTATGAAATTAACAAAATAAAGATAACAATGTGTTATATAAATAAAACAAATTATAAAAAGTGAGATTTGTTTTATTGAGTTATAAAAAGAAGTTTTTAAAATAAAATTATTGTAAAATTAAATTAAAGTTAATTTTCAATAATTCAGTAGGAGGAATTTAGTATGCATAAAGTAGAAATAAATGGAGTTCAAATGAAATTTATAAGAGGGTTTTTTGATAACTTTGAAGACGATAAGGTTAAGTTAACAGTTTTAGATGATAAAAGTAGAATTAAAATAGTTTACTCAGCTGAAACAGAATTGTCAGCTGCAGATTTAGAAAGACATTTAAAATCAACATTTAAAAATAAATCACCTTATGGTACGAGCCTTTACTATACAATACATGTAAAATAATAGATTATTTAAAAAGAGAAAGCATCTTTTTATTGTTATAACAACATAATAAAATCAATAGGAAATTACATTTAAATTTATAGAGAAGAAAATTGGCTGAAGTCTTGAGATGATAGATTTAAGCCTTTTTTTGATTTTTGTATACATATTATGTATATAAAGTATGATTTTATAAAAAATGCAATTGAATATTTAAATATAATGCTTCATAATTATATTTAAAGGGGTGAGGATATGTTTAGTTATAATAAGATACAAAGTTTTAATGAACTTGAACTATCCTTATATAATTACATTATGAAAAATAGTGAAAAAGTTATTTATATGAGGATAAGAGAATTAGCAAATGAAGCTCATGTTTCAACTACTACTATATTAAGGTTTTGTAAAAAAATAGACTGCGAAGGATTTTCAGAATTTAAAGTTAAATTTAAAATGTACTTAGAACAATCTGGAGGAAATATATTAACAGATAATACCTCCATGATAATAGATTTCTTAAAAAAAGCTCAAGGAAAAGAATATAGAGAAAAAATTGATTTAGTATGTGAAGAAATAAATAAAGCAAGTACTATTATTTTTGTGGGGATGGGATTTTCCGGAATACTATCTAAATATGCAGGTAGGTATCTTTCTGCCATAGGGAGAAATGCTATTTACATAGATGATCCATTTTATCCCTTAAATTTCAAGCCCAGTGATAATTATGTTGCAATAGCATTTTCAGTTTCTGGACAAACAGCAACTGTTATAAATAATATTAATAGGCTTAAGGAAAAGGGATGCAGGATAGTAAGTATTACTAATAATGAAAGTTCAATATTAGCAAAGATATCTGATATTAATATTGGATATTATGTACAGCAAGAAAAAACAGAAAATGATGATATTACAACACAAATACCGGCATTATATATTATTGAAACTATAGGTAGAAAATTATATAAAAATTATAAAGGATAGAATTTTTCTATCCTTTTTTTATTAGGCCTTCGTACTATTTTAAATAAATATATTTACAAACAATGTAAAAACCATTACATGTAATGGTTTGTTATTTTTATGGAACAAATTATTTATTTATAAAGTCTGTTTCTAAAAGATGTGGAAATGATTACAAGAGAAGAGTTATCAGTTATAATTTCATCATAAAGAAGGGGTGAGGAGGTATTATTATGAAAAAAATATTATTGGTTTGTGCAGCAGGTATGTCAACTAGTCTTTTAGTAAATAAGATGAAAGCTGCAGCAAAAGAAAAAGGTTTTGAAATTGATATTGATGCTTTACCAGTTTCAGAATGTGCAAGTGTTGTTGATGAAGTAGACATAGTTTTACTTGGACCACAAGTAAGGTTCCAAAAACCACAGGTAGATGCTTTAGTGAAGGGAAGAGTACCTGTACAAGTTATAGACATGAAGTTATATGGAACTATGAATGGAAAAGCAATTTTAGAGGGTGTATTAAAGACTCTTGGAATTTAGCAAGGGATTTAAAAAATAAAAAATAAAAGGGGGAAAAGTAATGAGTATTATGAACAAAATAGAAAGTGGTATGGAAAAAATTCTTGTACCAATTGCTACAAAACTAAATGCACAAAGACATATTTGCGCTATTAGAGACGCATTTATTTTAGCCTTTCCAATAACAATGGCAGGTTCATTAATGGTATTATTAAACAACGTTTTACTAGATCCTAATGGATTTGTAGCTAAGTTAATTCACTTAGGAGATTTAATTCCTAATTTAGCAGATTACCAAGCAATTTTTGCACCAATTTTAAACGGTTCTTTAAATATTTTAGCAATTTTAATAGTATTTTTAATAGCAAGAAATCTTGCAAGAATTTTAGGTGCTGATGACTTATTAGTAGGGCTTGCTGCTGTTTCAGTATTCTTTATAATATATCCAGCAGGTGAAGGTGGAATGATTTCAACTCAATATATGGGACCACAAGGATTATTCGTTGCTATTATAGTTGGATTAGTAGTTGGTGAAATACTATCAAGGCTTTCTAAGACACCTAAACTTGAAATAAAAATGCCTGAGCAAGTTCCACCTGCAGTTGCTAGAACATTTAAGATATTATTTCCAATAATAATAGTTGTAATGGGCTTCTCAATTGGTAATTTCTTATTATTAAAGGTTACAGATGGTGGTGGAATTCATACTTTAATTTACAATTTCTTACAAGCACCATTAACTAAAATTGGAGACAGTATATTCTCAGTAATTATATTTGCTATAGTATCAAACCTATTATGGATAATGGGTATTCATGGACCTAATACTATTGCAGCAGTAAGAGATACTATGTTCTCAGAAGCAAATCAAGCTAACTTAGCTTTCGTTCAAGCTAATGGAACGGCTTGGGGAGCTCCATATGAAACAACTTGGGCTTTAACTGATGCTTTTTCTAACTATGGTGGTTCAGGAATGACTTTAGGATTAATAATAGCAATATTTTTATTCTCTAAAATGAAAGATCAAAGGGATATTGCAAAATTATCTCTTGCACCTGGATTATTTAATATTAATGAATCAATAATCTTTGGATTACCTATAGTATTAAATCCAATACTGATTATACCATTCTTAATAATACCAATAGTAAATATTTTAATTGGATATTCTTTTATTTTACTTAAGATTATACCACCTGTTGCTTATCCTGTTCTTTGGACAACACCTGGGCCACTTATTCCATTCATAGGAACTGGTGGAGAAATTATGGGGCTTGTAGTTGGAATTATATGTTTGGCTGTTAGTGTATTGATTTATGCACCATTTATTATAGCATCTAATAAAGCTAATAAGCAGATGTATGAAGAAGAGTTAAACAGCAATACAGAAAGTATGTAAAATCTATAGTTAGGAGAATAAAAAATGGATGAACTAGAATTAGTTGCTTTTGAAATAATAAGCAATGTTGGAATGGCTAAATCTTTGGCTATGGAAGCAATAAGGGAATCTAGAAATGGTAATTTTGAAGTGGCTGAAAAAAAGGTAGAAGAGGCTAAAGGATTTTTGCTGGAGGGACATCATGCCCATTCTGGTTTAATTCAAGATGAAGCCAATGGTAAAAAACTAGAGTTTTCTTTGATAATAATGCATGCAGAAGATCAACTTATGAGTGCAGAAACTATTAAAGATTTAGCTATAGAGTTAATTGAAATGAATAAAGAAATTAAAAATAAATAATGTGTATTTAAAATAAATAATGTGTATTTTAAATACCCATAGAGGCTATTGTGAGATTTTTATTCTCATAATAGCCTCATTAACTTTTATTAAATAAGGGGTTATCGTATTATTAGCTAAAATTAAAAAGTGAAAATGAGAATGATTGAGGTAATTCTTACAGAATTACTAAAATTAATTGCTTTTTAAAACTCCTACAGGCGCTTTTTCATTAATTTTTCATTGCGGGATAGCACCATATTAGTGCAGATGGAACCGTAATTAGGTAACTTGTCTAAATAATATAAAGGAGATATAATTGTAAAATGAATATAATTAGTATGAAAGAAATATAATTAGTATCAAATAGGGAGTTAAAGAGGGAATTATGATAAATTTAATAGGTAATATAGATATAAATATTTTAAATTTTATTAGAGAAAACTTTTCAAATCCATTTATGGATAAATTAATGGTGGGTATAACTACTTTAGGAGATAGTGGATTTATATGGATAGTAATTGGTATTTTATATTTATTAAATAATAAATATAGAAAGATTGGAATTGTATTACTTGTTGGACTTTTATTAACTACGATTTTAGGGGAAGGAATAATAAAAAATATAGTACAAAGACCAAGAGCTTTTATTACATATCCAGATATTAATATAATAATTAATCCACCAACATCTTATTCATTTCCTTCTGGACATACAGCATCCTCATTTGTTTCAGCTTTTATAATAGCTTATTATAATAAGAAGTTTGGGATAGTTGCTTTTATATTAGCTACATTAATAGGATTTTCAAGATTATATTTATTTGTACATTATCCATCAGATATTTTAGTTGGGATTTTACTAGGATGCATAGTTGCTATAATAACTATAAGTTTAATGAAAAATATTAAATTTACAAAAAAAGAAAAATTAATGTAAATTATAATATAAGCAACTTTCAGCTCTTTGCTAGTATAATTAATTATTTTTGGTAAAAAATAATTATAGTTAGTATGGAGGTGAAAAAGTTATGGAAGAAATGGAAAAGAAGATGAAAAGGCTTTATAAGCATGTTAAATCTGGTAGGCTTACACAAGAAATAGCTGAAGAAATGTCAGATTTAATGGATAAGGTTGAAGAGGCTGGAGAAGACTTTAAAGAAAAGTTTTCATCAATGATAAGTGATATGAAAAAAGCTATGAAAAAAATGAAATAATAAAGATAATATTTATTATTAATTCAAAGTTATAAATATGGAGTTGTCGAAAAGGCAGCTCCATAAAATTTAAGAAAAGTAATTTGGAACAAATTACAACCTTAATTGTTAATTGCTAATTGTTAATTATTTATTGTAATGGTGGTGTTTTATGAGAGTTTTAGTTATGAGTGTAAATCTAAGAGCTACTTGGGTTCACTCTTTAAAAGAAAAGAGAATGGTAGTGAGAAGCATAAGTCAGAGACTAAAAAATAAATTTAATATTTCTGTAAATGAAGTAGGGAGTCAGGATTTACATCAAAGTATTACTATAGGAATATCTAGCATATGTGCAACTAGTGCTCAAGTAGATTCTACAGCAGAAAATATAATAAATTTTATTGAGGCAAATACAGATGCTGAGCTAACAAATATAGAAAAAGAAGTCATAGTATTTTAAAAAATTTTAAAATGGGTATTGACAATATTAACTAATAAATGTATATTATTATCAACAACAAAATAAAAAGATTTCTTATCAAGAGTGGTGGAGGGACTGGCCCTATGAAACCCAGCAACCTATAATAGGTTTATTAAGTATAAGTGTATATTTCTTATGCAATAATACCGTTATGTTTGGTGCTAAATCCTGCAGCTTTTAAGCTGGTAGATGAGAGAATAAATTAATAATGTGGCTTTTGTTCGCACTTGGGATTTATTCTCGAGTGCGTTTTTTATTTTCTTTCATTCAGTTTTCAAGTAAGAATATATAAATTTGTGATGACTTGGTGCAAAGGGACGGAATAAGAAAATCTATATATGTTAACTATTTTGTTGGAAGTTCTTTAGGAGGGTGGCAGATGATTAAGATTAAAAACTTAAGTAAAAGATTCGGTGAAGTTGAAGTAATAAAAAATGTTTCTTTAACTATTGAAGAGGGTAGAATATATGGAATAATAGGGCATAGTGGAGCTGGTAAATCAACTTTACTAAGATGCATAAATGGCCTTGAAAGCTATGAAGAAGGTTCTATTAATGTTATGGGCAAGGAAGTTAGAGACCTAAAGGGTTTTGAACTAAGAGAGTTTAGAAAAAATCTAGGAATGATATTTCAAGGGTTTAATCTTCTAAACAGAAAAAATGTTTTTGATAATATTGCTCTACCTCTAGAAGTTTGGGGCTTTGAAGAAGAGTATAGAGAGTATAAGGCTAATAACAGAAACGGAAAATGTCCAAGCTATAGGTCTTTCAAAAAGCAAAGGATTCAAGAAAAGGTAACTAAGCTTTTAAATCTAGTTGGACTAGAAGATAAGGCTAAGGTTAAGCCATCAAGCTTAAGCGGGGGCCAAAAGCAAAGGGTGGCAATAGCAAGAGCATTAGCTTTAGATCCTAAAATTCTACTATGTGACGAAGCAACATCTGCATTAGATCCTAAGATAACTAAGGATATACTTTCCTTATTATCTAAGATAAATAAAGAACTTGGAATAACAATAGTAATAGTTACTCACCAAATGGAAGTGGTTAAAGAAGTTTGTGAGAAGGTAGCATTAATAGAAGGGGGCATATTAAAAGTAGAAGGTAAATCTGAAGAATTATTCTTAAGACCTGGGGTTTCACTTAAGAAGTTCTTAGGAGAAGCAGATGATGATCTGCTACCTACTACTGGAGTAAATATTAAGTTATTCTTCCCAAGTACATCTTCTGAAAATGCATTAATAACAAAGATGTCTAGAGAATTAAATATAGACTTTTCCATAGTTTGGGGCAAGCTTGAAAAGTTTAGAGATGAAGTCTTAGGAAATCTAGTTATAAATATTAGTGAAGAAGATAAGGAAAAGGTAACTAACTATCTTGAAGAAAAAGGTGTAGTATTGGAGGTGCTTAAATAATGTTAGATATATTAATAAAAGCCTTTGGTGAAAGTATGTATATGGTGACTTTTTCAACATTATTTTCATTAATACTAGGTTTTATAGTAGCAATTTTATTAATACTTACAGCACCAGATGGATTAAAGCCAAATAAGGCTATATATAGTGTTTTAGATGCAGTAATAAATATATTAAGAAGTTTTCCATTTATAATTTTAATTGTTTCAATAGCTCCACTTACAAAATTAATAGTTGGAAAATCTATTGGACAAACTGCAGCAATAGTGCCTTTAACTATAGCAGCTGCACCATTTGTAGCAAGAGTAATTGAATCTGCTTTAAAAGAAGTAGATCCAGGAGTAGTAGAAGCTGCAAAATCCTTTGGGGCATCAAATACTCAAATAATATTTAAGGTAATGCTTAAAGAAGCAGTACCATCCATTATATCTGGTTTGACATTAACTGTTATTAGTATAATTGGATATTCTGCAATGGCAGGAACAGTAGGAGCAGGAGGTCTTGGGGACTTAGCTGTAAGATATGGATATCAAAGATATCAAACAGATATTATGATAGTAACAGTAATTATCCTAATTATAATAGTACAAGTATTACAATCCTTAGGAAATTACTTATATAAAAAACTATCTTAGCAATTAACAATTAATGAAAAAACTCATAAATGAGTTTTGGAAAATATATTTTTTAAGTAATTTAAAACAAATTGCTTAATGAATTATAAGATTTTAATTATTATAAAAACTTATAACTAAAAATATGATATGCACAATGGAGATTTAAAGAAGCTCGTAAGAGTTCTAACAAAAATTATGCATTATTAATTATCAACTATCAATTAATATTAAGGGGGTTTCAAATATGAAAAGAAAATCAATATTATCAGTATTATTAGCAGGGGCTTTAGCAATAGGTTTAGTAGGTTGTGGAGCTAAAACAGAAGCAGGTAGTGGAGAAGACAAGACTATAAAGATTGGAGTTAGTCCAGTTCCACATAAGGAAATAGTAGATCAAATAGTTCCAGATCTTGAAGAGAAGGGTTATACAGTTGAAGTAATTGAATTTACAGACTATGTTACACCAAATACAGCATTAGCTGAAGGTGAAATAGATGCAAACTACTTCCAGCATATAGCATATTTAAATGAAACTAATGAAAATAAGGGATTGGATTTAACTTATACAGCTGCAATTCACTTAGAACCATTAGGAACATACTCAAAGACAGTTAAAGACATTAAAGAAATAAAGGATGGTTCAACAATAGCTATTCCTAATGATCCATCAAATGAAGCAAGAGCTTTAAGATTATTAGAAAAAGCTGGACTAATTAAATTAGCTGAAGGAGAATTAGTAACTCCAAAGGATATTACTGAAAATAGTAAGAACTTAAAGTTTGAAGAATTAGAAGCAGCTCAATTACCAAGAGTATTAGATGAAGTAGATGCAGCAGTAATTAATGGGAACTATGCATTAGAAGCAGGATTAAATCCAGCAGAAGAATCTATAGCAACTGAAGATAAGGATGCTGAAGCTGCTGAAAAATATAAAAATGTATTAGCTGTTAAAAAGGGAAATGAAGAATTACAAAAAATTAAGGACTTAACTGAAGCTTTAACTTCAGATAAAATAAAGAACTTTATTGAAGAAAAATATAGCAATGGTACAGTAATTCCAACATTTTAATAAATGATAATAGGTGTTGTCGCACAATGAAAAATTAAGAATTAATAATTAAAAATAAATTTGTAATTATTAATTTGGGCTGTTTGTGTGACAGCCCCTATTTTTTTATAAAGCAATTAAAGGTCAATTTAAGAATTCATTCTTTCCTTTATGATATAATATTAAATATAAAAATATAGGAGTGGAGGATGTGGAATTGAAGAAAATTATATTAAGTTTAATGATTATTTTATCCTTTTCTTTCTTTGGATGTACTAGTAAAAGTGGTAATGAGGCAATAGTAGATACAGAAGTAGTTATTGAAGATCAAGAAGAAGAATCACAAGAAACTTCTAATGTGGTAGTAGAAGAAAAGAAAGACTTACTTACATCAATTGATAAAGTGGTGGAGGATGTAGTAGGAGATTATAGAGATAATGTATCTATATATTTTAAAAACTTAAATACTGACGAAGAGTACATATTAAATGATGATACTTATTATGTTGCAGCAAGCACTACTAAGGTTCCATTAGCTATGATGATATTAGATAAGGTTAATAGTGGAATGTTAAGTTTAGATGATACTATATCATACATAGAAGCAGATTATGAAGAAGGAACTGGTTCTCTTGCTTATTCAGAGCCAATTCCAGATATAACAATAAATGAGGCCTTATATTTATCAATAGTTGAATCAGATAATATTGCAAAGAATATGTTAACTAGAATTTCTAGATCCAGCGTAACAGATTATACAAGAAGTATTACAGGATATAGTGATATACCTTATGGAAATTATACTACAGCAAGACAATTTGGAATTATGTTAGAAAAATTATATAAAAATCCTGATAATAATCCTTATTATGAAAAGCTTTTAAACTATATGACTAGAACTATTTTTCATTCAGGTTTAGATAAGTATTTAGATTATAGCAAGGTAGCTCATAAGATAGGAACCTATTATAGATATTATCATGATGTAGGTATAGTATATGGTGCAGATCCTTATATATTAGTAGTATTAACGAAGGATATAGGGGAGTTAGGTGGAGATCTTAATAGTGACAGTGATGAGGATATATATCTATTAGACTGGGGAGATGAGGCCTTTGAAATGATAGCAGAACTATCAAAAGGAATATATGGTGCTGTTGAAATAAGCAAGGATATATAGGAAGCCTTTAGAATAATTAGGCTTTATTTAATACATCCTTGTTGAATTAGAGAAGGATTTGTAGGAAGTAGGTAATTATTTGTGGATAAAATTTTTTATAAAAATCAATATATAAAAGAATTTAAATCTAAAGTAATAGAGGTAAAAATTAAAGATAACAAATATCATATTGTATTAGATAAGACTGCCTTTTTCCCAGGGGGAGGAGGTCAACAATATGATCTTGGAGAAATAGATGGAAAAGTAATAGAAAATATATATGAGAAAAATAAGAAAATATACCATGTACTAAGTGAAGAAGTTAAAGTAGAAAGCATTGTACATTGCACTATAGATTGGGATAGAAGAGAAGATGGAATGCATCAGCATTTAGGGCAGCATATTCTTTCAGGATGTTTTTTCAAGCTTTTTAATGCAAATACAGTTAGTATTCATTTAGGAAAAGAAATAAGCACTGTAGATATTATTGGGCATCTTAGTGAAAATCAAGTAAGAGAAGCAGAAGCCTTAGCCAATAAAATAATAAGAAATAATGTAACAGTAGATTTTCTAACTCCTAATAAGGAAGAACTTGAAAGCTTAAATTTAAGAAGAGATCTACCTAATACTGATGAAGAAATAAGGGTAGTCAAAATAGGAGATTTAGATATAAATGCATGCTGTGGAGTTCATCCTAGTAAAACCTTAGATTTAAGAATGATAAAGATAAAAAAGTTTGAAAAGAATAAAGGTAATACTAGAATAGAATTTTTAGCAGGAAAAAGAGCAATAGAGGATTCCTTAAATAAGGATAAGATCTTAAGAGAAATATGTAATTATTTAAGTAGTAATGAAGATGAAATTTTTAATGGTATTAAAAATATGGAGTCAGAATTAGAGGCTTTAAAGATTACAAAAAAGAAGATGGAAGATGAACTATTAAATTATGAGTATCTAAAAGTTCTTGAAGAAATAAAATTAGGAAATAATACTGTAGTTAAAAAGGTATTTAAAGATAAACCTAAGAATTACTTAGGGAAGTTGGCTAATAGGCTAGTTGAAGATAATAATATAGTATGTTTATTTGCTAATATATTAGATGGAAAAGCAGAAGTTATATTTGCTTCATCTAAAAGTAATGATGATTTAGATATGGGGAAATTATTAAAAGAACATATTTCTAAGATAAATGGAAAGGGCGGAGGAAGAAAAAACTTTGCTCAAGGTGTAGGGGAGAATATAAATGTAGAAGAATTTTTAAATAATATATAAGTTGTAATAAAGTTTCTAGATTTTATTAAGATATTTCATTCTTAAAATATTAGGGTTATGAAATTATCTAAACAACTTATATCTAAATTAAACTATATGTATTCGATTTAGATAATTAAATCAAATATTAATTTTCGCTATAATTTTATAAGAATATAGAGTTATATTATTAATTGAAACATATATATAAATCTTTAATTTTGTCAAAAACCTAGATAAAAGTATTAAATTTGTAACCAAGTTTTATATGGAGAAGTATACTAATATATATAATAATACAATATTTATATTTTTATAAATAATAGGAGGGAAGGCTTTTGGCAAAATGGGTACTAGATGCAGGACATGGTGGTAATGACCCAGGAGCAATTGGGAAACATGGAAGAAGAGAAGCTGACATAGTATTGGAAGCTGTTTATGAAGCTATGAGATTATTAGAGAGAAATGGCGAAGATGTATTGCTTACTAGGGCGTCAGATATTAGCTTAGAACCTAAAGAAAGGGCTTATATAGCGAATAATTGGAATGCAGATTATTTTGTTAGCTTTCATATGAACTCCTTTGTAGATAATTCTGTAAGTGGAACTGAATTAGTAATATTCCAAAAAGGTGATAAATCAGAAGAATTAGCAAGGTTTTTAAAGGATGAACTACTTGCAAATTTAAAATCTAACAATAGGGGGATAAAGGAAGCTAGTTATACTGTTTTAAGAGAAACTAAAATGCCAGCAGTTATTGTTGAAGCTGAATTTATTTCAAATGAAGACATAGAAAAGAACTTTAGTGGGATTAAATACGGGTACATGGTAGCCAAAGCTTGTTTAGCTATGGTTAATAAGGTTTTGATAGATACTCCAATAGCAAAACCAAAGACACCTGCAAGAGAAGGCTGGAGACTTTGCATTGGATATTATAAAAAATATGAAGAAGCGGAAGATGAAGTAATAAAACTTCAAAATCAAGGATTTAAAGATGTTTATGTTGTTCCATATCCAGAAGAATGAATAGAAATGAAAAAATTAAAGAATGAAGAAATGAAAAATTAAGAAATTCAGCTTATGCTGGATTTCTTTTTTTATAGAATCATTATTTTGCAATGAATTGGAAGTACTATAAATAAGTAGTAAAATAATAAAAATAGGATTCTATTTTTATTTAGAAAATATTAAGAATATATGTGAACTTTTTACCATAATTGTATATCTAATAAGTAAGAATAGATAAGGGGGGCAAGTAGATGTTTGAGGCGGATAAATTAGATTTAGTGTATAAGGCTAAGAAGGGAAATGGAAAAGCCTTTACTAAATTAATAGAAGAAAATATTAAAAGTATATATAGAGTAGCAAAAGGTATTTTAAGTAGTGAAGATGATATAGAAGATGCAATACAAAATACTATTTTAAAGGCATATTCCAATATTAAGACTTTGAGAAAAGAGGAACTATTTAAAACTTGGCTTATAAAGATTCTTATAAATGAATGTAATAAAATTTATAACTTTAATAAGAAGTGTATAAGTCTAGATAAGGTTATAGAAGAGCAATACAATGATAAATATGAAAATTTAGATTTGAAAATTGCTGTAGATTCATTGCCAGAGGAGTTAAGACTAGTTATAGTATTATTTTATTTTGAAGATTTAAAGATAAGTGAAGTTTCAGAGATTATTGGGATTCCAGAGGGAACTGTTAAATCAAGGCTATCTAGGGCAAAAACTAAAATTTCTGAAAGTATAAATGGAAAGGAGATAATGTAATTATGGATTTAGATAAAAGCTTAAAGAATATGTATAGTGAAGATGATATTAAGATACCAAATTCATTAAGAGAAAAAGTTGATAAGGTATATAAGGACATAGAATCCAATAGTAAGAAAAAGGTTAGAAAAAATATATTGAAAGCTGCTGGATTAGTTTTTGCATTATTGATAGGAACTAATTTTGTTAAGCCTTCCATTGCAGAAGAAATACCTATAGTTGGTCCAGTACTTAAAGTATTAAATAACAAATGGGGATTAGGAATTAAATATACAGAGAATGGCTTAGTAGTTAAAGAGAACTTTCATACAGAAAATCATATTATTAATATAGAAGCTGTAGATTTTGACGGAGATAATTTATTAGTGGTATACAAAATTGAAAGTAAAATTAAGCTTAATAATCCAACTATATATGGTTTTACTATAGATATAAGTGGAGAAGATTTTAATGTTGAAGAAGGAACAGGATTAGATACAGGTGGTCCAGATGAAGACGGTATATACTATGGATATTCAGTAAGACAATTGAAATTTGAGAAAGGTGTAAATAATAAGGAAGAATTAACTGTAAATATATCTCCAAGGGAAATAATAAATTTTATAGGTGATGAAGATGTTAGAGAAGAAATTAAGGATTCTAGAGAAATAAAGCTAACAATAAAAAATAAAAATTTTAGGTAGACTATTAAAATAGATAAATCTAAATAATATGAAATTCGGCTTTTGCTGGATTTCTTTTTATGTAAGATTGTAATTTATGAATAATATCCTCATTACATTAATATTGGATTAAATATAAATAAATGGTAAAATATTAATAAAATAATAGAGCTTGGGGGAAGGTTTATGAGGAGAAAATCTTTAATTATCTTAAGTGTAATGTGCATTCTTTTTGTTGGATGTGGTGAAAAGACGGATACTATAAAATTAAGAAAAGAAAGTGAACATTTTAAGTATAGCTCTACTAAAAGTGACAAAGAAGCTTTAGATGATTTAGAAGAGAATTTGGAAAGTAATTATGATAGGATAGCTAAAAATTTAAAGGTTACTTTAGATGAAAAGATAGATGTATCTATTTATCCAAATATTAATGAGTTTCATAAAGCTATTGGAATGGAAGATGCTGAAGATTGGCTTGTTGGGGTTGCGAGAAATGGAGAAATACTTATGGTATCACCATTGAACCCAGGATCTGTTCATACATATGATTCGTTAATGAGTGTTATTGTTCATGAATATACACATATATTAGTTAACAATATAAATGTAAATACAGATATTTATTTAAATGAAGGAATTGCAGTAGTTGAAGCTAATCAGGTAGATGATAATACTAAATATTACTTAAGAGAAAGTGCAAGGTTAGATAAATTACCATCAATAGATGAAATGAAAAATAAATATAGTGGATTAGAACAGCCTTATTTTCTTTCAGGTGGATTTGTAGATTTTATTATTAGTGATTATGGATATGATGGGATAATTGATTTAATAAAAAATCCTGATGATTTAGAGAAAATTACAGGTAGTACTAAAGAAGAGCTTGAAAAGAATTGGAAGGAATATATACTTAGCACTTATTAAGAATGCTAACATATTAAGGGTGGTAAAATTAATTACTAGCTAAGATATGATTTTAGGCTAATAGAATATTAAATAAACTACTATATAAAACTATGTTAAGTAAGAAGGGATTTAGATATGAAAAAGTTAGCAGTAATGTTTCCAGGAATGAATTATAATAGTGATAAACCACTTTTATACTATACAAAGAAGATATTAAGTAAAGAGAATTATGATATTGTAAGTATTGCTTATGGGGAATTGCCTAAAGAAAAACAACCAGCCTTTGATATTGCCATAAAGAAAGCAGAGGAAGTAACTAAGGATATAAATTGGTCTAATTATGATACTATATTATTTGTATCTAAAAGTATTGGAACTATATTAGCAGGTATAATAGCTGCTAATTTACCTAAGAATATTAAACATATTTATCTTACACCAGTTAATGAAACATTAGAGTTTATGAAAGGTGATATAGTAGTTTTCTCAGGTAAAGAAGATCCAATGATTAATACTAAAGACTTAGTGGCAGAATACAAGAATAAAGAAATAGAACTGTATTTATATGATGATTGCAATCATTCTATGGAAACAGGAGATGTTAATAAGGATATTAAAATACTTTCAGATATAACTGAAAAATGTCAAAAGCATATAAAGAACATAAAGTAATTAATCTAATTATTTATTCATGATGAATAAGGGATTTGCTAAGAAATAATATTTCGCAAAAAGAAGAATTATATTATAAAGTATTAAATGGTTGTCTAAAGATAGCCATTTTTATTTTTCTAAAATTATAATGTTTATTCTGTAAATAATTTTTGAAATCTACTTGTATCTTTTGTTTTTTTCAGTGATCATATATAAGCTTTCTATAAGGTAGAGTAAGTTAGATGAAGAAAAAAACTTCTATAGTTTTACTATATATATTTACAAAATGTTACTAAAGATGTATAATTTTATTAGTAAAAAATATTTTAGTAATAAATAAATTGTTATTAATAAAGTGATTCTTAGCTTCAGGTGGAGTTTTCTTAACAGGAATACCCTCATCCACCTGAAGGTTAGAAGAACTAATCCAGGCGCGTGGCAGTGCTTAGCTCCCACTTGTAGAAGTGGGAGTGTTAGCAATGGTAGCGCTCGGATAAAATTAGGAGGTATTGAGATGAATTATCTAGATTTATATTTACAAAGAAACGGTATTAAGAGGTATGATGTCTATAAAGCAACAGGAGTAAGCCAGCAACTATTATCTACTCATACAAGTAAAAGTATAGAAAAGTATTCTAATAAAGTAGTTATGGCTTTAGCAGAGGCTTTAAATAAGACACCAGGAACTGTATTAGATGAACTTCTAGCACTGCAAAAAGAAAATCCAGCTTTTGAAGCGTATAATCCAGCTGAGTTATTACAAGGACTAGAATTCAAGTATGATAGGATAATTATAAAAGGAGCTTACTGCTCAGAAGTTTATAAAATAATGAAGGGGCAACTATCTGAAACTGAAAGTATGGGATTTGAATTAGGAAGTGCAGGGGTTGCTACAGTACTTGCATATGCAATTAATGCAGCTAGGGATCTTTTTAGTAATTCTGATAAGGTAAGTAGAGATATAGAAAGAAAAATAGTATCCTACAAATTAGAAAGTGCCTCAGAAGAAAATGTAACTATAAGATTAAAACAACTAGATTATTAGTTTAAAATTGAGCAGGAGTTTTTACATATTATGCTCGGCCGACCTCGCAGGCTCCAAGTCGGCTTACGCACAATATGTTAAAAACTCCTTAAATAATTTAATCTTGTGGATGCAAAGTTACTAAAGGAAGAAATTCAGGTGAGCTGAATTTCAATAATTATTGCTGATTGCGTGGTGAGTCAAAATATAACGTAATTATAAACTCACTATATAGATACATTAAATAATGATATTTGCCTTTATATGCGCATTTTAATTCTAATGCGCATATCTAACAAAGTTAATTCTTAAATAGTTAGATATAAACTTAAGTCCAGAGAATAGTAGTGCTGAACCTAAACCAGTATAGAAAAATGCAATAAATGATTCAGGTGCTAAATTATTTACACGTACAATTATTCCAAATGACATCATAAATGCCATAATTGCAAAAGACTTTATATCAAAAAATTTCCAAAACCATTGTTTATCATTTCTGTATTCTGTAATTCTTTTAGTATGTTTTTCTACCATATTTCCAAAAATCTTATTCTTAAATAGTAAAAATATTGTTACTGATAATGCAACAAGTATTATTGATACATTTTCTTTATATGCTTGATATCCAATATTCAGTACATTATATCCAGCGATGCTCCAAACAAGTCCAGCTAAAAATAATAATGAATTCTTTTTTATCATTTTAATCAACCTTCTTTTATATAAAATTTATTTCTCTTTTTTATAGTAAAACTTATAAATAGTTTTATAGTTGTTTTTATGAACTATGTTCATTATAAAACTATTTATTTTATTTGTCAACGGATATGCACATACTAAAGATGAAATAAATTCATTGACAATATTAATATTTAAAACTATAATGAACATTGTTCACAAAAACTTATTGGGGTAAACTTTTGTGAAATTATATTTTATATTTAGGAGGTATAATATGGATATTAAATTAATTATGGCTATTATAACAATAACACTAGCTCTTATTTTTTATACTATAGGGGTGTTTTCAGAACGTAAGAGTGGTACATTAAAAAAGTTTCATGTAATAATTTTTTGGATTGGATTATTATTTGATACAACTGGAACTACAATAATGTCAATAATATCTAATGGGGGAAGCTTATTTAGTCTTCATGGAATTACAGGAGCATTAGCAATTATATTAATGTTATTCCATGCAGTATGGGCAACTATAGTATTTATTAGAAAAGATAAAGAGAAGCTAGAGAGCTTCCATAAATTTAGCATTGTAGTATGGTTAGTATGGCTAGTTCCATATATATTAGGAATGATAATAGGAATGTCACAATAGTTTTAAAATGCGAATATAACTGCAAAGATAAATAGAATATGCTCCATAAGACGAATGACTGCAAAAAGAAGTTCTAGGCTCGTAAAAACTGCTAGACCAAGAGTTTTGGTAGAACTCGCATACGCTCAGACAAACCAACAACTCTAAGGCCTAGCAGCTTCTACTTCACCAAGAACTTCTAGATTTTCGCCATATGCTTATTTTACATATTATATTTATCATTGCTAGTAATTCGATAATTAAAATTAATAAATGAAAAAATGAAGGAAGAGGTTTTGCTATGCAAAACCTCCTTTGTTTTAAAGATGACATTAAAAAATCTTTACAGATTTTTATATGCATTCTTTCATTTTTTAATTTTTTCATTCTTCCATTAATAAAATGCCTAATATCTTATGATAATTCTCTGATGTCTTCTTCAGTTAGTGTTTCTTTGTCCATAAGTTCCATAGCCATTTTATCTAATAAGTCTTTACTATCTTTTAAAGTATTTAATGTTTCTTCATAAAGGGAATTAACTAACTCCCTACATTCTTCCACTACAGGGTTTCCATAACTATTTGAAAGTTGTCCTAAACCTGATAGTTTTAATAGGCCAAGGGTATTTCCCATACCATATTCTGATATTATAGCCATTGCTATTTCTGTTGTTTGCTTTAAGTCACCTTCGGCTCCAGTTGAAATCTTATCTTTTCCGAAGATTAATTCCTCAGCAGCTCTTCCACCTAGCAATACCATAATTCTATTTTTAAGATAATCTAATCTTTGGTATGAACTATCTTTAGGTATAGTTAATGTATAGCCTCCAGCTCCTTTAGTAGTTGGAATAATTGTGATTTTTGAAACCTTATCTTCAGGTGTTTTAATTAATGAAATAACAGCATGTCCAGCTTCGTGGTATGATGTTAATAGTCTATCCTCTTCTAAGTAATGACCTCTTTCTTTTTTTTCATATCCTGCAAGAACTATTGAAAAAGCTTTATCAATATGTTCTTGAATTAAATATGATGAATTTTCTTTAGCAGCTATAATAGCAGCTTCATTTATTAAGTTTTCAAGCTTGGCTCCTGAGAAATAAGCAGTTTTTTTAGCAACATCATTGATGTTTATATTGTTATGAGGCTTATTATTTAAATGTAAAGAAATTATTTTTTCTCTGGCACAAAGGTCAGGTAAAGATACCTCTATATGTCTATCGAATCTACCAGGTCTTAATAATGCTGGATCAAGAGTATCTAATCTATTAGTTGCAGCAATTACTACTATGCCTTCTTTTTCACCAAAGCCTGACATTTCAGTTAAAAGTGCATTTAAGGTTTGATCTCTTTCATCATTAGAAGTAGCAGCGCCAGAGCCACCTCTTTTCTTACCAATAGCATCTATTTCATCTATGAAAATAACAGCTTTTCCATGAGACTTTGCTTTTTTAAATAAGTTCCTTATCCTTGCAGCTCCAACCCCTACATACACTTGTACAAAATCTGATCCACTTAATGCATAAAAAGGTACCTTAGCTTCACCAGCAACAGCTTTTGCAAGAAGTGTTTTACCTGTACCTGGAGATCCATAAAGAATAACTCCCTTTGGCATCCTAGCACCGTACTCTTTATATTTTTCAGGTTTTTTTAGAAAATCTACTATATCCATAAGACTTTCTTTTGCTTCTTCATTACCTGCAACTGAATTAAAGTTTAATGCATTTTTATCTTCAGAAAAATCTTTAACATCTAAATTAGTGATTTTAGAAGTACCTAAGCTTTTTTTACTAAGTTGTATAAAAACAATAGAGATTATAGAAGATAATAGAATTAGTGAAATTATAGTTTTAGATGGACTAGCTATATTTTCATCTAAAACTTCTATATTATGTTTTAACAACTCCTCTTTTAAAGTAGGACTATTTGGATTAGTAGTTGAATACTTACTTCCGTCCTTTAAGAATATAGTCAAGCTATTATTATCAAATATTACCTTAGATACAGAATTATCAGTTATATCTTGCAGAAAGTATGAATATTGTTTATTGTAGTTAGCCTTTGAACCAAAACTTAAGTATCCTAAAGCTAATATTGAAATAATAGCAGTTATTATTGGAATAAAAATAATATTTTTCTTTAGTTTGTTCATTATTACCTCCTAAATAGAAGATGATTTATCATAAGTATTTTAACATTTTAAAATTTAAAGTCCATTTAACTTCATAGTATTTACCAATGTAAGTGTTGGTAGAGCTTACAATATTAAAAGATATCTTTCAATATTTATGCAAATAGAGTATACTTTAATTTAAATAGCTGACTACTTAGACCAATAAATATGATTTCAATATAGATAATTTACTTAATAAGTATTTTTAATCTATAACTTTATAGGACTATAGATGTAGATTATTTATTGAAGCATATAGTTTATTAGTAATAATATAAGGAGATGTAATATAATTGTATAACTCAACTATACTATCATCTAAGGATATTACTGAAATAATTAATCTAAAGGGTAGAGAAAAAGGAATAGAGGTAACCCATATAGAAATTGATAATGGGATAATTTTTTCAGGTAGGCTATTTAGTAAAATAAATAGTAATTTTAGTGGATTTGTTTATATAAAAGAGGTTTATAATAACCAAATTATACTGGAGACGAAGAATTTAAATATATCTAAGTTAGGAAAGCTAAAGGGAGCTAGTGTAATTCTATTAAAATCTATTTTAAAATTTCTAGGAGAAGACTATATAAATATTAGTGGAAATAATATTATAATTAAATTAGATAAATATGATGGAGAAATAAAAGACGTATATATTAAGGACAAGCTTCTTTATATAATTGGTACAAATTTAGATATGTATTTAGATGCATAATTAACAAAATAAGGGAGGTAAATATGAATATTTCAAGCGTAAAGGTTTCTTTAACAGGAGAAGATTTGCTAAGCATTTTTAATGAATTTGTAAAGGTAGAAGGTCTTACTTTAACTAAGGTAGATGTAGATGAAGAAATAAAGTTTTATGGTAGCTTTAGTAAAGGAATAACTTTAGATTTTGTAGCAGGTGTAAGGCTTGCAAGAATTGAAAATGGAATTATACATGGTGAAGTTTCATCATTTAAAATAGCTAAAATTAAGATATTCTCATTAATGAGAAAGGCTGCTTTAAAGTTTGCTTTAAAAGAATTATCTGATATGGGAATAAGCTATGATTCTGGTAAGGTAGTTATTAATTTAAAAGTTTTACTAAAGGATGTTCCATATGTAGATTTAAATATTTCAGATATATATACTAGACAAGAGCTTTTAAATATAGAAGTATCAGATATTAATATCTCTCTTTTAGGTACTTTAATAAAAGAACAGCCTGCAGAAGAAGCTGAAGAGGAAGAAGATACAGAAGAGGATTTTTCTGATATTGAAAAAGTAAGAGACTACTATAGTGTAGGGAGAGATTATTTAGAAGAAAAATTACCACAGAAAGTTAAAACTTTTAGTGATTATGTATTTATAATTCCAGATATGGCAGCTCTTTTATTTAGATTGTTAAAAGATAAAAGAGTTCCTATGAAGACTAAAATTATTATTTCTGCGGCTATTGCATATATAGGATTCCCAACGGATATAATACCAGATAGCATTCCCTTCATTGGGAAGGTAGATGAGATAGCTGTTGCTTTCTTTGCTTTAGAAAGAATTATTGCTGATGTTCCTACTAGAATTATATTAGAAAACTGGGAAGGTAAGAATAACATAGTATTTGTTATTAGCAATATTATTGAGTATGTTATTAACTTTACTGGAGCGAAAAATGTAGAAAAAGTATATAACTTTATAGAAGAAGTAATGGCATTATAATCTTAAAATTAGGAGAAAAGTATGGCAAGTAAATATTACGCAATTAAAGAAGGATATGATTTTTCACTTAATAAGAAGGTGGAAAATAAAATAGTAAATACATGGGCAGAATGCCAAAAGTATATTAAGGGAGTAAAGGGAGCTAAGTATAAGAGCTTTACTAGCGAAACTGAAGCAAAAAGCTTTTTATTTGAAGGAAGTGGAATGCTTAAAAAAGGTGTGGACAATTATCCAATGGATTGTCTACATATATATGTTGATGGTAGCTATAATATTAGTACTGAAAAGTATTCTTATGCTTTAGTTGCAGTTAAAAACAATATACTTGAATATGTAGAAAGTGGATCATCACAAAGTAATAGTGATAGAAATATTAGGCAAATAGCTGGTGAGTTAGAAGCTGCAGTTAGAGGACTTGAGTATGCTATAGAGAAAAGGGAAGAGAGAGTAGTAATCTTCCATGACTATGAAGGTATTGCTCATCATGCTACTGGATTTTGGAATAGAAATGAAGAGTCATCTGTAAAATATCATAATAAGATGAATAGTTTAATGAATAAAGGAACTGAAGTTATATTTGTTAAGGTAGATAGTCATACTGGTGATTTATTTAATGAAGTAGCAGATGAAAAATGTAAGGAAGAGCTATCTATAGCATCTGAAAATATATTTTATTCATATTTAAGAGAGAATACAATAACAGTAGTTAACGCTGAAGTAAAAAGTAAACTTAAAACCCTAGCTAAGGATAGAATAGAAAATATTATTACCTTAGATGGAAGTTTAGTTCAGGAAAAAGAATCTTTAAATAGTGAAGTTATTGATAATAACACTATTAAAGAAGATATAAATAAAGTAATTGCTACTAACGAATACGAAGATGTTTTATATAAAGATTTAGCATTTTATTTAAGAAAATTGCCATTAGAAAAGCAAAAAGATGTACTTAACTATGCAGAATATTTATATAATAAGGAAAGAAAATTAAATAAGTAAAATTTAAATACTACTCTATATTTAATAATGATGTTGAAAAATAATATATTTAAAAAGGACCAAAATATTTTGGCCCTTTTAGTTTGTAATAATTTAATATTGCTTATCACACAATTACTTCGCTTAATTCTTATTAGGCACAGAACATTACTTTTTATTAACTGGTATCCATATTTCGCTTTTGTAATCAGGCGAACTCAAATTACCATTTGAATACCATTCTACTTCTGGCGCTTCTGCATGCTCATAACCAGATGTAGGAAACCATTCGGAAAAAATTCGCCACCATATTTCTGCCATTGCAGTAGGCATAGGGCCGATTATCTCAAATATTGCCCATGTAAGAGATGGTATTTCAAGCTTGCACAAAGTTTTTGGGAAATCTTTTTCAGTTATCGCGGCAATATAGTAATCAGTTGTATTATCTTCATACATTCCACTGTATACGCCTACTAACCCGTTTCCAAGTCCAGCAATTTGTGAAATAGTTTCTTGTGGGGTATTGGTCCACATTTTTCCAACATTTTCACCCAAACCATCAATATGTGAAAACCTCTGTTTTACACCTACAACGGTAAATGAATTTTTTTGCTCAATTCTGTAGTTCATCTCAACCACTCCTTTTATTGATAATGAGAACGTTACACGAAGATACGCTTTTAGCGATATGCCTTTTTCTCTTGCTTTTGAGGGTGTAACTTCATGCATTGCTATAAATGCACGAGAAAACGAGTCAGGTGAATTATAACCATACTTCAAAGCAAGATTTATAATATAGTTTTTTTACTAATACCCCATAATATTTGTAAGAATTTGTAGGTTGTAGTATTTAAAAGTTAATTCCGAAGATTATATATATTTGCCTCAGTTCGAACTTAAATACAATTGCGTATTATCTTCTCATCTTAATAATACACAAATAATGGTAAATATGAAACATTATTTACCAATTAAATATAAATTGCTTTTCTCCCTTTAAAATCTTTTATTTTAGTTTTGGAATAAGAACTGTGAGATTGGCATACTATACCTGAAGAAAACCTATTTTCTTTTATTTCATCTTGAATTTCATTTGTCATAGAGCCTAAAATTAACTTCTTTTCAAAACTCCAATAGGAGTTTTTTCATTAATTGTTAATCGTTAACTGTTAATTGTCAGATATCCCTTTATAGATTTGTGAATATTAGTATAGAAATTACAAATACTAAATATAAATAAAATTATGAGGTGATATTATGATGAAGGTTTTTAGAGGTATGGTAACAGGTGCTATAGTAGGTATGGCAGTTACAGCTATGATTTTACCGCAATTAGATAAGAAAACTCAAAGAAACTTAAAAAGAGTTAGTAAAAGAGTATTAAATATGGCAGAAGACGCTTGTTGTATGGTTACTGACTATATGTCTTAAAGAGAGTAGAAATTACTCTCTTTTTTATTAATAATAAATTATATAAATATGTCTAGTAATTTTAGCAATTTGATAAAATAACTTAAATAAATACCTAAATTTTAACAAAAAATAATAATAAATTTTCCAAATTATATAGTGCTTTACAAGTGTTTAATGATATAATAATAAAAAGGCGAAAAATATTATTATTTTGATGTTTCTCACTTGAATTTGACGAAAAAAATCTAAATATAAGATTTGTTAAAATAGATTATCTTACTTTTAAAATTTAGATAATAGAAATATTTATATAGTATTTAGTAAAGGAAGAGTGTTATGGAGATTCTTGCATTAGGGGAAAAAATAAAAAGAAGAAGAAAAGAATTAGATATGACTCTTAAAGATTTAGCAGGGGATAGAATTACTCCTGGACAAATTAGTTTAGTTGAGTCAGGAAGATCTAATCCTTCTATGGATCTATTAGAATATTTAGCAGCTACATTACAAACTTCAGTTGAATATTTAATGGAATCAGAAGAAACTCAAGCTGAAAAGATAAGTATATATTATGAGCAAATTGCTGAATCATATGTATTATCTGGAGATTATATAACAGGAGAAAAATACATAGAAAATGCTTTATATTATGTAGAAAAATATAACCTTGAATATAGAAAGGCTAAAATCTTATATTTAAGAGCAAAAATATATATGGCTAAAGAGGAACTTACATTAGCTCAGCAGTTTTTCTTATCTTCAAATGTAATTTTTATAAAGAATAATAATTATGAGGAAATTGTAAAAACCTTTTTAAATTTAGGTCAAATCACTCTAAAACTAAAGGCTTACCATTCTTCAAGTAGTTATTTAAGACAAGCTGAAAAGGTGTATTTAGATAATAATATTGGGAATGATCCCTTACTTGGAGAAATCTATTACTATATGGCAAAAGCTTATTTTAAAACTGAAAACATTGGAAAAGCTATAGATTATTCTTTCTTAGCAAAAAGTAAGTTTGAACAAGTCCATAATAAAGAGGAGTATGCAAAAACTCTTTTATTAATATCAGAAGAGTATAATAAAAAAGGTGATTTAACTAATGCTATAAAATACTCACAAAAGACTTTAGAAGTTTATAGAGAATTAGATGAATTAAGCAATATTTCTGAAATAGAAAATAACCTTGGAAAGTTATTCTATGAATTTGAAAATATAGAAGAATCCTTTAAACATTATGAAATATCTAAGGATATAAGAATTAGAAGAAAAGATAAGAGAGTTATAGAAACCTTAATGAACATATGTGAAAATTATATAAAACTAAAGAATATTTCAAAATGTGAAGAAGTGTTGGAAGAAATCAATTTATATATGGATGAGAACGAAATTGAAGTTATTATAGATGTTAACTTAATTTGGTATAGAGTATATACATTGAAAGAATTATCTAGAGAAGCTGAATATATCTTAATGGATACGTATAACTTAGCTAAGAAAAATGACTTATTTAAGCAAGCAGCACAGCTTTCAGTTATGTTAGGTAAGTTTTATATTGATAGAAAAAATGATGCAGAAGCAGCTAAGTATCTTGATGAAGGGGTTAATATTTTTAGGAAAATAGGAATACTTAAAAATTAATCAATTGGGGGTTTCAAATGGAGATTTTATCAACTGGAGAAAAAATTAAAAGAGCAAGGGTATATCAGGGGATAACTTTAAAAGAATTATGTGGGAATAAGGTCTCTATATCAAAGATGAGCTGTATAGAAAATGGAAAGATTAAAGCAGACAAGGAGATTTTAGAGTATATTGCTGATAAACTTTCACTTGATTATAGCTATTTAGTTAAAGATGTGGAAGAGCAAATAAATGCTAATCTTGAGCTAATAAGAAGAAATAATGTTTCTGAAAGTGATATATCTGATGTTATTGAGCATAATTTAAATTATGCTTTAGAATATTCGTATAATGGGTTGGCTTTCGAATTAATACATTTGCTTTTTAACTACTATGTAAAAGAAAATAAAGTTGAAAATATTCAACTAATAGTATCACAGTATTATGATTTGTATCAAAAGAATAATACTAAGGAAAATACTATAACTTACTATTTTGATATGGCTACCTTCTTTTATAGAATAAAAGAATATAATGAAGCTATTAATTATTATAGTAGGGCAAGAGAGCTTATTAAAGATGATGGAGATTTTGACAAAGTTAAGTATGCATATACATGCTATAGAGAAGGTAAATGTTATGAAAAGCTAGGGAATATTGAAGATTCCTATAAAGTTTTAGAAGAGGCAATGTTATTTATTGACTTTATAAATGATGAACTAGATAAAGGTGATATATACCATAGTTTTGCAAATGCATGTATTAAACTTAAGAAAAATGATATAGAAAAGTATATGGAGCTTTCTTATAAATATAAAAAAGATAATCCTATGATTTTAGCTATTTCTAAAGGGAAAAATGGTGAAAGTTACTTCTATGTTAATGAAAGAGAAAAAGCTATAAAGGAAATATTAGAAGGAATAGAGTTATTTCCAATAGATGATAAGAAGAAATATGTTAGATTTTTAAATAAGAGTATAAATACCCTGTATGAAAATGAAGAATATGATATAGCCTATGATATCACAGATAAGGCTTTAAATTCAGCAATTGATACAGATGACATACTATTAATAGAACAAGCTTATTACTTAAAGGGAATGATACTACAAAAGAAGGGTTTATATGTAGAAGCTGAAATGTATATGAACTTATCTTTAGATTCTTTATTTAAATTTGCTAATAAGGAAAAGAGATATGAAAGATATTTAGATATGGCCGAAATGTATTATAGGCTTGGTGAAGTAAAAGATTCTTTAAAATACTTTACATTAGCAATGAAGTTAGAAAAAGATTGAAGAGTATAGTAGAAGGTGTATAATTAGTTTTCCTACTAAGGAAAATTAATTATACACCTTCTGTAATTATGGGATTATTTAATTGTAATTGTATTTGAAAATTACAAGATTTGAAGTATTAATTGTTACTTAAACCTTATTAAATATTCTGATTAATATATAAAGGTTATAACAACAATTAATATATAAGTTTCAGATATTAAATATTTATATAAATAGTTTATTTTAAAATTAAATTATAAGTTAATATAATGTTTAATTGGGTGTAAAATTGATGCTATTATATTTGCTAATGAATATTTAGAAAATACGCTTGGTACGAAAAATAAGCCTCTCATTAAAATCAATCCTTTCTGTAAATTACAACGTTTATTATATTTAAAGTATACTGTAATTATTTTTTTATTGCATTGACTTAAATGTGTAATTTTATGTACATTTAAGTTATTACTTTAATTAATATAAAAGTAAAAAAGTACAAAGAAACCCTAATAAGTGGTTTCTCTGTACTTTTATTTAATGTTTTTTATCAATATTAGCTTGGCAGAATAGCCTTTAAGCTCTGTAATTATATTTAAGATTGTATTTTTCTTAGAATACTTAAATTCTATTTTAGGGAAGGAAGCCCTATATAATATTTCTTTTTCCTCTTTATTTAACCTATCAGGAGAACCCATAGATAACCAATAATTATAAGAAGAACCGACTCCTTCACTTATTTCATAAGTTGTAATCCTTGATGATTTCTTTATGTTTTCTATATTTAAAGAAAACTTTCTTTTATAAAGCTTTCTTTTGCCTTTTTTATTAATAATATCTTGGAGACTTTCCATATCAGAAAGTTCATCAGTATATGAGTATAATAAAATACAATATTCATCGTCTTTTTTAGTAACTATATATCCATTTTCCATAGCCACTATCTCATCACCTAACTTATTAAGTAAATAATAGGCATAATATGAAGGCTTTTTGATTCCCATATCATTTACAAGTCCAGGTGCACCTATAAATACCTCGTTAGTTAAGCTAATAACCTTTTCTAATACATCGAAGGCTCTTAAAAAGTTAAGAGAATTGTTATTAAATAAGGTATTATGAATTATATAAGGAAGCATAAAGGCTGTATCATAAATCTTATTTAAGTCCTTTTCACAACAAAAGTCTTCTTCTAATACATCTATTGAATATATTTCTTTTATAAATATAGATAGTTCTTCCCTTATAGTCTTTGATATGACAGGTGTAAATTGAAATTTAAATTCTGTTACATCAATATAATCTATTTCTGAAAAATATTCAAAGAAGCTATTTAATATATGCTTATATTTTTCTAGTGTAAAGCTTGGATTATCAATAAGGATTAATGGTTTTAAAGAAATATAATCTAAAAATTCAATAACACTTTTTGCTTTATTCCAGTTATAAAAGTCAGCTTTAGGGAATACCCCCATATCACTACTAAACATATTTTCTAGTCTTGCATATTTAAAATGAAGCTCTTCTTGAATTTCTTCTAAGATATCCTTATTATCTTCAAGTAATAAGTCAAAGGCATCATCTAAATTAATTATTTCATTATAAGCCTTATCAAATTCACCAAGGTTTTCATCCATATCTATATGAATCTTCCATAGCTTATTTTCATAATTAAATCTTTCGTAATCATCTAACTCTGAAGATAGATATTCTAATGCATCTTCTAAATTTAAAATTTCTATTTTCTTACTTGCTTCAAACTCTTTTTCAGTAAGCTTATTTTTCTTTCTATATTGAAGTGGGGTGCAGCCATAATAGATTTTAAAGTTTTTATTTAAATACCTAACATGGGAAAAACCTACTTCATCAGAAATTTCAGAAATACTTAAATCGCTATCTAATAGAAGTTTAACTGATTCTTCAACTCTAGTTAAATTTACTAAATCAGTAAAGCTATAGCCAGTAGCATATTTAATCTCATGAGATAAATAATGAGGACTTAAGAATTCTTTCTTAGCTATTTCTTGTAAAGTGATATTACTATCATAGTTATTAAAGATATATTTTGAAATTCTATGATACCTAGCTAGCTGTTCAGTTTTTTCTTTAAGTTCTTCCTTTTCGTATGTAAGGTAATGAAAATTATTTATAAGATGGTATAAAAGATCTATTAAAATATCTTCTACTTCTTTATCATAATCATCAAGCTTTTGAACATTTTCACATAGAAGCTTAGCTAAAAAGTTTCTTAAAAGATCGTATTCTTCTCCTTCTTGAGCACCATCATCAGTTGAATTTGTATAGAAGAAAATATTATTTATATCTTTATAATATTTTTCGAAAAAGTAGGGATCTATATTAAAGATAAGAACTCTATTATCTTCATCACTATAAATTCTATGGGCTTCATCCATATTTATGATTTCCATTTCTCTTTCAAGAACCTCAAAGGAATCTGTATCTATATTTACGTGTATACTACCTTTAAGCACATAAAGTATCTCTATAGCATTGTGCCAATGTATTGGATACTCTTTTATATTGGCATAACTAATCTTTATTGGAGAGTCAGCTGGAAAACTTACGTATTGGCGTCTTATTGTAATCACCTCTTTCCTATAGAATCTTATATAGTTATTATAGCTTATTTATTAAAAAATAGAAAAAGTTTAATAAAAAATTAGAAAATATACTTTGACTTTCTTTGACTTATGTATTATTATTAAAACAAAGATAATAATAAATCTATAATATAAGTTGTAAAGGAGTGACTCATATGAATATTGATAAAATGACTTTAAGAGTTCAAGAAGCATTGAATAATGCTAGTTTAATTGCTGTGAAGTTTAACCACCAGCAAGTTGAGTTAATACATTTATTTACAGCATTAGTAGAGCAAGAAGATGGACTAATACCAAATATATTTACTAAAATGGGTGTTAGCGTTAAAGGGATAAATGATGACTTAAATAGAATTTTAGGAAATATGCCAAAGGTTCTAGGAGAAGGTGCAAACTCATCAGGAGTTTATGCTACTAGACAAATAGAAGAAGTTTTAGTAAAGGCAGAAGATATAGCTAAGAAATTTGAAGATTCTTATATTAGTGTAGAACATCTTATGCTTGCGATAATTGATGTAGATAAAAATGGTGAAGTTAAAAAAATATTAAATAAATACAATATTAATAAAAAAACATTTATGGAAGTATTAAAGGAAGTAAGAGGTAATCAAAGAGTAGAAACTCAAGATCCTGAAGGAACTTATGATGCTTTAGGTAAATATGGTACTAACTTAACTGACCTTGCTAAAAAACATAAATTAGACCCTGTAATTGGTAGGGATGATGAAATTAGAAGAACTATAAGAATTTTATCTAGAAGAACTAAGAATAATCCAGTATTAATTGGTGAGCCTGGAGTAGGTAAGACTGCAATAGTTGAAGGTTTAGCAGAAAGAATTATTAGAGGTGATGTGCCTGAAGGTTTAAAGAATAAGGTAATATTCTCATTAGATATGGGTGCATTAATTGCCGGAGCTAAATATAGAGGTGAATTCGAAGAAAGATTAAAGGCAGTTTTAAAAGAAGTTCAAAGTAGTGAAGGTAGAATTATCTTATTTATAGATGAAATTCACACTATAGTTGGGGCTGGTAAAACTGATGGCGCTATGGATGCAGGTAACTTAATTAAGCCATTACTTGCAAGAGGTGAATTACATTGTATTGGAGCTACAACTTTTGATGAATATAGACAATATATAGAAAAGGATAAGGCTCTAGAAAGAAGATTCCAACCTGTTATAGTTGAAGAGCCAACAGTGGAGGATGCTATATCAATTCTTAGAGGATTAAAAGAAAGATTTGAAATCCATCATGGGGTAAGAATACATGATTCAGCTTTAATAGCTGCTGCAAAGTTATCTCATAGATATATTCAAGATAGATTCTTACCAGATAAGGCAATAGATTTAATTGATGAAGCTGGTGCAATGATAAGAACAGAAATAGATTCTCTTCCAACAGAGCTTGATAATATCAGAAGAAGACTTTTCCAATTAGAAATTGAGAAGGAAGCTTTAACAAAGGAAAAGGATGAAGGATCTAAGAAGAAACTAGTGGCATTAGAAAAAGATATTGCTGAACTAAAGGCTAAAAATGATGAAATGACAGCAAAGTTTGAAAAAGAAAAAGATGCTATAGTTAACTTAAGAGATTTAAAATCTAAACTTGATGATGTAAGAGGAGACTTAGAAGCTGCCCAAAGAAATTATGACTATAATAAGGCAGCAGAAATTCAATATAGTGTAATTCCAGCTTTAGAAGAAGAAATTAAAGAAAAAGAAATTATAGTTAAAGAAAATTATGAAGGAGCCCTTTTAAAAGAAGAGGTAACAGAAGAGGAAGTATCAAAGATTCTTTCTAAATGGACAGGAATTCCTGTAACTAATCTTCTTGAAGGAGAAAGAGAAAAACTTTTAAGATTAGAAGATGAAATGGAAAAGAGAGTTATTGGTCAAGAAGAAGCAATAACTGCAGTTTCAAATGCTATTTTAAGAGCAAGAGCTGGACTTAAAGATGCAAATAAGCCAATAGGTTCCTTTATATTCTTAGGACCAACTGGTGTTGGTAAAACAGAACTTGCTAAAACTTTAGCTAGAAATCTATTTGATTCTGAAGAAAATATTATAAGAATAGATATGTCTGAATATATGGAGAAGCATTCAGTATCTAGACTAGTTGGAGCCCCTCCAGGATATGTTGGATATGATGAAGGTGGTCAACTTACTGAAGCAGTAAGAAGAAATCCATATAGTGTAATACTATTTGATGAAATAGAAAAGGCTCATGAAGATGTATTTAATATATTCCTACAAATCTTAGATGATGGTAGATTAACTGATAATAAGGGTAAGACTGTAGACTTTAAAAATACTATTATAATTATGACATCCAATATTGGAAGTAGCTATCTTCTAGAAAATAATAGTGAGGATACTGTGGAAGAAAGTATTAGAAGCCAAGTTATGAATGAAATGAAACTTAGATTTAAGCCTGAATTCTTAAATAGAGTAGATGATATAATTATGTTTAAACCTCTATCTGAAAATGGTATTAAGAAGATTATAGATATATTCTTAAAGGAAGTTTCAGTAAGATTAAAAGATAAGAATATAAGCCTTGAAGTAACTGAGGCAGCAAAGGTTATTATGGCTAGAGAAGGATATGATCCAGTTTATGGAGCAAGACCTTTAAAGAGATATATACAAAATGCTATAGAAAACACCTTAGCTAGAAAGATTATAAAAGGTGATATCGGCTATGGATCAAATGTAGTAGTAGATGGAAATGAAGATCAACTAACAATAAATTAATTTCATAAAAACTAAGGGAGTTATCCCAAAATAAAAATTAATGAAAAAACTCCCTTAAGAGTTTTTTCATTAATTTTATTAATCCTATAAGAATTAAATCAACAATTTTTATAGTAGACTTACATCTATAAGATTAAAAACTACTACTAAATATTTAAGATGATAATGAGGTAGAAGCAAGGTTTTTTAGAAAAAAGGTTCTTGACGATTTTTTAATCTTATTATATTATATATATGTAATTTATGCGGAAGTGGCTCAATGGTAGAGCGTCACCTTGCCAAGGTGAATGTTGCGGGTTCGAGTCCCGTCTTTCGCTCCAAATATTATCCGTACAAGATAGATACAGATTAGTATCTTTTTGTACGGATTTTTTATTATATAATTTTATATTATTAACAATCTTATTAATAAATATTATTTGTTAATAATTTTTATTAAAAAATACTTACATTTTGCTTTTTATATGGTATAATAAATTAAATTAATTAACACATAAAGAGGAGAGAAAAATATGTTAGTAGTATATGATAGTAGATTTGGCGCTGGAAAAGCATTTGCTGAAAAATTAGGAAGACCATCACAAAGCGTTAGTGAGCCATTAAATGAAGAATGTGTTCTTATTACACGTAATGAAGGGTTTGGTCAAATTACCCAAATTACAAGGGCATTTTTAGATGAACACAAAGATCTAGTTCGTGGTTTTGTTGTTAATGGTAGTATGGAAAGACATGCGGAATCATATTGTTTTGCAGCTGATAAAATTGAAAAAGAATATGGACTAACTTGTCTTCGTAAAATTAATGGACAAGGAACAGATGAAGATATAGAAGCAGTAAAAGCTGCTATAGAAAATCTGTAAGATTAGAATTACTTTATTACTTTAAACGGAAAAGCTATGTATAGGTATAACCTATACATAGCTTTTTTTATTATTAGATAGTATTAATTTATTTTATTTTTGATTCGTATTGTTCTACCATTCTCTTAACCATTTCGCCACCAACGCTACCGCATTGCTTTGAAGAAAGGTCACCATTATAATCTGAGAAAGGTACTCCCATTTCACCAGCTACTTCATTTTTGAACTTAGCTAACCCTTTCTTTGCTTCTGGGACTAATTTTGTGCTGCTTGCCATAATAAGCGCCTCCTTAATTTGTGTTACAAAGTTTTATTTAACTTTGTGCTATTATGTTATGTAATAAATGTCTTTATAAACTATTAAATTTAATGCAAATAAGGGGATTGTTGGAGTAGTTGTCTATCTTTATTATAAAAGCTCTATGTAGATAGCTTGTATAGAACAAGTTTTCCACATAGAGCTTGTAAATTAATTTTAATTTAAGTTTATGTTTTATGTCTAAATTCTTTTCTTTTGCATTTTAAATATTGCAATTACTATAGGTGTAACAATTACAGCAGATAATATTGCCTCAGCAACACCATTTGTACCTATTACTGTAAGTAAGGCGGTAGTAACTGCACTTAAAGAATTATTAGCTATAGTACCTTTGTCCATAAGTATTGTTGCATAGTCTTTAAAGTAAACTAAGTAAATAGTTCCAAGGACTCCAATAGTATTAACTAGAGATCCACATATTGCTGCAATGCTTATAGATACTTTTGCATTCTTTATTTTTGATTTTATTAGCTTATAAATATAATAAGCAATTACTCCAATTAGTACTCTAGGTAATATAGATACTAATGGATTATAAAAGAATGGTGACATTGGTGTTGGAGTTGTGATGTTTTGATATATTGAAAATAATCCAAAGATAAATCCAATAGATGCCCCTACAATAGGACCTTCAACTATAGCTCCAATTATAACTGGTAAATGTAAGATTGTTAGTTTGAAAAGTGGTAAAGGTACAAAACCAAGTCCAGTTAAGCCTAGGAATAAACAAATTCCTGATAGCATAGCTGTAACTACCATCTTTCTAACATTTTCATGGGATTTTCCCACCCCTCGAGTGTTTAACATTTTGACTCCTCCGTTCTTATTCCTTACAGGATATAATTCGGCAAAAAAATAATTTTTGCAAAGTTCGGTTTCAAAGAATACCGACTTATTTAATTTTATCATATATGAATAAGCTGTAAAGAGAAAATTCTAAAAATTATTGCATTCTTATTCTATCTGTTATACAATATATATAACAGATAGAATAGAGGGGGTAACAAGATGTTAAATATAATAAATTATTCTAAGGCATATAAAAATGGAAAAAAGGCAGTGGACAATGTATCTTTAGAGGTTAATCCTGGAGAAATATTTGCTTTCATTGGCCATAATGGTGCAGGTAAGACAACTACTATAAAAGCTATAGTTGGTATTTTAGATTTTACTGAAGGGGATATTTTAATAGATGGAATATCTATAAAGGAAAATCCTATGGCTTGCAAAGAAAAAATTGCCTATATTCCTGATAATCCAGATATATATGAATCTTTAAAAGGTATTCAATATTTAAATTTTATTGCAGATATTTATAAGGTTTCTAAAGAAGATAGGGAAAGAGAAATAAAAAAGTATGCTGAAATCTTTGAAATAACAAGTGCACTAGGAGATTTAATTTCATCTTATTCTCATGGTATGAAACAAAAATTAGCTATTATTTCAGCTTTGCTTCATAAACCAAAGTTACTAATATTAGATGAGCCTTTTGTTGGATTAGATCCTAAAGCTTCTCATTTATTAAAGCAAGAAATGAAAAATATATGTAATGAAGGAGCAGCTATATTTTTCTCAACTCACGTTTTAGAAGTTGCTGAAAAGTTATGTGATAAGGTTGCTATTATTAAGGATGGAAAAATAGTTTCAAAGGGTACTATGGAAGAGGTTAAAGGAAATAGTTCCTTAGAAGATATATTTATGGAGTTGATAGATAATGAATAATTTATGGAGCCTTACAAAAATATCATTAATTAACAGTATGGGAATAAATAAAATAACAAGCTCTAAATCTAAAAAAGAAAGAAATAAATCTATATTTTTAGCTTTAATGCTGACATTTGCTGCTGTTATGATAGTTTCTACATCAGTGATTTATTCAAAGTTTTTAGCTGATGGGTTAAAAACTATGGGACTTTTAGATATGTTACTAACATTAAGCATTATATTAACTACAGTAACGATATTTTTTACATCTATTTATAAAGCTCAAGGTGTATTATTTTCTTTTAAAGATTATGACTTATTAATGAGTTTACCTATAAAAAGAAGCTATATCTTAATAGTTAAAGTATTTCAGCTTGTATTAATAAATTACTTAGTTAGTATATTTACTTTTGTTATACCAGCTACAGTATATTTTGTTTATGCAAGGCCATCAATATTATTTTTTGTATATTTAATATTGATATTTTTAACTTTACCTCTAATACCTTTACTAATATCATCAATTATTTCTTTTGGAATTAGTTATATTTCAAATAAATTTAAATATAAAAACTTAGTTATTACAATTGGTACTTTGCTAATAGTATTATTAATAGTTGTAGGTTCTTATAGCAGTGGGGAGTTTTTACAAAAAATATTGATAAATAGTTCATCAATAAGTGATGCTATATTTAAAATTTACCCTCCAGCAGTGATGTTAACAAGAGCATTAGCAGAGGGAAGCATTATAGACTTAGGTATTTTTCTTATAATTTCTATAGGATTCTTTAGCTTATTTATAATTGTATTTAATAAGGCATATAAGATAATAAGCTCAAAACTTCAAGAAAGTTATAAGAAAAATGATTATAAAATTACTTCTATGAAGTCATCAAGTATAACTAAAGCATTATTAATAAAAGAAGCAAAGAGATATTTTGCATCTCCTATTTATGTATTAAACACTATAATAGGACCAGTACTATTACTAATTATGGCCGTGGCAACTTTGTTTATGGGAGAAGATATAATATATATGCTTTTCGAGATTAAGTCAGTAGGAGAATTAATGCCATTAATGATTATAGCTGTTACTTGTGGTATTTTATCACTTTCTTGTACTACTAATTCATCTATTTCTATGGAAGGTAAAAACTTATGGATATTAAAAAGTAGTCCACTTAATCCATTAGAAATATTTAAAGCTAAGATATTATTAAACTTAATATTAGTTGTTCCAGCTTTAATAATTAGTAATATAATATTTTTCTTTTCATTAAACTTTAGTTTTATACAAGCTTTATGGTTATTTGTAATTTCTATACTATTTGCAATAATTGTAGCTATATTAGGAATTGTAGTTAATTTATTTTTCCCTAATATGCATTGGATATCTGAAACAGCAGTTGTAAAGCAAAGTGCAAGTGTTATGATACAAATGCTAATATCAGTAGGAATAGTAGCTATTCCTATACTTGTAAAGTATTTTAATATAATTTCTAATAATAATTTATTATTAGCTTCAGCTTTAATATTTGAAATAATAATATTAGCTATAATTACTTTGATTCTTTCAAAGGTATCAGTTAAGCAATTTGAAAAGCTAAACTAAAATAGATTCTATTGCACAATATAAAGTGAATAATGATGATTTAAATGAAAAATTAATAAAAACTTTTATTTGAGTTTTATAAACAATTATCTTTAGGTTTTTAATTGGGCTGTTTCTTAGACAGCCCCATTTCTATTAGGATAAATAAATTTGTTTTTATATTAATTTGTATTTATTAGCATTATAAGTGAAGATTCTATAAAAATATAAGTCCTAGTGAAAAGGAGAAAAGTATTATTTTATACTTAACATTTCTATTATATAATGTAGTTAATGTGGAAATTTTATTGAATCTATTGTGAATAAAGTTTTAAGAAATTAATAGTCTTAGAAAGAGGTGATAAGGTGATTTTAAGAATTAATTTTGATTCTGAAATACCTATATATATACAAATTAAAAATCAAGTTATAGAAGGTATAGCAAAAGGTGAAATTGATAAAAATGAAGAATTACCTTCAGTTAGGTCTTTAGCAGAGGATATAGGCGTTAATATGCATACTGTTAATAAAGCTTATTCTATTTTAAAAGATGAAGGATATATAAAAATAGATAGAAGAAAAGGTGCAATTGTTGATCTTAATTTGAGCCAGTCTATGGAGAGTTTTAAGGAAGAAGTTAATACCAATCTATACTATTATATGGCTCAATGTTTTAATAGAGGAATTGAGAAAGAAGATATTAAGTCATATATAGATAAGGTTTTCCTTGATTTTAAGAATGAAGAAGGTGAATAAGAATGGAAGGAATAATGGAGAAAATAATATTATTAGGAACTATTATTTTTGTAAGTGTAATATTATTTATTTCTGGATTACTAGTTAATAAATTTTCAAACAATGGTATTTTCTTTGGGGTTAGGATTCCAAAGGAATATGAAAAAGATGAGGATTTAATAAAATTAGAGAAAGAATATAAGAAAAAATTTACGTTATTTATTTTACCATTTTTAATAATAATAAATATATTAATGATTTTTAACACTAAAATATCGATTTATTTAATAACCTTATTTGTATTAATCATAGTATCTAATATTCCTTTAATTATATATTGGAAAAAAACTATAAAGCTTAAGGAAGAAAAAGGATTTAGAAGCCTTGGAGAGAATGTAGTAGTTGTAGATACATCTATAAGAAAGCCTAAAGTAAGAGAAGATAATGTAATAATAAAAACAAGAACTTTTTTAGCATTATTAATAATACCTTTAATAACTACTATAGTAACTCTTATTGCCTATAAAAATGTGCCTAATCCATTTCCAATTCATTATAATGCTGCAGGAGTCGCAGATGGATTTGTAGCTAAGGATGGATTTAAGGGGTTCTTCCACTTAGTTTTATTTCCTATATTAATTCAAACTGGGATGATAGTTTTATTAACTCTTACTAATAAGTTTGCAGTTAACGGGAAAACGGAAATAAATAGTGGAACCCTAGAGGAAATAAAAAAGCAAAGAAAAGTATTTAAGAGAATAAATTCTATACTTTTATTTATTATAGCTATTGAAATATTAATTATGTTTTCTATAATTCAATTTTGTACTTTATTTGGTTTTAATGTTCAAGTTATAAATTATGTATTCCTTCCAGTAATACTATTAACTATAATAATTTTTTCTGTTATTACTTATAAAATTGGACAAGGTGGAAAAAATATAAAATATAATAGTAATGAAAAAGAAATTTATAGAGATGATGATAAGTATTGGTTATTTGGGAATTTTTATTGTAATAAAAATGATCCTAGCATATTTGTAGAAAAAAGAGTTGGAATAGGCTGGGATGTTAACTTAGGTAATCCAATAGGCGCTACAATAATGATACTTCCATTTGTATTAATAGCAATATTGATAATATATTTTCTTATACAAGGGATTTAATTATAGGAGGAATGTTTTGAATAATTTAGAAGAGATTTTAGTAGGAAATATAACCTTAATAGTTTTAGGAATTATATCATATTATTTAAATAGTTTCTCTAATAGTGGCCTTTTCTTTGGAATAAGAATACCTAAGAAATTTATAGAATATGATGAAATAGTAGACCTTGAAAGAAGATATAAAAAGACAGTAATTATATTGTATTTATCAATAAGTATATTATTTAATATACTGTCATTTAGTTTTATTAAAAATAAAGAAGTAGTTGCACAGTTACTATCTATTTTTATGGTAGGTTCTATATTAATTAATAGTGGAATTTTTGCAATATATAATAAGAAAATCAGAAATCTAAAAGAGAAGAATAATTGGAACTATAAAAATAATACAGTAGCTGTAGATACATCTTTAAGAAAACCTAAGAAAGATGATAAGTATAAGCCGTTACCTAATTGGATATTTATAGTACCTATATTTATTCCTCTAATAATAGTAATCTTAACTTTCCTAAGACAGGATAACTTAAGTTCTTTAAGCTTACATGAATTATATAGGTTACCAATAAATATGATTGCTATAGTAATAGTCATTTATATTATGGCAAGAGTAAGTTTAAGCTCTAGGATAGATATAAATAGTACTAATTTAAAGAGTACTATTTATAAAAAGAAGATATTAAAAATGTTGTTTTCTATTATCTTTTTAGTAACAGAAGTAGGACTTATAATTTTAAACTCAATTACACAGCTAGGATTAATTTATACTTTTGATACTAGTAGAGTAGAATCTATTCTTAATATATTGATTGCAATTATTATGATAGGATTTCTAATTGTAATTATATTAATGGGAAGCAAGGGTAGAAGGTCTATAGATAAAGAGAATACTGAAGAAGAAGTATATAATAATGACGATAAATACTGGGTTTTAGGAATGTTTTATTATAATAGAAATGATCCATCCTTTATGATTGAAAAGAGAGCAGGAATTGGATATACTGTGAATTTTGGAAATCCAAAGGCACTAATATTTTTTATTATTTTAATTTTATTTGTTAGTTTTATATCGAAAATATAATTATAGATTTTGATACTTATTTAAATTTTTCTTAAGTGATGAAAATATTATTTAAGTATAAGAGTAATATTGAAACTATATAAAGTGATTCTTAGCTTAAGGTGGAGTTTTATTAAAAAGTAGAGATCCAAAATCTTGCATCTTGTGTGAATCACTTTCACAGAGTGCAAGATGCCTACTCCATCGGAAGATTAGAAGAACCAATCCAGACGCGTAGCAGTGTTTAGCTCGCACTTATAGAATGGGTGAGTGTTAGCAATGGTAGCGATGGGATAAAATAAGGAGGTTAATATGGTCAGTAATTTATCAATTACATTTATGGGAATAAGCCTTACTATTAGTCTATTTGTACCTATAGTAGGAATGATATACTTAAAGAAAAAATATAATGCAAGTCTTAAAGTGTTTTTTATTGGAGCTCTTGCATTCTTTATAGCTGTTAATATAATAGAAAGTCCACTTCACACATATTTCTTAAATTATAATAAAAGTACAGCAAGTTTTTTATTAAATAATCCAGTTGCATATATGCTATATGGTGGATTTATGGCTGGGATTATGGAAGAAACAGCAAGACTTATATCTTTCAAGTTTTTTATAAAAGGAAGAGATACTACTACTGCCTTAACTTATGGAATTGGACATGGTGGTATAGAAGCCATATTAATAGGAGCACTTGGTAGCTTAAATTCAATAGTATATGCTATATTGATAAATAAAGGAGGCTTCCAATCAATAATGGAAGGTGCTTCAGTTTCTAAAGAGGTTATAAACGCAACTTACAATCAATTTGTAGATTCAGCCTCAGTATTATGGCTTATAACTGGAGTGGAAAGATTAATTGCTATTACAGTTCAAATTTCTCTTTCAGTTTTAGTACTATATGCAATTAGAGAAAAAAGATATATTTACTATATAATAGCCATAATAAGCCATGCTATTATAGATTTCCCAGCAGCTTTATATCAAGTAGGAGTATTAAAGAATATTTATTTAGTTGAACTAGGGATTTTAGTTATGGCAATTGTACTTGTTGTATTTGTTTTTAGAAATTTTTTAACAAAATCTCGAGATTATAATGAAATAATTTAAAAAACATATATAATATTATTAAGATGGTAAAATACAGCTTAATAAATAATAGGGCTGTTTGCGAAAATAGCCCTATTTAAAATTAAAAATGAATAATTATTTATTTAATTATTAAAAAGGGGCTGTCACATAAATAGTTAAAATTAAGAATTTAAAATTAAAAATTATTGATGTAATTCTTACAGAATTACAAAAATTAATCGATTATTGAAACTCCACTAGGAGTTTTTTCATTAATTTTTCATTCTTCATTTTTAATTGTGCGACAGCACATCTTAGGTATTAAAAGGGGGTAATTTTAATGAAGGATATTAAGATTAGAAGAGCTAGAGCTGGAGATGAACCACAGATTCTAAAGCTAGTAGAGGAGGTTTTAAGTCCCTATGGATTAAAACTAAATCCTAAAGGTGAAGACTTAGACATTACTAATATAGCTAAATTTTATACTAAAAATAATGGGGCATTTGAGGTATTAGAATTTAAAAGAAGAATTATTGGTAGCTATGGCATTTACAAAATTGATGAGGAAACATGTGAGCTTAGAAAGATGTATCTACATAAGGATTTTCAAGGAATGGGACTAGGCAACATAATGATTGAAAATTCTTTTAGAATTGCTAAGAGGTTACATTATAAAAAGATTACTTTACAAACTAATTCAGTACTATATAAGGCACTTAAACTTTATAAAAAATATGGTTTTGAAGATTTTCAGGATGAAGTTTGTGATAGATGTGATATAGCAATGCAAAAATACATTGCTTAATAATAAACAAAAAAAGTATCAAGAGGGGATGGCGTATTATGAGATATTATGATACTAATATTGAAAATGTAAAATTACGAGAAACTAAGGAAGAGGATGCTGCTTTAATTTTTTCCTTTATTAAGGAATTAGCTGAGTATGAAAAAATGACTAATGACGTTATTGCTACAGAAGAAACTATTAGGGAATCTGTATTTAATAATAATAGAGCAGAAGCAGTAATAATTGAATTAGATGAAAAACCTATAGGATTTGCTTTATACTTTTATAATTTTTCAACATTCATAGGTAGATCTGGATTATACTTAGAAGATTTATTTATAAGAAAAGAATATAGGGGTAGAGGAATAGGAAGAGAAGTATTTAAATTCTTAGCTAAAAGAGCCTTAGAACAAGGCTGCAAGAGAATGGAATGGGCTTGTTTAGATTGGAATGAACCATCTATTAAATTCTATAAATCATTAGGAGCAATTCCTATGGATGAATGGACTGTATATAGACTAACTGAAGATAAAATAGAACAGTTAGCAATTAATAATTAAAAAGATTTAGCATTAATTAAATAAGAAAAGCTACCTTTTAGCATCTTTAATAATTAACAATTTAGTGGAAAACTCAGCTTCGGCTGAGTTTTTTTGTTTTTGTAAATAACAATAAATTCAAATATATGGGTACCTTTTTAAGAGTAGTAAAATTTATAGTTTAGCAAATGGATTTTTATTAGGTAGCTAGCTTAATTATTTGGTAGAAAAGTATGTTTTAAAAGGTTTTCAATAGATTTAAAACTCAATTAAGTAGGAGTTCTTATTTTATAGATAATAGCATACTTATAAAATAAAATTCAGGGTGCGTTAAATTTATTTAATTTTCTGTCAACTTATTGACACTAAATTAATATTAATATATTATTATGATAATGATTTAAAGTGGTAAAGTGAAAAAGGAGGGAATATGAATAAGAATATCATTCCAGAGGGAACAAGAGATTTAACTAATGAGGAATGTTTAAAAAAAGCCAGGGCAATTAAGTCAATAAATAATGTATTTAATTCTTGGGGATATAAGGAAGCAATTACACCAAGCATAGAATTTTATGAAGGTTTTAGATATGAGTATTCTGGGTTAAAAGAAGAGAGTGTATATAAATTTTTTGATTCTAAAGGAAGAATACTAGCTTTAAGGCCTGATATGACTATACCTATAGTAAGACTTGTATCAACTAGATTTAAAGATGTCGAAGAAACTATAAAGATAAGGTATGAAGCCACTATATATAGAGTTTTTGAAGAGTTTAGTGGAAGAAGAAATGAATACACTGATTGTGGAATAGAGCTTATAAATAAAGAAAATGAATTTGCTGATTTAGAGGCATTAATAATTGCAATAGAAGCTTTGAAAGCTACTGGTGCTAAAAACTTCAAGATAGAAATTGGGGAAGTAAACTTCTTTAAAGCTGCTATTGAAGCACTAGATATTGCGGAAAAGGACAAGTTATCCTTATCAATATTAATAGAAAAGAAAAAAATAGAAGAATTAAAGAAATTCTTAAAAAGATTAGATGTAGAAGATAATATAAAAAAAACTTTTTATAAATTACCTCTTTTATTTGGAGAAGGCGTAGAAATATTAGAGAAATATAAAGAATTAGCTTTTAATACTAAAATGATTAACTGTATAAATTATTTAGAAAATATTTATAAGAGGCTAGAAGCTTTAGGGTATGAAGAATATATTACTTTTGACTTATCTATTACTCCAAGGCTTAATTTCTATACTGGAATAATATTTAGAGGATATATTGAAGGATCAGGAGGTATTGTTTTAAGTGGGGGAAGGTATGATGATTTAATTGATTCAGTTAAGAAGGGCTTTAAGGCAATAGGTTTCTCTATTAATGTAGATGAATTAAGTAGCATTTTAGATTTAGAATTACCTAAAGAAGGAAAATATATAATTACTTTTAGTAAAGAAAATGAAATAGAAGCATTAAAAAAGAGTATGGAACTTAGAAAAGAAGGTTATGTAGTGGAAGTTATTCCTTCAGAAGAATTAGAAGGGATAAATCTTAAAAAGGAGGATTATTATGGGGGTTAGTGTTGCCTTAACAAAAGGCAGGCTAGAAATAGAAGTAGTTAAGATATTAGATAAAGCAGGATTTGGAACAGATGAGCTAAAGGATACGGGAAGGAAACTTGTATTTAAAGATACTAAGTATGATGTTAATTATTTTTTAGTCAAAGCTAATGATAGCATAACTTATGTTGAACATGGAGTTGCTGATATTGGAGTAGTTGGATTAGATACTTTAGTAGAAAAAGGTCATAATTGTTATGAATTAATGGATTTAGGCTTTGGTAAATGTAAGTTTATAGTAGCATCTCTGCCAGGTAAAGATTTATTTAATATTAAGGGGCATATAAAGATTGGGACAAAGTATCCTAAAGTAGCTAAGGAATTTTTTAAAGAAAATAATATAGATGTTGAAGTAATTAAAATAGATGGATCTGTTGAGCTTGCACCAATACTCGGACTATGTGATGGAATAGTAGATATTATGGAAACAGGAACTACTCTTAAAGAAAATGGGCTAGTAGTATTAAAAGAAATTCAAGATATTAGTGCTAGATTAATAGTAAATAAGGCAAGCTTCAAACTTAAGCAAAAGGAAATAAGCTTGATTTTAGAAAAGATAAGAGAAGCAATAAGTGATAAATAAGCAATAAATAAAGGGGAAGGGCTATGCTAAGATTATTTAATTTATCTAAGGATAAAGAAGAAGATATTTTAAAAATAATAAAAAATAGAGAAGAAGAAAATCCAGAAGTAATAAGTAATGTTTTAAATATATTAAAAGACATAAGAAAAGATGGGGACAAAGCATTAGTTAAGTACACTAAAGATTTTGATAAAGTATTATTAAATTCAAACTCTATTAAGGTTTCAAAGGAAGAAATAGAAGAAGCCTTTAATATAGTTGAAGAAAGTTTTATTAAAGCAATTAAATCAGCTATTAAAAATATAGAGTTCTATCACAGTAAACAAGTGAGAAATGGATATTCAATAGTTAAAGAAGGTGAAGTATTTATGGGGCAATTAGTACTTCCACTAGAAAGAATTGGAGTTTATGTTCCAGGGGGAACAGCTTCTTATCCATCATCAGTAGTAATGAATGTTATACCTGCAAAGGTAGCTGGAGTTAAAGAAATAGTGATGGTAACACCGCCAAGTGCAAATGGAGGAATTAACCCATATATTGCAGTTGCAGCATCCTTAGCTGGAGTTTCAGAAATTTATAAGGTTGGAGGAGCTCAAGCTATAGGAGCTTTAGCTTATGGAACTGAAAGTATAAAGAGAGTAGATAAGATAGTTGGACCAGGGAATATTTATGTAGCAATGGCTAAGAAATTAGTTTTTGGGACTGTAGATATAGATATGGTTGCTGGACCAAGTGAAATATTAATAGTGGCTGATGAAAATGCAAATAGTAAGTTTGTAGCAGCAGATTTAATGTCTCAAGCTGAGCATGATAAGCTTGCAGCTTCAATTTTACTAACAACATCTGAAGAAAAATACAATGAAATTATAAAGGAATTAGAAGTTCAAATAGAAGAAATGGAAAGAAAAGATATTATTAAGGAATCCTTTAGTAATTATGGAATGGCTTTAATATGCAAAGATATAAAAGAGTGTATAAGAATATCTAATATTATAGCTCCTGAGCACCTTGAGTTAATGGTGGAAAATTCAATGGAATACTTGGGTGAAGTAAAAAATGCAGGTTCTATTTTCTTAGGATACTATACTCCAGAACCTTTAGGAGACTATTATGCAGGACCAAACCATGTTCTTCCCACTAATGGTACAGCTAGATTTTCATCTCCTTTATCAGTTGATAGTTTTATAAAGAAAAGTTCTTATCTTTATTATTCCAAGGGGGAGTTAATTAAAGCTGCAGAAGATATAATGCTTTTAGCTAGTAAAGAAGGATTAACTGCTCATGGGAATTCTGTGAAGGTGAGGTTTTGTAATGATTAAGGATGTAGGAATCTACTCAAATAACAATAAGGATAACTTATTACTTAATGGTAATGAAAGCCCTAAAAATATTAATAAAGATAAGTATTTTAAGATATTAGAAAAGCTTAAGAAAGTAGATTTAAACAGATATCCAGATACAGATGGAGATAAATTAAGAGAAGCTTATAGCTCTTATGCAGGAGTAAGCTTAGATAATATTATCATTGGCAATGGATCAGATGAAGTAATTAACTTAGTTATAAGCAAGAATATTCAAAAAGGAGACAAGCTTTTAACTGTAACACCAGACTTTGTTATGTATGACTTTTACACAGCTTTAAATGAAGGAAATGTGACTAAGTATAACCTTGATGTGGATAACTATTTTAATTTGGAAGAATTTATAGGATTAGGAAAAAGGGGGAATGTAAAGATTGTTATGTTCTCTAATCCTAATAATCCAACTGGTTTTGCATACAGCAAGGAAAATATTATTAAGATTTTAGAAGCTTTTAAAGATAAGATAGTGCTAGTTGATGAAGCTTATTATGAGTTTAATGGAGAATCTGTAGTTTCATTAATAGATGAATATCCCAATTTAATAGTAACTAGAACTTTATCTAAGGCATGGGGATTAGCGGCCTTAAGAGTAGGATTTTTAATTTCTAATAAGGATAATATAAGTGAATTATCAAAATATAAAACTCCTTACAATGTAAATACTATTTCTCAAGAAATAGCAAGTATATACCTAAAGGAAGAAGTAGATTCTCTTAATGAAAATTTAAAGCTAATAATAAATGAAAGAGAAAGACTTTACACTGAATTAAAAAAGATTGAAGAATCAGCTAAGTCTAATAAGGAATTTATTAAGTTTTATAAATCAAAGGCTAACTTTATTTTTGGAAGAGCAGAAAATAAGGAAGAACTTATTAACGCCTTTAGAGAAGAAAAAGTTACTATAAGAAGCTTCGAAGATAATAGCTTTAGAATTACTGTTGGACTTACAGAAGAAAATAATAAGGTTATAGAAATAATGAAGTATTTTGCTAAGCAAAAGAATTAAATAATGAAAGAATAAAAGAATAAAAAAATAAGTTTTGCGGAGCAAAACATCATTAATTGTTAATTGTTAAATGTTAAATGTTAAATGTTAATTGGAACAGGGAGGTTTTATGAGTAGAGTTTCTAAGATAAATAGAGAAACAAAGGAAACAAAAATTAAGTTATCAATAGATGTAGATGGAAAAGGAAATAACAGTATAAATACACCAGTTGGATTTTTAAATCATATGCTTACTTTATTTGCTTTTCATAGTGGGATAGATATTAATTTAGAAGCAAGTGGAGATATAGAGGTTTGTGACCACCATATAGTAGAAGATATAGGAATATCTTTAGGGAAGGCATTAAATGAAGCTTTAGGTAATAAGGCAGGTATTAATAGATATGGTACTGCATTTGTTCCTATGGATGAAGCCTTATGCCAAGTAGTACTAGATTTAAGTGGGAGAGGCTTCTTACATTTTGATGGAGAGTTTAAAAGGGAGCAAATAGGGAATTTTTCAACTGAAATGGTAGTAGAATTTTTTAGGGCTGTAGCTATGAATTTTAATGGAACAGTGCATATTAGGGTATTGTATGGAGTAAATGATCATCATAAAATTGAAGGAATATTTAAGGCTTTTGGTAGGGCATTAAAAGAAGCAGTTACTATAGGTAATGATGCAAATAAGGTTTTATCAACTAAAGGAACTTTAAGTATTTAATAAGGGTGGATAAATTATGATAGCAATTATAGATTATGGAATGGGTAATTTAAAAAGTATAAAAAATGCTTTAAAGCTATTAAATATAGAATCAGTTAGTACTAGTGACAAAGAGGTAATAAGGAAAGCTAAAGCTATTATCCTTCCAGGAGTCGGGGCATTTAAACAAGCTATGGACAATCTAAAAGAAAAAAGTTTAGATACTTTAATTAAAGAAGTGGCCAAAGAAGAAAAACTTATTCTAGGAATATGCTTAGGTATGCAGTTGCTATTTGAAAAAGGTTTTGAAGGTGAAGAAGAAGAGGGGCTAGGATTATTAAAAGGAGATATAAAGAAGCTTCATCCTAAAGAAAGAGTAAAGATACCTCATATGGGATGGAATAAGTTAATTGCTAATAATGAAGAAGAAAATTTTTCTAGTTTATCTTTAGATAAATTTGTATATTATGTTCATAGCTTTATGGCAACAGATTATGAGGATAAGGATTTAGTTGCTTACTCTAATTATGGAGGATTAAAGATACCAGGTATAGTTAGAAAAGATAATATTATAGGAATGCAATTTCATCCAGAAAAAAGTGGTGAAGCAGGACTTAACTTACTAAAAGAATTTGGGGAGATGGTAAAGTGATAGTAATTCCAGCTATAGATATAATAGATGGTATGGCTGTTAGGTTGTATCAGGGTGATTATAATAAAAAAGATTTAATGGGCGAAGATGTTTTAAAGGTAGCTAAAAGCTTTAAGGAAGCAGGAGCTAAACTTATTCACTTAGTAGATTTAGATGGGGCAAAAAAAGGTGAGTTAGTTAATTTAGAATTAATATTAAGAGTAGTAAAAGAATTAGAAGTAGATGTTGAAGTTGGTGGGGGAATAAGAAGTTTTAAGGATATAAAGTCATTAATAGATGGGGGAGTATCTAGGGTTATATTAGGAACGGCTGCAATAGAAGATAAAGAGTTACTAAGACAAGCTGTTGATACCTATAAGGATAAAATAGCTGTAGCTGTAGATTTTAAAGATGGATATATTCATACAAGAGGATGGATAAGTAAAAGTGATGTACATTATATAGATTTAATTAATGATATGGAAGCCATTGGAGTTAAGAACATAATAATAACAGATATAAGTAAGGATGGAACATTAGAAGGCCCTAACATTAATATTATGAAGGAAGTTAAGTCAATTTCAAATATTGATATTACTGCTTCAGGTGGAGTTAAGAACATAGATAATATTAAAGACCTTAAAGAACTTAATATCTATGGGGCAATAGTAGGTAAGGCAATTTACTCTAAGGATGTAAATTTAGAGGAAGCTATTAATTTATGTAAGTAGGTGGAGAGATGCATACTAAGAGAATAATCCCTTGTCTAGATGTTAAGGATGGAAAGGTTGTTAAAGGAATTAACTTTGTGGGCTTAAAAGAAGTTGGCAATCCAGTAGAATTAGCAGAAGAGTATTATAAACAAGGTGCTGATGAAATAGTATTTTTAGATATTACAGCTACTCATGAAGGTAGAAAAACTATGGTAGAAGTAGTTGAAAAGGTAGCAGAAAAGATATTTATTCCTTTTACTGTAGGGGGAGGAATAAGTACAGTAGATGGAATTAGAAAGGTTTTAAGAGCTGGAGCAGATAAGGTAAGCTTAAATTCAGCTGCTATTAGGAATAAGGCTTTAATTAAAGAAGGAGCTTATTACTTTGGGAATCAATGTATTGTACTAGCTGTAGATGCTAAAAGACGTGATAAGGATAACTGGAATGTTTATATAAATGGTGGAAGAATAGATACAGGAATAGATCTTTTCAAATGGATAGAAGAGGCATATAACCTTGGTGCAGGTGAAATCTTACTTACATCTATGGATGCAGATGGAACTAAGGCTGGTTTTGATATAGAACTTACTAAGAGGGTAAGCAACTTAGTAGATATACCAGTAATAGCCTCTGGAGGCTGTGGGTCCATAGAAGACTTTAAAGAAGTATTTGTAAATGGAGAAGCAGATGCTGCTCTAGCGGCTTCATTATTTCATTATGGTAATTTAAAGGTGTCAGAGGTAAAGGAGTATTTGAGAAAAAATAATATAGAGGTAAGGATATAACTATGGAATTTGATATGGATAAGGTGGATTTTAACAAAAGTGGAGGTTTAATTCCAGTAATAGTACAAGATTTTAGAAATAAAGAAGTACTTATGCTTGCTTATATGTCTAAAGAAAGCCTAGAGAAAACTATATTGGAAAAGAAAACTTGGTTTTATAGCAGAAGTAGAAATGAACTTTGGAACAAAGGTGGAACTTCAGGAAATCTACAATATGTAAAAGAGATGTATATTGATTGTGATTTAGACACTATATTAATTCTAGTTGAACAAGTTGGAGTAGCTTGCCACATGGGAGAAAGAAGCTGTTTTTTCACAAAAATAGAAACAGAAATAATTAAGAATGAAGGTGCTAGCGCACAATGAAAGAGTGAAAAAATGAAGGAATGAAAAAATGAAATAATTAAGAGGCTGGCGCATAATGAAATAATTAAGGTTCTGGCGCATAATTAAATAATTAAGATCATATTGAGCATTTTAAATTTAGAATTAATAATGTAGAAATTAAAATAGATTCTTAAACTCTGAAGAAGTTCTTAAAAATAAAATCTATTTAAAGTAATTTGGAACAAATTACATCAATAATTGTTAACTGGAAGATGGGGTGTTTTATGGATAATATAATTAAAGAGTTATATGCTGTTATTGAAGATAGAAAAGAAAATAGGGATGAGAAATCTTATACGAGCTACTTATTTAATAAGGGCGTAGATAAGATATTAAAAAAGCTTGGGGAAGAATGCACAGAAGTTATTATTAGCGCAAAAAATAATTCTAAAGAAGAGCAAATTTTAGAAATGGGAGATTTAATATATCACTTTTTAGTTACTATGGTAGAGCTAGGAATTTCAGTTGAAGATATTGAAAAGGAATTAAAAATTAGAAGAAGTAAGATAGGAAATTTAAAGGCAGAGAGAAAGCCCATAGATGAAATATAGAATTAGTAATTTTGTCTATGCCTGTGCTAATATATTATCTTTTGTCGACCTCGCAAGCTCCAAGGCGACATACGTATAATATATTAGCACAGACTAATTTCAAAATTAGGTAACCAGCGTTTTGATATTATAAGGAAGGAACTCAGCTAAAACTGAGTTCCTTTAAATTTATTTATATTAGAAAGTAGTGGATTAGAGTAGATACTTTTCTTTATATTAAAAGAATTCTGGTTTTCTTTTGTTAAAGTAGATTCCTTTTAAATTAACATCCTCTATAAAGTCTAGTGATATATCAAAATTTCTATGAATATTTGTATAAGCATGGGCATCAGATCCTAAGGTAACATATTTTCCACCTAGATCTTTATATAAATTGTAAATATCTTTTAAAGCAACCTTAGCTTCAGGTATGTGAAGTCTTGAAGTATTAACTTCTAGAACTTTTCCTTTGTTTATTAAGGTTTTAAATATTTCAGCTAGGATGTCCTTATATTCTGATACTAAAATTTCATTATTATCGAATTTAGCATATCTGCAGGGGTAATCTATATGGGCTAATGAATCAAAGTTATTATATAGATTCACACAAGCTAGCATATCTTCTAAATAATAAGTGAAAAAGTCTTTTTTGCTATAGCCTTGATGTATATATTCTGCATATATATCTAGATTTCTAACAGCATGAATAGACCCAAGTACAAAATCAAAATCGTAGGAAGTAATTAATTTTTCACTTTCTTCTACTACATTCCTAGTTAAGCCTAGTTCTATGCCTAGCTTTAGAGTATTATTTCTATATTGTTCATACTCCTTAAAGTAACTTGGAACATCAAATTTAAAGTCATCTTTAATTGGATAATCTAGATCCATATGATCAGTTATTATTATTCCAATATTCTTATTCTTTGAAACCTCAATTGCATCGAATATATTCATATCACTATCTGTTGAGAATTTTGTATGCATATGGCTATCGAAAATCATATTTTGCCTCCTTAAAATTTATATTTTCTAAATTATAACATAGCTTTGTTAAATTATGCCTATAACAAAATAAACTTGATAAATAATATTATAGAATATAAAATTGAATTACAAAGAGAAAAAGGTGGGAAACAAATGAACAAATTGTTTGAAATTGGAGATTTAAGTTTTTATAAAGAGGATTTTTTAGATAATATTGACGAATTTAATGATATCATAGATATAATAAAAGAGTTAAGTAATGAACTTTCCTATGAAGAAATTGAAGTAGTGGGAAATAATGAATGCTGTGAAAAAACTAATAAAAATTACATAGTAGAAATCCAAGGATTCATAGATGAGGAAGATTCTTTTATAACAAAAAAAGAAGCTGAAGAGCTAAGTAAGAATGGTGAATTAGGATTATTAGATTTATTTGTTATAAGAATTTATATGTGTTTAGAATGTAGGAAGTGGATAATAGATATTTTGGAATAAAGGGTGAGGAATATTGGGAGCTTTTAATGAGATTTTACTTAAAATAAAGGAGTATTTTAAAGAGTTATACAACGAAATAAGGAGCTTATCCTTTAATGAGTTAAAAGACTTCATATATAAAAGAAGACTTTTTCTAATTTTAGTTTTATTAATATTTATATTAATAGGATTTAGCTTTGGAAGTTACAAATCTTCTAAAAATATAGTTCTCAAGAACCTACAGATAGCTTTAAAGGAAGATAAGCCAGGGAAAATTTATAAAAAAATTAGAGTGGATGGTAAAAAAATTAAGAAAGAAGATTTAAAACCTTTAACAGAGTATTATTCTGAAAATAAAAATCAGGCTATTAATATAGCAAAGGACTTAAAAACTAAGGATAATAGTGGATTTTTTAAATTAGTAAATAAAGAAATATTATTTAGTGATAATTACACCATAGAGATAGAACCTATTGCAGTTAAGGTAAATACAAACTTTGAAAATACAAAAGTATATATAAATAATAATGAAATTGCATCTACAAATATAAAAAGAGGTTTAATTCCAGGGAAATACAGTATTAAAGGACAACTAGAAACTAAATATGGTTTAGTTAGTGAAGAAAAAGAAGTATTTATCATGGAAAATAAAGAAATTGATTTAGATATGCAGGCTATAAATATAAGCATTACGTCAAATTTTAATGATGCAGATGTAATTATTAATGATAAAGAAATAAATAAGAAGGTTGAAGAGCTTAAAAATTATGGCCCAATTCCTTTAGGTCAAGATATAGAAATTCAATTAAAAAGAGATTTTCCTTGGGGGACAGTACTAAGTGATAAGGTTAAAGTAGGTGATGTTCCTAATATTAACATAAATATTAATATGGCTAATGATAAGCTAATTGAAGATATTGAAGCTACAATAAATAATTTTTATAGTAGTACATTTAATGCTTTAAATAATGGGGATTTCAAATTAATAGAAAACTCTAAAGAAGATGCTAAAGGTAAGATATACGATAGCATAAAAAGGGAGAGTTTATTCTTAAAAAATAATTATGAACTAAATGAACTGAAAACTGAGATTAAGAGTAGTGAGTTCTTTTATGAGAATGGAGTTTATAAAGGAAATATAGTGGTTAATTTAAATTATCATATAAGCAAAAAACTTATACCTTTTATAGATAAAAATGTTGAAGAGATGTTTTTAACTAGCATGGAATACAATGACGGAAGCTGGGAAGTTATAGATGTGCAAAAGTTTAATTTAGAGTAGGAGGCAATTATGAGTAAAAGAGTTAGGACATTAAGTTTAACAATTGCAATGATTTTTTCTTTTAACATGGTAGTAATGGCTGAAAGTAGCTCATCAATTCAAGATAAGATTGAAAATAATAATAATCAGATTGAAGATCTTGAAAATGAAAAAGATAAGATAAACGGCGAAATAGATGAACAAAACTCAGCTCTTGAAGGTATTATGAATCAAATAAATGAAAAAAGTAAGGATTTAGATGCGGCTAAAGCTGATGTAGATAGTTATCAAAGAAAAATAGATGATTTCCAAGGGAAAATAGATTCTCTTAACAGTGAGATAGTTAGTTCTCAAAATGCTATTCAAGATAAGGAAGCAATAATTGAAGAAAAGAAACAAGAAGAAGAACAAATACAAGCTAATATAGGAACTAGACTTAGAAGTTACTATAAAATAGATATTGCCACTACATATTTATATTTAATTCTAAAGAGCGGAAATATATTTGAATTGTTTAATAATCTACAAAATGTTTTTAGAATGATCAATTACGATAGAGAGTTAATTAATAGAGCTACTAATATTCAAAAAGAAATGGAAGAAGAAAAAAATAAAATTGCTGAAGAATTAAAAATTATCGAAGAAAGTAAAAATGAAATTGTAGCTAAACAAGATGAATTAAAAGATGCTCAAAAGGAATACATAGCAAAACAAGAATACCATCAAAGTAAAATGAATGAGCTTCAAGCACTAGAAAATGATAAGACCAATGTATTAGCATCATTAAGTGATAAAGAAAAAGAGCTTGCTCATGAAATAGGAGAGTTAACTGTCTATAATCAGGCGTTACAACAAGAACTAGAAAATATATTGGCAGATATAAATAATGGTAACTCATCAGGTGGTTCTTCTGGTGGCTCATCAGGAGGATCATCGGAAGGAGATGGAGGTTCTAGTGGAGGAAGTGGTATTCCAGGAGATCCAAGTACTGAAACATTTTTAAGACCAGGATATGGAATAGTTACAGACCCTTACGGACCTAGAACAAATCCTGTTACAGGAGCAGCTGGATTCCATACAGGAGTTGATTTAGGTGATTCTTATGGATCACCGGTAGCAGCGGCTAAAAGTGGGGTAGTTGTTTACTCAGGATGGTTTTCTGATTATGGTCAAACAGTAATAATAGACCATGGCGGTGGAGTACAAACTTTATATGCACATAATAGTGCATTATTAGTATCTGTTGGACAAACTGTAGCAAGAGGAGAAACTATAGCTCATGTTGGATCTACAGGAATGAGTACAGGCCCTCATATACATTGGGAGATAAGAATAAACGGACAACACACAAGCCCAATGCCGTACGTGTAGTTATATTTATCTAAGACTTGTTACTATATTATGCTTAGTCTCCGTCGCATGCGCTCCAAGTCGACGTTACGCAGAATATAGTAACAAGTCTAGTGAATAAATATGATTATTAGATTCCTGGACACTAAAGGAGGAAACTCAGCGAGCTGAGTTTCTTTTTTTATTGTAATTTGGGACAAATTACTTCGGAAATTGTTAATTGATAATTGTTAAATGTTAATTGTCATGGCTTTGGTATAAAAAATGAAGATTTATGAAATTTTTATTAGTGAAAATAGCTTTGTATTAATAAATATAAGCAAAAAGTATTGTTTTCAGAATATTTAAATAAATAAAATAATTATATTGACAGCCAATCTGGAAAATGTTTACAATTAAGATGAAAGTAAACACTTACATACTAAAAAATATGGGAGGTAGGTCAATATGGTTAATGTTGGAGTAGTGGGGTTAGGATTGTATGTGCCAGAGAATAAAATGACAGCAAAAGAAATTTCAGAAGCAACTAATGGAATTTGGAGTGAGGATGCAATAATAAATAAATTAGGAATAGTAGAAAAGACTATACCTGGAGATGATGATGGCACTCAAGAAATGGGGGTTAGAGCAGCCTTAGAAGCATTAAAGGATGCTAATATGAAACCAGAAGAATTGGATGTAATTATATGTATGGGTGAGGAGTGGAAGGAGTATCCACTAACTACATCAGCTTTGTATATTCAGGGGAAAATCGGAGCTATAAATGCATGGGGAATAGATGTACAAAATAGATGCTGCACTACAGTTTCAGCTATAAAAATGGCTAAGGATATGATAGTTGCAGATGAAGATATAAATACAATTATGGTAGTTGGTGGTTATAGAAATGGAGATTTCGTAGATTATAAGGATCATAACATGTCTATGATGTTCAACCTATCGGCTGGAGGTGGAGCCATAATTTTAAAGAAGAATGCAAATAAAAATCTTGTTTTAGGTTCTCATATAAAAGCAAATGGAGATTTTTCTAGAGATGCAGGAGTTGAAATAGGGGGGATTATAAATCCTTTCAATAAAGATAATGTTGAAGAGGGATATAAATCTTTAAGGCTTATGAATGCAAAACATATGAAAGATGGACTTAATGCCATTTCAATGCCTAATTGGTTTGAATGTATTGATAAATCATTAGAAAAATCAGGGTTAAAAAGAGAAGATATAGACTATTTAGCTGTATTACATTTCAAAAAGTCTATGCATGATTATATGTTGAAAGAATTAGGGCTAAATGAAGATCAAGCAATTTACTTATCAGATTATGGGCATATGGGACAAGTAGATCAAATACTTTCATTAAAGCTTGCATTAGAAGCAGGAAAGGTAAAGGATGGTTCCGTAGTTCTAATGATAGCAGCTGGAATAGGATATGTATGGTCTGCTAATGTTGTGAAATGGGGAGAGTGTTAACCTATGGATACATTTTTTCAAATATTATTTAGTAGTTTAGAAACAGGAAGCGTATATGCACTAGCAGCCCTTGGAATAATAATAATTTTTAGAACCTCTAGAACAACTAACTTTGCTCAAGGTTCAATAGGAATGTTTAATGCCTTTGTTGCCACTTTTGGATTAATTAAGTTAGGGCTTCCTGCTTGGGGAGCTGCATTAGTAGGAATGGTAGCAGCCTTTCTATCAGGAGTATTAGTAGATTTAGTGATAATTAGAAAAGCAAAGAAATCATCTCCAGTAGCAAAGCAAATTATAACATTTGGAGTAATAATGCTTTTTCTAGGAGTAGCACCAATGATATTTGGATCAACTCCTTTAAATTTCCCTAAGTTTATAGAGACTGGAGCAATTGATATATTTGGAGCATCAATTTCTTATAATGCTTTATTAAATATAACAGTTGGGTTAATTATAATGGGAATATTATTTTATTTTTTACAAAATACAAAATGGGGTTTAGCAGTTAGAGTTACATCTTCTAATGAAGAAACTGCAAGACTTATGGGTGTTCCAACATCTCTTGTAACAATGGGAGCCTGGGCAATTGCAGCAGCTCTTGGAACATTATCAGCACTGATGTTGGCACCTGCCATTACTGTAAATGTATCTATGATGGACAATGTTCAAACAAATGCTTTAATAGCTTGTGTTCTAGGTGGATTCCAAACATTCTATGGACCAGTTATAGGAGCTTATATAATTGGACTGGGAAGAAATGTATTAATATACTATGTTTCATCTACATGGGGAGAGCCCTTACTATTTACATTAATCTTATTATTTATAGTATTAAGACCAAACGGAATAATAGGAAAGAAAATAATTAAGAAGGTATAGGAGGAATATAGATGAAAAAGATTATGGAACAAAGATATAGTAAATATATTTTGCTTGGAATAGTACTATCTTTATTTCCTCTGCTTCAACAAGTAGGTGTTATAAAAAGTTCAACAATAACAACCTTTGGAACTATATTGTTTTACGCAATAGTTGCAATTGGGTTAAATGTATTATTAGGGTATTCTGGCCTAATATCCTTAGGGACAGCAGGATTTATGGGGCTTGGAGCATATATATCAGCTTATTTAACTGAAGATTTAGGAGTACCATTTATAGTATCTCTAGTTATATCTATAGCAGTACCGCTTATAATTGGAGTGCTTGTTGGATTAGTTTCCTTAAGGATATCAGGAATGTATCTAGCTATTGCAACCTTAGCAGTAGCTGAAATTTTGAAAAAGATATTTGTTGAATTTGATGCAATTACAGGTGGATTCTCAGGGAAGAGGGGAGGATATCCATCCTTCTTTGGACTTGAGCTAGGAAGAGATACAACCTTTATATTCATAGTAATTCTATTAGTAATTGTAATGATACTTACAGATAATTTTATTAATTCCTCAACAGGAAGAGCATTATTAACTATGAGAGTAAGTGAAGCAGCAGCACAAGCTATGGGAATCAACTTACTAAAATATAAGCTTACAGCCTTTGCACTTGCAACAAGTTATGCAGCTTTAGGTGGAGTTTTATATGTACACTTTATAAGATTTTCTTATCCAGCTACTTGGAATTTACTTCTATCACTACAAATATTAGCAGTAATAGTTATTGGAGGAGTTAGAACTATATCAGGTCCAATTATAGGATCAATAATAGTATTTGGTGTTCCAGATATTATATTAAAGCAATTACCAGTAATAGGCGCAATAGATGGCCTAGCATATATATTTACAGGAATATTAATAATACTTGTAATTCTATTCTATCCAAATGGGTTAATTTATATAGGTCACGACATAAAGAAGTATTTTAAGAAAAAGAAGGTGAAAGTAAATGAGCTTAATACAAACACTTAAGATAGAAGATCTATCTATAGCTTTTGGAGGCTTAAAGGCTGTTGATAATTTAAGCTTTCATATTAATGAAGGCGAAATATATGGATTAATTGGGCCAAATGGAGCTGGTAAAACAACAGTATTTAATTGTATTACTCAATTCTATAAACCTGATAAAGGAAAAGTTATATTTAAAACTATTAATAATGAAGAAGTTAATTTAGTAGAAAAAGAAACTCATAATATTATAAAGTTAGGATTAGTAAGAACCTTTCAAAATGTTGAATTAATTAAAGATCTAACCTTAGTTGAAAATTTACTTATAGGGGCTCATATTTCATATAAGAGTGGACTTTTTGCTAATGCTTTTAGGACAAGAAAAGCAAGAAGAGAGGAAGAAGAAAATATAGGCAAGGCTGAAGGAATATTAAGGTTTTTAGGAATAGAAAATAAAAAGCATGAACTTGCAGGTGGACAACCATATGGAGTTCTGAAAAAAATTGAGCTTGGTAGAACACTTATGAGTAATCCAAAACTAATTATTTTAGATGAGCCTGCAGCAGGATTAAATGATACTGAGACGCTTGAATTATCTAAACTTATTAAAGGTATAAGAGATGAGTATAAATGTAATATTTTATTAGTTGAGCATGATATGAGACTAGTTATGGATATCTGCGATAGAATATGTGCAATATCTTTTGGTAGGAAACTAGCAGAAGGTACGCCAAAAGAAATTCAGTCTAACAAAGATGTTCAAGAGGCTTATTTAGGAAAGGAGGAGTAAGATGAGTAATACAATTTTAAAATTAGATAATCTTACTGTTTCTTATGGCAGTATAAAGGCTTTAAAGGGGATAAATATACAAGTTAGAGAAGGTGAAATAGTTGCTCTATTAGGGGCCAATGGTGCCGGTAAAACAACAACTTTAAAATCACTTTCAGGAATTGTACCAATAGAAAAAGGTAGTATAGATTTCTTTGGAAAAGATATTGCTAATTTAGCACCAGAAAAAATAACTTCTTTAGGAATAGTTCAATCACCAGAAGGTAGACAAATATTTCCTGATATAACAGTAGAAGAAAACTTAAGAATTGGTGCCTTTACAATAAAAAGTAGAAAACAAATTGCTAAAAACTTTGAAAGAGTGTATAAGTACTTTCCTATTCTATTAGAAAGAAAAAAGCAATTAGCAGGAACCTTGAGCGGTGGAGAACAGCAGATGTTAGCAATTGCAAGAGCTTTAATGGTAAGTCCTAAGGTACTTCTTTTAGATGAACCATCATTAGGGTTAGCTCCACTTATAGTTAAAGCTATATTTGAAATAGTAAAAGAAATTAATTCAGAGGGAACTACAGTTTTAATTATAGAACAAAATGCTCTTCAAACTTTAAAGATTGCTGATTATGGATATGTACTTGAAGTTGGAGAAGTTAGTATGGAGGGCAAAGCTAGTGAGTTAATTCAAGATAAGAGATTATTAGAAGCTTATCTTGGTGGTTAAAATGTTTCCAATAGTAAAATTAGTATTTATAAAAAAATAAAATTTGGAGGGAAATTTATGAGAAAGAAAATCGCGTTACTTTTAGCTTCACTTACTCTAACTATGGCCTTTGCAGGATGCGGAAAAACAGAAGAAGCAGCACAAGGTGTTACTGAAACTACTATAAAGGTTGGTAACAGTGTTTCAACATCAGGAGCTTTTGCTCCAGTAGGAGTACCATTTAAAGCTGGTATAGAAGCATATTTTAAAATGATAAATGAATCAGGTGGGGTAAACGGAAGAACAATTGAATATATTCACCAAGATGATGAATTTAACCCTGAGAAGGGTAAGGCTGTACTAGACAAGTTAGTAAATGATGATAAAGTATTTGCTATAGTTGGACACTTTGGAACTCCAGTAGTAGGAGCAACATTAGATGATCTTAAGGAAATAGGAATACCATCAGTTTATTTTGCAACAGGTACAGGAATATTATATAACGAAAATGCAGCAAAGGGCGAAGGGGATAATATCTTCCCAGTTCAACCTGTATATCCTATGGAAGGACGTATTATGACAGCATGGGCGAAAGGAGAATTTAAAGCAAATAAGATAGGTGTTATCTACACTAATGATGATGCTGGTAAGGATTTAATTAAAGGAATAGAAACAGAGGCAAAGAATATTGGAGATGTTGAAGTAATAAGTGAACAAGTAGCTCCAGGAGCAGAAGATGTTTCATCAGCAGTAACAAAGATTAAGAATGAAGATGTAGATGTTGTTATAATTGCAGGTATTCAAGGAACTTTCCCACAAATAGCTAAGGAATTGGCTAAGCAAGGAAATACTAAACCTGCTATCACAACATATGTAAATGTAGATAAAACTATGGTGGAAGCAATTAAGAGTGATGTTGCAGATAAGTACGAAATATATGGTAATGCTTGGGTAGATGTAACTAAACCAGCAATGGCTGATTTCCAAAAATGGGTTAAGGAAGTTTCAACTGAAGATTTCTCTGGAAATGCCTATGCTATGACTGGATGGATAGCGGCAGACTTCTTTGTTACAGGAGTAAAAAATGTTGATGGAGAATTGACTTGGGAAAATTATATAGCTGCTATGGAAAAAGAACCAATTGAGAATCCATTTGGAGGAAATATAGATTTCTCTGGTGGAAAGAGACTTGGAACTCAAGAGATGTCATTAGCAAAAATGGATTTATCAAGCCCAACAGGATGGAGCCCTTATATTGGATTTAAGAATATAGATGCTATATTAGGAAATTAATAAGAATTTTAAGGTGCTGTCGCATAAGTTAAGATTTGAGATATTTGCGACAGCCCTTAAAAATTAATAGGAGGTTCAATATGTTAGAAACAATTAAATCAAAAGAATTAATTAATGAGAAATATATAACTGTGGACAAGGCTTTAAACTTAATTAAGAGTGGCGATGTAATAGTTTCAGGATTAGGCTCTGCCGAACCAAAAGAAATCTTAAAAAATCTTCATAAGATATCAGATAGAGTTAATGATGTAACTGTAACTACTTGTCTACCGATGGAAATGGCTGAATATTTTACTAATGCAAAATATAAGGATTCATTTAGAATGGATGGTTGGTTTTATACAGCAGCTATGAGAAAAGGGCAGAAAAATGGGAATATATCCTTTATACCTAATCATCTTCATTTAGCAGCTACAAAGAGAATGGACCATAAAAAAACTAATATATATATGGGTACAGCAACTATTCCTGATAAACATGGATATTTATCATTATCTTTAAGTAATGTATATGAAAAAAGAATGATGGAAAAAGCAGATTTAGTAATATTGGAGATAAATAAGAATTATCCAAGAACCTTAGGAGATGTTGAAGTCCATATAAGTGATATAGATTACGTAGTTGAGACAGATTATGAGGTTCCAGAACTTCCAGATGTAGAACCTAACGAGAAAGATTTAATGATAGGAAGGTTTATAGCAGAAAGGATTAATGATGGAGATTGCATTCAACTTGGCATAGGGGGTATACCTAATGCGGTGGCAGCATCATTAGGTGATAAAAAAGATTTAGGAATTCATACAGAAATGTTTACTACTGGAATGGTGAAATTAATTAAATCTGGAGTAGTGACTGGAAAGAAAAAGAATTTCTATAAGGGAAAACATATTGCAGCCTTTGCCCTTGGAACAAAGGAATTATATGATTTCTTAGATGATAATCCTTCTATAATGATGATGGATGGATATTGGACTAATGACCCATATGTTATAGGAAAAAATGATAATCAAGTATCTATTAATACTACAATAGAAATAGATCTAACAGGGCAATGTGCATCAGAATCAATAGGAGCAGTACAATTTAGCGGAACTGGAGGACAAGCAGATACTGCAATTGGAGCTCAAATGTCTAAAAATGGTCGATCATTTATTGCTTTATATTCTACAGCAATGGTAAAAAATAAGGAAACTGGAGTGAGAGAAGAAATTTCTAAAATAGTTCCTTTCTTAAAGCCAGGCGCTGCTGTAAGTTTATCAAGAAATGATGTAGATATGGTGGTAACAGAATATGGGGTTGCGGAGCTTAGAGGTACTACAGTTAGTGAAAGGGTTTATAAATTAATTGATATAGCACATCCGAAGTTTAAAGAAGAACTATTTATTAAGGCTAAGGAGCTAGGTTTAATTTATTGAAAGTAGAGGTGCAAATATGGCGTTTTTAAAATATAACAATAAGAATATATATTATGAGGTTCATGGAGAAGGAACTCCACTGGTAATTTTAAATGGGATAATGATGTCTCACGGCAGTTGGCAAGTGTTTCTACCTGAGCTTTGTAAGGAAAACAAAGTAATTCTTTTAGATTTCTTAGATCAAGGAAAGTCCGATAAGATGGAAGAAAGCTATAAGCAAGATATTCAAGTTGAAGTACTAAAGGCAGTTATAGATGAATTAAAACTAGATAAAATAAACCTTTTTGGAATTTCATATGGTGGAGAAGTTGCATTACAATTTGCTTTAAAATATGAAAGCTATCTTAACAAGCTTATTTTATTTAATACTACAAGTTGCACAAATCCATGGTTACAAGATATAGGCAGAGGATGGATTAATGCAGCAGAAGATAGGAATAAAGAAGCCTTTTATAATGTAACAATACCTATTATTTATTCGCCAGGGTTTTATACTAAGAATATAGATTGGATGAATAGAAGAAAAGATTTATTATACAAGGTATTTAATGAGGAATTTTTAACTGCTATGATAAGATTAATAGGGAGTGCAGAAGGATATGATGTGAGAAATGATATTCATAATATAAAGGTAAACACTTTGATAGTAAGTAGTGAATATGATTTTGTTACACCAGTAAATGAACAAGAGTATATTAAAGAAAAGATAGAAAACTCTACTTATATATTGATTAAGGATTCTGGACATGCATCTATGTATGAAAGACCAATAGAATTTCTAACTATATTAAAAGGGTATTTATCCATTGAGAATTACATGAAAATAGTATAAAATAACAATTGGAAAATGTAAGGAGTTACTTGCTTATAAAATGCAAAATAAAGGAGACAATGGTATGAAGTATAATAATGAAACAAGTGAAAAAATAATGAAGGTATCCTTAAAGTTATTTTCTGAGCAGGGATACTATCCAACAACAACAAAACAAATTGCAGAAGAAGCTGGAGTTAATGAATTAACTATATTTAGACATTTTGGATCTAAGAGTAATTTATTCCAGGTAACTACAGAGCATTATGTAATTGATTCTAGAGTAGATTATATATTAAATGATATAGAAGATTTAAGTTTTGAAGAAGGAATGTTATTAATAGCAAATAGAATATATAAGCTATTTATTCAAAATACAAAGCTTTATAAGGTTCAAATGAAATTATCTGATAATGAGCAAGGCTTTGTGAAACTTAAATTATCAAGAAAAATAATTAGCATCTTAATAGAATATTTTAATGAGCTTAAAGAAAGAAAAGTAATAGAGGGTGAGCCAGAAATAATGGCTGTAACTTTGGTAAACAGCCTTTTAGGTGCATTTACTGTAGAAATATTAGGAGATAATACAGTAAGTGATTTAAAGTGGGAAGATATAGTAAAAGAGCATACAAGACAATTTGTATCGATATATAAGTTATAAAAAAGATTAGATATTTTATTAAGTTGTATTTCGCATTTAAAATATATAAGGTATGAAGGTATTTTAACAACTTATACAAAAATTAAAGAATAGGAACTAATTAATCTTATTTCATTAAGAAAATGAAAAAGATTAATTTTTTTAACAAATATGAAAGTAAGTACTTACAATTGAAAGGAGAAGAATAATGTTAAGATTGAAAAATAAAGTTGCCATAGTTACAGGAGCATCTCAAGGAATCGGAAGATGTATTGCAGAAACCTTTGCGAGAGAAGGGGCTAAGGTAGTAGCAGTTGATATGAATAAATTACCTTATGAAAATAGTAATATATATGGATATGAGGTAAACGTTACCGATAGAGTGGGTATAAAGGTGTTTTTCGAAAGTATAATTGAAAAGTTTGGGAAAGTAGACATTTTAGTAAATAATGCAGGAATAACTAGAGATGCATTAATTCAAAAGATGACTGAAGAAATGTGGGACTTAGTAATAAATGTTAACTTAAAGGGGTTGTTTAATATAGCCCAATTAGTTGGGCCTCAGATGATGGAAAATGGAGAAGGTTCAATAATAAATATTGCCTCTGTAGTTGGAGAATTTGGAAATGTAGGACAAACTAACTATGCTGCAACAAAGGCAGGGGTAATAGGTATGACAAAAACTTGGGCAAAAGAATTTGCAAGAAAGGGTGCTAAAGTCAGAGTTAATTCAGTAGCACCAGGATATATAAATACAGAAATGATGAAAACTGTACCAGAAAAAGTATTAGAGAATATGAGAGCTAAAACTATGATTGGAAGACTTGGAGAACCAGAAGAAATTGCAAATGCAGTTTTATTCTTAGCCAGTGATGAATCATCATATATAACTGGCCATAATTTATCTGTTAATGGTGGAATGAGATTATAGGAGGATATTATGAGAGGGAGAACAATAAAGGAAATAAATTTAGGGGATAAATCAAGTTATAGTAGAACTGTATCAGAGGCTGACGTAGTTTTATTTGGAGGGGTAAGTGGAGACTTAAATCCAGCACATTTTAATGAGGAGTATTCAAAGGAAACTATGTTTAAGGGAAGAATAGCTCATGGAATGTTATCTGCAAGTTATATTTCAACTGTTCTTGGAATGCAGCTTCCAGGTCCAGGAACAATATATCTTTCACAAGAATTAAAATTCACAGCTCCTGTAAAATTTGGTGATACTATAACGGCTACAGCTGAGGTTATAGAAAGAATAGAAGAGAAAAATAGAATAACCCTTGAAACAATTTGTATAAATCAAAGAGGGGAAGTTGTAGTTAAAGGTAAAGCGGTAGTGATGCCTCCAAGATAAGATTTGAAAAGCAAAGGGGAAATATAAATGGAGCTATTAAATAGTATTTGGGATTTAGCTAAAAAAGACATAAAAAGAATAGTACTTCCAGAGGGAGAAGAAAGAAGAACTATAGAAGCAGCTAGAAAAATAAAAGATTTAGGATTAGCTCATCCTATATTAATAGGAAATAAGGAAAAAATTATACATGAGATTAAAAGTTTGAATTTAGAATTTGAGGATATTGAGATAATTGATTCAAATACTTCGAGGAATATAGATAAGTATGTAGATAAGTTTTATGAATTAAGAAAAAATAAGGGTGTAACTATAGAGAAAGCTAAACAAATAGTTAAAGATCCAATGTATTTTGCAACTGTAATGCTAAAGTGTAATGATGCAGATGGGCTTGTATCAGGGGCAGTTCATACTACAGGAGATTTATTGAGACCTGGTCTTCAAGTAGTTAAGGCAGCAAAAGGAGCGTCTGTAGTATCAAGCTTTTTTATAATGGGAGTTCCAACTTCAAATTATGGAGAAGAGGGAATGCTTCTATTTGCAGATTGCGCTGTAAATCCTAATCCAAGTTATGAGCAGTTAGCAGAAATAGCAATCACTACTGCTGATACAGCTAAAAAAGTATGTAAAATAGAGCCTAGAGTCGCTATGCTTAGCTTTTCTACTATGGGTTCAGCAGATCATGATACAGTAGAAAAAGTGAGAATGGCTACAGAATTAGCTAAGAAGTTAAGACCAGATTTACTGATAGATGGAGAAATGCAATTAGATGCTGCAATAGTAGAGAGTGTTGCTAAGCAAAAGGCTCCTAATAGTAATATTGCGGGAAAAGCAAATATATTAATATTTCCGGATTTACAATCAGGGAATATAGGATATAAGCTTGTACAAAGGTTTGCCAATGCTGAAGCTGTAGGACCTATATGTCAAGGTTTTGATAAGCCTATTAATGATCTTTCTAGAGGATGTTCTGTAGAAGATATAATTAATGTAGTAGCAGTAACAGCAGTACAAGCACAGAATAATTAAAAAGGGGATTCATAGATGAAGGTACTTGTAATAAATTGTGGAAGCTCCTCATTAAAGTATCAAGTAATAAATATGAATACTTATGAAGTTATGTGCCAAGGCATATTTGAAAGAATTGGACTAGAGGACTCTGTATTAACTCATAAGAATTCGCTTAAAGGAAAGTATGTAGTAAAGGGGAATTTTTCAAATCATAAAGATGCTATTAACTTAGTTTTAGAAACATTATCAGATAAAAAGTATGGTGTAGTTAATGATATAAATGAAATTTATGCAGTAGGGCATAGAGTAGTTCATGGAGGAGAAAAGTACTCAAAATCAGTACTTATAGATGAAGAAGTTTTAAGTTATTTAGAGGAATGTGTTAAGCTTGCACCAATTCATAATCCTCCAAACATAATAGGAATACGAGTTTGTAGTGAATTAATGCCCAATATTCCTATGATAGCAGTGTTTGATACTGCATTTCATCAAACTATCCCAGAGGTAGCATACATTTATCCTATTGAATACAGTTTATATGAGAACTATGGAATAAGAAAATATGGATTTCATGGTACTTCACATAAATATGTGACACAAAAGCTAGGTGAAGTATTAAATAGAGATATTAAAGAAATGAAAATAATAAGCTGCCATTTAGGCAATGGAGCAAGCATTTGTGCAATAAAAGGGGGAGTATCTATAGATACATCTATGGGATTTACCCCTCTTGCTGGAATAGCTATGGGAACTAGATCAGGTAATATTGATCCATCAATTTCTACTTTCTTAATTGAAGAATGTGGATATACAGCTGAAGAAGCAAATGAAACTCTTAATAAAAAGTCAGGAGTACTCGGAATATCTGGTGTTAGCTCTGATTTTAGAGATATAGAGAAGGCTGCCTTAGAAGGAAATAAAAGAGCTAAACTAGCATTAGATATATTTTATTATAGAATAAGGGGACAAATAGCTGCTTATGCTGCACATATGGGTGGAGTAGTAGATGCTATTATTTTTACAGCTGGTATTGGTGAAAATTCAAGCATAACAAGAAAAGCTTGTTTAGAAGGAATGAATTTTCTAGGAATAGATATTGATAATAATCGTAATAATGTAAGAGGAGAGATAGGTGAAATAAGTGCTGAAGCTTCAAAGGTTAAGGTATTTGTTATTCCAACTAACGAAGAACTAATGATTGCAAAGGAAACACTGGAAGTTATTTTAGCCTAAGACTTGTTACTATGTTCTACTAAGTCTCCGTAACAATCTCCAAGTCGACGTTACGCAGAAAATAGTAACAACTCTAATGTCAAATAACTTAAGATTGGCTAGATACTAAAGGATGAAACTCAGCTAGCTGAGTTTCTTTTTTTATTATTGTAATTTGGGATAAATTACTTCTGTAATTGTTAATTATTAATTGCTAACTGTCACATCTTCTAAGTTTTTGTTAAGTAAAATATAGTATTAATTCCAAAAGAAAAGTAGGAGAAGATAATATAGTAGGGGATTGCTAATTTAGGGTTTATTAAGCAGCTGAGTTTTATTATAGAGATTTAACTATCAATATAAGATTAAAGTGGAGGATATATAATTTTTTATAGTATAAGAATGACTATGCTGAGGTTGTAATTTAATTATTTACTATCTGGTCAATAATTGCTATAATAATTATAGACCAGATGGTCTATAATTTGTAGGGGGGGAATATATGAAGAAAGAAAAGAAAACAGAAATTACAAAAGAAAAGATTATTGTAGCAGCTATAGAAGAGTTTGGAACAAAAGGATATATTAATTCTTCTCTTAATAATATTTGCAATAATTTTAAAATCTCGAAAGGATTAATTTATCATAATTTTAAGAATAAAGATGATCTTTATCTAGTATGTGTTAGGAGATGTTTTTTAGAAGTTACTGAATACTTAAAGGCTCAAAATATAGGGAGTGATTTACATAGGTATATGGAATTAAGATTAAAGTTTTTTTCAAAATATCCACTTTACGCCCGTATCTTCTTTGAAGCAATTTTACAAACACCATCAAAACTTATAAATGAAATAAAAGAAATAAAGAGTGATTTTGATGAATTAAATAAAAGCATCTATAGATCAGCTTTGCAGAATCTGACTTTACGTAATGATGTTACAGAGAAAGATGCTTTGGAGTATTATGAGATAATGCAAGAAATGTTTAATGGATATTTTAGTAGTTCAGCATATTCTAATTCAGACTTTACAATTCTTATATCTGACCATGAAGAAAAGCTTAGAAAAATATTAAACTTTATGCTTTATGGAATAGCAAAGGAGGAAGAATAAATATGATTTTTATTAGATGGATTATTGCTATAATTATTGCTTTTTTAATAGGAAAATTAATATCAAAGGTAAAATTACCGTCTATATTAGGATGGTTAATTGCAGGTATGATATTAGGCCCCCACGCTCTTTCACTACTAGATAATTCAATATTAGAAGCAGGATGGTATGAAAATATTGTACGTATTTTGGAATGTGTTGTAGGGCTTATGATTGGAACAGAGCTTATTTGGAAAAAAATCAAAAAGTCAGGTAAGTCAATTATAGTTACAACTTTAACACAATCTCTAGGAACTTTCGCTTTGGTAACAGCTGTCTTCGGTATTGTATTTTATTTTGTTAATATTCCTACGTATCTTGCTTTCATCTTTGGAGGAATTGCATTAGCTACAGCACCAGCACCAGCCTTATCTGTTGTTAGAGAATTTAAAACAGATGGACCTGTTACTAAAACATTAATTCCTATGGCAGCACTAGATGACATGGTTGGTGTAGTTGTGTTCTTCACAACAATTGCTATTATTGCTGGAAAAGTTTCAGAACAAAGACTGCCAGCATACATGATTGCTTTGTTTATTTTACTTCCATTAGGTATTGGAGTGTTCACTGGGATTTTTGCAGGTATTTTCTTGATAAAAGAACGTAGATCATTCGAAACAATATCTATTCTTATAGTGATGATTTTAATTACTTCATTTATAGGATTTTTCTTTAATAATTATATTATGACTAAGCCAATATTAAACTTTATGCTAATAGGCATGGCTTTTTCAGCTACCTTTTCTAATATGATAACAGAAGATAGACTTGAACAAATAATGAGGGACTTCAATCCAATTCTAGGTATTTCAATGATAATAGTTATTTTAAATCTTGGGGCACCACTAGATTATCATTTGATTCTAGGTGCAGGAGTATTTACTTTCATATATATTGTTTCTAGGGCTTTGGGTAAATACTTTGGTGCATTCTTTGGTGCAAGCATTACAAAGTCTCCTAAGAGTGTTAGAAATTATTTAGGATTAACATTACTTCCACACTCCGGAGTATCCCTTGTATTTACAGGGATTGCAGTATCTGTTTTGGCAGGTCCAGATCCTAAATCTGCAGAAATTATTCAAGGAACTATTGCAGCTGCAGCAGTTGTAAATGAGGTGATTGCTGTTATAGTTGCAAAGAAGGGATTTGAATGGGCAGGAGAGTTTGGAAAGAAGGATATGAAGATAAATTCCTAGTAAGCAATACTTAACTAATATAAAATAACTAATATAAAATTGGGCTGTGGAATAAACAGCCCAAATTAAGAATTAAAGATTAAAAATGAAGAAATATTGATATAATTCTTACAGAATTACTAAAATTAATTTCTTTTCAAAACTCCTTAGGGAGTTTTTTTATTAAATTTTCAACATTAATTATGAGACAGCACCAGTTTAAATTTTTTATTTTGTAATTTGGAACAAATTACTTACGAAATTGTTGATTATTAATTGTTAACTGTTAATTGTATCTTAAATTGTATTTTTAATTATAAATTAAAAATAAAGAACCTGTACAAGTACTTGCACAGGTTAAAGGGTTTATGTTCATTTAAGAAAGGGAATAAATGAACATATGTGGGGTTTTATTAAAACTGCTAATAAAAATATTAACAGTAGTATGGGCTTTTAATATTATGTAAATCATTTAATAAATGTAAATTTTATATACTAATTATATAATATTTGGTTAAAAAATCAAATAGTTTTTAGAAAAAAATCGAATTAAGTATTAAAAAATATAAATTTATCGTTTTATTACTTAAAAAAATATTAATTTTACAGAAAATATATGGAGATTTAAATAGTTTAAAGTATATAATATAAGTTGAGGTGATTATAATGACAAATTTTAGGGCAGAAGATATTTTAAAGTCTACGCCAGAATATGAAGCTTACAGCGAAAATGAAGCTAAGCTAACAGTTGCCGAATTAAGAGATTATGGTCTATTAAAATGTGGGGGTTGTTGCAGCACTAAGGGTGGAAAATCAACATGTGGCTGCGGAAGCAAAAGGAAATAATTTATTAGACTTTTATTTAAGATATAAAAAGTAAATACTTTTTAAATTTAAACATAGCGTAGGAGGGATTAGGTGTGAGGAAACCTAGCATATTTAGCAGGGATTATGAGAAGAAAATGAGAAAAAGAAGAAGAAATATTATTGCTTTGTCAATACTAGGTTTATTTGTTGTTGGGATATTATTTATGAAGTTTGCTATGAATAACATAAATATGGAGTCTTTAAAATCAAAAGTGCAAAATTGGATTGATGAAGATGAATATACTGACAATGATAATAATGAAGAATTAAATGAAGATACTCAAAATGATGTTGTTGAAGAAGCACCTAAGGAACCTGAAGCTAAAACTATTGATCTTAAATTAAAAGAAGGGGTTACCTTAAAGGCTGAGTATGAAGAAGTTGAAGGTAAGATTAAGTTTAAGGGGATAAAAGATATACCTTCCAATATTTATTACTCAATTAATCCAAATAAAAATCTAATTTTAACTATAGATGAAATTCAAGAAATGAAAGTCTTCAATGTTGAAGGTAAAGAAGCAAGTATAACTAAGGATAAGTATGTTGCTCCAAATGGAGAGATATTTAATAAAGAAACTACTATTCAAACATATACTGGATATCTATGGAATGTAGAAGCTAAATTTATTTCTGATACAAAAGTTGCGTATATAACTAATCTTCCTTACTTTGGAACTGATTTAAATAAATATATATGGGTTGTTGACTTAAATGATAATAGTCATAAAACTCTATGGAACTCAAAGGGAAAAGATATTAAATTTGGTGAAATTAAAGAAAAAGGATTAGAAGCAACAATAGATGGAAATATTAAATATGTTAACTCTAATGGTGATTTGATAAATTAAGAAAACTTATATAAACAAATATTTGAAAATAATTAATGTTATATGTTATAATAACGTAGTTATATCAAATATGATAGTATCTTACTATTTTAGGAGGAAAGAATACGATGGAAGCTAAAATGGAAAAAATAGAGAAAAATATTGTTAAGTTCGAAATAACAGTTGAGGCTAATAAGTTTCAAGATGCTATAAAGAGAGCTTATAATAAGAATGTTAAAACTTTTAATGTACCTGGATTCAGAAAAGGTAAAGTGCCTATGGCTATAGTAAAAAAATACTATGGAGTAGGAGTATTAATGGAAGATGCAGTAAACTTTGCTATTGAAGGATCATACTCAAAGGTGCTTGAAGAAAATAACATAACTCCTGTTGATTATCCAAATATAGATATAGTAACTGCTGAAGAAGGTAAAGACTTTGTTTATACTGCAGAAGTTACAGTTTATCCAGAAGTTGAATTAGGAGAATATAAAGGACTAAAAGTTGAAAAGCCATCTTATGAAGTAACAGAAGAAGAAGTAAACTTAAAGTTAAAAGAAATGCAAGAAAAGAATGCTAGAATTGAAACTAAAGAAGATGGAGAAGTAGCTACTGGAGATACAGCAGTAATAGATTTCAAAGGATTTATTGATGATGTAGCTTTCGAAGGCGGTGAAGGTAAAGACTATTCACTTGAAATAGGATCAGGTACTTTCATAGATAATTTTGAAGATCAATTAGTTGGAGCAAAAGCTGGAGATAAGATTGAAGTAAATGTTACTTTCCCTGAAAACTACGGCAAAGAAGAGTTAAATAATAAAAAAGCTAAGTTTGAAGTTTTAGTAAAAGAAATAAAGGTAAAAGAATTACCAGAAATAGATGATGAATTTGCTACAGAAACTTCAGAATTCGAAACATTAGCTGATTTAAAAGCTGATATAACTAAGAAGTTAGAAGCAGCGAATGCTGAAAGAGCTGATAGAGAATTTGAAGAAGCAGTACTTAAGGCTGTAACTGAAAATGCTAAAATTGAAATACCTGCTGTTATGGTAGAAAAAGAAATAGATTCTATGGTTAAAAACTTAGAACAAAGACTTCAATACCAAGGTTTAACTTTAGATCAATACTTTGAATTAACTGGAACAGATGCTGCTAAGATGAGAGACTACATGAAGGAAAATGCAGAAGTTAAGGTTAAGACTGACTTAGTATTAGAAGCTATAGAAAAGGCTGAAAATATAGAAGCAACTGAAGAGGAAATAAAAGAAAAAGCTGTAGAAGTTGCAAAGATGTATTCAGCTGGTGAAGACGAAAAAATGATTGAATTATTAATAAACGGTCAAAGAGCAGCTTTAGCTTCAGACGTTAAAGTTCAAAAAACTGTTAATTTCTTATTAGAAAACAATAAATAGTTTTTAGAAAATAGTAAATAGAAGATTAAAGTAATTGTCAGAAATTTATTTCTGGCAATTCTTTCTAATATCCATTAACAAATTAAATAAAATTTTATATAATTTAATATATATGCTTTTAATTAATAGACTTAAGGATTATAGCGTAATAAAATTTCAATTTATATAATTAGTTTTTTATTAATATGGATATAATAAAAGAAGGTAATTTAAGAGAAGGAGGGAATGAAATGAGTTTAGTTCCTATGGTAGTAGAACAAACAAGTAGGGGAGAAAGATCTTACGATATTTTTTCAAGATTATTAAAAGATAGAATAATAATGTTAAGTGGAGAAATAAATGACACAATATCTAACTTAGTAGTAGCTCAATTGCTGTTTTTAGAAAGTGAAGATCCAGATAAGGATATTCATCTTTATATAAATAGTCCAGGAGGGTCAATAACTGCTGGAATGGCTATTTATGATACTATGCAATATATAAAATCAGATGTATCAACAATATGTATTGGTATGGCCGCATCTATGGGTTCTTTCTTGCTTTCATCAGGAGCAAAAGGAAAGAGATTTGCATTACCTAATAGTGAAATTATGATTCATCAACCTTTAGGTGGATTCCAAGGTCAAGCAACTGATTTTGACATCCATGCAAAGAGAATATTAAAAATTAAAGAATCATTAAATAAAATATTAAGTGAAAATACTAATCAACCTATAGAAAAGATAAAGGCAGATGTTGAAAGAGATTACTTTATGACATCAGATGAAGCTATGAATTATGGGTTAGTAGATAAAGTGATTACTAATAAGGAAATAGGTAGCGAGAATAAATAATAGTTCTATCTAGACCTAAGTGAGGTGAATTTATGGCTAAATACGATGAGAAAAAACAATTAAAATGCTCTTTTTGTGGTAAAAACCAAGAGCAAGTTAAAAGATTAATAGCTGGACCTGGTGTATATATTTGTGATGAGTGTATAGACCTTTGTTCAGAAATAATATCTGATGAGTTCGAAGAAAACATTGAATTAGATACAACTAGTGTACCTAAGCCTAATGAAATAAAAGGATATTTAGATCAATATGTAATTGGTCAAGAAAAGGCTAAAAAGTCATTATCTGTTGCTGTATATAATCATTATAAGAGAATTAATTCAAATTTAGTAGATGATGAAGTTGAACTTCAAAAGAGTAACATACTGTTATTAGGACCTACAGGTTCAGGTAAAACTCTTTTAGCTCAAACTCTAGCTAAGTTTTTAAATGTTCCATTTGCTATAGCAGATGCTACAACTTTAACTGAAGCAGGATATGTTGGTGAAGATGTAGAAAACATACTTTTAAAATTAATTCAAAATGCAGATTATGATATAGAAAGAGCAGAAAAAGGTATTATTTATATAGATGAAATAGATAAGATTGCAAGAAAATCAGAAAATCCATCTATAACAAGAGATGTATCTGGAGAAGGAGTACAACAAGCATTATTAAAAATTCTTGAAGGTACAACAGCTTCAGTTCCTCCACAAGGTGGAAGAAAACATCCACATCAAGAATTCCTACAAATAAATACATCTAATATATTATTTATATGTGGTGGTGCATTTGATGGAATTGATAGAATAATAGAAAAAAGAACTGAAAAAAGTTCAATAGGTTTTGGAGCAAATATAACATCTAAGCATACTAAAGATGTAGGTAAGCTTCTTCAAGATATAATGCCAGGAGACTTATTAAGATTTGGTCTTATACCTGAGTTTGTTGGAAGATTACCAGTAGTAGTTACGTTAGAATCATTAGATAATGCTGCTTTAGTTAATATCTTAACTGAACCAAGAAATGCTTTAGTAAAGCAATATAAGAAGTTATTTGAAATAGATAACGTTGAGTTAAGCTTTACTGATGAATCATTAAAAGCAATTGCTGATGAAGCTATTAAGAGAAAAACTGGAGCAAGAGGCTTAAGATCAATAGTAGAAGAAATAATGACTGAAATAATGTTTGATATTCCTTCTGATGAAAGTATATCTAAAGTTGTTATCAATGATGAATGTATAAATGATAAAAAATCTCCAGAAGTTATAAGAGTGGCTGAAGGTGAGGTTAGACCTCAATTAAAAGCTGCAAAAAAAGTTAAAAAGAGAAAAGGCATGGAAACTGCTTAATATAAAATGTTATTACTAAATGTTCTTCATTTAGTAATAACATTTTTATTTTATCCCATCACTACCATTTCTAACACAACCATCTTCTTAAAGTAGGATCTAAGCACCTCTACTCCCTTGGATTAGTTCTCCTAAACTTAAGATGAAGTAGGGGGTTCTTGTACTCTTGGAAAGTGATTCATAAAAAATGAAAGATTTTACTTCGATACTTTTTAAGAGAACTCCACCTAAAGCTAAAAATTACTTTATAAGAAAAAGAGTAGAAGATATTTTGTTAAAGTAACAATTAATAGATAATGAAAAATCAATTTTACTATAATAATATTATTAAGAAAAATCATGGTAAAGAATCCTTTTTTTATAGAATATAAACTAAGTATTAAGTTAATAATATTTATATGACTAGAAGGAAGGGAGGTTGGACCTGTCTCTGAATGAAAAACAAAGAGTTAATAATTAAAAAACTAATAGATAATTAATGTAAAAGTGACTAATAAGTTTTGATGGTTAAATTATAAGAAAGTGCATTAATTACATTAATAGTTTTCAAGTTATAATTATAAATTCTTAGTTTACTTGTTCTTATGATAGATCCATGGAAATATGACTGAAGTATTAGTATTTTTACAAATCACAACTATGCTACTCTTTATCTATTACATATTTAGCAATAGCAGAGGAAGCAATAATAATAAAGTTATTATTGAAAAAGAAAATACAAAAGAGATGGAAAAGCTAAGACTAATGAGAAGTATAGAATTAACAGAACCATTAACAGAAAAAAGCAGACCAAATAGTTTTGAAGAAATAATAGGTCAAGAGGAAGGTATAAAGGCTTTAAAAGCTGCATTATGTGGACCTAATCCACAACATGTTATAATATATGGTCCTCCTGGGGTTGGTAAAACTGCTGCAGCAAGATTAGTTATGGCAGAAGCAAAAAAGAGCAGTAAGTCACCATTTAAGAAAAATGCTAAATTTATTGAAATAGATGCTACTACAATAAGATTCGATGAAAGAGGTATTGCAGATCCCCTTATAGGTTCTGTACATGATCCTATATATCAAGGGGCTGGCTCTTTTGGAATAGCAGGTATTCCTCAACCTAAGCCAGGGGCTGTAACAAAGGCTCATGGAGGAGTATTATTTATGGATGAAATTGGCGAACTCCATCATATAGAGTTAAATAAATTATTAAAAGTACTTGAAGATAGAAAAGTATTTTTAGATAGTGCTTACTATAGTAGTGAAAATCCCAATATGCCAGATTATATAAAAGAAATATTTGATAATGGTCTACCAGCAGATTTTAGACTAATAGGGGCAACTACTAGAAGCCCAGAAGAAATAGTGCCTGCAATAAGATCAAGATGTGTAGAGATATTCTTTAGATCACTACATGTTGATGAAATAAAGGAAATAGCTGGTAATGCTGTAAATAAGGTAGGATTAAGCATAGATGAAGAAGCTCTTAATTTAATTTCAAAATATTGTACTAATGGCAGGGATGTAGTTAATTTAGTTCAACTAGCATCAGGGATAGCTATAAATGAAGATAGACTTGATTTAAGAGTTGAAGATGTACTATGGGTAATAGAAAATGGTAATTATACAGAAATACCAGATAAAAAAATTAAAGAGAAATCTGAAGTTGGCCTGGTAAATGGTCTTGCAGTTCATGGTGCCAATATAGGAATATTAATGGAGATAGAAGCTACTGCTAGAAAGGTTAGTAAAAGGCTTGGAACTTTAAAAGTAAGTGGAATAATTGAAGAAGAAGAAATAACTAGTAGTAATAGAAGAATAAAAAGAAAAAGCACTGCATATTCCTCTGTACAAAATGTACTTACAGTTTTAAATAATGTATTTAATTTAGATTGTGAAAATTATGATATACATATTAATATTCCAGGTGGAATGCCTGTGGATGGACCATCAGCTGGGATAACAATAGCAACTGCAATATATAGCGCAATTAAAAATATTAAAATAAGCAGTACAGTAGCAATGACTGGAGAAATAAGTCTTTTAGGAGAGGTTAAGCCTATTGGTGGAGTTAATGCAAAGGTTATGGCAGCAAAAAAATCAGGAGCTAAGAAGGTAATAATACCAAAGGATAACTGGAAAGAAAAATTTAAGGATTTAGAAGGAATAGAAATAGTTGCAGTTGGATCAATAAAAGAAGTTATAAAAGAAGCAATAGTAAATGAGAAAGTTGTTGAAAATATAGTAATAAACAATAGTAGTATTGATATATTATCTGCTAAGGCTGAAGAATAAAGTGATTCTAAGCTTCAGATGGAGTTTTCTTAAAAGTAGGAAACCAAAATCTTGTGTTTTGTGTGAATCACTTTCACAGGGTGCAGGATGCTTACTACATCTGAAGCTTAGAAGAGCTAATCCAGACGCGTAGCAGTGATTAACTCTCACTTTTAGAAGCTGGGAGTATTAGCAATGGTAGGGATTGGATAAAATAGAGGATCTTTTAATTAGGGTTGTCATAAGGCAACCCATTATTTTTTTTATGTAATTTCTTTATGTTCTCATTGCTAATTAGTAAAGATGTATTATAATATAAATAATATAGAATTCTCAATAATTAATACCTATTAATAATAAATATTGATTAGTGAGGTTAATGTCTAAATAACTTGAAATAGATTGAAAAAACTTAATTTTATGTGTATACTATAAAAGTTATATACAAAATACAAGGAGGATGGGAATAATGAGTGAAAAGTTAAAAACTCTACCTTTAATTCCTTTAAGAGGAATTAGTATCTTTCCTAATATGGTAATGCATTTTGATGTAGGAAGAGAAAAGTCAAAGGCGGCTATAGAAGCTGCAATGGAAAGTAAGGCTGAAATCTTCTTATCTACTCAAAAGGATTATGAAATTGAAGAACCTGAATTCAATGATATATATGAAATTGGAACTATATGTAGGATAAAACAAATTGTAAAATTGCCTTTTGAAGTAATTAGAGTACTAGTAGAAGGTGTAGATAGAGGTAGATTAATAAGTTTAAATGAGGAAGCAGAGGAGTTTTTAGAGGCAAATATAGAAACTGTAGATGTTCCTTCAAATGATGAATATGAAAATGTAGAGGCATACACTAAGTCTTTAAAAAAAGGTTTTACTAAATTTATAAAAGCTTCTGGAAATATGAGAAGCAATGTCTTATCAATTTTTGATGAAATTAAAAACTTTAGTAAACTAGTTGATATGATAGCATCTTATGTTATTGTTGATGAAGAAAAAAGACAAGAAATATTACAAGAGTTAGATAGTATAAAGAGAGTAGAAAAGCTTTTAGTAATTATTGAAAATGAAGTTCAAATATTAAATGTAGAAAAGAAAATTGGAAATAAGCTTAAGGAAAGCGTTGATAAATCACAAAGAGAATACTATATTAGAGAGCAAATTAAAGTTCTTCAAGAAGAAATTGGAGAAGACGACGAAGATAAGAAAGAAATATCAAAGTATGAAGAAAGAATAAATAAGGCTAAGTTACCTAAATATGTTAGGGAGAAAGCTGAAAGTGAATTAAATAGACTTAAAGCTTCTGCTGGACAAGGATCAGAAAGTAATGTAATTAGAAATTATTTAGATTGGATTTTAGATATTCCTTGGAATAAATCAACTAAAGATAGTTTTGATATTAATAAGGCAGAAGAAATATTAAATAAAGAGCATTATGGCCTAGAAGAAGTAAAAGAAAGAATAATAGAATATTTAGCAGTTAAGAAGTATACAAATACACTAAAGGGACCTATATTATGTTTAGTTGGGCCTCCAGGAGTAGGTAAGACTTCAATTGCAAAATCAATAGCAAATGCTACTAATAGAAAGTATTCAAGAATGTCTTTAGGTGGTGTAAGGGATGAGGCTGAGATAAGGGGACATAGAAAAACATATGTTGGAGCAATCCCTGGTAGATTAGCTTACTCTTTAAAGGAAACTAAGGTTAATAACCCATTAATATTATTAGATGAAATAGATAAACTTGGATCAGACCATAGAGGAAATGTGGCAGATGCCCTATTAGAAGTATTAGATAGTGAACAAAACAATACTTTTAGAGATCATTATTTAGAATTAGATATGGACTTATCTAAGGTGTTATTTATTACAACAGCAAATTCTTTAGATACTGTACCTACGCCTCTATTGGATAGAATGGAAGTTATTGAAGTATCAGGCTATACTTATGAGGAAAAGTATCATATTGCTAAAGAACACTTAATTCCAAAACTATTAAAGGAACACAAATTAAAGGAAGATGAATTTAAAATTTCTGAAGCTGCACTTAAGGATATAATTAACTTCTATACAAGAGAAGCTGGAGTTAGAAGCTTAGAGAGAGTATTAGGAAAGATTATTAGAAAGACTTTAACTGAAATGATTAAAAAGGATAAAAAGTCTATAAATATTTCTGCAAATAGATTAGAAAAGTATTTAGGACCTAAGATATTCGAATATGATGTTAAAGATGTTGAAGATAGAGTTGGAGTAGTTAAGGGAATGGCTTGGACAGCTGCTGGTGGAGATACATTACCAGTAGAATCAGTAACTATGAATGGACAAGGAAAGTTAGTGTTAACAGGGCAATTAGGCGATGTTATGCAAGAATCTGCTAAGATTGCTTATGGCTTTGTAAGAGCTAATGCTAGCAAATATGGAATAGATGAGGACTTTTATAAAAAGACGGATATCCATATTCACTTCCCAGAAGGAGCTATTAAAAAGGATGGACCTTCTGCAGGTGTTACTATCATTACCTCAATAGTATCTGCATTAACTAATAAGAAGGTAAGAAGCAATGTAGCTATGACTGGAGAAGTTACCTTAACAGGGAGAGTTTTAGCTATAGGTGGATTAAAAGAAAAATCAATTGCAGCTTATAGAGCTGGAATAGATACTATAATAATACCAAAAGAAAATGAAAAAGATATAAACAAAATACCTGATGTTGTTAAGAATAAATTAGAAATTATAACAGCTGATCATGTTGATAAGGTATTAAATAAAGCTATAATTGGAGTGGATACAATTGATTAAAATTAAAAATTCAGACTTTGTAACATCGGCAGTTAAAAAAGAACAATATCCAACTACTGGACTTCCTGAAATTGCGTTTGTAGGTAGATCTAATGTAGGAAAAAGTTCTATAATAAATGCTTTAACTAATAGAAAAAAATTAGCTAAAGTAAGCCAAACACCTGGAAAAACTAGACTTATTAACTTTTTTGTAATCAATAATGGAGAATTCCATTTAGTTGATTTACCTGGATATGGATATGCTAAGGTTTCAAAGACTGAAAAGGCTAGCTGGGGTAATACCATTGAAACATATTTAAGTGGACGTAGTGAATTAAAAAGAGTTGTACTATTAGTAGATTCAAGACATAAGCCAACAGCAGATGATATTCAAATGCATGAATGGATTAAATTCTATGGATATGATGAAGTTATTATAGCAACAAAGAGTGATAAACTTTCAAATAATGAATTAAGAAAAAAAGAAAAAGACATTAGAGAGACTTTAAAATTAACTAAAGAAGATACTTTATACTTCTTCTCATCAGTTAATAAAAAAGGTAGAGATGAATTAATCGATAATCTTTTTAATATATTAGTAGAAAATGAATAATCATTAATATCATAAGGTATTTTGATATAATAGAGAATTAAATATAGTTATTAGGAAGCCCTCTGTTTAAGGACAGAGGGCTTTTTGCTGTATAAAATAGTATTATTTAATTAATTTTTCATTATTCGTCTTGCGACAGCACTTCTGTACTTTATATAAAAATACTTTATTTTATTATAATATTTAAAATATTACATTAAAAAACAGTGGCAATTATTATTCGAGGGAATATCATATACTATAAAACAAAAAACTATAAATCCCAAGGAGGAGTAAGTTATGGAAATGAATGAAATTCTAAATGGTTTAAATTCATGCGGTGGCAGCGACAACATCGCACCACAATGTCCATCAAACCAAGGACCATTTTGTGGAGGCGGCTTTGGCGGCTTTGGCGGTATTAGCTGGATTTGGATCTTATTAATACTCTTCTACAGCGGTGGATTTGGCGGCGGTTATGGTAATAACAATAACAGATGCTGCTGTAAACAAGAAAAATGCTGCTGTAAGAGAGAACGTAGAGATTGCTGTTGTACAGGAAATTCAGGATATGGTGGCGGCGGATTCTTAGGAGGATTCGGAGGATGCTCTAACTGGTTATTCCTATTAGTAATCCTATTCTTATGTAATGGTTGTTCAGGATTCGGAAACTGCGGAAATGGAAATTTATTTGGCGGAATTTGCTAGGATAAATTAGAAAGGAGAGATAGATATGTCAAGGAGAAGAAGAAGAAGAAGACGTGACAATTGTTGCTGTGAACCAGTATGTTGTGAACCAATGTGTTGTGAACCAATGTGCTGTGAACCACAACCATGCTGTGGAGGCGGAAATATTTTTGGAGGAATGAATAGTTGTATTACTCCTATAATCTTCTTATTAATTGCTTGTGGCGCAGGTTTATTAAATAATAATTGTTCAGTTTTAATAATATTATTATTCTTACTATGTGGTGGCTCATTCGGTAGCTTATTTGGAGGAGCAGCTTGCTAATAGTATAGAGGATGGAGGGCTTATGGCCCTCCAAAAAAATACAAAAAATTATGAATGAAAAAATATTACTACATTTATATAATCAAAAAAAATATTAGTACATATAATAAATAAATAGAATTATTATAGGAGGCACTAAATGTCTAAAAAAAGAAGGAGACATAGGCGCGAGAGAGAAGATATAGCTGGTGTACAAGGTGAGCTTAATAATAACCTCCCCTTTGGAATAAATCCTAATCAATTATTAAGTCTTTTAGGAGAGAATTTTGATTTAAATAATTTAGGGAATATGATGTCATCAATGAAGGACAATGGAGTAAATTTAAATAACTTTAATCCAAATTCAGCTGCACAAAATCAACAAGTAAATAATTCGAGTAATCTTAATAATGTAAATAACGCAAATAACATGAATAACATTAATAGTGGAAATGGATATGATTTTGGAGGTTTACAAGGGATTATAAATGCTCTTGGAATGAATGGTTTTAACCAGTCAAATAGTAATTTGAATAATACTTTTAATGAAGAGAACATTGGAATTAATGATGAAGTTATGAATGAAATAGATAAGGAAGAAGAAAGAGATCTTAAAGATGGGGGCGATGAAGAATATTTAGAGGAGGGTGAATTAAATAATAATATTATGGAGGAAGATGAAAACATACAAATGCTAATTTCTATAAAAAGTATAGTAGATGATAGGAAAGCTGACTTTATAGAGAGGGTAATTGAGGCATATAAAAAAGGATTAATTTAAAATTTGAAAGTGCATAAAAAATTTTAATTAGTAAATAATATTATTGTACCGGAGAAGTATTCTCCTATAGCTAACTTAGAGAAATCTTCGTTTAAGCTAAACCCCCCCATCCCCCTTTAGGCCGCATATAGCGGCCTTTACCTTTAAAAAAATAAAAAAAGCTAGAAATTAATTCTAGCTCTTAATTATTTACAATTCTTACATAATCCATAAAAGAAAATTCTATTTGATAAAACTTTATATTCTGAGCGCTCCTCAGCAGTATGGTTAAGAGTAGTAAAAGATATATTCTCTAAATCAGAAACCTTACTACAGTTTATACATTGAATATGAGCATGTTCATGTTGTTTAGCATCATATCTAAAATTACCTTCTCCAACATTAATTTCTTGTACTAAGCTAACTTCTACTAAAGTCTTTAGTGCTTTGTAGACTGTAGCTAAGCTCATGGTAGGATACTCAGGTTGAAGTGATTTATATATAATTTCTGCAGAAGGATGTTCATCTGTACTCATTAAATACTTGTAAACTGCTAATCTTTGAGGAGTAAGTTTTAATTTCTTTTCTCTAAAGATAGAAGTTATATTCTCCATAATACACCATCCTTTTCTTATATTATAATTTATTATATAATATAAACTATCATATGTCAATATATATTTTATAATAATAAATAGTTATAAATAATAAATATCAATTAAATGCATTTAAATAAAAATGAATTATTCAAAACTATTGAAATTGTCAAAATAATGTGATATTATAAACATGAGGTTGTTAATAAATTAACAAACTTCACATTTGATAAATGTACAACTTATAATACCACAAATTTAGGCAATAATATATACTATATAAATAATTTTATGTTTTAGGAGGGTAAATCATGGCGAAGTATAAAGTAGGAGATGAATTAATAGTTATAAATGATCCATCTGAGGAAAAGGAAAGAATAAGAGAATTAACTAAACTAACAAAGGAAGAAGATTATGCTCAAATTTCTTGGGGTATAAAGATTTTAGATGTAGAGTATGATAAACCATACGTAACATTAACATATAGAAATGTAGATGGAGAATTAAATAAGGTATTTGCAGAATGTAGAGATATTGAAAATTTTGATCATGAAAAGGTTCTGGAAAAAGCTTTATTAAAAGCATTTACTAATGAAATAATAAATATTTCAGTAGTAAAAAATAGTAGTCATTGTAAATTATAAAAGAGGTTTTACCTCTTTTATTTTTTACATTTTAATGTAATATTAAGTTTGAATTTCCAATGGATTTAGTTATAATAGTATTGAATAAGTATTATTAAGGATGAGAGTATGGATATTTTTATTGCAAGGCAAGGTATTTATGACTTAAACGAAAAAGTAGTAGCCTATGAGTTATTATATAGGAACTCAATTAAGAATAAATACGATATAGAGATAGAAGATGAAAAAGCTACATATCAAGTAATAGATAATATATCTTCATTTGGATTAGATGTTTTAACAGAGAATAAGAAAGCATTTGTTAATTTTTCTGAACAAGTAATAAAAGATAATGTAGCAACCCTTTTGCCAAAAGACAATGTAGTTATTGAAGTATTGGAGACAGTAAATCCATCACAAGAAATAATTAATAAATTAACTTCATTAAAGGAACTTGGCTATAGTATAGCCTTAGACGATGTAGTAAGTTTAGATTATGTAAAAAAATTTGTTGGTGTAGTAGATATAGTTAAAATAGATTTTATGCTATGCGATAAGGAAGAAAGAAAAGAAGTAGTATTTTTCTGCAAAAAAAATAATATAAAAGTATTAGCAGAAAAAATTGAAACTAAAGAGGACTTATTTGAGGCTAAGAATTTAGATTGTGATTATTTTCAAGGATATTATTATAGCAAGCCATCAGTATTCTTAGGTAAGGATATATCAATTAAAAATACAAGTATATTTATGCTTCTAGTTGAACTTGTTAGGGACAATTACAATTTGGATAAAGTTGATTATATAATGAAAACGGATTTAGCCCTTACATATAAATTTTTAAAATTTATTAACTCATCTTATTTTAATTTCTTGCAAGAGGTTAAATCCATAAAGCAAGCAATAATGCTAATAGGAAGAGGAGAATTAAGAAAATGGCTGTCTATTTTAACAGTATCAGAGATGTCTCCTCAAAATGAAGGATATACTAAGAATATTATAATTAGAGCTAGGCTGTGCGAAGAAATTGCTAGAGCTATTAATCTTAAGGATTCTTCATCAGCTTTCATGGTTGGTTTATTTTATAATATAGATGAGATGATAGAGAAAGATGTAGATTATGTTGTTAAAACATTACCTTTAAATAAAGAAGTTAAAAGTGCTTTACTTGGAGAAGAGAATATTTATAGAAATATCTTAGAACTTTCTATAGCTTACGAAAACTTAGATAAGGATAATATAGAGAAGTTTTGTAAGAAATTGATTATAAATGAGGGAGAATTATTAGACTTATACTACAAATCTCTCGAATGGGGGAGAGATATATCAAATTAAGTCGAAAATTGTAAAATGAAAGATGCTTCTAAATACTTCCTTTTAGTTATAAAGTATAATATAATATAAGCAAATTTTTGATTCCGTTTTCAAATAAGGGGTATGGAGGGAATAGTTATGGGTAAGTGTCCATTTTGGTCAACAAAGAAAGAAAGGGTCAATTGTTATAGCGAATGTCCGATGCATACTATAACAAGTGGAGATGAATTATGTCCATTTAAAGAACTATCAATGTCTGAAAGTAAAGTTTCATTTATAGATAATATGAATGAAGAAGTTTTTTATTCACAAGATAGACTTTTAAACTATGGAGAGAATGATAAGGTAATAAATTACTAAAAATAAGGTGCTGTCACAGTAATTTTTAATTGTGTGACAGCACCTATTTTTTATTTTATACACTTATGAAGCAAATCTTGTTTTAGACCCCATAAATCTTCAGATAAATCTACATAGTAAGTATGAGGATTTTCAAATCTAAGTATTTCTGGCCACATCTTTAGGCTTTCATTTTTAGAAAACTCTTTTATTTCTAAGACGGAAGGGCTTTCATATACTTGTTTTCCTTTTTCAAAAACTTTTACCATTAATTCTTTTACATAATAATTAGTAACAGTTTTTCTCTTCCATGTTTCAATTGGATGGAAAATTTCTAAAGGCTTACTTTCATCAATAACTTCATGGTTTAAAGCTATTAGATCAGCAATAGCATTATGACTTTCTTTATCATAAATTCTATAAATTTTCTTAAAGCCCGGATTTGTTATCTTTTCTGTATTTTCACTTATTTTTATCTTAGGAATAATTTTATTTTCATTATTTTCTACTGCTACTAATTTATATACTCCACCGAAAACTGGTTCAGATTTAGCTGTAATCAATCTTTCACCAACTCCAAAGGAATCTATAGTTGCACCTTGACTTAAAACATCTCTAATAATATGTTCATCTAAAGAGTTAGAGACTATTATTTTACAATCTGGATATCCAGCTGCATCTAATATTTTTCTGCATTTTTTAGTTAAGTACGTAATATCCCCAGAGTCTATTCTGATACCAGTAGGTCTTTTACCTTGAGGTTTTAATACTTCATCAAATACTTTAATTGCATTTGGTAATCCTGATTTTAATACATTGTAAGTATCTATAAGAAGTGAACAATTATCAGGATATACTTCTGCCCATGCTTTAAAAGCATCATATTCAGTATCGAATAGTTGAACCCAACTATGAGCCATAGTACCAACAGCTGGAACATGGAAGTACTTATCAGCAATTGTACAGGCTGTTGAGTCACATCCACCTATTATTGAAGCCCTTGCACCATAGATAGCTCCATCATATCCTTGAGCTCTTCTAGAACCAAATTCCATAACAGTTCTTCCATTAGCAGCTCTACAGATTCTATTAGCCTTAGTAGCTATTAGAGTTTGGTGATTAATTGTAAGTAGTATCATAGTTTCTATAAATTGAGCTTGAACTACAGGTCCTCTTACTATTACTAATGGTTGATTTGGGAATACAAAGTTTCCTTCTGGTATAGCCCATACATCACACTCAAATTTAAAGTTCTTTAGATAATTTAAAAATTCTTCAGAAAATAAATTTTTACTTCTTAAATAATCTATATCAGAATTTGTGAAATTCAAATTGTTTAAGTATTGAATTAATTGTTCAACACCAGCCATTATACAATAGCCACCACCATCTGGTACTCTTCTAAAATACATATCGAAATATGCAATTTTATTTTGAATTTCTTTGCTGAAGTATCCATTTGCCATGGTAAGTTCATAAAAGTCTACTAACATAGTAAGGTTACGTTCGTTAGTAACATCAAATCTCATTAAATTTTCCATTTTTAACTCCTCTTAAATAAATATCTTTAATGGTGAAGAAATTAATTTTTCATCATTCACTCTTAATTTTTCATTGTGCGATAGCACTTGGATTATGCTATTATTTTAACAACTTATATAAAATTTAAACTATATATGATTTCAATTTAGTTATTTTACTTAAATAATAACTTTGATTTATAAGTGTAAAACCTATAATATGTATATTAGTAATTGAACTATATAAATACACAACTATTGTACCTCTATAAATTAATTATTACAATATAGTTATTTACACAATAAATAAGTCAATAATATAGAAAGAAAGGAAGCAATATGAAAATATATCTGGATAATTATCAAAAAGAAGCAGTTTACATAAATGAAAAAAATACTTTAGTAGTTGCAGCACCTGGTTCAGGAAAAACTACTGTTATTATTAATAGAGTTGATCATTTAATCAGTGATTTAAAGGTAAAACCATATAATATTATTGTAATAACATTTACAAGGGCAGCTGCTGATAATATGAGAAGTAGATATAAAACTGTGTTTAACAGAGAGGAAGCACCTTTCTTCGGAACATTTCATGGATTATTCTATAAAATTCTTTTAAAAGAAGGATTTAATATTTCAATAATTAACTCTTCAGTGTCTTATAATTTAATAAAAGGTGTTTTATCTAAGTATTCTGATGAAGTTAGTGATGATAAAATTAAGGAAGTATTAAATAATATTTCATCTTATAAAACATCTTTGCAATCCTTTGAAGAATATAAACCTTCTTTATCCAGGGATATATTTGACGAAGCCTATGAAAAATATGAGGATTACAAAAATAAAAATAAATTATGGGATTTCGATGATTTATCTCTTCAAGTGATAAATTTATTTAGAGAAGAGAGATATATAAATAAGTATTCATCATTATTTAAGTATATTTTAGTAGATGAGTTTCAGGATTGTGATGAATTACAAATTGAATTTTTAAAATTACTTAATGAAAAGGCTTCATTATTTGCAGTAGGAGATGAAGATCAATGTATTTATAGTTTTAGAGGTTCTAAACCAGAATATATGGTAACTTTTGATAAAATATTTCATGGTGGAAAAAAAATATATTTATCTATTAACTATAGAAGTAGTGAAAATATAGTAGAAGCTTCTAAAGATGTAATAAAAAATAATATAGGCAGAAATAACAAGGTTATTAAAGCCTATAAGAATACTGAAGGCCATATTAAGTATTCCGCACCTTTTGATGAAAGACATCAGGGGGAAGAAATATCAAGTATTTTAAAGGCATCTATAGATGATTTTAAAGAAAATGCTATTTTATATAGAACTAATATGGAAGCAAGAAGTATAATAGATACCTTTACTAGAAATAAAATTCCATTTATTTTACTAGATAAAGGATATAACTTTTTTGACCATTTTATATGTAAAGACTTATTAGCTTACTTGAGATTAGCTATAAATAATAAAGATAGAGAATGTTTTTTACATATAATAAACAAGCCTTTTAGGTATGTTAGCAAAGCTAATTTAGATTATGTAAGAAGCTATAGGGAAGAGAAATGTCCTTTTGATATTTTAATAGAGAAGAAAGATACCCCACCTTATCAAGCTAAGAAAATAGATGATTTAAGAAAGGATATTATTCATCTTAATAAGCTATCTTTATCCTCAGCTATACAATTTATTATTTCAGAACTAGGATATATTGATTACTTAAAAGCATATTGTGAAAAGTATAATCAAAGTTTCAATGATTATGAAGATATCTTAGAGGAGTTTAAAAGTGCATGCGATGGTATTAAAACAATTCTTGACTTACTAATCCATGTAGAGGGTGTAAGACAACAAATAGAAGAAAGTAAGGAAGTTAAAGAGGGAGTTATATTAAGTACAATACATGGTGTTAAAGGTATGGAATTTAAGAATGTATTTTTAATTAATTGTACAGAGGAAACTATACCACATAAATCTTCAATAGATGAAAATTTAGAAGAGGAAAGAAGACTTTTTTATGTAGGAATAACTAGAGCTATTAATAATCTCTATATTTTTTCTCCTAAGACTCAAAGGGGAAGATTTAAAGAGGTATCTAGATTTGTTTTTGAGGGAAACTTTGATGAAGCAAATGATAGTAAGGATCATGGATTAGAAATAGGAGATATGATTATTCATAAAGCATATGGAGAAGGCAAAATTAGAGAGATAAATAAAGATACAGTAAAGATTGATTTTATTGATGGAATTGCAAGAAGTTTTTCTTTAAAAGTATTAATAACTAATAATATTATTACTATAATTAAGTAAGTGTTCACTATTTTGGAAATAGATTGTATAATCATATTATGGCAATAAAAGGAGAAAATTAAGATCATTTGTGATGAGGTGTATAGTATGGATAATGTAAATTTAAATAAAATTAAATTTGCACTAGATGTTGGAACTAGATCTTTAATAGGGACAGTAGGAATTGTTGAAGATAATAAATTTAGAATAATATGTGAAAAGTATTTAGAACATGAAGAAAGAGCTATGATAGATGGCCAAATTCATGATATAGAATTAGTTGCAAAAGGTGTATCTAAAATAGTTAATGAAATTGAAGAAGAACTTAATATAAAACTAGAAGATGTGGCTATAGCAGCTGCAGGAAGGTTTTTAAAAACTGTAAATTCAGAAGGGGTTATAGATTTAAATCCTGATGAAGAAATTAATAAAGAAGATATAAAAACCTTAGAACTTGTATCTGTTAAGGCTGCTGAAAATGAAATAAATAAAAGTACAGAAGGTAAGCTATACTGTGTAGGTTATTCTGTAAAAAATTATTATTTAAATGGATTTGTTATATCTAATTTAATTGGTCATAAAGGTGAAGAAGCAAGGGCTGAAGTAATTGCAACTTTTCTTCCAAGATCAGTTATAGATTCTTTATATACAGTTATGAGAAAAGTAGGACTAAAAGTAAATAATATTACTTTAGAACCTATAGCTGCTATTGAGGCAGTAGTTCCAAGAAAACTTAGGCTTTTAAACATAGCATTAGTAGATATAGGGGCAGGAACTTCTGATATAGCAATAAGTTCAAAAGAAAGTATATCTTCATATGGAATGGTACCTCAAGCAGGGGATGAGATAACAGAAGTTATAGCACAAGAGTGTCTAGTTGATTTTAATACTGCTGAATACATAAAGAGAAATTTATTATTAAAAGAAAACATAACATATATTGATATTTTAGGTCTAGAGAATAATATAAGCTCAGAGAATTTACTAAAAGTTATTAGACCCGCAGTTAGAAAAATTGCAGAAGCTATATCAACAAAAATAATAGAACTTAATGCAGGTAAAGCACCAAGTGCACTATTTTTAATAGGAGGAGGAGCTCATACTCCATGGATGGTAGATGAACTAAGCACAGCCTTAGGGATACCAGTTCAAAGAATAGCTATAAAAGATAGAACAGCTATAGAAGAGTGTATAAGCAGCAATGATTTAGGATCAGCTGGGGTAACTGTTTTAGGTATAGCATTAATGTCTATAAAGCAAGGAAATAATGACTTTATTGAAGTAACACTTAATGGTACACCAGTTACTATGTTAAATTCTCATAATCATAAAGTAATGGATGTTATTATTCATGCAGGAGTAAATCCTAATATGATTTTAGTGAAGAATGGAAAAAACTTAAGATATAAAGTAAATAATGTGAAGAGGATAGCTTTTGGGGAAAGAGGAAAGAATCCTATAATTAAGGTAAATGGTAAGCTAGAATCTTTAGAGAAGGTAGTAAATACAGGAGATATTATAGAAATTGAGTATGCAATTCAAGGTAAGGATGCTAATCCTAAGATTCTAGATCAAATTAAAGAATTTAATACTATTAGTTTTTATCTTGATAAAAAGCTTATAAACTTAGAGCCTATAATTTTAGTTAATGATGAAATAAAAACAATTGAATACCTAATTAAAGAAAATGATGATATAAGTATTATTTTACCTAAAACTATTGGGGATATAAAAAAGCATATATTAAAAAATGATATTAATATTAGAAAGAACGGGAAAGTACTTGATGATAATTACGTAGTTGTTGAAGGGGATAAATTTAGCATAGCTAATAAAGAAAATAACTATGTGATAGAGTCTAAAGAAAGTGATGCTAATGAGATTAATGTTACTTTTAATGGGAAGTTAACCACCTTAAAAGGACAAAAGGACTATATCTTTGTTAATATTTTTAATTATGTAGATTTTAACTTAAAAGATGCAAAAGGAATAATAAACTTAAAGTTAAATGGAAATAAGGTAGGATATACTGAAAAAATTAATGATGGGGATAATATCGAAGTTTATTGGACGTAGATATAATATATAAATTGAGCAGGAGTGTTTAACATATTATGCTCGGCTTCCGTCGCAAGCTCCAAGTCAGCTTACGCACAATATGTTAAAAACTCCTTAAATAATTTAATCTTGGAGATTCAGCCTACTAAAGGAAGAAATTCAGACAAGCTGAATTTCAATAATTATTATGGAATTAGTGTATCAGTTAAAGATATAACTTTTTTGCAGACATTTGTCTTATGAAGCGTATTATATTTATATTGAAGTTATATTCGCATTTTGCAACTTATATACATAAAGAAATTAAAGGGGGCAATAAAATGAATTTTAAAGATAAAGCAGTAAGTATAAAAAATGAGTTAATAGAAATAAGAAGAACCTTACATCAGCATCCTGAACTAGGAATGGAGGAGTATGAAACTTCAAAGTTTATAAAAGAATTTTTAAGAAAAGAAGGAATAGAGTACTTAGAAGTTGCTAAAACAGGTGTATGTGGAATTATTAGGGGAACTAAAGAGGATGAGTCTAAGAAGGATAGAACTATAGCACTAAGAGGCGATATAGATGCTTTACCTCTTTTAGATAAGAAGATTTGTGAATATTCATCAAAGGTTGAAGGAAAGATGCATGCCTGCGGTCATGATGCACATACAACTATATTGCTTGGAGCAGCTAAGCTTTTAAATCAAAATAAAGATTCATTTAGTGGAAATGTAAAACTACTATTTGAACCAGCTGAAGAAACAATAGGTGGAGCTAGATTTATGATAGAAGATGGAGTTCTAGAAAATCCTAGGGTTGATTGTATATGTGGACTTCATGTAGAAGAAACATTGGAAAGTGGAACTATTATGGTTAAAGAAGGTGTGGTAAATGCTGCATCTAATCCTTTTACTATTAAAATAAAGGGTTCAGGTGGACATGGTGCCTATCCTCACACTACAGTTGATCCAATAGTAATAGCAAGTCATATAGTAATAGCACTTCAAACTATTGTAAGTAGAGAAATAAATACTTTAAACCCAGCTGTTATAACAGTTGGAAGTATTCATGGAGGTACAGCTCAAAATATAATACCAGAGGAAGTTACTATTAGTGGTGTTATTAGAACTATGAGCAAGGAAGATAGAGCTTTTGCTAAGGAAAGATTAGCTGAAATAGCTTATGGAATATGCAAGTCTTCAAGAGCTACTTGTGATATAGATATAGAAGAATCTTATCCAAACCTGTATAATGATAATAATATGGCTACTTTATTTAGAAGTGGAGCTGAGAAGGTTTTAGGGAAAGAAAATGTATTAGTACAAAAATATCCTAAAATGGGTGTTGAAAGCTTTGCATATTTTGCAAATGAAAGACCAGCAGTATTTTATTTCTTAGGTTCAGGTAATAAGGAAAAAAATATAGTTCACCCAGCTCATAGTAATTTATTTGATATAGATGAGGAATGCTTGCCACTTGGGGTAGCTATGCAGTGTGAAATAGTTTTAAAATATTTGACATAGTTTTAGAATATTTGACAAGAAGTTAAAATAATATTAATCTATTACAATGGGGAAAATAGTTTAGAATAAAGAAAACTAGGAGTGATTAGTTTGAAGATAGAAATAGGAACAAATGAAGCAGGACAAAGGCTAGATAAATTTTTAAGAAAGCTTTTAAAGGATGTTCCTTTAAGTAAGATTTTTAAGGCCTTAAGAAAAGGTGATATTAGAGTAAATGGTAAGAAACAAAAGGAAAATTACACCCTATTAGTAGATGATGTAGTTGAAATAAAATATATCCAAAGCAATAAAGAAAAGCCAGAAGATAAGTTTATTAAGGTTGATGCTAGTGGAATGAAGATTACTTATGAAGATGCTAATATATTAATTGTAGAGAAGTGGCCAAATATATTAGTTCATCCTGATGCTAAAGGAAAGGAACCAAGCTTAACTGACTACGTATTATCTTATTTAAATGAGAAGGGAGATTACTTACCAGAAAATGAAGTAACTTTTACTCCTGCATCTTGTAATAGATTAGATAGAAATACTTCAGGTATAGTTATATTTGGAAAGAATTTTGAAGCACTTAGATCAGTAAATGAATTAATTAGAGAAGGTAATGTTGAAAAGTACTATAACACTCTAGTTAAGGGTAAGATTAAAGATGGATTATATAAAGGATATATTCATAAAAATGAAGAAGCTAATATTTCTAAAATTTATGATGAAAAGATTCCTAATTCTAAGGAAATAGCTATGGAAGTCAAAACTATAAAGACTAATGGAGCATATTCATTCTTAGAAATAGACTTAATAACAGGAAGAAGTCATCAAATAAGGGCTCATTTATCTCATTTAGGTACACCTATTATTGGAGATAACAAGTATGGAGATAGAAAATTAAATTCTTTCTTTGCGAATAAATTCGGATTAGATTGTCAATTCTTATATGCATATAAGTTAGTATTTAGAGAAACTAAGGATAAATTAAATTATTTAAATAATAAGACTATAACAGAAAGTTTACCACCAGTATTTAAAAAGATTAAAAATGATGTGTTTAAATTTTCAATAAAATAAAAGGTGATTTAGATATGGAGCAAAAATCAGTTGGTCGTGGTTTCTTAATATTATCAATTGCAGGTATTGCTGGTAAGTTATTATCAGCATTATATGTTCCTTTATTAACTTATGTATTGGGTGATATAGGTTATGGAATATATGTAGCGGGATATGATATATTTGTATTTTTAATAGCAGTTACTAGTCTTGGTGCTCAGCCAGCTGTAACTAAGGTTGTAACTGAGTTAAGGGCAATAGGGCATCATAAGGATGCTCTAAGGGCAATGAAGCTTTCTAGAAGATATCTAGGGATTATAAGCTTTATTGTTGCCGCTATTTTTATGGCTTTAGCATTTCCAATAACAACTTTAATCAATAGGGAAAGATCGGTTTATACATTCCTATTTTTAGGACCTGCAATATTTTTTGCAGCTATTTTGGCTGCTTATAGAGGATATATGCAAGCTATAGAAGATATGGAGTCATTAGCTATATCTCAAATACTAGAGCAGTTTATAAATGTTATTTTAAGTTTAGTATTTGCAGTACTTTTACTTTCAGCTACTGGTAGCCTAGAATGGGGAAGTGCAGGGGGAACGGTAGGTACCTTCCTTGGAGCTATAGTTGCATTAATATATATTATACATATATTTAATAAGAAATCTTATTATGAAGAGGCAGAAAAACTTAATGTAGAAGGAAAGAGAAAAGTTTCTGATAGAAGAATAGTAAAGAAGCTTTTAATGTATGCAATACCAATAACTTTAGTTGCAGCTGTTCAAAATTTTGCAGGAGTTATAGATAGTATTACCTTAGCTAATAGTCTTTCATCTGCAGGTTTTGATGGAGATAATGTTGATAGACTAACAGCAGTTTTATCTTATTATAAAACTCTTATATATGTACCATTAGCTATTGTAACTGCTTTAGGAACTTCAATATTCCCAAAGATTATCCAGGCTTTTGTACAGAAAAATAGGAAAGAGTTAAAGATTCAAACAAGTTATTCTTTTAGAATGATGTATATTATAGTAATGCCAGCAACCTTTGGCCTTGCAATCTTAAGTAAGGAAATATATCATTTCCTATTTAATAAAATAGGAAATGAATATGTATTACTTATGTATGGATCAGCTTTATTAATTTTTATGTCTATAACTACAATACAAAACGTTATATTACAAGGAATTAATAAGCTATATTTAATAATTGTATCTGCAAGCCTTGGCTTAGTAGCTAAAATTATATTAAATATATTCTTAGTGTCTATGCCAAAGATAAATATAAGTGGGGCAGTAATTGGAACCTTTGTTTCATTTATTATTCCAACAGTAATAAACCATAAAAAGATAACACAATTCTTTAAAGTTAAGATACCAGTAGTAAAACAAGCTTTGATTCCAACGATTTGTTCTATATTAATGTCTATACTTATAGTTGTTGTAAAATACCCTGTAGTAAAGATTGTGGAATTTTTAGGTGGGGGAAGAATAATGATTGGAGTGGCTACACTAGTATTAATAGCAGTTGGAGGTGTAGTATATTTATATACTATGATTTATTTTGGAGGTATAAGAAGAAAAGACTTAGACTTAATATCACCAAAATTATTTAAGTACTTACCAAGAAGATTAAGAAAACAACTAATATAGATAAATGACAATTAACAATTAATGATAAAACTCAGCCGAGGCTGAGTTTTTTGTTTTATTGAGAAAAATTTGATCGTATTATAAGTTGCCTAAGTTTTTTATATAGAAGTGTAGTAGAGAAAATTAAATGGTATAATTTTTATATAGAGTGGTTGATAGAAAAGTTATATCTATGGAGGTGTAATTGGTGGAGTTTAGAGAAGAGATTGTAAGAAGTTATTTTAAAGCTTGGATAAATAATGAAAGAGATGTATTAAAAGAAATATTTTCTGAGAATATAGTGTATAGCGAGTGCTATGGACCTGAATATAATGACATTGATATTATTCAGAGATGGTTTGAGGATTGGCATAATAACGGTGAAGTTTTAGCTTGGGATATTAAGCAATTTATTCATGATGAAAATATCACAGTAGTTGAGTGGTATTTTAAATGTGTTTATAAAGATAATGCTTCTGAATTTGATGGAGTATCTATTATAGACTTTGATGATAATAATAGAATAATTAGCTTAAAGGAATTCCAGTCTAAATTTAAGCATTATTATCCATATGGATAAGAGATTCGTGAGAGAATAATTATATAGATAGTTAATAATTTTGGGAGGGGTAGTATGTATAGATATTTATTTGTTGAATGTAAAGTAGGGGGATTATGGGGAAAGTCTAATAATCATAGGGATGAAATAGAAAAATACGTAGTACAAGGATGGAGATTTGTATCAGCAATACCTAAAAGTAGTGGAAGTTATGGACAAATAGACTTTGTTGATTTAGTCTTTGAAAAAGAGGAAGAAGAATCTTTAGAAATATAAATTAAGAATGCATGAAAAATTTAGGTAGGCTAATGGCAATATAATATTGTGAGTAAATAATCAAAGAAATCTAAATATTTGAGAAGAGGCTTTTAATAACAAGTATTTGTATTAGAAGTCTTGTTTTATTTAAAATTCAAATAGGGAGCAAATTTTTGGTAAAAACTAGTTGAATAAGTTTTGCTATTAATATATAATAAACATACTTAATAAAGATACTTAATTAAGCATGTTCAAAAAGTGAGGAGATAAAATGATTAAAGCTAATACTAAATTAATGAAGGAAATTAATAAGAATTTAATTAGGAATTGTTTTAAAAGTGAAATTGAATCAACAGCAGCTAATCTTTCTGAAAAGACTGGATTAAGTGTTGTAACTGTTAATGGATTATTAAAAGAAATGATTAACAGTAAAGAGATATTTGTTGGTGAAAGTATTCCATCAAATGGAGGACGCCCATCAACTGTATATAGATATAATGATATGTTTAGATGTGCAGCTATAGTTTTTGGATTTACTAAAAATAATGTTAATCATATAAGAGTAATAGTAACTAATTTACTAGGAAAATGCATTTACGAAAAGGAAAGTAATTTTGAAAATATTCAATATGATAGTTTTAATGATATTTTAGATAACCTTTTTTATGAATATCCTACTATAGAAGTTATATCTTTTGGATTACCAGGTGTAGAAGAAGATGGTGTTATTAAAGTGATAGATTATCCTGATATCGCAGGAGATAATTTTTTAAAGAACTACAAGAATCGATATAAAGTTCCTGTTATTTTTATAAATGACATCAATGCAGCAGTAATGGGATACTATAATCAGAATGTTGATGATAGCACTCCACAAACTGTGGTAGGGATAGTTTTTAATAGGATGCATTTACCTGGGGCAGGAATAGTAATTAATGGTGATATTTATACTGGAAAAGCTAATTTTGCTGGGGAAATATCATATATGCCAATAGATATAGATTGGCTGAAAATAAATTACTCTGATAGTGAAGAAGTATCAGAAGCCATAGGAAAGTTATTAGCGATAATTAGCTGTGTTATTGCACCAGATAATTTTGTTATTTATAGTGATTTTATTGATAAGGATATTGCTAAAAAAATAAAAGAAAAAGCTAAGAGTATGACTAAAGGAAATTTTAATGTTAATACAATAGCTAGTAATAATTTTGCAGAGGATTATAAAATGGGAATGATAAAAGCTTCATTAGAAGTTTTATATGAAAATGAAAAAGTTTTTGAGTAATTAAGAGAGGTGTAAAATGATAAGGGTATTGTTGATTATTATATATATAGCTTTTATTAGCTTAGGATTACCAGATGCAATAATGGGATCAGCTTGGCCTATGATTCATAATGATTTAAATGTGCCAATATCCTACGCTGGAATAGCTACTATGATAGTTTCAGGAGGAACTATTATATCAAGCTTTTTTAGTGAAAGAGTTATAAGGAAGTTTGGTACAGGGAAAGTTACCACATTTAGTGTGCTACTAACTGCAACTGGATTATTAGGGATTTATATTTCACCTAGTTTCATATGGATATGCTTAATGGGAATACCTTTAGGTATAGGTGCAGGAGCAGTGGATTCTGCATTAAATAACTTTGTTGCTCTCCATTATAAAGCTAGGCATATGAATTGGCTTCACTGCTTTTGGGGAATAGGGGCTACTTCAGGACCATTTATTATGTCAGTTTATCTATTAAAGGATAATGGTTGGAGATTGGGGTATGCGACAATAGGGATTATTCAAGCTATATTAGTAGTTTGCTTATTTATATCATTACCTATTTGGAGAAAGTTTGAAGCCCCCAATAATAATGAAGAAGAAAAATCTAGTGAAGTTAAGGTTTCTATATTATTAAAACTTCCAGGCGCTAAGGCAGCTTTAATATCATTTTTATGTTATTGTGCAGTTGAGTTAACTACAGGATTATGGGCTAGTTCCTTTTTAGTAATGAATAATGGTTTATCAACTGAAAGGGCAGCTAAATGGGTTTCATTTTATTATTTGGGAATAACAGTTGGAAGATTTTTATCAGGCTTTATGGCTATGAAGTTTAATAATAAGCAAATGATAAGAATTGGACAAGTAATTTGTATATTAGGAGCGGCAATATTAACTTTATCATTATCAGAATCCATGCAATTATCTGGGTTAATAGCTATAGGACTAGGTTGTGCTCCAATATATCCAGCAATGCTACATGAAACGCCAAACAGATTTGGAAAGGAATTATCTCAAGGAATAATGGGAATCCAAATGGCTACAGCTTATATAGGTAGTACTTTTATACCTCCATTATTTGGAGCTATATCTCAATTAATAGGCTTTAAATTCTTACCTATTTTTCTATTAATCTTTATGGGAATTATGCTACTTTCATCTGAACATGTTAATAAAAAAGTAAAAGTTAATAATGAAATATAAAATTGATTCTATAGATATAGGAGATAAGAAATGAATAATAAATATATTGAGCTTTATGGAGAAAACTTTTTGACTTTGAAAGAACTACTTATTAATTTATTTGGAAAAATAATTAATATAGAATATTTTACTTATGATACAGGATTAGAAACTTTCTTTTTAAAATTTAAGGATGAAACAATATGTGAAGTAAATTTACTTTCTAATATATCTACTATAGATAAATCATCAATTAATCAAAATTATATATGTTTATCATTTCTTGATTTAGATAGGGAAACTGAAGATAGATTAAAAAAGGAATTAGTTAATGGAGGATACACATTATTAACTTAATCCAAGATAGATGCTTAAATTTAAAAACTCAGCCTAAGCTGAGTTTTTATTGTTTTATTATCAGTAATTTGAAACAAATTACATCCTTCATTATCCATTATACATTCTTAATTATTCATTGTGCTAAGCGTAGCGCAGCACTTATTCTTCTTCTATACCAAAAAAGCTTAGAGCTGTAAAAAGACCAAAGGTAATAAATATAATTATTAAATTTTTTATTATCATCACATCATTTAGCATATTTCTACTTAAGACTTTAAGTACAATAAATATTAAAATTGAAAGTAATACAAAAATTATTATATTGCTTTTAGATAGATTTAAGTATATATGCTTTTGAATTTCTCTAAGATTTATAACTAAACTTATTAATGAGGTTATAAATAGAGTTATTCCATATCCCATAATATTTACACCAGGTAGTCCAATGAAAATAAAAAGGCATACAATTTCTATAGCAGATACTATAAGGGAGTTTCTAAGAATTATTCCTTGTTTATTTAAGCCATTAAGTATTCCAAACATAGTATTTGCAGTGAATAGTATTGGTGCACTTAAGGATGCTATCTTTATATAGTTACCTAAGTCATCTCTTTTAAACAACATCATACCTAAAGAATCTGGAATAAGATTACATATTACCGTTGTAGCAAGTCCTAATAAAAATGCTATTTTCATAACTTTTTTAATTCTTAAAGATGCATTGTAGTAATCACGCCTGCTAATAGTTTCAGAAAGGTCAGGAACTATTAAAGAGTTTATTGACATAATTACAATCATAGGAAAGGTAACTATAGTTAAAGCCATACCTGTAAACTTTCCTATCATACCTAATGCAGTAGTTGCATCAAAGCCAGCAGCAATTAATCTTCTTGGAACTAGTAGAGTTGAAGCAGTTCCAAATAAATTTCCTAAGAAGCCATTTAAACATAGAGGAAGTGCAATTACTAGGACGTTAAAAAGTAATTGAGATGCTCTTTCAGGCTTATCAAAGGATTTAGGAGTTTCTCTAGATAATTTTTTATAATATAGAAATAATAAAATCAAACTCTGCAGTTCTCCAATAGCTAAGGATAAGTAAGCTAGGGTAACTAAAGAAGTTATAGAAGTTGACTTAAAAGCAAAAATTAATAAAGTAATAGTAATTATCCTCATAGCTTTTTCTAAAATATCTATAAAAGAAGGTACTACAATTTTAGAAATACCGAAGAAATAACCTTTTAAAATATTAGAAAGAGCTATGAACACCATAGCAGGACAAGTAATCCTAATAGCATTAACAGTTCTAATATCATGAATTCCATATTTACTTATGTATGGTGCTAAAAAGAAGACTAAAGCGCCTATAGCAATTGCCCAAATAACATTAAAACCAGCTACAGATCTAATAGTTTTACTAATATTATTAAATTCTCCTTTTGCCTTATACACTGCAGAAGTTCTGGAAATTGCTGCAATTATTCCAGCTGTCATTAGACATATAAAAAGATTGTAAATGGGCATTACTAAACCATAAAGGCCAACTCCAACAGGACCTATAAGATTTGATAAGTAAATAGAAAAAATAAAGCCCAATATTCCAGTTGTAATATTCGACGTTGTAAGAAGGATAGAATTTCTTAAAAAGCTATCTTTCTTCAAAGTATTCACCTCCAATCAATACATTTATATCTATTCTTTCTTATAAGAGTTTATGCAAGAAGAAAAGTAAAGAGAATAAATAAAAGGTTAAATGAAAACAAATATTATAAATAATAAATAAAACTGTTATAAAATAATGCCTTCATAAATATAAATATAATGTAACTTATGTAATATGGAGGTGTTTTAATATGGGGAAGACAATAGTTTTAAATTTATCAGATATAAAATTTAAAGGGAATATCTTAGATGTTGGCGAGAATTTTGGAGTTATTTATAATTTATCAAAAGAAATAATGAATGAGATTTCAGTAGATTATGTTAGTGAAAATAAAGATGGAGAACTAAAGGAAAATGAATATGATACCTGTACAATGTTTTTCTCTTTAAGTAAGATGTGGAATGGTTTTAGTCGAGCAAGGATAATAGAGGAAGTTAGTAAGTATATAAGGGTTGGGGGAGAAATATATATATGGGATATTAATAAAGAAGTACGTGATATGATAAATAATAAAATAATTGCAGTAATGCCATCAGGGAAATTTAAAGAGTTTGAATTTAAAAATTTAAATCCTATTATAAAATCAAATATGGAAGAAAATAAAAAACTCCTTGAAAAATCTTATAAAATAGAAGAAACTAAATTATGGGAAGATATTCATTTTATTAGGGGTAAAAAAATATAAAATTTGCTAAATTTGAAGGGAGATAACATATGAAAATTTTACTTACAGCTATTAATTCAAAGTTCGTTCACAGCAATTTAGCTGTTAGATATTTAAAGGCTTTTACCAAGGATATGGATTATGATTGTAAAATTAGAGAGTTCTCAATTAATGATAGAGAAGAAAAGATATTAGAGGAAATAATAAAAGAATCACCAAATGTAGTTGCATTTTCTACTTATATTTGGAATATTGAAATGATAAAAAGATTATCTAACTTAATTAAATTAGTAGATGAAAATATAGAAATACTATATGGTGGACCTGAGGTTTCTTATGATAGTCAAAACATATTAAGAGAGCTTAATGGGGACTATATTATTGAAGGTGAAGGAGAAAAAACATATAGGGAGTTTGTTGAATATAAGTTACAGGAAAGAAGCTTAGAAGATATCAGAGGATTGTATTATAAAAAAGATAATAATATTTTCTTTAATGGCAAAAGACCTCTTATGAATATGAATGAAGTAGTATTTCCTTATGAAGAAGATGAAAATTTAGATAATAAGATAGTTTATTATGAATCAAGTAGAGGATGCCCGTTTAACTGTAGTTATTGTTTATCTTCAACAATTCATGGAGTACGTTTCTTAGATATAGAAAGAGTTAAAAAAGAACTTTCTTACTTTATTAAAAAGGAAGTAAGGCTTGTTAAGTTTGTTGATAGAACCTTTAACTGCAATCACAAATTTACAATGGCAATTTGGGAATTTTTAATTAATCAAGATACTAAAACACAATTTCATTTTGAAATATCAGCAGATCTTTTAAAGGATGCCGAATTAGAATTACTTAGAAAAGCTCCGAAAGATAGATTCCAATTTGAAGTTGGAGTTCAAACAACTAATGATGAAGTTTTAAATAGAATTAATAGATTTGTTAATTTCAGTGATATAAAAGAAAAGGTAGATGAACTTTTAAAGTTGAGAAATATAAAGCAACACTTAGACTTAATAGCAGGTTTACCAGGAGAAGATTATAATTCATTTAAAAGATCCTTCAATGATGTATATAGTATTAAGCCAGAAGAGATTCAATTAGGATTTTTAAAATTATTAAGAGGGGCATCTATAAGAGAGGAAGCAGTAGCATATGGAATGAAGTTCTCTCCATATCCACCTTATGAAATCTTAAAAACAAAGGATTTAAGCTATGAAGAGTTATTAAAGCTTAAAAAGGTTGAAGAAATGGTAGATAAGTACTATAACTCTCAGAAGTTTAATAACATAATAAATTATTTAGTTAAGCAGTTTGATAATCCTTTTGATTTTTATTACGAGCTTGGAAAGTATTTTGATAAGAAAGGATATTTTAATAGAAATATCGGCAACAGTGAATACTATAAGGTATTTTTAGATTTTAATATGGAAATATTAAAAGGAGATAAAGATATATTAAATGAATTGTTAAGATTTGATTACTTAAACTTTAATAAGAAAAGAGGGATACCTGACTTTATAGGAAGAAGCATAAAGAGGGGAGAAGAAGAAGAAATAAAGAATATGCTTAGGCATAAATATTCATTTAAAGAGTATTACTTAGAGTCTTTTGAGATTGATATACAGACATTTTTAAAGGATTCGATAATTATTAAAAAGAAGGACTATTATTTATTTGGTTATGGAGGTGATATTATCCATATAACTGAGGAGATAAAAGAATATTAAGAAAAGTTAAATAGCCTTAAAATATAATGAAGAAAACAATTACATTACGTAAAATATAAGGGCTCTTTCCTTAGACTGGGAATAAAAATGTTGAAAAATATATGAAACAGTGTATAATGTATAATAGAATAAAGTAATTAATACTATATAAAGCATTAATTACTATATTATTATTATTAAATATAATAAAGGTGGTGAGATTTTGGCATTAGAAGCAATAAATGAAATAAAGAAGGCTGAAGATAAGGCTGAAGAATTAATTCAAGAAGCCACAGCTAAGGCAAAGGAAATATTAAAGGTTGCAAATATTCAAGCTGAAGATGAATACAACAAAATAGTGGAATCTGCTAATTTAAAAAAGAGTGAAACTATTAAAAAGGCTGAAGATGATGGGAATTCAGAAGCAGCACCTATTTTATCTAAGGGTGAAAATGAAGTAATTGAAATCAAAAATATTTCTGAAGACAAGAAGAATAATGCTATTAATTTAATCGTTGAGAGGATAGTGAAGATTCATGGCAATAGTTAAGATGAAGAAATTCACTTTGCTTACCTTCGAATCTAAAAAACAAAAGCTACTAAAAGAAATTCAAGGCTTATCTGGAGTAGAATTTATAAATTTACAAGATGAAGAATTACAAGATAAGTATGAGGATTTAAAAGCTTTATCTAAAGACGATATGGATTTAGAGTGTGTAAAATATGAAGAAAGTTTATCAAAAGCTAAATATGGTCTTGAGTTCTTAAGCAAATATGTTCCAAAGAAATCTGGAATTAAAGCTTTAAGAGAAGAAAAGCAATCATTAACTTTAGATGAATTAGGTGAAAAGGTAAAATCATCTAATTGGATTAAAAGTTATGATAAGGCAAAAGAAAAGGATGGACAATTAGCTGATTTAGATTCACAGGTAACTAAGTTACAAGCTGAAATTGATACTTTAACACCTTGGCAAGATTTAGATGTAAGCTTTAGTGAAATTAAATCATTAAAGAATACTTCTTATTATATAGGAACTATATCAAAATCTTATGAGGATACTTTATTACAAGAGTTATCAAATGCTTATGTAGAAATAGTATCTAGAAGTACAAATGATATTAATTTATTAATTTTAGCAAATAAGGATCAGGATGAAAATATTTCTGAAGTTCTTAGAAGTGTTGGATTTACTTCCTTTAAAACAGAGCATAATGATGTGCCATTAAAGCTAATTTTAGACTTTAAGCATAAAATTGAAGAAATTCGATCAAAGAAATTCTTCGTAAAAGAAGAAATTGCAGATTATGAAGAGGATTTAAGAAATTTAGAAGTTGCATATGATTATTTCGCTAGTAAAGTAGAAAGAAACAAAGTTGCAAAAAACTTCTTAAAAACTAAGAATGTAAGTGCAATTCAAGGTTGGATATCAGAGGAAGATAGTGAACTCTTAACAGAAGCTTGCAAAAAGGTTCTTAAAGATGAATACTACATAGAGTTTGAAGATGTTAAAGAAGATGAAATAGATGATGTACCTATTAAATTAAAAAATGGAGAGCTTGTATCTGCATTTGAAAGTGTTACTGGTATGTATAGTTATCCGAAATACAATGAAGTAGATCCAACTCCACTTCTTGCACCATTCTATTTAATATTCTTTGGTATGATGGTAGCAGATGCAGGATATGGTTTAATAGTATTAATAGGATCATTCTTAGCTCTTAAGTTCTTAAAGCTAAGTGATAGTATGAAGGATTTTGCAAAGTTCTTCTTCTACTTAAGTTTCCCAACAATATTCTTTGGGTTGATTTACGGATCATTCTTTGGTGATATAGTAAAACTTCCAACTCAATTAATTGATACAAATAAAGACGTTAATACCATTCTTATCTTATCTTTAGCCCTTGGAGTAATACAAATATTCTTTGGACTATTTATAAAGGTCTATAGTTTAGTTAAGATGGGGAAAAAACTAGATGCATTACTAGATGCAGGATCATGGATAATTACATTAGCATCTATTGGTGGAATAGTTGCTGTTAAGTTTTTAAGATTATCAAGTTTCTTAGGAACAGTGTTTATAGTAACTACGATAATAGGTATGGTACTTATAGTTATAGCTGGAGGAAGAGCAGAGAAATCTGTTGGTGCTAAAGCAGGTCAAGGGTTGTATTCTTTATATGGTATAACTGGATATGTAGGAGACTTAGTTTCATACACAAGACTTATGGCACTAGGACTTGCAGGTGGATCTATTGCTGGGGCATTAAATCTTTTAATTAATACTCTACCAGGAGTGGCGGCAATAATAATAGGACCAGTATTATTTGTATTATTCCATATATTTAACTTAGGATTATCATTACTTGGAGCTTATGTTCATACAGCAAGACTTCAGTATGTTGAATATTTCTCTAAGTTCTATGATGGTGGTGGAAGACCATTTAATGCATTTAAAGGATCAGAAAAATATATAAGGATCAAAAGAAATTAGGAGGAATTATAAATGGAAATGTCATGGATTCAATATTTTATAGAAAATAACGGTGGATTAGTTTTTGCAGCAATGGGAGTTGCATTAGCAGTTGGTTTAGCTGGTATAGGTTCAGCTAAAGGTGTTGGTATAGTTGGTGAAGCAGCTACAGGTTTAGTTACAGAAGAACCAGAAAAGTTCGGTAAGGCTTTAGTTCTTCAATTATTACCAGGTACTCAAGGTTTATATGGTTTCGTTATAGGTTTCTTAATATTCACTAAGATGACTTCAGGAATGCCATTAGAACAAGGTTTATACTTATTAGGAGCAGGTCTTCCAATAGCTTTTGCTGGACTTTGGTCAGGTATAGCTCAAGGTAAGGTTGCAGCAGCTGGTATTCAAATATTAGCAAAGAACCCAGAACACAATACTAAAGGTATTATCTTAGCAGCAATGGTTGAAACATATGCATTATTAGGATTCGTTATTTCATTTATGTTAGTAAACAAAGGATTCTAGGATTGGAGAGAATAGGCGATGGCAAATATTAATAATCTAACTTCAAAAATCCTTAGGGATGCTGAAGAAAGAAAGGAAAGCATTTTAGCTTCTGCTGAAGAAGAAAAGAATAAGATTCTTTCTAAAAAAGTAGCTAAAGCCAGAGAACTAGAAAAAGAAATAATACAAAAGGCTGAAGCTGAGGCAAAAACTAAAAAAGAAAGAATAATATCTTCTGCTTCTTTAAAAGTAAGAAATAATAAGTTATCTGCAAAACAAGAAGTTATTAAAGACGTTTTTGATAAAAGTGTAGATGTTCTAGCTGCTATTTCTGGAGATGACTTTTTAAGATTTATTAAAAGTTCAATATTATCTTTAGGAAAAATAGGAGAACAAAATCTTATTTTAAATAAAGCAGGAATGGAATTAGTAGACCTTACTTTTATATATGATTTAAATCAAGCATTAGGAGATAATGGTAATATAAAGTTAAGTCCTACTATAGGGAACTTTAAAGGTGGATTTATTCTTGAAAGTAATGGTATAGAAATAAATAACACATATGAAGCTTTAGTAAGTTCATTAAAGAATGAATTGGAGTTTGAAGTAGCTAATGTGTTGTTCAATTAAGGAGGGTAAGAAATGGATAAAATGAAGTTTACCCAAGCAGTATCAAGAATATGGGTTTTAGAAACTAAACTCCTTGATAAACCAAAAGTTGAAAGAATGATTGAAGCTCCATCTGCAAGCGAAGTTCTTAGAATATTAAATGAAACAGAATATTCAAATGTATCATCAAGTATAAAAAGAGCAGAGGATTATGAAGAAATTTTGTCTGCAGAACTTAAAAGAGTATATGATTTGGTATATGAAATAAGCCCTGTTAAAGAAGTAGTTAAGATAATGAGTTTAAAATATGATTATCATAATGTAAAAGTTCTTTTAAAGGGAAAAGTTCTTGGAAAAGATTTATCTTCAATGATTATAAAGCTTGGAAATTTAGATTTACAAGAAATTAAACGTAAAATAGATGGAGATAATTATAAAAGCTTAAATGGAACCCTTGGAAAAGGAGTTCAAGAAGCTATGAAGGTCTTTGAAGAAACTAAAGATCCTCAAAAGATAGATATAATTATTGATAAATATATGTTTAAAGAATTAGTAGAAATTCAAAAAAGCTTAGATTATAAGTTTATAGATAATTTAGTAAAAGCAATGATAGATTCTACTAATATAAGAACATTACTTAGAATTAAAAAACAAAACAAAGGAAGAGACTTTGCTGAGGAAGTTATAGTAGATGGTGGGGCAATAGATAGTAGTAAATTAGTTGCTTTATTAAATGAATCACCAGAAAATATAATGACTAAACTTCAAAGTACTATTTATTCAGACTTAATTAAAGAAGGGTTTGAAGGATATATTGCAACAGAATCTGCAAGTCTTTTAGAAAAGTTAAGTGATAATTACATTATGGAATTAATGAAGGATTCTAAGTTAGTTACTTTTGGACCAGAGAAGATTTTATCATATATATATGCTAAAGAAACTGAAATAAAAGTAATAAGAATTATAATGGTTGGCAAGCTTAATAATATTGCTGAGGAAGTAATAAGAGAAAGGTTGCGTGATATATATGCATAAGAAAATAGGTGTTGTTGGAGATAAGGATTCAGTTTTAGCTTTCAAAGCTCTAGGAATAGATGTTTTCCCAGTAGTAGATGCTGATGAAGCTAGAAAAGCAGTAGATGGCTGTGCAAGAGGCAATTACGCAGTAATCTTTGTAACTGAACAAATAGCGCAAACAATAGAAGAAACTATAGCACGTTACAATGAAGAGGTACTTCCTGCTGTAATATTAATTCCAAGTAATCAAGGTTCATTAAATATAGGACTTAAGAGAATTAGTGATAGTGTGGAAAAAGCTGTAGGCGTTAATATTTTATAGGAAGGTAGGTTAGTACGTTGAAGACCGGAAAGATAATTAAAGTTGCAGGTCCCTTAGTAGTTGCTGAGGGAATGGAAAATGCAAATATATTCGACATGGTTAAGGTTGGAGAAAAAGGTCTTATCGGAGAAATCATTGAAATGAGAGGCGATAAGGCATCTATCCAAGTTTATGAGGAAACTACAGGAATTGGACCTGGAGACCCAGTAGTTACTACTGGTGAACCATTAAGTATAGAATTAGGACCAGGACTTATTGAGTCTATGTTCGATGGTATCCAAAGACCTCTAGATGCTTTTGCAAAGGCTGCAAACTCACAATTTTTAACTAAGGGTGTAGCTGTAAAGTCATTAGATAGAGAAAGAGTTTGGAACTTTGTTCCTACTGCTAAAGTAGGAGATGTAGTTGAGGCTGGAGATGTAATTGGAACAGTACAAGAAACTACAGTTGTTCTTCATAAGATAATGGTACCTTATGGAGTTAAAGGAACAATAAAAGAAATTAAAGCAGGAGATTTCACTATAGTTGATACTGTATGTATAGTAGAAACTGAAAAAGGTGATAAGGAATTAACATTAATGCAAAAATGGCCAGCAAGAAAAGGTAGACCATATGCAAGAAAGTTAAAACCAGATGCTCCAATGACTACAGGTCAAAGAGTTGTAGATACATTCTTCCCAGTTGCTAAAGGTGGAGCAGCTGCAGTACCAGGACCATTCGGAGCTGGTAAAACAGTAGTTCAACACCAAATTGCTAAGTGGGGAGACACTGAAATAGTTGTTTATGTTGGTTGTGGAGAACGTGGTAACGAAATGACAGACGTTCTAAATGAGTTCCCAGAACTAAAAGACCCTAAGACTGGCCAAAGCTTAATGAAGAGAACAGTACTTATTGCTAATACTTCAAACATGCCAGTTGCAGCTAGAGAAGCTTGTATATATACAGGTATAACTATAGCTGAATACTTTAGAGATATGGGATATTCAGTTTCAATAATGGCTGACTCAACTTCAAGATGGGCAGAAGCTTTAAGAGAAATGTCTGGTAGACTTGAAGAAATGCCAGGGGATGAAGGATATCCAGCTTACCTTGGATCAAGACTTGCTGACTACTATGAAAGAGCTGGTAAAGTTGTTTGTCTAGGTAAAGATGGTAGAGAAGGAGCTGTTACAGCTATAGGAGCAGTTTCACCTCCAGGAGGAGACCTTTCTGAGCCAGTTACTCAAGCAACACTTAGAATAGTTAAGGTATTCTGGGGACTTGATGCTCAACTTGCTTATAAGAGACACTTCCCATCAATTAACTGGTTAAATTCATATTCATTATATGCGGATACAATTGATGAGTGGATGAATAATGAAGTATCTTCTGATTGGTCTTCATTAAGACAAGAAGCTATGACTTTACTTCAAGAAGAATCAGGATTACAAGAAATAGTGAGTCTTGTTGGTATCGATGCTTTATCAGAAAATGATAGATTAAAGTTAGAAGTATCTAAGTCAATTAGAGAAGATTATCTTCAACAAAATGCTTTCCATGAAGTTGATACATATGCATCATTAGATAAACAATATAAGATGTTAAAGTTAATACTTCTATTTAAGAAGGAAGCAGAAAGAGCATTAAAGGCTGGAGTATATTTAAATGAAATTTTAGCTTTAAGTGAAATTAGAGATAAGATTGCTAGAAGTAAGTATATTCCTGAAGAAAATCTAAGCAGAATGAATGAAATTGAAGCAGAATTAAAATCAGCTATTGATACATTAATCAACGAAAAAGGAGGGGTTCTAAATGCTTAAAGAATATAAGACAGTTACAGAAGTTGTAGGGCCTTTAATGGTAGTTGAAGGTGTAGAAGGTGTTAAATATGATGAGTTAGTTGAAGTTGAACTTCAAACTGGTGAAATCAGAAGAGGTCAAGTTCTTGAAATAAACGGAACTAGAGCTATGGTTCAACTTTTTGAAGGATCATCAGGAATTAACTTAAAAGAAACTAAGGCAAGATTCTTAGGAAGACCTCTTGAACTAGGGGTTTCTGAAGATATGCTAGGTAGAATCTTTGATGGTATGGGACACCCAATAGATAATGGTCCAAATATTATACCTGAAAAGAGATTAGATATAAATGGAGAAGCTATAAATCCAGTATCTAGAGATTATCCATCAGAATTTATTCAAACAGGAATATCTGCAATAGATGGACTTAATACTTTAGTTAGAGGACAAAAGCTACCTGTTTTCTCAGCATCAGGACTTCCTCATGCACAATTAGCAGCACAAATTGCAAGACAAGCGAAAGTTTTAAATTCAGATTCTAACTTCGCAGTTGTATTTGCTGCTATAGGTATTACATTTGAAGAATCTCAATTCTTCGTAGATGAATTTAATAAGACTGGTGCTATAGATAATTCAGTATTATTTATGAACCTTGCATCAGACCCAGCTATCGAAAGAATAGCTACACCTAGAATGGCTCTTACTACAGCTGAATTCTTAGCTTATGAAAAGGGAATGCACGTACTAGTTATTATGACTGATATAACTAACTATGCAGAAGCCTTAAGAGAAGTTTCAGCAGCTAGAAAAGAAGTTCCAGGTAGAAGAGGATATCCAGGTTACCTATATACTAACCTTTCAACTCTATATGAAAGAGCAGGAAGACTTAGAGGTAAAGAAGGATCAATTACTCAAATTCCTATATTAACTATGCCTGAAGAAGATAAGACACATCCAATTCCAGACTTAACTGGATATATTACAGAAGGTCAAATTATCCTTTCAAGAGAGTTATATAAGAAAGGTATTATGCCTCCAATAGATGTTCTTCCTTCATTATCAAGACTTAAAGATAAGGGTATAGGAAAGAATAAGACTAGAGAAGACCATGCTGATACTATGAACCAATTATTCTCAGCATATGCACAAGGAAAGCAAGCTAAAGAATTATCTGCTATATTAGGAGAATCAGCATTATCAGATATAGATAAGCAATATGCTAAATTTGCTGAAGCCTTTGAAGAACAATATGTTTCTCAAGGATTTACAGCAAATAGAAGTATAGAAGAAACATTAGAATTAGGATGGAAACTTTTAAAGATACTTCCAAAGACTGAGCTTAAGAGAATCAGAGACGAATATCTTGAAAAGTATATGCCAAAGGGAGATGAAGAATAGCCATGGCAAGATTAAATGTCAATCCTACTAGAATGGAGATGTCTAAGCTAAAAAAGAGATTAGCTACAGCTACAAGGGGACATAAACTTTTAAAGGATAAGCAAGATGAGCTTATGAGGCAATTCGTTAATCTTGTCAAATATAATAATGAATTAAGAAAATCTGTAGAAGCAGAGCTTCAAGGAGCACTTAAGGACTTTGTTATGGCTAGAGCTGTTATGAGCTCAGAATTTCTAGAAGAGGCAGTAGCTTATCCGAAAGAAAGTATTTCTGTTGAAGTAGGAACTAAGAATATAATGAGTGTTAATGTTCCGAAAATGGACTTTCATAGACAGCTAGAAGGTGATGAAGGGAGCATATTCCCATATGGATTTGCAAGCACATCATCAGAACTAGATGATTCTATTTCTAAGCTATATACAATACTGCCAAAGTTATTAGAACTTGCAGAGGTTGAAAAGTCAACTCAGCTTATGGCAGATGAAATAGAAAAGACTAGAAGAAGAGTTAATGCTCTTGAATATATGACTATTCCTTCTCTTCAAGAAACTATCAAGTATATTAGAATGAAGCTTGATGAAAATGAAAGAGGAGCTTTAACTAGACTTATGAAGGTTAAAGATATGATACAAGCAAAGAATTAATTTTAAGGGGCTGTTTAAACAGCCTCTTTTTAATTGCTCATTAACAAATAACAGTTAATAATTTAGGGGGTGACTTATTCTAAATCAGCTAAATTAAATATGGTTAATACAGATAATAGAGTGAAGTGATAAAAATCGTAATTGTTTTGTCATTGATAATAAGGGCCTTTAATAGTATAATAAGATAATAATTAATTAACATAATATAATATAAAATAGCATTTATAATTAAGGAGACATTATGAGATATATATTATCTTTTATATTGGCATTTTCAATTGTATATTTTTCAGTGCCTATATTAGTGAAATTATCACATAAATATAGTTTTACAGATAAGCCAACTAAAAGAAAACAACATAGAGGCGAAATTCCACTTTGTGGTGGGATAGCTATGTTTATAGGATTTTTTGTTGTTTATTTCTTTGTAAATACATATAGTTTAGATATAGAAAAAGTATGGATATTTTTTGGATCCCTTTTAATATTATTAATTGGACTAGTTGATGACTTTTATAAAACTAGAGGAAAAGAATTTCCTATTTATCCAAGGTTAATTATTCAATTACTAGCTGCAATTCTTGTATTTAATTCAGGAGTTGCCTTTAGAGGATTTAGCAATCCTTTTTCAGGGGAATATATTCAATTAAGTTATGTAGTACAATTTATTTTAACTGTAACATGGATATTTGGAGTTACTACTGTTATAAACTGGTCAGATGGTATGGATGGATTAGCTGGTGGATTAACTTTAATTTCATCTATTACTTTTGCTGGAGCAGCTATAATACTTAATCAAAGTGAATCTATAATTATGTCCTTAGGGGTTTCTGGTGTGACTTTAGGATTCCTTATGTATAATAAATATCCTGCAAAAATATTTATGGGTGATTCAGGTGCTAACTTCTTAGGATTTATACTTAGTATAATAGCTCTAGATGGAGCTTTTAAACAAGCTACATTAATGAGTTTATTTATTCCTATACTAGCCTTAGCTATACCTATATTTGATAATATCTTTGTAATTATAAAAAGATTTTTAGATGGAAAACCTGTTTATCAAGCAGATAGAAGCCAAATTCATTATAGGTTAGAAGCTAAAGGATTTACACCTAAGCAAGTAGTAACATATATAAATATGGTAAGCTTAGCCTTTAGTATAGTTTCAATAGTATTACTATTAATAAAACATTAATTAGATTTTTACTATAACTAAGTTTTAAAAATGAGATTGGATAAATAATAAAAAACAGATTAAGATTTATAAATAAGAATTAAACTTAATTTCCTTGTTTACAAAAAAGAGGAAATAACTTATAATAATAAAAAAACAATATTTAAAGAACTTATCGAGAGTGGTGGAGGGACTGGCCCTATGATACCCGGCAACCTACAAGGTTAAATGTATATTTAGCTTATTTGTGTGGTGCTAATTCCTGTTAGATAAGGGTAATTTATAGGCTTATACTATACCTAAAGGTTATCCTTTAGGTATTTTTTTTATTCTTTAAATTATTTTTACCTTAAAAGACTTATGGATAGCTTAAGGAGCCTATAAAAGGTAAGAGTTAATTAATTTAAAGATCAAAATAGTAATAAGGTATTTCAGCTATTTTTCCTGGGGAATATTGGAAAAGGTAGATGGGCTAAGAATAAAAAATTAGGGGGCTATTATGAATATTAATAATTTATTTAATGAAAAAAAGGTAGTATTTTCTTTTGAAATATTTCCGCCAAAACAAGAATCCAATATAGAAACTATCTATAATACTTTAGAGGAGTTAAAGGATCTTAAGCCAGATTTTATAAGCGTTACCTATGGGGCAGGTGGAAGCTTAACTAAGAATATGACTTGTGAGATTTCTTCAATAGTAAAAAATAAGTATGGTATAGAGCCACTAGCTCATTTAACATGCATTAATTCAACTAAAGATAATGTTGATAAGATACTTGATGATTTAAAAAATCAAGGTATAGAAAATGTCTTAGCATTAAGAGGAGATATTCCAGCAGATTATAAAGGAGAAGGTAGTTTTAGGTATGCAACTGATTTAATAACTCACATTAAAGGAAGAGATGATTTCAACATAGTTGCAGCCTGTTATCCCGAAATTCATCCAGATAGTAAATCTATTGAAGATGATTTATTAAATTTAAAAAGAAAGCAAGAAGCAGGAGCTACTCACTTAGTTTCTCAATTATTCTTCGATAACAATTATTTTTATAATTTCTTAGATAAGAAAGAGAAGTATAATATAAATATACCTGTTGAAGCTGGTATTATGCCTGTTATAAATGCAAGGCAAATAAAGAGAATAGTATCACTTTGTGGTGCAAAAGTACCACAAAAGTTTTTAAAGATAATGAATAAATATGAATTTAACCCAGAAGCTTTAAGAGATGCAGGGATAGCTTACGCAAATGAGCAAATAATAGACTTAATATCAAGTGGAGTAGATGGAATTCATCTATACACTATGAATAATCCTTATGTAGCAAGAAGGATTAGTGAAGGGGTATCATCTATAATAAATACAATAAACACTTGTGAAAATGTAGCAAATAAATAGTGCTGTTGTACAATTGAAAATTAAGAATGAATAATGAAAATTTATGAAAAACTCCTAAGGGAGTTTTGAAAAACAATTAATTTTAGTAATTATGTAGGAATTACATCAATAATTATTCATTTTTAATTTGAGCTGATAATGCAGCAGCTCCATTTATAATTATTTGCTTCTAGTAAGGCTATTGGTGAATAGATATGATAATTTAGAACATCATTGAAATCATGTAAACTGTTAATTAAAATATAATAGTAAATATAGGGAGGTAGTATTATGGAAAAAGTAGAAAGTTTTGAATTAGATCATAGAATAGTTAAGGCACCATATATAAGAAAGTGTTGTCTTTTAGAAGGTGAAAAAGGAGATAAGGTAACTAAATTTGATATTAGATTTTTACAGCCTAATGTGGAAGCATTTGAAACAGCTGCAATCCATGGTTTAGAACATTTACTAGCTCACGAGTTAAGAGGCAAGGTAGATGGTATTATAGACTTATCACCTATGGGATGTAGAACAGGATTCTACTTAAGTATATGGGGGGATAGAGAGCCTAAAGAAATTAAAGAAGCATTGGAATCAGCTTTAGAAGCAGTACTTAAAGCAAAAGAAATACCAGCTGCTAATGAAGTTCAATGTGGAAATTATAAAGATTTATCTTTAGATGGTGCAAAAAGATATGCTGAAAAGACATTAAAAACAGGATTCTCATTAAACATCTATGGAGAAGTATAGGAATTACTTAGTTAATTTCTAATTAGCAAATATAAACCATTAATTTTTATGTATAATTATTTGTTTTTTTCTTAGTTAACAAAAGAGAGTGATAATCTATTTTATCACTCTCTCATTTTCTTTTACACCTTGTTTTTAGTTGAGCTATGACCTGTTCCTTTTCCTCTGTACTTGTGAAGATATTAGTAGGTATTATCGCTGTAACATCACGTATGATATTTATAATATATATACAATTATCTTCTTCATGGATTCTAGAAATTATTTTAAAACTAAACTTTTTTACTCATTTAACACTTTTAATAGTAATGTTATCTTCATTTATTGTTAAAGTTTTTTCACTCAATAAGGAAGAATCCATTTTTGCCCTTATCTTTATTACTCCTTGTGCTATAGCTTTTTTATTTACTTTTTTGCAAAAAACACGATATATAATCCATAAGATTATAATTATAGCTACTGCAATTATCCTTGCACTAAGAGAATAATCATAATCTGTAAGTGCATAGACTATTCCAAATAAAAATAATGATTGAAACCCATAAAATATAATGAGAATTAATGGTTTTTGTGAAAACCAATAAAAATTTACATAATCATCTAATGTGTTCTTATATTTAATTTCTAATACTGTAACCACCTTTTCTTTAGCTATGCTGTAATTTTTAGTTAATATAGATTATTATACAATATTAAAATTATTTCTTAAATTGAGTTTATGTTAAATCAGTGTGGATGTTTTATTCAGAATAATAATTTTTAAATATTAATCTATTCTTTTTCATTTTCTCTAAGTTAAAATCATATTATATATATCGGGTTTTTTATTCGAATTTTTGTAATTTAGTACAAATTACTTCATTAATTGTTAATTATTAAATGTTAATTGTTAATTGAAATACATTGTGCTAACATATAATTATGAGAATATTCAGAAAATTATTAAAACTAATATAATACAGGGGGAGATAAAATTGGAGGATAAGTGTGGAAAGTTCAAGGAATTAGAATTATTTATCCAAGATGGGAATGATGAAGAAAGTTCCTTAATAGCAGTTTTACATCATGCACAAGGTTTATATGGATATTTAGGAAGGGAGGTACAAGAATATATTGCAGATAAGCTAAATATACCTCCTTCGAAAGTGTATGGAGTAATAACTTTTTACTCCTATTTCTCAACGGAGCCTAAAGGAAAGTATGTAATTAGCATTTGTACTGGGACAGCCTGTTTTGTAAGAGGAGCTAATGATATTTTAGAGGATTTTAGAAAGGTATTAGGTATTAAAGAAGGTGAAACTACCTCTGATGGATTATTTACCTTAGATACTTTAAGATGTGTTGGTTCCTGTGCAATAGCACCTGTAGTTCTAATTAATGATAAGGTTTACGGATATTTTACTAAGCCTCAAGTTAATGAATTAATTAATAATTTAAGGGAGCAAGGTTAGTATGGAGAAGATAAGAAATTATAATGAATTATTAGAAAAGGTAGATTTTTATAAAAAACAAATAGAGGTTAGAGAGAATCCGGAAAAGTTTAATAAAGGGGAAATAAAAGAAAGACATATTCTTATTTGTGGAGGACCTGGATGTAAGGCTTCTAGGGCAGATAGTATTAATAAAGCATTTAAGAATGAATTAGAAAGACTAGATTTAGGATATGAAGTAAAGGTTATAATGACTGGATGTTTCGGGTTTTGTGCAAAGGGACCAGTAATAGAAATAATGCCAGATAAAGTCTTTTATACTCAAGTAAAAGAAGAAGATGTAAGAGAAATTATAGAAAGCCATATTGTTAGAGGGGAAATAGTAGAGAGGCTTTTATATGAAGATGAAGAAACTAAGAAAAGAATAAAAGTAAAAGAAGAAATTCCTTTTTATAAGAAACAAGTAAAGATAGCTTTAAAGAATTGTGGAGTAATAGATCCAGAGAGTATAGAAGAAGCATTAGCTGTAGGAGCATATACTGCCCTTGCTAAAGTGATAACTTCCATGAGTAAGGAGGAAGTTATAAAGGAGATATCTGATTCTGGATTAAGAGGAAGAGGTGGTGGAGGCTTCCCAGCAGGTAGAAAGTGGGAAACTGCAAGAAGGGCTGAAGGTGAAATAAAGTATGTAATATGTAATGCAGATGAGGGTGATCCAGGGGCTTTTATGGATAGGGCTATATTAGAGGGGGATCCTAATTTAGTGTTAGAAGCTATGGCTATTTGTGGATATGCTATTGGATCTAATAAGGGTTATATATATATTAGAGCTGAATATCCATTAGCTGTTCATAGATTAAAGATTGCTATTAAGCAGGCTAGAGAGATAGGATTACTTGGTGAAAATATATTAAATACTGGTTTTGATTTTGATATAGAAATAAAATATGGGGCTGGTGCTTTTGTTTGTGGAGAAGCAACAGCATTAATTCATTCCATAGAAGGCTTAAGGGGAGAACCAACAATGAAGCCACCAAGGACATCAGAAAAAGGGTTATGGCAAAAGCCAACCTGTGTTAATAATGTAGAGACTTTTGCGAATATTAGTCAAATTATTAACAATGGTGCAAGCTGGTATAGTAATATTGGTTCTGAAAAGTCAAAAGGAACAAAGGTTTTTGCTTTAGCTGGAAATATAAATAATGTGGGGTTAGTAGAAATACCTATGGGAATGCCACTTAAAGATATAGTATATGAAATTGGGGGTGGGATTGTTAAAAATAAATCATTAAAGGCTGTACAAACGGGAGGTCCTTCCGGAGGATGTATTCCAAGAGATTATTTGGAATTACCAATAGAATATGACACATTAACAGCTATTGGTTCAATGATGGGATCTGGTGGGATGATAGTTATGGATGAAGATAATTGTATGGTAGATATAGCTAAGTTTTATTTAGAGTTTAGTGTTGATGAGTCTTGTGGTAAGTGTACACCATGCAGAATTGGAAATAAAAGAATTTTAGAGATGATTAAAGATATTACTAATGGAAAAGCAACTATAGAAGATTTAAAGAAACTTGAAGAACTTTGTGAAGTAGTTCAAGATACTTCTCTTTGTGGATTAGGTGAAGCAGCACCAAACCCAGTTTTAAGCACTATTAAATTCTTTAGAAAAGAATATGAAGAGCATGTTATTAATAAGAAGTGTAGTGCAGGAGTATGTAAGGGATTAGTAAAGTATGAAGTAACAGATGATTGTATAGGGTGTACTAAGTGCTTAAGAGCTTGCCCTGTTTTAGCTATTAAAGGAAAGCTCAGAGAAAAGCATACTATTATTATAGAAAAATGCATTAAATGTGGTTTATGTTTTGAAGCCTGTCCAACAAAAGCAATTATTAAAACTAGCTTAGGAGGTGAAATATAATGATAAAGGCAGAAATAAATGGAGTCTCAGTAGAAGTTGAAAAAGGTACAAGTATCTTAGATGCTGCTAGAAGTATTAATATTAATCTACCTACCTTATGCCATATGAATATGGTTGATGGTAAAACTAGAAATTGTAAGGGGACATGCAGGGTTTGTGTAGTAGAAATAGAAGGTAAGTCTGGTTTATTACCAGCCTGTGCTACAGAGCTTAGGGAAGGAATGTCAGTTAGAACTAATTCATCAAAGGCTGTAAAGGCTAGAAGAACTATTACAGAATTACTTTTATCAAATCACCCTAAGGATTGTTTAAATTGTGAGAAAAATACTAATTGTGAGTTGCAAAGTTTAGCTTCAGAGCTTGGTATAGATGAAAAAAACTTTCAAGGGGAGAGAACATCTTTTGAAATTGATATTTCTGATGGATTTATTAGAGACAGGGAAAAATGTATTTTATGCAGAAGATGTGTAACAGCCTGTAATGATATACAAAAGGTACATGCAATAACTTTAGCTAATAGAGGATTTAATACTAATATATCTACTTTCTGTAATGAGGCTATAGAGCTAACTAATTGTACTTACTGTGGACAATGTGTTGCAGTATGTCCAACTGGGGCTTTAAAGGAAAAATCAAACTATAGAAAGATATGGGACATTTTAGATGATGAAGATAAATTTACAGTTGTTCAGATTGCTCCAGCTGTAAGATATGCACTAGCAGAGGAGTTTGGATTAGAATCTGGGGATTTACCTACTGGTAAGATTGTAAAAGCTTTAAAATTATTAGGATTTAAGTTAGTATGTGATACTAATTTTGCAGCAGACTTAACTATTATGGAAGAGGCAAATGAGTTTATCGAAAGATTTACCTTAGGAGAAAACCTACCATTAATAACTAGTTGCTGTCCAGCATGGGTAAAATATGCTGAAAATAATTATCAGGATAAAATAGAACTAGTATCTACCTGTAAATCACCTCAACAAATGTTTGGAGCAGTAGCAAAGAATTACTTACCTAAGAAATTAGGTGTAAAGAAAGAAGATATATCAGTTATTTCAATAATGCCATGTATTGCTAAAAAACATGAGTGTAATAGGGAAGAAATGAAAGATAATTCAGGAATTAAAGATGTGGACTTAGTCATTACCACAAGGGAGTTTGCTAAATTTATAAGAGAAGCTGGAATTGATATTTTAAGACTTACTGAATCTGAGTTTGATAATCCTTTAGGTATATCAAGTGGAGCTGGAACTATATTTGGAACAAGTGGAGGAGTTATGGAAGCTGCCCTTAGAACAGCTTATGAGTGGATAACAGGAGAGAAATTAGAAGTTGTTGAATTTGAGGTTGTAAGAGGATTAGAAGGTGTAAAAGAAGCTTCTATAGAGATAAATGGGAAATCTGTGAATATTGCAGTGGTAAATTCTTTAGGAAATGCTAAGAATGCTATGGAGGAAATTGAAAGAGGAGAATCAAAATATGATTTTGTAGAAGTTATGGCTTGTCCAGGAGGTTGTATAGATGGTGGAGGACAGCCTTATATAAGATCTAATAGGGATATATTAAGAAAGAGAATGGATTCCATGTATGAGGAGGATTTTAATAAGGAAATAAGAAAATCTCATGAAAATCCTATGATAATAAAACTGTATGAAGATTATCTTATGAAACCTAATAGTTATATTGCTCACAAAATTCTACATGTAAGTCGCAAAAAATAGAAAAAAATTCAAATATAATGCTAAAAGTGGAAAAATGATAATTTTTCCATTTTTTTAGTGAATAAATTTAACTGTTTATACAAAAATATGACTTTTTAAAAGATAATTGTAAAAAAATGAAAATAATATGGATAAAGTATGGAAATTTATTTTAACAGATGATATAATAAATTTATAAATTAAATTATTAACAAGAAAGGTAATTTAAAAAAATATAAAATTATGATAGAAACTGTATTAATATCATTAATAATATGTAAGATAAAGAAATATGACATTAAAGGGTTATTTAAAAATTGGACAATTTACCCAGTTATTTTTATGGAGTTAGTGTATTTATTTATACAAATAAATATTTTTATGGAGAATTATAGTTATATAGATATTGTGGCACCGTTGAAGACTGTCTATTTATGTTCTTATCTGCCTTTAATATTTAAATATAGGAAATATACGGAGGCTATTATTGGATCTGTTTTTGTGATAATAGGTGGAATATTAAACGATATAGCAATAGCAGCTAATAATGGATTTATGCCAGTTTTCCCTAGTCTTTCATATTTAACAGGATATGCAAAAACTGATGCATTTAATAAAGTTAATGATATTCATATACTTGGTGATGCAAGTACTAAGCTAAAACCACTAACTGATATTTTTGATATTGGATATAGCGTTTTAAGTTTAGGAGATATTTTTATTAGATTTTACATTTTTATCATTATTTATAGTATTATAAAAAGTTTGAATACAAGTACTGAAGAAGAATTAGCAATTAACTACAGATAAGGAGAAAATCATGTTAAAACTTGAACCAATAGAATTTTTTCTAAGAGCAATACCAGAGGGATTATTAATAATATTAGGAATCTATGTTTTATCCAAGACTAACATAGATAAGAAAAAATATTTAGTATCAAGTATTGTTTATGCAATTACAATTTTTTGTATAAGATTATTACCAATTAACTATGGTGTACATACTATCTTAATATTATTATTTTTAGTTTTACTAACTATTAGCTATATAAAGATAGATGTAATACTAACTATGAGAAGTGCTCTTATAGTATTTTTACTACAATTTGTTTCAGAAGGAATTAATGTATTTGTATTAAGGCTAATACCTAATATTGATTTAGATAAGTTATTTCTAAACCCTGTATTAAAAACACTTTTAGGAATACCTTCATTAATAATATTAGCTGCAATAATATATATTTTCTATATTTTAGATAAAAGGAAAGATGTGTTAAAGGATGTATAGTGTAGAAGCTTTATCAAAAAAAATAGCTAATAACTTAAGAAAAGAATTAAATTATGATGATGATAAAACTAGTGTTATAGAGTATGGACTCTATGCCTTCTTTCAAATAGGACTATCAATACTTTTAGTAGCTATTGTTGGTGGAATACTTAATGTTATGTTAGAAGCGTTAATCATTTCTTTTGTAATTAGTATTTTTAGAAAATACTCAGGGGGAGCCCATGCAAGTAAAGCTTTTAACTGTGCAATTATTGGTGCTTTAGTATCAGTAATACCAGCAATTATATTCACAAAAATAAATATTAATACCAATTATTTAATAATAGTCGGAGGATTAGTTTACTTAATTTCTATTATAGTAACTTATAAGCTTGCGCCTGTAGATACTCCTAACAAGCCTATAAAAAGTCTGGCTAAAATTAGAAGATTAAAAAAGGGATCTATTATTTTATTGACTATATATATGTTCTTAGCTCTAGCAATGATATTTATTTATCGAGAAAGCTCAAATATAGATTACTTAGTATATTCTATATGTATTTATTTTGGGGTTTCTTGGCAAGTACTAACACTTACCAAAATAGGACATTCATTAGTGAATGGAATGGATTCTTTATTAATAAAAATTTTAAGTATTAAGGGGAGGAATTAGAAATGAAAAAATTAAACAGTAAGGTAATGATGGCAGTAGCAGCATTTGCTACAGTTATAGCTTCAACAGTTGCTACTTCAGCATGTTTCTGGTGTTCATACCAACCAGAAGAACCAAAATGCTTAAGAGATGAGTAATTGAAAAATAAAGATCGGGTAACCGGTCTTTATTTATCATATAGAAATGGTGATAAATATGAAAGAAATTAAGAAAAGTAGAATTAAGCAAATTGATGATATGGCATCTATAGTAAAGTTGGCATCTTTGATGTTTACAGCAATAATTTTCTTTCAATATTTTTTTAATGAAGAAGGCATGCTGTTAGATTCTTTTAATAGTATATCTATATTTATGCCAATAGTTGTAGGTTGTCTTGTATTAACAATAATTTATATGCTATGGTCATTTCAAGTACATGAAAATACAAATAAGCCTGTATTAAAATACAAGATATTAATTGAAAATATACTGTTTATGGTGATATTATTTTTTGCGATAGTTATTTCTGGCGCAAATAAGAGTAATTATAAATTTATATTTTTATTTATAATTACTAGTACAACTATACAATCTGGAATGAAAAGTGGAATTGTAACTTCTATAATTGCATCACTAGCTATTTTAGTAATGGATATTTTATGTATGCCAGGAGCTTCGGTAAATAAATACTTTCAAGATGACTTATTATTAGCTGGAGTATTTATATTAACTGCATGGCCACTAGGATTTTATGTAAAAATAGAAGGTGAACATATAGAAAAGTTAGAGAACTTAGTTAATATGGATGGACTAACTGGAGTATATAATCATAGATATTTTCAAGATTCCTTAAAGGAATTAATTATTAGCGCAAAGAAGAAAAAAGCTAAATTAGCTATGATTTTGATCGATATAGACTACTTTAAGCACTATAATGATTTATACGGTCATCAAAAGGGTGATGAAATTTTAAGATGTATTGGTAAAATATTAAGAGATAATTCTGGAGATAAAAGCATAACAGCAAGATATGGTGGAGAAGAGTTCGCTATAATTTTACCAGATACTAATGAAGAAGAAGCTTTGAAAATTGCTGATAAAATTAGAGTGATTATTGAAAAAACAAAATTTTATGGTGAAGAAAATCAGCCAAGTGGTGTATTAACAGTATCAATGGGTATATCTACTTTCCCAGATAAAGCTAGGAATGAAGTGGAGTTAATTAAAAGTGCTGATGATGCTTTATATAGAGCAAAGTTTTTTAATAAAAATAGAGTTGAAACATATAGTTCTATATTAGATGATTTGAAAAATGATATAGAAGAAAAAGATGTTGAATTAGTTACATCTATTAAGACGTTAATAAGTGTGATTAATGCTAAGGATAGATATACATATGGTCATTCAGAAAGAGTAGTTTTATATAGTAAATTATTATCAGAAAAATTAGGTTTATCAAAGGAAGAGAAATCCAATCTCATTCAAGGTTCTTATATGCATGATATTGGGAAAATAAATATTTCCAAGGAAATACTTTTAAAGAAAATGCCTTTAACTAAAGAAGAATGGGAGATTTTAAAAAGTCATCCGGAAGAGGGAATAGAGATAATAAAGCCAGTTAAATCATTAGAAAAAATTATACCTATTATAAAACACCATCATGAAAGATTTGATGGTACCGGATATCCAAGTAATTTAAAAGGAGAAGAAATTCCTTATTTATCTAGGGTATTAAGTGTTGTAGATAGTTTTGATGCAATGACATCTAATAGGCCTTATAATAAAAGAAAGACTTATGAAGAGGCTATAGTCGAACTTAGAAAGTTTTCAGGTACTCAATTTGATCCGAGTATTGCAGAAAAATTTATAGAAGTTATTGAAGAAAACAAAGAAAAGTTTGATAATCTTAGATAAGGAAAATTATAAGGAGAGGGTTAAATGAGAATAGGAATAATAGGTTTAGGTAATATTTGTGAAAAGGCATATTTACCTGTAATTACAGCTATGGAAGGTTTAGAATTAGTTTTTTGTACTAGAAATAATGATAAGTTGAAGTCTTTATCTAATAAATATAGAATAAGTGAAGCTGTTAATAACGTTGATGACTTAATAAATAAAAAAATAGATGCAGCATTTATTCATACAGCTACAGAAAGTCATATAGAAATAATAGAAAAGTTATTGAATAATGATATTCATGTTTATGTGGATAAGCCTATTAGTTATGATTATGATGAAAGTAAAAGAATGAGTGACCTTGCTAAAAAGCAAAATAAAATATTTATGGTAGGCTTTAATAGGAGATTTGCTCCTATGTATTCAAGACTTAGAGATAGTAGTCCAAGCATAATAAAACTTCAAAAGAACAGGGTATTAAAGCCTAAGGATACTACTGTTTTTATATTAGATGATTTTATTCATGTTATAGATACTATAAGATTTTTAGCTAAGGATAAACTTGAATTATTAAATGTTAGTGCTTTAAAAAAAGATAATATTTTATATAATGTAGTAGTTACATTAGGAAATAAAAACACAACATGTATAGCTATAATGAACAAGGATAATGGATTAAATGAAGAAATATTAGAATATTCATTTAGTGGGGAAAAAACTATTGTAAAGAATTTAAATAATTCTAAGATTGCTTCACAAAATATAGAGAAAAGTCTAGAATTTAATGATTGGGATACTATTTTATATAGAAGAGGATTTGATTCAATAATTAATGAATTTATAAGTGCTGTTAAGAATGGAAAACAACCAAACCCTTCTATAGATGACGCATTAGAGAGTCATAGATTATGTGATGAAATAATTAAAAAGATAATAGAACTATAGAAATAATGAAAAATTAATGAAAAAACTCATAAATGAGTTTAGAAAATAAATCTTTTTAGTAATTTTGGAAGAATTACATTGATAATTAGATTTTTTTAATTATAAAAGGGCTGTTTTTGAGACAGCCCTTTTATAATTTTACTTTCTTTTCATTTAGTTTTTTATATGTTACTTCCTTTAGTAATTGATATATAACGCTGAAAGTTGGTATTCCAATTAGCATTCCTACAAGTCCTAAAGTACTTCCACCAACAATCATTGCAAGCATAACCCATATTGCAGAAAGTCCAACAGAATTTCCAACAACTTTAGGATATATTATATTACCTTCAAATTGTTGAAGACATAGTAAAAATACTATAAACCATATTGCTTTAATAGGATCTATTATAAGTATTAAGAACACTGCAGGAATTGCGCCAATAAAAGCTCCAAAAATAGGTATCAAGGCTGTAACACCTATAAGCACACTAATTAGTAATGCGTAAGGCATTGATAGTATAGTCATTCCTATAAAACATAAAACTCCTAGAATAACTGCTTCAATACATTGTCCTGTAATAAACTTAGAAAATGTATAATTTGATATCTTAGATATATCAATGATTTTATTAGCAATCTCTTTTTTAGAAAAAGCAAAGAGTAATTTCTTAAAGTTTAATACTAATTTTTCTTTACTAGATAACATGTAAATTGTTAGTATAACAGAAAGTATAAAGTTAATAACACCACTTGTAATAGTAACTGTAGTACTTAAAATTCCTGTTAATGAAGTAGTTAAGAATGTAGTAACTATACGTAATAAGTCTTGCCATGTAGTCATTAATGCATTATAAATATTTTGAAGTAATTCTGTGGATGATACATATTGATTAATTAATGTTTCAAAAGACTTTATATAGCCTGGAACTGCATCCATAAGTGTAGCAAGGCTATTAATAAGTTCTGGAATTACAAATAGTCCTAAAGCAACTATTAGACCTATAACAGTTATAAAAGTAGATAAAATTGATAAAGGTCTTTTTAGATTTTTTACAAAATCTGATTTGTTTTTATCTAAGAAATTGAAAATCTTATTTTCAAAGAATTTCATTGGCAGATTTAAAACGAAAGCCATACAAAAGGCTAGTAAAAATGGGTTTAATATACTTAGAACACCATCGAACATGGCAAATATATTCTTTATATTTAATAAAATAAAATAAAGTAACATTAAATAAGTTCCAAGTAATAGGTTTTCTTTAAATTTATTATTCAGCTCTTTCAAATTGAAATATCCTCCATAAATTAAAATTATAGTATATAAGTTGTAATAAATATTCTACTTTCTATTAAGCTATATTTGGTGGTAAAAATATTTAATATATGTAATTATCACAACAGCTTATATAAGAATTAAAAGATCAATGATTTCAATTGATGTAGTTTACTTTAAAAGTATTTTTACTTAAAATAACATAAGTACTAAAAATGTAGATTACTTATTGAAACATATATATAATTGTAAAGCATGTCTATAATTTATTCTAGTACTAATGTTGAATGAATTGTAAAATAAAAGTAAAATAAGAATGAAGTATAATATAGAGAGTTGGAGATGAAAAAATGAGTAAGGTAAAGGTTAAAAATATAGAAAAATTAGCAGATACTAAATACTTAAAGTTATATAGTGCTGATTACATAAATAAAAAGGGAACCCTTAGAAATTGGACTATTGCTTCCCGTAAGAGTATAGAAGACTTAAATAATAAATTTTTTGATAATGGAGAAGATCAGCCAGATGCTGTAGTTATAATAGCTAAGCATATAGAGGAAGATAAACTAGTTTTAATAAGACAATTTAGAGTTCCAATAAATGATTATGTTATAGAATTACCTGCAGGTCTTGTTGATGAAGGGGAAAATTTTATTGAAACAGTAAAAAGAGAATTAAAAGAAGAAACTGGTTTAGATTTAGTTAAAATAGATGAGGAAAGAACTAATAAGAAGGTGTATGTATCTGTTGGAATGACGGATGAATCAATATCTTTGGTTTATTGCACTTGTAGTGGAAATCCTTCTAATGAGAACTTAGAGGACGATGAAGATATAGAAGTTATATTAGTTTCTAAAGAAAAAGCAAAGGAGATACTTAAGACTGAAAAAAATATTGATGTAAAGGCTTTATTAGCAATAGAAAATTATATTAAATAGAAGTATAAAAGTAAATACAAAATTTGATTATTAAAGGAGTTATCTTATAAGATGGCTCCTTTAATAATTAATTTATTAAACTTCATCTTAGGCTTATAAATATTCTAATTAGAGATAAAATACTAAAAAAGACTTAAGAGGTATGACTATGGAGAAAAGAGAGTATTTTATAAATTTTGGTATGGATGAAGATGTTGTTGAAATGGTTAAAGATAAGCTGGATGCTATAAAGGTTACTGGGAACATAAAGGGAGAATTAGATAATAAAATGTATTACGAGATTTATAAAATTAATGATGATAGAGGAGGAATAGTAATTTCTCATGGATTTACTGAATGTATAGAAAAATATAAGGAGTTTATTTATTATTTAACTAGGGAAGGATATTCAGTTTATATAATGGAGCACAGAGGACACGGAAGGTCTGGGGAACTTGGAAAACTTCATAAAAGCCAGGTTAATGTTGAAAATTTTAATTATTATGTTAATGATTTAAAAATATTTATAGATGAAGTAGTAGTAAAAAGAAATGAAGATAAAGATTTATTTCTTTTTGGACATTCAATGGGTGGAGCTATAAGTGCGATGTTTATAGAAAAGTATAATAATTATTTTAAAAAGGCTATATTATCTTCACCAATGTTAAAGATAGCTGTAGGAAACGTTCCTAGTTTTTTAGCTATAATTTTATGTAAGATCCTAATTATATTTGGAAAAGGTGATAAATTTATATTTGGAAATATGCCTTATGAAAGTACTTATGACTTTATCTTAGCTTCAACTTCTAATGAAAGTAGGTACAATCTTTACTATAGAGAGGTATTATCAAATGAAAACCTGCAAAGAGGAGGAGGTTCCTTTAAGTGGCTTTACGAATCTTTAATTGGAATCAAATATATATTGAAAAAGGAAAATATAAGGAAGATAAAAACACCTATATTATTATTTCAAGCTGGAAAAGATGAACTTGTAGGTGAACGAGGGATTAAGAAGTTTATAAAATTATGTAAAAGTGCTAACCTCATATACTATAAAAATGCTAAACATGACTTATATTTAGAAAACAATGATATTCTTGAAGATTATTTAGACAAAATATTTGATTTTATGCAGGAGATATAATGAAATCTAAAAAATATTAACAATATAAAGTTTTAATAAATATGATATATAAGTTGTAATAAAGTTTTTGCATTTTATTCAGCTATATTTTATACTCAAAATATTTTAGTTAGGCAATTACACAAACAACTTATATAGAAATTAAAAACTATATGATTTCAATTGATGTAATTTGCTTCTAATACTATTTCTTACTTTAAATATCATAAGCCCTCAAAATGTAGATTATTTATTGAAACATATATATAATAAATTGGAAAGGGAGGGAGCAATATTGAAAGAAGTATTGAAGCTTAAAAATAAGTCAGGTAATTTAGTTGATGCCAAATTAAGAGTTCTAGATATAAAGGATTTAGATCATATAATGGAACTTCAAGATATAATTTTAGAGGGATTAGAAAATAAAGAGTTATATGCACCTACAGAAAGAGATGAATTTATAAATTACTTAAATAAAGGTGCAAAAATAATAGGCTATACTGACGAAAATGAAGAGCTAATAGCTATGGCTGTATATATAAAAAAAGGATATGAAGAAGGTAACTATGGCTACGATTTAGGAATATCAGGAGAAAATTTACTTAAGATAGGGCAGGTTGAATCTACAGTAGTTAGAAGTGACTATAGAGGAAATGGTCTACAAAAAATATTATGTGAAAAGATAGAAGAAATTGCAAAAGATGATGAAGTTAAGATACTTACGTCAACAGCATCACCATATAATAAATATAGTGTAAATACATTTACTAGTTTAGGCTATGAAATAAAGAAAGAGAAATTAAAATATGGTGGACTTAGAAGATATGTAATGGCGAAGACAATTGACAATTAACAATTAGCAATTAAGAATTAACAGTTTAGGTGAAAACTCAGCGGAAGCTGAGTTTTTTTAATGAAAAAATGAAAAAATGAAGGAATTAAAGAATTAAAGAATTAGGGAATGAAAATATGATTTGTGGAGAAAGTAAGGAAGGGTGGCGATGATAATTAACAGTTAGCAATTAGCAATTGACAATTTAGGTGAAAACTCAGTAGAAGCTGAGTTTTTTATAATGAAAGAATTAAAGAATGAAAGAGTGAAGAATTTAAAAGGAAGACTCCAGTAGGAGTTAAAAAAATATTTTAGTAATTTGGAACAAATTATATCATTAATTATGCATTAACTATTATTAATTACAAATGTTAGCTTTTTTGTATAAATGTAAATAATATTTAGAATAAAAAAGCTAATAATAGTTATTAATGAATAATTAACTGTTATAAGCTTACAAATAGCAAAAAAACAGTTGATTAATTCTTAGTAATTTAGTATGATATAATCAATTCAGAGTGAAATGATATGATTTAATTTAAATATATAATTAAACACAAATAAGGAGATGTAAAAATGAGCGAAGTTTTATTAAATATAAATGGGTTAAAAACTGCTGTAGAAGGCAAGGAGATATTAAAGGGATTAGATTTAAAAATCAATAAAGGTGAAGTTCATATTATCATGGGACCTAATGGTGCTGGTAAGTCAACTTTAGCAAATACTTTAATGGCGCATCCTAAATACGAAAGAGTTGAAGGAGATATTACTTTTGAAGATGAAGATATAACAGAACTTAAAACTGATGAAAGAGCTAAGAAAGGATTATTCTTATCCTTCCAACATCCAGAAGAAGTTCCAGGTATAACTGTTGAAAACTTTATTAGAAGTGCAAAGATAGCAAAAGATGGTCAATTAATTAAATTTTTAAAGTTCGATAAGGACTTAAAAAATAATATGAAAGAATTAAAAATAGATCCAGAATATGCTAAGAGATATTTAAATGTAGGATTCTCAGGCGGAGAAAAGAAAAAGAATGAAATCTTACAAATGCTTATGCTTAATCCAAAGCTTGCTATATTAGATGAAACAGATTCAGGTCTAGATATAGATGCTATAAGAGTAGTTTCAGAAGGTATTAAAATGTATGCTAATGAAGATAACGGAGTTTTAATAATAACTCATAATACTAAGATTTTAGAAAATTTAAAGGCTGACTATGTTCATGTTTTAGTTAACGGAAAAATAGTTAAAACAGGAGATGCAAGTTTAGCAGATGAAATAGAAAAGAATGGTTATGAAGCTTTTAAAGCAGAAGCTATGTAAAACGGAGGTGACAGGCTTTGGAAATTAAAAAGAAGACTTATGTAGAAGACGTCGAAAGAGGAATCTATGACGTTAAAAACGAAGATAGATTTGAATTTAAGACTGAAAAAGGCTTAACAAGAGAAATAGTAGAAACTATTTCAAAGGAAAAAAATGAACCAGAATGGATGAAAAATTTTAGATTAAAATCCCTTGATGTATATAATAAAATTAAACTACCTACTTGGGGTCCATCTTTAGATGAACTAGATATGGATAACATAGTTACTTATGTTAGACCTAAGACAAAATTAAATGAAACTTGGGAAGATGTTCCGGAAGATATTAAAAAAACTTTTGATCTTTTAGGAATCCCAGAAGCAGAAAAGAAATCTCTTGCAGGGGTTGGAGCTCAGTACGATTCAGAAGTAGTTTACCACAGCATAAGAGAAGATTTAGTTAAGCAAGGTGTTGTTTATACTGATATGGAAACTGCTGTTAGGGATTATGAAGATATAGTTAAAGAGTATTTTATGAAATGTGTAACACCAAATGATCATAAATTTGCAGCACTTCATGGTGCAGTTTGGTCAGGTGGATCTTTTGTTTATGTTCCAAAAGGAATTCATGTAGATATTCCACTACAATCATACTTTAGATTAAACTCACCTGGAGCAGGACAATTTGAGCATACATTAATTATTGTAGAAGAAGGAGCAAGTTTACACTTTATAGAAGGATGTTCAGCTCCAAAATATAATGTAACTAACTTACATGCTGGTTGTGTTGAGCTATTTGTTAAAGAAGACGCTACTTTAAGATATAGTACAATAGAAAACTGGTCAAAGAATATGCTGAATTTAAATACTAAGAGAGCATTTGTTGAAAAGAATGGAAGAATTGAATGGATATCAGGTTCATTTGGTTCTAGAATATCAATGCTTTACCCAATGAGTGTATTAAAAGGAGAAGGTGCTAGAGCAGAATTTACTGGAGTATCATTTGCAGGTAAAGGCCAAAACCTTGATACTGGAGCAAAAGTAATTCACGCAGCTCCAAATACATCATCTACTATAAACTCTAAGTCAATTTCAAAAAATGGTGGTGAAGCTACTTATAGAGGAGTAGTTAAGGTAAATGCTAATGCTTATAATTCTAAATCAGTAGTATCTTGTGAATCACTAATGCTAGATAATTTATCTAAGTCAGATACTATACCTGTTATAGATTTAATGAATGATGAAGTAGAAATTTCACATGAAGCTAAGATAGGTAAGATTAGTGATGATGCTATATTCTACTTAATGAGTAGAGGTATAACTGAGGAAGAAGCTAAGTCAATGATAGTTAGAGGATTCGTTGAACCAATATCTAAGGAATTACCATTAGAATACGCAGTAGAGATGAATAACTTAATTAAGCTTGAATTAGAAGGGAGCATAGGATAATGAATAGCAATATAAGTTTTAATAATATTAATAAGACTCCTGTAAGAACTAAAAGCTGGTTAAAAGTTAATGATGTAACATTAAAGGATTATAATCCTCCAAGGATTGGAGAATTTAATAATTATAAAGTAACTGGTAATGATTTAGATGGAGTTACAATAGAAGAATTTAAAAAAGGAAAAGTATTTCCGTTAAATAAGAAATTTAAATATGGAGCATCAGAAGAAATAGTAAATCAAGGTGAATTTGATTTTAATAAGGGCTTCATAATAAATATAGATAAAAGAGCTAAGGTAGATGGATTAATAGAAATTGAATTTAATTTAGATGAAAAAAATAATGCCTTAGTTGATAATATAATAGTAGTTGCAGAAGAGGAATCAGAAGCAAAAATATTAATTAAGTATAATTCAAAAGATCAATCTGAAGGATATCATAATGGAATATGTAAGATATATGGTAAGGATAGCAGTAAGATTCAAGTAGTTAAAGTAAATTTATTAAACAAAAATACAGTAAATGTAGACTCTAATCTTTCAGATATAGGATACTACGGAAAAGTAGATTTTGTTTCAATAGATTTAGGTGGAAGTGTTAGTATTACTAACTACCATGGTGATTTAGCAAAGGAAAGTTCAGAATCAACACTAAGTTCTATTTACCTAGGTGGAGATAAGAAAATTATAGATATGAACTATGTTATGACTCATATGGGTAGAAGAAGTAATTCAGATATTATCACAAGAGGTGCTTTAAAGGGTGAAGCAAATAAGATATTTAGAGGAACTCTTGATTTTAAGAGGGGTGCATCTAGAAGTAAAGGTGAAGAAGATGAATATTGTATGATTTTATCACCTAAGGTAAAAGCTAAAGCTCTTCCATTATTACTATGTGAAGAAGATGATGTATCTGGAGAACACGCAGCAGCTTCAGGTAAAATAGATGAAGATAAGCTATTTTATTTAATGAGTAGAGGACTAGATTACAATGATGCTAGAAGAGTAATCATTGAAGGTGCATTTAATCCTATTATAGATAAGATTGAAGACGAAACTACAAGAAATGAAGTTTTATCTTATATAAAGGAATCATTAGACAATGAATAGAGATTATTTGAAGGATTTTCCGACTTTAAACAGGGAGAAAAACGGCAAAAGAATAGCTTATTTAGATAGTGCTGCTACTACACAAAAGCCAATAGCTGTAATTGAAGCTATTAAAGATTATTATGAAAAGATAAATGCAAACCCACATAGAGGTGCCTATGAATTAAGCGTACTTGCAACAGAAGCTTATGATGAGGCTAGAGAAAAAGTTAGAAAGTTTATAAATGCAGAGGGTTCTGAGGAAATAATATTTACTAAGAACGCAACAGAGGCCTTTAACTTAGTAGCTATGTCCTATGGAATGAATTTTATAAATGAGGGTGATGAGATTGTTATATCTATAGCTGAGCATCACTCGAATTTAATTCCATGGCAACAAGTAGCAAGAGCTAAGGGTGCAATATTAAAATATATGTACACAAATGAAAATGGAGAGCTTACAGAAGAAGAAATAAAATCTAAGATAACTGATAAAACTAAGATAGTAGCGGTTACTCAAGTATCTAATGCATTAGGAACTATTAATCCAGTTAAGGAAATAGCTGAATATGCTCATTCTAAAGGTGCAATAGTTATTGTGGATGGAGCACAAAGTGTTCCTCATATGAAGGTAGATGTAAGAGATATTAATGCAGACTTCTTAATAATTGCAGGCCATAAATTACTAGCTCCAATGGGGATAGGTGTTTTATATGGTAAGAAAGATTTATTAGAAAAGATGCCTCCTTTAATGTTTGGTGGAGATATGGTAGAATATGTTTATGAGCAAGAAACTACCTTTAATGTGTTACCATATAAGTTTGAAGCAGGTACGCAAAATGTTGAGGCTGCAGTAGGTTTATCTAAAGCAATAGATTATTTAAATGAAATAGGAATGGAAAATATAGAAAAGTATGAAAAAGAGCTTGTTTCATATGCTTTAGATAAGATGAATAAATTAGAGTATGTTAAAGTCTATGGACCAAAAGAAGTAGAAAAAAGAGGTGGAGTAATATCCTTCCAAATAGAAGGTGTTCATCCACATGATGTTGCATCAATTTTTGATACTTTTGGTGTATGTATAAGAGCTGGAAATCACTGTGCACAACCTCTAATGAGATATATGGGAATAAACGCTACATCTAGAGCAAGTATATATTTATACAATGATAAAGAGGATGTAGATAGGTTAGTAGAAGCGATAGAAAAAACATATGAGATGTTCTCAAAATGGAGGTAGAGCAATGGATTTAAATGAGATTTACACAACCCTAATAATGGAACATAGTTCTTCTAAACATAATAGAAGAAAATTAGAAAATCCAGATTTATGTGAAAAGGGTCATAATCCAAGCTGTGGAGATGAAATAGAATTAGAATTAAAAATTAATGGAGATATTATTGAAGATTTAGCATTTACAGGCCAAGGTTGTGCTATATCTCAAGCATCAACTTCAATGATGATAGACCTTATTAAGGGAAAAGATAAGAAAGAAGCTTTAGAATTAGTTGAAACTTTTATTGGAATGATAAAAAGAGAAATTAATGACGAAGAAGAACTTGAAGTACTTGAAGATGCTATTGTACTTAAGAATATTTCTAATATGCCAGCTAGAGTAAAATGTGCAGTACTTGCATGGCATACTTTAAAAGAAGCATTTAATAAATAAAGCTGTCCTAAGACAGCTTTATTTATAATTAAAAGTGAAAAATTAAGGAGGTAATTCTTTCAGAATTACTACAATAAATTATTTTTTTTAAACTCCGTAAGGAGTTTTTTCATTAATTTTTAATTATTAATTTTTCACTCTTAGCTCTTAATTATTACTTATAGAAGAGAAGTACAGATAACTAATGATTTCTTAAGAAAAACTAGCCTATATTGATATAAATATTAATAATTTGAATAATTAAGATAATTTAGACAGTATAGTTATAAATATAAATTTGAAATAGTAATAATTATTATGATAGAATAAATTCATTATATTTTAAAATAAGGAGAATGAGTAAATGGAAGGTAGTCCCGGGAGTAGTTTAATTTTAATTTTAATTTTGGTTGTTATTAATGCTTTTTTTGCATCAGCAGAAATGGCAATAGTATCATTGAACAAAACAAAAATAAGTATTTTAGCAGATGAAGGAAATAAGAAAGCTATATTGTTAAAAGGAATATTAAAAGATCCTAATAACTTTTTATCAACAATCCAAGTTGGTATAACATTAGCAGGTTTCTTTGCATCAGCTTCAGCAGCAACATCAATTTCAGTTGGCTTTGCAAATGTATTAAGTAATTTAAATATACCATATAGTGAAAGTATAGCATTAGTGCTTACAACTATAGCTATATCATATATTACATTGGTACTTGGAGAACTTGTTCCTAAAAGAATAGCTCTTCAAAATTCAGAAAAGCTAGCTATGTCATCTATTAAGACTATTATTTTTATATCAAAAGTGACCAAGCCTTTTGTATGGTTTTTATCTTTTTCAACAAACTTAATACTTAAGTTACTAGGAGTAAAAACTGACGGCATAGATGAACAAATATCTAGAGAGGAAATAAGAAGTTTAATTGAAATAGGTGAAGAAAATGGTGCCATTAATCAGTCTGAAAGAGAAATGATAGATGGAATTATTGAATTTGATGATACAACAGCTAAGAAAATAATGACACCTAGAACTGAAACCTTTTTACTAAATGTAAATGTAAAAATTAGAGATTGTATAAAAGATATATTAGATGAAAACTTTTCAAGAATTCCTGTGTATGAAGATGATATTGATAATATTATAGGAATACTTCATATGAAAGATTTATTTGCTAGTATAGTTGAAAAGGGTGTAGATAATGTCAATATTAAGGATTTATTAAAGGATCCATGTTTCTTTATTGAAACAAAAAATATTGATGATTTATTTAAAGAATTAAAAGAAAAGAAAGCTTATATAGCTATACTAATGGATGAATATGGTGGTTTCTCTGGTATTGTTACTATGGAAGATATTATAGAAGAAGTTATGGGAGAAATCCTTGATGAATATGATGAAAATTTAGATATAGAAAAAATTGATGATGATAATTTTATTGTGAGTGGTCTTATGACATTAGAAGATGTTAGTGATTATTTAAATATAGAATTAGAATCTGAGTTTGCAGATACAATAGCTGGACTATTTATAGAAAAGCTTGGTGAAATACCTACAAATACAAAGAACTGTGAAGTAACCTTTGATAATATTACATTAAAGCTACTAAAGCTTGATGAAAAGAGAATAGATAAGATTCAGTTAATAATTAATTACAGGACAAAGGAAAATGAAGCAGAAGCAGCACTTTGTTAAAAAATAATAAATAATGTATAGCACTCCTTTATATTAGTAAAACTAGTATAAAGGAGTGTGTTTTTTATGGATGAAAACTTGATTAAAGTCTTAAATTCTCATTTACAAGGTGTAATAATGGGAGAAAATGAAATGATAAAATTAAAAGAAAAAGTAAAAGATTATAGACTTAAAGTTTTAATTGATAATACTTTGCTTACTATAGAAGAACATAAAAAAGTAATCTTAAATGAGATAGAAGAATTAAATGGTAAAGCTGTAAAAGAAGAAGGTATATTTGGAAAGTTAGTTGAGATATTCAATAGCATTAAAGAAATGGCTATAGATAATGATAAGCAAATATTAGAAAAAGCTATAAAGGGAACTGAAATGGGATTTAAGGCTATTTTAGATTTGTTAATAAAGGAATCTAATTTTCATGAGCATCTTGAAAAAAGTTTAATTAAGATCTCTGATATGTATAGTGGCCATATAAAAGAAATGCAAGAGTATTTAATAACTATTAACTAAATCTAAAGAAAAAATATATAATGTTAAGGAGTAGAAAAATGAGAGATAGAACAATGGTTTTTAGCGATGAAAATGGAAATAAAGTAGAGTATGCTATATTAGAGCAAAAGCTTATTTGTGGTAATGAATATGTAGCTATGGCACCAGTTAATGAAAGGTCTAATATAGAAATATATAAAATCAAATTTGATAAGGATTGGAATGAGTCTTTAAGTGAAGTTGAATCGGAAACTGAAATAAAAATGTATAAAGAAGTTTCATCATTAAGTTTCTAGAAATGGTGCTGTCGCATAATGAAAAATTAATGAAAAAACCCCATAAGGGGTTTTAAAAAGAAATAAATTTTAGTAATTCTGTAAGAATTACATCAATAATTCTTCATTTTTAATTTTTAATGTTAATTTGAGCTGTTTGTGTGACAGCTCTATTTTTTTAAGACTATCATCCTTTTACGCCTAATTTATGTTTTAAGTTCACAAATAAAATTGACTATGAATATTATAAAGTAAAATATTATTAGGAGTAGTAATAATGAATAATTATAATTTAATAATGAGGCTCCAAGCCAAGATGCAGGATCCTAGATTTGCTGACAGATTTAATAGAATAGCTTCAGAACTTAATAACATTCCTGGAGTTCAACATGAAGTATTAAGAATTGCTCAAATGGAGGATGAAAAAAAGAGAGAAAAAGCTATTTCTAGACTTCCTGATAGAGTTAAACAACTAGTAAGAGAAGTTGTATCTTTACTTAATGATTAGAATTAATATTTAAGAACAAAAGAGTAATATCTGCATAATATGTAATATAACAATATTACAAGGAGATAAAAAAGATGGGAACTAATAATGAAAGAAATTCTGGAAATCTTGATGAAATTTTAAATAGAATTCAAGATGGAGGATCGGATTTCAACTTTGATGAAAATGCTAATTTTAATAACTTTGAAAACGACTTTGATTTTTCAGCATTAGAAGATTCGGATGATTTTACTAATTTTAACTTTAATCCTAACTCTATTAATGAGCCTATTGGTACTGCAAACTCAGCAGGATTTGGAGTAAATCCATCAGGCTTAGGAATAAATGAAGCAGATTTAGCAGCAAGTGAAGCTGATGCATTCTCTAGAGGAAATTCAGGATGTGGATGTAATACTAATGAATGTGGAGTTATTGACACTAGATGTTGGTTTGAAAAAGGATTAAGACAAGGCCTAGCACAAGGATTTGCTAATGGATATAATTGTGGCTTTGAGAATGGTAAGAAAGTTGGATATCGTAATGGATTTAGAGATGGACTAGAAAGAGGGTTAAGTAGAGCTGAAGAACTTGCAAGAGCTAGCTTCCAAAGGGGATTAAGAGAAGGCTTTAGAAGAGGATATAGAGCTGGTTATCAAAATGGATTCCAAGATGGATGTAGACAAGGTTTTGAAAGAGGATCTAGAGCTGGATTTAGACAAGGCTATGATAGAGCTTTAAGAGATATGCAAAGATTTATTAATGAACGTTTATCCAATAATGACTGTAATAATAGATGTAATGGTAACAATGGAAATTGGAGAAGTTGTTCATAAAAATTTAAACATGAAATTGAAAACTACTTTCTTTAAATCTTATAATATTTTAATTAAATAAAAAGAGAGACTATAATATTTAGCATAATATTATGGGCTCTCTTTTATTTATAGTAATTGAAAAATAAAATATGCCAGTGTAAAATAAGGTATATATAGATTAGGAGGTAATGCATGAATAATGTAACAATAGCTTTTTTAATTACTTTATTTGCTGGACTTGCCACTGGGATTGGTAGTTTAATAGCATTTTTGGCCAAAAGCACAAATAGAAAATTTTTATCAGTAAGTTTAGGATTCTCAGCAGGAGTTATGATATATGTATCCATGGTAGAAATATTTGTAAAGGCAAAAGATTCACTAATATTGGCACTTGGAGAAAAGCAGGGGAATTATTTAACAGTTATTTCTTTTTTTCTAGGAATTTTTTTAATTGCAATAATAGACAAGTTTGTACCTAGTGGGGAAAATCCTCATGAGTTTAAGGAGATACTATCTGAGGCAGACGAAGAAGCAAAAAAGAATGCTGGACTTCTTAGGATGGGTAAGTTTACAGCATTAGCAATAGCAATACACAACTTTCCAGAGGGACTTGCTACCTTTGTTTCAGCTTTAACTGATATGAGAATAGCAATTCCAATAGCAATAGCAATACATAATATTCCAGAGGGGATATCTGTATCTGTACCTATTTACTATGCAACTGGAAGTAAGAAGAAAGCATTTTTATATTCTTTTCTTTCAGGAATGGCTGAACCAGTTGGGGCTTTAGTTGGTTATTTCTTTTTAAGAAGTATATTTAGTGATCTATCTTTTGGAATTATTTTTGCTATGGTAGCAGGCATAATGGTCTTTATTTCACTAGATGAACTTTTACCAGCAGCTGAAAAGTATGGTGAGCATCATTTATCTATTTATGGATTAGTGCTTGGAATGATAGTGATGGCAGTAAGTCTTTTATTATTTATTTAGAAGGGGCACCTAAGTGTCCTTTTTAGGTTAAATTAGATTAATAAATTATGAATTTTATAAAATTAATAAAATAATAGGTTATAATAGACTATAATTATAATGATAGAATAAGTACAGTAAAGAGAGGTAGATTATGAAAATTAATTGGAATAATAAATATACAACCATAGCTGTATATTCATTTATAGTTTCAATTTCCATTATCTTATTTTATTTAGCGATATCTCAAGTTTCAATATTTACAGATAAGTTAGATTCAATATTAATTATATTTCAACCTTTTATAATAGGTTTTACAATAGCATATATAATTAATTTCTTGCTAGATTTTTATGAGAATAAAGTTTTTGAAAATAAGTACATAAAGAGAATAAAATTAAAATCTAAAAGAGGAATATCAATACTTTTAGCTTATATTTCTGCATTTTTTATAATTAGTATGGTAATTAAGTTTTTACTACCACAGGTTACAGAATCTATTATAGGTTTAATGAATGATATACCGACGTATATTTCTAATACTACTAGTTTTGTTAATGATTTAATTAAGAACTTAAATATTGAAGAGCAGTATTCTAAAGTTTTAATGGATAATTATAATAGCTTTGTTAACTATGTAATATCTTTTGTAACAGATTTAATACCTGCAATAGGAGCCTTTTTAGCGAGAACTGCATCAAGTATTTGGAATTTAATATTAGGAATTATAGTATCAGTCTATTTATTAATAGATAAGGAAAAGTTATGTGCATTAAGTAAGAAGATAACATATGCTTTGTTTTCAGAAAGTAAAGCTGAATCAATAATAGCATTAGTTCATAAAAGTAATTATACATTTGGTAGATTTTTAATAGGAAAAATAATTGATTCTTTAATAATTGGAGTATTAACATTTATAATTTTAACTATCTTTAGAATGCCTTATACAGTTCTAGTTTCAGTAATAGTTGGAATTACCAATGTAATACCATTCTTTGGACCTTTTATTGGAGCTATTCCATCCTTTATTATTATTTTATTTGTATCGCCAATACAAGCTTTATGGTTCTTACTAATAATTCTATTTATACAACAATTAGATGGAAATGTAATTGGACCTAAGATATTAGGGGATACAATCGGAATATCTGCATTTTGGGTACTATTTTCTATTTTAGTTGCAGGAAAAATACTAGGAATAGTGGGTATGATAATTGGAGTTCCATTATTTGCAGTATTCTACTCCATAGTTAAGACCTTTATAGAAAATAAATTAAAGAAAAAAGGACTAAAAACAGAAACTAAAGATTATATAAAATAAATAGTTTGGTGCTGCTGCACAATGAAAAATTAAGAATGAAAAGTTATAGAATACATATCATCTATTAAATACTTTAATTTAAAGTGCTAATAAATAATATGTATTCTTATTTTTTTACCAACTACCTGAGGAGCCTCCACCACCGGAAGAACCACCTCCGAAGCCACCGAAGCCTCCACCACCAGAAGATCCCCCACCGAAGCCTCCAAAGCCTCCATGACCGCCTCTGCCACCTCTTCTATTACCACCAGTAAAGAAAAGTATTTTTAATAATAGTAATGTAATGGAACCTCCATTAAAAATAAAATCAAGTAAAATTAGTACTAGAAATATCCCCATACCACTGAAAATAGGAATGTTATTATAGTTATATTTATTATTTTCCATTGATATATTTAAAGATTTATCTAGGGTTATTCCATATTCCTCAGCAATTAAATCACTAAAGGCACTATAACTATTAACTATTCCAGTTCCATATTCCTCAGTCCTAAATTTCTCTTTAGCTAAAGAGTCCATGACTCTATTACTTAAGGCATCTGGAATTGCACCTTCTAATCCTCTGCCTACTTCAACTCTCCAATTTCTATCTTCAATAGCAATTAAGATTAATAAACCATTGTCTTTATTCTTTTCTCCAATTCCCCAGGTTCTAAAGAGGTTTAAAGCATAGCTTTCAATTGGTTTACCATCAGTACTATTTATTATTACTGTAACGGCTTGAGCACCAGTTTTATCTTCTAATTCTTTACCGATAGAAATAATTTTTTCTTTTTCATCTTCCGTTAATATGCCTGCATAATCATTTACATACTTATAATTAGTCGGATTAGGGAAGTTAATTTCAGCTGAAGCAATTTGAGTAAAAAATAATAGTAAAAGAGAAGATAACAAAAGAACTTTTATCTTAGATAATATCTTCATAGTTATCTAGTAAAATCTACTGATGGCACTTCACTAGCATTATCACTTGCTTTGTAAAGTGCTTTTTCTTCAAATCCAAAGATAGAAGCTACAATGTTAGTAGGGAATCTTCTCAATTTAGTATTATAATTAGTTGTTGCAGTATTATAGTCTTGTCTTGCTACAGCGATTCTATTTTCAGTGCCTTCTAATTGAATACTTAAGTCTTTAAAGTTTTCATTTGATTTTAAATCAGGATATCTTTCAACTACTACTAGTAATCTAGATAAAGCATTTGATAGTTCACTATCTGCAGTTGCTTGATCAGAAATATTAGTAGCGCCTGATAATTTACTTCTTGCATTAGCAATATCAGTAAAGATATCTTTTTCTTGAGTAGCATATCCCTTAACTGTATTAACTAAATTAGGTATTAAGTCAGACCTTCTTTGAAGTTGAGTATCTATATCAGAAGCTGACTTATTAACTTGTTGTTCAAGACCTACTAAGCCATTGTAACTAGAGATTATAGGGAAAGCTATTATAGCTATAACAACAATCACAGCTATCAATATCTTAACTCCATTTTTCATAAAAAACACACTCCTTTCCATATATATTAGTATATGTAGAAGAGGAGTGTGTTATTAAAAATTATCCTATTAGTAATGTAGCTATTAATAGTAATGTAAAAGTCCAATGAAGATTATTAGTATATGGAATACCTAGCTTTTCAAATTTACATACTGCTCTATGAGCCTTTAAAGCTATAGGTAGAGTGATAAATACTAATAAGGTTGTAATTGGATAAAAATCTAACATTACATATATAGCAGTTAAAATATAAGCACCAAAAACTAAAAATCTATAAATATAAGTGCTAAGCTTACTACCTATTCTAACACTTAAAGTTCCAAGACTTAAATTAGCATCTCTTTGGAAATCTCTCATTTCATTACTTATCATTAAAGCTGGTATTATAAATGAAGCTGGTAATGATAATAGAATTGGATACAAGCTTAACTCTTTAGTAAAGGGATAAGAAGCACCAAGTACCATTAATGGTCCCATTGTTATAAAGGATATTGGAACTCCTAAGCCTTTTCTTTTAAATACAAAAGGTTCACCAGTATAAGCATAAGCTCCAAATATGCCAATTAAACCTATTATAAGCATTTTATAATCAGTTATGTAAATTAAATATAATCCAATTAATGACGATAGTCCAAAACAGGCCATTGCCCAAAGAAAAACATAAATATCAAAGTAAGTTCTATCTACACCTAAGAATTTTACTTTTCTTCCGCTAGGCCTATAATATCTAAAACTACCTTCAAAGTAATCATTAACTAAATTAGCTCCAGATTGAGCTAATAGACCAGCTATTGTTACTAGAATAACTAATAATAAATCCCTAGAACTGGAAAAATTGATAGCTCCCATTTTATAAGCAGCAACTATACCTAAAGTTGTAGATCCTATTGCAAGAGTCAAGGAAAATGGACGAAAAGCCTTCCAAGAATCTTTAATAAATTTTATTACATAGTCTTTATTCAAAAAATCACCTCATATTCTTTTGCAAGTTAAAATTTTATCATAAATGAAAACTTCTTTCAAATAGAAACTTAAAAATTATTAATTGAAACATTGATGACAGTTAAGAATTTCGATATATTTGTGTAGTTTTTTGCATGGAAATTAATAGAATATATTTCTATAATAGTAAATGTAAACGAAAACAATATCGGTGATAATGATTTATGAGAGGTGGAGGGTTAATATGAAAAAGATTAAAAAGTTACTTACAATGGCAATGGCTACTATTATGGTAACAGCTTCATTAGTAGGCTGTGGGAATTCCTCAGCAGGTGATAAAGTGAAGGTTGGGGTATTATTATACAAATTTGATGATACTTATATTTCAACTGTTCGTCAAAGTTTAGAAAAGATTCAAAGTGAAAATCCAGATAAGGTTGAATTTACTTTCTATGATGGAAAAGGTGACCAAGCTACACAAAACGATAGTATAGATACATTAATACAAAAAGATGTGGATTTATTATTAGTTAACTTAGTTGACACAGGAGCTGCACCGACTGTAATAGATAAGATTAAAGCAGCTGAAAAGCCAGTAGTTTTATTTAATAGAGAACCAGCTACAGATTCAATAAAGGCATATGATAAAGCTATATTTGTTGGAACTAATGCTAAGGAAGCTGGAGTTATGCAAGGTAAGATACTTACAGATTTCTGGAATAAGGATTCAAAGGCTATAGATAAAAATGGGGATGGAGTTTTACAATATGTTATGTTAAAGGGTGAACCTGATAATCCAGAAGCAGTTGCAAGAACTGAATATTCAGTTTCAACTTTAAATGATAATGGAATTAAAACTGAAGAATTAGCACTTCAAGTTTGTAACTGGCAAAATGATCTAGCTCAAAATGCTACAGAAGCATGGTTATCAAGATTTGGTGATAAGATTGAAGCTGTTATAGCTAATAATGATGGTATGGCTCAAGGTGCTATAGCTGCATTACAAGCTCAAGGATATAATAATGGCGATGATGCAAAGACTATTCCAGTTGTAGGTGTTGATGCTACATCAGCAGCTCAAGACTTAATAGGTAAAGGATTTATGTTAGGATCAGTTCTTCAAGATGCGGAAGGTATGGCTAAAGCATTATATGAAACTGGAATGAACTTAGCAGATGGTAAGGGTGCTATAGATGGAACTTCATATAAATTCGATGATACTGGAGTTTCAGTACGTATTCCATATCAAGAATATACTAAATAAGAAAAAATTAAATGTTATATTTTTATATCGAAATAAGATTGAATTTCTTAGATATGATATTTCATAATTAAAACTTATTTATAGAAACTATAGTAAAAATAGTTTCTTAAAGAATAAAAATAATCTTCATATAAACTGCATAGTGAGTCTTCACTATGCAGTTTAATAAATAATAGAAAAGTGGTGAAAAGGTTATGGCAGATACAAAGTATGTTCTTGAGATGATAGATATTTGCAAAGAGTTTCCAGGTGTTAAAGCATTAGATAAGGTTCAGTTAAAAGTAAGGCCAGGAACTGTACATGCTTTGATGGGAGAAAATGGAGCAGGAAAATCTACTTTAATGAAATGCTTGTTTGGTGTTTATATTGAAGATAGTGGAGATATATTTATAAATGGTGTAAAGAGTAAATTCTCCAATCCAAAGCAAGCTATGGATAATGGTGTTGCTATGGTTCACCAAGAGCTAAACCAAGTTTTGCAAAGAAATGTTATGGATAATATTTGGCTTGGTAGATATCCAGGGAAAGCTGGAGTAGTTAATGAAAAAGACATGTATGATGAAACAAAAAAAATATTAGATGAATTAGAAATAGAAGTTGATCCAAGAGCAAAGATGGCTAAGCTTTCTGTTTCGCAAAGACAAATGATTGAGATAGCAAAGGCAGTTTCATATAATGCTAAAATATTAGTTTTGGACGAGCCTACATCATCTTTAACCAATGAAGAAGTTAATCACTTATTTAAAATTATAAATAAATTAAGAGATAAGGGCTGCGGTATTATATATATTTCTCATAAGATGGAGGAAATCCTTCAAATTTCTGATGATGTGACAATTATGCGTGATGGTAAGTGGATAGCTACAAATCCAGCTAAAGATCTTACAACAGATAAGATAATAAAGCTAATGGTTGGACGTGATTTAACTCATAGATTTCCACCAAAGACCAATAAACCTGAGGATGTTATATTAAAAGTTAAAAATTTAACTGGTACTTATCAGCCTTCAATTAGAGAAGTATCCTTTGAATTAAAAAAGGGAGAAATACTAGGCGTTGCAGGCTTAGTTGGATCTAAAAGAACGGAGTTATTAGAAACAATATTTGGAATAGCTAAACATAATGATGGAGAGATAATGCTTCATGGAAAGAAAGTAGATAATACTGATTCTCGTAGAGCAATAAAAAATGGATTTGCTCTATTAACAGAAGAACGTAGAGCTAATGGGATATTTGGACAACTTGACATTAAGTTTAATACTATGATTGCTAATATAGATGGATATAGTAAGTATGGAGTATTAGACAATAAGAAAATGACTGAAGATACTAAGTGGACAATAGATAGCATGAAGGTTAAGACTCCAAGTCAGAAGACACTAATTAGAAGTTTATCAGGAGGAAATCAACAAAAAGTAATTATAGGAAGATGGCTTTTAACTAATCCTGAAATACTATTGTTAGACGAGCCAACAAGGGGGATAGATGTTGGAGCTAAATATGAAATTTATCAACTTATTATAGATTTAGCAAATAAGGGTAAGGGCGTTATAGTTGTTTCTTCCGAAATGCCAGAATTATTAGGAATTTGCGATAGAATACTTGTAATGTCAAATGGAAAAGTAGCTGGAATAGGTGATGCAGATAAATTATCACAAGAAGATATTATGACTATGGCTGCTAAATATATTTAGAATAGAGGTGGAACCTATGAATAAAGTTAAATTTGATAAAGAATCTTTACAAAATTTCTTGCTTAATTATGCACTATATATAGTTCTGTTTATAATGATAGTGTTCTTTGTAATAAAGGAGCCAGGTTTCCTTTCATTAAAGAATTTTACTAATATTTTAAGTCAAGCATCAACACGTGGTATCCTTGCACTTGGTGTTGCAGGATTAATAGTACTTCAAGGTACGGACCTTTCTGCTGGACGTATTTTAGGCTTTACGGCAATTGTATCAGCATCATTATTACAATCAACAACATATGCTGCTAAAATGTATCCTAACCTAACAGAGGAACTACCATTAATATTACCAATGTTTATTGCGATAGTAATAGGTGGAATATTTGGAGCTATTAATGGATTCGGAGTTGCAAAACTGAAAGTTCATGCATTTATTATAACTTTAGGTACGCAACTTATAGCCTATGGGGCATCTTGTCTATATATTGATAGGCCACCACTAGGAGCTCAACCAGTTGCTAACTTAGATGAAAGATACACTTCTTTTGTTAATGGTTATTTAAAATTAGGTAGTGTAGAAATACCTTACTTAGTATTTTATCTTGCAATTGTTGCAGCAATAATGTGGTTTGTATGGAATAAAACAAAGCTTGGTAAAAATATGTTTGCTATTGGGGGTAACCCAGAAGCAGCCGCAGTTTCAGGTGTTAACTTGGTAAAGAACATAATGTTTATATTTATAATTTCAGGTGTACTTTATGGACTTGCAGGTTTCTTAGAAGCTGCTAGAGCAGGGTCAACTACTACTAGTACTGGATTTAACTATGAACTAGATGCAATATCTGCTTGTGTAGTTGGTGGTGTATCATTTACAGGAGGGATTGGTACAATTCCAGGAGTATTAATTGGTACAGTATTACTTCAAGTAATAAACTATGGATTAAACTTCATAGGAGTAAATGCATATTGGCAATATATAATTAGAGGCTTAATAATTATAGTTGCAGTTTCATTAGATGTGAGAAAATATATAGCTAAAAAATAATAAAGGGAATGATGATAATGGAAAATGAAGCTATTAAAGAAAAAGTAGAAGAAGTTCCGAAGAAATCTATGAGGGATACCCTTTATGGAAATCTGAATGTATCAGTAAAAACAATGGATAAGGTTTTAGTAGTATTAATTACTTTACTTATTTTATCATTAATAATAGGAGTATTGGTATAAAGTATAAAAGAAAAATTTTGTTCATATAATAGGGTGGGGTTAATTATAACCCGCCTTATTTTTATGCATTTAAATATTTATGAAAATGTTTAATAAAGTATGGTATAATTAATTTGAAAATTAAGAAAATTTTTACTTTAGCATTGATAAATTAAATTTTCATTTTATTAACTTGGAGGTTATTTATGGGATTATATAAATTAATTATTGTAGATGATGAAGAAGAAATCAGGCTTGGAGTTATTAAAAAAATAAATTGGGAAGAAAATGGATTTATAGTTGTTGGAGATGCAGAAAATGGACAAGAAGCCTTAGAATTAGCAGAAAGACTTCATCCAGATGTGATAATGACAGATATTAAAATGCCCTTTATGGATGGCCTGGAGCTTGGGAAAAAAGTAATAGATTTAATGCCATCTACAAAAATAATTATTTTTTCAGGTTCAGATGATTTAGACTATGCTCATCAAGCTATTAAAATAAATGTTGTTGAATATGTATTAAAACCTATTAATTCTCTTGAACTTGTAGAGGTTTTAAAAAGATTAAAAGAAAAATTGGACAAGGAATATGATGAAAAAAGGAATACTGACATTCTAAAAAAACATTATTTAGAAAGCATACCAGTGATACGAGAACAATTTTTAGTAGGAGCCTTAGAAGGTAGAATTAATAAAGAGCAGTGGAAAGAAAATGAGAAAAAGCTGGGATTAGATTTTATAAATCAATACTTATGCGTAGCAATAATAAATATTGATGGTATTTCTAAAGAACAAGATAGTGGATTAGTTTCAGTATCAATTAAAAATATGGTAGATGAGACTATGCAGAATTATTGTAAGTTTATAAGCTTTCCTTATTTAGATAAAATGGTAGTTTTGTTATCTCTTTATGAAAAGGATAACATTATGAAAGTTATAAAAGGATTAAATGAAGTATGTAAAATTTTTGAATGTGTCTTTGGAAGTACAATATCTATAGGAATAGGTAGGATATATAAAGATATTAATGAAATAAGGTTTTCTTATAGATCAGCACAAAGTGCCTTAGGATATAGGCAAATACTAGGTAATGGGAAAACAATATATATAGATGATCTAGAACCAGATAATTCTATTCAACTTAAATTTGAAGATCAAGATGAAATTAGATTTTTAAATTCTATTAAACTTTCAGGTGAAGATAATATAAGAAAAACAGTTGGGAGTATATTTAAAAAGATAGAGGAATCACTTGTTCAAATAGAAAAGTATAGAATTTATTTGATGGAAGTTCTTACATCTATGCTTAAATTGACTCAAAGCCATAATATAGAAGTTAACAATATTTTTGGAGATGAATTTAATTTCTATACATACTTAGATGAATTTAATTCTATTGAAGAAATTAAAGAATGGTTTATATTAAAAGCAATAATGTTAAATGAAATAATTAAGAAGGAAAGAGTTAATTCATCAAAGATATTAGTAGAAAAAGCTAAAGAATATATAAAGATTAATTACAGTGATTATGAGATATCCGTAGAAAAGCTATGTTCAAATTTGCATGTTAGTCCAACTTATTTTTCTACAATTTTTAAGAAGGAAACTGATATGAGTTTTGTCAATTATCTTACAGATGTGAGACTTGATGAAGCTGTGAAGTTACTAAATACTACAGATGACAAAACATATATTATAGCTACAAGGGTTGGATATCAAGAAGCAAATTATTTTAGTTACGTATTTAAGAAAAAGTTTGGAATATCACCATCTAGATATAGGAAGAATTGAGAAATAATATGCTAAATTTTATAAAGGATAAATTAAAAGAATATTATAAAAAGGCTAGTATTCAATATATAATTTCAATTTCATTTACTATTGTGGCTGTTGCAGGAATGATAGTAGTTGGAGGAGCATTATATTTAAGGTTTTTAAATTCTACTGAAGAAGTAGTTTCTAAGAACAATCAAGCAATTATAGAACAAGTAAATTTGAATTTAGATAGCTACTTAAGAAATATGATGAAAATTTCTGATACTATTTATTACCGGGCTATTAAAAAGACAGATATGGCAGTTGAAAATATAAAAAAGGAAATGGATTTAATTTACGAAGCCAACAAAGATAATTTAATAAGTATTACTTTATTTTCTGAATATGGTGAAATAATAGATTCATATCCACTTCAACAGTTAAAAAGCAATATAGATCCTAGAAATAATGATTGGTTTCAAAATGCAAAAAATAAAAAAGAAAACTTACATTTCTCAACCCCTCATGTTCAGAATTTGTTTTATGATCCTAACTATAAATACACATGGGTAGTATCTTTAAGTAGGGCTGTAGAAATAACTAAAAGCGGAAAAACTAGTAGTGGAGTACTTTTAGTAGATATGAATTTTAGTGGAATAGAGCAGATATGCAAAAATGTTGAAGTAAGCAAAAATGGATATGTATATCTTATAGATACTGATGGAGAAATAATTTATCATCCTAGGCAGCAACTTATTTACTCTAACTTAATTACTGAAAATAATTATGAAGCAGCTAAATTTGAAGATGGTAATCATATTGAAAATTTTGAAGGGAATAAAAGGTTAGTTACTGTAAAGACTGTTGGGTATACTGGATGGAAATTAGTTGCAATATCACCAATGTCAGATGTTACAGCAGGCTACTATGAATTTAGAGTTTTCGCAATATTTATTATGATTTTTGCAATATTTATTTTAATATCAATTAATATGTTTGTATCATCTAGGATAGCAAATCCTATAAGAGCTTTAGAGAAAGCTGTTAAAGAGTTTGAAAGTGGGGTAGTAAGCTTAAATATACCTGAAAATGGATCTTATGAAATACAACATTTAGCAAAGGCAATAAAATCTATGGTTAATCAGATGAATTTACTTATGGAAAATATAATGATAGAGCAAGAAGCAAAAAGAAAAAGTGAGTTAAATGCACTTCAAGCTCAGATTAATCCACATTTTTTATATAACACTCTAGACTCTATAATTTGGATGATTGAAAATGAAAATTATGATGGTGCAATAATAATGGTTACTGCATTAGCTAGATTCTTTAGGATTAGTTTAAGTAAAGGAAAAAATGTAATTACAGTAAGAGATGAATTAGAACATGCAAGAAATTACTTAACTATACAAAATATAAGATATAAAAATAAATTTAGTTATAGTATCGAGGCTGACGAAGAAACATTAGATTTAACAAGCATTAAACTGATAATACAACCACTTATAGAAAATGCTATTTATCATGGTATGGAATATATGAGTGGTGAAGGCGATATATTAGTAAAATCTTATAAAAAAAATGAAGATTTATATATAGATATTATTGACAATGGATTAGGTATGTTGCAAGAAGTAGCGGACAAGCTTTTAACTGAAGAAGTAAATAATCAGCAAAGAAAAGGTTCAGGAATAGGTTTAAAAAATGTACACGAAAGAATTAAGTTATACTTTGGAGAAGAATATGGATTAGAGGTTTATAGTGAGCCTGATGAAGGGACTACAATTAGAATTCATATGCCATCAATAGAGTTTGAGAGTATAAGGGAGGCAAAGTAATGAGAATAAAGAAGAAAACAGTATTTATCATCTTATTTTTAATGGTATTATCATCCTCATTACTTTTAATTAGAGAAGGTGGCAAAAAAGAAGTTGTTATATATGATGTAGCAGTAATAATTAGGGGGAGGAATAGTGAAGAGTGGAGCATTATGAAGGCTGGTATGGAACAAGCTTCTTTAGAAATGAATGTGAATCTTAGATTTATAACTTTACTTGAAGAAAACAGTGTTGAGGAACAACAGGATTATCTTCAGAGGGAAATAAGTTCAGGAGCAGATGCTATTATTATATCTCCAGCAGATTATACAGAGCTATCAACCACTATAGAAAATATAAATAAAAAAACACCAATAGTATTATTTGAATCTACTATAGATACAAAACAAGATATACCTTATATTTCTTGTGATAATTACGAACTAGGACAAAGCTTAGCAGAAGAGATATTGAGAAATGGAAATACAAGAAATAGAATAATTATTGCAAAAAGTGATTTAAGTTGTAGTAGTATTAGTGATAGGTATGATGGGTTTATAGATGAAATAAGTAATAGTAAGAATACTTATGATGTAGTAGATTTACCTACAGATGATTCAAAATTATATAGTAAAGTCAGAAGTATAATTGAAGAGAAAGAGGGGCAGGTATTAGTAGCCTTTGAGCCAAGTGTATTAGAAGCTTTAGGTAGGGCAAAGAAATATATAATTAATAATACTAATATAGAAGCAGACATCGAGATATATGGAACAGGGAGAACTAGTACTATAATTTCTTTGATAGAAGAAAATATAGTAGACGCAACTGCAATGCAGAATGATTTTAATGTTGGATATTTAAGTATAAAAACAGCTGTTTCTAGGATAGAAAATAAGAAGCTTGACAGTAAAATTAATATTGTATCAACCTTAATAAATAGCGATAATATGTATTCTAAGGAAAATCAAAAAATGTTATTTCCTATTGCTAGATAAGTATTTTTAATAGGAGGGTATTGTGATAAAAGGTAAGAAAATTTTAAATATACTTAGCTTAATAATTATATCTACCTTGATAGTGGGATGTGGGAATAGTGGGAGCCTTAAGTCTAAGAAAGAAATTAGGATTGGAGTAACATTATATAGGGAAGATGATGTTTTTATATCTACAATTTCGGATAACTTAGAAGAAATAGTTAAGGAAAATGAAAGTAATTATGATTTTAAGATTTTCCTTGAGTTCGTAGATGCAAAAGGAAGTACATTAAATCAAGGAAATCAAATTGATAAGTTTATAAATCAAGATTATGATGCAATATGTGTTAATTTAGTTGATAGAACAGCAGCAGCTACAATAATAGATAAAGCGAAGTCTGCAGATATTCCATTAATTTTTTTTAATAGAGAACCTGTAGAAGAGGATATGAATAGATGGAATAAGGTTTATTATGTAGGAGCACAAGCAGAACAATCTGCTAGATTACAAGCAGATATTGTATCTGAACAATGGATTTCTAATAAGGAATTATATGATAAGAATAAAGATGGAATAATTCAATATGTTATGCTAGAGGGGGAACCTGGTCACCAGGATGCACTTATAAGGACAGAGTATTGTATTAAATCTCTGAATGAAAAGGGAATACAATTAGAAAAGTTAGCAGATGATAGCGCTAATTGGCAAAGTGATCAGGCAAATAGTAAAATGACCCAATGGATTAAAGAGTTCGGGAATAATATAGAAGTAGTCTTTAGTAATAATGATGTTATGGCTTTAGGAGCTATGTATGCGATAAATTCCAATAGCGACTTAATTAAAAAGCCTATAGTTGTTGGTATAGATGGAATTAAAGAATCTATGGAATCAATAAAAGCTGGAGAGATGACAGGAACTGTTATAAGTGATGCAAATGCTCAAGCAGAAGCTATTTTTGACATAGCAATAGATGTAGCACAAGGTGGTTCTTTAGAAAATATAGGTGATATGGAAAATGGTAAATATAAAAAGTTACCACATACTAAAGTAACTATAGATAATGTAGATGAATATTTAAAATAATAAAGAAAAATATTGAGAGGGATGTTATAACACTGTATATTAAATAGTGTTATAATGTCTTTTTTGTGTGATTAAATATAAATAAAATTTATATATTAAATATTCTTTCAAATACATATTTAATATATACTATTCTATTGACAAGGAAAATAAAAATGATTATAATTAAATCATAGTATTCCGATATGAATAAAACTAAGATGAGGAGAGTAGTTAATAAGTATTATTAAAGAGAGGGTTAATTTGCTGAGATAACCTATAATATTGTTAATGAAGTGCACCTTTGAGTTTAATCCTTGAAAAGAGTAGGGGGTTATGGGTTCTCCCATTATAGAGATAGGGTATTTTGTACCTAAGATGAGATGGATTTTATATCTAATCAGAGTGGAACCGTGGAAGATGATCTTCTGCCTCTGTAATTACAGGGCAGGGGATTTTTTGTTTTTTATGGAGGTATGAATAATTTTTTATAAAGGGGTTATCATAGCTTCAGAACTATTTTCACTTAGCATATATAAATTAAGAATACTTTGGAGAAAAAGGAAAGAACAAGTAAACCTGTTAGGTTCATTATTTTATTCTAAAGGAAAGAAAATTATTAACTAATTAAAAAACGTAATTAGCTAAAGAGTCAATATGCGGAGATTCGTAAACAAATAAATATTTAAAGTATCAATTTATAATAGGAGGAATAATATGAATATCAATATTAATTTAATTGTATCAATAGTTTTATCATTAGCAGCATTTTATTTAATTTATTTAGTAAAAGCTAAAACAAATAAGTTTTCATTTGCAACTTTAACAGCATTAGCTTTAGGACTAGCTATAGGTGTATTTTTCAAGGATAGTGCTTCTTATTTAGAGGTAGTAGGTAAGGGATATATATCTTTAATTAAAATGATAGTTGTACCATTAGTTATGGTATCAATAATAACAAGTATTCTTAGATTAAAAAATCTAGATACATTAAAAGCAATTGGTTTTAAAACATTAGGTATATTACTTGGAACAACAGGAATAGCAGCAGCAATAGGGTTAGTTATAGGAAAATTATTTAATCTTGGACAAGGATTATCTTATGTAGGTGTTGAAGGCTTTACAGCTAGAGAAATACCATCTTTCTCAAAGGTTATTTTAGATTTTCTACCTTCAAACCCAATAGCTTCAATCGTTAATAATCAAATAATACCAGTAGTTATTTTCTCATTATTCGTAGCAATAGCTTTAGTTATAGAAGATAATAAAAATCCTGAAAAAATTAAAGCTTTCAAAGATGTTATATTATCAGCTTATGAACTAGTATTAGGAATAACAAGAATTGTACTAAAATTTATACCTTATGGTGTATTTGCATTAATAGCAACAGCAGCAGCAAAAAATGGAATAGATACTTTGAAATCATTAATAGCAGTTATTGCAGCAGTTTATATAGCTTGTTTATTACAAATAATATTAGTACACACACCATTAGTAGCATTTGTGGCTAGGAAGAATCCAATTAAATTCTTTAAAGATATTTTCCCAGCACAAGTTGTAGCATTTACTAGCCAAAGTAGTTATGGAACATTACCAGTAACTATAAAAAGCTTAGTTGAAAATGCTAAGGTATCAGAAAATATAGCAAGCTTTGTAGCTCCACTTGGATCAACAATTGGAATGAATGCATGTGGTGGTTTATATCCAGCAATAGTAGCGGTATTTGTAGCAAATGTATTTAATGTAGATTTAAGTGCATATCATTACTTCTTAATAATACTAACGACTATAATATCTTCAATAGGTATAGCAGGGGTACCTGGAGCAGCAACTATGTCAACAACAGTTGTACTATCAACAGCAGGGTTACCAGTAGAAGGTATGGCAATGGTAATGGCAGTAGATGCAGTAATAGATATGATGAGAACATTAACTAACGTAACTGGATCAGCAGTAGCAGCAGTAGTAGTAGATGAAACAGAGAAGAGAAAGTTAGATAAGGCTGAAAAGCAAGTAGTATAAGTATAGAAAAGGGTCTATACGAAATTAAATTTTGATACTGGCATAAATGAAAAGAGGATTCGTATTTTGAATCCTCTTTTTTGAGCATAATAAAATCATGAAAAACAAAATTATATCTATTCATCAAATAGGTTTCCCCAATTGTAATGAATATATTATACCTAATAATGATTCAGTAAGATTTATTATAATATTACAGATGAGTTAGATTATACAGAGAATTATAAAGCGTAGTATGCTAATAGTAGAAAACATTCAATCATAGATGAAATTTTATACATAAAACTTTATATAAGATATTAATATATGTATATATAGAAGGCATATATTTAAGTATCTTCATAGAAAAATATTGTAAGAGATGTTAAGCTAGAAATAGCTTTTCTAAAACTGATAAAGACGAAAATTGCATACATATGAAAGAGGATAATATGAAAAAAGAGAAGTTAAAACAGCATAAGATGTGCAAGCAGAGGAGAGGCAGAGTACATTAATATAAAAAAAGCTATATCATATTGAACGTAATATTCAATATGATATAGATTTGTTTTTTATAGCTAATAATTAGCACTAAAAAATTAGCACTAAATGATTAGAATATAATTTTAAAGGATTATGTAAAAGGGGATGTTTGTTTAACAGCCCCTTTTTGTAGTTATAATTAATATTAATTTATTTAATTAAGTTTAAAATATCTTGTAGCTTTTTGCCACCGAAGTAAACCTTTGAGTCATCAACTATTATAGCTGGTACACTCATTATTTTGTGTTTACTCTTAAGTTCTGGGAAGTTTGATAAATCCAACATTTCAGTTTCTATATTTGGATTTTCAATAGCAATTTTTTGAGCAGCTACAACAACATCTGGGCATACATGACAAGAAAGTGATACTCCAACCTTAATATTAACTTTTCTATCAATTGACTTTATTTCATTAAGTATTGATTCTTCTAGTGCTTGACCAGGTCCAGCTACATTATACATAGCTAATATAAAGGAATTTAATTCATGACCTCCTGGAACACCATGGAATTTAACACCAGCATAATCACCATCTTTATTTAGTATAGCAACTATTGGGTATTTATCAGCATGAACTTTTTCTTCAATTTCTGGGTTTTCACCTTTTTTATAGATGATAGCTTCAACTTTATCACCTAAGTCAGCAATATCTAGAACTAAATCTCTTAATTCTATAGACTTAGCATTACTTTCATCTACAATCGAAACAAGTGAAATATTATTTTCAAATTTAGATAATACACCCTTTAATTGAGTTCTTAAATTATCGTTTAGAAGTGAACTTTTACCAGGTTTTGAGCTAAGCTTTGGAGATTCTTCTTTTGTTTCAACTTTTTCTTCAATAACTTCTTCTTCAACTATTCCAAGTCTTTCTTTTTCAGAAGCTACGTATCTTTCAGCATCTGTTGCAGCGATAGCACCATCAGCAACGGCTGTAACTACTTGTCTTAACATCTTAGGTCTTAAATCACCAGCGGCATAAACACCTTTAATGTTAGTTTGCATATTCTCATCTGTAAGAATATAACCCCATCTATCCATATCTATTTTACCTTTAAATACATCTGTTTGTGGTTGATATCCTACGAAAACGAATATACCAAATGTTCCATCTTCTTTTGGTGGAAAGTATTCAGATCTTTCGTTAGTAACATTATTTATAAGTTTTACAGATCTTAAAACATCGTCACCAACGGCTTCAACTACTTCAGTATTAAATCTTATTTCAATATTCTTATTAGCCTTTACCTTATCACCTATAGATTTAGCACAAGTAAATTCAGGTTCTCTTGCTATAATAATAACCTTTTTAGCAAACCTAGTTAGGTATATAGCTTCTTCAGCAGCAGCAAAACCTGCGCCTATAACTAAAACTTCTAGACCTTTAAAGAACTCACCATCACAAGTGGAGCAGTAAGCAACACCTCTACCACCGTACTCTATTTCACCAGGGAAACCTAGTTTTCTAGGTGAAGCACCAGTAGCGATTATTACAGCTCTTCCTTGAATATCAACAGAGCTAGTTTTAACTGTCTTAATTTCTCCTTCAAAGTCAACACCTATTACATCAGCTGTTTGGAACTTAACTCCGAAGTTTTCAGCTTGCATTCTCATTTGATTAGTTAAATCTGGACCAGTAGTCTTAACAATTCCAGGGTAGTTCACAACCTCAGCAGTACTTGCTATTTGACCACCTGTATGTTCTTTTTCTATGATTAGAGTTTTAAGTCTAGCCCTTCCAGCATATAATCCAGCAGATAACCCAGCAGGCCCACCACCAATTATAAGTAAATCATATATATTATTCATAATAATCCTCCTATATTCTAATTACGCCATTATTAGCTAATAATTATTATCCGTTATTTGTTAAAAAAATAGCGAGTTTACCTCGCTAAGTTTTTATCTGATCGCTACCATTGCTAACACTCCCACCTTCTATAAGTTGGAGCTAAGCACTGCTACGCGCCTGGATTAGTTCTTCTAACCTTCAGATGGAGTAGGGTATTCCTATTAAGAAAACTCCACCTAAAGATAAGAATCACTTTATAAGGGGAGTAAACTCCCCATATGTTATATATTAAAGTTTTCCTACTAAATCTAAGCTTGGTACTAAAGTATCAGCGCCTGGAGTCCAGTTTGCTGGACAAACTTCATCACCATGTTCTCTTACGAATTGAGCAGCTTGAACTTTTCTTAATAACTCCTCAGCATTTCTACCGATTCCGTTTTGGTGAACTTCATAAGCTTGGATAACACCATCTGGATCAACTATAAATGTTCCTCTTAAAGCCATACCTTCTTCTTCGATAAGAACTTCAAAGAATCTTGCTAACTTTCCAGTTGGGTCAGCTAACATTGGATATTTAATCTTTCCAATAGTTTCAGTTGTATCAGCCCATGCTTTGTGAACAAAGTGTGAATCTTCTGATACTGAATAAATTTCAGCTCCAATTTCTTTAAAGCTATTGTAGTGATCAGCTAAATCTCCTAATTCAGTTGGGCAAACAAATGTGAAGTCTGCTGGATAGAAGAAGAAAACTCCCCACTTTCCTAAAACATCTTCATTTGATACTTCTACAAACTTTCCATTATGATAAGCTTGAACCTTAAAATCCTCAATTTTTTTTCCTATTAATGACATAAATTTTTCCTCCTAAAATCTTTTTTAATATTCTCTATGTATTAATAATAATTATTATTTAATAATTTGTCAACAGTTTTTGGTAAAATAATTGATAATTTTTATTATTCAGCTAAAATGACGTATTCATTAAGTATTATTTCTTAAATGTGACTTATAAATGCAAATAATAATTAAATAAAAATTAAGAATTCTAAATCAGGTTGTAAACTAGATATATTTGGTATAAAATATATTTAAAAGTAGATTTTTTAGGGAGGATAATATTCTTGAATAAGGGTGGAATTAGACTATATTATAAAAATCAAGAGGAACTAAGCTATGCTTTGAGAAACTACATAGATAATTATTTTGAAGGAAATATTGAAGATGAAGATTTAGAAGAGAAGATATTTTCAGTAATTCAAGCAAATAAGAACAAGTTTTACAAAGATGGAGAGATAGCTAAAAAGCCTAAACAAATCCTAGGAAAAACTAGATTAAATGTTTTAGAACAAATTCTAGAGAAAAAGAATTAGATAAAAATTTAGAATAACAAAAGATTAAATAATATAGAATTCATTTTATAGAACTATAAAGTTCCACTAAGATTGAACTACTAAAATTATAGATACATTTAGTAAAGGAAGAGTTTTTGCTCTTCCTTTATTTATTATATAGAATTAAATTTTATAGTTAGCACTAAAGTATTCTAATAAATTACTAATATTAAAACCGAAAGACTCCAATAATATGTTATTAGAATTAAGATATTCTAAACTAAATCCTATGAGAATATTGGTTTCAGCTTTAATTAAATAGCTTTTCATATATTCTTTATATTTATCTATATCATTTTCTATTTTAAAGCAAAAACTAATAAGAAGATAAGTTTCTCTAAAATATCTATAATCATTTTTGTTATAAAATTCTATAGCTTTTTTATATTCCTTCATATTATAGTAGGATTTTATAATAAGTAGATTTAAATATGAATTAATATAGAAGTTAGTACTTAAGCTTATAGAAATAAGATAGTTTTCTATAGCAGAGTTATAATTTCTTATAATATAGTATTCATTTCCTAAATTGTAATAGTATATAATATCTTTTTCTTTAGTTTCATATTTTTCATATATTGATATGCGGCTATTAGAATTTTCTAAAACATTACTATTATCATCATTAAGAGAAAAATTATATATATAGTAATCTGTATTTTTAATTTTATTTAGGTAATCATTTTTATTATAAAGAACTTCATTTATCCTACCTTTATAGTAGAAACCTGATTTATTTCTTATGATTCTTAAAAAATAACCTCCATCAAAATTTTTATTATCTATAATGTTAATTACTTTTAATTTATATCCAAGATAAGATGATTTACTTAGAATCTTCTTTAAATTATTAATTTGAGAAGTATCTAGAGATTCATTAGAATTTATTGAAAGTATCCAATCCATTTTTGCAACCTCTAGGGCCTTATTTCTTGCAGAACTATAATTATTATTCCAAGGAAATTTTATTACCTTAGCATTAAATCTTTCTGCAATTCTTGATGTATAGTCTGTAAATCCAATATCTATTAAAATTATCTCGTCTGCAATTTCTTCTAAGCTTTTTAAGCATCTAGTTAAGTTAGATTCTTCGTTATCACTTATAATACAAACACTTAAGGTATTCAAAATAAAATTTCCTCCAGTAAAAGTTGTACATTATAAAATATGATAAATAAATAAATCTGCTAATAATAGAAAAATTCATATTTTTATTAAATTCTACTTTAAATTACTTATTTAAGGTGATTTTAATAGTTTTAAGCATAATATGATAAGTAGTATTTAACTGTAAAGGAGATATGAATGAAAGTATTAGTAGGTAGTCCTATAAAACAGAAAACTAATGTTTTAGAAAAGTTTCTAACTTCTTTAAAAGAATTAGAGAAGGATGATTTAGAAATTAAATATATATTTATTGATGATAATGATAAAAAGGAATCCTCAGATAGTTTATTGAGCTTTAGAAGGAGTGAAGAAAATGTTGATATATATAAGCTAAATAATGTTGAGAGCAATTATATATGTGACAGCTTTACTCATAGATGGTCTAAGGATATAGTAAATAAGGTTATAGATTTTAAGAATTTTATTATAGAAATAGCTAAGAAAGAGGACTTTGATTATTTGTTTTTCATAGATTCTGATTTAATATTACATCCAAAGACTTTAAAAAGGTTATTGTCTTTAAATAAAGAAATAGTATCAACTGTATTTTGGACTAAATGGTATCCAAGCTCCATGGCGGAACCTCAAGTTTGGCTTAAGGATAATTATACACTTTATGATAATGACTATGGAGAAGAAATAAGCAAGGATGAAGAAGAAAAGAGAAAGTTATCTTTTATAGAAATGTTAAAAAAACCAGGGACATATAAAGTAGGGGGATTAGGAGCATGTACATTAATAGATAAATCTTCGTTAAATAAGGGAGTTAATTTCAGTAGGCTTTATAATATTTCATATATTGGAGAGGATAGGCATTTTTGCATAAGGGCAGCAGCATTAGGAATTCAATTATATGTAGATACTTATTATCCGGCTTACCATATTTATAGGGAGGAAGATTTAGAAGGAGTAGATGAATATAAAAAGGGTAATATAAATTTAGATTTTAAAATTAACAGATTAAATGCCTATAATACATTAAAAGTAGCTTTAGAGGGAATAGGGGATTGTGGATATAATAAGCCTATAAATAGACAATACTTAAATTTTTTTGAAGAGGATTTAGTAAGTAGTATTCTTTTTAATTATAATGGAACTATTATTAAAGATAGAGTTAAAAATAAAAGAGAGATAATAAGCTATAAGATTATAGAAATGAATAATATAGATGAAGTAAAAATTAAAGTTATTTATTCAGATAGAGGATATAGCAATGATTATAGTTACTATAAGGAGTTTTTTAGCGAGTTTATAGTAAAAATACTTAAGAATGAGTATAAGATTGTTAGTTGGGATAACAAGGTAGAAAGGGAACCAATAGTCACACCATTAATAAGAAAAGCTAAAGATAAAGGAAATAAACTTACATTATCAATGGTAGTTAAGAACGAAGAGAATAGGTTTTTAAAGGAAGTTCTTATTTCAGCTAAGGAATATATAGATAATGCAGTTATTATTGATGATGGAAGTACAGATAATACAGTGGATATAATAGAAGATATACTTAAAGATATACCATATAGATTGATTAAAAATGAGGAATCTAAATTTAGTAATGAGGTATCTTTAAGGAGACAACAATGGGATGAGACTATAAAAATAAATCCTGATTGGATAGTTTTCTTAGATGCAGACGAGATATTTGAGGATAAATTTAAAGACTATATAAGAGTTCTTATGGAGAATACAGAGGTAGATGGATATTTATTTAGGCTTTATGATTTTTGGGATGAAAATCATTATAGAGATGATAGTCTATGGTGTGCACATAATACTTATAGATTGTTTTTAATAAGGTATCAAGAAAACTATAATTATTTATTTAAGGAAACTGCACAGCATTGTGGGAGAATACCATATAATTGTATAAACCTACCTTATTTTATTACTACTTTAAGGTTAAAGCATTATGGTTGGGCCAGAGTTCAAGATAGAATTGAAAAGTATAATAGATATATGAAACTAGATCCAAAAGGAGAGTTTGGAAGTTTGGAGCAATATAAATCTATATTAGATAAGAATCCAAGCTTAACCCTTTGGGAAGAGAATAACATGTAATACTTTTTGCTTAAGTAGAAGATTTAATTTACAGAAATATCACATGCTATTCTCAGGCACTAAAGGAATAGATTTTGATGAGCTGAATTTAGATATAGTGTTTTTCTTGCTTAAGTCGGTGTATATAATTCAGCAAAGTATTATATGTTATCCTTAGGTTTAAAGGGAAAACTGATTTTTGTTTTAATTTCCACCAAAATTATTAATTATTAACAGTTATTGTTAATAATTAGGGGTTATTTAGAAGTTTCTGTGGAAAACTTTTGTTTTATTATGATCTTCAAAGTCTTTTAGTGAAGTTATGTTTAATTTTTCTAATACGCTGTCCATAGTTGAACTGTGGGTAGCTATTTTTATTGGAGAGTTATAGGCTAAATTATCTACAGAAACTTTACCTTGTTCCTTAGGAATAATAGCTTTAGGGCCACCAACACATCCACCAACACAACCCATTCCTTCAATAAAATTAGCTTCTATTTCACCAGTTAAAGCTTTATTTAATATATCCTTACATTCTCTTACCCCTTCAGCTTTTATAGATTTAAACAGCTTAGCTTTATGCGGATATAATTCTTCAACGGCTTCGCCAACAGCAATAGATACACCACCAGTACGAGCGTATAACCTACCTCCTCTTGAAGCATAGTCTTTAGTAGGTATTCCTTCTAATTCTTCAGGATTTACATCAAAAGCTTTAAATATATTATCTAGCTCTTGAAATGTTAGTACAAAGTCTATATCACCAAGTAAATCCTTTTCTTTAGCTTCTGCTTTTTTTGCTATACAAGGTCCAATAAAAACTACTTTAGCATCTGGATTAAGCTTTTTTATAACCCTACCAGTTCCTATCATTGGAGAAACAGAAGGGGAAAGGTCTGGTACTAATTCTTTATAAACTTTTTTTAGCATTCCTACCCACATAGGGCAACAGCAAGATGTAATCATTAGATCCTTAGGAGAATTTACATGATTGTTAAATTCAACTGCTTCTTTAATAGTAATCATATCAGCAGCAAAGGCAACTTCAACCATGTCGCTAAAGCCAATTTTTATAAAGGCTGCCCTTAATTGATCTAAGGTTACATTTTCACCAAACTGCCCAATAATTGCGGGAGCCACAGCAGCAATAACTGTTTTATTATTTTTTACTAAATCTAAAATAGGTAGGAAATCTACTTTATCAAGAATTTTTCCTTCTTTACATGAATCTACGCATAATCCGCAACCTACACAAAGATCGTAATTGATATAAGTAGTTTTATTGTCATTATCATACATTATTGCATCAAATGGACAACTTAATTGACACTTATACTTTTCTTCACCTTCTTTTTTACAGCTTAGGCTACAGCTATCAAGTTTTTCTATTAATCTTTTGTTTACTGAATAATTGGTAATTGCTTTTTTAATGTTGTAGATATAGTTATTATCAAATTCTAGAGATACTCCACATAAGGAGGTTATAATTTTAAATGTTTCCTGAGGAGAGATTTCATGACAGACCATTATGGTTGAAAGAGTTTCTTCAAAATTTCCATTGTAATAAGACTTTACTAAAGTGTCGAAAAGATCGTTGTACTTGTTATGCACTTTTTACACCACCCAATAAATTATTTCTTTTTAGTAATACCCTATCCCATTAATTAATATTATACTCTTTTGAGAAATTTAAACAATAAATCAATAAGGTGTTAAAAAGAATATTAGAAGATTATGTGACAGTAAGAAGAGCTTTAATTCAATATGGATTTCTAGATAGATCAAGAGATTGTAGGGAATATTGGATGAGGGAATAATGATTAAGAGTTATAAAAAGGGCTGTTGCACAAACAGCCCAAATTAAGAATTAAAAATTAAAAATGAAGAATTATTAATGTATTTCTTACAGAATTACTAAAATTAATTTCTTTTCAAAACTCCTTAGGGAGTTTTTTCGTTAATTTTTCATTCTTAATTTTTCATTGTGCGATAGCATCTTTATGCTAGCCCAGATAAGTGTTCAATTAAAATCTTAATTCCTATAAATATTAATATAACGCCACCTATTAATTCAGCATAATTTTGCATAAACTGACCAAGTTTTTTACCAAGGAACATAGCTAAAAAACTTAATATAAATGTAGTTATTCCTATGATTATTATTGAAGGAATTATACTAACATTTAAAAATGCTAAACTAACTCCTACAGCTAAAGCATCTATACTAGTTGCTATTCCTAATATAGTAAGCTTTTTATAGGAAAATTCATCTCTTTCACATTCTGTAGGGATATCAGCGTCTCCACCACTTCTTATACCCTTAATTGATTCAAAGAGCATTTTTCCACCTATAACTCCTAGTAAAGCAAAAGCTATCCAGTGATCAAAGGATCTTATATAGATTTCAAAATATGTACCAACCCACCATCCAAGTAATGGCATTATGGCTTGAAAGCCACCAAAGAATAATGCAACTCTAAAAGAATATTTAACTTCATCATCCTTTAAGCATAGACCTTTAGCTAGAGAAACAGCAAATGCATCCATGGATAGCCCTATGCCTGTCATAAAAATTGATAATAATCCCATTTAATTAGTACTCCTTTTATTATGAATTTATTTCAAACTTAGAAAAACTAAGATTTAAGCTAATAAAAACAAAAAAGACTTATGCGTAGTATAACTACGCATAAGTCTCGCTATTTAATACTAAGCCAGAACAAAGTTCAATATGTTGACTTAGTAACTCCTACTAATCTAGAGCTAACTACTCCCTTATACAATAAATATCATGATATATATAATATCAAAAGAATTTAAAAATTTCAATGGAAAAAATATAATATATATGGTTAGAAATAAATTATATAATCAATCCTTTCAATTTAGAGAATTTACTAAAAAGATTTATATCTATAATGTTATAAGACTGTAGAAGCAGAATATTAATTTAAACATATATATAATATTATTAAATAGCGATAATACAGATTTTGGGAGAAAAGATGGTTGTATTAAATAAGATAATAGCATTATTTTTAATTATATTAATAGGTGTCTATGGGGCAAAAAAAGAAATAATAAATGAAGAAGTGAATAAGGGATTAAGAAAGATATTATTACAAATAACCTTACCTTTATTAGTTATAAATTCCTTTAGCTTTACCTTTAGTGAAGAAATTAAGGGAGATATAATTAAAGCCTTTATATATAGTACTATATTTTTTATAGTAGGAGGGATAATTTCATATATATTATTAAAGCCATTAAAGGGAGAGAAGAGGAAGATATTACAGTTTGGTAATGCATTTTCTAATTGCGGATTCATAGGTTTTCCAATTATAAATAGTATCTATGGAGCAGAAGGAGTAGTTTATACTTCAATATTTAATATGGTATTTACAATAGCCCTTTGGACTTATGGAATTATAATATTTACTGGATCTACATCTAAGGAAAATATAAAGAAGGTTTTAATTAATCCCGCAATTATTGCTGTATATATTGGAATTGTAATTATGATATTTAATATTAAGCTTCCTACAGCTATTATTGATACAAGCAAAATAGTAGGTGAAATGACAGCACCTATTTCAATGATTATTGTTGGGAATATACTTTCTAAAGTAAGGATGAAAGATATATTAAAAGAAAAAACTATATATTATGGTGCATTAATAAAGTTAATAATTATTCCATTGGTATTATGTACAATCACTAGGTATGTTTTAAAAGATAACTCAATGGTTATGAATACTATAATAATTATTCAAGCTATGCCAGCAGCAGCTATGACATCAATTTTTGCGGCTGATTTTAATAAAGAAAAGGAATATTCTGCTATGCTTGTATTTGTAACTACCTTATTATCAATAGTAACTATACCAATTATATCTAGAATATTAGGCGCGTAAAATAAAGATAATAATTTTTTTATAATAACTTTTATTCTTTACAAAAATGTTATATAATATATTTGAATTTAAGATAATCAATTTAAGAAAATGTAATGAGGTGCACTAATGGATTTAATTTGTCTTTGTAAAGGCGTGGAAAAAGATACTATAATTAATGCAATAAAAGATGGAGCAGATACTTTTGAAAAAGTAAGAGAAGCTACTGGAGCAGGCACAGGATTTTGTGGTGCTAGCAGATGTAGAGCTAGAATAGAAGCTTTAATCGAAGATAATAAATAATATATAAATAGGCTTTGGATTTATTCCAAAGCCTATTTTTATTTAGAAATAAAAATTATCTATATAATTTACTGCGTTAAGTATATAAAGAATTTTAACTTTTTAATTATTGAATATCCTATAGTGAACTTATGTTTAGAAGGTTTTTTTAATAATATTAATGCTTTAAAATCATAGAATATTGAACATGTATTTAATTAATAATTATTATTAAATAAAAATAATTATAAATTAGATAGCTTTTTTATTTTTTGTATGATATAATAAAGAAAAAAAGGGAGGGAACTTTATGTATAAAAGAATAGAATTACCATATGACTTTAATTCACTAGAACCTTATATAGATGAAGCAACTATGAGAACACACTATGGAAAGCATCATCTAGCTTATGAGACTAATTTAAATAAAGCATTAGAAAATAATGAGGAATATACAAAAGGAAAAACATTAGAACAATTATTAAAGAACATTGATGAATTACCAGAAGGAATAAAAACAGCAGTTGTTAATAATGGTGGAGGAGTTTCAAATCATAACTTGTATTTTTCAATACTTTCTCCAAATGCGAAGAAGACTCCAGAAGGTAAATTATTAGAAGCTATTAATAAAACTTTTGGTAGTGTAGATAACTTAAAAGAAGAATTAAATAATGCATCTATATCAATTTTTGGTTCAGGATTTGCATTTTTAGTTAAAGATAAGGAAGGAAACTTATCAATAGTTAAAAGACCAAATCAAAACTCACCAGCTATGGATGGTTTAGTACCAGTTATCGCTGTTGATGTATGGGAACATGCTTATTACTTAAATTATAAAAATTTAAGAGCTGATTATGTTAAGAATATATGGAATGTAATTGATTGGGGTAAAGTAGAAGAACTTTACGAAGAAGATTACAACATATAGAAAAAAATAAATATAAAATAAAGCAAAAAGTGTATTAATAATACACTTTTTGTTGTTTTTAATAATAAAGAATAAATAATCAATATATGGGAAAAATATAAATAACATTGTATTAGTGAAAGGAGAAAATATGTATAACAAGATTGAATTACCATTTGAATATAATGCTTTAGAACCATATATTGATGAAGAGACAGTAAAGACTCATTATGGAAAGCATCTACAAACTTACGAGACTAATTTAAATAAGGCTTTAGAAGGATATGAAGAATATACTAAGGGGAAAACCTTAGATCAACTTATTAAGAATCTTGCTGACTTACCAGAAGAAATTAGGACAGCTGTTGTAAATAATGGAGGGGGAGTATCTAACCATAATCTATACTTCTCTATATTATCTCCAAATGCAAAGAAATCTCCAGAAGGTAAATTTTTAGAAGAAATTAATAAAACCTTTGGAAGTTTAGAGAATTTAAAAGAAGAATTAACTAATGCTGCTATTAGTCAGTTTGGTTCAGGATATGCTTTTTTAGTTAAGGATAAAGATAGCAAATTATCAATAGTAAAAAGGGTCAATCAAAATTCACCTGTAATGGATGATTTAATACCGATTTTAACTATAGATGTATGGGAGCATGCATACTATTTAAAGTATAAGAACTTAAGAGCAGATTATGTCAAAAATATTTGGAATGTTATAGACTGGGGCAAGGTACAAGGTCTATATGAAGATTGCCATAACATTTAATAAATATATACAGTGAATTCTTTCTTAGGAAAGTCTTTGCTGTTTTTTTATTAATTTGGCCATGTTAGATTAAGTTCTGATTTAATGCTACAAAAAGGATACTTTAAGAATATCCATATTAATTTTATATGGATTCTTTGTGTTGCATTTTCATGATTATAGTATAATTAGATAAAAGACTTATTTAATAAGGAGAATAAATAAATGATTAATTTTGCACATAGGGGAGCAAGTTCAGATTATCCAGAAAATACAATCCTTTCATTAAAAGAAGGAATAAATGCAGGAGCAAAAGGGTTAGAAATAGATGTACACAAAAGTAAGGATAATAAATTAGTAGTAATTCATGATGAGGATATAGAGAGAACTTTTTTAGGTAAAGGATTAGTAAAGGACTATACTTTAGAAGAATTAAAATCCTTTAGAAATAGAAAAAAGTTATTTAGAGATAATGAAGAATGTCATATTCCAACTTTAGAAGAAGTATTAGAATTAGTTAAAGATAAGGATATAGTACTTAATATAGAGTTAAAAACAGATGTTATTCATTATGAAAATATTGAAGAAGATGTTGTAAATTTAATTAATAAATATGGAATAGGAGATAAAATTATATTATCTAGCTTTAATCATGATTCCTTAAAGAAGGTTAAGAAAATAAGCAATATAAGAATTGGAGTTTTATATGAAAACCCTATAGAGAATATAGTTGGCTATGCTAAAAATTTAGGCGCTTATGCTATTCATCCAGATTTAAGATTAGTTTCTGAGGAGTTAATAAAAGAAGCTCATAAAAACAATATAAAGGTAAATATTTTTACAGTAAATAATCCTTTTTTTATGAGAATGCTTATAGCAAATAAGGTGGATGGTGCTTTTACAGATTATCCGGAATTATTGAAAGAAGTTTTAGTGGAGAGTTTATTATAAATTTTCTATTATAACTATGCTTTTATCATAGAATTTGATATTGTATTCAATAAATTATTCTAATTATAAGTAAGGGAGTAAGTATAGTAAAAATATATAAAGATTACAGTAAGGTGTAATCTTTTAATTAAATAAGTTTCAATTATGAATATAAAGAAAAATTTTTAATATAATATAATAGAAATTTTATGGAGGAAAGCTATGATAAGCCGTAAAAGATACATTTCCTTATCTCTAGAACTACACTTATTTTTTGCACGAATAATGAAAGAACATTCTTTGTTCTTGGAAGCAGGATTTACACCTAAAAATACTAAACTTTCTAAGGAAGCAGATAATTATAAGGTACAATTTGAAAAGATATTATTAGAAGCTGTTAAATTAAGTGAAGGTAATATTAGAAGGCGAGTATTAGAATCAGGTGAAATAGTTACGGACTATACTTTAAGTACTGAAAGGAAGACTGAGTATTATACAGGTATAGAAATAAACTCAAAAATTACTGTTTTGGAATCTATGTTAGATTGTAAGAATGAGATTGAGTTCGATTCTAAGATGATGAGCTCTATAAAGAAACTTAATAATAAAGCTATAAAATTGCTAGATGGACTTATAGATTTAAAAACTAGAATTTTAAATGAAGTATTATCTTGTAAGCTATTTACTGGGAATTATCCATTACTTATTGAACATATTATACGTGAAGCTAAACTATACCGTTCATATGTATATGATATTGAAAATAACGAGGATATTGATGAAAAAAATATTAAAGAACAGGAACTGTTTTGGAACCAAATTATGATGGAGCATGCTTTATTTATTAGAGGATTATTAGATCCTAGTGAAGAGCAATTAATAGATACTTCAGATAAGTTTGCAAAAGAATATAAAGAGTTAATTGAAAAAGCAAAGACTATGACTGATGCTACATTTTCAAACGTTACTAGTGATACATTAACTGAAACTATAAAGTTAAGAGATTTTAAGAAGGCAGGTACAATAGGAATAGAAGAATGTAAAATAAAATCTATAATTCTACCACTTCTAGCTGACCATGTATTAAGAGAAGCTAACCATTATGTTAGAATATTAAAGGAACATAAAGAGGGTAAATAGATTTCAAATTTTAAATTATAAAAGGCTATTACAGAATAACGATGTAATAGCCTTTTATAATTTGCCTTTAATATGCATTTTAGTATTTAAGTTTTATTAAATAGTTAAACAACATGATATTACAGATTGCGCAACAGCTTGTTTAACAAAATTATGTAGGTATTATAAAAAAGATATTACTATAACATAATTAAGGGATAATTTTGGAACTTATATTAAGGGGATAACATTATTGGGATTAGAAGAGAGATAAAAGTTAGGCTTCGATAAAAAGTAGGAGTATCAGCTAATTTATTGTTAAATATTTACAAATAGGTAAAGTTATTTTAAAATAAATATATATAAGGTAAATTTAAATAAAATAAAATAAAATAATAGTATTTTTTTATATTAAAATATAGTGTATTTTAAATTAGGAGGACGAAAATGAAAAGGGTAATGTGGGGAAGTTTATTTTTAGGATTTGCTGTGCTAATAATTATTCTATTATTAGCAGCGTTAGGAAAACCCGTATCAGATTTAATCTTTAGCATACTTACAGGAGCAATGGCAGTATGTATAATATCAGCTATTGTTGTACAAAGAAAAAGATATATTGAAAACAAACTTAAAAACAATTAGAAATTATAAAATTATATTAATGAATAGGCTTGAGAAGATATAGATTATTAAAAATTAAGGAATGAAAAAATGAAAGAATGAAGGAGGTTTTGCAGTGCAAAACCTTTTTTAAAATATAACAATTTTTTTCATTCTTTGATTTCATCATTTGTTAATTCTTTCAGTATTTTGCTTTGCAAAATACTATTATATTAAGGAAATATTAAAAAATCACACTTATATAGAAAATATTACCATTATATATTAAAATGAGAAAAGAGAAGAGTTTTTTATAAAATAACATTTTAATAAAATCAATTTAGCGGACTTTAATAAAATAAGGAAATTTTAAGATTTTGTTAAGATAAAGTTATATTGTTTCGTCTAGAATTAAAATATAAAGAACTGCAAATTAAGGGGGTAAATCATGAAGTCATTTTTAAAGAAGTTTTTCGTATCTTTTATGGCAGTATTATTTTTTATGACATTGCCGTTAATGGATGTGAAGGCTAGAGCAGAAGACAAGAAAGAAAGTTTTGATGTAAGGATCAGTTCAGGGATAGAAGGGAAGTTTAGAGCTTTAAAATATATTCCTATAACTGTTGAATTTACAAGTAATGAAAAGGATTTTAAAGGAGAAGTAGAAATAAGAGTTACTGGAAATGCTAATGGAAGCTATGATGCTTACAGTAAAGAAGTTTCAGCTACTCAAGGAGAAGCTAACAAGGTAGTTATACCTATTAAAATGTCAGAAGGAAGCAGTAAGATATCAGTTAACTTTGTGGAAAATGGCAAAGTATTATATGAAAAGAAGGGCTTAGTTTCTAGCGGAAGAGTTAGTGAAGCTAATTTGCTATTAGGAGTATTAACAGATGACCAAACAGGTTTATCTTATATTGGTAGCACTAGTTTTGAACTAAATCCTGACCAAAAGGGTGGAATTGAAAAGGTTAAGTTAGATGAAAACATAATTGGAGAAAATAACCTTAATATAGATGGCTTAGATGTAATAATTATAAATAATTACAATATGGCTAATTTAAAGGATGAACATTACACTACCTTAAATTCCTGGATTAATAGAGGTGGATTATTAATTATAGGTGCTGGAGCAAATGAAGGTAAGACTATAAATAATATTAATAAGGACTTCCTAAATATAAAATCATCAGGAGTTAAAGAGCAAAATATTAAAGTAGTAGATGATAACTTAAATTTAATTACATCATCATTATCAGCTAGTGAAGGAAAAGTTAAATTTGGATCAAAGGAAAATCCATTAGCTTATTCTTTTAGTAGAGGTAAAGGTGAAATAATAGTATCAGCTTTTGATTTAGGTATAGAACCATTAATATCATCTAAAGATGCAAGTAAGTTTTTAAGTACTCTATTAGTAAGTAAAATTAGTGAGCTTTATAATAAAAATTATTTTGGTGGCTTTTATCAAAACACATATAGAATTCAAGAGATTTCTAGTAATATTCCAATAAATAATATAGTAGGAACAACTCCATTAATAGTAGTACTTGCCATATATGCAATAGTAATTGGAATAGCTTTATATATTATATTGAAAAAGTTAAATAAAAGAGACTTAACTTGGATTATGGTACCTGCAATATCAATAATATTTGCAATAGTTATTTACTTTATGGGTTCTTCAACAAGAGTTAATGATATTATCTTAAATCAAAATAGTATTATTAAAGTTGATAAGAATGGTAAGGGGACTGCAAAGGGATATCTAGGTATTGGAACAAAATATAAAGATGATGTAAAAATAGAAAAACCTGAAGATTTAACTATGAATTATTTAATTAATGATAATTATTATTATGGTGGTCAAGAGGAAAAGATAAGTAACAAATTAAGAGTTAAGACAACTTATAATGGTAATAATTCATATTTTACTTTTGAAGACAGTGATGCTTTAGATATGAAGAGTTTTGAGATTATAGGAAAGGAACAAGTACTTCCGACTATAGAATCTTCTTTTAATATTAATGAAGGTAATTTAGTGGGTAAAGTAAAAAACACCATAGGATATGATATAGAAAAGCTATTACTTGTTACAGGTACTAGTGTCTGGGATCTTGGAAATATAGAAAAAGATGAAGAAAAAGATATAAGTAGCAAAGCTATAGCAAGCTCTTATGGACTACAACCTTATTCAGATACCTTAAGTCAAAATTACTATAATGCTAGATGGAATAACAAAGATAGCTTAAAGAGTAAAGAGTATAAGAATATTTTAAGAAATGCAACTATGATAGGAGTTGCTGCAGAAGAATTATCTTCAGATAAGGATGTTAAGTTAATTGCAATTACTAATATGCCAATGGATTATAATGTTGACTTTGAAGGTAAATCAATTAGTAAGTTTGACACTACAGTAATAATTCAAGATGCTGAAATTGACTTTAAAGATAAGGATGGTAATTATAACTTCCCAGAGGGATATTTTAATCCAGAATTAGATGGTACTTCAACTAATGTTGGTGTAGATGAATACAATGGATATATTTATGGTAGTGGGGAAATAGTTTTTAGATTTGATATACCTACTAATATTGAAATAGTAGATTTAAAAATAAAACAAGGTGTAGATAGGAATGGTATTGGATCTTCAAATACATCTGAAAAATATATTTACAATTATAGTACTGACAGTTATGAAAGAATATACTTGGGCCAAGGTTATGAAAAATTGAAGAATGTTTCTGACTATGTTGAAAATAACTCAATTAAAATTAAGTACGTTGTAGATGATTTAAAAGGTCAAGAAACTTTACCAAGAATTTCTGTTAAGGGGAGGGAAAAATAATGCTAGTTATAAAGAACCTTGAGAAATCTTATGGTAACTTCAAAGCATTAAATGGAGTAAATCTAGAAATAAAAAAAGGTGAGATTTTTGGATTTATAGGACCAAATGGTGCTGGTAAAAGTACTACTATGAAGATAATTTCTGGACTTCTTTCAGCTGATAGTGGAGAAGTTTATGTAGATGGAATAGATGCAATTAAAGATAATAAAGCTTTAAAAGATAAAATAGGTTATATGCCAGACTTCTTTGGAGTTTATGATAACTTAAAGGCTATTGAATACTTAGAGTTTTATGCTTCAATATATGGAATACTTGGAGATGAAGCTAGAGAATTAGCTATGGATTTATTAGAATTAGTAAATCTTAAGGACAAATGGGATGCAAATGTAGATGGATTATCAAGAGGGATGAAGCAAAGACTTTGTCTTGCTAGATGTTTAGTTCATAATCCAGAGCTTTTAATATTAGATGAACCTGCTTCAGGTATGGATCCAAGAGCTAGATATGAAATGAAGGGTATATTAAAGAATTTAAGGGAAATGGGGAAGACTATAATAGTATCTTCTCATATATTATCTGAGCTTGGTGAAATCTGTACTAGAATAGGAATAATAAAAAATGGTTCTATAGTTTGTGAAGGAACTGTAGAAGAAGTAACACTGATGGCATCAGGTACTGCCCCTATTAATATAACTGTAATGGAAGATGCAGATAAGGCTATTTCAATCTTAAGGGAGATACCAGAAGTAAAGGAAATGTCTGTAGATGAAAATAAGATTACTGCATCTATAGTTGGAGGAGATAAGGAAGCTAGAGACTTATTAAAGACTTTAGTTTCTAAGGATATTCCTGTTATAAGCTTTAGTAGAGCAGCAGGTAATTTAGAAGAAGTATTTATTCAAATTACTGAGGAAAATAAATAAAGAGGGGGGAAGTAATATGAAAATAAATCCAGTTTTAAGAAATGAAAGTAAGCTTACTGTAAGAACACCTAGATTTACAGTAATGCTATTAATATATGTAGCTGTTTTATCTGTTGGAGCACTAATATTCTATAACTCTTATAGTAGTGAAATATATGCTTCAGGAATAAATATGCAAGGATCGATTACGCTATATATAATTATGGCTGTTATTCAAGCAGTATTATTAATGTTTATAGTTCCATCATTAACAGCAACTTCAATTTGTTCTGAAAGGGAAAAGCAAACTTTAGATATACTTTTATCTACTAGATTAAGTCCCCTTCAAATTATTTTAGGGAAGCTATCAGCATCTTCCTTAAAGGTAATAATGTTAGTAGTTTGCACAATACCTCTATATGCTATTTGTGGTTTAATTGGAGGAGTTAAGCTTAGTAATATTTTAGCCTTAGTAGGATATTTTATAGTTTGTACTATTTTTGTTGGATCTTTAGGTGTGTTAGTATCTAGTTATTCTAAAACATCTAAGGCAGCTACAGCATTAACTTATGGATTAGTTTTATTTATATTTATTGGTACATTAATTATTGCTTATGTATTACTATTTTTAAAAACCTTTAGAGGGGGATATATGGGGAATACTATACAGTTTTCACCAATAATATATTTAAGCCCAGCAGTTGGTTTCTTTACATTACTATCAAATCAAGTTGGCTTTGGAGATATGATGTATATGTCAAGTCAATCAGGAATATATCATCATTCTGAATATATATCAGTAGTAATTCAATTAGTCCTAAGTACAGTATTTATACTTTTAGCAGCTAGAAAGCTTAATCCATTAAATGAAAAGAAAATGTCTAGAAAGAAAAAGGTAAAGGCTAACAAGAAAGTAAAGGAGTAGAGCTATGAATTCTTTAAACAATGAAATAATTACCTTTATTAAAAAGGCATCAAAAAGAATTAAAGCAAACTTTATACTTAATTTAAGTGTAGTAGGTATTAAGTACCTACTATGCTTAAATTTCTTAATTTTATTGATATCATTATTTATTACTATTCCATATGTAGAGGAAGTTACTATAGGAATATTATTAGTAGGTATAATAGCAATAATTATTTATGGAGCCTTTAAAGCACCTAAGGATAAAGAGGTTGCTTTAATAGTAGATTCAAAGGGATTAAAAGAAAGAGTTACTACTTCATTAGAGCTTATAAATCATAATGATGAAATAACGATAGCTCAGAAAAAAGATACAGTAAATTATATTAAAAACTATAATTTAAAAGAAAATTTAAGGATAAAGGCAGAAAAAAAGCAAGTTCTTGTAGTGATAGCTTTATTAGCAATGTGTATATTAACAGCTTTTATTGATACTTCAGCTAAAAAAGAAGCTAATAATATAAGAGAATTTAATAAATATCAACAAGAATATATTAAAAAAGTTGAAGAAGAAAAGAAAAAAGTAGATAAATTAGAAGATTTATCAGAAGAAGAAAAGGAAGCTATCAAAAAGATACTTGAAGATGCAAAGAAGGAATTAAAAGAAGCGGATAAAAAGCTTGATGTTAATAAGACATTAGAAAGAATGGAAAAGAAGCTTGAAGAAGCTAAGAATCAAGCAAAAGACGAGAAAAGTAAAGAAGCTATGGAAAATATGCAGAAGAATTTACTAGATAAGTTTAATAAAGATAAAGAAGAAAATGCTAAGAAGGATTTAAATAAATTAACTAATGAATTATTGAAGAAGAAGGAATCTAAAGATTTAGCTGAAGCTATATTATCAAAGGATAGTAAGGAGCTAGAAAAAGCTTTAGGAAACTTAAAGAAATCCTTAGGGAATATGAGTTCAAGTGAATTAAATAATTTATCTAAAGCCTTAGCAAGTGCAGCTGAAGGTATGGATGATGAAGGCTTAAAAGAAGCTTTAGAATCAGCTTCAGATTCAGTTTTAGATGGTAAGCTTGATGCCGAAGCCTTGAAGGAAGCACTAGAAAATGCTCAAAAGAATGGTGAAGGTAAAAAAGGCGAAGGAACTAATAAAGGAGAAGGTTCTGGCGAAGGAGAAGGTTCTGGAGAAGGAGACGGATCTGGAGAGGGCGAAGGCCAAGGAGAAGGAAATGGTCAAGGTCAGGGCCAAGGGAATGGTCAAGGTCAAGGAAATGGAACAGGCCAAGGCTGGAACACAGGAAGTAGTGAAGGCGAAGAAAATGATATAGATAATAAAAGGGGAGAGCAAGTTTATATTCCAGGAAGAGATACTGGTAATGATGGAAATTTAACTGGAAATAAAAATGAAGATGGTGACTCTCAAAGTATAGATTCGCAAAATGGATTTAACTTAGATGGAAGTAAAATAGATTATGATAAGGTAATTGGAGATTATACTAATAGTGCATTAGAAGGTGCAAATAATAGTAATCTTCCTGAAAGCTTAAAAGATCTTATAAAAGAATATTTCCAAGGATTAAACTAAGGGGTGAAGAAAATGGAAGTAAATGAAAAAGATATATTAGAAGTTTCTGAGAAAATTAAAAGATGTGAAGAAGAAATTTCAAAAGGGATAATAGGCCAAAAAGATATAATAAGAAATGTGTTAATAGCAATCTTTGCTGATGGTAATGTACTACTTGAAGGTATGCCAGGTATGGGGAAAACTCAGCTTGTTAAGACAATTGGGAAGGTTTTAAATTTAAAATTCTCAAGAATACAATTTACACCAGACTTAATGCCTGCTGATGTAGTAGGTACTAATATAGTAGTTAAGGAAGGGGATAATACATTATTTAAGTTTGAAAAAGGTCCAGTATTTACAAACCTTCTATTAGCAGATGAAATAAATAGAGCAACACCAAAGACTCAATCTGCTTTACTTGAAGCCATGGGAGAAAAGACAGTTACTGTTGGTAAAACAACATATGAGATGTCAAAGCCTTTTATGGTTCTTGCAACACAAAACCCTATTGAGCAAGAAGGAACTTATCCATTACCAGAAGCTCAATTAGATAGATTTTTATTTAAACTTAATGTAGATTTTCCAAATCTTCAAGAGTTAAAGGAAATTATGGATTTAACATTAACTAACGATAAGGTTAATTTAACTTCAGTTCTTGAAGGTGATGAAATAATAAGAATAAGAGATATTATTAAGGAAATAAAGCTTGCTGATGCAGTTAAGGAATATGCATTAAAGCTTATACTTGCAACTCATCCAGAAATAGAAGAGGGTGCAGAAATTACTAAAAGATATGTTGAAGCTGGTGCAAGTCCAAGAGCAGCTCAAGGTATTATAAGTGGAGCTAAGGTTAGAGCTGTTATGGAAGGTAGATTAAATGTTTCCTTTGAAGATATTAAAGCTTTAGCTTACCCTATTTTAAGACATAGAATAATTCTTAACTTTGATGCTATTACAGAAGGTTTAACAGAGGAAAGTATTATAGATAAGATACTAGAAGATTTAAAGGTTGTGTAGATAATGGGGGAAAGATTATTTAATGAGGACTTCTTTAAAAAGCTAAATAAGATCAATATGCATATTAATTTAAAGCTTTCCTCTGGAACTCAGGGGGGAAGAAAGTCTAAGGCTAAGGGAGTATCTGTTGAGTTTTCTGATTATAGAGAATATGCCCCAGGAGATGACTTTAGAAGAATAGATTGGAATGCTTATGGAAGATTTGATAAGTTTTTTATTAAAGTTTTTATGGAAGAAAGAGAAGGTGTATTTAATTTCTTTATAGATAAGAGTAAATCTATGGATTATGGTGAATCAAGTAAGAAAGATACTGCCTTAAAAGCAGCTGCAGCTTTAAGTTATATTGCTTTAAATAACTTAGATAGAGTAAATATTTCAACTATGGATAGTGGAGAAATAGATAGTATGAAATCAGCAGCAGGTAATAAAGCCTTTAGAAGAATATTAAAGGAACTTGAAGATATTGAGTTTAATGGAAGTACTGATTTAACAAAGAGTATAAAAAGAAGACCGTTATCTCCAAGAGGTGTATCTATAGTAATATCAGATTTCCTAAATAATCAAGGTACATCTAATCTTGAAGATGCTTTAAAATACTTAGCTTTTAAGAAGCAAGATATTATTTTACTTCAAATATTATCTGAAGAAGAAATTAACCCGGATTTTAATAATGAAATCACTTTTATAGATTCTGAAACTGGTGAAAATGTAAAGATGAGTATTACACCTAATATTATTAAAGAGTATAAGTCTATGTTAAAGTCATATAACAAATCTATTGAATCTTTAGCTAGAAAGTATGGTGGGAAATTTATTAGTGTAAGCTCATCAATGGAAATAGAAGATATTATTTTAGGTGAGTTTAGTAAGAAAAGAGTATTGTACTAGGGGGATGATGTTATGGGATTTACTAATTTATGGCCATTATTTTTATTAATAACTATTCCTCTTTTAGTACTACTTTATATATTGAAGAGAAAGTATAGAGAAGAGGTTATATCTTCAACCCTTTTATGGAATGAAGTATATAAAAATACTAGAGCTAATACACCTTGGGAAAAGCTTAGAAAAAATATAATGTTATTACTTCAAATAATAATACTATTATTACTTATTTTTAGTTTAATGAAACCATTTTTAAATTTTGGAGGTAAAAGCTATAAAAATATTATTTTATTAATAGATAATACAGCTAGTATGAGTGCAGAATATGGAGATGGTACAAGACTTGAAGAAGGTAAAAAACTTGCTAAGGAGTTTTTAGCTTCAACTAAGGATGATACTAATACCTATATTATTTCTTATGATGGTGATAGCAAATTACTTCAAAATGGAGAGTTTAATAAAGAGATTTCAAATGAGATAATTTCAGATATTTCCCAAAGCTATAATACTGGTGATATAAGTGAAAGCTTATCCTTTATTAAGGCTATAGGAGAAGGAATAGAAGAAGAATATGAAGTTATAGCATTTACAGATAAAGACTTTTCTTTAGGCGATGTTAATGGAAAAATAGTTTCTTTAGCAAACTCTGGAGTTAATGCTTCTATAGATAATGTTTCACATAAGTTTTTAGAAGATAAGGTAAGGGTAATAGCTACTGTTACTAATAGAGGTTCAGGAGATTATGCAGGAGACTTCTCCCTTTATGATGGTGAGGAATTGCTTTCAGTAACTTCTTTAGAACTTAAAGAAAGTGAAAGTAGAACCTTAACGTTTGATTTACCTACTATTAAATCAGAAGTTCTAAAGGGAGAGCTTTCTAGAAAAGATATGATTCTAGAAGATAATACTTATAATCATGTAGTTGGAAAGAAAAAAGTGAACAAGGTTTTAATAGTTACTGAGCAAAACTTATTCTTAGAAAAAGCCTTTAGTAGCATAGAAAATACAGAGGTATATAAAACTAATAGCACTTCAAATTTAACTAGTGCAGATAAGTATGATTTATACGTTTTTGATAATGTAACTCCAGATGTTATACCTAGTGAAGGAAGTTTACTATTTATAAATCCATCTTCAAATGAATACTTTAATGTTATTTCTGGTGGAGAAGGTGGAGAAGCTAAAGCAGTTATAGGAGAAGTATCTAAATATTTAGAAGATACAACCTTTACTGCAGCTAAGTATAATTCTATAGAAATACCTTACTATGGAAGAGGTTTTTTAAATATAGATGAGGATTATATAGGATTTAAAGGTGAAGTAGATGGAAGAAAGATTGCAGCATTATCCTTTGATCTTCATGATAGTGATTTCCCATTAAAGAAGGAATTCCCTATATTAGTATATGACCTTGGAGAAAATATGATTTCTAGTGGAATGGTGTATAAGAGTAACTTTAAGGCTGGAGATAAGATTATAGCTAGAGGTCTGTCTTCAGAAAATAATATTTTATTAACATATCCAAATGGTGAGACCTTAGAGTTAAAATCTGGGGATGAAGTTAAAGAAGATAATCAGCTTGGAGTATATAAGCTAAATGTACTAGAAGAGAAGGAATCATTTTCAGTAAACTTCCCATCAGAAAAGGAAAGCAATACTTCTATAAGTAATATAAGTGAAAGTGAAAATATAGTAAAAGCTAAAGCTGATTTAAAGAGAGGCTTAAATATTTCACCACTTTTAATACTACTTGCAATGGGAATAGTAGCTTTTGAATGGATAATGTATAAGAGAGGAAACTAGAGGAGGCAAGGAATATGAAGATTGAAATAGGAAACCTATATTTTTTAATATTAATCCCAGTAATTTTTGCCTTTATGTACTATAGCTATAAGAAATATAAGCCATGGAGTAGAAATGAAATATTTATCTTTATAAGTAGGATAGTTATTTTTACTTTATTAATATTAGCCTTTGGAAATATAACTATTAATTTAAAGGGTAGAAATATATCAACTGTATTTCTTTTAGATGTCTCTGATAGTATTGGAGATTTTGAAGAGTCAGGTAAGGATTTTATTAATACTGCTATTGAAAATATACCTTCAGGGAATAAGGCAGCAGTAGTTTTATTTGGTGATAATTCAAAAATAGATAAGGTACTAAATAAGAAGAAGACTTATAAGACATTAAATGAAAATCCTGTAACTACAGCAACTAATATTCAAGAAGCTGTAGAAAGTGCATTAAGTCTATTTGAAAGAGGTGGCTCAAAAAGGATAGTTTTAATTACTGATGGTGAAGAAAATCAAGGCGATATATTAAAATCTATACCTTTAATAAATGAGCAAAAAATAGATTTTAAGGTTTATAAGGTAAGTGGTGAAAAGGGAAATGAAGTTTATGTAGATAGTGTTAAAGTTCCAGATAATATAGCTGTTGGTGAAGAATTTTCAGTTTCAATAGATATAAGATCTAACTATGCTACAGATGCAAAACTTACTCTATTTTCTGGTAGAAATAAGGTAGGAGAGCAAGAAGTAAAGATACAAAAGGGTAAAAACACCTTTGTATTTAAAGATAAGCAAGCTTCAGGGGGATTTAAAGGATATAGAGTATTAATAGAAGCAGCAGATGATACCAATAAGGCAAATAATGAATATAGCACCTTTACTAATGTAATGGATAAACCGAATATTTTAATAATTAACGGTATTAAGGGAGACTCAACAGCTCTTGAAGGAATATTATCAAATTCTGGGGCTAATATAAAGAAGATAACTGCGAGTTCTTCTCCAAGTACATTAAATGAATTATTAGAATATAAGACAATAGTATTAAATGATGTTCATAGAGATGATTTAACTAATGGATTTATGAATAATATAGAGGCCTATGTTAAGGATTATGGCGGTGGACTTATTACCTTTGGTGGTGAAGATTCTTATGCTCTTGGAGGATATAAAGATACTTCACTAGAAAAAGTATTACCTGTATATATGGATAAGAGAGGTAAAAATGAAGTTCCTGCTATAAGTATAAATTTAATTATAGATAAATCAGGAAGTATGAGTGCCGAAGGTGGAGGAGTAAGTAAACTTACCTTAGCAAAAGAAGCTGCTATGAAGGCATTAGAAAACTTAAGAGAAGTAGATGAAATTTCAGTAATTGCCTTTGATGATACTTATGATGTAGTTGTACCACTTCAAAAGGTTGGAAATAAGGATGAAATCAAAGAACTTATTTCTGGAATAGAAATAAGAGGCGGAACTTCAATATTCCCAGCTCTACAAAAGGGATATGAAATGCAGGTAGAAAGTTCTGCAAAGATAAAGCACACTATATTATTAACTGATGGGCAAGATGGATATAGTTTTGATAATTATGCAAGCTTACTTCAAGGATTTAATGATAATAATGTTACTTTATCTACAGTAGCTGTAGGGGAAGGTGCTAATAGTGATCTTTTAGCACAATTAGCATCAATAGGAAGAGGAAGAAGTTATTATACTGATATATATACTGATATTCCAAGAATATTTGCAAAGGAAGTATTATTATCAGCTGGAACCTATATAATTAATGAAGAATTTACACCTAAAATATTAAGTAACCATGAAATATTATCAGGTGTTAAGACTTCAGATGGTATTCCAAGTCTTTTAGGATATATAGGAACTTCTATTAAGGAAAATGCAGTTGAAATATTAAGTTCTAGTCATGATGAACCAATATTAGCTGCTATGCAATATGGAATAGGTAGAACAGTTAGTTTCACTTCAGATATAAATGGACAGTGGAGTAAGAATTATTTAACTTGGGAATATGGACCTCAGCTTATTAAAAATATGGTTTACTTTACTATTCCTAAGTATGGAGAAGATGGATATTTAAATATTATTCAAGAAGGAAATGAAGCTAAAATAGAGTTTTATAATGATAAGATATCTAAGGATGCAACAGTTAATGGAGTATTTAATGGAGAAAATGGAGAAGAAGGAAGTTTTGAATTATCACAAGTTGAACCTGGAAAATTTGAAGCAAAAGTTCCATTATCATCATTAGGATTCTATAACTTTAGTGTAAGAGAAGAAGAAAGTGGAGAAGTAAAGAATACCTATAAGGGAGCCTTTGCCCTTCAATATTCTGATGAATATAAGTTTAACACTAATGCAGAAAAGTTAGATGTAATAGTAAAGGAAACTAAGGGTAGCTTTATAAATAAGCCAGAAGAGGTCTTTGAAGGTAAGCTTGAAAGAGATTATAAGAAGATTAACTTAACTACACCACTTCTATTAATAGCAATTTTATTACTTATGTTAGATATTGCATATAGAAGATTAAACTTTAACTTAGTATCTTTCTTAAATAAGAAAAAGCTTAAGATTAAGAAGGATAAAAAGATAAAGGAAAAGGAAGTACTAAAGGATAGTAAGAATAGCATTACTGAAAAAACTTCAAAATCCAATGAAGTTCCAACGTCTAATGTTATTTTAGAAGAAAAACAAGCAATAAGAGATAAGGCTAAAGCTGAATTAAGTGAAGAGATAAAGAAGGAAGCTAAAAAAGAAAAGAGTAATAAGAAATCAAATAAAACTTCTAAGAATGAAGAGAAAAAATCTTCTTCAATAGATACTAGTGCTTTACTTAAAAAGAAAAGTGATAGAAAGAAAATATAATTGGCGGCTGTCTCCTAAGTGATTTTTAATCACTTAGGTGTACAGCCTACTTTATTTTTTATATAATTAAAGTATTATTTTACTATATAATTTAAAGGTGAAAGTGAGGTGTAGTGCTGACGCACAATGTAGAATGAAAAATGAAAAATTTTTTATTTGGCTGTTTGTGCGACAGACACAATTATGAATATACAGATATTTGGAACTAAAAAGTGTTTTGATACGAAAAAGGCTGAAAGATTTTTCAAAGAAAGAAGAATAAAGTATCAATTTATAGATATGAAGGAAAAGGGTATGAGTAAGGGGGAGTTATCATCAGTTAAAACTGCTGTTGGTATAAATGAACTTATAAATACTAAGGCAAAGAATTATATAAGATCTAATTTAGGAAATGTAAGAAGTGCTGAGATTAAAGAAGAGATATTATTAAAGGATCAAACTTTAATTAATACACCACTTGTTAGAAATGGAAGAAAAGCAACTGTAGGTTTTAAGGTGGAAGTTTGGGAAGAATGGATTAATGAAGGTAAATAGACCTGTATATAAAATTAAAATAATATTTAAATACGATAATTTTCATATGGTTAGGAGATGTATTTTTATATAGCCTTTTTAGAATACTGACTAAAACTTAAAAGAAAGTTAACAATTATAGCGTTATTGAATTATAAAAATTAATATGATAGTATTTCTCCTTGGATGTAGAAAGGGAGCGGTAATGGTGAAAAATAAAATAATAACAAACACACTAATATTCATTTTTATAATTTTATTTGTGAATTTATTTAAAACAATTTTTGGACCAGGAAATGTTCTAATAGGTGTAACTATAATTACTATGGCATTAGTTCTTATGGAAGTAGATTTAACTATAATGCCAGTTGATAATTTTTTAAAGATATTATTTTTAAATTTATTTAGTTTAGTTTTTTCTGTTTTATCAATTCAAAATGTATGGATTGGAATTATATTAAACTTTATTGGACTATTTATAATAGGATATTTTCTTAGTGGAAACTTAAAAAAATCTATGGTAATACCCTTTGGTTTACAGTATTTCTTTATGATTTTTTATCCTGTTGAGGGAAGGGACTTAATAAATAGGTTTTTAGCATTAATAGCTGGAACTATATTCATAATGATAACTCAATTTATTGTAAATAAAGATAAAGTAATAAAAACTGGAGCCAAGGTAATAAACAATATAAGTAACAATATATTAAATAAGATAATAGCAATACAGAAAAATGAAAGCTTTGGGAAAGAAAATTTTGCAATTACAGAATCAATAAATTACTTAAAGAGAGTTATTTATGATAAAAGAGTGGACAACTATTATCTAACAAAGGATGGAATATTAACAACGGATATTTTATGGGCACTTGAGAGGATAAATTTACTTTTGGATAACATTAGTGAATTAGAAAATAGAGATGACTATAGTGACTTATTAAATGATGTATATAGTGAAGTTGAAATAATAAAAGATAGAAATTTAAGTTTAGAAGATATAGATAAAATAAGGTCTCATATAAATAATGAAAAAGTAAGGGATGAATATGTTAATGAGTTTGTTGACATAATGACCATTCTTTATAATAAAGTTGAAAGTATAGATATTATTGATAATAAGGAAAGAAATAATATAAGAAAAGAATGTGAAATTCCACACCATTTTAACAAGATATTTGTTCATAAAAGAAATTTGAAAATTGATTCAGCAAAAGTAAGATATGCTATAAGATTAGCAATAGTAGGATCATTCACTGTATTTATAGCAAAGTTATTCAATTTATCTGAAGGAAGATGGATGTGCTTTACAATTTTCTCTTTAATTCAGCCATATTCTGAAGTATCAAATAATAGGGTAAAGGATAGAGTTATTGCAACTATAATTGGTGGAATAATAGTTTTACTATCATTTTCAGTTATTAGAAATCAAGCTGCAAGATCTGCTATTATTTTATTGGCAGGATATTCAGATTCATATTCAAGAAATTATAGAGAAAAGATGATATGTGTAACAGTATCAGCAGTGGCCTCAGCAGCAATGGCTGGTGGAACTATTGAGTTAGTAGGTAAAAGAATATTATTTGTACTAATAGGTGCAAGTTTAACATTACTTGCTAACAAGTTTATTTTCCCATATAAGATTGATGATATGAAGAAGTATCTTATTGAAACATATAATTCTTTAATAAAACAAATGAAGTATGATATTAAAGAAGATCATAATGATTATAGTGTAAGAAATCTTTATCTAATTACTGGATTTATAGATGATAAGATGAAATTATCAATGGAGTCAGCTGAGGAAGAAAAAAACAACTTTATAAAAAACAATAGAATAAGAGTGAATGATATTTATAAATCCTTAGTTGAGATTAAAAATTAAAATTACTATTTTGTAGCAAAAGTACATGAATATAAATATTTATATAGTAATAGCGATAAAATAGGGAGAAAAACCATATGCAAATGATGGATATGCTTTTTAGAGGACTTATGGGAGGTCAAATGGGTGGTGGAATGCCTAATATGGGTGGCATGCAAAATCCAATGGGCGGCTCAGGTGGAAATCCTCTTATGAATATGCTTTTAGGTTCAATGATGGGCGGAATGGGAGGACAAAGGCCAGGACAAAACCAAGGAAATAATCCATTATCCATGCTTATGAATGGTATGGGCGGAATGGGTGGAATGGGAAATGGAGCAGGCCAAGGCAATGCAGGCAATCAAGGCAATGGAATGAATCAATTATTAAGTATGCTTATGGGTGGCGGAATGCCAGGGCAAAATAATATGAATGGAAATATGAATAGTAACATGAATGGTAATATGAATGGTGGTATGAATAGTAATATGAACAATCCATTGTCAATGCTTATGAACGGTCTTAATCCTCAGCAAGGTCCTCAAGGTAATATGGGATCTCAAGGCCAGCAAGGGACTAACAGAAATAACAGTATGGATATGAACCAGCTAATAGGTATGCTTATGGGTGGAAATCAAGGTATGCCAAGTAATATGAATAACAATAATAGTAATAATGGTAATATGAATAGCAATGATGGTAATGCTGGTCAACAAATGGATCCACTTTCAATGTTACTAAATTCCATGAATGGTGGAATGGGAAATAATAATAGTCAAATGAATAGTAATCAAGGCAATAATGATGGAAGAAGATCTTCAAGACATCATAGAAGAAGATAAAAGGTGTGCTAGCGCACGATTAAGAATTAAAAATTATTATTTACATTAATGTGGCTGCCTTTGGGCAGCTATATTTTACTTAACATAACATATTTACTTAACATAATAGTTTAATAAATAATTTATACTTTAAGACTTTATAATATTTTAAGTGAAAATCTCTTTAAAAAGTAAAGTATATAAATTGAAATTATATTTAAAAAATCATAAATAAAAATACTTTATTATTTTCTTAAGAAATGGTATTCTATATAATCGAGGATAAAAGTCTAAAAACAAAAGATAAAATATATTTATAAAATATATAGAGGAGAATGCAGAGTATGGATAAAAATTTAACAAAAGATATGACAACTGGGAATCCTGTGAAACTTATATTATTATTTTCAATACCATTACTTATAGGGAATATCTTTCAGCAGTTTTATAGTATGGTAGATACAATAATAGTAGGTAGATTTGTAGGTGTAGATGCCTTAGCGGCTGTTGGTTCTACTGGCTCTATGGGATTTTTAATAAATGGCTTTGTTGTTGGGCTATCTAGTGGATTTTGTGTTTTAGTATCTCAAAGATTTGGAGCTAAGGATGAAGAAGGGCTTAAAAAAGCTACATCAAGTGCTCTAGTATTATCTTTAATGGCAGCTATTATAGTTACAATAATAAGCGTGGTTTCAGCTAGACCATTGCTTAATTTAATGAATACTCCAGATAATATAATAAATGATGCTTATACATATATTATAATTATTTATGCAGGTACTATTGCAACTGTTGCCTATAACATTTTAGCAAGTATATTAAGGGCTTTAGGAGATAGTAAAACTCCATTATACTTTTTAATAATAGCATCTATTTTAAATATAATTTTAGATATAGTATTTATAGTTAACTTTAATATGGGAGTAGCAGGAGCAGCATATGCAACTATTATATCTCAGGCAGTTTCGAGTATTTTATGTTTAATATATACATATAAAAAGTATAAGATATTAAGACTTAAAAAAGAAGATTTCAAAGTTAAGAAGAGAGTTTATATAAAGCATTTAAAAATAGGTATTCCAATGGCACTACAATTTTCTATAACTGCTCTTGGTATAATGACAGTACAAAGTGCCTTAAATATATTTGGATCTACTGTAATTGCAGCATATACAGCAGCTTCTAAAGTATTACAAATAGTAATGCAACCAGCTATTACTTTTGGAGTTACAATGGCAACTTATTGTGGACAAAATTTAGGTGCAAGAAACTATGAACGTATAAAAGAAGGAGTAAAGAAATGTACTCAAATATCTATAGTAACTAGTATTATTGCAGGACTTATACTAGTTTTCGGTGCAAAGTTCTTTGTAGGGCTATTTATAAATAATCCAGATTCAACTATATTAGCTTATGCACAAGAATGTTTAAACTATGCAGCGATATTCTTTATTCCTTTAGGATTAATATTTATATATAGAAATGCCCTTCAAGGAATGGGAGAATCTTTTGTTCCTATGATGGCAGGAGCTTTCGAACTTATAGCAAGGGCAATAGTTGCTTTTACATTACCTAGCTTTATAGGTTATACAGGAATATGCTTATCTGATCCTATAGCTTGGCTTGCAGCAGCAATTCCATTAGGACTTTATTATCATAAAAAAATGAAAAATATAGCAAGTTAATAGTGTACAAGGATTGTAGAGCAAAGAAAATAGTTATTATAAATTAATTTTTAGTATTATAGAAAATTAAATATTTTAATAGTAGATGATTATAAAGGTAGAATAGTTAATACTTTATAATCATCTATTTTTTATTTTAGAGTTAGAGATAATATAAGCAAATTAGTAACTGGAATATTTTGATTAATAAAAAGTATAATTTATAGATACTTATTAAATGAATTTTAAATTAGATAGTTATGATATTTCGCAAAAATTACATGGTATATTGTGAAATAAAAATTTAAATTTAAGGGGAGAAAGCTTTTATGAGTTTACAAAGTGAAATAGTAGAAAAGGAAACTAAGAAATCAAATCTTTTCAAGAAGTATATTATTAAAAAAGGGAAATGGGGTGTTCTAATTTTAGTAGTTATTTTAGCTGCATTAATTGGAGTAAGAACAGTTATTTATTTTGATAATAAGACTACAAAAATTGGGTTTGAAGATATTGGAGAGTTTGCTACACAAGATGCCTATTGCACAGAACTAAGTATTATAGATAATTCAAGAGATTTGTTTGGAGTTTCAATACCCTTCACACAAAGTAAGTATATATATAGTTATGATGTAATTATTAAAGCCGGTTTTGATTTTGGTGAAATTGAATGGAATAAGAATGATAACATCATTGAAGTTAAGTTACCAGAGGGAAAAGTATTGAGTAGTGAAATAGATTTAGATTCTTTTAAAGTTTATCATGAGAAAGAAAGTGTCTTTAATAAAATTACTATGTCAGAAAATAATGAATCATTGAGAGGTTTAAAAGAAAAAGCAGAAGAAGATGCTATTGCAAATGGGTTATTAAAAAATGCTCGAAGTAATGCTGAAACAGTCTTAATAGAATTTTTTGCTAAGGAATATGATTTGGACAAGTATGAAATAGTTTTTAAAGATAAATAATTAGGAGGAATAATTATGAAAAAGCGTTTAATCTTCTTAGGCATTGGTGTAGGGACTATTATATTCTTGTTTTACTTTGTATTATTTCTTACAGCATAAGAATATATCAAATAAGCAATTCAATAATTTAATGATATTTAGTTAAAACATATAATTATAAAGTTAGAATAATTAACTAGAAAAAGCTGCTTAGACGCAGCTTTTTCTAAAATCCTTTTTTCTTAGCTTCAATTCCACTTTCATTAAGTGCAGGTTCTTCAGTAGTAAAATTATAATGATTTTTAGCATATTGATTTTGAGATTTAGATCCATTCTTTAGATAATTATCTTTAGAATGGACTTTTTTATTTTGACTTTTCATAATTAGTACCTCCTAAAATATACTCATATATAGTATTAGAAGAATTAAGAATAATATTATAAGGAATTATTATATAAGTTGTCATAAAATGCACAACATTTTATGAATTAAAGAATGAAAAAATTAAAAAATTCTTGCAGATTTTTTTATAAGAGTACCTTTAAAATAAAGTAGGTTTTGCATAGCAAAACCTCATTCCTTCATTCTTTCATTCCTTAATTTTTTCATTTTAAATGCTTTGCATTTAAAACTTACATACTATCTTCATACTAAATTCATAGAGAAAAATTATAATTAAGTTATGATTACAAAGCTATAAAGTGGACAATATTAAATTATGAGAAATATTCCAATTAATGTATAATTATTTTATAAATTAATATAAGGGGATTGGGAAATTATGATTAAGATTTTATTTTTAGAGGATGAACCAAATATTCTTGAAGTTACAAATGAGTATATGAAGATGCAAGGATATGATGTGACTTGTGTATCTAATGGAGAAGATGCTATTGAGATGTTAAAAAAGGATAATTTTAATTTAGCCATTTTAGATATAATGGTTCCTAAAGTTACTGGATTAGAGGTTTTAGAATATATAAATGAAAATAAAAAAGATATGGCAACTATTATGCTTACAGCTCTTGGAGATGAGCAAACTCAGCTTAAGGCTTTTAATTTAAAAACTGATGATTATGTAATCAAACCTTTTTCCCCCTTATTGCTATTAAAGAGGATAGAAGCTGTTTTAAGAAGAAGTCTCACTGAGAAAAACATTGATAATGATAATAATGAGTTCTATATAGATGATAAAACATATCAAGGTTATTATATGGGACGAAGCTTAAACTTAACCTTAAGTGAATTTTTATTATTACAAACTCTAATGAAGGAACCTAATAGAGTATTTAATAGAGAGCAATTAATAATGAAGATATTTAATGAGGACTATATTTCTAGTGATAGAATTATTGATGCTCATGTTAAAAATTTAAGAAAAAAATTACCTCATAATTATATAAAAACAGTTATTGGAGTTGGATATCAGTTTAATAAGGAGGGAATTTGATGAACTTGTCTAAAAAGACATTTATCTATAGTTCAATACTTTCAGGAATTATTCTTTCCCTTATACTAGTTTATTTTATTATAATGTTACCTTCCTTATATATTGATTATCAAGGAAAAAGTAATTATCAAGCTATAAAGGGAATTCATGAAGAATATATAAGGAATAAAAATTATGATACTATACATTCTCCTAATCCAACGGGAACCCTTAGTGTTAGAGTACCCTCCAGTGGAAGTGATATATATGCATCTAATATTTTTGGTACAGCTAAAATTACTATTAAAGATAATGAGTTAAATAGTTTATTAGATGACCTTAGATATTACTCAGAGAATATAGAGGAATTAAAAGATAATGATGATTACTTTGAAAGACTTTTTGATACTTTAAAGAAAAGTTTTAATCAGGAAGTATTTCTTAAGGATTTACCAGTGAATTTTGAGTTTATTGAGAGTGATAATAAGAATGTATTTAATGAAGGCACAAGTAAGATGAATATTGTTTCAGATGATACTGTAATTTATGAGTTTAATAGTTTTGATGGAATAAATTATTTTACAGCATACTTTGCTACTACAATTGATAAGGGCGAGATAATTGTATCTTTATTATCTGTAATGACACCTAAAATTGAAGATATTAGAGACATAGTATTACAAAGCTTACCTATGATAATAGCTGTTCTTATTTTAATATTATTAGTCTTTACTTACTTTTTCTCTAGAAAAATAATAATTCCAATTAAGAAGCTTGCAAATCATGCAGAATTTATTAAAGAGAATAATATAAATGAAGCATTACCTATTGAAATAAAGGGGGAAGATGAGATAGCTCTATTAGGAGATACCTTAAATGAGTTATATAGCAAGCTAAATGAAAGTTTTATTAAATTAGAAGAGAAAAATAGGCTTTTAGTAGCAGAGAATAAAAGACAAGATATATTTTTAAGAGCATCTTCTCATCAATTAAAGACACCAGTTGCAGCAGCTCTCCTTCTTGTTGAAGGTATGATAGACGAAGTAGGGAAGTTTAAAAATACAAAGGAGTATTTGCCTAAGGTTAAGGAGCAGATTATATCTATTAGAAAAATTATAGATGAAATTTTAAATCTTAATAATAAGGATGTAAATAAGAAGATAATAAATATTAAGGTTTTAATAGATGAGATATTATTTGAACATGAAATAGGAATAAAGGAAAAACTTATTAATGTAAACTTTGAAGGTAAGGATACTCTGTTAGAGACAGATTATCACTTAATTTATAAGATAATAGATAATTTAATTATTAATGCAATTAGTTATACTAATAAAAATAATGAGATAAGAATTACATTATCAGAAAATAAACTGAAAATTATTAACTATGGAGCTCATATAGATGAAGAACTTTTACCTAATATTTTTGATGCCTTTGTATCAAGTAATTCAGAAACTAGGGGAAGGGGCTTAGGTTTATATATAGCATATTATTATTCAAATCTTTTAGGGTATAAGATTGAAATAAGTAATATTAGTAATGGTGTTAAGGCTATAGTTTACTTTAATAACTAGCTACACATATGAAATAAAGCTACAGAGAATTTGCATAGCATATTCATATGAAATTCATAGGAAGGAACTATACTTAAACTATGGAAGATAGTAAAAGGGAGGAATAATAATGATAAGTATAAATAATTTAGAGGTTAAGTATGGAAAAGAATTAGCTTTATTAATTAAAAGCCCTATAAAGTTTGAGAGTGGAGATAGAGTGGGGATAATAGGATCTAATGGAGCGGGGAAGACGACTTTAGTAAAGTCAATATTAGGACTTATTAAGTATAATGGTTCAATAAACACAAAGGTAAAACCAGAAGAAATGTCAGCACATATGCAATTTAATAATTATGTTGATACAATGGCAGTTAAGCATGTTATTGAAGCAGTTTTAGATACAAAGATAAAAAATAATAAAGAGCTTCAAGAGTTAATTAATTTTTTTGATTTTAATTCTTGTTTAAATAAAAGGTATAGCACACTTTCTGGAGGACAAAAGCAAAGACTTACTATCATCTTAGTGTTAATTCAAGATGCGCCTTTAGCTTTCTTTGATGAAGTTACTTCAGGCCTTGATTTTGAAACAAGACAACAGCTAATGAGCAAGATTGAAGAATGGTATAGAAATAAAAATACTACTATTTGTATAGTTTCTCATTATTATGAGGAGTTAGAGCAGTTAACTAATAAGATATTAATATTAGAAAAGGGAAGAGTAGTAGATTTTGGAGATAAGAAAGAATTATTTAGAAAGTACTGTGGTAAATCAATAATTATATTAGCTAATAATGATAAAAATCTAGAAATAACTAAAAACTTTAGAAAAATTAAATCTCCAGATCACTTAATTGCAGTTTCTTGCATGAGTATTGAAGAGGAATTAGAAGTATCTAAGCTTTTAATTGAAAATGATATAAGCTTTAAGAGAAGTAACTCAGATATAGAAATAATGAGTATTAATGCAAAGAATAAGGCAAATAGTGAGGAGGTAGCTTAAAATGAAAGAGAAATTATTTAAAAGTAGCTTAATTAAATATGAGTTTAGAAATATAGTAGGTAATATATTTACAGGAGTTTTTGGAGTTATTTTCCCAATATTTATGTCAATTTTCTTAGGAGCAATAATTGGAGGTAAGGTTCCTGAAGAAGCGAGAACAGCAGTAGTTACTAATATTTTTATAAGTAATAGCATGATGATTCCACTAGCTACAGTTTTTATTGGATATTCAGCAACTTTTTCTCAAGAGCTAGAAAAAAATATTCCTCTTAGATTTAGGCTTTTTGGATATAAAGAAAGGACTTTAGTAGCATCTAAAATAATTGCATATTTAATTTTTATGACAATAGCATTAACTATATATACAACAGTATCTTTTATAGCACTTGATATACAAGTTCCATCTCTAAGCTCAGCTTTAGTTTTAATAGGATCATTATATTTAATTGCTATAATATTCTTTATTTTATCTCATGGTATTTCTTTAATTATAAAGAAGTTTGGACCAACTTATGCAATTACTATGATTTTATACTTTGGAATAATGATTTTAAGTGGTATGTTTGGAGTTCAAGCAAAAGATTTCCCAGAACCTTTAATGAAGGTAGCGTATTTATTCCCAACAACTTATGTGGCAGGAGACTTCGTTGATTTCTGGCAAAAAGGTAGCTATAACTTTATGCCGTATATTCAATCCTTATTATTATTCTTAGCAGTAGCATTAATTATTTTAATAATAGCTATAAATAAAGATTCTAGACTTAGCCATAGTGCTAAAGTATCTGTAAATAAAGGTAATAAAGTTTCAGTTAATAAATAGGCTGGTGCTGCTATACAATGAAAAATTAAGAATTAAGAATTAAGAATGAAGAATGAAAAATTAATGAGAAAACTCCTGTAGGAGTTTTAGAGAGTAATTAATTTTAGCAATTCTTCATTTTTAATTTAGGATATTTCTGCGACAGCCTCATTAATGATTATAAGTATATCTTTAGTTCCTTAATAGTTTAAATATCAAAAATATCAGGAGCTATTTTGATATTGAGTATTCATGAATGGATTTGATTTTCAATCCTTTTCTTTTGTAACATTATGTTAATTGAAAAAAATCAATGATAAAATTCATTTATAATGTTATAATCAATTAGCGAAATAGAAAGTATGCATATGTAAGTTTGCTTATTAGGTCGTTTTGCTACAAGTCATTACAAACTTACATATGTGTACTCAATAACTGAAGAAGGAGTTTATAATTTTATAAATTCCTATAAAATTATAAAGTAGGTGTTTAAATGTCAAATAATAGATTTCTACCAATAAGTAAAGAGGATATGAATGAACGTGGATGGGATCAATGTGACTTTATCATAGTTACAGGGGATGCCTATATAGACCACCACAGTTTTGGAACAGCAATTATTTCTAGAGTATTAGAGGATGCAGGATATAAGGTTGGTATTATTCCACAACCAGATTGGCATAGTTTAGATGACTTTATGAAGCTTGGAAGACCAAGGCTTGCTTTCTTAGTTAATGGAGGAAACATGGATTCTATGGTTAACCATTATACTGTAAGCAAAAGACCTAGAGAAAAGGATCTTTATACTCCAGGTGGTAAAATGGGAGCAAGACCAGATAGGGCAACAATAGTTTACTGTAATAAAATAAGAGAAGCATATAAAAATATTAATGTAGTTATAGGGGGAGTTGAGGCAAGCTTAAGAAGAATGGCTCACTATGATTACTGGGGAGATAATGTAAGAAATTCTATATTAATAGATAGTGGAGCAGATCTTTTAATATATGGAATGAGTGAAAAGCAAATTGTTGAAGTTGCTAATGCTTTAAATGATGGCTTTGACGCTAAATATATTAGACACGTTAATGGTACTACATATACTATAGATTCATTAGATGAAATATATGGTGATTATAAGCTATTACCATCAAAGAATGAAGTAACAAAGGATAAGATGAAATATGCTGAAGCCTTTAAAATTCAATATGAAGAACAAGATCCAGTAAGAGGTAAGATGTTAGTTCAAAAGCATGGTGATAAATATGTAGTAAGTAATACACCAGAAATGCCTCTAACTAGAGAAGAGCTTGATAGGGTATATGCACTTCCATATACTAAGGAAAGCCATCCCATATATGATGAATTTGGTGGAATTGCAGCTTTAGAAGAAGTAAAGTTTAGTATAGTTAGTTCAAGAGGGTGTTTTGGTAACTGTTCATTTTGTGCTATAACTTTCCACCAAGGGAGAGCAGTACAAAGTAGAAGTGAAGCTTCTATCTTAGATGAAGCAGTTGAAATAACTAACCTTAAAGACTTTAAGGGATATATTCATGATGTTGGAGGCCCAACAGCAAACTTTAGAAAGCCTGCTTGTAAGACTCAGCTTACTATAGGGGCATGTAAATCTAAACAATGCTTAACTCCAAAACCATGTAAGAACTTAATAGTAGATCATAGTGAATACTTAGGATTACTTAGAAAAATAAGAAAGTTACCTAAGGTAAAGAAGGCCTTTGTGCGTTCAGGTTTAAGATACGATTATATAATGGCTGATAAAAATGATACTTTCTTTAGAGAACTTGTTGAGCATCATGTAAGTGGACAATTAAAAGTTGCTCCAGAACACGTTGCAGCAAATACTTTAAAATATATGGGTAAGCCAGCAGGTGATACTTATGATAAGTTTAGAGAAAAGTTCTTTAAGATAAATAAGCAATTAGGTAAGGAACAATATTTAATTCCATACTTAATGTCGAGCCATCCAGGTAGTGGATTAAATGAAGCAATAGAACTTGCTGAGTATTTAAGAGATACTAAGTATCAACCAGAACAAGTTCAAGACTTCTATCCAACTCCAGGAACATTATCAACAGCTATGTTCTATACAGGAATTAACCCAATAACAGGTGAAGAAGTATATATTCCAAAGACTAGAGAAGAAAAAGCTATGCAAAGAGCCCTTCTTCAATTTAAAAATCCTAAGAACTATAACTTAGTTCATGATGCTTTAGTTAAGGCTGGAAGAGAAGATTTAATAGGAAATGGTCCAAAGTGCTTAATCAAATCAAAGGCTGATAGATATATGGCTAAGATGAAAAGAGAAGAAGCAATAGCAAGAGGAAGTTCAAATAGAGGAAAACAAGGCTCTAAGTCAAAATCTTCTTCAAAACCATCTGGAAAAGTGAGTAGTAAATCAAATTCAAAGCCTTCAAATAGTAAAACTTCATCAAAAGGAAAATTTGGAGATTTTAAAGGTAAGACTTCTAAGCCAAAAAGTAATAAGGGTGGCAGTAGAAGACAAGGAAGATAAGTCATAATATAATTAAGTTAAGTCTATATCCAAAGGGGAAACATAAATGAAGAAGAGTTTTAAGATAGATGAATTTTTATTGAAATATCCGCATGTAGAGCAAATAATTGAAGAAAAGAATATAGATACTGAGGTTTTAAAGGATATTTATAACGACTTTGTAGATTATAAAGTATCTTATGAAAATCAAGCAGGGTTTATAGCTAATATATTACGTTCTCAGCCAATGATTCATTCAGTAAAATCTAGAATAAAAGAACCAGATAGATTAATAGAAAAAATTATAAGAAAAACTGAAGATAGAAGATTAAAATATGGTGATGACTTTCAATTTAGCTTAAATAATTATAAAAATGAAATTAATGATTTAATCGGAATTAGAGTTATACATATATTTAAGGATCAATGGCAGGATATTCATGAATTTATAACTAAGACTTGGAAGGTTATAGAAGTTACTGCAAATGTAAGAGAAGGGGATAATACTAAGAAGTTTGAAGAACTTAATATAGAAGTTAGGTCAAGAATATCAGGATATAGATCAGTTCACTACTTAGTTGAGTTTTATCCAACTAATGAAAAAGTAATAGCTGAAATTCAAGTAAGAACAATATTTGAAGAAGGTTATGGTGAAATAGATCATAGACTTAGATATTCCCATATAGAAATCCCAGAAATCTTAAAATCAAATCTTCTTTTATTTAATAGAATTGTAGGAAGTGCAGATGAAATGGCTTCTTTAATTAATGACCTTAGTAAAGAATGGGTTAGTAAAGAAGAAGAGCTTTTAAAAATAATTGAAGAACAGAAAGAAGAAATTGAACTTCTAAAAAAATCTCTGAATACAAAAAATAATTAAATAAGAGAAAGCTCAACTCCTTAAATCATTGAGGAGTTGAGTCTTTTTTATTTTTATAATAGAAAAACTTTAGATACTATGAATATTAAAAATTTAGAAGTGTAATATCAGTAATTTTAAAAAGCATATTCTATTCAAAATGAGGATAATTATGATAAAATTAGCAAGGGGACAAGATTAAAATAATGGTTAAGGAGGAATAATAATGAATATTAAAAATCTTATTTTAAAGAATAAGAGAATTGCTATTTGTTTAGTTGTTGCTTTAGGTTTTGGAATCGCTGGTGGAGCTAGTAATATGCCACAAGCTGATTATAATAATTTAGTTGTTCAAAAGGAGCAATTAGATGATAAAATAATAGCATTAGATAAGCAGTTAGAGGAAAATAAAAGCAAAGTTGATGAACTTCAGGCAAAGAAAGATGAAGCAGAAAGAATAGCTAAGGCAGAAGCAGAAAGAAAGGCTAAAGAAGAAGCTAAAGCAAAAGCAGAAGCAGAGGCTAAGGCAGAAGCAGAAAGGCTTGCAAAAGAAGAGGCAGATAGATTAGCAAGAGAAGAAGCTGAAAGATTTGCTCAAGCAGAGCAAAATTCGAATTATTATGTTTCAAGTGGAAGTAATGGAGGAAGTGTCCAAGAAGAAGCACCAATTGGGACAATGGTATGGTTATCAGCAACTGGTGAAAAATATCATTCAAGAAATAATTGTGGAAGAATGAATCCTTCAAAGGCTAGGCAAGTGACTCTTGAAAGTGCAAGGTCACAAGGATTTGAAGCCTGTTCAAAATGTTATTAGAGTGTGATTAGTACGAGATTTAGTTTTAGAAAATAAATTAATATAGGGAAAATATAAGGATAAACCTTTTAATTAATTATAGAGTTATTTTTTTCCATTGGTGTTAAAAGTGAATGAGTTAGTATTAATAGATAAGATGTTAAGATATATGGAGGTAATGAACTTTGGGATATCAAAAACAAATATATAGTAATAATGATAAGGAAAGTAATTTTGATAATACAGCAGATCAATATGAAGTTAATATAGAAGTAAAAGAGCCTGACTTTGAAGGTAATGCAGTTGTAAAGAAGCCTAACTTTTTTAGAAGATTCTACAAAGAAATTATAGTAATATTTATTGGAATTTTAATTGGGAATTCAATTGGTGGAATAGGCAAGGTTTCTACATCTACAGTTGATGAAATAAATATGCAAATAGAAGATAATACAAAGGTTATAAAAGATAAAGAAGCAGAATTAGAATTATTGCAGAATAAAAAAATAGAATTAGAAGAAAGTTTAAGAAACTAGATTATAGTAAAAGGTGATAGATTAATATCTATTACCTTTTTTATTTTGGGTAAGTTAATGATATCTATGAAATCTTAGCTTTGCAATTTTTTTATAGGATCAATTACCTAAAATGCTCTCATTAAACAATGTTTTATTGATATTACACTAATTTGTAAAATGTATTTCAATTGAGATTGATAAAAAAATCTCAAGATTTTAATATAAAAGAATATTTTAGTTGCAAAGGGATAAAATATAATATTATTAATTTTATAACATGGGAAGAAGGAGTGTTAAGTATGTCATTAGAAAGTATGATTCTTAAAAAATATTTTAAGAAAGAAGGTCAAGCGCCATTTAAAGTCATATTTAAAGATGGAAAAGTACTGAATATGGGGAATGGAGATCCTGAATTTGTAATTAAAGTAAATGGAGATATCGATAAAAAATTACTACTTACTAGTACATCATTAGCCTTAGGTGAAGCTTATATGGACAAAAAGCTAGATATGGAGTCTGGGGACTTATATGATGCGCTAGATATTGTATTAGGGAAGTTAGATGATTTTGATGTTAACGAGAGTACATTGAGTAAATTAATATTTACATCAACATCTAAACAGAATCAAAAGAAAGAAGTAACTTCGCATTATGATATAGGAAATGATTTTTATAGCCTTTGGTTAGACGAAACTATGAGCTATTCCTGTGCATACTTTAAAAATGAAGATGATACTTTATATAAAGCACAAAAAAATAAAATTAATCATATATTAAAAAAAATGCAACTTCAAGAAGGTATGAGCTTACTAGATATAGGATGTGGATGGGGTTACTTACTTATTGAAGCTGCTAAGAAATATAAAGTTCATGGAGTCGGAATTACTTTAAGTGAACAACAGTATTTAAAATTCAAGGAAAGAATTAAGGAAGAGAATTTAGAAGAATATTTAACAGTTGAATTAATGGATTATAGAGATTTAGAAAAGAGTAATTTAAAATTTGATAGAGTTGTAAGTGTAGGAATGCTTGAACATGTTGGAAGAGATAATTACAATCTTTTCTTTAAGAATGTGGATTCAGTGTTAAAAGATCAAGGATTATTTTTGTTACACTATATTAGTGGAAGAAAAGAGCATGCAGGAGATCCATGGATTAAAAAATATATATTTCCAGGTGGAGTTATCCCTAGTTTGAGAGAAATCATAAATTTAGGTAGTGAATTTGATTATTATACATTAGATGTAGAAAGTTTAAGAAGACATTATCATAAAACATTACTTTGCTGGTATGATAATTATAAAAACAATATAGATAAGATTTCAGAAATGTTCGATGAAAGATTTGTTAGAATGTGGGGATTGTATTTATCTGCTTGCGCTGCATCATTCAATAATGGAATGATTGATTTACATCAGATAGTATTTTCAAAAGGGAATAATAACACACTAGAAATGACTAGAGATTATTTATATAAATAATATTTTAAATTTTGTGATACAAAATTTAAAATTGATAATGAATAATTAAGGATTTTTTCATTAATTATTCATTATTTTGCTTTGCAAAATTTTCTATTGACTAAATATAGTTTAAAGTTGAAATAATAAACTTATAATCAATTTGCTAAACTGAAGGGAGGCTAAAAAATTTCTATTGACTAAACATAGATAATTATCTATATTTATATAAGGGTCATATATAGATGGTTGTCTATATAAAATATATAAAGGTGATGGTTATGACTAAAAAATACGAAAAAAATATTAAAATATTAAAAGCATTAAGTGAAGTGAATAGGCTTAAGATTGTGGATATGCTTTCATCTGGGGAAAAATGTGCATGTATAATACTCGAGAGCTTTAAGTTTACTCAGCCAACATTATCTCATCATATGAAGGTTCTTATGGATTCTGGAATTGTAAAATGCAGAAAAGAAGGAACTTGGATACATTATAGATTAGATAAAGAATTATGTGATGAAGTTTTAGATTTTTTAAATGAAATATTAAAGGAATAATTATAATTTAGGAGAGATTATGAATAAGGTTGATTTAACTAAAGGAAAAGTTTTAAATGTGCTTTTAGCTTTATCCTTGCCTATAATGGGAAGTTCCTTTCTTCAATTTACTTATAATTTAATAGACATGCTATGGGTAGGAGGCTTAGGTAGTGATGCTGTTGCTAGTATAGGTTCTTCAAGTTTTTACGTGGGGCTTGGATACTCAATAAATGCATTAGTAATTATAGGTACAGGAATAAAAGTTGCTCACTCCTTTGGAAGAAGGGATAATAAGGCCGTAGATGAATACATATTAAATGGAGTAATTTTAAATGCTATAGTCGGAGGATTATATAGTTTAGCACTTATTTTCTTAGGTAAAAGTTTTATAGGATTCTTGAATATAGGTAATGCAGTAGTTGAAAAAAATGCATATATATATTTAGCAATAAGTGCACCAATGTTATTTTTTTCTTTTTATAATACTTTATATATAAGAATTTTTAATAGTTTTGGGAATACTAAATCTGCATTAACTATAAGTGCTACAGGTCTTATAATAAATATTGTTTTAGATCCATTAATGATATATACCTTTAAATTAGGAGTATCTGGAGCAGCTTTTGCAACATTAATTGCTAATGGAATTATGTTTTTATTATTTATAAGAAAATCAAAATCCTTATTTAAGGTGGATTTTTCATTAGGAATTAATTTTAGTAAGATAAAAGAAATAGCACTACTTGGACTACCTATGTCCTTTCAAAGAGTATTATTTACTTTTGTAAATATTCTTTTAGCAAGAATAATAGGAAGCTTTGGAGCTGATGCTATTGCTGCTCAGAAAATAGGACTTCAAATTGAGTCAGTAGTTTATATGGTAGTCGGAGGGCTAAATGGAGCTATATCAGGTTTTGTAGGACAAAACTTTGGAGCAAAAAAATATGATAGAATAAACAAGGGATATAATACAGCAGTTGGAATAGGTATTATTTATGCTTTATTAGTAAGTATAGTATTTATTTTCACACCAGATATTTTAGTTAAACTTTTTGTAAGAGAAGAGGCAACAATTAAAATAGCAAGTGAATATTTGATGATTATTGGATATTCTCAAGTTTTTGCTACAATAGAAATGATATCAAATGGTGTTTTTACTGGTCTTGGATATCCTAAGATACCAGCTATTATAAGTATAGTTTTTACTATATTAAGAATACCAATAGCCTTAGTATTAATAGGGAAATTGGGGATAAATGGCGTTTGGTTTGCTATATCAATATCAAGCGTATTAAAAGGAATAACTGCGTATTTAATTTATAAATTGAAAATATGGAAGGTGTATAAAAATGTTAGATGTGATTCAGTCACTGAATTATAAAGAAAAGTTGTTAAGAGGTAATTTTGGAATAGAGCGTGAAACATTAAGAGTTAATGAAGATGGGAAATTGGCATTAACAAAGCATCCAGAAGTATTTGAATGTAAAATAACTCACCCCTATATAACAACAGATTTTTCTGAAAGTCAAATAGAGCTTATTACTCCAACCTTACATACATTAGAAGAGGTATATAGTTTTTTAAATTCTATTTACGATATAACTGCTTTAGAGCTTAAGGATGAATACTTATGGCCACAATCAATGCCATGTGATATTCCAGAAGATGATTTGATTCCTATTGCAGATTATGGGAAGTGTAGTAGTGGATCAGTAGCTAGTGACTATAGAAAAAAGTTATTAAAGAAGTATGGTGGAAAGAAGCAATTAATTTCAGGTATTCACTATAATTTTTCTTTTAGAGAAGATTTAATTGAGGATTTATATAAAAAGCTAGGCAAAAATGAAAGCTATAGAGATTTTAGAGATGACCTTTATTTAAAGGTAGTAAGAAATTATTTAAGATATAGATGGATTTTAATTTACCTTCTAGGTGGAACTACAACTATGCATGAAACCTTTGGTGAAAAATGTGTAGTTGACTTAGATAAGATAGCTAAAGATGGTTTTAGTAATAATGGGGCTGTTTCATATAGAAATAGTGAATGTGGTTATAAGAATCCAATTGATTTATATCCAAACTATGAGTCTGTTAAAGGCTATGTTGAAAGTGTATATAAGTTTATAGATGATAAGATGATAGATAGTCATAAGGAACTTTATACTCAAATAAGACTTAAGGCTTATGATAATAATAAGTTCTTAGAATCTCTACTTAAGGATGGTATTAATTATTTAGAAATTAGAAGTATAGATATTAATCCTTTTAATAAAGTAGGAATTTCATTAGAGGATTTAAACTTTATTAATTTATTTACTTTATATCTTCTTACTAAAGAAGAAAGTAATTATAAATCTTGGCAAGAAGAGGCACAAAACAATCAAAATATTATTTCTATATATGGACAAATGGATGTAGTCTTATATAAGGATGGTAAAACTATATCTAAGGAATCATGGGCATTATCAATCTTAAATGAAATGTTAGATATGAATAACAAGTTAAGCCTTGGAAAAGAAGATATAATTAGAGGTATGATTGAAAAGATAGTAGATAATAAATTAACTTATGCCTATAGAGTATCAGAAATGGTTAAGGAAAAAGGATTTATTAAAAGCCACTTAGAGTTATCAAGAAAATATATGGACGAAGCATATAAAAATAGATTTAAGCTTTATGGCTATGAAGACTTAGAATTATCAACTCAAATATTAATGAAGGATGCTATTAAAAGAGGAATAAAGGTAGAAGTTTTAGATAGAAGTGAAAACTTTATTTCCCTTAAAAAAGATGATCATATTGAATATGTTAAGCAAGCAACTAAGACATCAAAGGATAGTTATATAACTGTTCTAATGATGGAAAATAAGGTTGTAACTAAGAAAATTTTAGATGATAAAGGAATAAGAGTTCCTAGAGGAAGCGAATTCTTCAGCTTAGAGGATGCTCTAGAAAGTGCCTGTAGATATGTGAATAAGCCTATAGTAATTAAGCCAAAATCAACTAACTTTGGACTTGGAATATCTATATTTAAAGATGGAGCATCGGAAGATGATATTAAAGAAGCTATGAATATAGCATTTAAGTATGATAATACAGTTTTAGTTGAAGAGTTTATAAAAGGAAAAGAATATAGATTTTTAGTAGTTGGAGATAAGGTTTCAGGAATACTTCATAGAGTGCCAGCTAATGTTATAGGTGATGGTGAAAGAAGTATAAAGGAATTAGTAGAAGAAAAGAATAAAAATCCACTAAGGGGTAAGGGATATAAAACTCCTTTAGAAAAAATCAACTTAGATGATCATGTTGCACTGTTCTTAAAGCAAGATGGATTAGATTTTAACTATATTCCTAAGAAGGATGAAATAGTATATCTAAGGGAAAACTCCAATATTAGTACAGGTGGAGATAGTGTAGATTATACAGATGAAATTCCAGATGCTTATAAAAAGATTGCTGTAGAATCAGCACAGGCTGTGGGAGCTAGAATTTGTGGTGTAGATATGATGATAGAGGATTATAATAGAGAAGAAATTAATTATTCTATAATAGAACTAAACTTTAACCCAGCTATTCATATTCACTCTTATCCTTATAAAGGAAAAGAAAGAGAAATAGCAAAAGATATATTAGAAGAACTTAATTTCATTAAATAAGATATAAATCATAAATAAAGTGAGTTGAACTATTAAGAGTAAAAATAAAAGATTAAGAGTTATCTTTAGTAATTCTTATGGAATAATATAAATAATTATTAAATGAGCTGTCCTTGTGCGACAGCTCATTTTTTATGAATAAATTTAGAAAATTATTTTAGATAAAGTAAAACTTATTATAGTTACATAATATATATTTTTAATCGTAGGTGGTATAATATTATAGATAATAGGTGCTGTCGCACAATGAAAAATTAAGAATGAATAATGTAATAATAAATATAATATTAAGAATATTATTATAAAGGAGTGGTTAGATGAATTATAGAGTAAATAAAGATTATGTTTTAAATACTGCAAAAAGGATATTAGAGTTTGATAGTCCAACTGGATTTTGCTTTGATATTATGGAAGAAATAAAAAAGATTGCTACTGGCTTTGGATATGAATTTAGTACTACTAGAAAAGGCTGTGGAGTTATAACTGTTAAAGGTGAAAGTAATGAAAGAGTTATAGGGCTAGCTGCTCATGTAGACACATTAGGTGCTATGGTTAGGTCAATAACTAGTAGTGGAACATTAAAGTTTACCTTACTTGGAGGGCCTATCCCAGCTACTATGGATAGTGAATACTGTAAGATTAGAACTAGGGATGGAAAGATTTATACTGGTACTTTTTTAAGCACAAGCCCTGCAGTTCACGTTTATCCAGATAGTAAGGATAAAAAGCGTGATCCTGAAAATATGGAAGTTAGAATAGATGAGAAAGTTCTATCAAAGAAGGACGTTGAAGATTTAGGAATATGTCCAGGTGATTTTATATTCTTAGATACTAAGACTACTATTACTGAAAGTGGATTTATTAAATCTAGATTTATAGATGATAAGGGTAGTGTAGCTGCTTTAATGGGGCTTCTAGAGCTTTTAAATAGAGAAAAAATCACACCGAAATATACAATAAAATTATTTATTTCAGTTTATGAAGAAGTTGGTCATGGAGCTTCATATATACCACAAGATATAACTGAAATGATTGCTGTAGATATGGGATGTATTGGGGATGACTTATCTTGTACAGAATATGATGTATCAATGTGAATAACATATAATAAACAAAACTATGAACTAATAAATAATTATATAATCATATGTATAATATGTGAGTATATAAGTGTTTATTAGTTTTTACTATTTTACAATACTTTTAAACGAAATAAATATATGGTATAATTGTATTTATATTACAAATATGCAGAATAAATAAAAGGGTGTGAATACTATAATAAATGAATATAGAAAAGAAAGAGTAAATTTCTTTTATACGGTTATAAATGTGCCAATAAATAATGAGTTGAGGTTTCATATATGTATTTTTGATGATAGAAAAGATGAAGCACATCCTTTCACTCAATATTTAAAAGATAGAATGGGGAATTTCACCTTAAAAAATAAATCATTAAATACTATAAAGAATTTTCATTTAACTTATATAATAAGATTTCTAAATTTCATATATAATGATAGTGAAACACCTATAGGAGATATTAGAGACTTAACTATAAAAATAATAGAGGAATTCTTAGATAAGTTCTCACAAGGAGAGTTGCCACAAGATTTTATTGGAGAGTGGAGATCAAGAGAATCGGTAGAACGTGCTACTTATGCATTAAGTCATTTTGTATATTGGTTATGGTGGAAAAAAGATAGAAAAACTAATGGAAAATTATTTAATTTAAAGTATATTAAAGAAGAAAATTTTTTGTTTGAGAAGGTCATGAGACATTCAAAAAATGGTTATTCTTCTAAAGAGATAAAAAGTTTAATTAATATTGTTGTACCTAATATGTCAACTAAGATAAATACACGAGAAAAAGTAGTTACGTTAAGTGAATATAGTATATCGAAGTTAATAGAGTTATCTTTAGAAAATGATAATATGCTTACTTTAGGTATAGTATTGGGAGCGTATGCTGGATTAAGGGTAGGGGATATAACACAATTAAGTGAAGAGAGGATAAAAGGCTTATCTAAGAATAGGTGCTTTGGTGCTTATTTAGAATTATCTCAGGATATTATTTTACGCTCTGATAATATTAGAACAAGTGGTATTAAAACAAAGAGAACAGTACCTATCTATCCTGGTTGTACAAAGGCAATTTATGTATATTACCAAATGCATATAGAATTTTTGAAAGCAAAGGGGTTATATCCTAATAAATATGGAGCATTATTTTTAAATAATAATGGATTTGCTATGACTTCACAAACATATTTAAGAAGATTTGGAAAATTAAACGATTTATTAGATAAATCAATTAAGGAAGAAGTTTTGTTTGGGAATATAGATGCTATTCAAGAAGAAGAAATTTTATCTAATAATAAAATAACTCCTCATTCTCTAAGGCATTATTTTAAGCAATTGATACAATCTGTAGAACCTAATAAGCGTATTATACAATATTATTTGGCTCATAAGAGTTTTAATAGTCAGGATAGTTATGCATTTGGAGTATCTAGTAAAGAAGTTATAAGAGAATGCCAAAACAAGTTATATATGCCGATAAAAGGTATATATGCTAGAGAGGGATATAAATAAATTGGTAGTGTGATGAAAATGAGTAAAGTAAGTGATGAATACATGAATATAAATGAATGTATTGAGTATTTAAATGAAAATAGTGTTATTAAAGTTAAAAAACAGTTTTTTATTAATAGATTAATAAAAATTGCTGAGAATTGCATTGTTGGAGATAATATAATATTAAATAATAAATTTATATATATAAAAGAAAACTATTTCTTTAATCAGGTAGAACTATATAAAAATAGTATAGATAGACCAACTGTAATTAGAAAGATAATTAAGGTTATAAAAGATAATAAATTTTATGATGCTAGCGTTAAAGGAAGGCTATATACTAAAGTAGATAATTATTTAATTCCACTTTTTTCAATGGATATAACATTTATTACTAAAGAAGATTTTAACTCTATTTTAAGTGGGATAGAGTTAATAATTCAATGTCAAAGTATTAATACTCAACAATTATTAAAAGAAGTAAATAATTTATTTAAAGGTGTACAATTTGATAACAATGAGAAAAATATATTTAAATATATATTGGATAATAATCTTCTATATTTTCCTACAAATCATGTAGGAAATTTTATTTCAAAAGGAAATATGTATCCAAAATCTACTGTTGATAAGGTAAAGGAAAATCTAAGGAAATATGTTAGGGAGAAAAAAGTTAAACTAATTAATATATCATTTTCAGAGTATTTATCATTATCAGATGAAGAATTCAATGAAAACTATATTGAGTTAGATATGGAAATGTTTAATAGGTTAGTACAATACCAGAATAATATTGGTAATTTTGTAAGAATAAAAAGAACCTTTAGGGACACAAATGTAAAAGTAATATGGATACATAGAGGTAAAAAAATTGTTTCTAAAAAAGAATTTTTAGAATTTTCTGACTTTAAAAATAATTATGTTGGTAATGAGTATTTACAACAGTATAATGTTTCGATAAAACCATTACTTGCTAAAAATAATGGCATTATATTAAAGAAATATAAGTCAATTTATTATATTAATAAGTTAGATGTAGATAGATATGTTCATATTAATAATTATAATGAACAGTTTGCAAGTGCAAAAAGTATGTATGACAAGGTTATGACCAAAATAGAATATTTTCCTAATAAAAATGAATACAGATTTCCTAAATTTAAAAGTCTGTTTGTAGAATTTATTAAATTAACTAATACAAAAGTAAAGTCTTATATATATGTTTCTCGTATATATAATGTTTACAATGCCATATTAAATAATATAAATATTGACTTATACCCTTTCAATAAAGAGGAAAACAATAAACTATTTCAAAAAGTCGCTCTAGTAGTTAATGTAAGTCAAAATGATAGAGGGATACTGATTAAATTTATAAACTATCTAATTAATATAAAGAGTTTTGATATAGATAGAATTATAGACTGTTCAAAGAGGGGGAATAGGGAACCTTATAGAGAAGAACAATTCTTGAGTTTATTGGTTCATTTAATTGATATAGTAGCCAAAAAAAATAACTTGCAAAAGTTATATAGAGATTGGAATCTATCAAGTTGTGTTTTATATTTGTTTATGCATTATTGTGTTGCATGGAGAAAAATGGATTTGGTCGATCAGTTACCTATTCCTAGTATAAGAAGTATAGAAGGTATTACGGATGGAGAATCATTTATTAAATGGCTAGAGGATGGAAATGAATTAACAGAAAATAGATCATATAAAATATGTAAAAGCATTGAGGAGAAAACATATAGATTAAGATTAAAAGCAAAGAAAAATAATGCATATTTAAATTGCATTATTTCTAGTCACCTTATTAAGGAAGTTGCGTTATTGCTGTGCATTAACGCGGCTAATAGGGAAATACATTATTCTAAAAATAATAATTTTAGATTAGAGCATAGAGCATTTAATGCTGCATACCTAGAAAATCAAAAAATGAAAATATTATTAAAAGATAATTTTGATATTGATTTAGAGGAAATTTTAGGAGGAGCATTTGATAACATAAAAATGAATAAAGGGTTTTTATCTTTAGTAAAAGAAAAATCAGAAGAATTAGGTATAGCATATTCCTATTATTATACACAAGTTGCTAGAGGACATTTATCAAAAAATAATACTCTGTCAGAAACTACTAAAATATATTTAAAAAAGGATATTTCTAAGGCATCTGTAATGGTATTTGCGACTGGTACTATGGGGAGCACAGCACATACTTTATTGGAATTAGTTGATCCAAAATTTAAGAGTAAGAGTAATGAAGAAAAGATAATTGAAATACAAAATCTTAATATGACTCCATATACAATTGAAAGAAATATTAAGACTATCGCAAAGAAGATACTATTAATACAAGATGAAATAGATAACTTTTTTAAACAAGGTGGTTATAAGGAAGGGCTATTGCAAGATATTTTATATGGACAAAACTTTTATGGGATTGAAGAGAAAACTAAGTGCTTGATTAAAATAACACGAAAAAACCATGTAGGTATAACACGAATTAAATCTTATAATTATGATAATATTAATGGAAATAATAATCATTGTCCATTAAATAAATTAAGTTGTATTGGGTGTGAATATATGATTTCACTTAGGTATTTTATATATGAATTTGAAAAAAAGTTTAATAAAATTTTATATGATTTAGAACATTTTAAAACTGAACTTGATAAAGAAATAGCAATAGATAGTATTAATGAGTTATATTTGCCGGTATTAAATGATTTAGCATTGGTTTTAGGTGATAATATTGGTAAAGTTATTAATGTTAATAGATATTTAGAATTAGCAAAGAGGAGTTAAGAATTTGTGGGTAATATTGTTTTTAAGGAGTTAGAAGATGCAAATGTTTTAATAGAAGAAAGTATTGAATTTAATTATGATAGGGTAGATGAATATTTAACACAATTTAAAAAAATATGTAAGAAAGGAATATTGAGAGAAAACAGTTCGTTTTATGATAGTCAATGGATTATTAATATTGGTGGTGTAGAAAATTCTATCATTCTACCAACAGATATAAAAATGAAGGAACTTAGTGTTTTATTTGGTAAAAATATATGTGAATTTGAATTAGCATATAGGAGTTTTATTATATCTTCTTTAAATTTGCCAAATTCAACGATGGCTTTTAATTTGGCAATGAAAAGACTAACAGTACAATTTGATTCATCCAGTATAAATATTTTAGTTAAGGCTAGTATTGTTAGATTTATTAATTATATAAAAGTATCAGAAAAGAAATATATAGAATTTCAGACATTGTTTGATGAAATAGAGGTTAAGGAAATAGGTGAAAGAACTTTACCAGAGTTTGAAGAAATATTTCTATTTTCTGATATAATTAATGATATTATTTATAATAAAAATATACTAGAATATAAGGATTACTTAATTACTATTATGTGGTGGAAAATTTGTAGTATACTACCATTAAGACCTTCTGAATTTGTTAGAACTAAGTTTGAATGTATTTATAAAGAAGGAAATGAATTCTATTTAAAAGTTTGGAGAAGCAAAGGAAAAATAGGTAAGAAGATTAGTAATATATCTAATGTTAATGAGTATTATTTTGAAGATATAGTTAATATCGATGAGGAACTGTTCATCTTAATTGAGAACTATAGAGATATATTAATTAATGAATTCAATTACGAAATTAAAGATGAATTATTTCCATATATAATTTTGAAAAATATTAGTAATAACTACAATAATAGAAAAAAGAATCTTACTAATATTTCATCATATGACTTATATAATAACGTAAAAAGGTTCTATAGCATTATAGTAGCAAATGAATATGGGTTAAAACCTATATCTAAATATGTAAAAAGAGAGGAAGGCAGTAAGTATCTTGGTGAACTAACTCCTTACGATGCTAGGCATATCGCTATAATCAATTTAATTCTAATGGGTACAGATGTATTAGAAGTAATGTATTTATCGGGACATACGAATATCAATACTGCATATGGATATTTCAATCATATAAGAGAATTCTCTAAAGGGTATGCATTAGGCTATGCTAAAGCACTATCTAATAATACACTTAACAAAAAAATGAATACGTTTATAAATCAAGCCAGAAAACAAAATAATAGAGGAAAAGGGAACGATGATTATTATAGAATATTAAATGCTATTAATAGCAAAAAGGTAATTCTTAAAAAAGTAGAAGGTGGATATTGTCGGTATCAGGATATTGATAATGATAAATATTATTGTTTCTTATATGAAAGAAATCATACCTTATGTCAATTCTTCGTTAAAGATAATAGTGAAGTTGTAGAAGATGAAATTAAAAAAGTAGAAAAAGATATAGATACTACTGTGAAAGTATTGATAGATCTAATAAAAGATATGGAGGGTATATCCAAATTCAATGAATTATATAAAACAACATCTTGTAGGTTGGCAAATAATATCTCTAAATTAGCAAAATTGAATGAAAGATCAATTAGGGGGGAATAGACATGGCTAGACCAAGAAAAGTATCAGAGAAAGAGTTATTTAGAATTATTGAACAATATTTAATAGATAATCCTTATATAGTTAGTTTGAAGTTTTCAGATTTAGCAAAATATAGCCAATCGTTAGGATATAACGAGGTAACATATCAAGATTTTAGTAGAAATGTGCAAGTTAAGAAGTTCGTTGATGAATATAAAAAGCAAAAGAAAATGACTATGTACTCTAAATTGAATAATGATAAATTAGAGAAATTAGAGTTTAATGTTGATGAAGTAGTAGATAAAAATATTAAAGACAAGAAGCAGTTAAAAGTAATTTTAAAAGTATTTAAAATTGGATATGATAAGGCTTTTGATAAGTTGTATGAAAATATAAATAGTATAAAAGAAATGCGAAACAAAATTAGAGAACAAGAGAATAGTATAATAGAATTATCCGAAAAGAATAAATTATTAAGATTACAAATTAAAGAAAATGAAGAAAGATATTATAGAAATAGAAGAAAAGAAAAAGAAAAATGGATTTATTTAACTATTAAGGATTTGATTAATGAAACTAATTTTATTATTAAAAGTGAAGAGCAAATTATAGAGATTATGAAGAACTTAGGATATTCGGCAAAAGATGATATTATAGATATGAACAGTATAATTAATAGCGAATTTAAGAATAATGAAGACAAAGAAAATGAAAAAGAGAAAATATCTGGTAGTAGTGTACAAAATGTTATATCATTTAATAAAAAAGAAAAAAAATTAAACATTCCAGACTTTATGAAATAAGAAAAAGAAGAAAGTGAAAATTTCTTCTTTTTCTTATTTCATAGTAATTTCAGATAATAAATCTGCCATGTTATCTGACATAAATTGTGCAATATTTATATTTAAAACTTTGCATAAGCAATATAATTCATAATCATAGATTGGTCTTTTAAAAGATTCTATTCTTGATAAATCACTTTGATTAATTTCTAAACCAAGTAAATTGAGTTTCGCAACTAAATCTTCTTGTGATAGGTTTAAAATTACTCGTTTATTCTTTATTATATCGCCAAATAAATTTCTGCATAATCTCATAAGTAATCACCTCACAAATTATATGAATATATTTTACAGAAATGCAGAAGACTATATTATGCATCTAGTGCATAAAAAGGTAATATATGAAAATAAGGAGTAAAAAATGTGTATTTTCAAACCAAAAGTACAAGAAGTGGCAATTTTTAAAGAAGTTGCATTAAATATTAAAAATCCAAATGAAATAATTAGGGAAGCGATAAGTAATAGTTATGATGCAGATTCCTCAAATATATGGATAAATGTAAAACGTAGTAATGTTGTTGATTATGAGTTGATTTTTAAAGATGATGGGAAAGGAATGGAAATTAACGAAATACATTCATTTTTCAACTTAGGTGATTCAAAAAAGATAGTTCAAAATATTGGAGAAAAGGGGTTAGGTACAAAGACATATTTTAAAAGTAAAGAAATTAAAATCAGGACAAAGGCAGTTAATAATAAAGGGTATGCTGTAATTATGAAAAATCCGTGGGATAAACTTATTAATGATGAAATTCCTACGTATATAGTTGAAGAAGATGAATCTGTTGATATAGGCACAGAAATAACTATTACAGGTTATATAGTTGATAATCCAGAGAAGTATTTTAATTTTTATAGTATAAAAGACTATATATTATGGTTTACAGCAGGAGGAAATTTTAAAAATATATTTGCAAATAATTTAACCCTTCAAAAATTAGTTAAAGATATTAATAAAACACCTAAAATTCATATAGTAGATCAAATATTAAATAAGCAAACACAGATGGCTGGTGTTCATCAATTTTCACCACCCAATGAAAGTCCGAAGATTGACTTAACAAGTAAGAAATACAGATGTAGCGTAAATTATTGCAGACATTTTGGACCATTTAATAGGGAGACAACTATTAATGGTAACTTAGTTACAGTTCAGTTATATGGGACTGTTTCAGGAGTAAACTGTAGGAAAAAGGTTTGTAAATTAAGGCAATCAGAGACTAATAAGGCTAGGTTCGGATTATATTTATGCAAAGATTTTATTCCGTTTGAACGTGCAAACTTTTTATTAGGAGATGAACAATATTATCACTATCATTTATTGGCTAACTCTCAAAATTTTGAGTTAACTGCTGATAGAAATAGTTTAAGCAATGAAGAGAGTATTACGGTAAAGTGGATATATTCACAGATAGAAGATATTTTTAAAAATAATATAAAGCCTATTGCTGAAAAAGGTTACTTTAAATTAAGGAAAGAAGAAGAAGAATCATATGAGGCAGAATGTAGGATAGATGGAATGAATAAGTATATTAAAAAAATTGATTTAGTAGATAACTTGTATGCATATGATTTACCTATAAAGAAGATTCCACAATGTGAGTATGAGGTTGCATTACTATTTACTGCTATATTATCAAATGAAAAAACTAAGTGTCTTATTAAGGATGTAAATGAGATAATTTCATATTCAAGCAGAATGACGACAGATATGATTTGTGAAGATGTTAATAATGAGATTTGTTTAATAGAGGTAGAATATAAGTTAAGCAATGTTTTTAAACATAAACACCCTTTAGACACATATGATTATGTTGTATGTTGGAAAATTGATATAGAAAAGAATATAATAAATGAAGTTAATAATATAAAAGCAATTTTAGTAAGTGAGGATAGGGAAAGTTATATTGTTACAGAGAATAATAAAAAAATTAAGGTTATAGAATTGAAAAAGTTGATAAATGAAAAATATAGAGAAAATTAGAATTTTACTAAGTAAATTATATTTAATGATGAATTAGAGAAAGAATATTTAGCGGGATCAGTTCTTTTAGGAGCAGTACCTTGTACGGCAATGATATTTGTATTGAGCCATTTAACTAAAGGTGATGCAGCATATACATTACTTCAAGTTGCAGTAAATGATTTAATTATCTTAGTAGCATTTGCACCTATAGTTGAATTTCTATTAGGTATAGGCAATATAAAAATACCTTTAGAAACATTAATTCTTTCAACAATACTATTTGATGTAATTCCACTCTTATTAGGGTTTTTAATAAGAAATATTAAATTAAGAAAAAAGTTAGCATATTTTGAAGGTATATTTTTAAAGAAGTTTGATTTATTTACTATTATAGAATTGTTGTTAACACTTGTAATTTTTTTTATTTCTAAGGAGGTAAAATACTAGAAAATCCATTGCATATAATATTAATAGCAATTCCTTTAATAATAAAAACATTTATAATTTTTGCAATAGCATACTTATGTTCAAAGTTTTTGAAAATATCACATTCAATAGCATCACCAGCAGGAATGATAGGAGCAAGTAATTTTTTGAGTTAGTAGTTACAGTTTCTATCCCATTATTTGGTTTGAGATCGGGGGCTACATTGGCAACTGTAGTTGGAGTTCTAGTAGAAGTGATAGTTATGCTAACCTTAGTTAAGATATTAAGTAGCATAAGGAAGTATTTTAAAGAATAGTTTTTAAAAGATATAGAGAAATCTATATCTTTTTTTATAGAAAGAGTTGTATGCGTAAATAGACTTGTACTAAAATAATTTTATAGAGTATATTGAAAAAAAATTTTTTGGAAAATAGTTATTTATATAAATAAAAAGGGGAACTGTGGCTTTAGGTAATAAAAGTTAGTGAAACTTAAATTTGTCTATATTTAAAAATCTTATGGCAAATAAATTGGAAAATAGTAAGTGAATTAGTTTTATTTCAAAATAATTGTATTATTATGAAAATGAGGTAAAATTAAAATTATATTGGAAATAAATAAAAGGGGGGAGGGAAACTACATGATATTTCAAATTAATATTAATACTGAAATTCTTAGAGAGTTACGAGAGAATATAAATAGGGAGCAGAATATATCATATAACAAAGAATATCATCGAATAGTTGATAAAAATAGTGGTAGGTACAAGGTATATCGTGCATGGGATAAAATATGTGCAATTATGGATAGACTTGATGATACAGTAGATTATTTAAATAAACTTAAGTTAAATACAGGAAAATATAACAGATCAGCATTTGATTTTTATGATTTCATGAATAATGCTGCTGTTGTAATTGATTGTATAAAGGAGTTAGTAAAGATTTTTGATGTTGAAGATAGTAAGATCAGAACATCAAAGAATATTTTTAATCAACCTGGAAGTGATAATAATGGATCAGATGAGAGGTATTTTGAATATTTACGTTCTTTGTGTTCTGTACATCCTATAGAAACAAGTCGTCATAAAAGATACCAGGATAATGATTTTGAGTGTAGTCCATATGTAATATGGAATGATGGAAGAATATGGGGGAGTGATGATTGCGATCTTTATGCAGTAGTTTATATAAGTAAAGATAATGAGTATAGTAAAAGAATTAAAATATATATATCACAGGTATTTGAGTATATATTAACAAGAGTAAATTTTGTTTCAAAGATTCTAGAATCAATAGAGAATTATCATAATCAAATAATAGTAAAATTTAGGAATAGACATATAAAGATGACAAATGAGTTTGAAAATTATATAGATTATTTAAGAAATTTAGATAAAGAGGCAAAAGAAAGATATGGTTCTGAATATTGTAGTAAATTTGATTATATTATAGGATTATTAGAATTAAATATATCAAATTCTAAGAATAAAAATAAAATGCAACTTTATATAAATGCATTAAAATATGCGATTGAATTTGAACACAATAGTTTGCAAAATATGAGTTATATAGGGTTCGAAAATAATGGAATAATTAAACGAAAAGACAATTATGAGACATCTTTATTGAATGAGTTATATAGCCTAAATAGTGGAAGTGATGTACGAAAAAAATATTCATATAATTTTGAAAAAATAGAATATTTAAATTATGATTCTGGAGAGAGTAATAAAAGTTGGGCGTATATAAAGTTGAGAGAATTATATCCGTTTTTGGAGAGATATGTTTCTTTTGAAGGTGCTATGGGAGATTTTGAGCATTATGCATTAGTACAATTAGCATTATACTTACATTGCTTAGAGAATAAGTGTTTAGTAAATGATAATATTCCTAATGAGTTAAAGTTTCGTGAAAAATTAATATAAGAATCTTATTCTAAATTAGAAATAGAAAAGCAGAATGACTATTGATATAAATATATTATTTTCAAAAAAGAAGATGTTGTTGATTGTGGAGAATTTAGCACTTTAGGGTTAGTAAAAAATGGGAGGAAGAGTTTGGTGAATATAAAATTTATTGGATCTGGTATTAGGAGAGAAGTAGATGATTTAGTCTTTCAAATATGTGAAAATATAAGGATTAGACTTAGTGATATTAATAATGAAATAGAGGTAGGGTATAACTATAGGACTTTAAATGAGGAGTTAAGTTGTGATATAGATGAGAAATATGAAGATGATGTCCTATTTGCTGAATCTAACATTGATATAAATAATCTTAATATAAAAATAGACTTAAAAAAATTAACGTACAAAGATGATAAAGTAAACATTTTTGTAAATATAGTTTATAAGAATAGTGTAATAGGAGAGGATGAAAATATATCGGAAGAACAACAGAATTTTATGTATGAAGTAAAGGTAGCAATTAGTAAAGCAGTATCTAAATATGTAAACTCTATTAATTGGATATATGATGATCAGAATGGATATATGTCGCAAAAACTATATCTTAAGGTATATGAATTAGAAAATAAATTTAGAGGATTAATTAATGAATATATGTTAAAACAATTTGGTGAGGATTGGTTTGCAAGTAAGATAAGTAGTGAGTTTAATACTAAGAGCAAAGAGTATGGAGAATGGTATAATACAAAATATAAAACTCTTAATCATATTAAATCAGAATTATTTAATTTACAAACAAGAGATTTAATTAGTATGTTAAAGGAAAGTTATGAGAATGATGAATTAAGTAAAGTGGGAAAGCCAGTTAATTTAATTAAAAATATATTAAAAGATAGTGCAAATAAAATAATTAGTAAAGATATATTAGAAATTGAAACTTTGTGGGATAAATATTTTAAGGAAATTTTAGGTGAGAATATGGAATCAATTTGGACAGAGTTTTCCAATATGAGAAATATAATTGCACACAACAAGGTAATATCAAAGGAGTTCTATCATGATATGGTAGATAGAATTGATGAACTAAGTATTAGCCTTGAAAGAAGTAGAGAAAATATTAATGTACTAATAAAGTCGCAAGAAGAAAAATTAATAAAACAACAACGTGCAGAAGCGTATTCAGAGTTAATATTAGAAGAAGTGGACTTTAGTAGTTATGAGGATGATGATGAAGTAATTGATAAAATATTTAGTGATGGTGAACTTGGTCATTTATATTGTGTTATTGAAGAGAAAGCAAGAAAATTAGAGATTAGTTACGAAGAGTTAAGAGATTTATTAGAAGAGATTAATTTTGAGTACGATGAAGAAGAAAAATTTTTAGAATTTAAAGAGAAATTATTATTAATTAATGATATTTTTAATGAGGAGAATAAAATTATTATATCAGAATTAATTAATACAACTGAAAAAAATAATATAATACAAGAAGTTGCTAATTATTTATCGAATATAGTAAATGCTAAGATTAATGAAATTGATGAGTGTATGGATTCTATATCATGGAGTGATGAATTTTCAGATGGAAAGAATATATTTTCTTATCGTACATTAAATAATGATTTATTTAGTGTTAATATAAATGGTTGGTTTTGTATTGGACGTGGGGAAGCGAGTGAAATATATATCGATTATACTAATAATAGTCTAATACTAGAACGAGGGGGCATAGATATATCATTTGGTGATTATGAGCAACATGAAGATGGATATCATATGCCTACTCAGGGGCAATATTTTGAAGTTAATGTGGAAAAACTGTACACTAAAATTGAAGATGATGTATGTAAAATAACTAGTAATATTAATGATATATATGAAAGAATTTCTAATATAATTTATTAAAAAGATATTATAAACATTAGGAGGAAAAAATGAGTAATAATTTTAATGTAGATAAGGAATTAGTATTAAAAACAGCAAAAGAAATATTAGAGTTTGATAGTCCTACAGGATTTTGTTTTGAAATAATTAATAAGATAGAGGAAATGATAAAGGGTTATGGATATAAGTTTGAAAGAACTAATAAGGGATGTGGAATAATTACTATTGAAGGAGATAGTAACAAGAAAACAGTTGGACTTTGCGCTCATGTAGATACTTTAGGAGCGATGGTTAGATCTATAACTAAAGAAGGAACTTTAAAGTTTACAATATTAGGAGGACCTATAATACCGACATTAGATAGTGAATATTGTAAAATAAGAACAAGAGATGGCAAAGTTTATACAGGTACATTTTTAAGCACAAGTCCAGCAGCACATGTTTTTGAAGATAGTAAATCAAAACCTAGAGATGAAAAAAACATGGAAATTAGAATTGATGAAGTGGTAAAAAATAAAGAGGACGTTTTAGCATTAGGAATTGCTAACGGAGACTTTATATTTATTGATCCTAAAACTACAATTACTGAAAGTGGATTTATAAAGTCAAGATTTATTGATGATAAAGGAAGTGTAGCAGCATTAATAGGGTTATTAGAATTAATGCATAGAGAAAATATAAAACCTAAATATACAACTAAAATATTAATTTCAGTTTACGAAGAAGTTGGACATGGTTCATCATATATACCAAGTGATATTACTGAATTAATAGCAGTTGATATGGGATGTATAGGTGATGATTTGTCTTGCACAGAATATATGGTAAGTATTTGCCCTAAAGATTCAAGTGGGCCTTATGACTTTGGAATAACAACAGAATTAATCAACTTAGCAAAAGATAATAATATTGATTATGCAGTAGATATATATCCTATGTATGGTTCAGATGTAAGTGCTGCATTAAGAGCGGGAAATGATATAAGGGGTGCTCTTATAGGTCCAGGAGTTCATGCCTCGCATGGGATGGAAAGAACTCATTATAAAGCATTGGAAAATACAATCAGGTTATTATTAGCATATTTAATATAGTAGTTAGATTTAATAACGAATTAAGAATTAAAGGTAGCACTGTGTTTTAATAGCATGGTGTTATTTTGTATTAAAAGGGGATAGATTCAAAAAGAATGTCATAGGTATAAAGAGGATATTTCAAAAATAAATTAGATATCATAATAATTAATAAATTAGATATCATAATAATAATAATCTATTAGTAATGCACTATCTGATTAGGGGATTGATAATTATAAATAGGAATATAAGATGTTATTAAATGAAGTAAGTTAAGCGGTTTTTACAAAAATCAAAATAATTAAAAGATTCATTGATACAGATTGTTCTGTTTGCTATACTAAATATATTGATATTAATTAATTTTTAGTATATAATAATAAGATTTGAAAAGGAGGTGTAATAATGGCTTCAGGAGAAATATTAATAAAATTATTTAAGGCATTTAAGGATAATGATGATGTAGAGTTTTCTAAGATAGCATTTGATATCATAGAAGAAGAGAAACGAAAAAATCATAATTTACTAGCGATGAAATTAAATAAAATAATGTTTGATGAGTCAAATAAGTATTATTCTAAAAAAAATACTATTAATAATAAAAAGCAAATTCCAATAGATAGGGATACAGGAATAGAGTTGTTAGATGTTAAGTTTACACAAAAGGCTCTAAATGATGTAATATTATCTAATGAAAATCAAGAAAAAATTAATAATATAATAAATGAATATTTTAATAGAGATATCTTAAAAACTTATAAATTATCACCCAAAACAAAAATATTATTTTGTGGACCTCCGGGATGTGGAAAAACAATTACAGCGGAAGCAATAGCGAGTGAATTACAAATTCCATTATTGTATACTAGGTTTGACAGTATAGTATCATCACTATTAGGCGAAACGTCTACAAATTTGAGAAAGGTTTTTGATTTTGCTAAAAATGGTGAATGGGTTTTATTTTTTGATGAATTTGATTCAATTGGTAAAAGTAGAGAATACACGTCAGAACACAGTGAACTTAAAAGAGTGGTAAATAGTTATTTGCAATTAATGGATAATTTTACTTCTGATACAATAATAATTTCGGCTACTAACTATGAGACCATGATAGATAAGGCTTTATGGAGAAGATTTGATGAAATAATCTTTTTTGATAAACCAACTGAAAGTGATATTTTAAGACTTTTAGAAAAAAAGTTCAAGAGTATAAATTATAAAGGGATTGACTTAAATAAATATGTATTAAAATTTAGTGGGATGGCGTTCTCAGATATAGATAGAACATGTAGAGAGGCTATTAAACAGATGGTTTTAACTAATTCTGATAGATTAACTGATACAATTTTAACTAAAGTAATAAATAATGAAATAAAGAGAAGAGAGTTAATAGAGAATAATATATAGTATAGGGTGGAGGACATATGGATCATATTGAGATAAAGAGGTTAAAAATAGATGATGCTCAAAGAAGAAAAGGTGGTTATCCGAGGTATGATATACCGAGGAGAATTTTTGGTGATCATGGACTATCTTTACAAAGAAATATTTCTGATAGTATTACTAAAGCAAAAACAGATAGTAGAACATTTTCATTCAATCCTCGGTTAGTAATGAAGATTGAGTTAGAGGATAATGTTGAATTCACAGATAAAGAAAAGGAAAAACTAAACTTATATAACTTAAGACTAATTGATGATGAAAATGGAAGTATTCAAGTTGCTTTTTCAGAAGATATAGAATTAACTTCATTTATTGATGATTTAAATAAATATAAAGATGGAGTTTTGGCTAAGAAGAAAGTAGTTAATGAAGACTTATTTGGGAAAATAAAATCAGTATTACCTTGGTCAGAATTGGATAGAAAATGTTTCGATGAAAGTTGTAATAACCTATATTTGGATATATATTTATGGGTTTTTGACACAATTCAAGAATCAAAAGATAAAATGAGTGAATTTATTGATGATTTAAGATCGCACAATATATCTGTCACAGATAAGTATATAGGTTATTCAGTTGTTATTTGCAGGGTTAGAATTGAAGATGCAAGTGATATTGATGTATTATTAAATCATCCATTAGTATATCGTGTTGAAAATATACAAACTGTAAACGTGATTAGCGAGGATGTTAGTAATATTCAGAATATATCAATTTCAGATTTAAATTTTGATACTTCAAGTTTGAATCCTGATACAGCATCAGGAATTTGTGTGATTGATAGTGGAATATTCCAACAACATCCACTTTTGCGAGGAGTAATTGGAGATTCAAAAACATTTTTTATAGATAATACTGAAGTGGAAGATGATTCAAGTGATTATAGTGGACATGGAACAAAAGTAGCCTCTATATGTGAATATGGAAATTTTGCATATGATGAAGAGTTTGTGCCAACAATTTATTTATTTAATGCTAAAATACATAACGGAGAATATACAGATCCACTTACAGTATTTAAGGTTGAATTAGAGGATAAATTAGGTGCTTTAGTTGGAAATATATTAGATTCATATCTTTTATTATGTGATAAAGAAATTGATATAATAGAATTTTCATCTTGTTTTCCAGAGAATCAAAGGGCCTTCGTAAGAATGATATATTCAAAGTACATAAGTATGTATGAAAGATTAATACCTAACCAAATGAAAGATATTGTCGAATATTTTAATGGACAATATGGTTGTAGAGTTTTTAACTTGTCTCAAGGTGACTCTAATGCAACATATTTAGGGGATAAACCAAAGGCATGGGCATGTGTATTAGATGAATTACAAAATAAAAATGATATTTTATTTGTTATTTCAGCGGGGAACTATATATATAGTGATTCAGAGATAGATGACGTTGTATGCAATTATCCTGAGTATTTTTTTAAGAATAATGAGTGTAAAATAATAGAGCCTTCTAACTCAGTAAGTTCAATAACAGTTGGATCTATGGCAATAAGCGATGAAACTATAAGGGTGAGAGGTAATACATTAAGTAATAATGTTGAGTCGATAACTAAAACAGATTATTTATCGACTTTTTCTAGGGTTGGACCTGGGGTAAATAATTCAATAAAACCTGATTTTGTAGGTTATGGTGGAGACTATGCAATAAAGCAGAATATTCTTGAACGAAGAATTAAGGTTAATAATCAGGGAACTAGTAAATTAGTATTTGGGAATGATTTAGATAATATATTTTTGTTTGATATTGGGACAAGTTATGCAGCACCATACGTATCTCATATAGCAGCAAAAATAGTTGGGAAATATCCTAATATTTCGAATAACATGATTAGGTGTTTATTAGCGAATTCGGCTAGATATACACCTGCTGTAGAGAGTCTTGTTAACTCTGTTAAAGAAGATGCATCTGAAATTCGAAGAGAATATCAACACAATTATAGGGGGGAATGGATTAATAATAAAAATAAAATACTTCACTATTCTTATGGATATGGTTTCCCAATGATAGAAGATTGTTTAGATTCATTAAATAACAAGGTAGTATTGATGGCAGATATGAATAGTGAATCAGATAAAATAAGTCCAAATCAGGTTCATATATTTAGAGTACCTATAACAGAGGAATTTGTTAATTCTAGTGGTACGAAAAGAATAAAAGTATCCTTAGCATTTAATCCAAAAGTAAGGAATACGAGGTTAGATTATCTTGGAGTTAATATGGATTTTAAGATAATAAAGGGTAAATCACAAGAAGAGATTTATCAAATGTTTACTAGATTAAATGGTGAAAATCAAGTTAGTATAGATGGAGAATGTGAAACTAATCCGTCATCATCATTAAGAAGCAAGGGGACATTACAAAAAGGAATATATGAATTTAAAAGGGCTACCAATTTTAATGAAGAAGATATTTTTGTAGTTGTAAGTTGTAAAAAAAAGTGGGATGACTCTCCACAAGAGTATGCATTAGTAGTAGGATTAGAAACAGAAGAAAATATAGATTTGTATAATGTAATTAGAGAACGAGTAACAATTAGAGAGCATATTAGGATTTAATCAATATAAATTATGATAAGTAATTATATATTAAATAACAATCATATAATTATTTAAATAATAACTTGACGTATTAATTAACATTCATTTTCTCCATATAATGAATGTTTTTTGAGTATATGGTATTATATGAGGAGTAAAAAATGAGTGACTTAATAAGGTAACTAGAATTATGGAAGAGAATAATTGGAATGCTGATGTTGATAGATTATTATAGCAATATTGGAGTATTTAAGTAATGATAAGAAAAAATTAAGAGTCGAGTATTCAGTTAAAGAGTTATGTAATTTATGTAAGAAAATTAACAACATGAAAGGCATAGTGAGTACAAGAGAATTAACTTATCCTAAAAATGTTCTATTTTCTAATTTATCAGGTAGAGACTATATTATTTTTAGTGAAGATTTTGATATTAATACATTTACTAAAATTGTAAGTAAAGGACTTAGAAGAAGGGTTGAAGAAGATTATGGTCGTGAAAAAGTATATATTAATCCTAAATATATAGATGCTGTTTATGCAGGTAAAAATGAAAAAATTTTTATAACTGAATTTGAAAAAATATGGAAAGGGTATATTAGAACAAAAAATATTTTTGGGTAAAAGAGAAGATGTGAACATTTCTGTAGATAATTCAATTTCTTATAATAAGAGGAAAGTTCTAACAGAGATCGATTCAGGTAATGTGGCTAAGTTATTAGTTGGACAATATTTCTTGTTAAATCAATTAATTAAAAATGAAGAAAAGGAAGATATAGAGTATATATTTTTAGTAATTCATTATTATAAAGATTATGATCCAAAGAGAACTGAAAAGAATTTAAATTTATTGAGGAATTGTATAGGGAATAGCGCCATAAAGTTTAAAGCATTCACGCAAAAAAGTTTTATAGATTTCTATAATGGAAATGATATAGAGGGTCTAATTAATAAATTATTTGATGATAAATAAATTAAAACTACTAATTGGACATTTTTTTATAATATAATATTAAAAATTTATAGTAAAGTTATGCGTAGTTTTGCATATTTTTTTATTAGGTTATAAGTTTAGAATGATATACACAAAAACTTGTGCTAAGGATTCAGGTGGGCCTTATGATTATAATATGGTAACTTCACTAATAAATTTAGCAAAGGATAACAATATTAAGTATGCAGTAGATATATATCCAATGTATGGTTCTGATGTAGGAGCTGCCTTAAGAGGGGGAAATGATATCAGGGGAGCACTTATAGGTCCAGGAGTACATGCTTCTCATGGTATGGAAAGAACTCATTATGAAGGATTAGAAAATACAATTAAGCTTTTATTAGCATATATAAGTTAAAATAAATACTTTGCATTTTATTAAGATAGATAAGTTTAAATAAATATTTTACACTTTATTAAGTTATATTTAAGAAAATTAATATTTTTTGTTAAGTTTATATTAAGAAAGATGGGGTAAACTAAGAGTCATTAAAAGATGACTTGGAGTGTGGAGATTATGGACAGCATACAAATAGTGTTAGAGTATTTTGCTAGATATGGATTGATATTTGTTTTTATAATTATATTTTTAGAGTATTTAAATTTTCCAGGGCTAGGAGCAGCTATTATAATGCCTGCTTTAGGTATTGCAGTTGCAAAGGCTAATATGAACTTTATAGTTGTCCTTTGTATATCAGTTATAGCTGGTTCCTTGGCTAGCTATGTACTATATGGAATTTCTTATTGGTTTGGTCAACCTATACTGACATGGGTTTATAATAAGTTTCCAAAGACAAGGAATTCTATAGATAAAGTATGTCAGTATATAGAAAATTATGGTGATAAAGGGGTTTTAATTATTAGACTTCTTCCTGCTGTAAGAACTTTAATTCCATTTGTAGCAGGAATGTTTAGAATGAACGTAGTAAAGTTTTCTATATATTCAACTTTAGGAATAGCAATTTGGAATTCTGTATTTATGTATGCAGGATATGCATTTGGATATTATTTTATATAAGTTGTAATTAAGTTTTTACATTCTATGAAGTTTTATTTCGTGTTGAAAACAATTAATATATGAAGTTATCTAAACAACTTAGATCTAAATTAAAAGATCGATTCTTTCAATTTAGATAATTTACTAAAGAATTATTTTTAATTTATAATGATATAAAACTATAGATGTAGATTATTGATTGAAAACTATATATAATATTTTATTTTACATATGTCATATTATTAATCCTTGAATATATTATATTATGATATCTCAAGGGGTGAATAATATGAGTAATAATGAAATAGTAGCAGATTCATCAGAGAGTTTAATTGAAGAATCTAAAGAAAAAAAGTGCATTCCTGTGAATCCATCTGATCCAAATACAGTTCCTAAATTTGTGGATAAGCTACCTTTACCATATGTAGAGAAAACTAATCCTGAAGTAGATGAATATGGTGAAGAAAGATCAATGTACAGAATAACAATGAAGGAAAGCAAGCATTACTTTTCTTCTTATTTTCCGCCTACAAAGGTATGGGGATATAATGGACTTTATCCAGGACCTACAATTGAAGCCTTTAAGAATATACCAACCTATGTTTTGTGGGAAAATCAATTACCTAAAAAGCATTTTTTACCTTATGATAGAACTTTACATGGAACAGTAGATGATCCGGAAAATAAGACAGTAGTTCACTTACATGGAGCTAAGGTAGAAAGTAGTAGTGATGGTCATCCAGAAGCATGGTTTACAAGAGATTTTAATGTTGTAGGACCTACTTTTAAAAGAAAAGTATATAAATATGATAATTATCAGTCAGGAACAACATTATGGTACCATGATCATGCTATGGGACAAACTAGATTAAATGTTTATGCAGGTCTTGCAGGCTTTTATATATTAAGAGATGAATTAGAAGAAAGATTAAACTTACCAAAAGGTCAATACGAAATTCCAATAATGATTCAAGATAAATCTTTTAAAGAGAATGGTGAGCTATTTTATCCAGAAAGGCCTCCTTTCCCAGTAGGGACTAATCCATCAATAGTTCCAGGATTTTTCGGTAATACAATAGTGGTAAATGGTAAGGTATGGCCATATTTGGATGTTGAACCTAGAAAATATAGATTTAGAATATTAAATGCATCTAATAGAAGAGAATATATTTTAAGATTATCTAATGGAGCTGGATTTGTTCAAATTGGAACAGATGGTGGGTTAATAGAAATGCCTATGAATCTTTCTAATTTTAAGGTTATGCCAGCAGAAAGAATAGATTTAATTATAGATTTTTCAAAGTATAAAGGTGAAGAAATTATATTAATGAATGATGATGTAGCGGCACCTAATCCTGGAACAGAGCTGATTCTAAAATTTAAAGTATCAAAAAAGCTTAAAGGTAAGGATGATAGTGTTATCCCTGAAACATTAAGAGTTGATCATGGACCTAATATTAATGCTGTAAGGAAAAAGAGAAGAGTATCTTTTGGTGTACAAACTGACCATTATGGAAGGCCACAATTCAAAATAGATGAGATGTTATGGACTGATCCTTCAACAGAAAATCCTAAGTTTGATTCAGTTGAGATATGGAATTTAATTAATCCTATGTTTGGTGGACATCCTATCCATATTCATTTAGTACAGTTTAAAATATTATGGAGAAGACCTTTCGATGTAGAAAATTACAATAATACAGGTAAAGTAATATTTACAGGGGCAGAAGAACCGCCTAAAGATTATGAAATGGGCTTTAAAGATACTGTAGATGCAGAACCAGGAAAGGTTACTAGATTAATAATGCAGTTTAAAGGATATTCAGGAGACTACGTTTGGCATTGTCATTTCTTAGAGCATGAAGATAATGAAATGATGAGACCTTTAAGAGTATTAGATTGCTGTAAGTAGAGTAAAAGATTGATGCTTTCAATTTAGATAATTTAATATAGAGTTATTTTAAAGGTATACTGATATAATTCTATAGATCTAAATTATTATTTGAAAACTATAATAAAATATTTTTAGATTAGAAATTATTATATGATGAAATTAATTATATGATTAAAAGTTAGTATAGAACTTTTTTACTATTTAATATAAATTAGAGGGGCTGTTATATAAACAGCCCAATTAATAATTTAAAGTTAACAATTTAGAGTTATTAATTGTTAACTGTTAATTGCGCTATAGTGCACTAAGGGGGATTTATGTATAAGAATATAATTTTTGACTTAGGAAACGTTCTTTTAAGTTTTACTCCAATGGAGTATTTAAAGAGTAAGATAAAAGAAGAGAATATTGAAACTGTATTTAAAGCAGTATTCCAAAGTGAAGAATGGATTATGTTAGATAGAGGGACAATTACTGAAAAAGAAGCTATATCTAATATAATTGAAAGAAATTTAGACTATAAAGACGATATTAATTTGGCTTTTGAAAATTGGTATGATATATTAAGTCCAATTGAAGAGACAATTAATATATTAGAAGAGTTAAAGGAAAAAGGATATAAAGTCTATTATCTATCTAACTTCCATCAGTTAGCTTTCGAAGAAGTAGTAAAAAAGAATAAATTTTTCGAGGCTTTTGATGGTGGGGTTGTATCTTATGCTGAAAAGCTTATCAAGCCAGATGAAGCTATATATAAGCTTGTATTAGAACAATATAAATTAAATCCTAGTGAAACAATATTTATTGATGATACTAAAGCAAATGTAGAAGGTGCTAATAAAATAGGAATTAAAACAATTTTCTTAGAGGAACCTGGTACATTAAGAGAAGAACTTAAGAAGTTAAGTATAGACATAGATTAAGATATTATACCATAGAGAAAGAAAATAAAAATACTTAGTTTTATAGTGGACATATTTAAGTTTGTGATTACTTGAAGTAAGGGAAGTAAATAATAAACTGGTATAGCCACTTTTTTATTTATTAACTTACCTATTTTACTTGTATATAGAATAGTAGTGAGTTAAAATAAAGTGAATCTTGGCAATGGTAGCCATAGGATAAAAAAGATATTTAAAAGTTAAAAAAAGAGGGAGTCTTATGAAGATAGATAAATTTAGAGATATGAGCTTAAATAATGAAATTTTAAAAGCTCTAGATAACTTAGGATTTGAGCATCCATCTGAAGTTCAAAAAGAAGTTATTCCAGAAATGTTAAATAAAAATGATATAGTGGTAAAATCACAAACAGGTAGTGGTAAGACTGCAAGTTTTGGGATACCACTTTGTGAATTAATAAATGAAGAAGAAAATATAGTGAAGGCATTAATATTAGTCCCTACTAGAGAGCTTGCAATGCAAGTTAAAGAGGATATTTCAAATATCGGGAGACTAAAGAAAATTAGAGCAGCAGCTATATTTGGAAAACAACCCTTTAATGAGCAAATAAGAGAGTTAAAACAAAGGGTACATATTGTATGTGGAACCCCAGGAAGAGTAATAGACCATATTAAAAGGGGAAACTTAGATACAAGTAAAATAGAATATGTAGTTATAGATGAAGCAGATAAAATGCTTAATATGGGATTTATTGATCAAATAGCAGAAGTATTAAATGATTTGCCAGAAAATAAAAGTACTGCACTTTTCTCAGCTACAATACCTAGTGAAATTGAAGGCTTGTATGAAAAATATATGAAAGAACCAAAGGTTCTAAATATAAAATCTAAGGTCTTTAATAGAGAAAAAATTAGTGAGAAGTATATAATTTCAAATAGAGAAGATAAGTTTAAAACATTATTAAAGCTTCTTTATAACTATACAGATGATTCAGCAATAGTATTTTGTAATACTAAAGAATCAGTAAGAAATCTTAGTTCTTTACTTAGAAAAGAAAATATTAAAGCAAATGAGCTACATGGAGATATGGATCAAAAGGAAAGATTAAAAGTAATGGATAGCTTTAAAGGTAAAGAATTTAAAGTGCTAGTAGCTACAGATATTGCTGCTAGAGGAATTCATATTAACCATATAACCAATGTATTTAATTACGAAGTACCTATGGAAAAGGAAAGTTATGTCCACAGAATAGGAAGAAGTGGTAGAGGAGATAAGAATGGTTTAGCAATCACTTTAACTTCTACAGGAGAAAAAAGATTTTTAGATGACATAGAAGAGTATATAGGATATAAAATTGAAGTAATAACTATTCCTGAATATGAAAAAGTTATAGAAGGTAGAAAAAGATTTCTTGAAGATCAAAAAACTAATTATGGAAATAGTAATAATAAGAAAAAATCCATACATAGTGAGGTCACTAAGCTTTATATAGGTGCTGGTAAGAAAAAGAAGATTAGAAATATTGATATTCTTGGAGCTTTAAGCAACTTAGATGGTATTACTGGAGAAGATATAGGTATAATTGATGTTCAAGATGGATTTTCTTATGTAGATATTTTAAATGGAAAAGGAAATATAGTATTAAAAAAGTATAAGGAAATAAAAGTAAAAGGTAAAATAGCCAAGATAAGTAGAGCTAAAAATTAAGTTATAAATTTCAAGAAAACTTATAATAATAAATTTAGGTGAATTAAAATGAAATTATTTAAATTTATATAATAAAAATAATTATAGAAAGAAGGGTATTAAGTGAAAATAATTAAAAAAGATGGAAGAATAGAAGAGTTTAACATAAAAAAAATTAAAACAAGCATTGAAAACGCAGCTAGAGATAGTGAAAGTATGCTAAATGAATCAGACTTAAAGATAATTACCTCTGATATTGAAAATACTTTGTTAAAGATTAGAAAAGATACTTTAATAACTTCAAGTTATGAAGTTATTGGTGTTATTTTTGAAATTTTAAAAAGAAATGGATTTAACAGTGTACTAAAATCTTATGTAGAGTTTGGTAAATAAACTAGATACTATCCTTTTATGTGATATAATTGAAAGGGAAATTCGTATTTACAAATGGAGGATTATATGTATAAGTTAGTTGCTATTGATATGGATGGTACTTTGTTAAGATCAGATAAAACTATATCTGACAGAACAAAAAAAGCCATAAATGATGCTAGAGATAAGGGAGTAACTGTTGTATTAGCTACGGGAAGACCAATTGAAGGTGTTTCAAGGTATTTAGAAGAATTAGATATGTACACTGATAAGGACTATGTATTAAGTTATAATGGTGCTTTTGTTCAAAAAACTTCAACTAAAGATGTAATAGCTAAAATTGCATTAAAGGGTGAAGACTTTCACTATTTAAGAAGTATTAGTGATGATCTTGGAGTAAATATTCATGCTTTTTCAGAAAAATATGGATTAGTAACTCCGAAAAATAGCACTTATACTGAATTAGAAGCAAATATTAATAAGATTGATATAAATGAAATGGATATATCTGTTATAAAAGATGATGAAGTAATAGTAAAGATAATGATGATAGATGAAGAGGATGTCTTAACTGAAGCTATAGAGAAATTACCTAAGGAATTATATGATAAATATACAGTAGTGAGAAGTTCACCTCATTTCTTAGAATTTTTACACAAGGAAGCTAATAAAGGAATTGGTGTAGAACTTTTAGCTAAACATTTAGGGGTTAAGAGAGAAGAAGTTATTACTTTAGGAGATGCAGGTAATGATCTTCATATGATAGAATATGCAGGACTAGGCGTAGCTATGGGAAATGCCTTCGATGAGGTTAAAGCTGCAGCAAATTATATTACTGATAGCAATGATAATGATGGAGTTGCAAAAGTAATTGAGAAGTTTATTTTAGAAAATAATTAATATTTATGTAATGCAAAATGAAAAATGAATGATATAAAATTAATGAAAAGACTCTTAATGGAGTTTATAAAAAGGATTATTTAAAGAAACTCAAGGCAAATGCCTTGAGTTTTTTCTTAATTATAAATTATCAACTATGAATTACTGATTATAAATTTATCACTCTTGGGAAAAGTTATACATATATTTATAAATATAGAAAGTCAGAAAGAAGGATAAAAATGTGCGGAATAACAGGCTTTGTTAATTTTAAAAAGAATATAAAAGATGAGCTTGGAACTTTAAAAGCAATGACTGATACTTTAAGTTTAAGAGGGCCTAATTCTGAAGGGAACTACCTATCTAATAATGTTATGTTTGGTCATAGAAGACTAATAGTAGTAGATCCTGAAGGTGGAATTCAGCCTATGAAAAGGAGTATTGATAATAGGGAATATGTATTAGTATATAACGGAGAATTATATAATACAGAGGATTTAAGAAAAGAATTAATTAATGATGGATTTAAGTTTGAAGGGTATTCAGATACAGAAGTTTTATTACTCTCCTATATTCGATGGGGAATAGGTGCTATAGAAAAGTTCAATGGTATATTTGCCTTTGCTATATATGATAAGGAAAAGAACCAAGTAGTTTTAGCTAGAGATGCAATGGGAGTAAAACCTTTATTTTATAGCATTAAGAATAATACATTAATCTTCGGTTCAGAAATTAAGGCATTACTTAAGCACCCATTAGTTAAGGCTGTAGTAGATAAGGATGGATTAACTGAATTATTTGCACTAGGACCAGCAATAACTCCAGGAAAAACTTATTTTAAAGATATTGAAGAGGTTAAGCCTGGTGAATATTTAGTTTTAAATAATGATGGTGTAAAAAAAGAAATTTATTGGAGGCTTGAAGCAAAGGATTTTAATGAAAGTGAAGAAGAGGCAGTGGAACATGTAAGAGAATTACTTATAGATGCTATAAAAAGACAATTAGTTGGAGATGTCCCTGTATGTACCTTCTTGTCAGGAGGATTAGATTCATCAGCAATTTCAGCTATTGCAGCTTCAGAATTCAAAAAGAAGAATAAACAGCTTACTACATTTTCTATTGAATATGAAGATAATGAAAAATACTTTAAATCATCCTTATACCAACCAACTTCAGATAAGTATTATGCTGAAGTTATGAGTAAGTTTATTGGTAGTAATCATAGAAATGTAATTTTAAATCATGAAGATTTAGTTAATGCATTAGATGAAGCTTTAATTGGGAGAGATTGTCCAGGTATGGCAGATGTGGATTCTTCTTTATACCTATTTTGTAAGGAAGTAAAAAAAGACTTTGTAGTATCATTATCAGGAGAATGTGCAGATGAATTATTTGCAGGATATCCATGGTTTACTAATGATGATATGATATGGAGCAATACCTTCCCATGGTCAAGATTTATAAAAGAAAGAAAGGCTATATTAAGCCCAGAACTTAAGGGCTTAAAAATAGAAGAGGCAGCAGATAGCGCATATAGAAATACTTTAAGTGAAGTTCCTCACTTAGATAATGAGAGTCCTATAGAATATAGAATGAGAGAATTATTTTACTTAAACTTAAGATGGTTTATGCTTAATTTATTAAATAGAAAAGATAGAATGAGTATGGCAAATAGCTTAGAAGTAAGAGTGCCTTTTGCTGATTATAAAATAGTTGAATATGCCTTTAATATTCCTAATAATATTAAACTTCTTAATGGAAGAGAAAAAGGGTTATTAAGAAAGGCTTTAGAAGGAATACTTCCAGAAGAAATAATTTATAGGAAAAAGAGCCCATATCCTAAGACTCATAATCCTATATACACTGATATGGTATGTAATAAGATGAATAGCATATTAAGTGATACTTCGTCTCCTATATTAGATATAATAGATAAAAATGTAGTAAAAAATATATTAGATACTAGAGGAGAAGCTTATAAGACAACTTGGTATGGACAGCTTATGACTGGACCTCAAATGATAGCTTATTTAATTCAAATTAATAATTGGCTAAAGTATTATAAAGTAGAAATTAAATAAAAATAATAGAAGGAGCTCTGATTTCAGAGTTTCTTTTTTATATTAAAACTAATTTTATAGTAGATAAATGATTTTTATATTAGTTTTTAATAATACCTTTAGGTTGTAAATTGCCAAATATTACTTTTAAAAGTATAATATTTCTGTGTAATAAATTGTAATTTAATATTAACTAAATTAATTTAAGGAATAAGAAGATGGCAACTGTAATTTTAGAAAAGGGAAATATAATTACTGATGAAAATATAAATGAAAATTTAGAAGGTGTAGTTGGTTATTTATACAACACTAAGAATATTGAAATGGTGAATGATAAACAGTTTAATAATATTCATAAAGATATAATTATAAAAAATAAAGATATGATATTTTTAAGGATACCTATATTAGATAATGGAGAAAAACGAGTAATTAATGGAGTAATAGATCATGAAAAATTTATTATTAACTATGAAAATGAAATGTTACTTGAATTTCTAGAAGAGAAGATATCATTACATAAAAAAATTAATAAATATAATTTATGTCTTTTTATATTTCAGTATTTTTCTTATGTATATAATGAAGAGTTACTTTCAATTGAAGAAATAGTGGACGATCTATTTCAAGGTGCAGTTTATAATGGAGAAATAGATAATAAAGAGATATTAGAAATTAAAAAATCTGTTTCCCTTATAAAGAGATTTACTACTTATTATAAATCAATGATAACTTACTTAGACGATGAATTTAGTAATATAGATTCATATAGTAAGGCTTTATTAGTTCTAGATAATACTTTAAGTTTGGTTGAAAATATTGAATCATCGATTTTTTCATGTATAGATGTTTATAATTCAGAGTTATCAAATAAAATGAATAAAACAATGCAACTATTAACTATAATAACAGTTTTATCTCTGCCATTAACTATAGTTTCAGGTATATTTGGAATGAACTTTCAAAGTATGCCTTTACTAAAAGATAGTTATGGATTTACATTAACTATTATTTTAACTTTAGGACTTATAGTATTTGAAATTATGTACTTTAAGAGAAATAAGTATTTTTAAGAAACTTATAATTTTAATATAAGAAATTAATAGAGAATATATGGATTAAATAATATATAAATTAAGCAATATGTTTTAAATTATGATATATAAGTCATATATCATATAAATAAGTGAGTTTATATTTACAAAGAAATGATTCCATAGCATTTAATTTTATACAATGGTATATAAAAGGGGGAAGAGAGGATGCAAGAATACGCAAGCAAAAATGATCTGATAAAGGAAATTGAAAAAACCTCACAACTATTTATTAAAGAGTTTGATGAAGTTTTAGAAGAGGATAAAGAAAAAATGATAGAAGGTGTAGACAGAACACCATTAGAGATGATTGCTTATCAATTAGGCTGGCTAGATTTAATAAGAACCTGGGATAAGGATGAGAAAGAAGGCAAAATAGTTATTACACCAGCTCCAGGATATAAGTGGAATAAACTTGGTGAACTATATAAAAGCTTTTATGATAGACATAGAGAATATACTTTAGATGAATTGAAAGAAAAATTTAAGGAAGAAGTAAATGAGATTATAAAATGGGTAGATAATTTTTCAGAGGAAGAGTTATTTATAGCAGGAAGTAGAAAATGGGCTTCTTCAACTCCTTCTAACTGGTCTATATGGAAGTGGATACATATAAATACAGTAGCACCTTTTAAATCTTTTAGAAGCAAGATACGAAAATGGAAAAAATTAGCTGCCTACATAAGGTAGCTAATTTTTTCTATTTCGTTATTCTTTATATATACTCTAGGAGCTCTTCTTCCAATTAGACAAAGAACTTCATAGCTTATTGTTCCTATTATTTCTGCCATGTCTTCAGCATTGAATTTAACATTTCCTGATTCACCAAGAAGAATTACTTCATCGAAGGCCTTAACATCTTTAATATCAGTAACATCTACCATAAATTGATCCATGCAGACATTTCCGATAATAGGAGCAAGCTGTCCATTAATAATAACTTTACCTTTATTAGATAGGGCTCTTGAATATCCATCAGCATAACCTACTGGAAGAGTTGCTATCTTGGTTTTTCTAGTAGTCTTAAAAGTTTTACCATAGCCTATAAATTCATTTTCTTCTACTTCTTTTAAATGAATTATTCTAGTTTTCCATGTTAATACTGGTTTGATATTTAAGTTATTCATATTAACTTCACTTGAAGGATAATAGCCATATTGAATAATACCAGGTCTAACATAGTCACAGTGGCTTTTGGGTAAATCTATAATTGCTGCACTATTAGATAAGTTTTTCTTATTTATTTTTAATCCTCTTTCTTCTAAAACTGATAGTATATTATTATATACTTCTATTTGATAATCAGAATAAGATTTATCAATTGAGTCAGCAGTAGAGAAATGAGAAAAAATACTTTCTATATTTAAATTACTTAGTTTTGAAATTTCAATTATATCATTAATATCATTTTCAGTGTTTTTGAAACCAATTCTACCCATACCTGAATCAATTGCTATATGAACATTAATCATTTTATTAAAGGTTATAGCCTTGTTATTAAGTTCTTTAGCAAAGCTTAGTGTAGATATAGTAGGTTCCACATCATATTTAATTATTGAGTCAATAGCATAGTTTTCGCTAATTCCAAGAAGCATAATTGGAGACTTAATATAATTATCTCTAAGCTCTATAGCTTCAATAATATTAGCTACTGCTAGTTTCTTAATTTCTCTTTCTAAAAGAGTTTTAGAAACTTCTACAGCACCATGACCATATGCATTGGCTTTTACAACTCCGATTACTTCACTTCCTATAGTTTGCTTCTTAATTTCATCTATATTATTTATTAAATTATCTATATTAATTTCTGCCCAAATAGGGTGTAATAAATCCATAAATATTCTCCTAACTATAATTGACTATGTAATAACACTATTGATATTATTATATACATAAACTGAAACTTTGATAAGTGTCAGTTTTAAGAAAGTTAATGGTATCAGTTTGGAGGATTTATGGATTTTATAACAATATCTTTTGAAAACAATAGTAACATTCCATTATATATTCAGCTTTATAATTATTTTAAAAAGGAAATTGAAGTAGGCAACTTAAAAGCTAATAGTAAATTACCTTCAAAAAGGAAGTTATCTAAGCATTTACAAATAAGTCAAAATACTATTGAAGCTGCTTATGAACAATTAATTATAGAGGGATATATTATTTCTCTGCCTAAGAAAGGATACTTTGTTTGTGAACTTGAAGAAGTTTTTAAGGGAGAGGAAATAATTGAAGAGGAAACTATTATAAAAAAGAATAAAAATGAATATAAGTATGAATTCTTCTCAAGTAGAGTAGATTTAGGCAGTTTTCCACATGCTATATGGAAGAGAATAAATAAAGAAATAATTAGTGAAGAAAATAAAGGTTTACTTCAAATTGGTCACTCTCAAGGTGATAAAAATTTAAGAGAAACAATTTCTAATTACTTAAGATTTTCAAGAGGAGTAAAGTCCACTGCAGATAATATTGTAGTAGGTGCCGGTAGTGAATATTTAATTCAGTTATTAATTAACTTACTAGGTAGAAATAAATTTTATGGAGTAGAAGAACCAGGCTATTATAAAGTAAGGAAGATTTTAAATATTAATGGAATTTATCCAAAGGGAATAAGTTTAGATAATCAAGGTATTAGTATAAGGGAGCTTGAAAGTTTAAAGGTTCAAGTCCTTCATATTACTCCATCTCATCAATTTCCATCAGGAATAATAATGCCTATAAATAGAAGAATGCAATTATTATCTTGGGCAAATAAAGATGATGATAGATATATTATTGAGGATGACTATGATAGTGAGTTTAGATTTGAAGGAAGACCAATACCAGCTCTTCAAAGTTTAGATTCTAATGGAAGGGTTATTTACTTAGGAACCTTTTCAAAATGTTTTTCACCATCTATAAGAATTGCTTATATGGTGTTGCCTGATGAACTTATAAAAATATATAGAAGAGACTTTAGCTTTTTAGCATGTACAGTTTCTAGAATTACACAACAAGCTTTATTTAAGTTTATAAAAGAAGGATACTTTGAAAGACACTTAAATAAAATGAGAAATTTATATAAGAAAAAGAGAGAGTTTTTAATAAATCTCATAAATAAGCATTTTTCTAACACTGAAATTATAGGCACTAATTCAGGGCTTCATTTATTATTAAAAGTTAATAATGGGATGACTGAAAGGGAATTAATTAAAAAAGCAGAAGAAAAGAAAATAAGGATATTAGGTTTATCAAACTCATATATTGATTCAAATATGGAAACTAGTACTGTATTTTTAGGTTATGCTAGCTTAAGTAATGAGGAAATGGAAGAAGCGGTAATATTACTAAAAAAAGCATGGAATTTATAAAAATATTTAGGAAATAATATAAGCAGAGTATTAAAAAAGGAAGTATTTATTATGGCTTATATTAATTTTAAAGAAGAAAAAGATGTAGCAATAGATCAACTATATAAAAGAAGAGAGAATAATAGAAAACTTATTAATAGTATCTCAACTAGTAAAACAATATCGAAGTTATATTCACCAAATGAGAAATATAGCTATAAGAATCATAATGAAATTGTTTTTGGTGGTGGCCATCCCAAGTGGGAAGAGGATTTAGAAGAAATTGCAGACTTAGATATTGCATGTGCAACTTTTAATAAATGCATATTTTCAAATGTGAAGTTTTTAAGATGTAAATTTATTGGATGTGTTTTTAATGACTGCGACTTTATAGGTGGTGGAGCACTATTTGAAGACTGTTCTTTTGTAAAGAAGGAAAGTGAAGATAAGCCCAATTTAAATGTAGATGATAATTTATCTTGTGAGTTTATTAATTGTAATATATATGCAAAATTCTTTTTATCTAGTTTAGAATTTATTATTTTTGACAATTGTGAGATTAAAGAAACTAAATTTGATTTATGCGATGTTAGTAGTGCTATAGTAATAAATTCTAATATTAATAAGATGTTTATTACAGATTCAAATTTATCAGGGTTTAAATTATTAGATACATACATTCAGGATTTAGAATTTAAAGATAAAGATAAAAGTAAACTAGATGAGAAAACCTTCTTTGATAAGATTGAACTAAGAAAAAAAGATAGAGATGAATATGAAGGTGTCTATACTATATATGAGAATATTGCAAATAAGTTTAAAGAGAATAACTTAACCAACAACTTTGGAGAATACTATTTTTTATGTAGGAAGGTTCAAAGAAATGTGCTTAAGCCTATGCCTAAAATTTTTTCAACTGTTGGACTTTTAAGTAGTGGTTATGGAGAAAGACCCATATATGCAGTATATTTTTCTCTAGGAATTATTTTAATATTTTCAGTTTTATATTTATTATTTGGAGTAGTACTTAATGGTGAGATAGTTAACTTTTATGATTTATACAAAATTAGCTTTAAAGAACTTTTAACTTTATATAATGAATCATTAAACCTAAGTGTTGGAATGTTTGCTGGAGTTGGATTAACTGAAGCGCAACCATCGCCAGCATCCTATATGCTTAGCAATATTGAAATGCTAATAGGTATTTTAATGATGGGACTAGGAATAGGGGCTTTAGTTAAAAAAATAGTAAGATAAGATGTTTTAAATTGAGCAGGAGTTTTTAACATATTATGCTCGGCCTACGTCGTAAACTCCAAGTCGGCTTACGCACAATATGTTAAAAACTCCTTGAATAATTTAAACTTGTGGATGCAGCTGACCAAAGGAAGAAATTCAGGCAAGCTGAATTTCAAGAATTATTGAGGAGTGTGCATGTCAAATTAAAATATTACTTCATCTTATAACTACATTAAATAATGATATTTGATAGTAATTTAATATTTAAAATGAAAGAATTAAGGAAGAGGTTTTGCACTGCAAAACCTCTTTTGTTTTAAAGATATTCTTATAAAAAATGTAAGGATTTTTTTATATGCATTCTTTCATTTTTTCATTTTTTAATTCTTTCATTCCTTAATTAATAAAATGCGAAGCATTTTATTACATTAGTATACTTTATGAAACTATGATACAGAAAAGTGCTTACTTAACAAAATTTAGCATTAGGTGTAATATATAGTATAATTAATTGCATAAAATTAAAAAAGATTTTCAAGTTAAGAAACGAGGTACAATGATGAATATTAATAAATATAAAAATATTCCTAGAGAGTTAGGGAATATAAAAATTACAGCTATTGATATGGCTGAGGTTAGGAGTATAAGGATTAATGATTAAAGAGGTTATTTTTCAGTTAATTGAAAAGAAAGAATTTTTCCTAAATCTTTTATTAGAGCATTTAGAGATATCTATAATATCTATAGTTATAGCAACTATAATTGGATTAATTTTAGGAATTTTAATTAGTGAGTATGAGAAAAGCTCAAAATTAGTTCTTGGAATAATTAATTTTATTTACACTATTCCATCAATTTCACTTTTAGGATTTTTAATTCCACTATCAGGGATAGGGAATACTACTGCAATTATAGCTTTAACTATTTATGCTTTATTACCAATGGTGCGTAATACTCATACTGGTATAACTAATATTGATAATAAAGTATTAGAGGCTGCAAAGGGGATGGGGAGTACTAATTTTCAAATTTTATATAAAATAAAACTTCCTTTAGCTATGCCAGTTATAATAACAGGATTACGTAGTATGGCAACTATGACTATTGCATTAGCAGGTATTGCATCCTTTATAGGAGCAGGAGGACTTGGAGTTGCTATTTATAGAGGAATAACAACTAATAATGCAGCCTTAACGATAGCAGGAAGTTTACTTATTGCTATTTTAGCTATAGTAGTGGACATGCTATTAAGTTTAATTACTAGATTTTCTAAGAAGAATATTAGAAAAAATAAAAAAATAAAATGGGTAGCATTAGTTGTGATAATTGTTTTAGTTGCTTCATTAGTAGGAAGAGGCATAGGTAAAAAAGCAGATATTAAAACTATTAATATTGCAACAAAACCTATGACAGAACAATATATAATTGGATCAATATTAAAAGAAACTATTGAGGATAAAACAGATTTAAATGTAAATATAATTCAAGGTGTAGGTGGTGGAACATCCAATATTATGCCTGGTATGGAAAATAAAGAATTTGATATGTATCCAGAATATACTTCAACTGGATGGAATATGGTTCTAAAACATGATGGAGTATATGATGAATCTATGTATGAAGAATTAAAAAAAGAGTACCTAGAAAAGTATAATTATATTTGGACAGGTAACTTTGGATTTAATGACTCTTATGGTCTGGCTGTTAAGAAAGATATAGCTGAAAAGTATAATTTAAAAACATATTCTGACCTTGCAAAAGTATCTGATAAGTTAATATTTGGTGCTGAATATGATTTTTATGAAAGACCAGATGGATATAATAGTTTTGCTGAAACTTATGGATTTAACTTTAAAAGTACAGTGGATTTAGATATTGGATTAAAATATTCTGCAATTAATGAAGGTAAGGTAGATGTTATGAATATTTTCACAACAGATGGACAACTTTCTGTTTCAGATGTTGTAGTTTTAGAAGATGATAAACAGTTCTTCTCTTCAGCTATGGCAGTTATGGTCGTAAGAGGTGAAATATTAGATGCTTATCCAGAATTAAATGAAGTACTAGATAGTTTAGAAGAAATTTTAGATGATAAAACAATGTCAGATCTTAATTATCAAGTTGAATCAGGTGGTAAATCTCCAGAAGATGTTGCTAAAGAGTTTATGTTAGAAAAAGGAATTATAGAATAGGAGGTTATAGAATGGAAGAGATAATTAGATTTAATAATATTAAGAAAAGCTATGGAAATAAAACAATTGTAGAAGAGTTTAATCTTCTGATTGAAAAAGGAGAGTTTTTAACCATAATAGGAAGCTCGGGCTCAGGGAAAACTACAATATTAAAGATGATTAATGGATTAATTAAACCTGAATCAGGTAATGTTTTTATAAAAAATAAAAATATTGAAGAAGAAAATATAATAGATCTCCGTAGGAATATAGGTTATGCAATTCAGGGAAGCGTGTTATTTCCTCATATGACAGTGGAAGAAAATATTGCTTATGTTCCTAATTTATTAAATAAAAAAGATAAAGAAAAGACTAAGTCAGCAGTTAAGAAGTGGATGGATATAGTTGGCTTAGAAGAAGATATGCTTAATAGATATCCTGATGAACTTTCAGGTGGACAGCAACAAAGAGTAGGGATAGCCAGGTCTTTGGCTGCATCACCAGATATTCTTTTGATGGATGAACCCTTTGGAGCAGTAGATGAAATTACTAGAGGACAATTACAGGAGGAAATCTTAAATATTCATAATAAGACTGGGATCACAATTATATTTGTTACACACGATATTTCAGAAGCTATTAAGCTTGGGACAAAAGTTCTTGTAATGAATGAAGGGAAAATAGAACAATATTCAGAACCGAAAGAAGTATTAAAAAATCCAGCAACTGATTTTGTAAAGGCATTAGTATCAAGAGAAAGACATTTCTATAATATTACTGATGATAATGAACAAAAATCAATATATTAGTGGTTGATTAGTAAGCTTGATATTATATATGTTTCAATAAATAATATAGTTTGAGGGTTTATATAATATAAAATTTATTTGTAATGAAAAAAATTATTAAAAAGTTAGAAAATAGAGGATGTATATAGGCATCCTCTTTTTATATTGCAAAAAGTTATTTTCATTAGAATATCTTTTTTATTTAAATTACTAATAAAAAGCATGAGCATAAAATTGTTAAAAGTAAATAAAAGGAATAAAGTATTGTTTTTCGATAAAAATATCTTGAAAAAGATTAATAACAATGATATTATAGAAAAAATAGGAGGATTAATATGGAAATCGGAAATGAAAAAAATTTATCAAAAATATTAAATATTATACTTAACTTTAGCATTATATTTGGAGGATTACTTACAGCAATATTAATTTACGATACTTTTATAAATAGAGAAATTCAAAATATATTAATAAACAAGGTGATAGTAGTAATATTATTAGTGGTAGGAATTAGTAACTTGTTTTATATAGTTTTTAAATTAAAAGGAATAATTAAAACACTTATTAAAGGTGATCCTTTTGTTAGAGCTAATGCAAATGCTTTTAAAAAGATATCATTATCATCCTTATTAATAGCAATTTGCTATTTATTTAATTTGCTACTAAATTCTGATTTAAGGAAATTTAAACTTATTTATGTGGATAATATGGGTATTCATACTGATATGGAAGTATTTATATTTTTATTTGCTTCAGCTTTTATTTATATCCTAGCTAAAGTTTTTGATAAGGCAGTATCTTTTAAAGAAGATAATGATTTAACGATATGATGAGGAGATGGGTATGGGAATTATAGTGAACTTAGATGTTATGATGGCAAAGAGAAAAATATCATTGAATGATTTAGCTGAAAAAGTTGGAATAACTAATGCTAATCTTTCAGTTTTAAAAACTAATAAGGCTAAGGCAGTTAGATTCTCAACTCTAGAAGCAATTTGTAGGGAATTAAACTGTCAGCCAGGAGATATATTAGAGTATAGAAAAGAATAATGGAGGTGTAATATGATTAATGCTGTGTCTTTAGTTTTAATGAAAAATGATAAAATTTTATTACTTAAGAGAGAAAAAAATAGAATACCAATTATAGTAATGAAGGATGATGAAACACCAGAAAAATCCTTAGAGAGATGGGCAAAAGATAATATCACAGTAGGAACTTCAAAATTGATAAGAGTAGATAAAACCTTTAATATTGAAGGATATAATATTAATTTGATTTTTATAGATGCTTCTAACTCAGATGTAAATATATCTAATGAAGATTTAATATTAGATTCCTTTGACGTAAGTAATATAAATAGGTTTGAAGAAGAACTTTTAAGAGCTGTAGTTATGAAGTGTAACTCAATTAACTATAGAACTTATTCCATTGAAATATTAGAAAGAGTTTATAATATAAGAAATAATTATAGGATTAGAAAGCCTTTAATAGAACTAGAAAAAGGAAGGATGAAAAGCAATAAGGCTATTAATTTAATTCCTTTAACTTTAATATTAGGAGCCATTTTATCTATATTCTTATTTAACTATTTTGGAATATCAATAGCAATTGTCACTGTATTAATGACTGTAATATTCTTTAGTGTTATAGGTGTAAGGAATAAAAGCTATTTAGGATTATTTTTAGTTTTATCCAGTATAGCACTATCAATAACCTATGGAATATTTACTAATGAAGTATTTAGAGTTTTAAATTTAATAGTTATACCTATTAATTTGTTTTCAGGATTTTTATTATTAACTTATGAAAAACTACCTTTTAAATTTGTTGCTTTTATTACAGCATTTTTAGAAATTATAGTAGGGAAATCCTTTGAGAATACTGGGAAACTTACCTTTGAGTTTAGAGAAAAATTTAGTAAAGCTGATGGAGAAAAGAAAAGTAGGAATACGAAACATATAATTAATGGAATTCTTATTTCTATTCCACTAGTAATAGTTTTACTAATGATCCTTTCAGGAGCTGATGAGGTATTTAGTTATTACCTATCTAATATATGGGATTATATAAATATAAAAAATATTTATGATTTTATATCAAGAGTATTTATAGCTACCATTATTATGTTCTTAACTTATGGATTATATTACTCTTTAGGATCAGTTAAAGTTGAAAATGTAAATAATAAAACCTTTAATAGAACATTAAATTCAACAACTATAATTACAATCTTAGTATCAATAATATTAATTTATTTAGTATTTACGCAAGTACAAGTTACTCATTTATATTTAAATAAAGCACTACCATCTGGAGTTAGCTTCTCTGAGTATGCAAGGAAGGGATTCTTTCAACTAGTATTTTTAGTAGTAGTAAATTTAATTATGATAATATCTATAAAAATTAAAACAGATGTAAAACATTCTAAATCTAATAATATTTTAAATGTTTTATATAGTATTATTACTTTATTAACTATTAATATGGGGGTAGCTGCAATATATAAGATGAACCTTTATATTGGAGAATTTGGATATACTAGACTAAGAATATTAGTTCAAGCATTTACTTTATTTTTATGCATAGCTTTATTATTACTCCTAGCTTTTATATGGAGAGAAAAACTTTTATTTAAACCTATTGTCGTATCAGCAGTAGCAATATATTTAGTATTAAACTTTGTTAATTTAGATAATTTTATAGCTAAAGAAAATTTAAAGCTTATAAATACAAGAGCTGAAATTGATTTATGGTATTTATCAACCTTATCCTTAGATGCAAAAGAAGCAATAGATGAAGGACGAGAAAAGGGATTAGTAAGTAGTGAATACTATAATTACTGGGCAAATAAGAGGGTAGCAACTGAGCGCTGGTATGAGTATAACTATTTCAACAATAATATATTGAAATAAAACAGAGAAAAATAAATTGAACAGGAGTTTTTAACATATTATGCTCGGCCTCCGTCGCATGCTCCAAGTCAGCTTACGCACAATATGTTAAAAACTCCCTGTAAAATTTAAAATTGTAGATGTAGGCCTACTAAAGGAAAAAATTCAGGCGAGCTGAATTTCAAATTTATATAAAATCTACTTATTATACAATACTAGAACTATAACTTGAAAATCATGTGTAATTAAAATATAGAATAATGAATAACTGTATATTGGTCCACATTAAAGAGGAGGGTGGTATGAAAAGGGTAAAAAATAATGTTCTTATTAGTATATTTGTAATTTTTATTATACTAGGTATTTTCATATTTTGGTTTAAATATACTACTGAATTTAAAGTTACAAATATTTCACAATACACTAACCCCAATAATAGTTATACTATTCTGTTTCAATCTGTTGGAGAACCTTTTTTATTTGGATCAGAGGAAGTTAAAATAACGCTATTTGATAACAAAAAGAAAAAAGTAACAATCATTCATGGCGATATCAGCAACGATGGAGGAAGAGCAAGCGAAAGTAACATTAAAATCAAATGGTTCAATGATTATGTCGAAATTATTTTATCAGGAGATGAACAGAAGGATGAAATTTATAAAATAGATTATAATTAAGAATTTTTAAAGTTTCTTTGATTAAAATAGTTAATGAAAAAAATAAAATTAAATATACTAAATAGGAAAGGGGATAAATTGATTTAGCCACCTTCCTATTTTTATTCTACATAACAAGATTAGTTTTAAAAAGAGCTTTATATAATCTTAAATTATTTTATATTAATAATATTTGTATGAGCTAGTTTAGATATAATTAATTTATATTATTTCTAACTTTAATTTTAATATTAATACTCTTAAAACTGCTTTATCTATAACTTCTTCTTTTATTTCCCCATTTTTAATGGCTTCAATTACAGTGGGAATTTGAATTTGATAGTCTGAGGAAATTATTAAATCATTTCCTGATTCTACTGCTAAAGTTGCAGATTTACTTTCTCCGTAATAATTTTTAATAGCACTCATTTGTAAATCATCTGTCATAATTACTCCCTGAAAATTTAATTCATTTCTGATAACATCATGGGACTTTTTAGATAAGGAAGCTGGGAAATTCTCATCTATGGAATTTATAATGTTATGGGATACTAAAATGCTATCAGCACCTCCATCTATACCAGCTTTAAAAGGAATAAAATCATTATTTAAAAAGCTTTCATAGCTTCTATTATCTTCAGACATTTCGTCATGAGTATTTAAGTTACCTCCATATCCAGGAAAATGTTTTAAAGTAGAACCTATTTTATTTTCTTTCATAGTTTCAACTACAGTTTTCACATAATTAGCTGTTTCTTCTGCATCTCTTCCAAAGGTTCTAGGATAGATATAATCATTTGGATTAGTAGAAATATCAGCAACTGGAGCTAAATTCATATTGATTCCAAGGGATTTTAAAAGAGTAGCTTTTTCTTTAGTATCATCAATAATTAGGGGATATCCACCCTCATTATATAGTTCCTGTGGTGAGTAGAATGGAACTGCTCTAAATTCAGGATACCAACTTAATCTATTAACAGTTCCTCCTTCTTCATCTATGGCTATAATAAGATTAATAGGAGAGTTATTTTGATAAGTATCTATGGTAGAAGAAAGACTTTCCTTTGTTTCACCATTTATATTGTCATCAAATAAGATAAAGCCACCAACCTTATATTTATTTAAATCTTCAAGGGCAGTGTATTTATTACATCTTATTAAAAACATTTGACCAACTTTTTCTTCTATGGACATAGAAGAAAGAATTTCATTAGCTCTCTTTTGTAAATTTTTATTTGAAGAATTATCTTTATCAGTAGGAGTGTTGGTCTCTTTATTAACATTATTGGATGTAGGATTTGCTTGAGTATTATTGGTTTTATATTTATTTATAATCTTCCTCATTAAAAAGCCTGAGGTAAGAGATATAATTATAAGAAGTATTGCTAATATAAATTTTTTCATAATTGCCTCCATATGAAATATTAGTATTATAATTCTATCCATAATGACTATTATAATTACATTATAATGCTATGATATGAAATTAGTATTTAATAGAGTATAAATTATTTACAAAGGGGAAATGTAAAGTTATAATGTTACTGATGATAGTTGAATATAAAGGCGTTGAAAGAGAAGAGTATATAGTAATTTAATTTAAAAGAGATCTAGGGATGGTGAAATCCTAGAAATTAAACCTATAGAAAGAAGCTCCGGAGCTATGATGCTGTCGCGCAATGTAATATTAATAATGAGAAGACTTCCTTAGAAGTTTAAAACAATTTGTAAGTAATTTCAAAAGAATTACATCAATAATTGTTAATTCTTAATTGTTAATCGTTAATTGTCTAACGGCACGTGGGATTCTTCCCTTATAAAGAAAGAGTGGATTAATTTTTATTAGTCAACTTAGGTGGTAACGCGGAAAACTTGTCTTTCGTCCTAAGGGTTTTAGGATTGAAGACTTTTTTATTTTGTAAATAAAGTGATTCTTATCTTCAGGTGGAGTTTTCTTAAGAGGAATACTTGTGCTCCATCTGAAGGTTAGAAGAACTAATCCAGGCGCGTAGCAGTGCTTAGCTCCCACTTATAGAAGATGGGAGTGTTAGCAATGGTAGCGATCGGATAAATATTTAGTTAAGAAAGGATAGAAAAGAATGAGTTTAGAAAAATTAGCTAATTTAATATTTCCAAATGTAGATAAGACTCCAGAAGATTACATTAAGATGTATCCAAAGAGAGATTTAAAGGAAGGTGCAGTAGTATCTAGATATGCTCCATCACCAACAGGATTCCAACATATAGGAGGAGTTTTTGCTGCATTAATAAATGAGAGAATTGCTAGTCAAACAGAAGGAGTTTTCTATTTAAGAATAGAAGATACTGACCAAAAAAGAGAAGTTGAAGGTGCTATAGAAGATACTATTCAAACTATGCATAACTTTGGTATGGACTTTAATGAAGGTATGACTGGAAATGACTCTTCAAAGGGTGAGTATGGTCCATATAGACAAAGTGAAAGAGCTGATATATACAGAGCTTTTGCTAAGGATTTAATTTTAAAGGGATTAGCTTATCCAGCTTTTGATACACCAGAAGAGCTTTCAGAACTTAGAGAAAGACAAACTGCAGCTAAAATAACTCCAGGATATTATGGAGAATATGCTAAGGATAGAAATTTAACTCCAGAAGAGGCTATGGAAAAGATAAATAATGGAGATGCCTACATAATTAGATTTAAGTCACCAGGGAATATAGAAAATAGAGTAGAGTTCCATGATCTAATAAAGGGAGATATAAGCTTCCCAGAAAACAATCAAGATATAGTTATAATAAAGGGGGATGGACTTCCAACTTATCACTTTGCTCATGCTATAGATGATGCTTTAATGAGAACTACGCACGTTATAAGAGGAGAGGAATGGTTATCTTCATTACCAATACACGTTCAATTATTTGATGTATTAGGTTTAGAAAGACCAAACTATGCTCATATTCCAACTATAATGAAAAATGATAATGGTTCTAAGAGAAAATTATCTAAGAGAAAAGATGCAGAAGCAGCAGTTTCATATTATAAAGAAGTTGGATACCCAATGGTATCAGTAATTGAATACTTATTAAATATAATAAATTCTACTTTTGAAGATTGGAGAGCTGAAAATCCAACTACAGATTATCATGAATTCCAAGTAGCTTTAGATAAAATGAGTAAGTCAGGAGCATTATTTGATATAGTTAAATTAAATGATGTAAGTAAAGAAGTTATTTGTAAGATGAAGGCTGATGTAGTTTATGATTATTATACAGCTTGGGCTAAGGAATTTGATAAGGAAATGTATGACTTAGTAACTTCAAATGAAAAAATGTCTAAGGAAATCTTCAACATAGATAAAGAAGGTCCAAAGCCAAGAAAAGATTTTGCTAAATGGGATGAAGTAAGAGGAAAGGTTGATTATTTCTTTGATGAATTATTTAATAAAGAAACATCAGAAAATGTTGAGCTTCCAAAGACTTTAACTTTAGAAAATGCAAAAGAAGTAATAAAAGTATATAAAGATAAATTTAACTTTAATGCAGGAAGCCAAGAAAATTGGTTTGAAGATTTAAAAGCTATTGGTGCAGAGCTTGGATATTGTGCAAATAGAAAAGAATATAAAGCAAATCCAGATGCATTTAAGGGAATGATTTCTGATGTTGCTGGTGCTGTAAGAGCTGCACTATCTCATAGAAGCAATACTCCTGATCTTTATACTATTATGCAAATATTAGGTGAAGAGAAGGTAAGAGCTAGATTTGAAGCATTTTTAAATTTATAATATTCTATTTAAAGAAAAGGTACTGTTTGAAACAGTACCTTTTCTAAATAACTGTATAAAAATAGATTCCTATATTAATATTTTATAAATTAGTATAGGAATTTAAACTTTATACAATAATATAAGAAGGAATTAATAGAATTAAACAATAAAAATTTTTATATAATAGTTGAAATTAGTTAAGGTTATTATGTAAAATGATTATAACAACATAATAAAGGAGATAAAAGATGGAAAACTATAACGTTGTATTAGACTGTTTTGAAAAGAATGATGAACCAATGAATGCCACTGCAGTTGCAGAAAAAACAGGCATAGACAAAAAAGAAGTATCTAAGGTAATGGATAAGCTTAAGAAGGAAGAAAAAATTTATTCACCTAAGAGATGCTACTGGCAAATAAAGAGAGATTAATAAAAAGGCACATTTGTGCCTTTTTTTTAGAAAATTAAAAATTTAATAGTATAAATATAAATAAATCTTTTCAATATAATTGAAATAATACCTATTTGTATGTATAGTAATTATAGGAAGGAGAGATTACAGTATGAAGCCAACTATAAAGGATGTTGCTAGAGAAGCTGGTGTATCTCTGGGGACAGTGTCTAAGGTTATTAATAATAAATATGTAAAAGAGCTAACTAAGATCAAAGTAGATGAAGCAATTAAAAAATTAAATTATGAGCCTGATATATATGCTAGAGGCCTTAGAAAAAATAAGACTGATACTATTGCAATTATAATACCAACGGTATGGAATCCTTTTATTTCTGAATTTGTATATAAGTCAGAAAAAATATTAAGTCGCATGGGGAAAAAATTGCTGTTATGTAATTCAGATGGAAATTCTAAAAAAGAAGTTGAATATATAAATATGGTTAAACAAAATAAGGTAGATGGTATAATAGCAATTACTTATAGTGATATAGATAAGTATGTTAATACTAATATACCTTTTGTAAGTATAGATAGATTTTTTAGTAAAGAAGTTAATTATGTAATGTCTGATAATTATGAGGGTGGTAAAATTGCCGCAAGATCTTTATTTGAAAGTGGATGTAGAAGTTTAATTTCAGTAGGAGTTAAATCTGATAGAAAAAGCAGTACTATGGATAGAAAAGAAGGATTTATTCACGAATGTAAAAAATTAAATGTAGAATATAAGAGCTTTGAGTTCTGTGATGAGCATAGGAATTTAGGGAGCTTTTTGGAAAAAATAATTATTGAAAATTATATTGAAAATAAGAAAATAGATGGAATATTTGCATGTAATGATATACTTGCACATAGAATAATAGAAAAGTTACATAAGTTTAATATAAATATTCCAGATGATATTCAAATAATAGGATATGATGGGAGTAGAATGAGTGAAGAAATTTCAGAAGGAATATCAACAATAAGACAAAATGTAGATTTATTAGCAAAGGAATCAGTAAAATTACTGTTAAACAACATAAATGGGGATAAGAGTAGTCATAGCATAGTATTACCGGTAGAGTTTATAAGTGGATATACAACTAAAAAAATATAAAATATAAAATATAAAATATTGACATTGAAAACAATTTCACTTAAAATAAACTTATATTGAAAATGAAACGTTTCATTTTTAATTATACAAAAAATATAGTTAAATAACTTTGAAAAATAAAAATGAAAGGTTTCATTTTAACAAATGATGAATAATAACGAAGAAGGATGAAAGCTTCTTTTGGTTAAGGATATTAACAAGAATAGGTTAGAAGGAGGTGAAAGAGATAGTATAAACTTAATTCTATTTATAAAAAATATTTTTCTATAAGATGGAGGCGATAAAGTGGTTAAAATAGGGTTAAAGTTAATTTCTATATTATTAATGTTTACTTTTACATCATGTAGTAATTCGAATCAAGATAATTTAAAAATATTCCCTACTAGATCAGAAACATGGGTGGGAGATCCTATGCCATATTTTGATGGCGAAAAATTCAATATATTTTATTTGGAAGATTTAAGAGATGGAGATATTGGATTTCATCCATGGAGTTTATTTACAACAAAAAACTTTTATGAATACGAAGATAAAGGTGTGGTAATACCATACTCTAAAAATACTCAAGATCAAGATTTAGCATTGGGAACTGGTTCTGTAGTTAAAGATAATGATGGATTATATCATGCTTTTTATACAGGACATAATGGTAAGAAAATGCCAAAAGAAGCAGTTATGCATGCAACTAGTAAGGACTTAAATGAATGGACTAAGATTCCAGAGGATACATTCTATGCATCAAGCCAATATGAAGCTGATGATTTTAGAGATCCATATGTAATTTATAATGAAGATTATAATGAATATTGGATGCTAGTAACAACTAGAAAAGATAAGATGGGTGTAATTGCTTTATATACTTCTAATGATTTAAAGGAATGGAAGGATCAAGGAGTTCTATTATCTAACGATATGGGAAGCGACTCAAATATGGAGTGTCCTACATTAATTAAGTATGGTGATTATTGGTACCTTTCCTTCTCAGATCAATGGCCTGATCGTGTTGTTCATTATAGGACAGCAAAAGATTCGAAAGGACCATTTGTAATTCCAGAACAAGATTATTTTGATGGAAATGGATTCTACGCAGGTAGAATGGAAAAGGATTCAGAGAATCTTTACATGTTTGGATGGACACCAACAAAAGAGATGTATATTGATTCGGGAAAATATGACTGGGCTGGAAATCTTGTAGTGCATCAGCTTAAACAAAAGGAAACAGGAGAATTATATCCTGTACCAGTAGAGGATGTAGTAAAGAAGTTTAGTAAAGGAACTAAGTTAAATCCATTAGCACAGACTGAAACTATTGAGAAAGCAAAGAATAAATATAGTTTTTCTGGACAAGATTATGAGGTTTTAACATTCCCAGAAATAAGTGGAATAAATAAGATTACTGGAAAAATTAATTTAAGCTCTCAAAATAGCAAATTTGGCTTTATGTTTAATGTTGATGAAGAAAACATGGGTGATATAAATATTGTTATTGATTCTAAGAAGAATGAAATTCAATTTTATAACCTTTCAACAGAAGATATATTTAATAAAAAGCCACAATCAACAATGCCCCTTGAAGTTAAGGAAGGTGAATCTTTAGAATTTACTTTATTAATAGATGATAGCATTGCTGTTCTTTATGTAAATGATGAAGCTGTTTTAAGTTCACGTATGTTTTCTATGCAAGATCAAAAATGGGGAATATTCTCTGTTGATAGCAACATAGAAATTGAAGATTTAAAATTAAGCAAGTAATAGTATTAATGGAATTTAGTGTAAAAATAAATTAATAGGGGGATGACTTGTGGAAACAACTATTAATAATGAAGAACTAGAACATAAAAATAAAAATAAAAAGGAACCTTTCAATAAGAGAAAGAAGTTAGTTATAACTAGTATTTTAGCTTGCATATTTCTAATAACTGGAATTATAGTTAAGATCTTTAGTGGATCAAATAAAGTTATGTTACTTGAAAATAGAAGACCTGTTGGAATGATGAAGGCAGTAGTTGAAGATGATGGATTTGTAGATACTCCTGGAAGAGTAAATATGGCCTTTAATGTAGGTGATTTTGGACCTCAAGGAAGTAATGGATGGCTATATAAAAAGGGTGATCCTAGTGATCCTGAAACAGCTACTAAATTAAAATTCATTGAGAAAGAAGAAAAGTATATAGACTATAGCATAAAAGGAATAGAGATAAAAAAAGATTTTATTCATACTGGAGAAGATACAGCACCTATATTAGAGTGGCGTGTTGCACAGGATGGTATAGTCAATGTACAAGCTACCTATGTAAAAAGCGTTAATGGAGACAAAAACCCATCTTTCCCAGATGGAGTAACCTTAAATGTTTATCATGAGGATAAGGTTATAGCAAATAAGAAAGTAGATATAGAAGTTGATAGAGAAAATATTGCTGAAATTGAAATTAAAGATGTAGAAGTTAAAAAAGGTGAAAGTATTTACTTTGTAGTAGATCCTAATAAAAACAATGCTTATGATGGAGGAATACTATATGCAACAATTACTGATCCTAAATTAGCATCTGAAGATATTGGTGTGGACACAACAAGACAAGATAATAATGCAAATAGTATAGATGATTTTGGCAGTCAAGGGAATAATGGTTGGTACTATCAATCTGGAACAACACCAGAAGATGCAAGATATGTGTCAACATTTAAAGAAACAGTTTATTTAGACAATACTACTCCAAGTTTAGAAATACAAAAAGATTTCATTCATCCTGGTGTAAATAGAGGTGCTATATTAAAATGGGTAGCATATCACAACAGTAATATTGACGTAAAGTTAAATTATACTAAGTTTGAGCAACATGATGGAAATCCTAGTTGGCCAGATGGAGTAAAAATAAGAGTATATCACAACAATGATCTGCTTACAGAAGAAATTGTAGATGTATTTGAAAATGGAGACAATGAATATTCATTCAAATTAAAGGATATGAGTATTAAAGAAGGTGAAGAGCTATACTTCGTAGTGCTTTCAAATGAAAATGGAGCCTGGGATGGAGGAAAGCTAGAAGTTAACATTAAAGATAAGTCTGCTATGCAAAATGAGAACAACACAGCTATTCCAAATGATCACCTAAGAACTAACAATGCATCTACTGTGAAGGATTTTGGTACACAAGGAAATAATGGATGGTTCTATCAATTTGGAGAAGGAGATAATCCTTTTGATGCAGAAAATATAAGAAAATATGAAAAAGATGAAAAGTATTATAATGATAGAGGACTTGAAATTAAGAAAGATTTCATACAACCAGGGGATAAGGAATCTGCTATTGTTAAGTGGAAGGTAGCTAAAGATGGAAATGTTAAGATTATAGCTAATTATACTAAATTTATAGATAATGATCCTAATCCTTATTGGGCTGATGGTACTAATGTGACATTATATCATAATAATAAAGCTATTAAGAGTAAAAACTTTGAAGCCAATAGAGTTCGTGATATATTTGAAGATATGTCAATTGATAAACTAAATGTTAAAAAAGGAGATTATATAACATTAGTTGTAAACGGTAAGAAGAATAATGCTTATGATGGTGGATCTTATACAGTAACAATAAAGGATTTAGATAATCCATTAGTTGATACTACAATAAAAGACAATAATAGTGGTAAAAACATTGCATCAAATGCAAAAGATTTTGGAGCACAAGGAAATAATGGGTGGTATTATCTTTGCGGAAATACACCAGATAATTTAAGGGTAATTGATGAATATGATGATTCAGATGAAAAATATTTCTCATCATCTGCACCTGGATTAGAAATAAAGAAAGATTTTATACATCCAAGTTTAGAAAATGGAGCAGCCTTACAATGGATTGCAGCTTTAGATGGAAATATTGATATATTGGGTGAGTATGTTAAATTTAAACATGAGGATTCTAATGTTAATTATCCAGATGGAACTACAATTAAAGTATATATAAATAATAAGATTATATTAGATAAAAAAGTAACTGTAGATAATATAAAGGATAACGTTATTCCATTACTTATGCAAAATATTAAAGTAAATAAAGGGGATAAGGTAAGCTTTATTGTTACTGCTAATGGTAATACTTCTTTTGATGGTGGTAGAATAAATGTTAATATTCAACCTTCTATCAATAACAGTGGGGATAAGGAAGAAAACAATGATGCTGTAAGAAAAAATATAGCAAGTTTAGAGAAGGATTTTGGTATCCAAGACAATAATGGATGGAGTTTTGGATATGGAACAAATAGCGAAGATTTTGCTAAGGTTATAGGGTACAGTGAAGATGAAGGTAAGTATTATCAACCAGGACTAGATGGATTAGAAATTAAGAAAGATTTTGTACAACCAGCTGTAGATAAGGGAGCTATATACAGATGGATTGTTGGTGAAGATGGGAAAATTGACTTAAAGGGTAAATATACAAAGTTTACTCATGCAGATGAAAATGTAAATTGGCCAGATGGAGTAAAATTAACAGTTTATCACAATAATAAGGTATTACAAGAAAATGTTGTATCTGTAAGTACAGATAAAGAAAATATTAGAAATATAGATGTAAAAGCTTTAGATGTAAAAAAAGGTGATAAAATTTACTTTATAATAACAGCCAATAAAAACAATGCTTGGGATGGAGGAAGATTATCAGTAAATATTTATCCAACATTAAATAATGATAATAGTTCTGAAGATAATGAAGAAGAGAATAACGAGATAAGAAAAAATATATCAAGTTTAGAGAAGGATTTTGGTATCCAAGATAATAATGGATGGAGTTTTGGATATGGAACAAGTAGTAAAGATTTTGCTAAAGCTATAGAATACATCGAAGATGAAGGTAAGTATTGTCAACCAGGACTAGATGGATTAGAAATTAAGAAGGATTTTGTACAACCAGCTGTAGATATGGGAGCTATATATAGATGGATTGTTGGTGAAAATGGAAAGATTGACTTAGCAGGTAATTATACAAAGTTCAAGCATGCAGATGGAAATCCTAATTGGCCAGATGGAGTAAAATTAACAATTTATCATAATAATAAGATCTTAAAAGAAAAAGCTGTATCTGTAAGTAATGAGAATGATATTGTTGAAGATATAGATATAAAAGCTTTAGATGTTAAAAAAGGTGATAAGATTTACTTCATAATAACAGCTAATGAAAACAATGCTTGGGATGGAGGAAGATTGTCAGTAGAAATTTATCCAACATTAAAAAACGATAATAGTTCTGAAGAAAACAAAGAAGATAGTGAAGTTGATAATGAAGAGGTAAGAGAAAATACAGCAAATTTAAAGAATGATTTTGGTGTACAAGGGAATAACGGATGGAACTTTGGAATTGGAACAAGCTGTCATGATTTTAAACAAGATATAGGATATAATGAAGCAGATGGTAAGTATGAGCAACCAGGACTAGGTGGGTTAGAAATTAAGAATGATTTTGTACAACCAGCTGAAGCTAAGGGAGCTATATACAGATGGACAGTTGGTAAAGATGGAAAGATTGACTTAACAGGTAATTATACAAAGTTCAAGCATGCAGATGGAAATCCTAATTGGCCAGATGGAGTAAAATTAACAATTTACCATAATGATAAGATCTTAAAAGAAAAAGCTGTATCTGTAAGCAATGAAAATGATATTGTTGAAGATATAGATATAAAAGCTTTAGATGTTAAAAAAGGTGATAA
>NZ_SRYR01000030.1 GCF_004794105.1 Clostridium sartagoforme
TATTTTACTTAACTTTATTCTGTTCAATTTTCAAAGACCATTTTCTCTGTCGCCCTCAAGCGACTTCATTATCTTAACATTTATTCAACTGTTTGTCAACAACTTTTTTTGATGTTTTTTTACTTCTTTCGTCGTCGACATCAGCGACGGGTTTTATAATAACACTTCATCAAAATAGTTTCCTGCTAAAAATATATCTATTTATTAAATTATATTAATATATGTATATTATTCTTTATATTACTACGTTTTTCTATTAATGATACACCAGGTAAGGTTATCTTTATATTTTGCTTATTATATATGAATATAATTGTTTTTTATACAAATATATTAAATTGTATTATACCTTTTTATATTTCATATAATCATATCTACTTATATTAAATTAAGAATATATGATTATATTTTTATAATTTGTGTTAAATAAAATTTTATTGTCATATCTAATTTACCTTTTTTATAATTAAGAGCCCTATATATAGTTAATATTTATAAATATATTTGTATAAATTAAAACCACCTGTTAAACAGATGGTCTTATCTACGTTTATAATTTTTATTATTTATCTTATATACTTTTATTAAAAAACTATTTCATATTTATAAGTTAATCTTATATCTATTAAACTGCCATAATTTATATTACATACTTTCTTATATTATGGTTATCTTATCAAGCCTACTATACTTTTATATAAGAAGACTTTTTTATTTCTACTTATTGCTAGAATATCTTCTAAACTATATATTAGATTTAATATTTTAAAAACACAAAAAAAGCTACGATATACTCGTAGCTTTGGTGGAGGTAAAGGGATTCGAACCCTTGACCCCTTGCGTGCAAGGCAAGTGCT
>NZ_SRYR01000031.1 GCF_004794105.1 Clostridium sartagoforme
AAGGAGGAATAATAAATGCAAATACAATTATGGCAAATCATTGTGCTTGGATTACTAGGCGGTATAGCACAATGGGATGAAACAAATATGAAGCTAGGATTTAGAAATCCAGCAATAACGGGTTTAATAGTAGGTTTAGTAATGGGAGATGTAAAGACAGGTCTTCTAGTAGGTGGAACATTGCAACTTATGACATTAGGAATCGGAAGCTATGGTGGAGCAACAATTCCAGATTATGCAACAGCAACAATAATAGCTGGAGCATTAGCAATATCAACAGGACAAGGTATCGACTTTGCAATAGGAATTGGAGTACCAGCAGCATTACTATTAGTACAACTTGATGTAGTTGCAAGAATGAGTAACGTATTCTTCCAACATAAAGCAGAAAAATATGCAGATGAAAGAAAATATGAAAAAGTAGAATTAATGAATGTACTTGGATTATCAACATGGATGATTTCAAGATTCGTACCAATATTTATATGTTTATTCTTCGGAGAAAGCTTAGTACAAAGATTATTAGAAGTATCACCAGATTGGTTAATGGGTGGACTTAGAGTAGCCGGCGGAGTATTACCAGCACTAGGAGTAGCTTTATTACTTAAGTACTTACCAGTAAAAGCATATGCACCATACTTAATCGTAGGATTTGTATTAGTAGCATACTTACAAATGCCAATGCTAGGAGTAGCATTACTAGGGTTTGCAGCAGCATTATATAACTTTAAGAAAGCGCAAAGCCAAGACGCAGCGCCAGCAGCTGCTGCAGGAGCAACATATATGGGAGGAGCGGACGAAGATGAGTAATAATTTACAAGATAACAATAAAGTAGAAGATA
>NZ_SRYR01000032.1 GCF_004794105.1 Clostridium sartagoforme
AATCAAGTTCTGATCCAGAGTACCACGAGACACGTGAAACCTTGTGGGAAGCAGGGAGGACCACCTCCCAAGGCTAAATACTACCTGATGACCGATAGTGAAGCAGTACCGTGAGGGAAAGGTGAAAAGAACCCCGGGAGGGGAGTGAAATAGAACCTGAAACCGTGTGCCTACAACCGGTCAAAGCCCCTTATGAGGGTGATGACGTGCTTTTTGTAGAACGAGCCAACGAGTTACGGTATGTAGCAAGGTTAAGTACTTAAGGTACGGAGCCGAAGGGAAACCGAGTCTTAATAGGGCGACTAGTTGCATGCCGTAGACCCGAAACCGGGTGACCTATCCATGGCCAGGTTGAAGCGGGGGTAAAACCCCGTGGAGGACCGAACCACGTTGCTGTTGAAAAAGCATGGGATGAGCTGTGGATAGCGGAGAAATTCCAATCGAACTCGGAGATAGCTGGTTCTCCTCGAAATAGCTTTAGGGCTAGCGTCGGATATGAGTAATGGAGGTAGAGCACTGAATGGGCTAGGGGGCATATCGCTTACCGAACCTTATCAAACTCCGAATGCCATATACTATTAGTCCGGCAGTCAGACTGCGAATGATAAGGTCCGTAGTCAAAAGGGAAAAAGCCCAGATCGTCAGCTAAGGTCCCAAAGTGTAAGTTAAGTGGTAAAGGATGTGGGATTTCTAAGACAACTAGGATGTTGGCTTAGAAGCAGCCACTCATTTAAAGAGTGCGTAATAGCTCACTAGTCGAGAGATCCTGCGCCGAAAATGTCCGGGGCTCAAACTTACCACCGAAGCTACGGG
>NZ_SRYR01000033.1 GCF_004794105.1 Clostridium sartagoforme
ATATTCTATCCTAATATTTTGCAATTATAAGCAACTATTGATAATGCTATAAGTATTAATATTACTTTTGTTGAATTTAAGCTCTTTCTTCCAAGTAACCAATAAGTTAATCCAACGATTCCAAGTGGAACTAATGCTGGCATTATCTTATCTAAGATTTCTTGAGCTACTAAGTTTACTTCTCCTGAAGTATAAACATATGGAACATTTCCTTTAACAACTGTTGGTATTAAAGCTCCTATTACCATAAGTCCAAGTACTGATGCTGAATCAGTTATATTCTTAAGCATGTTTCCTATTGATGAAACTAGCTTAGCTCCTTGTTTATATCCTGCTTTTATAAATGTTTTACTTAAAAATATCTTAGCTAAGTTTGCTATTACCCATAAGTAACATCCTATTGGGCTTCCTTCTAAAGCCATATATGCTGCTATTGATCCAAATACTGTGTTTAATGTTACCCCAAATAACGTATCCCCTATACCAGCTAAAGGTCCCATAAGTCCAGTCTTTATAGCTGCTACTGCATCTTTTGATTTTGCTCCCTCAGCTTCTTCTATAGCTAAGTTTGCTCCTAAAATGAATTGTCCTGTTACTATATTACAGTTAAAGAATTGTAAGTGATTTTTTACTGCTTCGTTTAATTCATCTTCATC
>NZ_SRYR01000035.1 GCF_004794105.1 Clostridium sartagoforme
TCGGGTGGTTTTCCTATTTGCTACTTTTTACCGACGATCCCGTGAACGGGTCAATATATTCCTTCATACTAATTTGTTCTGCTATTTGGTCTTCTTGAATTTGATTCTGAATATACTTTGCGATTGCAGTCTTATTTCTTCCTACTGTATCTACGTAATATCCTCTGCACCAAAAATGTCTATTTCCATACTTATATTTTAAATTTGCAAATCTATCAAAAATCATTAAACTACTTTTTCCTTTTAAGATTCCCATGAACTTTGATACACTCATTTTAGGCGGAATTGTAACCAACATATGTATATGATCTGAGCAAACATTCGCTTCGATTATTTCTACTCCATGTCTTATACAAATGATTCTTAATATCTTTCCAATTTCAGCCTTATATTTTCCATATATTATTTGTCTTCTATATTTCGGTGCAAATACTATATGATATTGACACCTCCATTTTGTATGTGATAAGCTTTCTATGTCGTTACCCATACGACACACCTCCTATGATTAATTTGTTTTACGATTGTCAGTCGTTGCAATTATATAATAGGAGTTTTTTCTGTTCAGAGCTTAAGCCATTTTATCCACTGGCATAGCCAGTGGTTTTCAATA
>NZ_SRYR01000036.1 GCF_004794105.1 Clostridium sartagoforme
AAGTAGTGCCCGTACCGCAAACCGACACAGGTAGATGAGGAGAGAATCCTAAGGCCATCGGAAGAATTGCAGTTAAGGAACTAGGCAAATTGACCCCGTAAGTTAGCGAGAAGGGGTGCCTGCGAGAGCAGGCCGCAGAGAATAGGCCCAAGCAACTGTTTAGCAAAAACACAGGTCTCTGCTAAAGCGCAAGCTGATGTATAGGGGCTGACGCCTGCCCGGTGCTGGAAGGTTAAGGGGAACACTTAGCGCAAGCGAAGGTGTGAACTTAAGCCCCAGTAAACGGCGGCCGTAACTATAACGGTCCTAAGGTAGCGAAATTCCTTGTCAGGTAAGTTCTGACCCGCACGAATGGCGTAATGACTTGGGCACTGTCTCAACTGCAAATCCGGCGAAGTTGTAGTGCGAGTGAAGATGCTCGCTACCCGCGATTGGACGGAAAGACCCCGTAGAGCTTTACTGTAGCTTAGCATTGAGTTCCGATATTGTCTGTACAGGATAGGTGGGAGACTGAGAAACTAGGGCGTCAGCCTTGGTGGAGTCAACCTTGGGATACCACCCTGACAGTATTGG
>NZ_SRYR01000037.1 GCF_004794105.1 Clostridium sartagoforme
GTTATGGTTAAGAACAGTGCATATGGAAAGACTAATTCTTATAATCAAGATGGTACTCCAAAGACTGATTCATCAGATGTTACAACAGAAACACTATATGATATTGCTTCAAATACAAAAATGTACTCAACTAACTATGCAATACAAAAGTTAGTTAGTGATGGAACTATTAGTATTTCCGATAAGATAACTAAGTTCTTCCCAGAGTTTGTAGATGGAGAAAATGATCCAATAAAGGGAAAAGCTAATTTAACAATACAACATATATTAGAGCATCAAGCAGGTTTCCCAGCAGACCCACAATATCATAATAATAAGTTTAATCAAGAAACTCAAAAGCCAGACCAAAATGTTGACAATCCATTATTTTCACAAGATAAGGAAACAACAAAGGAAATGATATTAAAGACACCTTTACAATATCAACCAGGAACAAAAACAGTTTATTCAGATGTAGACTACATGCTTCTTGGTCTTATAGTTGAAAAGGTAACAGGAATGGCTTTAGATGAGTATGTAGAAAATACATTCTATAAACC
>NZ_SRYR01000038.1 GCF_004794105.1 Clostridium sartagoforme
GAGAGATCCTGCGCCGAAAATGTCCGGGGCTCAAACTTACCACCGAAGCTACGGGCTCAAGTTTACTTGAGCGGTAGAGGAGCGTCGTAATCGGGCTGAAGTCGTACCGTAAGGAGCGGTGGACTGATTACGAGTGAGAATGTTGGCATTAGTAGCGAGATGTAAGTGAGAATCTTACAGGCCGAAAATCTAAGGTTTCCTGGGGAAGGCTCGTCCGCCCAGGGTTAGTCGGGACCTAAGCCGAGGCCGAAAGGCGTAGGTGATGGACAATTGGTTGATATTCCAATACCACTATTATCGTTATTATCGATGGTGTGACGGAGAAGGATAGGATGTGCTAGCGATTGGAAATGCTAGTCTAAGCATTTAGGGAGTTAAGATAGGCAAATCCGTTTTAACAATCCTGAGGTGTGATGGGGAAGGCCATTAAGGCTGAAGTATCTGATTCCCTGCTTCCAAGAAAAGCATCTAGAGAGAGAAGTAGTGCCCGTACCGCAAACCGACACAGGTAGATGAGGAGAGAATCCTAAGGC
>NZ_SRYR01000039.1 GCF_004794105.1 Clostridium sartagoforme
GATAGAAGTACAGATACATGGACAGTATTAAGTGATTGGAGTACAAAGAATACAGCAACATTTATACCTAAGAAAGCAGGAAACTATAGCTTTGTAGCACATGTAAAACATAAAAATAGTGATACCAAAACTCAGGACTCATATAAATCAGTGGATGTAAATGTAACATCACCGAAGTCAACAGCTACTGGATTAAGTGTAACTGGTAATAAGATTGTGAATGAAACATTAACAATGACAGCAAGTGGAACTCCAGCAGGGGATACATTATATAAGTTATGGGTATGTGATAGAAGTACAGATACATGGACAGTGTTAAGTGACTGGAGTACAAAGAATACAG
>NZ_SRYR01000003.1 GCF_004794105.1 Clostridium sartagoforme
GTATTATATGAAAAAACTAATCTAACAACTTTATTTGCAGCAGAACATGGAATTAGAGGTAATGCACAGGCGGGAGATAATGTAGGAAATGAAGTTGATGAGGTTACTGGACTTCCAGTTCATAGTCTTTATGGATCAACTAAAAAACCAACACCAGAAATGCTCGAAAATGTTGATATACTAGCTTATGATATGCAAGATGTGGGAGCTAGATTTTACACATATATAAATACTTTAGCTTATGCGATGGAAGCGTGTGCTGAAAATGATAAAACATTTGTTGTATTTGATAGACCTAACCCAATAGGTGGAGATGTACAAGGGAATTTACTTGATCCTGAATTTAGTTCTTTTGTTGGTATGTATCCTATAGTTCAAAGGTATGGAATGACAGTAGGTGAATATGCTAAATTTATAAATGAAGAATTTAATATAAATTGTAAGCTAGAAGTTGTTGAAATGGAAGGATGGACTCGTGATATGTATTACGATGAAACAGGATTAAATACCTGGGTGATGCCATCTCCTAATATGCCTACACTAACTACTTCAATAGTTTATACCGGTACTTGTGTTTTTGAAGGAACAAATGTATCAGAAGGAAGAGGAACTACTAGACCTTTTGAATTAATTGGTGCTCCTTGGATTGAACCTATGGATCTTAGTAATAAATTAAACTCTTTAGGATTACCAGGTGTAAAGTTTAGACCTGCATCATTTACACCATCATTTTCAAAATACTCAGCATCAGATACTGCTAACTATCCAACTGGTAAAAACCAAGTTTGTGGTGGTGTGCAAGTATATGTAACTAATAGAGATGAATTTAATGCTGTTAAAACTGGATATGCAATGCTATATACAATTAGAGATATGTATCCAGATAAATTCCAATACCTTAGCACTAATTTTATAGATAAAATAACAGGTAATAGTTATGTAAGAGAAGGTAAATATACATTAGAAGAATTATTTGCAATAGTAGATAAAGAATCTAGTGACTTTAAGGCGAAAACAGAAAAGTATTATATTTACCAAGAATCAAATAATAATGGGGAAAATATTAGCAATATTAAACTTGGTATAGATAATATAGAAGAAAATTTAGAGATATTTAAAGATAAGAGAGTAGGGCTAATAACAAATCCATCTGGAATGGATAGTAATTTTAAAAGCTCTATAGATGTATTATATGAAAAAACTAATCTAACAACTTTATTTGCAGCAGAACATGGAATTAGAGGATATGCACAAGCTGGAGATAATGTTGGTAATGAAGTAGATAATATTACTGGACTTCCAGTTCATAGTTTATATGGATCAACTAAAAAACCAACTCCAGAAATGTTAGAAAATGTTGATATACTAGCTTATGATATGCAAGATGTAGGAGCTAGATTCTACACATATATAAATACTTTAGCTTATGCAATGGAAGCATGCGCAGAAAATAATAAAACATTTGTTGTATTTGATAGACCTAATCCTATATCAAGTGAAGTTCAAGGAAACTTGCTTGATCCTGAGTTTAGTTCCTTTGTAGGAATGTATCCTATAGTTCAAAGATATGGATTGACTGTTGGAGAATATGCACAATATATTAATGATAAGTTTAATATTAATTGTGATTTAAAAGTAGTTAAAATGAGTGGATGGTCACAAGATATGTATTATGATGAAACAGGCTTAGATACATGGGTTATGCCTTCACCCAATATGCCAACTTTAGATACAGCAATAGTATATACAGGAACTTGTATCTTTGAAGGTACAAATGTATCAGAAGGAAGAGGAACAACAAGACCATTTGAATTAATTGGAGCACCATGGATAAATCCTATAGATTTAGCTAATAAATTAAATTCTTTAGGATTACCAGGAGTAAAATTTAGAGCAGCTTCATTTACACCACAATTCTCAAAATATTCAGCATCAGATACTGCTAATTATCCAACAGGAAAAAATCAAGTTTGTGGTGGAGTACAAGTATATGTAACAGATAGGGATAGCTTCAACGCAGTTAAGACAGGTTATGCTATGTTATATACAATTAGAGATATGTATCCAGATAAGTTCCAATATTTAAGTACTAATTTTATAGACAAGTTAACAGGAAATAGTTATGTAAGAGAAGGTAAATATACATTAGAAGAGTTATTTGCAATAGTAGATAAAGAATCTAGTGAATTCAAGTCTGAAGTAGAAAAATATAGAATATATGTATCAGCATCAACTATTAATGGGCTTCCTACTATAACTGCAGATGATAAGACATTGAAATTAAATGAAAGCTTTGATCCATTAAAAGATGTAACAGCTTATGATGAAGAAGATGGAGATTTAACCGAGTCTATAGAAGTTATAGAAAATACTGTAGATACTAGTAAAGTTGGGGAATATTTAGTTAAGTATAGTGTTTCTGATAGTAATGGTGGTAATACTACTAAGGTAATAAAAGTTAATATAATAGAAAATGATGAAGATAATAACAACAATAATGGCAATGAAAATGGCAATAATGGCAATGAAAATGGCAATAATGGTAATAACGGAAATGAAAATGGTAATGATAATGGCAACAATAGTGGAAATGAAGGGGATAATGACATAAATAATCCAGAAAATAACAATAGTAACAACTCAGATAAGTTACCTCAAACAGGTAGTGCTGTAAATAATTCAGTATTATTAGTTGTTGCATCACTCCTTATGATATATATTGGAAAATCAATTATAGTAAAAAAGTCTAATAAAGTGGAAAGTAGTAAATAAAATTAGTAAAGAAAAATTTTAAAATATCATTTTATTATTCTAAAATAAACAATATTCTATAATAAAAAAGAAGCTATAAACAGTAGATAAATTTAAATTTATTTACCTTTATAGCTTCTTTTATTTATATTAAAGAAAAGATTATGCTATCAATTTTTAATTAGAAGTTAAAACAATTTACATAAATCATCTATATTTATAAAATTGGAATCTTAGGACCTTTGCATAAGTCAATAATGATTTATTGTTTAACAATAAAATTTGTGTTAAAATTAGAAAGACAAAAAATTTAAGAGGTGCTTATTATGAAAAAAGGATCAACGCTATTTTTAAAAATAGCTTTATTTCTTATAGGTAGTCCAATTGTTGCATTATGTATAGTTGGCTTACCTTGGATTACTAAAGAAGCAATAGGACAATACCCTTGGATAGATTATTTAAAGTATCCAATATTAATAGGGTTATACGGAACAGCTGTAGCATTTTTTGTAATATTATATCAAGCTTTTAAGCTTTTAACTTACATAGATAAAGGTAATGCTTTCTCGGAATTATCTGTAAAGTCCTTAAAAAATATAAAATTTAGTGCAATAACAATTAGTGTTATTTATATATTGCTATCACCACTTTTATACATTATAGCAGAAATAGATGATGCTCCAGGAATTATATTAATTGTATTAGTATGTATCTTTGCTTCTGCTGTTATATCAGTATTTGCAGCCCTTCTTCAAAAGCTTCTACAAGATGCTATTGATATAAAATCAGAAAATGATTTAACAATTTGAGGTGAAGTAATATGGCAATTATAGTAAATGTTGACGTAATGTTAGCAAAGAGAAAAATGAGTGTAACAGAACTTTCTGAAAGAGTTGGTATTACAATGGCTAATCTTTCTATATTGAAAAATGGAAAAGCAAAGGCAGTTAGATTTTCTACTTTAGAAGCTATTTGTAAGGCATTAGATTGTCAGCCTGGAGATATTCTAGAATATAGAGAAGATTAATAATGTATAATTAGAATTTATAATGGAGAATTGATGAAAAAACTCCTAATGGGGTTTTGTAGACTGCTGAGAAACTAAATTATTTTTAAATAAGATAAATAGAAAACTATTATGCAAAATAAGTATCACATTTAATAACTTCAATTAAGATTGGGGTGAGAATGAGATACTTATTTTTTATTTTGTAGAGATTACTAGATTCACTCTATAGATTTTAATATTATAGTTTAATAGACTGTGTTCTATAATTAACAAAGTATTAATATCTTACATATTAGATAAATTTTATATTAAACCCTATAAAATAATACTGGTAATAATATGGAAATAATAAAAAAAGAGGGTTTCTAAAACGAAATTTCAAAATATTTTACAAATATTGAAATAAAATACAATAGATGTTAATATAATATAAAGAGTATTTTAAATGAGATATTATGGAATATATTAGGAGGTGAAACTATGATAGATAATATGGAAGTAATAATATTTGAGATAATAAGCCAAGGTGGAACTGCAAAGGGATTAGCTTATGAGGCTTTAGAGGCAGCTGAAAATGAAGATTTTGAGAAGGCTCAGGAATTATTAAAAGAGGCAGATGAGTGTTTAAAAGAAGCTCATAAGATACAAACAGATATAATTCAAGCAGAAGCAAGAGGGGAGAAAACTGAAGTATCAGTGCTTTTTGTACATGCCCAAGATCATTTAATGACAGCTATTGAAGCAAAGACTTTAATAGAACATATTATAAAGCTTCATAAGAAGCTCGCAGAAAAATAATAAAATCATTTAAAGGAGGTGTTAGAGATTATGAAAAAAGTTTTTCCAGTAACTGAGTTACAAGCGAAAAGGACAGATTACGATATACCAACCTTTGGATATAAAAGTGCTTTAGTAATTTTATTTGGAGCAATAGGTGGGAGTATTATTTTTCCATGGCTCTTAAGTTTATTTGGAGTAAGTTCTAATTTTAGTATCATGATAGGAAATACTTTTATTACTAGCTTTGCAATAGCATATTCTAGATATTTTATTGAAAGTAAAAAGGGTAAATGTAAAGGCTTTTGGTTAAGTTATTTATTTTTTGGAATTTCATTTGGAATAATGTCCTATTTATGGAGATATTTAAATTTTTTCATTTAATTATTAAGTAAACGTTTTTATAAAATTATATTATATTTTATTTTTGGAGGTATTAATTATGAAGGTATTATTTGTTTGTTCTCAAGGAATGTCTAGTGCCATAGCAGTAAATGCTTTAAAGAAAGAAGCTGAAAAGCAAGGCGTAGAAATGGAGGTTAAGGCTGTAAGCACTCAAGAGTTTGAAGAAGAAATTAGAGAAGGCTATGATGTTGCAATGGTAGCACCACAAGTTAGACATCGATTTGATTATTTAAAGGCATATGCAGATGAGGCTAATGTACCATGTGCCTTAATTGAGCCTAGAGCCTATAGTCCATTAGGGGGACCAAAGCTATTTAAACAAGTTAAAGAACTTGCAGAAAACTAATTAGTCTATGTAAGTTTCGATATAATAACAATTTATTTTATTAATATTATTTAAAGGGGGAAATTAAATTTATGAACAGTTTTGCTGATTTTTTAGACAAAAAATTATCTACACCTATGGCAAAGCTTGCAGAGCAACGTCATTTACGTGCTGTGCGTGACGGTATTATAGCTACATTACCATTAATTATTGTTGGGTCAATTTTCTTAATTATTGCAAATCCACCAGTACCAGATACTTGGGAGATTTACAAAACTCTAAAGGCTAATGCAAACACCATAGTTCTACCATATAGAATGACAATGTATATTATGACCATTTATGCTTGTTGGGGAATTGGCTATAGCTTAGCTAGATCCTATAAACTAGATGGAGTTACTGGAGGAACATTATCAGCAGCAGCATTTTTCTTAACTCTTGTTCCAAAGAGTATTTCAGCACTAACACCAGAATTATTAGAAATAGTAAATGGAAATCCAGATTTATTGAAATGGTATGAAGGAGTACCTCAAGGATTCCAAATGCCTATGGCTAACATGGGTGGAGGCGGAATGTTTGTTGGTATTTTATTATCAATACTAGCAGTTGAAATCTTTAGATTAACTAATAAGAGTGGATTTAAGATTTCAATGCCTGAACAAGTTCCAGCATCTGTTGCAAGAAGTTTTGAAGCTTTAACACCAGCCGCAATTATAGTTTTATTAGTAGGTTCAATAACATATTATGCAAAATTTGACTGGCATGGATTTGTAGGCAAATTAGTTACTCCTTTAGTATCAGCATCTGATACATTACCAAGTGTGTGGATACTAATAATTTTAGTTACCTTCTTCTGGTCCTTTGGTATTCATGGAGTATCAATAGTTGGATCTATAGCAAGACCATTATGGTTAGTTTTATTAGATCAAAACCAAGTAGCTTTTGATGCAGGAAAGACTTTACCTGCAATAGCAGCAGAACCTTTCTTCCAATGGTTTATTTGGATAGGGGGATCAGGATGTACTATAGGTTTAATTATAGCCTTAGTATTATCTGCTAAATCAAGTTATGGTAAGCAATTAGGTAGAGTTGCTTTAGTTCCAGCAATATTTAATATTAATGAACCAATTATATTTGGTGCTCCAGTAGTTTTAAATCCAACATTAATTATTCCATTTATAATTACTCCATTAGTAACTGGAACCTTAGCCTGGTTTGCCACATCAGTAGGATTGGTATCAAAGGTTATATTTACAGCACCTTGGACATTACCAGGACCTATAGGAGCTTATATGGCAACAGGTGGAGATTGGAAGGCAGCAGTATTAAATATAATTTGTATTTTAATATCTGTAGTTATTTACTATCCATTTGTTAAAATGTATGATAAAAAGCTATTAAGAGAAGAGCAAGGTGAAAGTTTAACTGAAAATTTAGTGGAAAGTGGAAGCAAAAATCTATAGTAATAAAAATTAAAAAAGTGGTGAAGTAATTCACCACTTTATTTAAAATATGAGGTGAATTATATGGGAAAGCTAGGAATATCAATATATCCAGAAAAAACAACAGAAGAATTAATTTTTAATTATATAGATATGGGAAGAAAATATGGTTTTAGTAGAATATTTTCCTGTTTACTTTCTGTAAATGATACAAGAGAAAATATAAGGAATAAGTTTAAAAAGATAAATGATTATGCAAAAGAAAGGGACTTTGAAATCATAGTTGATGTAAGTCCTAAGGTTTTTGATGATCTAGGTATTAGTTATAAGGATTTAAGGTTTTTTAAGGAAATTGGAGCAGATGGATTAAGGTTAGATATGGGTTTTACAGGATCAGCAGAAGCCTTAATGACTTATAATGATGAAGATTTAAAGATTGAAATTAATATGAGTAATAACACTAATTATATAGATACAATAATAGATTATATGCCTAATAAAGATAATCTTATAGCATGCCATAATTTTTATCCACATAGATATAGTGGATTAAATTTTGAGCATTTTATAAAGTGTACTGAAAGGTTTAATAAATATGGACTTAGAACAGCAGCCTTTATAACTAGTCAGAATAAAGATACTTTTGGGCCTTGGCCAGTAGCAGATGGGTTACCAACTTTAGAGCTTCATAGAGAGTTGCCAATAGAAGTACAAGCTAAACATCTTATAGCCTTGGGAAATATAAATGATATTATAATTTCTAATTGCTATCCAAGTGAAGATGAAATGAAAAAGTTAGGCTTAATGAGAAAGGATATGGTAACTTTCGATTTACATCTTGAAAATGGGGTACATGAAATAGAGCAAAAGATATTATTTGAAGAAAAACACTTTAATAGAGGAGATTTTTCAGATAATTTAATAAGATCTACTCAAAGTAGAGTTAAGTACAAGGGTCATGATTTTAAGTTATTTAATTCTCCAGAAATAATAAAAAGAGGGAATGTAATAATTGAAAGTAGTGAGTATGGCCATTATGCTGGTGAACTACAAATTGCATTAAGTGATATGAAAAATAGTGGGAAGTCCAATGTTGTAGGTCATATTAAAGAAGAGGAAATATTTATATTAGATTATATTAAGCCATGGCAAAAATTTAATTTTAACTTAGTTAAATAAGGAGGCAGTTATGTATTTTTTAGGTGTTGATGGTGGTGGAACTAAAACTTGTTTTACTCTAATTGATGAGACTGGAAAAATTATAAATAAAGTTATTAAAGGTCCATCCCATCCTATTCAAATAGGATTTATAAATCTAGAAAAAATTCTTAAAGAAGGTTTGGAGGAAATAATAAATAATAGCAATATATATAAAGATGATATTGAAAGGGTACATTTAGGACTTGCTGGATATGGAATTGTAAAAGAAATTGCAGATGGAATATCTGAAGTAGTAGATAAAGTTTTAAGTGGAATTAAATATAACTTAAGTAGTGATGTAAGAGTTGCAATAGCTGGTGCCTTAGCAGGAGAAGATGGAATTAATATTGTAGCTGGAACAGGCTCAATAGCATTAGCATTGAAAAATAATGAAATAATAAGGTGTGGAGGCTGGGGATATTCTGTAGGAGATGAGGCTTCTGCATATTGGATAGGAAAGAAAACTATAGAGTTATTTAGTAAAGAAAGTGATGGAAGAATAGAAAAGGGGCCATTATATGAGATAATAAAAACTAATTTAGGCTTAACCATGGATGCTGAAATAATATCTTATGTAAATGATAAGATAAAGGGAGACAGAATAGAAATAGCAAAGCTTGCTAAGTTATCTTCAGAAGCAGCGAAATTAGGAGATGAAGGAGCTATAGCCATATTTAATGAAGCTGCTGTTGAACTTGTAGAGATGATTAAAGCCTTATTAAAAAATTATAGAAATGAGCAGGTGAAAGTCTCATATTCAGGTGGAGTTTTCAAAAGTGGAGATTTAATACTTAATCCATTAAATAATATGTTAAAAGAATATAATGTTAAATTAGTAGAACCGATATTATCACCAGACCTTGGAGCATGCTTACTTGCTTTTGAGGCTTCTAAAAATATAGGTAGTGATAGTTTTATAGATAATTTATCTTTAAATAAAAATATTAGTATTTAATTAAGGTAATAGAAATTAAATATAAATTATATGAAAAATAAGTATATATTTAAGGGGTTTTTATTAATGCTAGTATAAGTGACTATTATTAATTCTAGATTTGAAGAAGATAGAAAATAAGCTTTAGCTAAATATTTACTCTTAAATATTCTAATATATATGGGGAGCTAAGAGTTAATATAAAAAATATCACTTAAGGTAACTTGTAAAGTATGGAAGTAACCAAAAGTGATATTTTTATTTTACATATAGTCGTAATCTAAAGTTATAACACAGTTATATTGTGGATGCTCTTCTCTAATTGAGTTCTTTATATCCTCAAGCATTTTATCTTGTTTTTTACTATTTTTAGAAGAGGATGGTGATACGACAATATCAAAAATTAAGTTCTTATAATCTCCTTCGCCAACTATTCTAAAATCATGCATTGATTTAATTTCAGGATATCTTCTTAATATTTTCTCTACACAATCCCAAGCTTCTTTAATTTCATCAGTTATAACACAAATTGGGTCCATATGAATTACTAAATGGATGTTTAAATCTCTAGAAACTTCTCTTTCGGCTATATCTATAGTATTATGAATTTCCATAATATCGATATCTGAAGGTATTTCAGCATGTAAGGAAGCTATAATTCTTCCAGGTCCATAGTTATGTACTATTAAATCATGAACTCCTGAAATAAGTGGGTAAGAAAGTACCTTCTCACATATATCATTAACGAGTTCAGGGTCTGGAGCTTCTCCTAGTAGTGGATTAAGAGTTTCTTTTACTAAACCAAAACCTGCATATAAAATTGCTAAAGCAACAAATACACCTATATATCCATCTATTGGGAAGGTTGTAAACTTAGATATTAAAAATGATATTACAACTGTACTTGAAGTAAATACATCCCCTAAAGAATCTGCTGCAGCAGCTTTTAATGCTGATGAATTTATTTTATTTCCTATATATTTATTAAAAGTAGATAACCAAACTTTAAAACCTATTGATATTAGTAAAAGTATAAAAGGAACTAATTCAAAAGTTACTACTGTTGGGTTAAATATTCTCTCAATTGATGATTTTATAAATTGAACTCCAACTAGCATTACTAAAAATGCAACTATAAGTGCAGATAAATATTCAATTCTACCATGTCCAAAAGGATGTTCAGCATCAGCTGGTTTATTAGCCATTTTAAATCCTATTATTGTGATAACTGATGATCCAGCATCAGATAAATTATTAAATGCATCTGCAGATATTGCAATAGATCCAACAAACATTCCTACAAAGAATTTAATTAAGAATAATATAAAATTAATTATAATTCCTACGATTCCACCTAAGTTTCCATAATTATTACGGACTTTGGGATCTTTAATATTTTCATTATTTTTTACAAAAGTATTTACAAGAAACTTCGAAATCATTTAATCACTCCTATCTATTTTAGTATTTCTAAATATACTATATTTAAATATTTATTAAATATAATTATTATAAAAAGTCTTATTTAAGTTTTAAAAAGTATTCATTTGCAATTATATATAGCACCATAAACTTATTATATACTAAAGTTTAGCAGTTTCAATTATAATAGAATTGAAAAAATAGGAAAATATTAAATTGGTGAAATATTATTAAAAGTAATTACGTTAGTATATATGAAAGTTAAATTATTTTATGGGAGGGAATTATGGTTGATAGTGAAAACTTTATAGTCTATCTGAAGAAAAGGGATATGGCAGCTTTAGATTATGTTATTGATACTTATTCAAAAAGAATTTTTAGTGTAGCATATGGTGTACTAAAAAGCAGTGAGTTAAGTGAAGAATGCTTAAATGATGTTCTACTTAAAATATGGGATAATGCAAAATATTTTAATAGAGAAAAAGAAATGTTTTACCCTTGGATAATAGCAATAACTAAAAATACAGCAATAGATATTCATAGAAAGGAAATTAAACATTTCAGTAAATTAAATATTGAAGATATGGATTTGTCTGAAGAATATTCTTTTGATAAAAAGATGGAAAATAAGGCAAAGTTAAAGGAGGTTACTAAAGAAATTGAAAGTATGAATGATATAGATAAAGAAATATTTTTAAGGAAATTTTATTTGGATCAACCCAGTAAAGAAATAGGTGAAAAAATGGGATTAACAGATAAATTTATAAACTTAAGAATATTTAGGGGAAGAAAAAAATTACAAAATAAATTTAATATAGGGGAGTGAGGGTATGAATCCAAGAGAACTTTTAGAGAATATAGATAACTTAGAGCTTGATAACAATGAAATTAACGATATTGAAACTAGTGAAATGTATATGCCAGATATAGTAAAGGAAAGGGTAAGGAAAAAAGTAAAATCAACAATTCGTCATAGAAAATCTAAAAAATTTAAAATTGCTGCATCAATAATGATAGGAATTTTTTCACTTGCAGTAATAAGTACTCCTGTAATAGCTAAAAGTAATTCTATTTTATCAGAGCTATATAAAAAAATAGGGATTTTTGATGATTTTGAGGATTATAAAAAATTCATTGGAACAACTAAAGAAGAAAATGGTTTTAAAGTTACTATAGAAGAAATGATAGCAACACCAAATACAATGATAGTTGCAGTAAAAATACAGAGCCCTACTCCTTTTTCAAAAGATGCAGAAGATCATTTGAATGTTGGGATAAATTTAGAGAAGATGGGGATGTCTTCAGCTTCAGGGCAAATTTCAACTCAATATATAGATGATTATAATTGTTTAATTATAAATGAAGCAGACAACAATGAAGGGTTATTTCCAGAAAAAAGTGATATATCTATTAATGTGATTAAATTAAACAAAGAATTTGAAGAAGAGTTAAATATCAACTTTGATATAAATGCAGATTTTACATCAGCCTTTAGAGATGTTGATAGACTTGAAATTAATAAGTCGTCAGAAGGCATGGATATAAAATTCATTACATCATCAATTATAGAATCAAATTTATTTGTGAATATTAAAGATGTAGGTTCTAAAGGTTTGATCAATGCTTTTATTATAAAAGTTGATGGTAGATATCATAGTGGAACAAGTATGTCTTCATCAGAAAGTGAATCAATGATAGAGTTTAAAACTTTAAAATATTCAGAGATAAATGAAGCTGAAAATATAAGTGTTATATATACTGGTTTAACAGAAGAAGAATTTGAAAAGACTCAACTTGAAAAAGATACTATTTGGAAAGAGGAGAATGGAATAACATATCCAAAAGAAATAATTACGAATTCAAATAATAAATATAAAATTAATAAAGCTGAAAGAGAGTCAAGTAAAGTAAAACTTCATATTGAAGGAGATATACTTCCTATAGATCTTCTTACTAAGGTTACATTATATGAGGATTCTGATGTGATAAATAATATTTGGTATGGAACAATGTATAAAGAAGAGGATAATAATTATATAATTGAGTTTAATGTTGTAAATAATCAGGAAGCATTAAAAGTAAACTTTAATAACCATTGGAGACAAGGGAATATTGAGGATTTTAAGGAAATTAAAATAAAGTAATAGCTAATTAGAAATAAAAGAAGTGATTGAACTTGATGTTTTTTTATTAATATATTTTATGAGCCATGCAGCTATAATTAATGGGTGCATGGATTTTTATTTTAGTAGTAAGATATTTTGATAATAGTTTTAGAAGATAATAAACAGGATATAAATGAGGTTTGATAACTTATTGAAATATAATTAAAAAGTTATTTCATTTTTAAATATTTAATTGAAATCAATTTAAATGGAATTTATGGTATAATAAACTTATCAAAATTTTTAATTATTTTTAATATAAGTTGCTAAAATAATGTTAATAAGTAAATATTATTAGTATTAAGTATAAAGTGATTTTTATCTTAAGGTGGAGTTTTCTTAAAAAGTAGAGAACCAAAATCTTGTATTTTGTGTGAATCACTTTTACAGAGTACAGGAATACCGTACTCTATATTAAGGTTAGAAGAACTAATCCAGGTGCGTAGCAGGGATTAGCCACACTTATAGAAGGTGGGAGTGTTAGCAATGGTAGCCATGGGATAAATTAATTAAAGAAACAATACTTATGCTGACTTATATAAAAGTAATATTTAGGAGGAGAACTATGGAAAAAGAATTAGCCTTAGATTTAATTGATTTCTTATATACAAGTCCAACAGCATATCATTCTGTAAAGACTGTAAAAGAAAGATTAGATTCAAATGGATTTAGTGAAGTAAAAGAAAGTGATAAATGGGACCTACAAAAAGATGGTAAGTATTATGTTATAAAAAATGACTCAGCTCTTATAGCTTTTACAGTGGGTAATGGAGAGTTAGAGGAAGATGGATTTAAGCTTATAGGAGCACATACAGATTCACCTGGATTTAGAATTAAAGCAAATCCTGAAATGGTTGCTGAAGGAAAATACTTAAAGCTTAACACTGAAGTTTATGGAGGACCTCTTTTATATACTTGGTTTGATAGACCTTTAGGTATAGCAGGTAAGGTTTCTTTAAAAGGAAAGTCACCTTTAAAACCAGAAGTAAAGCTTGTAAATATCAATAAGCCTTTATTAATTATCCCAAGTGTTGCAATTCATATGAATAGATCTGTAAATGAAGGTTTTGCAGTAAATAAGCAAAAAGATGCATTACCTTTATTAGCATTAATTAATGAAAAGTTTGAGAAGAACAATTATTTAGTAAATGCTATAGCAAAAGAATTAAATGTAGAGGCAGAAAGTATTCTAGGTTTTGATTTAGGATTATATGAAATAGAAAAAGGATCATTAACTGGAATTAATGAAGAATTTATATCAGCTGGAAGACTAGACGATATGTGGATGGTTTATGCTGGGATAAAAGCTTTAATTGATAGTAAATCTAACAAGTCAACTAAGGTTATGGTTTGTATGGATAATGAAGAAATAGGAAGCTTAACTCCTCAAGGAGCAAATTCAGCACTTCTATTAAATATATTAGAAAGAATAGCATTAGCTTTAGGAAAAGATAGAGAAGAATTACACAGAGCTTTAGCTAATTCAATTATGATATCAGCAGACTTAGCTCATGCAGTTCATCCAAATGCTGAAGAAAAACATGATCCAACTAATAGGCCAGTTCTAGGAAATGGACCAGTTTTAAAAACAGCTGCATCTGGAAGCTATAGCACAGATAGCTACAATGCTGCAATATTTGAAGGACTTTGCAGTGCTGCAAATGTTCCATATCAAAAGTTCTTTAATAGATCAGATGTTAGAGGTGGAACAACTATAGGTCCAATAACATCTTCATTATTAACTATTCCAGTTATGGATATGGGTGCACCACTATTATCAATGCACTCAATTAGAGAACTTGCAACAGTAATAGATAATGTTTATAGCGTAAAATTATTTACTGAATTCTTTAACGCATAATTTTTAAAATGCGAATATAACCGCAAAGATAAATGGACGGCTCATAAGACAAATGGCTACAAAAATAAGTTCTAAGGCTCGTAAAAACTACTATGCCAAGAGTTTTGGTAAAACTCGCATGCGCTCAGACAAACCAACAACTCTAAGGCCTAGTAGCTTTTACTTCACCAAGAACTTCTAGTTTTCGCCATATGCTTACTTCACCGTCCATTTATCTTTGCTAGTAATTCAGCATTTAAAATATTTTAGGCTATCACACTTTTTATTGAAATTCAGCTCGTCTGAATTTCTTCCTTCGGTAGGCTTGAATCTACAGGTTTAAATTATTCAAGGAATTTTTAACATATTGTGCGTAAGACGACTTGGAGCTTGCGACGGAGTCCGAGCATAATATGTTAAAAACTCCTGCTCAATTTATTATAATTATCAATTTAAAAGGTTAATGTTTTTGTAGATAAGACATTAATCTTTTTTTATTTTGATATATTTGAAATTTTGTTTCACACATTGAAATAAAAAAACATATAAAATAGTATAGAAACCGTTTTGAGCAACATAATTACCTTGAATTGTGAAACGATAAGTCATAAATATATTAAATAATATGAAATATTATTTATTTTATTTTAAAAACCTATTGAAATTATATTTCATACATGTTATTATAATATCGTAGTAAACGATTTACATGCTTGAAAAATTCGGAGGTATTATATGAAGAAAATAGATTTAGAAAAATTAACGACAGAAAGTAGAAATCAAAATACATTAAATATAGATAAGGTTTCTACATTAGAAATGGTAAAAATGATTAATAATGAGGATAAAAAAGTAGCAGAAGCAGTAGAAGCAGAATTACCTAGAATTGCAGAAGCTATAGATGAAATTGCTATAAGAATGAACAAGGGGGGAAGACTAATATACATTGGTGCTGGAACTTCAGGAAGATTAGGTATCTTAGATGCGTCAGAATGTCCACCAACTTATGGTGTTTCAGAAGAGTTAGTACAAGGAGTTATTGCTGGTGGTCATGAGGCAATCTTTAGAGCTAAAGAAGGAGCAGAAGATTCAAAAGAATTAGCTCTTGAAGATTTAAAGAATAAGAAAATAACTGAAAATGATATTATTGTTGGACTAGCAGCTTCAGGAAGAACGCCTTATGTAATAGGTGGATTAGAATATGCAAATGAAGTTGGAGCAATGACTATATCAGTTACTTGTAACGCAGATTCAGAAGTTTCAAAAGCTGCGAAGATTTCAATAGCGCCAGTTGTTGGACCAGAAGTTGTAACAGGATCTACTAGATTAAAATCAGGTACTGCACAAAAATTAGTTTTAAATATGTTATCAACAGGAGCTATGATTAAACTTGGTAAGGTATATGGAAACTTAATGGTTGATGTAAGAGCAACAAATGAAAAGCTTGTTGAAAGAGCAAAGAAAATAGTTTGCGAAGCAACAGGAGTAACTAGGGAAGAAGCAAGAAAGTACTTAGAAGAAACAAACTCTGATGTTAAGCTTTCAATATTTATGATTCTGTCAAAGTTAGAAAAAGAAGAAGCTAGAAAGGTTCTTGAAAAAAACAAGGGCTATATAGCAGAAGCACTTAAAAATATTTAATTAAATTAAATGGAGGAATAAGCTATGACAAATTTAGAAATTGCTAAAAATTTAGTTGAGTTAGTTGGTGGAAAAGATAATATAAAATCTGTTGCTAACTGTATGACTCGTTGTAGAATGGAACTTTTTGATTACTCTAAAGCTGATATTGAAGCTATTAAAAAGTCAGAAGGTGCTTTAGGAGTAGTAAATGCAGATGGACAACTTCAAGTAATATATGGACCAGGAAAAGTAAATAAGGTTACAGCAGAAGTTAGTAAATTAGTTGGTAAAAAAGTACTTATAGGTGAAGATGCTATTAAGGCAACTAAGGAAAAATTAAAAGAAAAAAATGATACTAAATTTAAAAATATATTAAAGAAATTAGGAAATGTATTTATTCCATTAATTCCATTATTCGTTGCATGTGGATTAGTACTTGCAGTAAATAATATTTGTGGAGTTCAATTTGGTGATGCTTACAAAACAACTACAGCAGCACAAATTATCGGTCTTATAGGTAACGGTGTATTTTCAATTCTTTCAATTTTAGTTGGTGTAAATGCAGCTAAAGAGTTTGGTTCTGAAATGCCTATGATGGGTGGGGTTCTTGGTGGAATCTTATCATCAGCAGCATTAGCTAACATTACTATTTTCGGTAAAGCATTAACTCCAGGCCGTGGCGGAATTATTTCAGTTATTTTAGTAGTAGTTTTATCAGTTTATATTGAAAAGGCATGTAGAAAATTCGTGCCAGATGTATTAGATTTATTTGTTACTCCATTAGTAACTTTAACTATATCAGTTTTAGCGGCATTATTCGTACTTCAACCAGTTGGTGGATTTATATCTGACTCAATAGGAACAATTGTAGCTCAAACTATAGCATCAGATAATATGATTGTTTCAGTTCTTTCAGGAGCTGTTTCAGGTGCTTTATTCCTACCATTAGTTATGACTGGAATGCACCAAGCATTAACTCCAATCCATACAGATTTAATTGCTAATGTAGGATTTACAGTATTACTTCCAATACTTGCAACAGCAGGTATGGCTCAAGTAGGAGCAACTATTGCAGTTCTTAGAAGAACTAAGAATGAAAGATTAAAGAAAACAGCTAAGAATGGATTAGTACCAGGATTCTTAGGAATTGGAGAACCTCTAATTTACGGTATAACATTACCACTAGGAAAACCTTTCCTTGGAGCTTGCTTAGGAGCTGGAGTTGGTGGAGCTGTTATGGCATTCTTCAAAGTTGGATCAGTTGCTATTGGAGTATCAGGATTACCACTAGCATTACTAATAGCAGATGGAAAGATGTTCGTATTCTTAATAGGTGTTTTAGCATCATATGTAGCAGGATACTTATTCACTGAATTACTTGGATTCGAAGACCCAGTGGAATAATGAACAATTAAAAATTCCATCCCCTTAAATTGGAGTTTTTATATTAAGGTAAGAAGTGTAGTTGATAGGTAAGCCTAAGTTACTATAGGTAATGGGTAATTACCTATAACTACATTTTGCTTTATAATTAAGAAATGAAAGAATTAATGAAGGAATTAAAAAATTAAACAATGAAAGAATGAAAAAGTGATTGAGGAAATTCAACTTGTTGAATTTCTACCTTCAGTAGTGTGAAGAAGGAACAACTCTATCTTTAGGAAAAAAAATTATATATAAGTAGTTTCGGTGACTTGGAGCTTGCGACGGAACAAAAGATGAGCTATACATAATAGTTAAAAATACAAATTTAAATAAAGGAAATTCAACTTGTTGAATTTTTACCTTCAGTAGTTCGAAGCAGAAACCACTTTGTAATTAGAGAAAAATTATATATAAATGCCTCTGGCGACTTGGAGTTTACGACGGAGCAAAGAGGTATTTATATATAATTTTTAAATAAATAAGGAAGTGATGTTATGAGTTTTGGTTTTTCGGTTTATTTTGGTTTAGATAATACAAAGGAAGAAAATATTCAATTATTAAAGGATGCACATAGATTAGGTTTTACTAGAATTTTTACGTCTTTACATATTCCTGAGGCTAATTATGATGTGCTTAAGGTAGAAGTTAGGGAGTTTTTTGATTTAGCTAAGAATTATGATATGGATATTATAAGTGATATTTCTCCAAATACCTTTAAGTTTTTAGATTTAGAGAATATGGATTTAGAAGGTCTTCATAATATGGGAGTTAAGACAATTAGAATTGACTTTGGTTATACTGAAGAAGAAATTTCTATTATGAGTAAAAATACTTATGGAATAAAGATTCAATTAAATGCTTCTACTATTACAGAAGAGTTTTTTGAAAGATTAGATAGTTTCTCACCTAATTATGAAAATATAGATGCTCTTCATAATTTTTATCCTAGAATAGGCACAGGTATTTCTGAAGAGTGCATGATTGAGAAAAATACTTTATTAAAGAGTAGAGGAATTAAAGCTTGTGCTTTTGTACAATCTAATAATAGAAAAAGAAGTCCTCTTAAGGATGGTCTTCCAACTCTAGAGGATCATAGAGGATTAGAAGTTAGAGAAGCTGCTAATCATTTATTTGCATTAGGAAATGAATCTGTATTTATAGGAGATTCTCTTCCAAGCTTAAAGGAATTAGAAGATTTATCTTCATTAGATCCTAATGTTATTGAGCTTAATATAGAAGCAAAGACAGATGATAAAGTTATATTAAGATTATTAGGAGAAGTGTATTCTGCTAGAACAGATGAAGCTAGAGATGCAATAAGAGCAAGTGAAAGTAGATTAATTTTAAATAGAGATATAATTGAACCTTTCAATGCTATAGATAAGAAAATTGGGGATATTACTATAGATAATAAGGATTATTTAAGATACATGGGAGAACTTCAAATACTAAAAGTTGACGATGTTGCTGATAGTAGAACAAATGTTGTAGCTTCTATTTTACAAAAGGATTTTTATTTATTAAAATATATTAAGGGTGGTAAAAAATTTCACTTTAATATTGCCAAATAAGATAAAGGATGGCGGGGGTATATATGAATGTTTTCCAGTATATTAAGCAAAATTTTGATAGTTTTACTGAAAGTGAAAAGCTTATAGCAGAATACTTATTAAATAATAAGAAAAGCATTATAGGCATGTCAGCTAAAGACATAGGTGATGCTACTAATACTTCTGCTCCAACAGTAGTTAGATTTTCTAAGAAGATAGGCTTTGAATCTTTAAATGAAATGAAGCTTCAGCTATCTGTAAATCTTCAAAGTGATGATGATAGTGAGGATTTTGAATATCTTCATAGTAATTTATCTACAACTAATATAATAAGGGGAGTTAAAAGTTCTATAGATTCTATAATGAATCAAACATTAGGAGTTTTAAAAGAAGAAGAATTAGAAAAAGCAATAGAAGCATTAAATGAAGCTAAGAATATTTATATATATAGCGTTGGTGTTTCTAGTTTAGTTGGGATGGATTTTTACTACAAATTAAGTAGAATTAATAAAAGATGCATAGCCCATAATGATACTCACCTTCAATTAACATCATCAGCTCTTATGGAAAAGGGTGATGTGGCTGTAGCTATTTCATATTCAGGAGAAACAAAGGAAGTTTTAAAGTGCGTTGAAAATGCAAGAATGGAAGGTGTTAAAGTTATTTCTATAACTAAGGCGAGTATAGATAATACTTTAGCAAATTTATCAGACATAGTATTAAGAGTTCCTTTTGTAGAAAAATCTTTAAGAGAAGGAGCTATGAGCTCTAGAATATCTCAGCTAGCAATAATAGATATGCTGTTTTTAGGTATGGCTAGAACAAACTTAAAAGAAGTTGAAGATAAATTAAGGGTAACAAGAAAAGCAGTAGAAGATTTTAAAGTTAAAGATAAGAAATATGATTATATGAAACTATAAAATAATGAAGAGTTCAGAATTAAGGAAAAAACTTCAAATGGAGTTTTAGAGTTAAAGAGTTTTAATGGAGTTGTCTTGTGATAACTCTATTTTACTTTTTATTGAAAGTGTTTTTAATAATTACAGGATAATTGAGAAAAATAAAATTTGAATAGTATTTTATCGTAAGTTAAAAAGTAGCTTTCCAATTAGTGTTGGGGCTACTTTTTTATATTTAAAGAAGGTTATCCATTACGTCCTTCCCCTTCAACCACCGTTTTACTCATTAAAAATCATTGAAATCCAGCTTATATAAATTTCAGAGATTATTGTTGAGCGTGTAGATAGTTTTAATAAATTGCTAGTATATATCATTATTTTAGTACTTTACAGTAAATTTACAGTTAAATTATATTTTAACTCAACACACATAGTAAGCCATGATTCTTGAAATTCAGCTCGCCTGAATTTCTTCCTTTAGTAGGCTGGGATTTTACAAGTTTAAATTAATTAAGGCGTTATTAACATATTGTGCGTAAGACGACTTGGAGCTAGCGACGGAGTCCGAGCATAATATGTTAATAACTCCTGCACAATTTAATACAAATGAGTAATTTTTCATATTTCTGCAAATAATAAGTTTATCCAATGGGTAAAATACTTAAATATAGAAATAATATTGGATAGGAATTATAAATGAGCTAAAGAAAGGGGAGTTATTTGTGAAGGATGAAGCAATAAGAAATGGTAGAAGAACTGTTCTAATAGAGCTAAATGAAGCATTTAAGGGGATTCTTCATAATCATAAATATTTAAATAAATTAGTTAAGCAGGGAGAAGAGGTTATACCATCAGCAGAGTGGCTTCTTGATAATATTTATCTTATAGAAAAAGAATATAAGACAATTAAGAATAACTTACCAGTTAATTATTTTAACAATCTTCCTAGTATTGATTTAGAAGATGTCAAATATCCTAGAATATACTTACTAGCTAAGGAATATATAGAAATAAATTCTAATGTAATTACTTTAGAAGAGGCTATAAAGTTTATTAATAATCAAGAAGAGGATTTTAATATTGGAGAGCTTTGGGCATTTCCACTTATGATTAGGATTTCTTTGATTTTAAACCTTGCAAATATAGTACATAAGATGGTTGTGCTTCAAAAGCAAAGGCTTGGAGCAAAAGATCTTGCTAATTTAGTTATAGATTATTATGAAAAAAATAAGATAGAGGCTCTTTTAAATAAGCTTCAAGAAAAGTATCCATTAAAGAATGAACCTAAATTTGATAATAAATTAGAAGATGAATCTAATGAAAATAGTAGTACTAATTTAGGCTATATGGGTGATGATGAGAGCCTTCATGATGGAATGTTTTCACCTGAGTTTATAGATAGGTTATTTAATATTTTAAGAGATAATTCTGTTGAAGATGAAAGAATTTATAAGTTTGTTTTAGATAGGCTTAGAGGAAAAGAAAATAGTAATTTTGAAAAGGAAATAATAAAAGATCATATTAAAGAAGGGACTATTGCAACTTCTATTGGAGCTAATATTAATTCCTTAAGAGTTATGGACTCAATAAATTGGAAGAAGTTCCATGCAGAAACTTCTGAAGTAGAAAAACTTTTACTTCAAGATCCAGCTGGTGTATATAGTAATATGGATTTTGAAACTAAGGATTATTATAGACATAAGCTTGAGGAATTATCTAGAAAAACTAATGTAGATGAAATTGAAATAGCAAAGACTGCTTTAGAGTTAAGTAGTTTATATATTGAAAATAGAGATTTATATAAAAGGCATATAGGATATTACATAGTAGACTCTGGAATTTATGATGTACTAAAGAGATGTGGACTTTCAAATAATAAGGAAATAAACAAAAACTTAAAGAAGAATTTATCAGAAACATCATATATCTTAGCAATAGTAATGGGAACAGTATTATTAGATTTATTAATTCTTCTTATTACATATTTAGTACCACTAAGTTTTACTACTACTCAATATATACTTGCCTTTATTTTAATGTTAATACCATCAAGTGAAGTTGTTATATCACTATATAATTGGTTTATTGCAAAGGTAACAGAGGTAAGTTTTATTCCTAAGATGGATTATTCAAAGGGAGTACCCTATGAAGATAAAACTATTGTTGTAATACCAGCAATTTTATCTAATCCTAAAGAGGCTGTAACTCTATTAAAGAGGTTAGAAATCTATTATTTAGCAAATAGAGATAAGAATATATTTTTTGCATTACTTGGGGATTTATATGATAGTAAAAACCAAGAAGAAAATGGTGATAAATTAATAAATGATGAGGCGTTAAATGTAGTTAATGAACTTAATCTAAAATATGCTAATGAAGATAATCCTAGATTCTATTTCCTTAATAGACAAAGAATCTATAATCCTAAAGATGAGATATTTATGGGCTATGAGAGAAAAAGAGGAAAACTTATGGAGTTTATGGCTCTTATTAAAGGTGATAAGGAAACTAGCTACAATGTTATTAGCAGCGATATAGAAAATATAAAAGATATAAAGTACATGATAACTTTAGATAGTGATACCTTCTTACCTATTGGTAGTGCTAAAAAATTAATTTCAGCTATGAGCCATGTCTTAAATAGACCAAAAGTTGAAGATGGAAGAGTAGTTAGAGGTTATAGCATAATGCAGCCAAAGGTAAGTGTTAGTTTAGAGGATAAGCATAAAACTTATTTTTCTAGGCTATTTGCTGGAGATGCAGGGGTAGATGCTTACTCAACAGCTTCTTCAGATACATACCAAGATTTATTCTCTGAAGGTATATTTACTGGAAAAGGGATAATTGAAATTAATACTTTTTATAATATTTTAAAGGATGAAATAAAGGAAAATAAGGTTTTATCCCATGACTTAATAGAGGGAGTATTAACTAGATGTGCATTGCTTACAGATGTAGAAGTAGTAGATAGCTATCCTTCAAGCTATCTTTCTAGTGCTTTAAGATTACATAGATGGGTTAGAGGAGATTGGCAAATTGCAAGTTATATATTTTCAGAAAAGCTATCTTTAATATCTAGATGGAAAATACTAGATAACTTAAGAAGAAGCTTACTTGCTCCAAGCTTACTTATAGGATTTATAGTTACTTTAACAGTATTAAAAGGTGCTGTTCAAGTTTCAATACTACTATTCTTAGCTTTAATATTACCTCTAATGTTCACAGTTACAGACTTTGTTGTAACACCTAAGAAAAAGTTAATGGGAACCTTTAAGAATTTAAGGCAAATAATTCTTATATTAAGTTTTATTCCTTATCAGGCTTACTTAATGATAGATGCAATAGTTAGAACTATTTATAGGTTAACTATATCAAAGAAGAAATTACTTCAATGGAGAACAGCTGAAAATGTTGATTCTTCAGTAAAGGATAATTACATATGGTATTACAATAGAATGTGGATATCTGGAGGCTTTGGAATAATTGTTCTATTATTAAGTCTTACAAACTCTTTAGAAGTAATAGTTACAACTATTCCAATAGCAATATTATGGATTTTAGCACCTGTTATTGCTTGTAAGATATCTAGGGAAGAAATAATTGAAAAAGAAGCTTTAGATATAGATGATGGAAAGTTCTTAAGTAAGATAAGCAGAAGGATTTGGGCTTATTACGAGGATTTTGTTAATGCAGAAAATAACTATTTAGCTCCAGATAATTATCAAGAAAAGCCTTATAAAGGAGTGGCACATAGAACGTCTCCTACTAATATTGGCATGGGGTTAATTAGTAATTTAACTGCTTATGATCTTGGATATTTATCTATTGGAGAATTTATATATAGGCTTGAAGTTATTTTAGATGGAATGAAAGGTCTTGAAAAATATAAGGGACATTATTTAAACTGGTACAATACAAAAACAAAAGAAGCTCTATGGCCAAGATATGTATCCACAGTTGACAGTGGAAACTTACTAGGTTATCTGTGGATAATTAAGGAAGAACTGTTGACATTAAGTAAAAAACCTATAATTAGAGATAAGGAAATTCATGGTTTAAGAGATATCTTCTTTATACTTAGGGAAGATTTCAATATGGATTTCTATGATAGTATTCCAGAAGAAATTAATTTAGTTGATTATAGAGAAATACTTAATAGGGAGTATGAAGGAACTAAAGAAAGACTAGAAAAAATTGAAGAAAATAATGAAAGTGAAGATAGATATTGGCTAGAAAAGTTAAAGGAAGAGACAGAAAGAAAAATAGATTTTTATGACTTTATCTTTAATGGAGTAGAAAAATTAGTCTTAGATAAATTAAATGAGGATAAGGATTTTACCTTAGAAGATTTAATAGATAGGTTAGAGGAAATAAGTGTTTCTTCAGGGGAAGAATTTAAAGAAATATTAAATAAGAAGATTTCTAAACTTAAGGAATTTAATGAAAGAATAACTAGTTTATATTTAGAAATATCATCAATTATGGAGGATATGAAGTTTGGTTTCCTATTTAGTAAGGAAAGAGGATTATTTGCTATTGGATATAATGTTGAAGAAGATTCACTTGGGAATTCCTATTATGACTTAATGGCATCTGAAGCAAGGATTGCATCACTTTTATCTATTGCAAGAGGAGAAGTTCCAAAAGAGCACTGGTATAACTTAAGTAGAAATATGACCAAGGCTTTTGGAGAAAAGACATTAGTTTCTTGGAGTGGTACTATGTTTGAATATTTTATGCCTTTCCAAGTATTAAAAGCCTTTGATAATACTATTTGGTCTTTAACTTATTCTTCTGTAGTTAAGGCGCAAAAAACTTATGGTGGCAGAAAAGATACTCCTTGGGGAATTTCAGAATCAGCTTACTATGTTTTTGATATAAATCAAAACTATCAATATAAAGCTTTTGGAGTACCAGGTGTTGGACTAAAGAGAGGATTAGAAGATGAGCTAGTAATATCACCTTATTCATCAATTATGACTATACCTTATGCCATAAAAGATTCTGTAAGTAATTTAAAGAGAATTTACGATAATAAAGCTTATGGAAAATATGGTTTTATAGAAGCAATAGATTACAGTGACTCAGAGCAAGGACCTAAGGAAGTAAGATGCTATATGGTTCACCATTTAGGAATGTCACTTTTAGCCTTAGACAATGCCTTGAATAATAATATTCTTCAAGAAAGATTTCATAATATACCAGAAATTAAGGCTGTTGAAATATTATTAAAGGAAAGAATTCCTGAAAATATTGTATTTGATAGAGATATAGACATTAAGAAAGTTACTAAAAAACCATTAGAAAAAGAGGAATTTGTCCCTAGAATTTTTGGAGATGAGCAAAGAGAAAATCCAGAAGTCTTATTATTATCTAATGGAGTTTACTCAACTATGATAGCTAATAATGGTAGCGGATATTCTAAAAAAGATGATATGACTGTTTACAGATGGAAGGGAGATTCTACAGCGGATTCTAGTGGAATGTTCTTTTATATAAAGAATTTAAATAGTAATGATTTTTGGAGTGCAACCTTTGAACCTTGCAAAGATTATGGTGAGGAGTCAGCTATTGAATTTACATTAGATAAGGCAAGGTTTGAAAGAAAAGATGGAAATATTTCTACTAAATATGAGGTAAGTCTTGCTACTGAAGATAATGTGGAAATAAGAAAAATTACATTAAAAAACAATGGAGAAAAGCAAAGAACTTTAGAAATAACAAGTTACTTAGAAGTGACATTGCAATCTTTTGAGGGAGATGCAGTTCATCCAAGTTTCTCTAATCTTTTTATAAGTACAGAATATGATGAAGAGGCTAAAGCTTTAATTGGAAATAGAAGACCAAGGGCAGCAGGAGCAGTAACTCATTATATCTTCCATAGTATAGCTACTAATAGTGAATTAGATGGAGACTTAACTTATGAAACTTCAAGGCTTAACTTTATTGGTAGAAATCGAAATTTAAAAGATCCAGAAGTTATGGATAATGATGCTCCACTTCAAAATACAGTTGGAACAGTATTAGATCCAATTATGAGTATAAGAAGCAGGGTAACTATTCAGCCTTTAGAAGAAAAAACAATTTACTATTTAACTGGTGTAGCTGAAAGTAAAGAAGAAATTTTAAATCTAACTTATAAATATAAGGAAGTATCAGTAATTGAAAAAACTGAAGATGCTTATAATTACTCTAATCAATTAGAGCTTAAACATATTGGAATAAGATCAGCTCAAGCAAATATTTATCAAAGTTTAGCATCATATATTTTATACCTACATAGTGGTAGGAAAAATAGAGAAGATTTTATTAAAAATATAAGTATGAATCAAGAAAATCTATGGTCTTACGGTATTTCAGGGGATTTACCTATTATACTTTTAGTTATTTATGGTGAAGAAGATATAGACTTATTAAGGCAAGTTATTAATATGCATTACTACTTTAGAAATAAGGGAATTAAGACTGACCTTATTATCTACAATGAGGAAGAAGTATCCTATGAAGAGCCTTTGCAAAAAGATATAATTTCAACAGTTAAAAACTCTCTAGAAAGAGAAAATATAAATAAGGCTGGTGGAATATTTATTCATAATAAGGCTACTATGGATGAAAATATTAGAAACTTTATTATTGGAATTTCAAAGCTTTATATAAATGCTAAGGAAGGTACTTTATCTAAACAGTTAGTTGAAGCAGTTAGCTATGATTATAATAAGAATATTTATAAAGACGATTCTTATACAAATAGAATTAAGGTTAATATAAATGAATCTGACTATATTAGAAATAATGCTAAACATAAGCATGATGGAAATAATTTAGCTGAAGAAAATGTAATCTTAGATGGATTTAATAATCAAAGTAATATTAATAACACTGAGACTAATATTGATGAAGTTTCAATAGATGGAAGTGCAAATGTTTCTGATGAGGATATGAATAATAGTATAATATTAGAAAATGTAGCAAATACAGAAACTTTAGAAGAAAAAGAAGAAAATTTAGATTTCTTTAATGGCTATGGTGGATTTGATAAAAATGATAAGAGTTATGTTATAAAACTTAAAGACTATGAAAATACACCTGCTCCATGGATTAATGTAATTTCAAATAAGGATTTTGGGTTCCATATTTCTGAAGTTGGCTCAAGCTATACTTGGTATGGAAACAGTAGAGAAAATAAGATTACACCTTGGAGTAATGACTGGGTAAGTGATCCTACAGGAGAAGCCTTATATATTAGAGATAATAAATTAGGAGCATACTTTACAATTACTCCAATGCCTATAAGAGATGGTGGAGAATATACTATTAAACATAGTTTTGGTTATTCTACCTTTACTCATAGTGCTTACAATATTAAAGGTGAAATGCAGGTATTTTGTCCAAAAGATGAGAAGGTTAAGTTATGTAAGGTAAAGATTAAAAATCTTTCAGATATGGATAGAGATTTATCCTTATTCTACTATGCTCAATTAGTTCTTGGTGTATATAATTATGGAAGTGCAAAGTATATTACAACTTCAATAAAAGATAATTATATTTATGCAGAAAATCCTTACTCTAAGTACTTTGGAAAACAAAAAGCATACCTTTCTATTATTGATAATAAGGATGGAAATAATAATTCTCAAAGCTTTACTGGAGATAGAAAGAGCTTTGTTGGAGTTGGAAGTGACCTAGGTAAGCCTAAGGCATTATCAATGACTTCTTTAAATAATGTTTCAGGAAGTATTTATGATCCGTGTTTAGCTACTCAATTAAATATTAGCTTAAAGTCTAATGAAGAAAGAGAAATAGTTGTTTTACTAGGAGAAGAAGAGGAAGAATCATTAATTAAGGAAAAGATTAATAATTATAGAAACTTAGATAATGTTTATTCTGCACTTGAAAACGTGAAAGATTATTGGTCAAATTTCCTAGGAAATATACAAGTTAAGACACCAGATGCCTCAATGGATTATCTATTAAATGGATGGCTTATGTATCAAACTCTTAGTTGTAGATATTTATCAAGAACTGCTTTCTATCAAAGTGGTGGAGCATATGGATTTAGAGATCAGCTTCAAGACTCTATGTCTATAGGTATTTTAGATTCATCTATAACTAGGGAGCAAATACTAAGAAGTGCCTCAAGGCAGTACTTAGAAGGAGATGTTCAACATTGGTGGCATCCAGTTATAAATTCAGGAATTAGAACTAGATTTTCTGATGATTTATTATGGCTTCCATATGTGACAGCTGAGTATATTAATTCAACAGGGGACTATAGTATTTTGGAAGAGGAAGCACCTTATTTAGAGGATGAACCTTTAAGAGAAGGTGAAGATGAAAGATATACTATAGTAAATCAATCTAGTAAAAGTGGAAGTATTTATGAGCATTGCTTAAAAGCTATAGATATTGCCTTAAAGTTTGGTAGACACAACATACCTTTAATGGGTAGTGGTGACTGGAATGATGGTATGAGTACAGTTGGAAATAAAGGTGAAGGTGAAAGTATTTGGGTAGGTTGGTTCCTATATAAAATACTTGATAACTTTAAGGAAATCTGTAAGTTTAAAAATGATAATAGCAAAGAAGAAGATTATATAAAGATGCAAGAATTTATAAGGGAAAATCTTGAGAAAAATGCTTGGGATGGAGGATGGTATAGAAGAGCTTACTTCGATAATGGTACACCTTTAGGCTCAAGAGAAAATGATGAATGTAAGATAGATTCCTTAGCACAAAGCTGGTCTATAATTTCTAAGGCTGGAAAAGAAGCTAGAACTATTGAGGCTATGGAAGCAGTAGATAAGTATTTGGTAGATAAAAACCATGGATTAATAAAACTTTTAGCACCACCTTTTGATAAATCATCCCTAGAACCAGGATACATAAAGGGTTATGTAGCTGGAGTTAGAGAAAATGGAGGCCAATATACCCATGCTGCAGTTTGGGTAATCCTTGCATTAACTAAACTAAACTTAGGTGATAAGGCTTGGAAGTATTATAATATGATAAATCCAATCAATCATTCAAATACTGAGCTTGAAGCAAGAAGATATAAGGTTGAGCCTTATGTAATGGCTGCAGATGTATATATTAAAGAACCTCATGGTGGAAGAGGTGGCTGGAGCTGGTATACTGGAGCTTCTGGATGGATGTATAAGGTTGGACTTGAAGACATATTAGGTCTTAAAAAGCTAGGAGATAAAGGATATGAAATTATACCTTGTGTACCTGATTCATGGAAAGAATACGAAATAAAAATAAATAATAAGGATGAAAATTATAACATAAAAATTAAAAGAGCAGAAGGTAATGAGGAAAAGGGAATATTGATTAATGGTAAAAGATCAGAAGATAATATAATACCTAGAAATAAAGGTAACTTAGAAGTAGTAGTATTGATATAGCATTTATATTAGGAATTAGTTTTATAACTTAGCCTTAATATAGAAGTTAGAGTTAGAGATATTATTTAGCCTGCCATTGTAAATTAAAATTTACTTATGTATAATTTTATTAGTGACTATTAGATAAAGTGATTCTTATCTTCAGGTGGAGTTTTCTTAAAAAGTAGAGAACCAAAATATTGTATTTTGTGTAAAGCACTTTCACAGAGTGTAGGAATACTTGTGCTCCATCTGAAGGTTAGAAGAACTAATCCAGGCGAGTAGCAGTGCTTAGCTCCCACTTATAGAAGGTGGGAGTATTAGCAATGGTAGCGATCGGATAAATTATACAGTTTTAGTATAGAGGGGGATGTTTATGGCAGGTTATAAAATGGGCAAAAGTAAAAAAATTGCTCTTATTGCTCATGATAATAGAAAAAAGGCTTTAATTGCTTGGGCAGAAGAAAATAAGGAAGTATTAAAAAATCATAAACTATGTGGAACTGGAACAACAGCTAAGTTAATAAGCGAAAAAACAGGATTACAGGTAGAAGGTTTTAAAAGTGGACCTATGGGTGGTGACCAACAAATTGGTGCAGCAATAGTTGATGGAGATATTGATTTAATGATATTCTTCTGGGATCCATTAACATCACAGCCTCATGATCCAGATGTGAAAGCCTTACTTAGAATAGCTGTTTTATATGATGTAGTAGTTGCAATGAGTAAATCAACAGCAGATTTTATTTTGAACTCTGAAAAATTCAATGAAGAGTATGATAGAAATGTTATAGATTATTATGATAGAATACGTAAGGATAATTTCTAAGAAGGTGTGAGTAAATGAATAAAACTAAAAGGGCTATCTTTGAATCAGCCATACAAGTTTTTTCTAATTGTGGTTATTCAGGTGCTACTATGGATGAAGTAGTTGCGAGAGCTGGAGTTGCAAAGGGCAGTTTATATTATCATTTTAAAAGTAAGGAAGAGCTTTTTATATTTATTATAAAAGAAGGTATGAACCTTATTCATGATGAAGTTGATAAAGCAACTATAGACATTGAGGATCCATATGAAATAATAAAAGAATCAGCAAAGGTTCAGCTTAAATATGTTTACGAGAATAAAGACTTATTTAAGGTTATAATTAGTCAAATTTGGGGAACTGGTGAAAGAAATAATATGCTAAGAGAAGAAATAAAGAGTCTTATAAATCAAAGCTCGAAGAAATTCAAAGCAGTTATGGATGCCGGATATATAGAAGATGAAGACCCAGTTTTACTAAGTTATGGTCTGCTAGGAGTTCTAGTTTCTTCAGCACTATTCGAACTTTTAAGTGATGAAGAATATGATAATGATGAAGTAGTAGAAAAGTTTATGAGATATTTTGAAAGTGGTATTAAGCTTAGAGAAAAAGTCTAGGAATCTATGTTAAGAATAGCTTAATTAATAGTTATTAATTGAAAATGTGAAATTCAGGTGGAAACTCAGCAGTGCTGAGTTTCTTTTTTATATTTCCTTAAATTTTACATTTAAGATGATTTTAAGGAGGGCTTAAGCAAATATTAAGAAGTTATTTATATAATCATATATGTATGTGTAAGGTATTTATAAAACATACTAAAATAGATTTATATATGTATTGATACATAGGGGGATAGTGTATGAATGAGTTAATAAGTTTAATATTAGCATTAGTTTTACTTACAATATTAATAAGTATTGTTATGAGAATTAGTTATAAGGAAGAAGAAAAAATTAGAGTGCAGCATAACATATTTGGATATATGTTTATGATTTATTTAATGATTGCATTAGCAGAAGTTGTTGGTTTCCCATCACTAAGTGAATGGAGAAGACTATCTGTACTTAATGAAGCTATATTTAATCCTAATATAAATTTAATACCTTTTAATGATGGATTTGATATTTCAGGTATATTAAATATAATTTTCTTTATGCCTTTTGGATTTTTATTACCTACTTTATGGAAGAAGTACAGAAGTTTCTTAAGAACATTATCATATGGAATAATATTTTCTTTTATAATAGAAATAGGACAACTTTTTACTAAGAATAGGGCAACTGATATTAATGATTTAATAATGAATACTTTAGGTACAATTCTTGGATGGATTATATTTAACTTTTTAAGAAAAGTATTTAAAAAGTTAACTAGAAAAACAGTTGTAGATACTAAAGCTTTTGAAAGTAAGATTATTAAATTAGAACCATATTTATATGTTTTTATAGCAATAATAAGCGTATTTATAATATAAAGATAAATACCCTTGGGAAGAATCCTAAGGGTATTTATTTTTTTGTTTTGATTAGTTTTTTGTGTGTGATTGTTGGTTTAAAGGAAAACACATAAAAAGATTTAAAAAAATTAAATTTTTAAAATCATTTTGTGTGTTTGAATCGTTATATTATATAGGGGACGCCCTTAGGAGGAATTAAATTGACGCGCGAAAATGAATTATTAAATAGAATAAAAAATGGTGACAGTGATGCATTGAGTGACTTAGTTAAATTTTATTACTCAGATATTTTACGTTATTGTCTCTGGCATGCACAAAGTAGGGAAAGTGCAGAAGATGCTACTCAAGAGACATTTTTGAAAGCAATAAGATACTTTGATTATTATGTTCATAAAGGGCAATTTAAAGCATTTTTATATAAAATTGCAGCTAATACATGTGTGGACATGCATAGGAAAAAGTATATAAAAGATGTTTCTATTGAGAATCAGCAGGAAGAATTTTCGTACATTGAGAAAGGATTTTTAGAAGTAGAGGCTGATATTCAATTGCATCAGATGATAAAAGATTTATCAGATGATTTAAGAGAAATTGTAATACTTAGATTTAGTCAAGGTCTTTCATTACGGGAAATTGCAAGCATTACAGAATTGCCATTACGTACAGTACAGTCCCGCTTACGCCGGACTCTTAAGCAGTTGAAATCAGAATATAAGAAAGGAGGAAATGGAATTGAACACAAAACTTGAAAAGCAATTGAAACAAGCAATGCAGAATCAAGTAAAAATACAAGATGAAACTCATTTACAGAGGGTATTAAAAAACACAAATAGAGAATTTTTAAGAATGCAGGGAGGATGTAGAATTAGTTTCTGGGAATTCTTTATAAGGCAAGTGAAATACCTTTCATATTCTATTTGGTTGGTACAAGGATTAGCTTTATTGATATTGGTAGGCATACTTGGATATGCATATGGAGAGTTATCTCTAGATAATGGATGGCAGATTTCTATATTATTATGTGGTTGTGCAGTTTTAATCATGATGACATCAGTTCCCTTTGTGGAACGATCCTTAAGGTATAGAATGAATGAAATTGAAGCGGCAACAAGATTCTCTACAAGTAGGTTGTTACTGGCAAAACTTTTGATGATTGGAATTGGAGATGGAATTATGATAGTAGGATTACTTTTGATAACTATTTTATATACATCAGTTAGCATTATTAATGCAGTATTGTATTTGTTAATTCCATTTCTTCTGATGAGCAGCGCAGTGCTATATTTAATAGGTCATGTTCCAATGAAAAGATTTAAGCTTCTTTGTATTACCTTAGGAGGATCTATTTTATGTGGAGCAGTTGTAATGTGGAAAGCATGTCCATGGATTTTTAGAGAAATGTTTAATATAGGATGGATTGGAATTTGTGTCATCCTGATTGGAATTTGCATTAGTCAGGTTCATTATATAATGTTACGATCTGCTGTGATAGAGTTGCAGATTGTGTAAATTAGAAAGGGGAAAGATATGGAATTATTTATTAATAATGTATCAAAGCAGTTTAAAGATAAAAATGCTGTGAATGATGTTAGTCTTCATATTACATCAGGTGTATGGGGATTGTTAGGTGCTAATGGTGCAGGTAAAACTACATTGATGAGAATGATTGCTGGAATTATGGAGCCATCTGATGGGAAAATAGAATACGATGGAATTCCTATTACTACATTAAAGGGAAAATACCGTGATATTTTTGGATATCTTCCACAAGAATTTGGGTTCTATCCTGAGTTTACTGTGAAGGACTATCTAGAATATGTTGCTACGTTAAAGGGGTTAACAAAAAAAGATACAAAGAAAAAAATTAATGAGCTTTTAGAAAATTTATCCCTTGAAAATGTTAGAAATAAGAAAATTAATAAATTATCTGGTGGGATGAAGCGACGTGTAGGAATTGCCCAGGCACTTTTAAATGACCCAGAGGTATTGATTTTAGATGAGCCTACTAGTGGGTTAGATCCAGGAGAACGTGTACGTTTCCGTAAGATGATTTCGGAATTTGCAAAAGATAGAATTGTATTGATTTCTACACATATTGTATCGGATATAGAGTATATAGCTACAAAGAATGCCATTATGAAAAATGGACAAATAATTGCAACAGGAACCACAGACGAATTAGTACAAGAAATGAATGGAAAAGTGTGGGAGTGCGAAGTATCTACAGAACAATTACCTGAATATGAGAAGAAATTACAGATTGTAAACTTAAGAAATGAGGATGATGGAAAAGTAACTGTACGATATTTAGCAGAAAAACCTTTTTCATCAGAATCATTCAAAGTGAAACCTCGATTGGAAGACTTATATCTATGGCTTTTCCCACAGGAAACTAATAAGGAGGTGAAATAAATGCGCCTTTTAGGTTTAGAGTTGAAGCGTGTACTAAAAACTAGATTAACATGGATTTTACTTCTAGGAGCAGTAATATGTTCTGTATTGTTCGCATATATACCGACTACATTTATGTATTATACGGATAATAATGGACAAACATTGGAAGGTGTTAGTGCGATCAGGCGTTACAAGGAAATTAGAGAAGAAATATCTGGAGAAGTTACACCAGAAAAAATTCAATATGCAATAGAATCAGTGCAGGAAACATTGAGAGAAAATGGGGTAAAAGATATTTATGAATTACCTAGTGACGTTTATAAAGAAAAATATTTGCCCTATGCACCATTAATTAAAAGCGTTTTAGAGGTGAATGTGAACCCTGTGACAGGCATGGAACCTGAAATTATGGACTTAAATCCAGGGAATGCTAAAGATTTTTATGAAGATTCTTTGGAAAAGTTAATTTCTCTGATGGAGATGGAGCAACCGAATTCAGATATGGCACAAAAAGATGCTATAGAAAAATTCAGTAATGTGCCAAAACCATTTTATTATTATTCAGGTATTACAGCAGATGCTATGGACTACCAACCCCTTTTATTATTCATTATTATGCTTTGTTGCAGTATCATTGCTGCACCGATATTTTCTTCAGATTATCAGACTGAAGCAGATAGTATTTTACGTTGCACAAAATATGGACGTAATCGCCTAGCTGTTACCAAAATTTTATCAGCCTTTTTGATTTCTGGAGTAGCATTTACAATTTGTGCTTTGATATGGATATTAGTAACAAATAGTCTTTTTGGATGGGAGAGTTTACAGACATCTATTCAGATGCTCTTTTCAATTAATATATTAGTGCCATGGACTGTAGGTCAAATGCAATGGATACTTATTATTGTCAGTGGAATATTACTATCAGCAATGCTTAGTTTTGTATTATTCTTATCATCAATATGTAAAACACAGGTTGCATCTTTAACAGGCACATTAGTTACTTGTATACTTCCAATATTTTTGCCAGCTATATTACCTGGATCAATTGGGAGCTGGGTTCATAGTATTTGGCCATCTGGAGGATTAGCACTTCAAAATAGTATACTTTATGACTTTGCAGGATTTGATTATTTAAATATTGGATCATTTTCCATATGGGTTCCATATGCGGTAATTATAGTAGCTATAATACAGATACCATTATTTTTAAGTTTGACAGTTTATTCTTATAACCATCATAAGTTAGATTAAAATATTTATTAATTAAAAAATAATTAGGTTAAAATATTTTATATATAATTAAATACTTAAAGATTGAAAAAAGAAAGTCAATGAAAAATAAATTGACTTTCTTCTTTAAATTTTTTTATAAATAATATATTAAGGTAAATGGGAAGGGAATAATTTTTATTTATCTTCTTCCTTAACTTTACCAAGAGCAAAGAATCCTATTACAAATAGAACTATAAGGCTTAAAATTCCATTTCTTGTTTGCCCTGTTGCTTGTGTTATTACTGCAACTAAGAAGGGCCCAATTATTGCTGCAAATTTCCCAAAGATATTATAAAATCCGAAAAATTCATTTGCATTTTCTTTAGGTACCATTTTGCCAAAGAAAGATCTTGAAATTGCTTGTATTCCACCTTGAGCAGATCCAACAGCCATTGCAAGTATCCAGAAGCCAAGGGCAGTTGTAATAAAGTATCCATAAATACAAATTATGATATAAGTAATTATTCCTACATAAAGAAGTTTTTTAGCCCCAACTTTTTCTGCAAGTCTTCCATAAATAATTGTAAAAGGAAAGGCTACAAATTGTGTTAATAATAATATTATAAGTAATGATACCATTGATATTCCAAGGTCTGTTCCATAGGATGAAGCCATTCCGATTATTGTATCAACTCCGTCTATATAGAAGAAGTATGCTATTAGGAAAACAAATATATTCTTATGACTTTTTATAGCTTTTAATGTTTTAAGTAGTCTTTCAAAGGATTTCTTAATAGGTTCCTTTTCAGGTTCTATATAATAAACTTGATTAACATTTTTCAATATTGGAATAGTAAATACAAGCCACCAAACAGCTGTTATTAAGAAGGTTATCTTACAAGCTAGAGGTAGTGAAATAGGTATTATCTCCATTTGAGAAAGTAAAACTACTGCAATAGATATTATAAAAGGTATAGTACTTCCTATATATCCAAGAGCAAAACCTGCTGAAGATACCTTGTCCATTCTTTCTTTAGTAGTTACATCTACTAAAAAGGCATCATAAAATATGTTTGTACCTGAAAATCCAACTAAGGCAAATCCATAACAAATAAGTAGTAGTATAGGATTATTTGATGGAACAAAAGCAAGTAGTGTAGTAGCTAATACTCCAACACTAAAGAATGTCTTAAAGAATTTTTTCTTATTACCTTTATAATCTGCTATTGTACCTAAAATTGGTGCAAGCATTGATACAACCAATGTAGATAGGGAGATAGTATAACCCCATAGTGCAGTTGAGTTAGAAGAGGACATTCCTCCAGCCTCAGCTACAGATTTAAAATACATTGGAAGGACTGATGAAGTAATAGTCATTGAGTAAGCCGAGTTAGCCCAATCATAAAGAGCCCAGCTTAATTCTTGTTTAGTTAAACCTTTCATAATTTCCCCCTTTTTTACGATTAACAATTAACAATTTGCAATTATCAATTAATGTGGAAATTCAGCAGGCTGAATTTCTTGTTTTTAGAATTAGTCTTATACATTTATTAACTTTATATTTAAAATTAGTCTTATATATTCATTGACTTTATATTTAGATTAAGAATTGTAAAATGACTTATTTACTTTTAGGCAATAAGATAGTTTTAAATTGAATTATTATTTTTGCTATCTAATTTATTTAAAATAGCATCTACTTTTTTATCTAGCTCGTTATGCTTATTTATAAAATTTCTAATAATTCTTATGAACTTATAAATTAAGAGTATAACGGCTATTAATAAAGCAATATTTAAAATAGTAGCAATAATCGTAGCTATACTAATATCAAGTATCATTTGAATAACTCCTTATCTGATAACGTATTTTGAATTGATAGTATAAATAAATTACAATATATTTATACAAATCAGTATTATTTAATTTTCCTAGAATATTTTTATTAGTTGTTTAATCAAAATTATTTTTAGGCTTATATTTTGAAATTAATTCAATAATATACTCTACGCCGTCACCACTAATTTCCTTATACTTAGAGTCTATATTATATTTGCCACCTAAATTAAAGATAATCTTATCATTATCAAACCAAACATCTGAATCTAAATATCCTATTCCTTGTTTAGAGTCACCTATTAAAATGCTAGCATCAGGTAACTTATTAGCGATATCTGGTTCTTCAATAGAATTTGCATCTATCAAAGAAAATAATATTGCTCTATAGTCATCTTTATCAGAAATAGGATAACTTATTAACCTACCATTGTTACCAGTATAAGTACCTATATTCATTTTAAAATCAAGTTTTCTATTTTCAGTAAAAAGATAGTAACTAAGGCCAAGCAATAAAAATATTATTACTGACATTATAATTATTATAAAACTTGAAGATTTAATCTTTTTCATATTTCCCCCTTTATACCATTAACAATTATCAGTTTTTTGCATTCTTCAATGACCATGTAATATTTGCAATTATTAAGCCCAATATTAGACCAAAACCTGTGCCACTTATTGAGAAGAAGGTGTTATGTCTCATAAATATTGAAAAAATAACACCAACTAGGGAACCAATTATCATTCCAGTAACAAGGTATTTAGCAAGAATATCATCTTTATTATTCAATTGAATCCCTCCTGTAGGAGGCTGCCGCACAAACAGCCTGAATTAAGAATTAAAAATGAATAATTATTCTTAATTTTTCATTGTGCGATAGCACCTTTTGCATTTATATAAAGTACATTATTATAAGTCTAGAATTCTATCTTCAGAAACTCCATCTACATTTCCAAGGTTAAGATCTAATAGTTTTGCAAGAGTAGGACCATGATTTATTAGTTTACCACCATCGATCTCAATTCCTTTTTTAATTCCACGGCCATATGCCATAAAGAAGGTATTGTAATTTTCCTTATTTGGATGATATCCATGGGTAGCTTTAGTCCTATGAGATACATTTCCAACTTCATTTTCGGGAACTTTTTCTACAAAGTCTCCTAAGGCTTCATCTATAAAGTAATAACCAAGAGAACCTTCTACCATAAAGCTACAATTAGGATCTGATCCTTCTTTTTCTGCTTCTTCACAGTTTAAAATAAATTCTATAGGTGAATCTTTAGATTTTAAAACATTATTTAATATTTCAGTAACCTTCTTATATGTTTCAGTATCATTTTTATCCTTTAAGTAGACATAAGAAGATCCATCACAAGTTTTTGCAACTGCTTTATAATTAGTGATTTTACCTTTTGAATCTACTGATAAAAGATTATTTTCTCTAAATAGTGAATTTAATCTAATCATATAACCACCATCTAAGGCACTGTGATCTCCAAGGGTAACAATAGTACTTTCTTCAAAGATATTTGCTTCCTTTAAAGTTTCTATTATTTCACCAAGTCTTTCATTATGTCTTATTAAAGCATCATTAGCTTCCTTGCTATCATATCCATGATAATGTCTATTAGTATCAACATCAGTATAATGAATAAGTAATAAATTAGGCTTATACTTAGAAATAGTATATTTAGCTGACTCATGAACAAAGTTATCAAGCTCAGGTTGAGCCAAGCCTTTTCTTAAGTAGCCAAACCTTTTATTTAAATCTAGTTGATAAGAAACACTACCTGACATTGCAGACATAACTAATTGATTTTGCCAAGGCTTTGGAGCAAAGATTTCAGTTAAGTTATATTTTATCTTACTTCTTCCAGAAACTGGCCAAAGTAGAGAAGCTGTAGTTAAGCCTTTTTCTACTGCTAAATCATAGAGAGTTTTACCTTTAATATATTTTCTGTACCAATACCAATCTGGATTAAGGTCAGAAAATTTATTTAAAGTGTTGTTAATTATTCCATGATTTTTAGGATATAATCCAGTCATTATAGTTGCATGAGCTGGATATGTTAAGGTAGGATAAACGCTCTTAACATTAGTGATTAAGCTACCATTATCTATTAGATATTTAAAATTACTTAAATTCTTTAATTTTGAAACATCCTCTGAAGACACAGCATCAAAGGAAATAATTATTAAATGTTTAGTTTTCAAATCTTTCGCCATCCTTATAAAGTGATTCTTAGCTTCAGGTGGAGTTTTCTTAACAGGAATACCTTAATCCATCTGAAGGCTAGAAGAACTAATCCAGGCGCGTAGCAGTGCTTAGCTCCCACTTATAGAGGGGGGAGTGTTAGCAATGGTAGCGATCGGATAAAAATTGGTCCATATGTTAATTATACCTAATTATTAAATGAAATAGAATATCAGTTATGTAATAATAATGTTAAAATAAGTTAATTATTTTAAAATGTGAATATAGCATAATGATATGTATTAACTTTCCGATTTTTAAATAATTTCGAATACAATTCTAAATTTAAGCTACCTAAGCTGGCTAAATTTTTATAACTCGCTTTGCTCAAATAATAAAAATTCTTAACGCCATCTTAGCTATCTTAAATAAGAATTGTAGTTTCTCATTATAATAAAATCTCCAATTTAATACATATCATTAATGTTAAAAAATTCCTTGAATAATTTTAAATTGGGGGTGTAGGCCTGCTAAAGGAAAAAATTCAGAGAAGCTGAATTTCAATAAAATCTAATGTTACACTCTGAATATATTAAGTAGCTAGAACTTCTTTTTCAATGGTTTCGCTTTTGAGGTGCAAAACTTAAAATCACATCAAATTTCACATTAAAATTCATACAACTCTAAAGTGCCATAAAAGCTAGCTTTAGAGTTGTTTTTTATAAAAAACACATACAAATTCACAAGTAAATTCACATCGTTAATAATTTTATTAACTGTGCGGATTTTAATGTGATTTTTAAAGTGAAAAAGTAAGTTTACTAAAGAGTAAATGGAATATATTTGAAGGTGATGTTATAATACTGTTAAATAAATATTTTGCAATAGTATTATATTACGTGTTAAACGAAAGGAGGCATATTATGAGAAAATACTGGCTCACATTAATGGTAGTTATTTTTCTTTTTATTTCGATAGGAATCAATGTAAACTACATTTCGAAACAAAATGATAGAAAGACTGATTTTCTTGCACGAATTTATGGTGGACTGCAAAATATTACTATATTACTTGACCCTGAAACAAAATACGAAAACATAGAATCGATAAAAAATGCTAAATCAGAGATAGAAAGGCTTTGCGATGTAACTTTTTACTACCATAACTATGTTGATGATAATTTGTATTGGGATAAAATGGGTTTTAACCAGTTAGTCTTTACGCTCTCTTCTAAATCGGGGAATTTAGATGGCTTGAACATTAGTGGAATTTTAGAAGATGGTATTATTTCAGATGCTGAAAAGAATTATCTCAAAGCTCTATATAACGATTTTAATTCATTAATCAATGAGATGAAGGAAAAAAATTCAACTCAAGTTGATTTGAGTAGTTCAATCGAGGAAATCAATAAATATTTTAATACATTTTTTTCTAAATGGAATACAAGGAGTGCAGATACGCCGTTTAAAATGTTGACTAACCAATAAGCATATTCACAAGTTTTTTTATTCGCAATCTTAAATTAATACGAACTAAAAAGGTCGGGCGTATGCTCGACCTTTCTTTTTGTGGTTTTGCTGTGATTTATATTGTGAAAGTGCCTGTGATTTTTATTGTGAAAAACTTTTTGCACCTCAAAACAGAACACGGTGACTTCTTTTTGTAGCCGTTTATTTTATGGAACATATTATATTTATATTTGCCGTTATATTCAAATGTTAAAACATATACTGTAATATACTATCTAAAGTAAAATTTCAGTGGATAAAGGATTACTTAGATTTGATAATGAATAGGCAGAGTAGTAAGAGACTTTATAAGTTATTAAATGTAGCTAGATTAGTAGAGAAACAATAAGATTTGTAGAAATATTAGAGCGGGGTGGTATGAAAATGAGTAGGGATAATTGTAACCCCTTTGCTGGTGGAGAAGTACCTCCTTGCAGTGAGTTTTTAGGTAATAGCAATCCAATAATTAAAGATGGAGAATTAATTTTTGCGAATGATAATAGATTATTTTTCTTTATAAGCACAAATTCAGCAATTAATAATACAAATAATAACTGTTCATTTGGAAATTCCAATGTTGAAACAAACCTCCAAATTAGTTTGGCTACATATTTAATAGGGGTATATATTAATGAAGTAGAACTTGGAAATATTCAGCATTCATCTAAAAATACTATTCACAATGATGAGGCAGCTAACAACTTTATTAATGAAACCCTTAAAAATATGCCTAAAGTAACAGTTGATTATACGCCATCTTTAAATATGGTTATATCTAACCATAATGCTATTCTTCCACTTTATACAAATACAATAAATATTTCTCCATTGAATTACTATATATTGTTTATATTAAATAGGTTAGAACAGGATCCAGGATTATTCTTTGGGAATAACGCTTATGTAAGTGATGACCCAATTAATTTTAGTTTGGCATCTTTAGCCTTAAGATTTCCATTGGAATAAAATAAGGATCTAAAAATAATTAATTTTAGTAATAATATGGTATATTGGTTTTAAGAATACTAATGAAGATTTATGGAGGAATAATGTCAAAAATATTAATAGTAGAAGATGAAAAGCAAATTAGCAAGGTCATGAAATTATATTTAGAAAAGGAAGGATATAATATAGAACTAGCTAGTGACGGCAAGATAGCAGAAGAATTAATAGAAAATAATATATATGACTTAGTAATCCTTGATATAATGATGCCTTACAAGGATGGATGGTATCTTTTAAAGAAGGTAAAGTCTTTAAATAAGATGACTCAGGTAATTATAACTAGTGCTAGAGGAGAAGAGGAAGATAGGATTTTTGGACTTGAACTTGGAGCAGATGATTATATGGTAAAGCCTATTAGTATGAGGGAGCTTGTACTAAGAGTTTCTTTAAGATTGAAAAGTACACTAAAAGAAACTGAAAGTGAAATTAATATAGGAAAGTTAAATATTGATGAGAATAATAGAAGAGTATTCGAAAAAGGTGAGGAAGTAATATTAACACCTAAGGAATATGAACTTATGATATTTTTTGTTAAGAATAAGAATAGAGTTTTCTCAAGGGAAGATTTGATTTTAAAAGTATGGGGATATGACTTCTTTGGAGATACAAGAACTGTTGATACTCATATAAAGAAACTTAGAGAAAAGATAGAAGTTTTTAAGGATAATTTAAAAACTATATGGAGGGTAGGCTATAGCCTTACAGTTGAAGATGAATAAGATTAGTAAAAGAATTATCAAATACATGGTACTTATAAACTTAGTTGTAATCTTAGTAGGATTTATTTTAACATCATCTATATTACCGAAAATCTACATAAATAATGAGTATTCAGACTTAGAAATTGCAAGCGAATATGTTTTAGAAGCAGCTAAGAATAATACTGTCATTGATTTAACTGATATATATGCTGTATTAGTTAATGATGGATCAGTTAAAAATATGTGTAGGACAATTAGTAGGGGACAAGGTTCAAGTGGAAATAATTCTGGTAGTGGAATGGGACATATGGGCCAAATGGGGATGATGAATCATAGTAAAAATATAGATTTTACTAGTGTTAAGAATAAGGATATTTTTAAAGATGATGATGGTAATACTTATATTGGTATAAAAAAATCTTCAGACTATGGAGATATAGTAGTTTATAAGGATTATGAAGAAATTAGATCTCTAATTAAAAGTGTTAATTTAATAATTGTAGCTATATTTATTTTTTCACTAGTACTATCAATTATTATTGCTTTTTATTTAGGGGAAAAATTTACTAAGCCAATAATTGCTTTGCAAAAAAGAGCAGATAATATCTCTAAAGGTATTTATGAAAATACATTAGAAGTTACTACTAATGATGAGATTGAAGAATTAAATAATAGTATTAATAAAATGTCAGAAGAACTTAAAATAAAAGATACTATGCAAAGAGAGTTTATTAGTAATGTAAGTCATGATTTAAAAACTCCTTTAAGTGTTATTAGAGCAAATAGTGAAGTAATCAAAGATGGTTTAGTAGAAGGGGAAGAGGTAGTAGATTATGCTACTAATATTATTGAGGAAGTAGATATTTTATCTAGTTTAGTAGGAGAAATATTAGTACTAAGTAAGCTTAGAGAAAATAAAAGTACTATAAATCTTGCTGATACAAACCTTGTAGATTTTATCAATGAAAGCTACTACAAATTAAAAAATATAGTAAGTATAAATAATAATTTAGTTATTAAAAATGAATTAGATGATAGGAATTATTATGTTAAAATAGACAACAATTACTTATACAGAGTTTTGACTAATTTTATTACAAATGCTATAAAACATTCTAAAAGCACTAGAGATGAGATAACTTTTGGAATTAAGAGTATAGAAAATGGAGTGGAAATTTACGTTAGAGATTATGGTATAGGTATAGATGAAGAATCCCTGAAAAATATATGGGATAGATATTACAAGGGAGACAAGAGTGGTGGAATGGGCCTTGGATTAGCGATTTCTAAAGAAATAATTATGTCACATGGATTTTTATATGGAGTTAGAAGTAAGTTAGGTGAAGGTAGCGAATTTTATTTTATAGTTCCTAATAAATTAATTAAAAAAATATAACTTTTCACAAATCCATCACAAATTCATCATTATCTTATGAAAAGTAATAGTTATTATATAGGTATAAGTTATTTAGGAGGTATAGTGACTATGAAAAAACTATTTTTATCTATTGCAATAATTTCTGCAATCACTGTTGGAGTTGGAGCTATAGTTGCTTCGGCAGAAACAAATGAAGGAAATTTAGGTTATGGGAAATCTGCTATTACTGAAATAGAAGATAATACAGATAATGATTATTGGGGAAATCCTAATTGTGAATATTATAATGAAAAGTATGATGGAGAAAATGGAAGATACGGAAAAGGAAATAACTCAAGAATGGGTAGAGGAAGATGTGGTGGCTCTGGGTATGGTATGATGAGAAATAGGGGAAGCCTGTAGGGTTCTGGCGCACAATTAATAACTAATAATTAACAATGAATAATTAATGAATAAACTCATTTATGAGTTAAAAAAATGAAGGAAGTAATTTATTGGAAATTACTTCCTTCATAATATGAAATTTTATTAAAAGAGAGTATCTAGTTTGGTGTTAAAACAAAACTAGATACTCTCCCTTTTATTCTTGATATCACTTTTATGTGACAGCATCCTATAATTTAAGTAACAATTATAATTTAAATTTGATTATAAATTACAATTTTAATTTGGATAATATCTACAATTTAAATTTAGATATTAATTCATTAAGCTCATTAGATAAATCAGATTGAGACTTAGATAAATCAAGCATTAGTGATATAGCATTATTAGTGTCATTAATACTATCTTTTACATTAGTAACATTGCTAGATGAATTTTGTGACATAGAAGCTAAGGAGTGAACAGCATTACTTAACTCATTCATTGTAGCTGAAACTTCTTCAGACATAGAGGCTATATTTTCACTCATTTCTCTAATAAACATTCCATCTTTCTCATATTTATCACCAACATTTAGAAAGTTATTAAATTCTTTCATTATTTCATCATCAATAAAGTGAAGTAGGTTATTGCTACTATCTGTAATATTATTAAATGCTAGCTTCACTTCATTTATAGTATTTTTAACGTTTTGAACAGATACCTTAGACTGTTCAGCAAGCATTCTAACTTCTTCTGCAACTACTGCAAATCCTTTACCTTGTTCCCCAGCACGAGCTGCTTCTATTGCTGCATTTAGAGCAAGAAGGTTTGTTTGTTCAGCAATTGCTTCAATAGAATTTGCCATAGTAACTATTTCATTAACAACTCTTCCTTTTTCTATTGATGTCTTTATATCATTTTCAAAACTTCTATAAACATTATTTGTATTATTAATTACATATTCAGTATTATCTTTAATTTTAGTAGATCTTCTTTCTATCTTCTCTGCATTTATGTTACCATCAGTAGCTTTTTCAGAAAGTACTTCTATACTTGAAGTTACTTCTAGTATAGAAGCAGATAATTCTTCTGTTATAGCACTAGTTTCCTCAACTGTAGAACTAATTTCTAATGAGGAATCATTAATTTGATCAAATTGACAATTAACTTCTTCGATAGCAGTAGATAAATCTTCACTAGAAGAATTAACTTTTTCAGCACTATTAATTACTGAAGTTATTATATTTCTTAAATTTTCTTGAGCTACATTTAATGAAGTTGCGATTTCACCAAACTCATCTTTATGCTTTATATTTATATTTTCAGATAAGTCATATTTTGCTAATCTATTTGATAAAGTCATTATTTTCTTTATTGATTTTGATATTCTAGTGGTTATCCTTGTTGCAAATATTAATGCAATTATTAATGATAGTACTAGTACTATAGTTGTAATTTTTACTGAATAATTATAGGTTTCCCTATTCTTTATAAGAGAATCTTCAGCCCAACGATTATTTAATCCTATTAGCTTATCTAACTTAAAAGTAAGATTTTCTCTTAGAGTATCAAGATCTTCAACATAATTAGAAGCTTCATCTATTGTATTATCTTCAACTAAAGCTATAATTTTATTTGAGACTTCTTCAATATTTTTTATACTTGAAACTATTTCATCAAATTTTTCCCTATTTTCATTTGAAGTAATAGATTTGTCATATAAATATATTAGCTGAGTGTTTCTGTTATTGTTATTTGCAATATTTTGTATTATTTTTTTTCTCTCAGGAACATCTTTAGTATTAATTAATAGCTTACTGCTAAGATAATTATATGTAGAATTTTCACTTAGCTCCTTTATATATGAAATTCCAAGAGTATTGTTTAAGTAGAGTTTTTCCGAAGCCTTATTAATTTTATTAATATTATAGAGTCCTAAGACCCAGATAAACAGTAGCAAAGCAATGACTAAAGCAAAATTTGCTATAAGTTTAAATGAAATTTTATGTATACCTTTAGTAATACCAGTCTTATTATGTAGTTTTTTTCTCATCTAAATCTCCTTAAATACACATTAAAAATAAAATATATAAGTTGTAAAAAGAATTTACATTTCGTATTAAAACATTAAAATATGAAGTTATCTTAACAATTTATATATAGGTCAATAGTTTAATTATCGATAGATTATAAAGAAAATGAAGTAGATATCAATTTAAATTATATATTAATTAGAATTAAATCAATTTAAATGGTATAATTTGTATAAAAATTAATTAGAATTGGATATGAGCCTTTAATATATTATGCTTGTCTGATCTTCTGAACTCCAAGTTGGCTTACGTACAATATGTTAAGGACTCCTTGAATAATTCAATTCAGTAGATGTAAGGATATTAAAGAAGTAAACTCAGAATAGTTGAATTGTTTTATTTATTAGAGGGAGGTAACTGGGATGGAAAATACTATTGTTTCAACTTTAGGAGTAGTAATATTTTTTATAATAATATTAGAAGTATTAAGGTATTTTAGAAAATCAAAAAGCTTCATGGGTGAGTTCGATGACCTAAAGAGAAAAGTCGAATTTTTAGAAGATAAAATAAATGAAGATTAAAAAGTAATTATATAAGGAAATTTAAAGAGCAATAAGAAATTAAGGGTATTACATCAAAACAAGTTTTAAAGCTTATTGACTATTTTGTTCCTTGGTTTAATAAACATAGAATATAGATAAACACCGTATTATTCAGAAATGAATTTTACGGTGTTTTCAGCGTTTAATTAAAATATATTTTGTATTATTAGGTTACAAACTCATTAAGAAAATTTCTTCTTCTAAAATTGAAAAATTATTATTCGTAAAATATGCTATAATTAACCTGAAATTATATTATATGGAATAGGAAAATATGAACAGTAGTTTAAAAAAGAATATTATTAAAAAAATTATTAATCTATGAAATAGCATTAGATATACAAAATATTTGAAGCATATTATGAGGGGAAGAACATGAGAAAAATTTTTATACTAGGATTAATCATAGTAGCTGTATTGGCTACAGGATGTGATAATAAACAAGAGAAAGATATTCAAAGTTCTAATGAAGTAACAGGGCAAGAAATGAAATTTGAACCTATTGGAGTTTATAGATTTAAAGATGATAAAACTGGACTTTATGGATATATGGATGGCGACGGTAAGATAATTATAGAGGCTAAATATAAATCTGCTGCAGATTTTGAATATTTATCAACTGGATATACACAAGCTTATGATGAAAATGAAACTGCAACTATAATAGATAAGAGTGGTAAGGAGTATTTGCCTTTTGGAGAATACAGAGTAGTATCAGTGCCACAATATGATTTAATGTTTTTTAAGGATGATAGCTTGAAGTATGGCGTAGTTAATTTAGAAGGTGAAAGAGTATTAGAAGCATTATATGATAAGATTGAAATAAATAATGAAGGTACTATAATTGTTACCTTAAATAATAAGCAAGGTGTCTTTGATAAAAATGTGAAAATAATATTAGATATAGTTTATGATTATATTTATCAAGTAGAAGATGCACTTATTGTAATGAAAGAAGATAAATTTGGTTTAGTTAATTTAAAAGGTAAAGAGTTAGTACCAATAAATTATGAAGAAGTACAAATAGCACATTCAATAAGAGAAGGCGAAAGGCAGATATTTGAAGTAGTAAACTCTGAAGGCAAGATAGGCTTTTTTGATAGTAAAGGAAAGCAGTTAACTGATTTCTTATATGATAAAAATTCTCCAGGAAGAGGAGGATTAATACCAGTTCTTAAAGATGGTAAATGGGGATATATTGATGTAGAAGGAAAGACTATAATACCATTTCAATTTGATTATGCTTCTTCCTTTATTGATGGTAGTGCACAGGTGGTAATAAATAATGAGAGAAAGTTTATAAATAAAAAAGGCGAATTTATAGAGATAGAAAAACCAAGCTATGAAATTAATGGAGAAAAATATACCATAATAAAAGAAGATAATAAATCTAAGGTTATAAGTGAAAGTGGAGAAGTTTTAATTGATAATAACTATACTGGTATGAGCTTATATGATGACAGTATAATAGCAATTAATGAAGATATGTCTCTAATATTAGACTTAAAAGGCAATATATTAGCACAAAGTAAGTCTTTAATACCAATAGGGTTAGATTTCTTTATTGCAAGTGATAAGGAATGGGAAATGAATGGGAGTTTAATTGATGATAAAGGAAAGATACTATCTGATGATACTTATGTAGAAGCACGTGGCTATGAGGAATTCAATAGAGTGGTAGTTAAAAATAGTGATGGAAAGTACTCTGTATTAAATGAAAAAGGAGAAAAACTTTTAGATATAGAAGATAGTGCAAGTAATGTAACAATTTTTGAGGAAGACCTAATTAGAGTGGAATTTAATCTAGAAGAGTTTAAATGGCTAAATATTAAAGGGGAACTTCTACCTAGATTATAAGATAGAAGAATAGTTTTACTATATTGATAAGATAAATCTAAATATGATTTAAAGAAAATGCCGTATTATTCAAAAAAAGTATATGCGGTGTTTTTTAGTGTGGAATTTAATTATGTTTTTTTATATGAAATTATTGTGATATAAATAATGAATTCCTTATTTATAAAGTGAATAGTAGCTAATTTACAAAATATGTTATAATTATATTAAATTGAAAGAAGTGAACTAGAATTTAGGAGATATAATGGAAAAGGTTAGATATATATGGAGTCAAAAGCAAACTGATGAGAAAGTACTTACTGTAATTGCTAGTTTTTCTTCTATAAGCATAATAATATTTGTGGGTATGCAGATTTTAGGTATCAAAATTGAGATAAATGCATCTGATCCATTGTTGGGTGTGATAATGCTAATTCAAGCTATTCAGAATTGGATGAAAAGTAGAGTAGTTGCCATCCTTAGTTTATGTGCTGCTATCCTTAGTTTATTAGGTGGATTATTATAATTGTAATTAAATGAAGTAAATTCCTAAATTTTTTGAATTATTAATTTGAAAATATTAATTAAAGGTGGAGAGTGTATGAGTAGAATATTATATAAATCTAATTCAGATAAGGTTATATCAGGTGTATGTGGAGGAATTGCTGAATACTTTGGATTTAATTCAACTACATTAAGAATATTAGTTTTTCTTTTTATGCCTATTACATTTTGGCCTTATATTGCATTGTTAATTCTTATGCCTTCTAATAATTTATTATAAGGATAATAGAGAAATAATTTTAAATTATAATAACATAGACATCAAAAATGGAGTAATTTATAATATTAGGAGCATTATCAAATATTCTATGTGTACTATTTAGTATAAGTGCAGAAAATCTAATTACTTTTATAATGTGTTCAGTAGCAACAATAATGTTAATAATAGCAGAGATGATGAGATTAGTAGCAAAAGAATAAGTAGATATTAAGAGCTCCATAAATAGAGTTCTTTTATTTATATATAAATAGTATTACAGTTCGTATATTATGTGTAGGGTGACTTGCAGCGAAAGACAATTAATAGTTAACGATTAACAATAATTGTTAAAATTCAACTCGTTGAATTTCTTCCTTTAGCAGTAAGTCACCCAAGACTATTTTAAAATATTGCACTTTATATATACTGTACGTGGGTCGACTTGGAGCTTGCGACGGAACCCGAGCATAATATATATAGTCTACAGTTATATTAAATTAATAAAGTTGATTAGTTTTACTATCTCTTAATACTTTTTCTTTTTTAGAGTAGCCATTAAATGATGTTGCTGTATTACTTGAATTAAGAGATGAAGGAACATTCTTCCCCTTCATTGGTATAACACCATCAGTTCTCTTTTTCTTATCATTACTTTTTGCCATCTAAAAAACCTCCTTAAAGTATAAATATTATTTTAGTATTTAATTTATTAATAAGTTGACTTAGAACTAGAAGGATTTCTATAAGTTAACTGATACTTAATAAGTAATAATTAACTATAAATATAGAAATTCAGCTTGCTGAATTTCATCTTTTAGTCCCGATACATAAAAATATATTAATTTCTACTAGTAAACTTTATGTATTATGTGTAGGGTGACTTGGAGCTTGCGACGGAACCCAAGCATAATACATAAAGTTTACGGTATAATTAAATATCATCATCTACGCTTAGGATACTTTCTTCAGTGTAGTCAAACTCCACATTTGAAATATTGTTTACAACTATATCATCTATTATTGTGCTAGGAAGCATAGTTGATGGTTTTTCAGTTTTACCATGACTTATTAAAGCGTGTTTTGGTGGTGAATAATTAGTTCTTTGATTAGGTAAATAAACACTTTTCTTTTTTGAATTCTTGGACATACTAATCCCTCCTTATAGTTTATTATCTATTTTTAAATGATTTTTAATTCATGTTAGTTTGAGGAAAAGTTGAATAAATAATGAAATTGTAAAAATTTATAATAAAATATGATAAAATAATGTAGTAAATAAGTTTTAGATTTAAGAAAATAAATGGAGGAAATTATGATAAAATTATTAGCTACTGATTTAGATGGAACTTTATTAGAAAAAAATAGTATGGCAAAAAAAAATAAAGATGCAGTACATAAATTACAAAGTTTAGGAAGGTTATTAGTTATTGCAACAGGAAGACCTTACAATGGAGTTAAGATGATTAAGGATGAATATAATATAAGAGCTAATTATTTTATACTTTTAAATGGGGCATTAATTGTTGATTCTTTAGGAAGTAAAATAATGCAAAAGATAATTAAGAAAGGTATTATAAAGAAAATACTATCAAAAATTCATAGTGATGATATAGCAATTTCTGTTGAATCTGGATTTAATACTTACCTTTTAAATGATGGAGATAATCTGCCTTATCCTAGTAAAACAAGGGTTAATTCTATAGATGAAATAGACGAAGATCTTAGTTTAATTTCTATTTATAGTCCAAATAAAAATATTGAAGAAATAGAGAAATTAAAAAATGAAATTAATGAAGAATTTAAGGATGAAATAATTGCATATAGAAATGATATTTATATAGATATTGTCCCTAAAGGATGTTCTAAAGGAGAGGGAGTAAAGTTTATAGCAGCTCAAGAAGAAGTTAATATGAAGGATGTATATACTATTGGTGACTCTTGGAATGATGTAAGTATGTTTGATATTACGGAAAATTCTTTTACCTTTGACTATGTGGAGAAGAAATTAAAAAATCATGCAAATTATATTGTTACATCTGTAGCTCATTGTATAGAAGATTATATTTTATAAAGTTAAGATAAAGTGATTTTTAGCTTTGGATGGAGTTTTCTTAAAAAGTAGAGAACTAAATATTGAATTTTCTCGAAATAAATTTCACAGAGGTTGAAAATAACTTACTCAATCTCAAGCTTAGAAGAGTTAATCTAGGTGAGTAGCAGTGCTAAGCTATCACTTTGATAATGTGGAAGAATTATTAATAGTGGTGATGGGATAAAATAAGAGTATTGAATTACATAAAGGTTGTATAAAATTATTGTTTTGTATATTATTGATATAAATTGTTGCTTATTTAAAGAAAATATTGGAAAAACAAGGCTAATAGTTATAATATATAATATAAGTGAAATTAAGAATTCTTTTATAGAATTACTGAAATTTTTATTTTATAAATTCTTTTAGTATTAGAAAGAATGTTTTAAATATGATAATAAACATAAGGTTGTTTTTACATAGGAAAATAGAAATTAACTAAGGGAGGAAATTTATAATGTATCCTATAAGGTTTGAAAACTTGTATTATGAAAAAATATGGGGAGGAAGAGATTTTGAATCTTTTAGAAGCAATATGCCAGAAGGTGAAATAGGAGAAACTTGGGATATAGCTTGCCATCCTAATGGTACAGGTATAGTGGCAAATGGAGAATTCAAAGGTACGTCCTTTGATAAGTTAATTGAAAAGCATGGAATAGATTTGCTAGGTAATAAAGTAAGTATGGAAAAATTTCCACTTTTAATTAAATTAATAAATTCTAAGGAAAAGCTTTCAGTTCAAGTTCATCCAGGTGATGAATATGCAGCTAAATATGAAGGAGATTATGGAAAGACAGAAGCTTGGTATGTTATGGATGCTAAGCCAGGCGCTTCATTAATAGTTGGAACTAAGGACTGCACTAAGGAAGAGTTTGAAGAAGCGATAAAAAATAATACGGTAGAAGAATGTTTAAATAAAATAGAAGTAAAAAAAGGTGATTGCTTCTTAATAAATAGTGGTCTTGTACATGCTATATGTGAAGGAGTAATTATAGCAGAAATACAACAAAATAGTGATGTAACTTATAGGGTTTATGACTATGGAAGACCTAGAGAAATACATGTAGAAAAGGCACTTGATGTTATAAATTTTGATCTTCAATGTGAGAATTTAAGTAAAAGAGAAAAAGTAGCCTTTGATGGATATAGCTATAGCTTATTATGTAAAAATGAATACTTTGGAATTGAAAAGTTATCTATAACTAAGGAATATAAAGATAAAGGTAATGAGGAAAACTTTGATATGTACACTTGTGTAGAAGGTTATGGACATATTAAAGGAATAGATAGAAATGGAAATGAATATTCTGAAGAAATTAAAATGGGAGATAGTATTTTAATACCAGCAACCTTAGGTGAATATACTATTATTGGTGAATTAAAAGTATTGAAAAGTTATCCCATAGTATAGTTCATAGAAGAAAAATTTTAGAATATGAAATTAAGTATTTCTAAGAAGAATAATTTTAATATATGAAATAAAGAAGATTATAATAAAGAAAAATTTATATAAAATAATTTATAGAAAAATTACTTTGCTAATTTAAAAATATGTATTTCTATGATTAATTTTTTAATTCGTAAATATTAATTTAGAGATAGATTCAAATTAAATTAAATAAAGGTAAAATCATAATTATAGATGGATTAAAAGGAATATAAACTATCAATTAGATATTTATAGTTAAATAAAGATAGACTAATTTTTATAGGTAACTCCTATGTAGTGGGGGAACATTAAGAATAGTCTATCTTTTATATTTAGGAAATTTATAGTTAACAAAAATATACTTATAGTTGACAAAAATATAATAATATTTAGAATATTATATATAATCTAAATGATTATTTGATATAATTATTTAACAATGAGAATTTATAAGGGGTAAGGGTTAAGAGTATGAAAAATTATATTGTATTTGATATTGGAGGAAGCAGCACTAAGGTTGCTATAATAAAAGAAAATAGTGAAATAATTAAGAAGGATTCCATTAGAGCTGAGGCTAATGATTTTGAAAAATTTAAGGCTTTGCTTATAGGAGAAATTGAAAAAGCAAAAGAGGAATATAATATAGATGGAGTAGCAATAAGTGCACCAGGTGCAGTAAATAGTGAAATGGGTTCCATAAGTGGAAGTAGTGCATTACCATGTATTAATGATCATAACTTCAAGAAGATATTTGGAGAAGATTTGGGACTTAAATTAGAAATAGAAAATGATGCTAATTGTGCTGCCTTAGGAGAAGTTTGGCTTGGAGCAGCTAAGTATAATAGCGATGTATTATTTATTGTATGTGGTACAGGAATTGGTGGAGCTGTAATTAAGGACAAGAAGATACATAAAGGAAAACACTTATTTGGCGGAGAATTTGGAATCGCAGTTTTAGAAACTGAAGGTAAAGGAGATGACTTAACCTTTAAAACTTGGAGCAATTTAGGCGCAACAAGTTCTATAGGAAGAAGAATTGCAGAGGCTAAAGGAATTGATAAAAGTGAAATTGATGGGAAAAAGGCTTTTGAAATGGCTGAAGCAGGAGATGAAGATGCTATAAAAGCAATAGATGAGTTCTATTTTAATAATGCTTTGGGGATTTTTAACTTACAATATATTTATGACCCTGAAAAAATAATTATTGGAGGAGCCATAAGTAATAGAGAAGATTTTATAGATAGAATCAATGAAAAGATAGATTTAATTATGAGTAAGATAAAAGTAGCTACTATAAGACCTAAAATAGCAAAATGTATGTTTAGAAATGATGCAAATTTATTAGGAGCTTTATTTAACTATCTACAAAGAAACTAAATAATATTTTTAGTATATACAAAGGGAGTTGTCCAATAAGGATAGCTCCCTTTTTTATTTCTTAAGAGGTCAATGTCATATTTTGCAAAGCAAAATAATTAGGAACTAATAGAATTACAAATATTTTCAAAATTTGAATAATTTTATTTTCTAAAGAGGATAAAATAAAGTTAAAGAGGCATTCTCAAGGATTTTAAATAGATTAATAAGAAAGGGTGAAGGTTATGGATAATAACATGAAATTTAAAGACGGATTTTTATGGGGAGCTGCTACATCAGGACCTCAATGTGAAGGAACTTTTAATAAGAAACATAAAAATGTTTTTGATTATTGGTATGAGGTAGAGCCAGAAGCATTCTTTGATAAGGTCGGACCAGAAGTAACATCTAATTTTTATAATAGCTATGAAGAAGACTTAGCTATGCTTAAATCTATTGGCTTAAATAGTTTTAGAACATCAATTCAATGGACACGTTTAATTAAAGACTTTGAAACTGGTGAAGCAGATGAAGATGGGATTGAATTTTATAATAATGTAATAAATGAAATAATAAAAAATGGTCTTACTCCAATTATTACACTTCATCACTTTGATTTACCTGTAGAGTTGTATGATAAATATGGTGGATGGGAGTCTAAGCATGTTGTTGATCTATTTGTTAAGTTTGCAAATACTGCCTTTAGACTATTCTCAGATAGAGTAAAACTTTGGACTACTTTTAATGAGCCAATAGTAGTTGTAGAGGGACAATACTTATATCAGTTCCATTATCCAAAAGTTGTAGATGGTAAAAAGGCTATCCAAGCATTATATAATATTAATCTAGCTTCTGCTAAGACAATTAAAGTATTTAAAGAAAATAATTATGGAAAAGATGGAGCTAAAATAGGAACAATTTTAAACTTAACTCCTTCATATCCAAGAGATATTAATAACCCAGATGATGTTAAAGCAGCTAAAATTGCAGATGCTTTCTTTAATGAATCTTTTTTAATGCCAGCAATTAAGGGAGAATTTCCAAAACTTCTTGTAGATTTATTAAAAGAAGATGATGTGTTATGGGAAAGTACTGAAGAAGAGTTAAAGATAATTAAGGAAAATAATATAGAATACCTTGGAGTAAATTATTACTTCCCAAGAAGAATTAAGGCAAAGGAAGAGAAGGTAGATGAAAGTAAGCCATGGATGCCTGACAAGTACTTTGATAATTATGAAATGCCAGGAAGAAGGATGAATCCTTATAGGGGATGGGAAATCTATCCTAAGGCTATTTATGATATTGCTATAAATATAAGAGATAATTATGACAACATTCCTTGGTATATATCTGAAAATGGTATGGGAGTAGAAGGTGAAGATAGGTATATTAATTCTGAAGGAATAATTGAAGATGACTATAGAATTGAGTTTATAAAAGAACATTTAGAGTATCTTCATAAAGGAATAGAAGAAGGATCAAACTGTTTTGGATATCACTCTTGGACAGGAATTGATTGTTGGTCATGGTGTAATGCCTATAAAAATAGATATGGATTTATTGCACTAGACTTAAAAACTCAAAAGAAGACTATTAAAAAATCAGGACAATGGATTAAAGAATTTATAAAATAAAAATGGGTTTGCCACATGAAGAGTTCAATTAAGAATTAATAACTTTAAATTGTGGGATAGCATAATAAAATAAGAACTTCAGGTAGGTTTTAAAGAATATAAACTTCTTTAAATAAGCTATAGAACACTCTATGAACCAGTAGTATGGTAATTAGGGTGTTTTTTATTTACTAGATAATTATATATAACACTTCTTTATTATAAATACATTTAAAAATTATGAATATATTATGTAAATCCTTAATATTATTACTATAGAAGATAAACTGAAAAATATATTAGAAATTATATTTTCAAATTGTAGTAAGTTTAATGTACTGTAAGCTCAAGAAAAACTAACTGCAAAATTAATTTTAGGAGGAGAGTAAAATTAATAAATTAAAAAGGATATCAATTATTTCTATTATTTTAATAGTTAGTATCTCTATCTTATCTATAGGAATAAGAAATTATTCAGTTGACTATAAAAATATAGAAGACATTATTACCATACTTGCTACAGAGGAATATTCACCAAGAGATATGCTAACTGAGAAAAACGACAAGACTACCCAATATATAGTAGATATATTTACAGAGCTAGACTTAGAAACTGTATTTGATGATTCTTATCGTCAGAAAATAATAAGAGGATTAGATGTATATAATGTAGTTGGTAAAGTAAGTGGTGAAAATAACAAAGAGGCAATAGTGATAACGGCACATTTTGATGCTTACTCAGGAAGTTTTGATAATTCGTCTGGAGTAGCTGTAGCTATAGAAATGGCTACAAAAGTAACACAGAATACCCCTAATAAAGATATAATTTTTTCTTTAGTCAATGGGGAAGAAAGAAATCTAAAAGGTAGTGAAGCTTTGGTTCCAGCTTTGATGCCGATGTATGAAAAAATATATAATATAAATATAGATTGTGTTGGCTCTAAAAAAGCAGGAGCATTAGCATTGAAAAATATAAGTAGTGTTGAAGATTCAAGTGAATTATATGATTCAATAAAGGAAAGATTTACAGAAGATAAGGTTGATTTTGAAGATAGTATATCAAGTGAAAAGGTAAAGTACTATATGCAAACAGGAGATGGAGTTAGCGACTACGTACCTTTTGAGCAAAATAATCTTCCTAATATTCATATATCACAACAAGGAATAGATGGTTTAACAGAAGATATGGCAGGACCAGAAAGTATAGATTTTAAGAATTTAAAGAAATTAGCAGATTCATTATCTAAATTTGTAGTTGAATTTTAGAGATGCAAGAGAAATAATTGAAAGTAAAGCAAATGAGAGAGTAGTTAATAGAAGTAACAACTTAAAAAAGATAGTATAAAGTGATGTTTTCTAAGATAAATAATGACTATTAATCAACTTGAGAAAAGGAATTTAATATATAGTGATTAATTTAAGATTCAATATAAAATTACTAAAAGGTTAGGGAATAAGAAGATTTTAAAATAATAAGACTTCTTATTCCCTAGTTTTAAATATAGTTTTATTTTTCTAATTTCTTTAACAGTTAATGAATGAACTAAAATTTATACTATTGAAAAGTTATAATCAATATTCATAGTTTACGCTAGTTGTTTACTCATCTTTCACATAAAGAAATATCTCAAGTATTAGTACTTAAAAATAGCCTCCTCCTGGTCCGGGCTTGCTACATATACAAAACTCTTTAGATTCTCTAAAATCCTGTATATATTGACAGAAGTGACCTAATGTTTTTCATATAAATCCCTCCTATTACTATACTAAAAATATGTTCCTAATCCGTAATTTTGCACTCTTATGTAAATTTTTTAAAAACAATTCATTATTAGAACTATTATAAATTCATTATAATACGATATTTAAATATAAATACCCAGTAAATGATAATTAAAAATATTGTAAAATATTATATTGTGAATTTTACATATTTTAGAGTATTAATTAGCTGGACAATCGATAAATAATATATATAATAAATGTATGGAAAAAATTTCATTAAAAAGAATATTTGTACTTCTAGATAAAATCAAAGTTCCTATATTAAATCAATTAAGAATAAGTGACTATAAAGGAGATAGAGAATGAGAAAAAAATCTTTGTTCAGTAGAATTTCAACTCAGTTAGTAGCAGCTTTTAGTATTACAATTGTATTAACAAGTGCTATTAGTATTATGTCAATTTCTAATTTAGCCAAGGTGAATGAATCAGGCAGTAATCTTTATAAAAATAACGTACTTGGTGTTAGTAGTATATCTAAAATAATACAAAACTTATTACAATTAGAAGTTAATTTAAATAAGTTGTTTGATGGTGCAGAAGGTGAAGAAAAAGAGCTGTTAATTGAAAGTATAACTAAGTTAAAGGAAAGTACGGCATTTAATTTAGATATTTACGGATCGGCACTTGGAAATGAAGAAGATCAGAAATTATTTAATGAATTAAAGAGTGAAATAGGTGAGTATAACACAGTTAGAGATGAGGTTATTCTACCTTTAATTAAGTCTAATAATATGAAAGAAGCAGAAGCTAGAGCCCATGAGTTAGAGGAAGTTGAGGCAAGAACTTTAAGTAAAGCTAATGAATTAGTAGAAAAAAATAATCAGTGGGCTAGTGAAGCCAATAAAGAAAATGCAGGGATTTTTTCCAAGTCCTCTAGAGATACAATTATTTTAGCTATTATTACATTATTAGTATCAATAACATGTACTATAATTATGGTAAGAAAAATAAGTAAATCTCTTATGAAAATCTTGGCTTTAGCTAATAGGATGTCTAGCTATGATTTATCTACAGATATAAAAATTGAAACTAAAACAGAATTTGCTGATATAGGAATTGCTTTAAATTCAGCTCAAGGGAATATTAGGCATTTAATTGAAAATGTTATAGAAAGTGTAGACAAAGTAACTGCTTCAAGTGAAGAATTATCAGCTACAGTTGAAGAAATGACTGCGCAATTTAATGAAATAGATAATGCATCGAGCACTATTAATTCGGCAATAATTGATACAAGTGTGACTACAGAAGAAATTTCTACAATAGCTTTAGAAGTAACTACAAGTGTTAATGCTTTATCTGGAAAAGCTACAGATGGAAGCTACAATTCTGAAAAAATTATGAGTAGAGCAGCTGGAATTAAGTCAAATACAGAAGCGATGATAAGTAATACAATGAATATTTATCAGGATGTTGAAAGAGAAATAATTGAAAGTATAGAAAAAGGAAAAGTAATTAATGAAATAGGAATAATGGCTGATGCTATTGAAGGTATTGCTAGACAAACTAATTTACTTGCCTTAAATGCAGCTATTGAAGCAGCTAGGGCTGGAGAAAATGGAAGAGGATTCGCAGTTGTAGCAGAAGAAGTAAAAAACTTAGCAGAAGCATCTAAAGAAGCCGTAGGAAATGTAAAGATTCTTGTAAATGAAATTAAAGGTAGCTTTAAAGGTATAGATGAAAGTAGCAATAAGCTATTAAACTTTATGAATAGTGATATATTAAAGGAATTTAATAATTTTATTGAATCAGGAAAGCAATATGAAAAGGATGGAATTTTCGTTAGCACAATGAGTGGTGAAATAGCAGCTATGAGTGAAGAGTTAGCAGCATCCATTCTTGAAGTTAAAGAAGCTATAGATGAGGTATCAGCTATGGTTCAAGGCGTAACAGAGAATTCTACTTCAGTTAAAGAAAATGTTAGTGAGGCTAATGTTGCTATAAATAACATTGCAGAGGCAGCTCAAGGACAAGCTAAATTATCTCAAGACTTAACTGAAATAATTTCAAAATTCAACATATAAAAACATAGTATGGATTGTTTGAATAATTTAATACAATCTATTTTTAGATTTCAATTATTGGTAAAATAGACTATAATTATATAAAGTAAAGAAATATTGGAGGTTATATATGAAAATCGCTATTATTGGGCTTGGTTCTATAGCTAAAAAGGCATATTTACCAATACTATCTGTAATGGAAGGGGTAGAATTATATATTTCTACTAGAAATAAGAAAGTGTTAGATGAAGTTTCTAATAAATATAAGATAGATAGGTCTTATATAGATTATGCAAATTTAATTTCAGAGAATATAGATGGAGCTATAATTTCTACTCATGCAGATGGACATTATGAAATTGCTAAGAAGCTAATTGAAAATGGAGTTAATGTCTATATAGATAAGCCTTTAACTTATAATCTTAATAAAAGTGAAGAAATAGTAGAATTAGCTAAGAAGAATAATGTAATAGCTATGGTAGGATTTAATAGAAGATTTTGTCCTAAGGTAAGTGAATTAAAGAAAAAGGGCAAGGCTGATATTATAGTTATGCAAAAAAATAGAGAATACCCGCCTGGAGATACTAGACAGTTTATTGTTGAAGATTTTATACATGTTGTTGATACTTTAAGATTTTTAATGGATGAAGAAATTAAAAACTTAGATATTAATTTCTCTAAGAAAAATGATAAATTAAATAGTGTAGTAGTTACATTTAAGGGTGAAAACACCACAGCAGTTGGTATAATGAATAGATGCGCCGGTATTACAGAAGAAGTAATTGAATATATGGTAAAGGGAAATAAGTTTGTTGTTGAAGATCTAGTTGATAGCATTGAAGTTAACAATAATGGAAAGACAAGAACTACCTTTGGGGGCTGGGAAAGTAGCCTTTATAAAAGAGGATTTGACGATTTAATAATTCATTTCTTAGATTCAATAAAAGAAAAGAAGAATCCAAATCCAAGTTTAGAGGACTCTATAATATCACATAAGATTTGTGAAGAGATAGTAAACTATATTAATAATAATTAATGAAAAAGCTAACTAGAAAAGAATTCTAGTTAGCTTTATTAGAATGCTGAAACTTTATAAGCAGTATTAATGATGGATGTATAGATATTTTTTGATTATTTGCTCTAATTTTGCGAAAATAAATATTTATAAAACTATTTACAAATGAAGAAAAATATAGTAAATTTATATTGTAAACATTTTCTGAAAGTTAAAGGGTATTACGAAACGGGTTTCGAAGTTACGATAAGAGGAATTATCGGAATATTTATTTCCAAATTAGAAAAGGGTTTCGTTTATTTTTTTTAATTTAACGAAAGGGGTTTCGAAAATTTATTTGAGGAGGAATTGAAATGGGTTTTAAAAAATTACTTTCACTAGCATTAGTTAGTGTTATGACTACATCATTAATAGCTTGCGGAAAATCAGAAGAAAAAAGTGGAGAATCAAATAGTAAAATCGTTGTGTGGAGTTTAGCAGATGATTTAAAAACTTTTGCAGAGTATTATGAGGAAAAAAATCCAGGTAAGGAAGTTGAAGTTACTGTTATAGCCCCAGCAGATTATGCCACTAAATTAACAACAGCTTTAAGAGGTAAAGCAAATGTGCCTGATATTATAGTTGGGGAACCACAAATGTTACCGAATTTCTTTGAAGCAGGATTTTTTGAAGACTTAACTCAAGATCCATATAATGCAGATGAATATAAAGACAAGTTAGTAGACTATGTTTATAAAGCAGGATCAGATGAAGATGGCGTTTTAAGAGCTTTAACATATCAAACAACTCCAGGTGGAATAACTTATCGTAGAGATATAGCAAAAGAAGTTTGGGGAAATGATGATCCAGATTTTATTGCAGAAAAGTTTAAAGATGTTGCAACAATAGTAGAAACGGGTAGAGAGTTAAAAACAAAAGGATATAGAGTATTTACAGACACAGGAAGTTTAAGATGGTTTGTATATGGAAATGATGCAGAACCTTGGGTTAAAGATAATAAATTAATGATGACAGATTCTAGATTAGAATATTTAGATGCAGCTGTAACTTTATATCAAGATAAATTGACAGCTTTTGCGCCTGAATGGTCAGCAGCTTGGTATGCATCAATGAATGGTGGAATTCCAGTAGATGCACAATGGCAAGAGTTAGATGAAGTAGATAAAAATGCAGAGCAAACAGAAGTATTTTCATATGCTTTACCAACTTGGGGAACTTTAATACTTAGAGATAATGCTAAAGATACAGCAGGAAAGTTTGGTGTAACTACAGGACCAAATTCTTACTTCTCAGGTGGAACATTTATAGGAATTAGTAGTTATAGTCAAAATAAAGAAGCTGCATGGGATTTTCTTAAATTCTGTACTTTAGATGAAGAAGTAGCACAATGGTGGATAGAAAAATCAAATGGAGATGTAGTTGCATTAAAATCAGTATTAGAAGCTAATAAGGATTATGAGAACCCAGCATTAGGTGGACAAAAATCATATGATTTCTGGTTAGAAGAAGCAGAAAAAGTAGATTATAGTCTAAAGACAAAATATGATGATCAAATAGATAAATTTTTTGGACAAGCTATAGAATCTGTACAAAAGGGAGAAAAAACAAAAGAAGCTGGCTTGAAAGAATTTTATAATAACGTAAAAACAGTTTATCCAGAAATAGAAGTTCCGAAGAATTAATTATTAATTTTTCATTGGGCTGTCCTTGTGGCAGCCCTTTAATATAGATAGGAGTGAAGATATGAGGCTTAAAAATGAAAGAAGTATGAAAGGAATAAATAATGTAAATAAATTAGGATATTTATTTATACTTCCCTTTTTGATTGTATTTATAGTTTTTAGTATATATCCAATATTAAGAACTTTATATTTAAGTTTTACTAACTTTAGTGGATATGGAGAAGCAGAATTTATAGGATTTCAAAATTATATTCGTTTAGCAAAGGATAGCATATTTTGGACTGCTTTATTGAATACAGTAAAAATATGGTCAATAAGTATAGTACTTCAATTAGGGTTAGCATTCTTATTAACAATTATATTTAGTGATATGAAATATAAGGTTAAAGGTCTTAGTATATTTAGAGCATTATTTTACTTACCTAATTTAATAGCAGCTACTTCAGTAGCATTTCTATTTGCAGCATTACTTGATTGGCAATTTGGTACATTAAATCAAATGCTTGTAGACTTTGGAATAATAAGTACGAAAATAAACTGGCTAGGTCAACCAGGAACTGCTGTCTTAGTTGTTGCAGTTATAGGAGCTTGGATGTGGTTTGGAAATTCATTTTTAGTATTAATGGCAGGTGTTCAAGGGATTTCAAAGGATTATTATGAAGCAGCAACAATAGATGGAGCTGGCAGATGGACAATATTTACGAAAATAACATTACCACTTTTAAAACCTATATTATTATATGTTGCAATTACATCTTTAATAGGAGGACTTCAAATATTTGATATACCATTCTTAATTACAGATGGAATAGGGGGCCCATCAGGTGCATTAAACACTTCAGTTATGTATTTATATAATACAGCCTTCAAATTTAACAATGTAGGATATGCAGCAGCTATTGCTTATGGATTATTCTTCATAATAGCAATATGTTCAGCATTTACATTTAAATCAATGTATGGAAAAGAAAAAAATAAGGAGGCGAAGTAATATGGCAACAAAGGTCAAAAAGTCATTAATATATTTATTTTTAATAATTTTAAGTATAACATGTTTAGCGCCTTTTATGATGATGTTAATAAATGCAACAAGAAGCAATCAAGAGATTATGTCAGGATTTACATTGATTCCAGGAAATTCATTAGGTGATAACTGGGAAATCATGACTCAATATTTCAATATTTTTAGAGGGATTGGAAATAGCTTATTTGTATCAGTTTGTGTTACAGCATTAACTGCATATTTTTCAGCTCTAACAGCATATGGCTTTGCAATATATAAATTTAAAGGATCCAATTTAATATTTACTATAATTTTAGTTTTAATGATGGTTCCTTCACAACTAGGTCTATTAGGATTTTATGATCTAGTTAATGCAATGGGACTTATGGATAGTTATTTACCATTAATAATACCAGCAATAGCTAATCCATTTGTTGTATTTTTCTTAAAGCAATATTTACAATCAGTTTTACCAAAAACAGTAATAGAGGCAGCCAGAATAGATGGTGCAAGTGAAATAAAAACATTTCATAAAATAGGCCTGCCAATTATGATGCCAGGGATAGCAACTATTGCCATAAGTACATTTATAGGATCATGGAATAACTATTTAATACCATTAGTTTTATTATTAAGTCCAGATAAATTTACACTACCAGTAATGATGGCATCTATGAAGGCTTCAAAAGATATAAGCCAAAATATGGGTGCAACTTACTTAACTGTAGCTATATCAGTGTTACCTATAATGATAGCATTTATGTTCTTCTCAAAATACATTATTAGTAGTATATCCGCAGGAAGTGTCAAAGAATAGACTTTTTAGAAAAGTAATAAGGAGAAGTTTTATATATGAATATTGAAGATAGACTAGATAAAGATTATATAGATGATTTGGGATATTATGTTATAAAAGATTATGATAAAAAATCAACATTTTCAAGTTTTTTATCTGCTATTGCAGGAATAGAAGGAATACCAATGTGGTCATTCTATGTCAATAGAGGACAAGCTATAAGTAGTATAGGAATAAAAGATAAAGATAATTGTATGATGGAATTTTTCCCAGCTAATGAAGCGTATAAAATGGTTACAACAAATGGATTTAGAACCTTTATAAAGATAAAAGGCGATAAAGAGATTATTTTTGAGCCATTTTCACCAAATTCAAATTATGAAGTAACCAGATATTTGAAAATAAAAAATAACGAAATAAGGATATTAGAAGAAAATAATGATTTAAATATTGATATTGAAGTTACTTATTATACAGTACCAAAGGAACCTTTTGCAGCATTTGCAAGAAAACTTAAAATATTTAATAAATCCAATATAAGTATGAACGTAGAAATTATAGATGGAGTATCATCGATTTTACCATATGGATCAGATAATCAAGCCTATAAAGAAATGTCCAATACACTTAGAAGCTGGATGAGAGGTGAGATTAAAGATAACAAAGTTGCAATATATAAGTTAAGCTCATCTACAGGAGATACAACCAAGGTTGAAAAAATAGATAATGCATATTTTTACTTGGCCTTCGATGAAAATAATAATATTTTAAATCCTATAGTTGATAAAGATACTATATTTGGATATGATGCATCATTATTAAAGCCAAAAGCTTTTGAGGATAATTATCTAGATAATATATTTAAAGACCAACCAAAAGTATCTTATAATAAAGTACCATGTGCATTCAGTGGGAAAAGTTACGAATTAAATGATAGTATAGAAATATATAGTTATTTAGGATATATGAATTCAGCTGATGATATAGATAAAAATTTAAATAGAATAGTAAATAAAGAATACTTTGAAGCAAAAAGGATAGAATCAAATAAATTAATAGATGAAATATCTAAACATGTTAATACAGTTACAAATTATCCTTTATTTGATGAATATATAAAGCAATGCTATATAGATAATGTATTAAGAGGCGGATATCCAATAAAAGTTGGAGATGACAAGGTATATTATGTATATTCAAGAAAACATGGTGATTTAGAGAGAGATTATAACTTCTTTACTATAGAACCTAACTTTTATTCTCAAGGTAATGGAAACTTTAGAGATGTTAATCAAAACAGAAGAATGGATACATATATACATCCATTTGTAGAAAAAGAAAATATAAAATTATTTAATAATTTAATTCAATTAGATGGATATAATCCATTAGTTATAAAAGGTAAGAATTTTAGGGTAGCTACTTCCAATAATGATAAATTAAAAAATATATTTTATAAAAACTCCATTAATGATAATAAGCTAATAGAGTCATTAAATGATAAATTTACCATTGGAGAATTATATGCGAAGCTAAAAGACATAGATAAAGTAACAAATTTAAATGAAGTGATTAATGAAATTATAAGTATTTCTGAAGATGAAATAGATGTAGATTTTGGAGAAGGATTCTGGATAGACCATTGGACATATAATCTAGATTTAATAGAAGAATATTTAGATGTTTATCCAGATAAAATAAAAGAATTATTATATGAAGATAGTGATTATATATTTTTTAATTCACCAGAATATGTACTACCAAGAAAGAAAAAGTATGTAGTAGAAGATGGAAAGCTAAGACAATACCTAGCCTTAAGTAAAAAAGAAAATAATGAAAAATGGTTAAATGATTCAAAGGGAAATTTATATAAAACTAATTTAATTAGTAAGTTATTTATACTATCAACATTGAAATTTTCAAGTTTAGATATGTATGGATATGGAATAGAAATGGAAGCAGGGAAACCAGGATGGAACGATGCTATGAATGGATTACCTGGTATTTTAGGATCAAGCTTTGCAGAAACTGCTGAATTAAAAAGGTTATTAGAATTTATACAAAGAAATATAAACATATTAGAAGGTGGAATTAAACTACCAATAGAAATATGTGATTTATTAAAAGATATTGATAATTCATTAGATAAATTAGATAGTAAAAACATATCTCAATTAGATTATTGGAATAGAGTATCTAATTCAAGAGAATTATTTAGAGAGAAAACTAAAAATAATATAGATGGTTTAGAAGAAATAATAACTTCTGAAGGATTAAAAGATCTTTTAAATAAATTTATAAATAAAATTGATAAGGGTATATCAGAAATAAAGGAAAAAAATAATAATAAGATACCAACATTTATATATTATGATGTAAAGGAATATAAGGAAAATGAAGAAGGAATAACTCCAGTTAAAGTAGAAGTCAATTTTCTTCCTGACTTTTTAGAAGGATATGCAAGATATCTAAAAACGGATTTATCAGAAGAGGAAAAAACTAAGATATATAAAATTATTAGAGATAGTGATATATATGATAAAAAGCTAAAAATGTATAAAACATCAGAATCTTTAGAAGAAGTTACATTTGAAATAGGTAGAGCTAGAAGTTTCACAGCAGGATGGCTTGAAAGAGAATCAATTTTTATGCATATGGAGTTTAAATATATATTACAACTTATAAAACAAGGCTTATATAGTGAGTTTTTTGAGGATATAAAAAACGTATTACCAGCATTTATGAATCCAGAAGTTTATGGCAGAAGTATATTAGAAAATTCATCATTTATAGCAAGTAGTGCTAATCCAGATGAAAGAGTCCATGGAAAAGGATTTGTTGCAAGATTAAGTGGGACAACAGTTGAGATGTTAAATATATGGAAGATTATGATGGTAGGAGAGAACATATTTAGATATGAAAATGGAATACTTGAATTTAAATTAAGTCCAATATTATCAAAAGATTTCTTTAAAGAAAATAAAATTTCTACAACCTTATTGGGAAGTATAAGCTTAACATATATAAATGATAGTAATAAAAATACCTTTGGTGAAAATAGGGGAGTAATAGAAAGATACAAGTTAATTTATAAAGATAATAAAGAGATTGAAATTAATTCAAATAAAATTAATGGAAGTATAGCAGAAGATATTAGAAATAATTTAGTAAAGGATATAATAGTTTTTATTATATAAGATGGTGAGAATAGATGAGTGAATATAAGGTTTATATAACAAGAAAAAATAGTGAGGATAGACTAAAAGAATATGATATAAATGAAATATGTACAGACTCTAAGTCAAATGATAGAATAAGTGTAGACACTAGGGAAAAATTCCAAAAGATACTAGGTTTTGGAGGTGCAATAACTGAATCAAGTGCATATGTGCTTGAAAAATATAAAGATAAAAATAAAATATTAAAAGATTATTTTGATGAAAAAGATGGACTAGGCTATAATTTTACAAGAGTTCATATTAATAGTTGTGATTTTTCATTAGATAATTATTCATATGTAGATGAAAATGATGAATCTTTAAATTCATTTTCACTTGATAATGCTGAGAAGTATGTTTTACCAATCTTAAGGGAGGTAAAAGATATAAGAAATGAAGATTTGAGTATATTAGCAAGTCCATGGAGTCCTCCCAAATATATGAAAACAAATGATGATATGAATAATGGGGGAAAAATAAAAGATAATTATAAAGAATTATGGGCTAAATACTATGTTAGATATATAGAGGAAATGGAGAAAAAGGGTTTTAATATTTGGGGAGTAACAGTCCAAAATGAACCTGCTGCAATACAAGTTTGGGATTCATGTGAGTACACAGCAGAAGAAGAACGTGATTTTATTAAGTACTTTTTAGGACCAGAATTTGAAAAAAGTAATTTAAATGATAAAAAGATAATAATATGGGACCATAATAGAGATTTAGTATATGATAGAGCTAAAGTGGTTTTAGATGATAAAGAGGCTAATCAATATGTATGGGGAACAGGTATACATTGGTATGTTTCTGAGGAGTTTGAAAATAGCTCTAAGGTGCACAATGATTATCCAGATAAACATTTAATTTTCACAGAAGGATGCCAAGAAGGTGGAGTTCATATAGGTTCATGGAAAACAGGAGAAAGATATGGTAGAAATATAATTGGAGATTTAAATAATTATGTTGAGGCTTGGATAGATTGGAACATAGTTTTAGATGAAACTGGAGGTCCGAATCATGTAGGAAACTTATGTGACTCTCCAATTATAATAGAAAATAACAGCAATGTAATATATAATAGTTCATTTTATTATATAGCTCATTTTAGTAAGTTCATTAAAAAAGATTCAATAAGAGTATTATCAAAATCTGATATAGATAAAGTGCATTGCTTAGCTTGTATTAATAATGGAGTTGCTACTGTTGTAATTATGAATGAAAATGAGGAAGATAAAACTGTAAATTTAAATATAGATGGAGAAGAAATAAGTATTAAAGTAACTAAAAATTCTATCTATACAATAATAAAATAATCGAGAAAGGGGGAGGGTGAATGAGTACTATATATGAGATAGCAAAAATTGCAGGTGTGTCTACTACCACTGTTTCTAAAGTAATAAATGATTATCCTGATGTAAGTGATAAAACAAGAAAAAAAATAAAAAAAATATTAGAAAAAGAAAATTTCTTACCAAATGCACAAGCACAAGGATTAACAACAAAGAAAAGCTGGACTTTAGGAGTAGTATATTTTGAAGATTTGGGAATAGGTTTAAGTCACCCTTTTTTCTCTAAAGTTATAGAGGCATTTAAGAAGCAGGCAGATAAACATGGATATTCTCTTTTATTTGGATCAAAAAATGATAGATTAAAAAATACCACTTTTTTAGAGTATTTTAAATATAAATGTGTTGATGGAATAGCAATAATATGTACGGATCCAAATGATAAAGAAACATTAAAATTAATTGAAAGTGATTTCCCTATAGTTGTTATCGATATGCTTAATGATAATACTTCTACAGTCACTTCAGATAATGAATATGGTTCTAAACTAGCTATAGAGTACTTATTTAGGTTAGGTCATAAAAGAATAGCTCATATATGTGGAACTTCAGAAACAGATAATTTACCAAGTGTAACAAGAATGGAAGCATATAAAAAATATATAAAAGAATTTAATTTATATAGAAATGATGATTATTTAGTAAGTGGTGAAAACTTTGATTTTGATAGCGGATATGAAGCAATGAATAAATTATTAAAGTTAAAAAATCCACCAACGGCTGTTTTGGCATCATCAGATAAAATGGCATTAGGAGCTATAAGAGCAATAGAAAATAGCGGATTAAAGGTTCCTGAAGATATTTCAGTAATTGGTTTTGATGATATAGAACTAGCGGAGTATGTTACTCCAAGATTAACTACAATAAGACAAAATTGCGATGATATAGGTAAGGCAGCAATAGATATTTTAGTTGAACAAATAAATAAAAAGGAAAGGTTAGCAATAAATAAAGTTATTCCTGTAGAATTGATAGTTAGGGAATCTTGCGCAAGAGCTAAAGATGAGAATGTAGAAGAAAGATAAATACTAAAAGTATAAGGGGCTGTATAAGATTGATTATATAAATCAATCTTGATACAGCCTCTTTTTTCAATTTCTAAATATTTATCATATAGTTATTTAATTATTGATATATTAATTAATTTTCTTCATGACAATAAGAAGGTTTTCCTTAAAATTAAATAATCAAATTTGTCAAATTAAATGGCTAAGCTTAAGGGGATTATTGTATTTTAGTGGGATAGTATGTGTTTTCACGTAATTTTATGTTTTTTATATCTTTATATAGATCTAAATACTCTAAATGCTCTTTTGAATCCTTCCTGAGTTCAATTTCAGATGGGCCTACAAAAAAGTATAAGCCTTCATTTTTAATAAGATTGAAATCAATATTATTAAAAAATACTCCTAAACCTCTTATTGAAAATAATAAAGTAGTGTAATGACTTTGTTTGCCATTTACTAGATAATATACATCTATCCCATCTTCTCTTTCCTCAATGCCGAATTTTCCTTCCCAGGTACTAGGAAAAGTTAATGAGAACCCAAGAGTATCATTTTCATAAAGATAAGTATTATCATTTTGTTTAATCAATTCATTTTCCATTACTAAATCATATCTTGTAAAAGAATACTTTCCAAGGAAAAAGCCGAAAATACAAGCTAGTATAAGAGTAATTACTAATATTATATTTAGTTTTTTTGATAATTTTTTTAACCTTTTAGACTCTTCTAGAATAATAAGAGAATTATTTTTCTCTTTGATTAATGATATAAATTCTTCTAAAGGAACAGGTAATATATTTCTTGGAATAAAAAGAGAAACATTTTCATTTTCTGTGGTTAAAATTACTCCGCCTTTTAAAAGCTTAATATATTTAATTTTATCTAATTGAAGCTTAATATTACTAAATTCATTTTCTCTTATTAAATAACCATCTTCTACTGTAAAGTAAAAGGTACTTTCAAGATCATAGTATAGATTATTATTTTTTAGCACTTTCTTTTTCTTAGACTTAATTACCTTGATTATTAGGAAATAAAATAAAAGTATGATAATTATTAAAATAAGTATATAAGTAAATCCTATATAATAATCACTTAATATATAAGTTGCCATGGAAAATATAGCTATTAAACAAGGAAGTAAAATAGTTTGTCTATATATAGTAACACCTGGTAGTGTCAGGGTTAAATAATCTAAATATTCTCGAAAACTTATATTGTTTTCTGATGGCTTAAACTCAAACTTCATATTATTAACATCCTTTCACCATCACATATTTTTTTATATCTATAAGTAAATCTTCTTTTTGAACATCAAAAAATTTTAAGTAAAAGAAATTGCCAGGAACTCCAGTGACATTGAAATGGAACAATAAATTATTTTCATCAACAATAACTTCTCTCACTGCTTTCCAGCTAATATTTCTCAATATACCATCTTGAGAAATGTATATTCCTTTTTCATCAAAAGAAATATTTATTTCAGTATTAGATACAGAATCTAATATTCTTCTAATTGCATTTTTGTAAGATTTAGAAAATATTATTGCTTCTAGTATTAATGTTATACTATAAATACATATAAGTATTATCAAATTTGCTTTATAAATTATTATTAGAAATAAAAATAATAATAAGAATAATATCAAAGTGATAAAACCAGTGATAATTAAACTACCTTTTAAAAGATTTTTTCTATAATATTCTTTATAAGCAGTTTTAAATTCATCGTTATTAACTAATTTATATGTGTACATTCTTAGCCTCCTTTAATTCTTATTTATACAAAACCCATAATAATGTAGTTATTCATTAATATGTTAATTGAATATTAACATATTTCATGATTTTATTGCAATAAACCTTTCTTGTATTATGATTTTAAAATAAAAAATCTGAATTACTTGAGTTTTCTTTTTGTATTTATAATACTTCCAGTTAGACTAGGGGTTCAAAAGAGATTATAGCCTTGGTACAGAATATAAAACTCCTCATTTTTTTGGTGAGGTAGGGTAAATACCAAGGATAAAGTGAGATAGTATGAATTATATTATCATAATTTGATATAAACTTTTATATATTTTTGTTATTATATAATCATAGATTTGTAAGTAATTTTTAGGCTTATACAGTTTGTCTATGAGCAAGATTAAACATATGAGTTTTAGAATCAATTATTTATGGACAAGTCAGTTATTATATCCCACATAAATATGGGGGTACTATTGGCACTAGTAATTAGATAAAAAATAAAAGTTTTAAGGTATAAGGAGGAAGTTATGAAGCATAAAGGAGTAGTATTTTTTGATGTAGATGGAACCTTAATAGATTGGACAAAGAAGATATATGCGCCAACAAAAGTAACTAAGGATGCTATAGTTAAGTTAAGAGAAAATGGTTATTTAACTATTTTAGCAACTGGAAGACCAAAAAATTGTATAGATGAAGGAATAGTAGATTTAGGGCTAAATGGATATATAGCGTCAAATGGAGCTTATGCAGAGATAGACAATAAGGTCTTATTTAATGAAACCTTAGATAATAAAGAGCTTAAGGTATTACTTGATTTTCTAGAAGAAAATAATGTTGTGTACATGCTTGAAGGTCAAGAAAGTAATTATGTTTTAGATCTTAAGAATGAAAAAATATCAAATCTTATAAAAGAAGCTAATTTAAATATAGACAACTTTAGTGAAGAATGGGATAAAGAAACTGTAAAAGTTAGCAAGATAATAGCAGTAGCTTATGATAATAAATCCTTTGATTTAGTTTGTGAAAGATTTTTAAAAGAAGGATATGCATTTATGTCAAATCTAAGTAATGGTGGACTTTTTGAAATCTATAAGGCTAAGTATACAAAGGGATATGGAGTAGGACATTTATTAGGCTTATTAGATATAAGTAAAGATAATGCTTATGCCTTTGGTGATGGTGAAAATGATATTGAAATGTTCCAAGCAGTAAAGTATGGAATAGCTATGGGTGGTTATCATGAAAAGCTAGAACAATATGCATATGATTTTACAGAAGATGTAGCTAATGAAGGAATAGAAAAAGGACTTAAGAAGTTAGGATTAATATAAATGCTATGCATTTTATTAATGAAAGAATAAAAAAATGAAAGAATGCTTATAAAAAATCTTTATAGATTTTTTATAAGGGTATCTTTGAAAGTAAGGAAGTTTTGCATGGCAAAACTTCCTTTTTTAATTCTTTCATTCCTTAATTTTTTCATTTTAAATAAAGAGCATATTCTATTTATCTTTGTCGTTATATTTGTATTTCACATGAAGTTTACCAGTAAAAGTAAAATAAAAAGAATGAAAGAGCATTATAGTGTTATTTAAAGCAAAATTAGCAATATTTATATTTTATACAAGCTAACTGGAAAAAGCTTTTTTGTAAACTGACAACTTATAGTGTATAATAAGTTGTAGGAAAGCGAGGGTTATATGATAGAATTTAGAAATGTTAAGAAAAGCTATAAATCCAATATTATATTAGAGAATTTTAATTTGAATATAGATAGTGGAGATTTAGTAGTACTAATAGGATCAAGTGGTTGTGGTAAAACTACATTATTAAAAATGATAAATAGATTAATAGAAACAACCTCTGGTGAAATATTAGTTAATGGAAAAAATATAAAAGAGGAGGATCCGATTAAGCTTAGAAGAAGCATTGGATACGTAATTCAACAAACTGGATTATTTCCTCATATGACAGTTAAAGAAAATATCGAAATAATTCCAAAGCTTATGGGTAAGGCTGATGGTGTTATAGATAAGAAGACTAATGAATTATTAAATATGGTTGGATTAGATCCAGAACAGTTTAGTGATAGATATCCAGTGGAATTAAGTGGTGGACAACAACAAAGAGTTGGTGTTGCAAGAGCTTTTGCAGCAGATGCTGAAATAATTCTTATGGACGAGCCTTTTAGTGCTTTAGATCCAATAACAAGAACTGAATTACAAGAAGAGTTATTTAATATTCAAAGAGAATATAAGAAAACAATTGTTTTTGTAACTCACGATATGGATGAGGCTCTTAATTTAGCAGATAAGATATGTATATTGAAAGATGGAGAAATACTTCAATATGATACTCCAGAAAATATATTAAAAAATCCAGCAGGGCCATATGTTGAAGATTTCGTTGGTAAGAATAAAATTTGGTCAAAGCCTGAAATGATTAGGGCAGAAGATGTTATGATTACAAATCCAGTAACAGTAAACCCTAAGAGAAATGTTTTGCAGGGTATTCAAATTATGAGAGAAAAGAAGGTTGATAGTTTATTAGCAACAGATAAAACAGGTAAACTTCTAGGATTTGTTACTCTTGAAAAGATTCAGAAAGTAGAAAATAAGAAAGCATTAATAGAAGAAATCATGAGTAGTGATCCTGCTTGTGTTTGTGAGGATATGAGTTTACCAGAACTTTTAGAAGTCTTTAATAACTTAAAAAGAGGTTACTTACCAGTATGTAATGCAGAAGGTAAACTTAGAGGCTTAGTAACAAGAAGTAGTTTAATTACAGTATTAAGCAGTCAATATATAGAAATGGGAGGTAATAATGATGAGTAGTTTTATGGAGCAATTAATTGTAAAAAAATCAGAAATTCTCTCCCTTCTATTAGAACATATAGAACTTACAGTTATGGCTGTATTAATAGCAGTTGTAATTGGTGTACCACTTGGAATAGTAATAACAAGGAATAAAAAATTTGCTTCTATTGTAATAGGGATTGCCAATCTTACACAAGCTATACCAAGTTTAGCTATTTTAGGATTCTTAATTCCCATAATAGGTATAGGATCTGCACCAGCTATAACAATGGTAGTTTTATATTCAATGTTACCAATAATTAAAAATACTTATACTGGAATAATAAATATAAATCCAGATATGTTAGAAGCAGCTAAAGGGCTAGGTATGACCAATAGACAAACTTTAAGATTAATAAAGATTCCACTAGCAATGCCAGTAATTATGGCTGGTATAAGAATGGCAGCTGTTACAGCAGTTGGACTTATGACTATTGCAGCCTTTGTTGGAGCAGGTGGACTAGGATACCTAGTATACTCAGGAATTCAAACAGTAGATTATTACTTAATCTTATTTGGTGCTATACCAGCAGCAGTATTAGCCTTAGTAATAGATTGGGTAACAGGAAAAATAGAAGAATCAACTATGCCAAATGGTATAAAAAGATCAGATGGAACTATGAAGGCAAAGAGGAAAGCTTTATCTAAGAAAAGAAAGAAATTTAATATTATTGCTACATCATTAGCAGTAATTATTATACTTGGATTATTAATAGTACCAAAGATAATGGGAAGAAATGATAGAAAAATCACTGTTGCATCAAAGAATTATACTGAGCAACTTATATTAGGAAATGTTTTATCTGAACTTATAAAAAATAATACTGATATTGAAGTAGAAGAAAAGTTCAATTTAGGAGGTAGTCAAGTTACCTTTAATGCAATTAAATCAGGAGCAGTGGATTTATATGCTGAGTATTTAGGTACAGGCTATGTAAATATATTAAATATTAATGATAATAATTCAAATAGGGAAGAAGTCTATAATATAGTTAAGGATAGATTTAAAAGTGATTATAACTTAGAAACATTAAACCCACTAGGATTTAATAATACTTATGCTATGGCAGTTACTCAAGAAACCGCTGAAAAGTACAACTTAAAAACTGTATCAGATTTGGCAAATGTTTCACAAGAGCTTGTCATTGGACCAACTATAGAATTCCCCAATAGAGAAGATGGGCTTATAGGCTTAGAAAAAGCATACAATATGAGTTTTAAAGCAGTTAAACCAGTTGATGGAGGCCTAAGATATTCAGCAGTTGCAAATAATGAAACTCAAGTAATTGATGCCTTTACTACAGATGGATTAATAGACAAGTTTAACTTAGTAGTGTTAGAAGATGATAAAAGCTTCTTCCCACCATATGATGCTGTAACTGTTATTAGAGAAGATACTTTAGAAAAGTTCCCAGAACTAAGAGAAGTAATAGCTATGGTAGAAGGAAAACTAACTGAAGAGAAAATGAGAAAGATGAACTATGAAGTTGATATAAATAAAAGAGATGTAAAAACTGTGGCTAAGGAATTCTTAGAAGCAGAAGGACTTATGGGCAATTAACAATTGATAATTAAGGTGAAAACTCGGCATGGGTTTTTAAACTTTAAATATAGCATAGTATAAATTATTAACTAATATAGTAGTAAAAAAAGGAACTCACTTAAAGTGAGTTCCTTTTTTGAACTATATTTTTTTGAAATTATCATTAGATTTTAGGGTAATATAACTTATTAAGATGATGAAAAAGTAAAAGGAGATAATTGACAAAGACAGACAATAAAGGTATCATTTATCTTGAAAACGATATATTAAAACATTTTACTAAAGTGATTTCTTATATTATAGGAGGGATGAATAATGAGTAAAAAGTTTAGTTTATCAGAGGATTTTACATTAATAGCAATCTTATTAATACCTGTGGCAGTTGCTATTAATATGGTAGGATTTCAACTGTGTCAACTTTTAAGATTACCAATTTTTCTAGACTCTATAGGTACTGTATTAATTGGAGTTATAGGAGGTCCTGCATTAGCAGTAGTAGCAGGCTTTGTAACTAATTTAATTAATGCAATATTTAATCCAGTTTACTTCCCTTATGTTATAACTAGTATGACAGTGGGAATGGCAGCAGCATTTTTATCAAAAAAGGGTTTCTTTAAGACTGAGTTTAAAGTGTTTATATCAGGGTTAATATTAACCTTTGTATCTACTTTAACTAATGCACCTATAACAGTAATTTTCTTTGGTGGTTTAACTGGTTCATCAGGATCTATTTTAACTGCTGGTTTATTAGCATCTGGACAGCAGTTATGGACAGCAGTATTTTCAACAGCTTTTATTCAAGAAATTATAGATAAATTGATAGTTGTATATGTAGTATCATTTATAATCAACAGAATATCAGCAAGATATTTATCAAAGCTTAAATATGGAAGTCAATATATTAAAAGAAAGCCAAAAAGACAATTGGATTTTTAATATAGAAAGAAATATTAAGGGTACTATGAAGAGTTTTTTGTGGGAATAAGAACCCAAAAGAAATTTTGGAGTAAAGAAGAAGACAAAAGAGATTACATAGTATTTCCTGTATTATATAAATTAAATTTAGAGGTGATATTAATGAAGGAAAAAGGGTTTTTAAATGGATTATACCCAACAACAAAATTGTTGATGGCTTGTACTATAGCTTTATCTGCAATTTTATTTGATAATGTAATTTATTCATATGGATGTTTTTTTATATGTGCAGTAATAGCAGCTAATTGTGGCGTTATTAAGGAATATATAAAATATGGACTAGCCTCTATTGGTATATTAGCTTTCTTCATATTAATTATGCAAATGTTTTTTTATCCTGGAGAAGGAGTTATTTGGAGTTTAGGTTTTTTAAAGCTAACTGAAGAAGGTATTAATTTTGGATTAAAGATGAGTTCTAGAATTGTTGCAATAGGTTCTTCTTTTGTAATGTTTTTTAGAATTACAGATATAAAGGATTTTATATTTTCTTTAGAGAAAATGGGCATTTCGTCAAAAGCAAGTTACATAGTTCTTTCTACAATACAAATGGTTCCATTAATGAAAAAGCAATCTGAAGTAATAATGGATGCTCAAAGATCTAGAGGTGTTGAAACTGAAGGAAGTATTAAAAATAGGGTAAAGGCATTTTTGCCAGTAATAGGACCACTAGTAATTTCATCTATAGCGAGTACAGAAGAAAGGGCATTAACCCTTCAAGCAAGAGGCTTTTCTGTTAAGACAAAGAGAACTAGCTTAAAGAATTTAGAAAAAAGCAATAGTGATAAGATAATGATGGCATTGATGATATTAATTATCTTAATTATTGTGGCATGGAGGATTAGATTATGGCTTTTATAGAAGTTAAAAATTTATCATATAAGTATCCAACAAGTGAGAAAGAAGTCTTAAGTAATATTAGCTTTTCTATAGAAAAAGGAGATTTCTGTTCAATAATAGGAAGTAATGGAAGTGGAAAAACAACTATATGTAATGCCTTAAGGGGATTTGTACCAGGCTTTTTTAAGGGAGATTTTACTGGAGAGATAATAATAGATGGCAAAAATATTAATGAATATGATGGGGGAGAATTAGCATCTAAGGTTGGTTTTGTATTCCAAAATCCTTTTATACAAATAAGTGGTATAAAAGATACAGTATATGATGAAATTGCTTATGGACTAGAAAATTTAGGAGTGGAAGTAAGTGTAATAAGAAATAGGGTTGAGAAGATGATGAAGTTCCTAAAGATTGAATATTTAAAGGATAAAAAACCTATGGAACTATCTGGAGGACAAAAGCAAAGAATTGCATTAGCTTCAATTTTAGTAATGGAACCAGATATACTAATAATAGACGAGCCGACTTCACAATTAGATCCACAAGGGACAGAAGAGGTTTTTGAAACTATAAAATTAATGAAGGAAATTGGAAAGACAATAATATTAGTTGAGCATAAGGTAGAGTTAATTGCTGAATATTCGGATCAAATAATAGTTATGCATAATGGTAAAAAAGTAATGGATGGCAAAGCAAAGGAAATACTTTCAGATGAAAAAGTATTAAGTTATAACACTGCTATTCCACAATATGCAATGCTTGGCCTAAGGATGAAAAAAGAAGGTATGAAGGTTGATGAAATACCTATTTTAGAGAAAGAGATAATAAAAATATGTAAAGAAATTATATATGGTGGTGAATAATAATGGCTTATTTAACTTTAAATAATATTGTATTCGATTACCCAGGTGGTTTCAATGCTGTTGATGGTGTTTCTATTAGTATTGAAAAGGGAGAATTTGTTGCAATTGTTGGGCAAAATGGTGCAGGGAAAACAACTACTGTTAAGTTAATGAATGGTCTTTTAAAGCCTACTAAGGGAGATGTAATAGTAGGGGGTAAAAATACTAAAGACTATACAGTTGCTGAAATGTCAAAGACAGTAGGATATGTTTTTCAAAACCCAGATGATCAAATATTTAATGAAGATGTTTATGAAGAAGTAGAATTTGGACCTAAAAATATGGGCTTTCCAGAGGAAAAGGTTAAAGAACTAGTTAAAAAAGCCATATTAATGACTGGAATACGTGAGTATGTAGATGAAAATCCATATAATTTACCATATTCAACAAGGAAGCTTGTATCTATAGCATCTATTATAGCAATGGACCCTGATGTTATAATTTTAGATGAACCAACAGCTGGACAAGATATGGCTGGTATGGGGACTTTAGCGTACATATTAGAGAATTTAAAGAGAGAAGGAAAAACAGTTATTACTATTACCCATGATATGGAGTTTGTAGTTCGTAATTTTGATAGGGTAATAGCTATGGCAAATAAGAAGGTTGTTAAGGATTCAGATAAAAGTGATATATTTTGGGATCATGATGTACTGAAAAAATGTATGTTAAAGCAGCCTTATATTAGCAGAGTTGCCTATGGGTTAGGGATACAAGGTGATGTTATAAATATAGATGGAATGATAGATAAAATTAAAGAAATGACTAATAATAAATAAGACAATCATTGCCTTCAATAATAGATAAAATTAAAACAATGGATAAGAGTCTTCGATAATAGATGAAACAAAGATAAAGAAAGCTCATTTAGTATTCTTAATATAGAATCTAAGTGAGCTTTCTTATTTTTATCAATATAAGAAACTTAAATAAGCTTTATTTATAAAAAATTAAATAGGATTTATTCATTTATTTAATATTAAGGAACTATTAAGCTATTTTCATTTTGTCTTACATAAGTTTCTAAGCTATTTTTATCGATAAGTGATGTTATAACACCTTCCCTTGAAATACAGAATCCAGCAGCATAATTGGCAATACGCACAGAATCCCTAAGAGAATAACCATATAAGAGATAAGAGGCAAGTGCACTTATAAAGGCATCACTAGCTCCAGTATTATCTACAGAAGGGAAGTTTGATGCAGGGAAATATTCATTCCATTCTACTGTCTTTACATAACATCCTTGATCTCCTAAAGTAACTATTATAGTTTTAACTCCACAACTTAAAAGGTAGTCAGTCTGATCTTCTATAGATGTATAGTTAGGACATAACTCATTTAACTCATTCCTATTAGGAACAATTATATCTATAGAGGATAGTATTTCTGATGGAATATTGCTACAAGCTGATGGTTTTAAAATTATTTTTGCATTATATTCTTTAGCCACAGTACAAGCTTTATAAACTGTTTCTATAGGTATTTCTGATTGTATTAGACAATAACCAGTATTTTCGAATAAATGTTTCTTTTCTTCTATATCATCAGGGGTAAAAATATCATTTGCACCTGAAAGAATAGAAATCATTGAATCACCACTTGATTCTACAAAAACATAAGCTTTTCCAGTATCAATATTATTACAACGCTTAATTCCTGAGGTATCAATTTCATATTCATTAAGGGTGTTGTAGATGTAGTTAGAATCTAAATCAAATCCAACATTTCCAATTAAAGTTACACGATGTCCAAGTTTAGCTACCCCAATAGATTGATTAATTCCTTTTCCTCCAGGGTAAATAGAGGAGGTAGAAGTACTTACAGTTTTTCCGCTATAGGGTAGGTTAGCTACGTTAAGATAGGTATCCATATTAATACTACCAACTACTGTTATCTTTGTAGATTTTAATTTAAAAGGCAAGGTAACAGTTGAGTCATTATCAAGGAAAAATTCCTGTGAAAAAGCATCAGAAGTAGTATTTCTCTTTTCAATTTCATCAATTATCTTATTAGAAATATAAGAGTTAAAATCATTGTTTAAAACTGTAAAGGTAGAGATTTTTGGTAGAGAAAGAGTTTCTACAAAATTCTCTTTTAATGAAATTAGGGAAATATCCTCTGGTATTCTATAATGAAGAGACTTCATAAGCTCATAGAATTCTATAGCCTTTGTATAGTCAGAAGATATAACAGCGCTTATATTACGATTATTAATTTTAGACAGTAAAGCATCATCTAATTGATGAAAAATTAAGTCCTCATCAAAAGTAATATTGTTATCAAACAAACATTTTTTATAGCCTGATAAAAATGCGGCAGTATTATGATTTTTATTAATAAGACAAGCAATATCTTTATGTTTTAAATTAATTAATTCTTCTGTGATTTTATATCCATATTTTTCATATGGAATGTTATATGAGTTATTACTAGTAGAGTTAATTTTTATAAATGGGATATTCATATCTTTAAATTGGGCAGAATGCAAAATGCTTTCCTCATCTATAGGCTCCCATATAACACCATCAACCTTGTTTTTACATAGAGATGTTATGTTTTTTAATTCTAAATCTTTGTTTGAAAAGCTGTTACATATAATGGTGTTATAACCATTTGATTGAGCGGTTTCTATAAATCCATTTAATGATGAATTAAAAGAAGATGTAGAACGTAGCAAAATACCTAATAAACATGTCTTATGATTATTAGCAGTAACAGAAGCATATGGAGTGTAATTATATTCTTTTACAATTTTTAAAACACGCTCTCGAGTTTCATTGCTAATACTTTCGTCCTTTTGATTCACTATTTTTGATACAGTTGATATGGAAACACCAGCTAGCTTAGCAATCTCTTTTATATTCATAATATTTCCTCCATCTTTATATTTATATCACTTATATAAAGCATAGATAAATAATAAAAATATGTCAACATATGAAGTAAATAGAATTGGTTAGCTTTACATATAAGAAAAAATAATAAAGAGCAGTTGAAATAGTTTGAAAATATTCAATAATAAAAATAATAAAAAAACGTTGACAATTAAGTTTAAAAGTAGTAAATTTTACTTATGAAAATGATTTCGGAAAACTATTTTTTAAGAGAGGTTGTTATGAAAGTACTAAATTTTGGTTCATTAAATATTGATTATGTATATAGTGTTAATGATTTTGTACAAAAAGGAGAAACTATTTCTTCTGATAAGCTAAATGTATTTAGTGGTGGAAAAGGATTAAATCAATCATTAGCATTAAGTAAAGCAGGAGTAGAGGTATATCATGCAGGTGCAATTGGAGAAGATGGTTTACTTTTAGAGAAGCTTCTTAGAGATAATGGAGTCAATACTAAGTTTTTAAGAATATTAAGTGATGTTAGAACTGGAAACGCTATCATACAAAAAAATAATGAAGGTGATAATTGCATAATTTTATATGGTGGTTCCAATAAAGCAATTTCAAAAGAAATGGTAGATGATGCTCTTGAGAATTTTGAGAAAGGTGATTGGCTATTACTTCAAAATGAAATAAGTGAAATTTCATATATTGTTGAAAAGGCATATGAGAAAGGGATGAAGATTGTCTTAAACCCATCTCCTATGAATGATAGAATATTTGATATTAATTTAAATTATATTCATTGCTTTATTTTAAATGAAGTTGAAGCAGAAGCTTTAACAGAGAAAAGTGATGATAAGGAAGTATTACTTAAGAAGTTACAAGAAAAGTTTCCACATGCAGAAATAATCCTAACTTTAGGGGAAGACGGTTCATTATATGTTAAAAATAATGAAGTTATAGAGCAGAAAGCGTATAAAGTAAATGTTGTTGATACTACAGCAGCAGGAGATACATTTACAGGGTATTATTTAGCAGAAAGATTAAATGGAAAGATAGTTAAGGATTCTCTAGACACTGCTGCAAAGGCAGCAGCAATAGCAGTATCTAGAAATGGAGCTGCACCTTCAATTCCACAAAAGGATGAGGTCCTAAATTTTTAGCCTATATTTAAATTTTCTAAATAAGATTTAAAGTTTTTAGCATACAGCATATTTAAAATGATAATAATTAGGTATTACTTGTTTTTAATATTAAGTTAGAAGAGAGAGTAAATGACAGTAGTTAATATGAAAACCTTATAATAATAAATACCATTGATAATAAAGAAATTAATAAAATTTTAAAGGTAAGTAGGAGGGAAACCAATGAGAACAAGAAAATTAATTATTGATACTGACCCAGGAATTGATGATGCAGCTGCAATTGCAATTTTACTTTCAGATCCTTCTTTAGATGTTAAGCTTATAGCTAGTGTATCAGGTAATGTTGGAATAGAACATACTACTAATAACGCATTAAAGCTTATGACATTTTTTAATAAGGATATACCAGTAGCTAAAGGGGCAGCTATGCCACTAATGAGAGGAAACATATTTGCAACAAATGCTCATGGTAAATCTGGTATGGGAGGCTTTGAATTTCCTGAGCCAAATTTGGAATTACTTCTTAAAGAAAATGCTGTTATGAGTGAGTATCATACAATAATGGCTTTAGAAGAAAAAGTTACAATTCTTACTATAGGTCCTTTGACTAATATAGCCCTTTTAATTTCAACTTTCCCTGAAGTAAAGGAAAAGATAGAAGAAATTATAATGATGGGTGGTTCTACAGAAAGAGGAAATATAGGTGTCTATAGCGAGTTTAATGTTAATGTTGATCCTGAAGCAGCAAAAATAGTATTCCGCTCAGGTATCCCTATAACAATGCTTGGATTAGATATTGGAAGAAAAGCAAGACTTACTGCAGGAGATTTAGATGAATTAGATAACTGTGGTAAAGCTGGGAAAATGATAAGTTCTTTATTCCGTTCATATGATGGAGGAAATATAGAAGAAGGCGTAAAGATGTACGATCCTTCAGCAGCTATGTATCTTCTTGAACCAGAGTTATTTAAAGTTAAAGAAGCTTATGTAGATGTAGAAATATGTAGTCCACTTACTAGTGGTGCAACAGTAGTTGATTTTGACGGAATTTTAAATAAAGAAAAGAATACTACAGTATGTATAGATGTTAATGTTGACAAATTCCGTGAGAATTATATTAAAAGAGTTAGAGAAATTCAATGTTAATAATAAAAATGTTAACAAAATTTAATGTTAATAATAAATTAAAATTACAGAAGTGTAGAAAGGTTTGGTGCTAATTATGGGAAGTAAAAAAGAATCTTTAATTAAGAAATCAAAAGGTATTGAAAACACTAAGATGGAAGAACAGGTAGCTGGAATACCAGTTCCTAAGGAGGGAACTCCAGAGTTTGAAAAGATGAACCGTATGGCAAAACGTGCTATTCCACTAGTATTAGCAATATTTATTTTAGGAATTCTTCAACAACAAGCTTTTGGAATGATCTTCGTTAATATTGGAGAGGAATTAGGAGTTCCTCACTTAGCATCTTTAATTACATCATTACCAGGTATTTTATTAGGGATTGTTTGTGTAATTTATGGTTCATTAGGAGATTTTGTATCTTTAAAGAAAATGACCTTTGTTGGTATAGCTATTTTTGTACTAGGATCTATAATAGGATTTGTAGGAGCTAATAATATTTGGACTGTTGTTATAGCTCGTATGCTTCAAGCAGCTGGTGGACAAGTACCAGGTTCAGTATTCCTAGTTCTTGTAGCAAAATATATTGAAAGAAAAAATAGAGTTATATATTATGGTATTTTCTCAGCAATATTTAGACTTTCAGCAGCATTAGGAGTAATGGTTGCAGGTTACATAATGAAACTAGACTATCGTTGGTTATTTATTATTCCAGTAGTTTCAATTTTATTTATTCCATCACTAGCTAAAAACCTTCCAGACGAACATGTTAAGGGAGCTAAAATTGATGGTTGGGGATTTGCATTTACAGCTGCCTTTGCAGGATCTATTACAATGTTCTTTACAGATATGAATATGATGTGGACAATAGCTTCTATCGTAACACTTATAGCATTTATAATATATATTAATAAAGCTGAAAATCCATATATTAAACCAGAGTTCTTTACTAATCCAGCCTTTGCTATGACAATGATAGTTATATTTGTTGGATACTTCTTTAGTTATACTTTAAATGCTGGAGTTAATGCAATTGGATTAAATGTATTTGGAATTGATTCAGCTCAAGTATCTAACCTACTTGTATGGTCAATACTGCTAGCTTGTTTACTTGGATTTGTTTGTGGACCAATTATTAAGAAAATCGGACGTACAGCATCAATTATTGGAGCTTTAAGCTTAATGGGACTTGGATTAATAGCAATTGCTTTTGCAATCCCTCATGGAAAAGTTGCTGCTTTAGCAATAGCACCTTGTATTTATTACTTTGGTACAGCATTCTTCTATTCACCAATTGTTGATACAGCTACTATGACTGTTTCATCAGAAGAATCTGGAAGAGTAATGGGATTCAATGACCTTATTCAAGCAATCACAGGTTCAGTAGGGGTTGCAGTATTTGGAAACCTTATGGCATCAGGTGCAATGTCTGGTGGAAGTATAGTTGGAGTAGAAAGTGGTGCTGCATCAACATATGCAAATGTATTCTTAGTTGGTGGTGTAATAGTACTTGCTGCACTAGTATTATATATTGTTTTCAGAAAGACTATATACAGTCGTTCAAGAACAGAAGATTAAGTTAAAACTTAATTAAAATTAAAATATAATTGAAGTAAAAATAAGATAAAAAAATCAGAAGATAGTTGCAATAAAAGGATGATAAAATCCTAAGAGATTTAAAATCGAAAGATAACAAAATTAGAATGTGATAAAAGCAAAAGATTATAAAATCCAAAGATAATTAAAATAAAAGGATGATTTTTGTGATAAGCAGAAATCATCCTTTTATTGTATAGAAACTACTAGCTATGCTAGTGGATAAAATGGCTTAAGCTATGAGAAAAAAACTCCTATGATATAATGATAACCACTGACAAGCGTAAAACATATAAATTATAGGAGGTTCCAATATCATATAGTATTTGCAGCTAAATATAGAAGATAAATAATAAAACTATCTCATTAGGGTGGTACTTTAAATGTTTTGTGATTGGAGTTTTTTAGAATATGAGTAGTTCCGTTAGTATCATATCATTATAAGGCTTAATCAAGTTACTAGTTTAGTTGATGGTACATGACTATTAGGCACTAATAGTTTGGAAACTAACTATTATATAAGGCTCACTAAGACTCAAAATCTATAGTCTAATTATATGAATTGAAGCTATAGTTTGAAAAGTAAATATTTAAAATTGAGATTAAAAGAATAAAAATCTAAGTTTGGAAGATATTTAATATTTAAATTTTTTAAAACAGGCTTTATAAATTTGATATTCCCATTAAAAATTGGTATAATAAAAATCTGTTTTGAAAAATCATTTACTTTATATAGAATTTTTGGAGGGTTTAAAATGCCAAAGAGAATAGCCATATTAGGCGGTCCAAGATGTGGAAAAACTACATTAATACAACAATTATATGTAGAAATGAAAATTAGAGATTTAAATGTTGGAGTAGCAACTGAATACAGCACTGATTATTTAAGAGATAAGGGAATGATAGAAAATATTGCTGAGCAATATGGAATTTATTTAGGACAACTTCACCTAGAAAATAGCTTAAATGAATTTGATTATGCAATAACTGACTATGCAACTTTTGTTCCATACATATATGGTAGATTTATGCTTGGAGATAAAAAGAGAACAACTAAGGAAATTGAAATTTTAAAAGATTTATACATACTTGCATTAAGAGATTTACCTAAATATGATCATATTTTCTTTGTTCCAAGAGAATTTGGTTATACAAAAGATGGTGTAAGATGGCAGGATGAAGAAGTAGCACAAGCTGTTGATAATGCTATCTTAAGTTTCTTAGAAGCGGAAAATGTAAAATATACAACTATAACAGGCTCAACTAAAGAAAGATCTAAAAAAATTTTAGAGATGCTTAATCTTTCAGATGAACCACAAGAAAAACAAGTAAAATTAGATATGACAAAATAAGAAATTAACATAGAACCCAGCTAAAAAGCTGGGTTTATTTCATTATATTTAGTAGCATCTATAATTCAATTAAAAATTATGTCATAAAAAACAAAATGAAAACGATTGAATAAGAAGTGACTATTAGGTATAATTTAGTAGAGAGGTGAAATGATATTTCAAGTATAAGAGGAGGATGAGAAATATATGAAAAAGAAAAAAATAATATCAATCTTAAGTGCTTTTGCTGTAGCAAGTACCTTATTATTAGGAAATATTAAATTTGTAAATGCTGAGAGTTTAAATTCAAGGGCTGAAGCAGAGAAAATAGTAAGTGAAATGACATTAGATGAAAAAATAGGTCAAATGTTAATGCCTGATTTTAGACAATGGAAACAAGAAGGACAAAGTGCAGTTCAAGATTTAACTGAAATGAATGAAGAAGTAGCTGAAATCATAGATGAATTTGATTTAGGTGGAGTTATACTATTTGCACAAAATGTTAAGACAACAGAACAAACAGCTAAGTTAACTCATGATCTTCAACAAGTCGCTATAAATGATAAAGATGGAAATTTACCATTATTAACTACCATTGATCAAGAAGGTGGAATAGTTACAAGATTAGGAACTGGTACAAACTTTCCAGGGAATATGGCAATTGGAGCAACTAAGAATGAACAAAGTTCTTATGATACAGGAGTAGTTATAGGTAGAGAACTAAATTCTTTAGGTATTAATGTTAACTTCGCACCTTCGGTAGATGTGAATAATAATCCTTTAAATCCAGTTATAGGATTAAGGTCATTTTCAAGTAATCCAGATCTAGTAGCAAAACTTGGGGTTAAAATGATAGATGGTATCCAGTCTAATGGAGTGGCAGCAGCAGCTAAGCATTTCCCAGGACATGGAGATACAGCTACAGATTCACATTATGGATTACCTAAGGTTGATAAATCATTAGAAGAATTGAAGAAAGTTGAATTAAAGCCATTCCAAGCAGCTATTGACAATGGTGTAGATATGATAATGACAGCACATATTCAATTCCCACAAATAGAGAAGGATACTTATACATCTATAAAAGATGGACAAGAAATACAAATTCCTGCAACACTATCAGATGACATATTAACAGGATTGTTAAGAGAGGATATGAATTTTGATGGTGTTATTATTACAGATGCACTTAACATGGCTGCAATAGCAGAAAATTTTGGAGAAGTTGAAACAGTAAAGATGGCATTTGAAGCAGGAGTTGACATAGCATTAATGCCAACAATTTTAAGAAGTAAGGCAGATGTTGCAAAGTTAAGAGCAATAGTTGATGGTGTTAAAGAAGCTGTTAAAAATGGTGAAATATCAGAAGAGAGAATTAATGATTCAGCAACAAGAGTAGTAAAGCTTAAGATTGACAGAGGGGTAATTAATTTAGAAAATGATAAAAGAACTGCTGAAGAAAAAATTGCAAATGCAAAAGAAGTAGTTGGTTCAAAAGAAAATAGAGATGTCGAAAGACGAGTATCAGCCGAAGCGATAACAGTAGTGAAAAATGAAAATAATATTTTACCATTGAACCCTAAGGCAGGAGAAAAAGTTTTACTTATAGCTCCATATGATAATGAATTGCCAGGAATGAAATTTGGGTTAAATAGATTAATAAAAGAAGGTAAGCTTAATTCAATTGAACTAGATACCTATTGTTATAAGTCAGAAACAACAATGACAGCTGAATTAAAAAGTAAAATTGATGAAGCAAATTATATAGTAGTTTTATCAGAAATGGGCAATTACACGCATTTAAATAGTACTCATTGGATAACAGCAATTCCAAATGAAGTTACAACTTATGCAAATGAATTAAATAAAGATTCAGTAGTTGTAAGTGTTGGGAAACCATATGATGTAGCAGCACATGAAAATGCAAAAGCAGAAGTAATAGCTTATGGTTATAAGGGAATGGACCCAACAGAGGCAGATGGTGGATTATCTCCAGTTCAAGCTTTTGGGCCAAACATTCCAGCAGCTATGGAAGTTATCTTCGGAGCAGCTGAAGCAAGAGGAACATTACCAGTTAGCATTCCAACAGTAGATAAGAGTGGAGCTGCAGATTTAGAAGTAAATGCTTTTGAATATGGTTTTGGGATTACAAATTTAACATCAGTAGGTTTAACAAGTATTGATACAATAGAAGAAGCTAAGAGTGGAGATAATATAGAGGTTAAGATTACCATTGATGGAATAGAAAACTTAAAATCAGGGGGATATATTTCAAAAATAAATTATAATAATAGTGATTTTGAATTTATATCAGTGAAATCAGCAGATGATAATACTGAAGTTAAAAATGTAAATTCAGAAGGGAAAGAGATAAGTGTAGAGTTAGCTGATAAAGAAGTGTCTGAAAAGACAAACCTTATAATGACTTTAAAGGTATTATCAGAAGAAGAAAAAGAAGTAGAAATAATAAATTTCTTAGAAGTTGTAGATAGTAAAGATAGATCATTTAATACAGATTTAGAAAATGAGACTATAAAAATTAAAAAAGTAGAAGAAAGTAAACCAGGTGAAGAAAACAAGCCTGAAGAAGAAAATAAACCTGATAAGGAAGAGAAGCCAGAGGTTGAAACAAAGCCAGAAGATAACAATGGAAAAGGAAACTTACCAAATACAGGGGCAGCAGTTACACCAGTAGCAACAACAGTTTTAGGTATGGCTATGACAGCTCTTGGATTTGCTTTAAACAAAAAGAAAAATAAAAAATAAATATTAGTAAATTTATTTAAAGGGTTGGATAGTTTAATATTATATCCAACCTTTACTTTGTTTTAATTAATAATTTTTACATTATAGTTTAAGCCTTAGTAAGCATTAAGATAAATATTTTACACTATTCAATAATAGGTATTATCTACAATAGATAAGCTTTTATTAATATGAGGAAAATAAAGATAGATTTATAAAATAACTACTTAATATAATTATAGTATAATATAATTATATTAAGATATTAATATGGGAGGGAAATATGACTAAGGTTTATTTAACAAGGCATGGGGAAACAGAGTGGAATGAAAAAGGTATAGTGCAAGGCTGGGGAGATTCTCCTTTAACTGAACTTGGGAAGAAACAAGCTAAGTGGCTTGGAGAAAGAATGAAGGATTTACATATAGATGTCATATATACAAGCCCCATTGGCAGAGCATTAAATACTGCCGAAATAGTGAAAGGGGATAGGGGCATACCCCTGATTGAATATGATGGTTTAAAAGAAATACAAATTGGTGGATGGGAAGGCTTGAACCAAGAAGAAATGAAAAGTTTAAGTGAAGATAATTACTATAATTTTTGGAATCTGCCATCAAAATATATACCAACTGGAGATGGAGAAACTTTTAATGAAGTGAAGGATAGAGCCTTTAAGGCAATAAGTGAAATCATAGAAAAAGAGAAAGGAAAAACTATTTTAATAGTAACTCATACAATTACTTTAAAATCTTACTTAACAGCATTGGAAAAAAGAGATATAGACACATTGTGGGATGAGCCTTTTATAAAACAGACAAGCCTTACAGAAATTAATTTCAATGATAAGGGTTATGAAATCCCATTATTAGCTTGTATGGAACACCATAAATACTCAAGAAAAGAATTCAACGAATTTGAGTAGAATAAAATAAATGTTGGATTAAAACGGCTTGGAGCAAAGCGACGTAACAGTAATCCAACATTTATTTTATTTCATTTAGTAACACCACATCTACAGTATTAAAGACTCTGGAAGTATATTATATCTAAATCTATTTACTTTTTTTACGAAATGCCAAAGGAGTCTTTCCATGGACTTTTTTGAACATTTTTATAAAGTTTCCACTATAATTATAGCCTAGGATGGTTGATATCTCTTCTATGCTTAATTCTGTTGTGGAGAGTAAATTTTCTGCTGTTGCCATTTTTATTGAAGTTGTATATTCACTTATGGACATATGATATTTTGCAGAAAATCCAGCTTTTAATTTTTGTTCATTTAAAAATACCATCTTACTTAAGGCGCTTATAGTAGGAGGATTAAATGCTTCCTTTGTTAGTATTTCATAGGCTTTTTGTATAGCATTAGCATCTGAGGCAGTTAATTTAATATATCTATCTTTTCCTATTTTGATTTCTCCATGATTTAATTGGTTAGTAAAAGTGTTTTCTGGTGAAGAAAATACTTCCTTTGAAAGTAGTGCAATGCATTCTAGGATTTTACTTTCTAAATATAATGAAGTTAGCTCATTTGCTTCAGACAAATTTCTTAAGTTTTGAATTATAGTAGCTATTTCTAAGGTAAGATAGCTATAAGTATAGTTGTAGATAAAGTTATCAAAGTTTATTGAATTTGGGAAATTAGGTTTAATAACTTCATCAAAGTATTTTTTATGTATGGTAATTTCAGCCCCATGAAAGTGCTGTCCTTTCTTCCAAACTTGTCTACCTTTTAGAGCCTTTTCAACTACAAAGAAGGAGGAAGGCGTAAAAGAAGATACAGGATTATTTTCAATTTCAAATTCTGTAACTCCAGAATAAACAGTTCCAAACCTCATAATTTCTTCTTTGTGATTAAAGGAAATAGCAAAATCCTTTGCTATTGTGTAATCACCAATTCCAAAAGTATAGTAACCCTCTCTAGAATATTCTATTAAAAATCCTAATTCAGGATTATTTTCATTTCTATAAATAGTGTAGTTACCTTCATTAAAAGCTGTAAAAGTCATATTTTTCAAAACTAATTCTTTAAATTCTTTAGTAGATCTTGAATTCATGTTTCTGTTACAAATAATTTATAAAAATATATAGGTATTGTTTAATTTTTATAGAATTATCGCAACAGTCACCTCCTTACATTTTCAAATTTAAAATAATAAATACAAGTAAAAGGGGAGATAATAACCTTAAACTTAATAATATTATATCAAATAATTATCCTAATAGATGTTAAAATTATTAAAATAGTTGCAAAGGTTGAATTGAGAATGAATATCACATACAATTACCACAGAAGAAAAGTATAAGGATTAAGACTTGTACTTTTCGGTTAATAGAAATTGAAATCTAGCATAATTGAATTTCTAAGTACGTGATTCAATTTCTAAATTTATTATCAAAAGAAAAGAATCAAAAGAATTGTAACCTAGGTGAAATCATAGATAAGATTTTCAACAACATAAAAGAAGAGGTGTAAATATGAAGAAAAATTTATTAAAAACATTAGTAGTATCTTGTTTAACTGCAGTAATGTTAGTGGGATGTGGCACTGGAAAGAAAGCTGAAGAAGGAACTTCATTAGGAAATACTATAACAGTTACAGATGTAAGAGGTGAAGTTGAAATTCCAGAAACCCCTAAAAGAATAGTAGATTTAAGTGGGAATAGTGATATTTTATCAGTTCTAGGATATAAGGTTATAGGAACAGCTAATAGTGATGCCTATGATTACACTAAATTCCCTTCATATTTAGAAGAGACTTTAAAGGGAGCAGAAATTTTAGGTTATAGCATGCAAGATACAATGGATGTAGAAGCAGTTATGAACTTAAATCCAGATTTAATAGTTATATCAACAGTTCAAGAAAAAATGTATGATCAATTAAGTGAAATTGCTCCAACAGTTATGATTCAATTAGAAGCTTTAGATTGGAAAGAAGATGTTAAAGCTTTAGCTAAGGTATTTAAGAAGGAAGCAGAAGCAGATAAATGGTTAGAAACTTATGAAGATAAGGCTGAAAAAGCTGGAGATAAGATTAAGGCTGAATATGGCGAAGATACAACATACCTTTCATTCTTAGCAAGTGGTGGACAATTCTTTGTATTTGATAGTGCTGGTTTTGGTGAAGTATTATATGAAGATATGGACCTTAAGAAACCAGAAGGAATGCCAGCTCAAAGTGATATCAGCCTTCCAGTAGTAACTTATGAAGGATTAGCATCAATAAAAGCTGATTACATATTCTTAATTGCAACTAAAGAAGACTTAGCTCAATTACAAAGTAATGCAATATGGAACAGTTTACCTGCAGTTAAAGAAGGAAAAGTAGTAGTATTAGATTCTTCTCCATACTTTAACCAAGGATATAGCGTTATAGGTAAAGATTTATTAGTAGATGAAATAGGTGTAATGTTAAATGAAACAAAGAAATAAGGGTAATATACATACAATAGTTTTTACAATTTGTAGTACCTTACTTTTAATATGTGGACTGATTCTAGCTGTTAGGCTAGGGTCTGTCCATATTGGCTTTTCAGAGATTTGGGATAGTATCTTTAATTATAGTGAAACTTTAGAACTTATGCTTATAAGAGATGTTCGTATTCCAAGAGCTCTATCTGTACTATTTACAGGGGGAATATTAGGAGTAACGGGTGCAATGATTCAAGGTGTTACTAGAAATCCTATAGCTGAGCCTTCAATACTAGGTGTTAGCCAAGGAGCAACTTTAGTAATAGCAATATTTTATGCATTAGGAATAACAATAAATACAAGAAATGTTATGATAGCTTCATTTATAGGAGCTTTATTTACAGGACTTATAGTTCTAGCTTTTATATCTAAGAAAGCAAATAATAATTCAATTGCTAAGATATTACTTGCAGGAACAGCAATGAGCACATTTTTTGTATCACTAACAACTATAGTTGGACTTTTATCTAATCAAAGTCAAATGATAGGTTTTTGGGTATCAGGTGGATTTAGAAATGCTAGTTGGTCAGATTTTAATTTAGTTTTTATAGTTGGGACAATAGGATTTATAATTGCAGTCTTATTATCTCCTAAGATAAATATCTTAAGCCTTGGAGATGATGTTGCAATTGGACTTGGACAAAACCCTCAAAAAATAAGATTTACAACTCTTATGGTAATGATACCTATGTGTGCAGCAGCAGTAGCAGTTGGGAAAAACATAGCTTTTCTTGGACTTATAGTTCCACAAATAGTTAGAAAAATCCTAGGAGAAGATTATAGAAGAAATATACCTTGTGCATTTTTACTAGGTGCAACACTTTTAACATATGCAGATATAGCAGCAAGAATGTTATTTGATCCATATGAAACTCCAATTGGAGTATTTACAGCCCTTATAGGAATACCATTTTTCATAGCAGTAGCAAGAAAGGAAAGAGGATAGATGAAGAAAAAAAGATTTAAAATAGCATTAATAATTCTATTAGTATTACTTGTTATATCCTTTTTCGTAACACTTTGCTGGGGAACATATAAGGTAACTCCTTTAGAAGTTATAAATACCCTTCTTGGAAATGGAACTAAGATGCAAAAGGCAGCTATAATTAATTTAAGGCTTCCAAGAATGTTAGTTGGAATAGCAGTAGCAGTAGCTCTTTCAACAGCGGGAGCAATACTTCAAACAATAACTAAAAATGACTTAGCAGATACAGGAATTATAGGTATTAATGCTGGAGCAGCAGTTGCAGCAGTATTATTCATTACATATTCAACAGGAAATTATTATAGTGAACTTGGACAGCTTTCAATATTTGTACTACCTTTTATGGCTATTGTTGGAGCTGGAGTAACTTCATTTATATTATATATGCTATCAAGCAGAAAAGGAGTTAGACCAAGAAGGCTGTTACTAATAGGTATTGGTCTAAATGCAGGGCTGAATGCTTTAATTACCTTCTTTACTTTTAGAGGAGGAGTTGGAGATTACAATAGAGTATTAGTTTGGACATCAGGTAGCCTTTGGGGAGCTGGATGGAGCTATGCCAAAGTTATAATACCAATAGTACTTTTAATGTTTATTATAGTATTACTAAATCATAAAAAATTAGATGTTTTAAATCTTTCAGATGAGCTTGCAACAGGACTTGGACTTAATTTACAAAAAGAGAGAAAGAAGTTTTTAACATTTGCAGTAATCTTAGCTGGAAGTGCAACTGCCTTTGCAGGTAATATTGGATTTTTAGGACTTATATCTCCTCATATAGCAAGGAAATTAGTTGGTCCATATCATAAGAACTTCATATCAATATCAGCAATTATAAGTATCATAATAGTTCTTCTTGCAGATGCAGTATCAAGAAATTTATTTTCTCCAATAGAAATTCCAGTAGGAATAACAGTATCAATATTTGGAGTACCATACTTTATTTATTTGATGATGAAGGAATAGAAAGTAAAGTAGCTATTATTTATATGAGTTATTAACAGAATTAATCCTTAGATATTATGTATGTTTGCTAGCTTTTATATGTATGGAGTAATAATTGAAGATAGTAATGATACAGACTAAGAAATAGTATTTAAGGAAGCTAGAAATGAATTACTAAGAGAAGAAAGAAATACTATTAAAAAATCTACAATATAATTGAGTTACTAAGATGAAAAAGATACAGATAAGTAGATGAGATATATAAAGGAGTACGGTTATGGAAGCTATTAGTGTAAAGAATCTAAAAGTTGCATATGAAAAGAATACTATAATTGAAAATATGAGTCTATCTATTCCAAAGGGGAAGATTAGCATAATAATTGGAGCCAATGGATGTGGAAAATCAACTTTACTTAAGACTATTGCAAGAGTGAATAAGCCTAAAGCTGGAGATATATTTATAAATAATAAGAACGTAAAAAAGATAAAAGAAAAAGATATAGCTAAAGAAGTAGCATTCCTGCCTCAAGGTCCAGTATGTCCAAGTGGTTTAACTGTAAGGGAACTAGTAGCCTTTGGAAGATTTCCTCATCAAAAAATGATAGGTGGACTTAATACTCATGATAAAGAAGTTATTGATTGGGCAATAGAAGAAACAGGCCTTTCAGAATTTGCAGATAGAGAAGTAGAAAATTTATCTGGCGGACAAAGACAAAGAGCTTGGATAGCTATGGTTTTAGCTCAAGAAACAGACATAATTATGCTGGATGAACCAACAACTTACTTAGATATGTCTTATCAACTGGAAGTATTAGAAGTTTTACATAGATTAAATAAAGAAAAAAATATTACAGTAGTTATTGTATTGCATGAACTAAACAATGCATGTAGATTTGCAGATAATATTATTGGACTTAAAAAAGGTGAAATTATCTGTGAAGGAAGACCAATAGATGTAATTAATAAAGAATCTTTAAAAGAAATTTATGGAATAGATGCAAATCTTCAAGTAAGTGAAAATGGAGAATATCCAGTATGTATGGAATATGAGCTACTTAGAGAAGTAGTTTCATAGAATGTCAGCTACTTAGGGAGGACAAATGAAAAATAAAAATTTTATAATAATAGTAATAGGGCAGATTATTTCCCTTTTTGGAAATGCAATTCAAAGATTTAGTATGTCCTTATACTTATTGGACTTTACAGGAAGCACAGCAACCTTTGCAAATATTTTAGCAATATCAACTATACCCTATATTTTATTTGCACCTATTGCTGGAATGCTTTCTGATAAGATAAATAGAAAAAAGATAATGGTTTATTTAGATCTTTTCTGCTCAGTTATTATTGGTATATATGCATTTATATTATTAAGAGGAAGAGATCATGAAATAATAGTAGCTGCAGTAATGTTTATATTATCAATTTGTTACACGCTATATGGACCAGCAGTTACAGCTTCTATTCCTCAAGTAGTTGAAGAAGATAAACTAACTTCAGCTAATGGAATAATAAATCAAGTTGGATCAGTAGTAAATTTTGTAGGACCAATATTCGCAGGAATTCTTTATGGATTAGTTGGAATAAAGGCAATAGTTATAATAAATGCTGTAAGTTTCTTTTTCTCAGCTATAATGGAAATGTTCTTAGATATACCTGATGTTGGTGAGAAGAATTTAGAACATTCTGTTAAGGAAGTTACTAAAGAAAATGCTTCTACAAAAGTATTCTCTATGAGCTTTATAAAAAACTCATTTATAGAGATGAAAAACAGTTTTATCTATTTAAAGAAGGAAAAGAAAATAGTTTTAGGGATTATAGCTTCCTATGCTATGTGCAATATATTCTTAGTACCTATTTTATCTATAGTTGCACCTTATTTTATAAATGTATTCTTAGGATTACCTTCAGAAGTTTATGGGATAGTAGAAGGAATATGCGTTTTAGGAATGATATTAGGTGGACTATGGATAAGTGTAAAGCCAAAGATGTTTTCTATGAAAAAGGCACATTATACTTATTTTCCAATGCTTTTTGGAGTTTTATTAATGTCAACTTTAGGAGTATTAAAAGCAGGTAATTATGCCTTAGCAGGAGTTTTTGCAGTAGGAGGGCTGGCTATAATGCTATCATTGTCCTTATCTAATGTATTGACTCTAACTTATATACAAAAGGAAGTGCCTCAAGATATGCTTGGAAGAGTATCAGCTTTTTCAACAGCAGTAGCAACTATAAGTGTAGCTCCAGGACAATTACTTTACGGACAAGTAATAGATGCTGGATTCACTATAGGATCGATATTACTAGTAACAGCAATAATTAATGTTTTATTAATTATGTTTATTAAATGGAATGTAAGAAGCTTATAAAATGGAAAATTAAAAAATAGCTCTAATTGGACATAATATTATCGATTTATGTTTAATTAGAGTTATTATGATATTAAAAGAAAAATTTAAAATCTCAAAATATTGAGATAAATTAGCAAGATACTAATATATATCCATCAATATCTAATATATAATTTACTTATACAGTATAGATAAAAACTGTATTAGATTATATATTTTTTACATGTTCTATAATATAGAAGAGAAGGTATAAAGGGGTGGTAAATAATAGAGTATTGGGAGGAAGTATTATAATCACAAATTTAAGAGAAGGGTAGTGTGTATTATGGTTAGTATCCTTAAGGGAAGTAAGAAGAGGCTTGGAGCTGCATTAACAGCTTTCATAGTATTTTGTACATTTATATTTCCGTCTTTACATGTATTAGCAGTACCAAAAACAATGGCACATATAAAGGCTGGAAGTGGTAATGGTAATGGACACTTTGGAAGCAATACTCCAGAGTTATTTGTATTATCAGATAAAAAAGATATTACAAATGAGTCTATTAGCTTCCAGATGAAAGTAGGAAGTGAAAAAAATGATACAAGATTTCGTTTTGTGACCAAATATGTAGACGATAACAATTGGGGATATGTCGCATATGATGGAGCAACAGGTTGGTTTACAGAATATAAGAATGATGGTAAATCAGAATATCCTGGAATTACAGGGCTGCCAGAATTAAACAAAGACGATATTGTAAACATTAGTGCAGTATATGAGGAAAATGGACTTAAACTAAAGGTAGATAATAAAACAAGTGGTAAGAGTGGAGAAGCTTTAATTAATACAGCTGATTTTATTAGTTTAAAAGATAAAGCAGGAAAGATTGGATTTGGAGCAGCTACGTATCAAACTGCATACACTGATATCTATTTTTCAGATGTAACAATTGGAGAATATAAGTACACAGATTACAATGCTTGGACATTATATAAAGATAACCTTGCAGGTCAAGTATGGGAACCATCTGTAGTAGTTACAGATAAAGAAGAACCAGAAAATCCATCTGAGCAAGGTCAAAAGTGGATTAAGTTAACAGGTGGATCTAAAAATGGCGGTGGACATGCTTATGGTAATCCAGCAGTAGCAGCACCAGTTTTATTACTTGACAACGATAAGAAAATGGAAAAGTCAGGAGAACTATCACTAAAATTAAAACCAAGTAATAATTGGGGAGTTTTTCATACTTATGTAGACGATAACAATTGGTTATATATAGGATATGATTCATCTAGTAAGTGGTATTATCAATATAAGTTAAATGGTACTGAATCTTACCCAAGTATTTCAGGGTTACCAACGCCTGTAGAGGGTGAAGAACTACAAATGTCTATATCCTTAAATAATGAGACATTATCAGTAACTGTTAATGGAACTACAGCTAGAGTTACTAATCAAGCTTTAATTTCCTTTGCTGACAAGACTTCCGGAAAAGGAAGATTTGGTGTAAAGACAAATGGAGCAACTTCCATTTCATTTGCAGATGTAAAATATAACGGAAAAAGCGCTATGGAAGACAAGTGGGTATTTGCTGCAGAGCGTACAGGACAAAAAGTAGAAGAAGTATATTCAAAGCTTGTACCAGTATCAGGAACTGTTTTGGATAAGGATGGAAAGCCTATTCCAGAAGCAGTTATACGTATAGGAGCAAACTCAGTTAAAAGTGATGTTAATGGAAAGTATCAGTTTGATGGTATAGAACTTGGGGAATATAATATGGCTGTTACAAAGCCAGGATATGAGGCGTATTCTCAAGTTATAAATATTGAAGATAAAGAAAATGTAGTAGATATTAAATTAGAGAAAAAAGCAGACATAGACTTATCACAATATGATACTATTTCGTCAGATGAAATGAAAGTATATATTGGAAAGACATTCCCTGTTGTTGCTAGATATCAAATTATTAAAGATGGAAAGGAAGTAGAAGGACAATATTTCCGTGGTAATGAAACTAAACTTAATACTGTAGCAATCAATGGTATAAAAATTGAACCAACTGTTACAGTTAAAGAAACAAAAGCAGATTATAGAATATATTCAATGCATGTTGAAAATGCTGAAAATAAAATAAATTTTGATATGGAAGTAAAAGTAAGCGTAAAAGAAAATGATTTAACATGGGAAGTTACAGAGCTTACAAAGGCAGATGGATCTGCAAAGATTGGAACTATTGATGTTCCAGGATTAAATCTTTTAACAGTAGATGCTGTAGAAGAGGGTGCTAATTTTGCAGGAGCACAAACATCTACAACTACAACATCAAGTGGTGATGTATTTATTGATTTTGAAAATGGATTTGTTCCATCAAAGACAGATTCTTATTTATATGGATTCCTTACAAATAATAAGTTAAGTGCAGGTCTTTTCAGTAATTCAGAAGCTGAAGGAGATAAACGTGTTGTAAGAAACAATGGTGCAGATACAATGAGTCTTACAAGTGCTCCATGGTACTATGAATTAGGAGATAAAAATGGACAAAAGGCTGCAGCAAAATATAAAGATGGTTATCCAGTAAGTGATTTACCAGTTGCAAAAGTTGCTATTGCAGCAGATGAAAATGGAGATAATGATATTGACTGGAATGATGGAGCTCTTGCATTCCGTGATATTATGAATATTCCTTATGAAGCAGATGTAATTAAGGATATGGTTAACTATCGTATCGTTATGAACTTTGCAAGTATGGCATCTAACCCTTATTTAACAACAGCTGATAATATTAAGAAGGTCTTCCTTGCAACAGATGGACTTCCACAATCAGTTATGTTAAAGGGATATGGAAATGAGGGTCATGATTCTGCCAATTCAGAATATGCGGATATTGCAGAACGTGAAGGTGGAGTAGAAGATTTCCAAGACTTAATTAAAATTGCACATGATTATAATACAGAAATCGGTGTTCACATTAATGCACAAGAAGCATATCCAGAAGCAGCTTCATTTAATGAAGATATGTTACAAAAGCCAATAGGAAATGGATGGGGATGGTTAGACCAATCTCATGTAATCGATAAACTTTGGGATTTATCAACTCAAGCAAGATGGAAGCGTCTTGTACAATTATATGATCGTATAAATGGAACAAGCTTCTATAATAGAGAATGGCCAAATGCAGTAGTAAATTCACTAGGTGAAGTAACTGCAAGTAAAGAAGAAATTAAGGCTGATGCTGAAAAACGTAAAGATAATATGGATTTCATCTATCTTGATGTATGGTATCAAGATGCATGGGAAACAAGAAATATTGCAAAAGAAATTAATTCCCTTGGTTGGAGATTTACAACAGAATTTAGTGCACAAGGTGAGTATGACTCTACATGGCAACACTGGTCAACAGATGCAGTTTATGGTGGTGCAACTTCAAAGGGCTTTAATAGTGATATTATAAGATTTATTAGAAATGACCATAGAGACTCTCAAGTATTAAATTATCCTGCATTCGGAGGAACAGCAGATAATCCATTACTTGGAGGTTATAGACTGTATGGATTTGAAGGATGGGGTGGAGATAGAGACTTTAATGAATATATTCTTCAAACATTTAATCAAAACCTACCTACTAAGTTCTTACAACATTATATTGTAACTGATTGGGAAAATTACGAAGAAGGACAATCACCTGTAGGAAATCATGAAAAAGAAATTACATTAAAAAATGATGCAGGAGATACAGTTGTTGTAACAAGAAAAGAAGAACAAAGAAATGATGATAATATTGAGCGTATAATTACTTTAAATAATAAAGTAGTTTTAGATGAAGTAAAATATTTATTACCATGGACAGACGAAGATGGAACAGAAAAATTATACCACTGGAATTTAGATGGTGGAACAACAACATGGGAACTTCCAAATGGATGGGAAGGTCTTGGAAATGTTGTAATGTATGAATTATCTGATCAAGGACGTATAAATGAAATAAGTGTTCCTGTAACTAATGGATCTGTAACTTTAGAAGCTAAAGCAGCAACAGCATATGTATTAGCAAAAGGTGCTGAAGTTAAAGAACTAAAAAATGATTTTGGCGAAGCTGATTATGTAGTAGATCCAGGATTTAATGGATATGCTGCAGGAGAAAAATTATCCAAAGATGAATGGTCAGGAGATATAGAAGATGAATCAGTTGTAATAGAGAAAGCAAATACAGGAGATCAAAGACTAGCATTTAATAGTCCTTCTGAAGATGTATCAGTAACTACAACTATTTCAGGATTAAAGAAAAATACAAATTATGTAGCAGAAGTATATGTAGAAAATAATAGTGATGAAAAGGCTACAATAGAAGTAAATTCAGGAAAGAAGACAGTTTCTAACTATACTGAACGTTCTATTTTAAATAACTATGTAAAATCAGACCAAAAGAATGGAAGTAAAATGCAACGTATGCAAATTTCATTTACAGCTGAAAAGGATACAGCAAAATTAACTTTATCTAGAGCAGCTGGAGAGGGATCTACTTATATGGATGATATCCGTATAGTAGAAAAGTCATTAGATAACTTTAAGGAAGATGGAACATTTACACAAGACTTTGAAACAGTAGTACAAGGATTATATCCATTTGTATTAAGTTCTGCACAAGGAATTTCAGACCCTGCAACACATTTATCACAATTAAATGCTCCATATACACAAGCAGGATGGAATGGAAGAGTAATTGATGATGTAATTGAAGGAAATTGGTCATTAAAACATCATGATGCAAATACTGGAATAATTTATCAAACACTTCCACAAAATTATCGTTTTGAACCAGGTAAGGTATATAATGTAGAATTTGATTACCAATCAGGACCAGATAAAGCATATGCTATGGTAATTGGAGATGGAACAAATTATACTGCGCCAACAGAAGAACAATATCTTGCAATAGCTCGTGGAGAAACTAAACATGTTAAAATGCAAGTTATTGGTAGCGGAAGTGGGCAAACTTGGATTGGTCTTTATCAAAATGCAAGCAAATCAGGAACTGGTGCAATGGGGCAAAGAGATTTCACTCTAGATAATCTTGTAATTACAGAAGATAAAGATGCAGTTGCAGTTACACTATCAAGTACTAACCTTTATAAAGGTGAAACTTCTGAAATATATGGAAGTCGTCTAGATGAAATTAAATGGAAATCAAGTGATGAAAAAGTAGCAGTTGTAGATAAAGATTCTAATGTTGTAAAAGCATTATCAGCAGGAAATACAACTATTACAGCAACACTTCCAGATGGAAAAGAAGTTGTATTTGAAATGAAAGTTATTGGGGATGTTGTAATAGATATTCCAAGAGAAGAATTTAGTGAAATAAGTTCTAGTGCAAATACTGAACAAGTATCAGGAGAACCAGCAGGAAGTGGAGTAGCTTCTGCAGCAGCAGATGGGAAGTCTTCTACTTACTGGCATTCACAATGGAGTGGGGCAGGATTTGTTGTAAGTAAAGAAAATCCAGCTATCCTAACTGTAGACTTAGGAAAAGAAATGAAAATAGGTGGAGTTAAATTCCAACAAAGACCAAGTGCAAATAATGGTATTGTAGAACAATTTAAATATGAAGTATTAGATGCAGAAGGAAAAGTTTTAGAAACTTCAGATTCTATCACTGCTTTAACTTCAGAGATGCAAGGTGGAGCATGGGTAACTGCTAAATTTAAAGAAACACTTAATGCAAAAACAATTAAGATTTATGTAGAAAAAGGTAGAGGTAATTTTGCAGCAATAGCAGAGGTTGCACCAATTATCTTACACAAGGTAGCAGATACAGCAACATTAGAAGATGCAACAATGAATATAGGTGGAAAATTAACATTAACACCAAAGCATCCAGAAAATACTGTTCTAAAGGGTATTGTATGGAGTTCTTCTAATGAAGATGTAGTAACAGTAAATCAAAATGGTGTTGTAACAGCAGTAAAAGCTGGAACTGCTAAGGTTAAAATAACAAATGCAGCAGGTCTAATGGCAGAGGCTACAGTAACTGTTGAAAAGAAGAAGTTAAATTATAATAAATTAGAAAATGCTATTAAAAAAGCAGAAAAGATTGATTTAACTAAGTATAAGGATGGAGCTGAAAAAGATGCATTTGTAAAAGCATTAAAAGATGGAAAAGCTTTAATTGATAATGCAGCTTCACAAGATGAAATCGATAATGCAGTGAAAGTTCTTACAGAAGCTCAAGCAGCATTAAAACTACTAGATGTAGAAGAAGTTGACAGAAGTGAATTAGGAAAAGTAATTGCAGAATATGAAAAGCTTGACTTAGATAAATATAAAGATGGATCAAAGAAAGATGCATTTGTAAAAGCATTAAAAGAAGCAAAGGATGTATATAAGAATGCATCAAAACAATCAGAAATAGATAAGGCTCTATCAAAATTAAAGAAAGCTAAAGATAATCTAATAGAAGTAGAACCAGGAAATCCGGAAGTACCAGAAACTCCAGAGACTCCAGAGACTCCAGAGACTCCAGATGATAATGTAGTAATTAAACCTTCAGGGGATAAGGTTATTGCAGAAGTATCTAAGATTAACCCTAATGAAAATAATGAAATTAAGGTTAATACTGATTCTCCAGCTAAGAAGGTAGATATTGTAATTAAAGATATTGAATCCTTAAAGAATGGAACAGGATCTTTAAATATTACTGTAAATAATGGAGTTCAAATAAACTTACCATTATCAGCAATAGATAAGAGTCTTTTAGAAGGGGCTAAGGATGTTACTATTAGCCTAGAAATAATAGAAGATTCTGCCATATTAAAGGATATAAATGCTGTTAATAAAGTATTTGACTTTAAATTAATAGTTAATAAGGAAGATGGAAGCACATTTATCCATAACTTTAAAGACGGACAAGTAGAAATAACTATAAGCTTAACAGATAAAGAACTTGAAGGTCTTAATAAAGATAATCTTGTAGTATATTATTATAATGAGGCTGAAAAGAAATTTGAAGCTATGGAAACTGAAGTTAATGGAAATAAAGTTACATTCAAAACTTCTCACTTCTCAAAATTTGTAATAGCTGAAAAATTAGTTGATAAAGGTACAACTAATCCATCAGATACTAATAGTAACACTGAATCTGGAAAAGGAAACTTACCTAATACAGGAGCAGTAGTATCAACTTCAGTAATATTAGTTTTAGCATTAGCAGCAGTAGTAGTTGGTGGAGTATTATTTATAAGAAAAAAGAAACATGCATAAAAGAGATTAATTCAATATATTGAATTAGTTAATTAATAAGAATTAATCTAAATTTACAAAATTATAAAAAGTTTAATATAAGATATAAAATTATAGAATAATTAAATCTAGTTTTACAAGAGTATAGTATAACTATCAAGTTTCAATCCCTTACAAGAAAATTGAGATATATTATATTAAGCAAACTATCAAATTAATAGATAGGATAAGACTAAGATAACAAAAATAGAAAAGGGTATGAATGGCATTCGAAAGAAAGCTAGATCATGTCCTTTTCTTTTTTATGTTCTCTGATAGAGAAAAAATTCATTTTAAATTTTCTTACTTTAGGGTATAATGAATAACTAGAGAAATAGAGATTACTACTTTCAATTTAAGGAGGAAAAGCCCTTGGCAGATTATATAAATGAAATAGAAAAGAGAAGAACCTTTGCTATAATATCCCACCCTGATGCAGGTAAAACTACATTAACAGAAAAGTTCCTATTATACGGAGGAGCTATAAGACTTGCAGGATCAGTAAAGGCTAGAAAAGCTTCAGCCCATGCAGTATCTGACTGGATGGAAATAGAAAAACAAAGAGGTATTTCAGTTACTTCATCTGTAATGCAATTTAATTATAATGGACATTGCATAAATATATTAGATACACCAGGTCACCAAGATTTCTCAGAAGATACATATAGAACACTTATGGCTGCAGATAGTGCAGTTATGGTTGTTGATGGAGCAAAAGGTATAGAAGATCAAACTAGAAAGCTATTCCATGTTGCATCCCTTAGAGAAATGCCTATATTTACTTTTATAAATAAGTTAGATAGAGAAGCTAAGGACCCATTTGAGTTATTAGAAGAAATTGAAAATGAACTTGGAATAAAGACATACCCTATGAACTGGCCAATAGGATCAGGTAAAGATTTTAAGGGGGTTTATGAAAGAGATAATAAGAGAATTATTGCTTTTTCAGCTGGAAACCATGGTCAAACTGCAGTAGATGCAATTGAAGGTTCTGTAGATGATCCTAAATTTAGAGAAATCTTAGGGGAAGCTCTTCATGATAAATTAATGGAAGATATAGAGCTTTTAGATATAGCTGGAGACGACCTTGATTTAGAAAAAGTTAGATTAGGAGAATTAACACCAGTATTCTTTGGATCAGCTTTAACTAACTTTGGTGTAGAGCCATTCTTAGAGCATTTCTTAGAAATGACTACATCACCACTTTCAAGAAACTCAAGCATAGGAGAAATAGATCCATTTGATAATAACTTCTCAGCTTTTGTATTTAAGATACAAGCTAATATGAATAAGGCTCATAGAGATAGAATTGCCTTTATGAGAATTTGTTCAGGAAAGTTCCAAAAGGGAGAAGATGTTTATCATATGCAAGGTGGCAAGAAACTTAAGCTTTCTCAACCACAACAATTTATGGCTCAAGATAGAGAAATAGTTGAAGAAGCATATGCAGGAGATATAATAGGGGTATTTGACCCAGGTATATTCTCAATTGGAGATACATTATGTTCACCATCTAAGAAATTTAAATTTGAAGGAATTCCAACCTTCGCACCAGAACACTTTGCAAGAGTTAGACCAGTAGACACTATGAAGAGAAAACAATTCGTAAAAGGTGTTACTCAAATAGCTCAAGAAGGAGCAATCCAAGTATTTAGAGAATCTTTCATAGGAATGGAAGAAATAATAGTTGGGGTTGTAGGTGTACTTCAATTTGAAGTTTTAGAATACAGATTAAAGCATGAATATAATGTTGATATTAAAATGGATAGACTTCCATTTAGATATGTAAGATGGATAGAAAATAAAGATATAGATATGGAAAAGTTAAACTTAACATCTGATGCTAAGAGAGTTAAGGACTTTAAAGATAGAAACATTCTTATATTCCAAAATGACTGGGGTATAAACTGGGCTCTAGATCATAATAAGGGCTTAGTATTATCTGGTGTAGGTAAGAGTGACGACTAGTTTTAAATTTCAGAGCATTTTATTAATGTTACAATGAAATTGATATGGCATAATGAAATAATAAAAGAGGGATAACTGTTTTACAAATAGGTATCTCTCTTTTATTTATTAAAAGATTGTTTATTACTTTATAGATGTTTTGGTTAAAAAATATATTGAAATAAGGTATAATAATTAAGTATATATAATATATAAAGATGGAACTATGGAGGATTTCAATTGAAAATCTTAGATAAAAAACAAATTGGTGAAATAATTAGATTTGGAATTGTAGGAGTTTTAGCAACTATTATTCAATATTTAGTTTATGTTATTTTATATAACTTTATAGGAACTAACATAGCATTTACACTTGGGTATATAGTAAGTTTAATTTTTAATTTTATACTATCAAACTACTTTACATTTAAAACAAACCCCAATAAGGAAAAGGGAGTTAAATTTCTATTAGCCCATGGTTTTAATTATGGTTTACAAATGGTGTTATTAAATTTATTTAATATGGTTGGAGTACATAAAGCTATTTCACCATTTTTAGTTTATTGTATTAGTATTCCTGTAAACTTTTTATTAGTAAGGAAAGCTTTAGGGACAAAGGAGTAAAAATATTTGGGGATTAAGGATACTATTCCTAGATTTCTAGTTCCCTAGGAGATATGAAGAAGGAGAATAAAATTTGAAGAAAGTATATAAAGATATTATTATCTCAATAGTAATTGGAATAAGTCTAAGTTATATAGTATATCTACTAAATGGTGGAATTCTATATGGAGATATGTATAATCAAGGAATAGATTTTTTAGAGTACTATCGTAATAATGCAAGTATATTTGGGCTTGGATATAATTATAACTGGAGTATTGCTTTAGGAGACAATATGTATTCTTTAGGTATATATTATTTAATGAGTCCATTTAATATAATATTAGTTCTGTTTAGGAATATAAAAATGGAGATAATTACTCCACTTTTTATTACTATAAAATTTATCTTCTTAATATATTTTTCATCCCTTTATTTTGAAAAGGTTACATCAAATAAATTTAAATGGTATGGAGCCATTTTCTATGCTGCAAGCTATTATATATTAAATTATGGTGCAATACAAATAATGTGGCTAGATACCTTTATATTCTTACCTTTAGTATTATTAGGTATAGAAAAAGTTTTAAGTGATGAAGATAAGCTGTTATACATAATAGCTCTACTTTTATTAATAATTACAGATTATTATTTGGCAGCACTTCTAGTACCTCATATAGCTATATATGCAATAATTAGATATATAGTTATAAATAAAGATATTAAGGATATAGGTACATTTATCTGGATTATGATAAAAAAATCATTGATAGCTGTACTTTTGTCAAGCTTTGTGATAGTTCCTGCTTCAGTAATAATGTTATCATCTGCTAAAGAGACAGGTGTAATTAATGATTTTGGAACTAGCATTTGGAATATTGTTTCGATGCTTACTCAAAATTATATTGGAGCTGTAAATCAAAGTAGTAATACTTATACAACATTAATAGGAATTCCAATACTACTTTCATTTTTCATTTTTAGTAAGTTTAAAAAAGAAAAATTGTATTTTATTCATATAGGGATTTTAATTATTGCTCTTTGTATAGAAAAAGTGAATTATATTTTAAACTTTACTTATAAACCTGTTGGTGGAGATTTTAGATATAATTTATTTTTAAATATTTACGTAGCGATATATGTATATTTATTTTTAAATGAAGTAAGAAAAAATAAGAGATTGTTAACCAGTTTTAGCGTTATTTTGTTAGTAAGCACAATGTTTATATTATTTAATAAGGATTTAGACTTTAGTTTAAAACTAACTAACTTACTATTTATATTTGCTTACTTGTTATTAATATTACTAGCAAAACGAAGATTTAAATTCATGACTATAGTATTAAGTATTTTTCTACTATTTGAGGTGTCTAAGCAGTATAGTATGACACTGGGAAGTATAGAGAAAGTATCTCAGGAAACAAGAAGTCAGTATTCTAATGTAATAGAATATATTAAGGATAAGTATGGAGAAGACAAGAGAATTGAAATAAGAGGAACTCAAATGTCTAAAAACATTTTTATAGCAAATGAAGCTAATGGTGTTTCAGCTTATCATTCACTAATTAATGGGAATTACCGAAATATTAGTAAAGCCTTTAGTAATACTGTTAAAGATAATGTGAGAATAGAATTCAAAGGTAGAAATATAATAGCTCAGCATATTGGAACAGATTATTATGTTTCTTCATATAATTATTGTCCATATTTTAATTCAGAATTAATAGATAAGACTAATGATTTTTATATCTTTGAAGTTGATAATAAGCCTTTTAAATTCTTTAAAGAGAATTCTATTATAAAAGGGAAATTACCTAGTTCTATGATAGAAAAGGATATACTTTTATATAGTAATTTATTAATAGAAAAAAATAAAAATAATATAGAATTAGATGAAAATCTAAGGGATAATTTTGCTATATATCCTATTGAAGAGGTAGATACTGTTATACAAGAAACAGGAGAATATTATGTTACTAGTAAAAAGGAGTATGGCATTGAATATATACCTTTTAAGGTTAATGGAGAGCACATAGGAGAAGATTCAAACTTACCTAATGTAAATAAAGAGGATATGGATGAAAATGAACTTTATATTGGAAGGCTTAATTATGGAGATGTATTAACAATAGATGAAAAGTATGTTGGAAGCATTGATTTAATATGTATAAAGGAAAATTATATAGAATCTTCAATAGAAGATATGAATGATATAGAAATAGATAACCTTGTAAGAAACAAAAAGGGGTTAGAGGCTGAGATAAGTATTTATGATAATGGATATATAGTACTTCCTATAGTAAATGATAAGTACTGGAAAATAAAAGTTGATAATAAGACTATTCAGCCTATTGAAGTAAATGGTGGATTTATAGCATTAAAACTTGAAAAGGGAAATCATAGTTTAGATATGAACTATAAATTTTATTATAAAGATATAGGTATTATAATTTCTTTAGCTACTAGTATTGTAGTAATTATGTCATCTAAAGTAGATTTAAGTAAAGTACGTAAGATCAAAATGAGGTGAGAATTTGAAAAAGGTAAGTATAATAGTTCCTTGTTATAATGAAGAAAAAATGATTGAATTGTTCTATGTAGAGTCAGTTAAGATAACGAATAAAATAGAAGGATATGAATTTGAATATATACTTATAAATGATGGAAGTAAAGATGATACTCTTAAAACTATTAAATACTTGTCTAAGGAGCATAAAAACATTAAGTATATATCATTTTCTAGAAACTTTGGTAAGGAAGCAGCTATCTTAGCTGGACTTAAGAATTTTAATGGAGACTATGCAATAATAATGGATGCAGATTTACAACATCCACCAAGGTTAATAATAGATATGATAGAAAAAGTAGAAGAGGGGTATGAATCAGTATCAACAAAGAGAATAGATAGAAGTGGGGAATCTAAATTAAGAGGATTATTTTCTAAGCTATTCTTTAGATTTTTAAATAAAATTTCAGATATACCTATAGTAGAAGGTGCAACGGATTTTAGAATAATGTCAAAGCAAATGGTAGATTCAGTTTTAGATCTAACTGAATATCATAGATTTAGCAAGGGCATATTTGAATGGGTTGGATATGATACTTACTGGATTGAATATGTTAGTGAAGATAGGGTGTTAGGAGAAACTAAATGGTCTTATATAGGACTATTTAAATATGCAATGGAAGGTATAATTGCATTTTCAACTACTCCCTTAAGATTATCGTCTATTATAGGAGTAATAATATCTATTATCAGTTTTATATATTTTATAATAACCCTTTTACAGACACTAATATTTGGAAAAGATCTACCTGGATATGCATCAACTATATGTTTAATCTCTTTTCTTGGAGGTATTCAGTTAGTTGCACTAGGTATAATAGGAGAATATTTAGCAAGAACTTATATGCAAGTTAAAAGAAGACCTAATTATATAGTTAAGGAGCAAAGTAAAAAATAAAAAGAGTTGCTTAGCACAACTCTTTTTTATAATTTTAAACAAGGTACACCAATAATTGTTCATTATGAATTATATATTATGATTAAAGAACGAAGTTCTCTATAGCTTTTCCAACTCCAGAGTTATTATTAGTATCAGTAACATAATCTGCTACTTCCTTTACAATATCTAAGCCGTTACCCATGGCAACTCCAACTCCAGCATATTTAATCATTGAGATATCATTCTCTGAATCTCCAATACACATTACTTCTTCAGGTTTAATGCCTAAAGAATCTGCGAGATAAGCAACAGCATTACCCTTCGAAGAATTACCCATCATAACTTCGAAGTTATTATCTCCTGAGCTAACCACGTGAAGTTTATCACCAAAGGTATCTTTTAATTCTTCTTTAGCTGCCCATAAATTATCTTTGTTTTTTCCATCTTCAAATACTATACCTTTAAGAATATTACCTTGAAAATCTTCAAGAGTCGGAATAATATCTTCACATACTAAGAACTTTACTCTTTTTTCTTCTGGTAAGTCCTGATTCATAATGTAATAAGCATGGTTTTCAGGAATAAAATCCTCTCTAATTAAAGTATCCCAGCTATTAAAGTTAACAGTTAAACCATGTTTTTTTACAATATTATAAATCTCAATAGCAACATCCTTTGGCATAGGATTTTCTAAAATTGCAGTATCATTAAATTTATTTTTTATATAAGATCCATTTGAAGCAATAACAGGAGTATCTATTCCAATTAAGTCAGAATAATATCTTGCAGAGCAAAATAATCTTCCAGTAGTAATAGCTATGTTAACACCAAGCTCACTTGCTTTCTTTAGAGCTTCTTTATTTCTTTCACTTACTTCATGATTACTATTTAATAAAGTACCATCCATATCAATACAAATTAATTTAATATTATTTTTCAACGTCTCTACCTCCCTCAGGAAAAATCCATAAATTTTCCCTATAAATAGTATAAGCCAAAACTTAAGAAATTAAAAACTTTTATTGAAATTAATTATCAGTAAAATTTGTTAAAAAATTCAAATATCACTAGACTAAAGAACATATGTTTGGTAAAATATAATTAATAAAGAGAAATGCATAATAAAGGGTAAATAAAATAAAAATATTAAGGAGGGAGAGGGTTGTCATACAATGAATAATTAAGAATGAATAATGAAAAATTAATGAAAAAACGCCTATAGGAGTTTTAAAAAGTAATTAATTTTAGTAATTATGTAAGAATTACATCAATAATTCTTATTTCTTAATTTGAACTGGTAATGGGACAACTTCAAAAGATTATATGATGGAAGTAAAAGAATTACTAATTAAAGCTAAAGATGGGGATAACATTGCATTAGAAGAAATTATAAAGAAACATGAACCATTAATTTATAACACAATGATTAGTTTTTATATAAAAGGATACGATAAAGAAGATATTAGACAAATAGCTACACTTTCCATAATAAAAGCTGTGAAGAGCTGTAAGATAGAATTAAGCAAAGGATTTTCAAGTTATGCTAAAGAAGTAATAAGAAATGATATATACAAGGAAATATCAAAGGCAGAAAAACAATACTATAAATATAAGGAATCAAATGAAATTGCAATGGTAATAGATATAAAAGAAATTGTAGATGAAAGCACCAATATTATTGAAGACTATATAAAAAGTAAAGATAGAGAAATACTTATAAAGGAAATAAATCTTTTAGAAGAGGAAGAAAGAGCTTTACTTAAGGCTATATATGTAGAGAATATTACTTTAAAGAAATATGCAGAAGAAAAAGAACTAGAATACCATAAAGCAAGATACATGAAAGATAAAATATTAGAAAAACTAAAAAAGAATATTAAGAAAATATGGTAAAGTTAAAATTTTAAAATAGAAAATTAAATATGTATAGTAAAAAAGTACACTATTATTATACTCGATAGGACCTTGTAAGCCCAAGTCGGTCTTCGTATAATAAGGTGTACTTTTTGTTTTTAAAATTAATTATTTAATGGAATATATAGTGGGTTTTGAGTAATCTAAAAGTCGTTATTCTATATTATTATGATTAAATTTTTGTTATTTAAGTTCAAAATTTTATAGTACTGTATAGAAAAGTCGAAGTCTGTATTCACTTAATAATATTGCATTTTTTTATAGTATTATAGACTTAAGTTTCAAAAGGGCACGTTTTTTTAGGCAGCTACAGTAATAGTAGTCCTTTCCTACAGATCTAGAGTATTTACTTAAGTTGGCTGATGTGCTATCTATATATAGGAATTTTATAATACTTAGTTCTTCAGGCTCTAATTTATTTAGGGCCTTTTTTAGTCTTTCTACTAAGATGTTGTTTATTGCAGTTTCTTCTAGAGAGAAGCTGGTATCTATTAGTGCATCTGAATAGCTTTGATTTGACTCTTCATTTACTATATCTATACTAAGTTCATCATTAGATCTAGCTTCTTTTCGTATAAGTGCTCTATAACAGTTTTTAATACTAAAAGCTGCATAGGCAGTGAAAGCTTTAGGGTCTCTAGATAAGTCGAATAATTTAATTGCATGAAGCAAATTAGTTATACCAATTTGAATTAGCTCTTCATAATTTCTATTCTTAATAAATACTTTTTTGGACTCGCTAATAATAAGAGGAGTAAAAGCTTTGATAATTTCATTTTTAGCATTAATATCTTCTTTTTTAGCTTTAATAATTAAATCTTCCATAAAATCACCTCAAAAATTATCTTTATATAAGATAAATACCTAAGAAAATATAAAAATGAGAAAAAATATTCGTATTTTTACAACCATAAAAATACATTTATTTCACTAAATTTAGTAATGAAAGGGTATATATAGGAAGATTTAGGGAAGGAATTTAATAAAATAAATATTATTCTACAAAAATTAATATAAATTTAAAGTTTGTAAAATAAAAATGTCAAAATACGAATATTTATGTAAAAGAAAAAAAGTAGTAAAAGTACGTAAGGATGGATATAATTTAATTTATGGACAGGACTAAGGTCACATTTTAATATTTATTGTAGGGAAGATAGGGGTATAGGGTATGATAGCAAATTTAATATTAAAAGATTTAATTATTAATAATGAATTTAATATAGTTAATTTACTTGAGAAAATTGAGGTAGCAGAAAAATGTAATATTAGAAGGCTAGTATTAGCCCCTGCATACTACGATGAAGAAAGCAAGACAAGTATAATTGAAGTGGAAGAAATAGTTGAAGAATTAAATGCTTATTTAAAAGAGAAAAACTCTTATTTAGCTCTATATCCAGCGAATCTTATAAGGGATAATTACGATTCAGTAAAAGATTTCTTAAATAAAAGAATTGGAACTATAAATAGAGGAAAGTATGCTCTTTTAAATTCAGAAGAAAGTAGTACAGTAGATGAATTGTTAGAATTAGTTTTTGAACTTAGTTTAGTAGAAGTAACTCCAATAATAGTAGGACCAGAAAAAAATGAGGAAATTAAAAATGACTATAAGAAAATAGATAGATTAATTAATAAAGGTTGTTTATTTCAATTAAATGTAGAAAGTTTAGAAGGAGCCTATGGAAAGACAACACAAAAGGCTTGTAAGAAATTAATAAAGAAAAATATATATGACTTTATAGGATTTGAAGAAAATATAAAGAAGGAACTTATAGATAAAGAAGTAGAAAAAATCAGTAAGAAGGGACTTTATATATTTAAAACTGATGGATTAGTTAGAAGAAAAAGCAATGAAAGGAAGAAAAAGATTGCTTCTTGGATTAAGTAAATATAAAGAGTTATGCAATTGGATATCTTAATATATTCAAATGTATACATTCTTTATTTGTATAAAAAAGATAGAAATTACTATAATAAAGTAAAAATTATTGTAAAATTAATATATGAATGTTGTATTTCAAGGGAAAATATAAAAATATTAAAAAATAATTCTAAAAAAAAATAAGAATACAATTACAATAAGAAAGATAATATTGAAAATTGGATAAAGAATATAGATTTGAGATTTAATGTCGAAGTAGGCAGATATTTTTTTGTTTAAAAATAATCATATTGTGATATAATTTAGAATGCTGAGAAATTTGTTAAATAAATATGTCTTTTGTAAAAAGCTTATAAGAAGCTTTGTAATTTTTGGGAGAAATTAAATTTACTTAAAAGACTATAAAAAATAATTTATTGACAACAAGGTTATTAATAGTTAGGAGGAACTTAATTGGAAGAGCAAGTAATAAGATTAGACGAGTTGTTTGAAGCTTTAAAAAAGAGATGGCTAATGATAGTTGTAATTACTTTACTAGCAACAGTAGCTTCAGCTGTATTTAGTTTTTTTGTTATTAAACCACAATATGAAGCAAGTACAAAAGTTTTTATAGGTAAGGATGATGGAGAAAATCAAAATTATAGCCAAAATGATGTAACTATGTATCAAAAGCTTATGAAGACATATTCAGAGGCTATAAAAACTAAGGATTTAGTTTCTAGAAGTTTAAAGGGTACTAGCCTTAAGTTAGAACCACAAGAAGTATTAAATAATTTATCTGTAGTTACTGTTTCAGATACTCAAATATTACAAATAAAGTATAAGAGTAAAAATCCAAAAGAAGCTGAAGTAGTAGTAGAGGAAATAGCAGAAGAGTTTATTAAAACTTCAAAAGAACTAGTTCCAAATGGAAATATTAAGATAATTGAAGCAGTAGAATTGCCAGAAAAGCCAGTTAGCCCAAATAAAAAGATGAATATAGCAATTGCCTTTTTACTAGGATTAATGGTTAGTGTAGGATTAGCATTTTTACTAGAGTTTTTAGATAATACTTTTAAGAACAAGGAACAGCTAGAAAGGGAATTAGACCTTCCTGTACTTGGATCTATTCCTAACATGAAGGATAATTAGGAGGAAGATATGTTTATAGTTGAAAAAGAACCGAAATCTATAGCAGCGGAAAGTTATAGAACTTTAAGAACAAATATTCAATATTCATCCTTTGATAAGGAGTATAGAGCTATAGTAGTTACAAGCTCTGATCCAGGAGAAGGTAAATCTACAACTGCAGGTAACTTAGCTCTATGTTTAGCACAAGGTGATAAAAAAGTTATATTAGTAGATTGTGATTTAAGGAAGCCATCTATACATAAGAAATTTAAGATATCTAACATAGTAGGATTATCAGATGTAATAGTAGGTAAGGAAGCCTTAGAAAATGCTGTTCATAGATATAATAAGAATATGACAGTATTAACTTCAGGGAAGATACCACCTAACCCATCTGAAATGTTATCTTCTAAAACTATGTCAAAGCTTATAGAACACTTAAAAGAAGAATATGATTACGTTATTTTAGATACACCACCTGTACAAGCGGTTACAGATTCGCAAATACTTTCAACTAAGGTAGATGGAACAATATTAGTAGTAAGAGCAGATAAAACTAAAAAAGATGGGGTTCAAAATGCAATAAGCCTTCTTAAGAAAGTTAATGCTAATATAATAGGAACAGTTTTAAATGGAGTAGATACTAGTAGAAATAAGTACTACTATTATTATGGAGAAAAATAATCTTAATTATTTAATAGTTAAAATAGATACACAAATGAGAAGATAAAGAGAAGGAAAAGATATAGGTAAATAATAATTTAAAACATTATAATATGAGATTTTGTCTACAATGTGACAATCTAAATACTTTCTTAGATTGCCACATTGTGGTAAAAATATAGGGTTTTAAGTTAAAAGTAGTAAAAAAAATGTAAAGATGGAGGTGCTAAATGGTAGATTTGCATTCTCATTTAATTTGGAGTATAGATGATGGTTCAAAATCAAAAGAAATGACCACAAATATGTTAAAGCAAGCAGTAAGGGGAGGAACTACTAAATTAGTATTAACACCTCATTACTTGCAAGGCCATTATGAAGTTCAAATAAATGAAGTTAAGGAAAGAGCTAATGAAGTTAAAGAACTTGTTAAGGAGCTTGGGTTAGATCTTGAAATTTATTGTGGACAAGAGGTTTATTATTCAGAGCGTATATTAGAAAGTTACTTAAATAAAGAAATAGGAACTATAAATGATTCTAGATATATGTTAATTGAGTTTAATATGAGAAACTTTTCTATTAAAGAAGTTGTGGAAGTATTATATGAATTGCAATTAAGGGGAATAGTACCAGTAATTGCTCACCCAGAAAGATATTATAGGTTTATTAACAAGCCTTCTTTAATAAATGAGTTTATAAAGGAAGGCTTTTTATTTCAGCTTAATTTAGGAAGTATTACTGGAGATTTTGGTAAAGATGTAAGAAAAACAGCAGAAATATTCTTAAAAAATAAAATATATAGCTTTATAGGTTCAGATGCTCATAGAGATGAAAAGAGAAATCCAGATATGAGTAATGGAGTAGAAGCATTAAAAGATATGGATAGAAACTATTTCAATTATTTTAAGGATTCAGGGGAAAGCCTCCTTAAAAATGAAGAAATACTATTCATAGGAAGCAAAGTAAAAGAAAGAAAGGGACTATTAGGTCTGTTTAAATAATGATGAGTTTAAATTAATATATAAGGGGGGAAATACTATGGAGAGATTACAATCAGATAAAGAAAATAGCTTAGAAATTCAAGTTATTAATAAAGAAAATAGACTAATGTATAATGCGACTAAAAGATTAATGGATATTTTACTATCATTATTAGGGCTAATAATAGTAAGTCCAATTCTGTTAATTGTGGCTATTTTAATAAAGCTAGAATCATCAGGACCAATTATTTTCTCTCAAAAAAGAGTAGGTCTTAATGGGAAAGAATTCAATATGTTTAAATTTAGGTCAATGGTTCAAAATGCAGAAGAACTTAAAGAAAAACTTCAAAAACAAAATGAAATGTCAGGACCTATGTTTAAGATGAAAGAAGATCCTAGGGTTACTAAAGTAGGAAGGTTTATTAGAAAGACAAGTATAGATGAATTACCACAACTAATAAATATACTTAAAGGTGAAATGAGTTTAGTTGGTCCAAGACCAAGTCTACCAAAGGAAGTAGCTAAGTTTGAACCTTGGATGCTAGAAAGGCTAAATGTTAAACCAGGACTTACATGTTATTGGCAGGTGTCAGGAAGAAATAATATAGACTTTGAAGATTGGATGAAACTTGATATTAAATATGTTAAAGATAGAAATTTAGGATTAGATATAAAATTAATATTTAAGACATTCTTTGTGCTGTTTGGAGATAAGAATGCTTGCTAGTTTATAGGGAGAAGGGGAATTAATATGAAAATAGCAGTTGCAGGAATAGGTTATGTAGGATTATCTAATGCAATATTATTAGCTCAAAATAATGAGGTTATTGCAGTTGATGTAATAAAGGAAAAGGTTGATATGATTAATGATAAAATATCACCAATAGTGGATAAGGAAATTCAAGAATATTTAAAAAATAAGGATTTAAATTTATATGCTACTACTGACTCCTATGAAGCTTATAAAGATGCAGAATATGTAGTAATAGCTACACCTACTAACTATGATGAGGAGATGAATTATTTCAATACTAGAACAGTAGAAGCGGTTATAGCTAATGTATTATCAATAAATCCAGAAGCAATAATGGTGATTAAATCAACTGTTCCAGTGGGATATACTGAAAAAGTTAAAAAAATGTTTGAGGCTGAAAATATAATATTTTCTCCAGAATTCTTAAGAGAAGGTAAGGCATTATATGACAATCTTTATCCTTCAAGGATAATAGTTGGTGAAAAGTCAGAAAGAGCTGAAATATTTGCTAATCTTTTAAAAGAAGGTGCTATAAAGGAAGAAATTCCAGTATTATTTACAAATTCAACAGAGGCTGAAGCTGTAAAACTATTTGCAAATACTTATTTAGCTTTAAGAGTTGCATATTTTAATGAGCTTGATACATATGCAGAAATTAGAGGATTAAATACAAAGGATATAATTGAGGGAGTTGGATTAGATCCAAGAATAGGAAGTCATTATAATAATCCTTCGTTTGGTTATGGTGGGTATTGCTTACCTAAGGATACAAAGCAATTATTAGCAAATTATGCTGATGTTCCTAATAATATAATTGGAGCAATAGTAGATGCAAATAGAACTAGAAAAGATCATATAGCAGATATGATATTAAAAAGGAACCCAAAAGTAGTTGGTATATATAGATTAACTATGAAAACTGATTCAGATAACTTTAGAGCTTCATCTATTCAAGGAATAATGAAAAGAATAAAGGCTAAGGGAATTGATGTAGTAGTGTATGAGCCGGTATTAAAGGAAGATAGTTTCTTTAATTCTAAGGTAATAAAGGATATTGATGAATTTAAGAAAATGTCAGATATTATTGTGTCTAATAGATTATCTGAAGAGTTATATGATGTAGAAGATAAAGTGTATACTAGGGATTTATTTAAAAGAGACTAGTAATATTAAGTTATTTATGTTGAAAATATGTTTAATATATTGTGGAGGGAAGTATGACTGAGCCGTTAGTTTCAATAATTACGCCAGCTTATAATTCGGAAAAATTTATAAGTGAAACAATAAAATCAGTAATAGCACAAACATACAAGAATTGGGAAATGATTATTGTGGATGATTGCTCTGATGATAGAACTTGTCAAATAGTTAATAGTTGGGTAAAAAAAGATAAAAGAATTAAACTTATTAGGAAAAAAATAAATTCAGGAGCAGCAGATTCAAGAAATATTGCTTTAGAGAATTCTAAAGGTAGATTTATTGCGTATTTAGATGCTGATGATATATGGTATCCTAATAAATTAAGTAAGCAAGTGAAGTTTATGATGGAAATGAAATGTGGTTTTTCTTGTTGCTCATATGAAGTTATAGATTCTGATGGAGAAAGTAAGAATAAGTATATTTATATGAAAGATATATTGGATTATAAGGGATTCCTTACTAATAATTTATTGCAAACAGTTGGTATAATGGCAGATCTGAAAATTATAGAGCGTAATAATCTAATTATGCCAGATATGAAGAGAAGGCAAGATGCTGCAACTTGGCTTCAAGTACTGAAAAGTGGAAAAAAATGCTATGGAATGAAAGAAATTCTTGCTAAGTACCGAAGGGTTGAAGGATCTCTTTCAAGTAATAAGTTAAAAGCAGCTCAAGGTGTATGGTATCTATATAGAAATGTAGAAAAATTATCACTAATACTTTCTATTTATTGCTATATTAGATATGCTTTGCTTGCTATATGGAAAAGAATTTATGTAAATAATTATTCACAAAAAAGATGTAGTATAGACAATTGAATTTATATAAAATAATATAAGATTTATCAATATCAAGGGAGGTATATATGAAATCATTACTAATGCTTACTAAATTTTATCCATATGGAAATGGAGAAGCTTTTATCGAAAATGAAATAGAAGTTTTATCAAAAAAGTTTGAAAAGATAGTCATTATAGCCTGCGAAGTGGATAATAAAGAAGAGCGAGTTAGGAAAGTGCCAAATAATGTAAAAGCTTATAAGGTTATATCAAAGCAAAAAAAAATACAAACAATAATTGATGGAATAGTAGGTATTAAAAAAATTTTTAATATGAGTAATGAAATGAAGAATGAAATTAATTATTGTGATAATATACTTAAAAAGTTATTTCTTTTATATTTTGAGCAAAAGAGCAATAGAATATTTAGTCAGATAGAGCAGCAAGATTTTTTTAGAGATATAAAAAGTGAGGAGTTCGTATTGTATAGTTATTGGCTCTTTACTACAGCAAAGGTAGGAGTAAACTTAAAAAAAGTATTGAATAATAATATTAAATATTCTTTTTGTAGAGCACATAGGTATGACCTCTACGAAGAAAAGAATTCATTAAAATACTTACCTTATAGAAGTTTATTATTAAAAAATTATGATAGTATTTTTCCTTGTTCTAATGATGGTGTTGAGTATTTGAAAAATAAATATAGTGATTATTCAAATAAAATAAAAGTATCATTTCTAGGAACTTTAGATAATGGATTATCAAAATATAGTGATGATAATATTTTTCGAATTGTAAGTTGTTCTCGACTAGAACCTGTAAAAAGGGTTAATAGAATTGTAGAAGCATTATCATTAATTGATATTACAGATAAAATGATTGAATGGACTCATATTGGGGGAGGAAGAGAATTCGATACTATTAAAAAATTAATAGATAAAAAAATTAAGAATAAGAATATAAAAATTAATCTATTAGGAAATGTACCCAATAAGGATGTAATAAATTTTTATAAGAATAGTAAAGTGGATTTATTTATAAATGTAAGTTCTAGTGAGGGGTTACCGGTCTCAATAATGGAATCAATAAGTTTTGGAATTCCAGTTATAGCTACTAATGTAGGTGGAACATCAGAAATTGTCATTGATGGTGTGGATGGATATTTACTGTCTTCTAATTTTGAAAATAGAGAGTTAGCAAAATTAATTATAAAAATAATAAAAGCTAAGGAATCCGAAGAATATAATAATATGAGAATGCAATCCAGAGAACTATGGGAAAAAAGATTTCAAGCTGAAAATAATTATGAAAATTTGTGTAGCTTTATTAATTTGAAAGTTATGGATAGATAATTGGAATACATATTAATTATAAATACTTATAATTAACTTAGTTGAATAATTTTAAAAAATGACATTTTGTTACGCATATTATTGCAAAATATAGATATACAATTATGAATTAATATTATAGTTGTTTAGCTTGTAAAGCAAGATAGCGTTTCATTATAAATTTAAATGTAATTCTTGTGTATAAGATTAAAATTAAGGTTAGATATAATTTATTATATCTATGTATCAATATTGATTATAAGTATAAAATAAAGTTATATGGTTAGGTTTACCAATAAAGAATAAGGTATAAATTTACTGGATTTTAAACTTAATTATATATAGAATAATTAAAATGAAATTTATTATAATTATGAGAACATTATAGAATTAAGTTTTTGTAGATATTATACTAAATATCTATTATTAGTAAATTATAATAAATTATAGTATAAAATCGCTAAGATTTATATATTAATTATTATTTTAGTTGAGCTTATAAATTATGAAAATATTATTTAAAATAAGAAAGTATAATAAAAAGTAAGTTTATTATGTAAAGGTATGAAATATGAATAGTTATTTAGGTTATATTATTTTAGGAATTTTTTGTATATTAATTTTTATTAGATATATAAATAATAAAGAAATAACTTCTATTACAATATCTTATTGTATAATATCACCAAGTGTACAATTTATAGGTATGAAGCTTGATTCATCTTATTTTTTACTTGTATATATATGTATGTTAGTTATTTTATTTAAAAAAGATTTAAGAGTTAATAAAAACATAAAAAGTTATTTTTTATTAACGATTTTCATATGCTTTATTTACTATATAGCATGGATGTTTAATAGTGGCAAAGATGTCTTGGTAATGTTAATTTCATTGGCAGGAATATTAAAAGTTGGGGTTTTTATGGTGATTTTATATAGCTTAGATTGTGAAAAGTTACAGAATAATAATTATATATTCATAAAAATAATTTCTATAGTAACAATTTTAAATTTATTAGCAATATTGTATCAAGTATTCTTTCCAAGTGAAGCTTATAATATATTTTCAGAATTATATAGTTCTAACACAGCAAATTATTATAAGCAAGATACTTCTTTATGGGGAAAAGGAGGGTTTTACAATGGAAGATATACTAGATATTTCGGACTATTTGAAAATCCTATGTCCCTTGCATGTTATAGTCTTATAGCTATAAGTTATGTTATTACTAAAATTTCATCAAGATTAATTAATAAAAAGTTATGTACAATATTATTAATAATACTACTGTATATAGGCTTTATGTCAACAACTAAGACGTTTATATTAGGAATAGTATTACTATTTATATTTTTAGCAGTACTTCAAATGGCCGATAAAAGTAATAAAAAAATTAAATTATTAACTATTACATTAATAATGTTAGCATTTATATTAACAATAGTTTTTTATAGCGAGATATATAATCTTTTGTTTGAATATAATCCAAGCTTAGCATATTATTTCTCATATTTAAAGGATCCCGTTTCAGCATTTAATACACGATTTGGTTCTTTAAATGGCGATGGAAGTCTTTCTTATGTCTTTAAAATAATGAATGAAAATCCGTTGATTGGTGTTGGACCTACCAGTGTTAATGGTGAGATAGTTGGAGATAATGCTTATGTTGTGCTTATTCATAATGGTGGTTTAATAGCATTAGTTACGATAGTAGGTTATTATATGAGACACTTATTTAATAGTTTTAGATTCAGAGATACTACAACTACACTTTTAATATTAACTACCCTTATTGTAAGTATGGGAATGCCAATTCTTACAGGTGGGAATTTAACACTATTTATTATTTATTATTTATGTATCGAAAAAAATATTTCTAATAGATATGGTAGTATAAAAATGATTTAGTAATATTTTCGGATAGTTTGGTTTAAAAGTAATTAAATAATGTGTTTAGTTAAGGAGAAGAAAATGCATAGAAGAAAAACATTTTTGTTTATTAGAAAATCAATGGGAATTGGAGGAATAGAAACATATATATTTAGAACAGTGAAAAAGCTAAGAAAAGATGGAAATAGAATCATATGGGTATTTCCAGATGGTGGATATATAGATGATGGATTTAGAAGTGAATTTTTCAATAATGATGTAGAAATAATTAGAGTTAACCTAGATAAAATTAATTGGATAGATAATTTAAACATAAATTTTGAGGAATTTGAAGAAGTCATAGCTTTAGCTTTTAATATTTATGACTTTGCTTTTTTAGAGATGATTAAAAGTAAGTACAAAAATACTGACATAGATAGTTTTTTTTGGGTTCCTCATTTTGAAGGTAAAAGTATTTTTATTGAGGAATTCGCTCCTAAAATAGTAAGACCAATATTAAATAAATATATTAGAAAAATTATTATAAGTATGGAAGATAATAATAATATTATATATGTAAATCAATCACATCTTGATGCATTTAAAAATAAGTATAAATATAATATTATTAATGAGAATAGTAAACTGTTATTAACATCTAATAGAGAAGTACCTGAATATGATGCTGATTTAATAAATAGAAGAAGTGAACGAAATAAATTTAATATCATTACTATTAGTAGATTTTCATTTCCACATAAGGCATATATATTAGGATTAATAAGGAGCTATGGGGTTTTAAAAAAAAGTTATAATCAATTAAAGTTAACAATAATAGGATATGGAGAGCATGAAAATATTCTAAAGAATGAAATATCAAAGCTATCTGAGGAAGCTAAACAAGATTTGCATTTAGTAGGAAAGGTACATTATACAGACTTAAATAAGTACTTTAAAGATGCGAATCTTAATATAGGAGTAGGGAGTACTATTATCGATGGAGCTCTAACAGGATTGATATCAATTCCTGTTAGACATTATACTGAGGAGTGTGAGGGATATGGATATTTACCATTGAATAAGAAGTATCTAACCTCAATAGAGAAGGGTGAGCCAATAGAGAAATACATTGAGGAAGTTATAAATATGGATAAGAGTGAGTATCAATATTTAAGCTTAAAAAGTTATGAAACATATAGTAAACAAGAAGATAGTACCAATGTATTGATGAGTATGAAAAATGTAGATAATAAAAGGTGTCTAAATAAGAAGTATATTAGGACCTTGATTGTGGCATATAAATTAGCGAAATATGTTAGGGGTATTAAATTAAATAAATGATAACTTAATATAAAAGTACTAATATATTAAATTAATATAATGCTAATAATGTAGAAATGTAACACGAGGTAATATCATGGAAAAATCAGATAAGAAAAGTATAGTGTTAAAATCAATTATATGGAAAATAATGGAAAGGACTGGGGTTCAAGGTGTACAGTTTATATTACAATTAATATTGGCTAGACTTTTAACACCAAGTGAGTATGGAATAATCTCATTAATTACTGTCTTTATAGTTCTGGGTAATGTCTTTATACAAAGTGGTTTTAATACTGCATTAATTCAAAAAAAAGATGTTAATGAAGAAGATTTTTCATCTGTATTTTATTTAAGTTTATTTGTAGCTATGCTGCTATATATAATATTATTTTTTAGTGCACCTTTAATTTCAGAATTTTACAAAATGAATGAAATTACAATGATTTTAAGGGTATTAGCAATAGTATTATTATTTGGTGCGTTTAATTCTATACAAAATGCAATAATTTCAAGAACTATGAAATTTAGAATGTTATTTTTTAGTAGTGTCATATCTATGATTACATCAGGTATAGTTGGAATAATTTTAGCATATTTAGGATTTGGGGTTTGGGCTTTAGTAGCTCAGCAAATTGTGAATCAAATATCAATTACAATTATTTTGTGGATAACACTAAAGTGGAGACCAAAGCTAGTTTTCTCTTTTTCTAGAGTTAGATACCTATTTTCTTATGGATGGAAACTTCTTCTTTCATCTTTGATTGATACATTGTATATGAATTTAAGAAGTCTTATTGTTGGGAAAATATATACTTCTGAGATGCTTGCTTTCTATAATAGAGGTGAACAATTCCCGCAGATTATAGTTTCTAATATAAATGGTTCAATTCAGTCTGTTATGTTGCCAACACTCTCAGCAGAGCAAGAGAATAAAAGAAGAGTAAAAGAAATGGTTAGAAGATCAATAGTAACAAGTTCATATATACTGTTTCCTATTATGGTTGGATTAGCAGTTGTTGCAGAACCATTAGTCAGGATTATATTGACAGAAAAGTGGATAGAGTGTGTACCTTTTTTACAAGTTTTTTGTTTATCATATGCATTATGGCCTATACATACTGCAAACTTACAAGCAATAAATGCCTTGGGGCGTAGTGATATATTTTTAAGACTAGAAATAGTAAAAAAAATAATAGGAGTAATAATTTTAGCAATATCAATGTTTTATGGAGTATATGCCATAGCACTAGGTGGATTATTCTCTGGAATTATATCAACATTTATTAATTCTTATCCTAATTTAAAACTTTTAAATTATAGTTATAAAGAACAAATAAAAGATATAATTCCATCACTATTACTATCTATAGTAATGGGAGGAATAGTATATAGCATTTTATATTTAAATATGTCTCCATATATAACTTTATTTATTCAAATATTTATTGGGTGTATAGTATATATAGGGTTATCAAAGATATTTAAACTTGAATGTTATGAATATTTATTGAAAATAATTAAGTCATTAGTTAAGAAGAAATTATAATAATATAAAAATATTGTAATAATATAACATTATTATAGGAGGCAATTTAATGAAGAAAAAAGTAGCTGTTTTTCCTGCTGGAACTGAAATCGGATTGGAGATAAATAGAGCTTTAGGATACTCAATACATATTGAGTTATATGGACTAACAAGTATAAGAGATCATTCTAGATTTGTTTATAAAAATTATATAGAAGGATTACCGTTTTATAATGAAGATAATTTTATTATCGAGTTAAATAAGATTATTGAAGTTAATGAGATAGATTTTATATTTCCTGCAAATGATGATGTCCAATTATTTTTAACTAAAAATAAAGAATTGATTAAAGCAGAAATACTAACATCTGATCTTGAAACAGTAAAAATATGTAGGTCAAAATTAGAAACATACAATTATTTTGATAAAGAAAATTTTGTTCCGAGATTTTTTGAGAATACAGAAAGTATTAGTGAATATCCGATTTTTGCAAAGCCTGATGTTGGGCAAGGGGCAAAAGGAGCAAAAATTATAAATAATTTAGAAGAACTAAATGAAATATTAAATAAAGATGAAAAATATGTTATATGTGAGTATCTACCAGGTGAAGAATACACTATAGATTGTTTTACTGATTTTAATGGTAATCTAAGAGTATGTAAAATGAGAAACAGAAAAAGAATTAGAACTGGAATAAGTGTTAACTCAGAAATACTGGAGATGGATGATGAAGTTTTAAATATAGCTACAATTATAAATAATAAATTAAAGTTTAATGGAGCTTGGTTTTTTCAATTAAAAAGAGATGCCAATAATAAGTATAAACTTCTTGAGATAGCTACTAGAATATCAGGAACTATGGGGTTAAGCAGAAATTTAGGAATAAATTATCCATTATTAACAATATATAATAGTATGAACATGGAAGTAAAGATTATTGAAAATAAATACAATATAGAAGTTGATAGAGCTTTTATTAGTCGTTTTAAGTTGGATTTTGATTATGAGACAGTTTATGTAGATTTAGATGACACACTAATTATTGATGGAAATGTAAATAAATTTTTAATGCTATTTATTTACCAGTCATTAAATGACAATAAGAAAATAAAGTTGGTTTCAAAACATATACACAATATTAGTGATACCCTTAAATCAAAAAAAATTGATATAAATATTTTTGATGAAATAATACATTTAAAAAATATAGATAAAAAATCAGCTTATTTATTTGATAAAAAAGCAATTTTTATAGATGACTCTTTTGCTGAGAGATATGATGTGGTTAGCAATTTAAACATTCCGGTTTTTGACAATAGTGAAATTGAATCTTTAATAGATTGGAGACGATAAAATGAACAATAATTATAGAGTGGGAATAACTGGTCCGATGTCAGAAATTAATTTTGGTGACTATGCGATGGTTATCAATAATATTTTTGATATTGGGGTAAGAGATATAACAATTTTCTCCTACAACAAGGGGTTTTCTGATAAGATAATGGAAGATTATTGTGGAGATTTTAATGTGTCCTCAGTGGAGGTTAAACTTGCTGAAAATAATATAAAAGATTTTAATAATGATGTAAAAGAAAGCCCTAAAGTAGGATTCTTACCTTTTAACTTTCCAACTGAGACACCGATAGATATACTTTATAGAACTGAAAACCTAGATGAGATAAGAAGTTATATTAAGAATATTGATATTCTTGTTGTAAATGGAGGCGGATATTTTAATCATTTATGGAACAATAGCTTATGGAGATCAGATATGCTAAAGAAAATAATTGTTCCAATGATTGTTGCAAATCAATTTAAAAAGAAAATAGTGTTTACAGGTAATGGATTTGGTCCATTTGATCAAAGTGAAGAGTTTTTTAATTATATTTTTAATTATTTAAATAATACAACTTTTGCAGTAAGAGATAGAATGTATTCAAAAGGATATCTAAATAAAATTGGTATAAAAGAAGAAAATATTGAGTTTATACCAGATGATTTATATATTATTAATGAGAAAATAATAAATTTACCTAAGAAGAATGAGATGGACTTTTCTAAAGTTGGTAAATACATAGCAGTAGAGCTTTATTATCCTTTGGAAGAAATAAAATCATATTTGCCAGAATTGAAAAAATTCAGTGAAAATATGTATAAGAAATATGGCCTTTCAATTATATTTATTCCTTTTGATTTTCAAAGAGGAGGAATGTGGCAAGGTGAATTCTTAAGTGAGAATTTAGAAAACTTCTATTTTTATGATTTAAATAAATCTGGATATATGCCAATACAGGATTTACATCAAATTATAAATAATGCAGAAATGGTTATGTGTACTAGATATCATGCTTTAGTTTTAGCTGTTGGATCAGGTATACCTGTTATAAATATGATAAAAAAAGTGTGTGATGATCATAGGTATTATTTTAATAAGAATTTTGGATTATTAGAATATGCATTCGAAGGACTAGAATTTAATGAGATGGATTTTCTAAAAATCAATTTTTTAGATACTCTTAAATATGTAGAAGAAAACTTTAATGAAATAATCGAAAAGCAAAAAGAGTTATATGAAAATGATCAATATATAAAAAATAAAGAAAATCTTAAGTCAATTAGAAATGAATATTTTAAAAAAATAAAATAGGGTGATAATAATGAAAAATATACAAGTTACTCGTTCATCTATGCCTGAGTTTCAAGAATATATTGATGAAATTAAAGAGTTATGGGATAGCCATTGGCTAACTAATATGGGAGTAAAACATATAGAATTAGAAGAGAGATTATTAGAATATTTAGGGACTAAAAACATATCCCTATTTACGAATGGTCATTTAGCATTAGAGTGTATAATAGCCGCTTTAGATCTAAAGGGAGAAGTAATAACTACTCCTTTTACATTTGCATCTACAACACATGCTATAGTTAGAAATGGATTAACACCTGTTTTTTGTGATATAAATCCAGAAGACTATACAATAGATGTAACTAAGATTGAAGAATTAATAACGGAAAAAACTTCTGCGATAATTCCTGTTCATGTATATGGAAATATATGTGATGTTGAGGAAATAGAAAGAATAGCTAAAAAACATAATTTAAAAGTCATATATGATGCAGCACATACTTTTGGAGTTAAAGTAAATGGAGTGGGAATAGCTAATTTTGGAGATGCTTCAATGTTTAGTTTTCATGCTACAAAGGTATTTAATACTATAGAAGGTGGGGCAGTAACTTTTAATGATGAATCATTAAAAGATAAATTAATTGAATTAAAGAATTTTGGTATTACTGGACCTGAATCTGTTGAGTATGTAGCTGGCAATGCAAAGATGAATGAGTTTCAGGCAGCTATGGGAATTTGTAACCTTAGGCATGTGGATAATGAAATAAAAAAGAGAAGTATAGTTGTAGAAAAATACAATTCTAGATTAGGAAATATTAACGGAATAAAAATATGTAAACTACAAGATGGAGTAGATAGCAATTATGCATACTATCCAATAGTGTTTGATAATTATAAATATAATCGTGATGAAATTTTTGAAAAGTTAAAGAATGAAGGAATAATATCCAGAAAATACTTCTATCCATTAACTAATTCTTTTGATTGCTATAAAGATAGTTTTAAAGTGAATGAAACTCCAGTGGCTACATATATATCAGAAAGAGTTTTAACTTTACCACTTTATGCAGATTTATCTTTAGAAGATGTAGATAGAATATGTGATATTATTTTGAATTAATAATTCAAATAATTAAGGGGGAAATATGAAAGGTATAATTTTAGCAGGGGGAAGTGGAACAAGACTTTATCCTGTAACTAAGGCTATGTCAAAACAAATGGTTCCAATTTATGATAAACCGATGATTTATTATCCTATGTCAGTATTAATGTTATCTGGAATAAGGGATATTTTAATAATTTCTACTTCTAGGGATATTACTAATTTTAAAGAATTATTTGGAGATGGAAGTATATTAGGACTAAATATTGAATATGCAGTGCAAGAGAATCCTAATGGGCTAGCAGAAGCATTCATAATAGGAGAAGAATTTATTGGAAATGACAGTGTTTCTCTTATTTTGGGAGATAATATATTCTATGGGCAAGGCTTGGGGGGATATTTAAGCAGAGCATCAAAGCTAGATTTTGGTGCAATGATATTTGGATATTTTGTTCATGATCCTAGAGCTTTTGGAGTTGTAGAGTTTGATGAAAATAAAAATGTTATTTCTATAGAAGAAAAACCAGATTATCCGAAGTCAAAATATGCAGTTCCAGGATTATATTTTTATGATAGTACTGTAGTAGAAAAAGCAAAATCTTTGAAACCTTCGCAAAGAGGAGAACTTGAAATAACAGATTTAAATAGACTTTATATGGAAGAAAAAAGTTTGAAGGTCCAATTATTTGGGAGAGGTATGGCATGGCTTGATACAGGAACTCATGCCTCAATGTTACAAGCTTCAAACTTTGTAGAAGCTATACAAAACACTCAAGGAACATATATAGCTTGTTTAGAAGAAATATCATATAAAAAAGGCTGGATTTCAAAAGAACAAGTTAGAGAATTAGCAGAACCTATGAGTAAAACAGGATATGGTAAATATTTATTAGATATAATAAATGAGGAGTAGATAAAAATGAAAACTTATTTAGTAACTGGTGGCGCAGGATTTATAGGCTCAAACTTTGTATTATATATGCTTAATAAATATAAAGATATAAGAATTGTAAATTTAGATAAATTAACTTATGCAGGAAATTTAGAAAATTTAAAAAGTGTTGAAGATGATTCAAGGCATATATTTGTTCAAGGGGATATATGTGATGCAGAACTTGTATCTTTATTATTTGAAAAATACAAAATAGATTATGTTGTACATTTTGCAGCAGAATCTCATGTTGATAGGAGTATAAGAGAGCCAGAAGTATTTGCTAAAACAAATGTACTTGGAACAGTTAATTTATTAAACTGTGCTAAAAATGCTTGGGAAACTGAAGATGGATGGAAAGAAGGAGTTAAGTTCTTACATGTTTCAACAGACGAAGTGTACGGATCATTAGGGGAAACAGGTTACTTTATGGAAACAACTCCATTAGACCCTCATAGTCCATACTCTGCAAGTAAAGCTGGATCAGATATGATGGTTAAAGCATATGGAGATACATATAAGATGCCAGTTAATATAACAAGATGTTCAAATAACTATGGACCATTCCAATTCCCAGAAAAGTTAATACCACTTCTTATAAATAATTGTCTTCAATTAAAAGATTTGCCTATATATGGTGATGGATTAAATATAAGAGATTGGTTATATGTTGAAGATCATGCTAAAGCAATAGACATGGTTATTAATCGTGGAAAACTTGGAGAAGTTTACAACATTGGTGGACATAATGAAAGAACTAATATCCAAATAGTAGATACAGTTATTAAATATATTAATGAAAATGTAGATAGCAAGGTAACTGAAAACTTAAAGAAGTTCGTTGAAGATAGAAAAGGTCATGATAGAAGATATGGAATAGATCCAAGGAAGATAAAAGAAGAGCTTGGATGGTATCCAGAAACTACTTTTGAGGTAGGAATAGTAAAGACAATAAAATGGTACTTAGATAATAAAGAATGGATGGAAAGTGTTACATCAGGTGATTATAAGAAGTATTATGAGAAGATGTATAAATAATCCAAAATGAAAAATATGTCTATCTATAAATTTATAGATAGACATATTTTTTATATAGAAGAGAGGTATCCTATGGCTTTATTTAATAAACTGGACAGAGCAATTTTTCTTAAAGAAGAAAGTGAGCTAAAAGTTTATATTTTAAAGCTACAGTAGTTATATAGTAAAGCTCAAGGGAGTTTAAAATATAAGCTATAAAAAGAATTATCCTATAACTCAAAATCAAAGACATTTAGATGTTATAAAGAGAAATAAGAAGTCAAATGCTACTGCAGATCTTCAATCTTCTAATGATGAAGAATTAAAAAGAAGAGCAAAAAGCTTTCCTAAACTTCATAGAGGAGATAAACTAAGTTTTTTAAATAAGTATAGGGAACTTTTAGAGGAATTTAATTGTTTTTTCTGCCACAGTCCATACTTATTACTTTTACTGATAGCCAAGTATTGAATATAGCTATTAATAAATAAACTATATTAGCTATAAATAGATGATTATATAATTGAAGATAATATCTCTATTAATAGAAGCTTCTTAAATAATAAGAAATCTTCAGCGTATTTATTTTAAGATTACTGGAGGCTTAAATTCCATTAATTTTTTTGTATTGAGGTCAACATAAATTTAACACAAGAAGTATACCAATTAACCAGTCTTATGGTATTATATGGATATAGCTCTAGGAGGTGTAATATGAAATATATAATATTAACTTCATGGCTTTTACTATTAATTTTTTATTTATCTTTAATGAAAGCGTCTTCAAAGGAGAATATATTTAGGGGGAGGGAATAGGGAAATTGCAATTATCATAGATTAATTGAGAACTAAACTTAATTTTTATTATTGAAAGCCAAGCTTTGAATTTTGTATTAATAGAGCTATAAATTAATTGTCTTAGATATTAAATAAATTATTATGTATAGAGAATTATTATTGGAGATGAATCAATATAAAAAGGTCGGCGATTGCCGGCCTTTTTGTATTCAACTTATTAATATTAGGGTTTTACATAATCCCAATAAATACATAAAAATTCTAGTAAAATAAATAATTAGAATAGTAAATGTATTTTAATTTCACTTTATTTTCTCAATCTCTTCCTAAACTGGATACTTAATTAATAACAACGTATTTTTAATTATGGTTAGGAGGATGTAAAATGCAATTTTCATTTTTAGGGTTTTCAGTTAAAAAGATTATGGAATTTAAGTTAGATGTTAAGGATTTAGCTATTCTTAGGTATTTTCAAGATTTTATGAAGAGTGGAAAGATGAATTATGAAGAAGTAGATGGTGTTAAGTATTATTGGGTAAGCTATAAAAATATTTCTGAAGAAATGCCTTTCTTAGGCTTAGGTAAGAGAACTATTATGATGAGGATGCTTAAATTAAGAGATTTAGGTCTTCTTTCTCATTATACAAAGAAGGAGGGGGGAACCTTTTCGTATTACACCTTAGGGGATAAGTTTAATGATTTTATATATATTTCAGAAAATAGATCATTAAGTAATATAGAAAATGAAATAAAGGATGATAAGGGCAAATCAAAGGAAGAATTTATAGATGTAATAAATTCAAATAATAGAAGAAAAATAAGTGGACAATTGATTGGGAACATAAATTTAGAAAGAGGAGAATTTTCTAGTGAGGTAAATTCAAATAGTAAGGGAGAACTAACTGAAATTAATAAGGAGAGTATTAATCATAATGAAGAGGATATAAGTATTTCTGAATACCCTAATCAAAATAATAAAGCACTTTTATCTAAGGATATGAATAGGGGCTGTTCACCAAATGATACAACAAAGACTAATCTATTAAATAACTTAACTACTATAAATACTAATGATTTAAAAAGTATAAAAGATAAGTTAGAGTTTATATTAAATTATTTAAATATTAGAGCTAATGTAAATTATAGAATTACTAATAGAAAAACAGTTACCTTAATTACAGCAAGGCTTAGAGAAGGTTTTATTCCTGAGGATTTTAAAGTTGTTATTGATAAAAAGGTTAGTGAGTGGAGTGGTACTACCTTTGAACAATACCTAAATCCTTTTACTTTATTTGGTGATAAGTTTGAGCTTTATTTAAATCAAAAGGTTGCTTCTAAAAAGAATAATGGCAATGGAGGAGTAGGTAATTCTCAGAAAGAAAAATTCTATAAATCAGATACTAGAAAGTTAAGATTTCATAACTTTACAGGTAGAGAAGTTGACTATGATGCTATAGAAAATAAGCTACTAGGATGGGAATAGTAATAATATTTACTGTTAAAGCTAAAAAAGATTTCCAAGTGGGAGATCTAATATTTCTTATGGATAATAAAATAAATAATTAATTAAATAGATTATCTAAATAGGATGCTAGAGGATGATGAACATTAAGGCGCAATAAACTTTTACTTATAAATGGGTATTAAGTAGGGTTCTAGAGACTTAGTTAATAATTAAACGGTATAAGTAATTAGTATTAATTTAGTTTGTATTGATCTTTAGATTTGGATAAATTTAATCAATTCTAATTGGTAAATATTTACAAAATAGATTTTTTGTGTTACGATGTAAATGATTAATGATGCGTGTTACCTTAAGTGGGCATTAGCTAGCTTATTCGTCGTAGGGATAAGTTAGCTTTTTTTATGACTACAACATAGTTATATATTTAAATTTTAATAGGTAGCATAGTTATAACATTGAGGGGAGGGAGATAAAATTTTTATCTGTCATAGTAGGTTAATATAAAGTGATTCTTATCTTAAAGTGGGGTTTTCTTAAAAGTAGATAATTAAAATTGTGTATTTTGTGTGAGTCACTTTCACAGAGTGCAGAATACCTTACTTCACCTGAAGGTTAGAAGAACTAATCCAGGCGCGTAGCAGTGCTTAGCTCTCACTTGTAGAAGGGAGAGTGTTAGCAATGGTAGCGATGGGATAAATTCTACTGGATGATTGGATAATCTTAATTATTTACTTCTAAAACTAAAAAATTATTATTTATAGGGGGAAGGGTATAATGAGAAAGAAGAAGGGGAATGTTTCAAAGAGAATATTACCACTATTCATAGTATTTACTATGTTGTTTTCTTTTGTTCCTGTAAGGGCAGAAGTAAATACAGAAGTAGAGCGAGAGAATTTAGCTTTAGGAAAAAGTGCTACTGCATCAGGATATGAAGAAGGAAGTAATTTTACAGTAGATAAGGTTATTGATGGGACAGTAGATAGACCAGCAGATATTAATAAGGGGGGAAGCTCAAGATGGGCATCAAACCTTAATGCAGTTAAACCATGGATTACAATTGATTTAAAAGAAGTTAAAGCTTTTGATGAAGTTGTAATTGAATGGGAAAGAAGAAATGTAAATTCATATAAAGTAGAAGTATCAGATGATAATGCTACTTGGACTGAAGTTCATAAGAGCGCAACTAAAAATGAAGTTAAAGAAGTTTTAGATGTTGGATCACAAAAGGCAAGATATGTAAGAGTAACTATTGATGATTATTCTCCAACACAAGAAGGTAGTACTATTAGTTGGAATACAGTATCAATATATGAAGTAGAAATATATAATAATGAACCAGAAGTACCAGAGGTGCCAGAAGTACCAGAAGTTATAGTACCAGCAGAGGGAGATAATGTTGCATTAAGTAAAACTGCAACTTCATCAAGCAATGAGACTAATACTTTAACACCTGATAAAGCAGTAGATGGTTTAAAATCAAAGGCTTCTAGATGGGCAAGTGGTGTATCATCAAATCCACAATGGATTACTGTTGACTTAGGTGCTAAGACTCAAATAGAGAATTTAGTTATAGAATGGGAAAGAAAAAATGCTACAGAATATAAAGTTCAAGTTTCTGATGATAATGAAAATTGGACTGATATATATGCAGCTACATCAGCCCCAACTAAAAACAGACAAGAAATTAATTTAGATAAAGCTATTGCTACTAGATATGTAAGAATTTATGTAGATAAACATATAGCAGATGCTGATGGTGTTAATTGGAACAATGTATCTATATATGAAATTGAAATTTACAATGGCGGAATTCCAAAGGGATTTGATGAAATTGCTAATGCAATAAAGGTAAGAGATCTTACAATTGATGATGAAGTATTACCAATGCCAGAAGTACCAGAAGGATATGAAATTTCATTTGTTGGAGCTGATTACGAAGAAGTAATTGGATCTGATATGAAAATAAATAGACCTTTAGTAGATATAAAGGTTCGTGTTAACTTTGAAGTAAAACAAGGAGATAAAAAGGCTTATACTCCTGATATAGATGTAATAGTACCTGGAGCTAATGAAGTTACAGGTAATGAAGTACCAACTGTTATTCCAGAGCTTAGAGAGTGGCTAGGGGGAGCTGGTAACTTTGAAATTAATAATGGATCAAGAATAGTTATTTCACCTTCTTCAGAAGCAGAATTAACTCAATCTATGAAGGTTTTTGCAGAAGACTATAAAGATATAGTTGGAAGAGAAATTGAAGTAGTAGTTTCAGACTCACCAAGAACAGGTGATTTCTATTTTGAATTAAACAATAAACGTCCTGAACTTAGAAAAGAAGGATATTATATGGAAATCGGTGATTTTGTTAAAGTTGAGTCTAATGAAGCAGCAGCAGCATTTCTTTCAACAAGAACAATATTACAAATATTAAAGCAAAATGGAACAACTATTCCACAAGGAATTACAAGAGATTATCCATTATCAGATGTAAGAGGATTTATGCTAGATGTAGGAAGAAAACCTATTGAATTAGATTTCTTATATGATGTTGCAAAACTTATGTCTTGGTATAAAATGAATGATTTCCAAGTTCATTTAAATGATAACTATATCTTCTTAGAAGAGTATTCTAATAATGGAGAAGATCCAATGAATGCTTATTCAGGATTCAGATTAGAATCAGATATTAAAGAAGGTGGAAATAATGGGTTAAATAAAGCTGATTTAACTAGTAAAGATACTTTCTATACTAAAGATGAATTTAGGACCTTTATAAAAGATTCTAGAGAAATAGGAGTAAATATAGTTCCAGAATTTGATACTCCAGCGCACTCATTACCATTTACAAAAGTACGTCCTGACTTAAAAATGGGAAACGTAGGACGTCAAGCAGATCACTTAGATGTTACTAATCCTGAGTCTTTAGAATTTGTTAAAGGATTATGGGATGAATATTTAGATGGAGAAGATCCAGTATTCGATTCTGAAACTACTGTAAACGTAGGAACAGATGAATATGATGCAAAATATACAGAAGAGTTTAGAAAATTTACAGATGATTTATTAGGATATGTGCAAGATGAAAAAGATAGAACAGTAAGATTATGGGGAAGCTTATCAGCAAGACCAGGAAAGACACCAGTACGTTCAGAAAATGTTCAAATGAATATTTGGAATAATGGATGGGCAGATCCTTCAGATATGTTTAATGCAGGTTATGATTTAATTAATACTGAAGATGGAAAGCTATATATAGTTCCAGATGCAGGATATTATTATGACTATTTAAACTCAAGTTATATATATAATAGTTATGAAGTTAGCAAATTTGGAAATGGCGATGTAATTCCAGCAGGTTCACCACAAATGATTGGAGGAACATTTGCAGTTTGGAATGATATGGTTGATAAAAGAGCTAATGGAATAGTGGAATTAGATATCTATGATAGAATATTACCTGCTGTTCAAGCTATATCAGAAAAGATGTGGGGATTAGCAGAAGATAAGAGTTATGCAGAATTCCAAGAAGTTGCAGCTAAGGTTTCAAATGCTCCAAATTCTAATCCAAGATATAAAGTAGAATCTAAAACAGAAAAAGTTTTAGATTACAACTTTAAAGGTGCTTCAAATGGTATAGTACCTGACAATTCTGGAAATGGATATAATTCATTAGCTCTTAATAACTCTACTGTTAAAGATGGAGTATTAAAGTTAAATGGAAACAATAGTTATTTAGAAAGTTCTATAGATAATATAGGACCAAACTATACAGTTTCATTAAGTGTAAAACGTGATGAAAATAGTAATAATGAAGAGCAAGTTCTTTTTGAATCTGAAAAGGGATCCTTTAAAGCAGTTCAAAAGGAAACTGGAAAAGTAGGATTCTCAAGAGAATCATATGATTATTCCTTTGATTATGAACTACCTAAGGGAGAATGGGTAGATATATCAATAGTAGGAAGAATGACTAAAACAGAGCTTTATGTTAATGGAGAATATGTTGATGAAATTAGTAAGACTAGTGCAACTAAGCACAATGGAACCTTTGTATTCCCATTAGAAAAAGTAGGTAGTGAAACAAAGGCATTTAATGGTGAAGTAAAATCATTAGAAGTTTATAATGTTGCTACAAATGTTGCAGATGAAACATTAATTCCACAAGAAACTATGAAGGCAACAGCAACAAGTGAGCATCCAAATGTAGGTTCAGAAGGTTTAGCATCTTTCGCTATAGATGGAAATCCGGGAACTATTTGGCACACAAATTACAATACTCCTGTACAATTGCCACAAAGTATAACATTAGATTTAGGAAAAGCTTATACTATTAATAAATTCTCATATCTTCCAAGAAGCAATGGAGGAAATGGTACAATTACTAAATATGAGCTTCAAGTTAGTACAAATGGAACTGATTTTACAACAGTTTCAGATGGATCTTGGGCAAAAGATGCTACTTTAAAAGTAGTTAATTTTGATGAAGTTCCTAATGTAACACATGTAAGATTAGTTGCAAAAGAGGGAGCTGGTGGCTTTGCAACAGCTGCTGAATTAAATGTTCATAAGGTTAAGGAAGTTACACCAGAACCAAAACCAGAAGTAGATAAAACTGCTTTAAAAATAGCTATAGATTATGCTGATGAAGTTGTAGCAGAAGGTTTACTAGAAGGTGTAATACCAGCTGTAGTAAAAGAATTCAATGCTGCATTAGAAGAAGCTAAAGCTATTTATGCAAATGAAGATGCAACAGAAGAAGAAGTAGATGCATCTTTCAAGAGATTAGTTAATGTTATTTGGATGCTTGAATATAAGCAAGGCGATAAAGAAGTATTACAAGCCCTTGTAGATTCTGCAAAAGAATTAGTTGAGAAGGGATATACTGCTGAATCATGGGCTATTTTACAAGAAGCTATTGCAGCTTCCGATGTTGTACTTGCAGATGAAAATGCAATGCAAAAAGAAATAGATGAGACTTTAGATTCATTAAAAGCCGCTATAGATGGCTTAGTTAGAATTGAAGTTAAGAAAGAAGCACTTCAAAGCTTAGTAAATAAATTAGAAAAACTAGATAAGAAGGAATATACTGAAAAAACTTGGACACCATTTGAAAGTGCATTGAATGCATCTAAAGAAGTTTTAGCTGATGAATATGCAAGTCAAGAAGAAGTAGATTCAGCATATAACACATTATTAAAATCTTATTTAGATTTAAGATTAATACCAGACAAATCTAAACTTGAAGATTTAATAAATAAGGCTAAAGAAATAGATTTAACAAAATATACAGATGAAAGTGCTAATGAGGTAAAAATTCAATTAGCAAGAGCTAGTGAAGTCTTTGTTAATGAAGATGCAACTCAAAAAGAAGTAAATGAAGCAACAAAATCTTTAGATACAGCTATAAATGATTTAATAGCTAAGGGTGATGGAAATGGTGGATCTGATAATAATGGATCCGGAAATAACGGTAGCGGAAACAATGGATCTGGAAATAACGGCAGTGGGGACAATGGAAGCGGAAACAATGGAAACGGAAGTGAAAATGGAAGCGGAACAGGCACACCAAGTGATTCAAATAAAACACCTAATAATGGTGGCAAATTACCAGCTACAGGAGTGGAAAATGGACATTGGGGAATACTTGCTGTTATATGTGTAATAGCAGGATTAGGACTTATGTACAGTAAACGCAAAAAAACTATATCTTAAAAAATATTTAGGGAGATGAATTTTTTCATCTCCCTTATAAATTCCATCATTCAGCTTTGAAAGGGAAAATTAATAATATTAATGCGACTTGGAGCATAGTGACGGAATAGGTAAAATTACATAGATGCACATTTTATTGAGGCTCTGGTAAGCTTGATTTAATTAAGTTCATTATATAGCATATCTCATCATCAGATATTTTGATGTTATATTTGTTATTTAAAAATGAGAACTCACCATTTATTAAATTGTATAAATCGCTATTTTCAGCAATATACTGTTCTTTATCTAAATATTCTGAAGTAGTGTCACCATTTTTTAATCGTCCTACAACAAAGGCTAGATGAAGAGTTACACCAACAGTTTTTTCATAAGATAAGGTAACAGAATGCTTGGACAGTATACTGTTTAAGAATTTAGTTACATCATTAAATAAAACTAAACCATCTATATTATCTATATTTTCATTTATAACTATAGGAATATTTAGCATAGCAGTTTTAAAATTAATTAAATCTTGAAGAGTTTTAATTACATTCATGTTAAACACTTCGTACATAGAATACTGTTTTATATCTAAATCAACAGGAAAAGATGAAACTATAAATAATATTTCATTTTTTTCTTGGAGGTTTATTATCTGTTGTTTAAAATAGTTTTTATCTAAGCAATTTAAACATACTATTTCAAATAAATTTTTACTATAATTAAGATTTGTTTCTAAAAAGCTTTTAATAGCAATTGCAGCCCCTTCAGCTGTTAGGCAAGCAGTTATTATTAGGATTTTATTATTATCTATATTTTTTTCATTAAAGTTTTTATGAGTTTCCACATAGGAGTTAACCATAATTACATCATTATAAATATCCTCTAAAGATAATCCAGATAAGGCTTTTCTTGTAGCCTCTAATACATGCAGGGTTGAAATAAGAGATATAACTTTTATTGGAACATTGAAGTTTTTTCTTATAACATCTGCAAAAGTAGTTAATGACCCCATGTCTACCAATAGAAGATAACCTGCATCAGATGGATTGTTTTTTATTGCATCTTTTAAGTCTTCTAAAACTTCTAGGGGTGCAACTTCTAAGGGGGCATTTATAGAGATTACATAATCTTCACCTAAAAGTTTATTTGCAACGTTTGCCATTGATGTAGCTGTAGACTCTCCATGGGCAATAAGTATTATTTTAACTTTATCTTTAAACTCACTGTTAAAAGTATTATCAGGAATTAAAAATAATGCTAGATATCCTATTTCATCTATTGGAATTGGAGTACGTATATAATCTTCTATAATATTTTTAATTTTAAATGCTACATTAAATTCTTTAGGATAAAGAGTTTTAATTTTACCTAAATTAGAGTTAGATATAGCTTTATTACTTTTTATTCTATTTATTAATGTATTTATATGTAATGCAAAGGCTGCATAAAGATTATTATCAAAAACTATATTTAATTCTTGTACAATAAATTCAACTAATTCGTCTATGAATGATAAAACATTAGAATCAATTATTGTTAATAAGTTTTGTCTATTATTTTCTATTGATGTATTAGAAGTATTTTTAGCAAAATGTTGAAGTATATCTTTTTCTAATATGTGTTCAATATCAATGTCTGATATTTCTCTAGACTTTAGCTTGGCTAATTTTTCTTCTATAAAATTATATATTGAGTCTATATCTTCTTTATAATTGGTATCATCAAGGTTTTGAGCATATCCAGGAAACCTGAAATATTCGACTTCTTCACCTATTAACTTATTCCATAGAACTCTATGTTCTTTTTCTTTATAAAGTCCTTCTTTAATATATGAAGGTAAAATTTTACTTGATATTCTTACATCAGGTTTTTTATTAGTTAAAAATTCTGAATAAGATTTAGCGCAAAGAAGCTGAACATCACTTTTTAATTGACCTATATTATTAGGACAATCATATGAAAGTAAAGCACGAAGTGAGTTTAAAGATACATAAATTTCTTTATTTATTCTATTACTTTCAGCTTTGAAGAAGGTTTTAATTAAGTGAAGACGCTCTTCTAAAGTTCTATCTTTAAGAGATGGAATTGTAATTGTCATAGGAATTCTTCTAGTAAATGTACTTAATAAAGCAGAGTTTGGATCTTCAGTAGTTGCTGATATTATTAAAACGTCAGAAGTTCTTATTTCAGAATCCCCAACTCTTCTAAAGGTTCCAGTATCTAAGAATATGAAAAGAGCCTCTTGGCCTTCAGGTGGTAGTCTATGAACTTCATCTAAAAAGAGAATTCCCCCATCAGCTTGTTCAATTAATCCTACTTTATCAGACTCAGCACCAGTATAAGATCCTTTTTTCACACCGAAAAGTTGTGAGGTAAGAAGTTGAGGGTTATTACTATAATCAGCACAGTTAAATATTATAAAAGGTGAGTCTTCAGATTTAATTTTCATTTCTACAGCATAGCTGTGCATTAAAGAAGCAAACATAGATTTACCCACACCAGTATTACCTAAAATTAAGCTATTAATACCATTAGGTGGATAGAGTATAGCTGATTTAGCTTGTTCTATAGCATGTCTTAAAGATTCGTTATTTTGTGCTAATAAATCTAATTTAGATTTTGTATTAGGTTTATTATTTTCTTGAATAAAAAATAAAACTGGCCTTCCAGAAGACTTGTATAGTTTTCCTTCCTTACATAATTTATTTAATTCATGACTTACATTTGCTCTAGACATATTCATCAGCGAAGATATAGTATTTGTATCTATTCCATCTAAACAATTTAATTGAAGAATTGTTTTATATATTAAATCTTTTTTATTCATAATTAAATAACCTCCTCAATAATTCTTAAATTTACAAGATTTACATTTATACAATGAAAAGGATATCACAAAAAAATACGAATATCAAACAGTATTTAAACATAATTTGTGAGCAGTGTTTAAAATTCAAACACTATTTTTAAAATTTAAACACTATTAAATTTGATTAAACAGTAATGTTTATTGTTTGAATTTTAAATTGAAGTAGTAAAAAATAAAATTTATTTAAGTTTTATAATAATTAGCATAAACCATTGATTTTACTAGCTTAATATTAATATAAAAAGAAAAAATGATAGAGTGAAATAGTGTTTAAATAAATAAAATATATATTTATATAGAGTTTGGCACAAGTATTGCTATATATAATTGTGCCAGAATAAAAATCAGTAATGGAGGTAGGCAAATGGAAGAAATGAATGAATTAGAAATGGCAGTAATGAACATAATTATTAACGCTGGAGACTGTAAAAATCATGCGTATACGGCTCTAAATAAAGTAAATGAAGGTAAATATGATGAAGCTGATGAAGAACTAAAAGCAGCTAATGAAGCTTTAGAGAAAGCACATAATGGTCAAACTTTATTTATACAAAAAGAAGCTAATGGAGAAAAGGTAGATATGTCAGTTTTATTTGTACATGCACAAGACCATTTAATGACAGCAATCACTGAAAAGAACTTAATAGAACAAATTATAGAGTTAAGAAAAGTCGTTAATAAATTAATTAAATAAAAATATTAAAACAAACAAGTTAAAAATATTAAATTTTAGGAGGAAGAGATATGATAGTAATAAAATTATTTTGTGCATCAGGAATGTCAACAAGTGTTTTAGTTAATAAAATGAGAAAGGCAGCTGCAGATAGAGGAATAGAGGTAGAAATTTCAGCTTTTCCAGAATCCCAAATAGACAAGCATTTAGATAGTATGGATGTTGCACTTTTAGGACCTCAAATTGGGTTTAATTTAGCAAAGGATAAGAAGATTTGTGACCCAAAAGGAATTCCAGTTGAAGTAATACCAATGGTTGATTATGGAATGATGAATGGAGCAAAAGTATTAGACTTAGCTTTAAAATTACTAGGAAAATAGATTTTTAATAAAATTAATTAATAATAGTATTAATTAATAATAAAAGGAGGAATAACTAATGAAGTTTCCAAATGATTTCTTATTTGGTGCTGCTTCAGCCTCTTACCAAGTAGAAGGTGGATGGAATGAAGGCGGAAAAGGTGTAACTAATTGGGATGTCTTTTCTAAAATACCAGGTAAAACTTTTGAGAATACAAATGGTGATGTAGCAGTAGATCATTATCATAGGTATAAAGAAGATATTAAGCTAATGGCAGAAATGGGATTGGAATCTTATAGATTTTCTATTTCTTGGGCTAGAATAATACCAGATGGTGTTGGAGAAGTAAATCAAGAAGGAATAGAATTTTATAATAATATAATAAATGAGTGTTTGAAATATGGAATTGTTCCTTTTGCAACTCTATATCACTGGGATTTTCCACAGGTTTTAGAAGAGCAAGGTGGATGGTTAAATAAAAAAATGATTGATGCTTTTGCTAAATATGCAGAAGCTTGCTTTAAAGCTTTTGGTGATAGAGTTAAGCATTGGATAACATTTAATGAAACTATTAATTTCTGTAGATTAGGATATATAGCTGGGGTTCACCCACCAGGTATTACAATGGATCCTAAAAAATATTTTCAAGCTTCTCATAATGTGTTTGTGGCACATGCTAAATCAGTAAAGATATATAAAAGTTTAAGACAATTTGGAGAAATTGGAATAACTCATGTATTTAGTCCTGCTTATAGTATAGATGATAAAGAGGAAAATAAATTTGCAGCAAATCATTGTAATAATTATGAGATATTCTGGTACTATGATCCTATCTTAAAAGGGGAATATCCTGAATATGTTGTAAAGGGTTTAATGGAAAAAGGACTAACTCCTGATTGGACTAAAGAAGAATTAGATTTATTAAAAGAGGCTGCACCGTACAATGACTTTATGGGATTGAATTATTATAAACCTCAAAGAGTTATGAAGAATATTGCTAATGAAGAAATTAATCCAACAAGAGAAAACTTTACTGGAGCTCCTGGTAATCCTTCCTTTGATGGTGTTTATAAAACAGTAAAAATGGCAGATAAGGTTTATACTAAATGGGGATGGGAAATATCACCTGAAGGTTTCTTAGGTGGATTAAGAATGTTAAAGGAAAGATATGGTGATATTAAACTATATATTACTGAAAATGGACTAGGAGATGTAGACCCGATTATAGAAGATGAAGTAATGGATATTCCAAGAATAAAGTACATAGAGGAACATTTGAAAGTAGTTAAGAAAGCTATTAATGAAGGTATAAATCTTAAAGGATACTATGCTTGGTCTGTTATAGACTTATTAAGTTGGTTAAATGGATTTAAGAAGCAATATGGCTTTATATATGTAGATCATAAAGATAATTTAAATAGAAAGAAAAAAGCATCATTCTATTGGTATAAGGAAGTAATTGAAACAAGAGGGGAAAACTTATAAAAAAATTTGTAAGAAAGGTGATATTATAATGAAAAAGATGGATGAAATTAGTGCTAAGGTAATACCTGCAGTATCTAAATTTGCAGGAGCAAAGCCTATAATGGCGCTTAAAGATGGTTTTGTTTTAACAATGCCTATAACACTTATAGGATCAATATTTATGCTTATTAAAAGCTTCCCAATTAAAAATTGGTCAAACATTATGGCTGGTATATTTGGAGAACAATGGGCTGCTCCATTAAACCAAGTAACAGGAGCCACTTTTGATATTATTGCATTAGTTGCAGTTTTTGGTATAGCTTATTCTTATGCAAAAGCTAGTAAAGTATCAGCTGTACCAGCAGGTATTTTATCTATTGTTTCATTTTTAGTAATAAGTAATGCTTTTGTAGTAACAAAAGCAGGGGAAGTAGTTACTGGAGTTATTCCTAAGGTATGGACTGGCGGACAAGGTATGATTACATCTATAATAATAGGGTTATGTGTTGGTGCTATATATTCTTGGTTTATAAATAAAGATATAAGAATTAAAATGCCAGATAGTGTTCCAGAAGGGGTAGCCAATGCTTTCTCAGCACTTATTCCAGGTTTTGTTATTGTTTTATTATCAATGATAGTATATGCAATTTGTAATGCTACTCAAGGAATTTCAATGACAGAAATTATCTATAATATTTTACAAGTGCCAATGCAAAATCTTTCAGATTCTTTAGTAGGAAGTATACTTATAATGGCATTTATGTCTATATTCTGGTGGTTTGGATTACATGGAGCAAACATTATTTTAGGAATAATTTCACCAGTTCTTACAGCTAATTCTTTAGCTAATCAAGCGGTATTAGATGCTGGTGGAACTTTAGTTGTAGGAGAAAATGCAAAAATTGTTACATCTCAATTTGTATCTATATATGCAAAATTTGGTGGGGTAGGAATAACTTTAGGATTAATAATTGCAGCTCTTATTGTAGCTAAATCTCAACAAATAAGACAGTTATCAAAAATGTCATTATTACCAGGATTATTCAATATTAATGAACCAGTTATATTTGGTTTACCAATAGTATTTAATCCAATAATGGCAATTCCATTTATATTAGTTCCAATAATTGCAGTATTAATGATATATTTCTCATTAGTTACAGGATTTATTCAACCATTTGCAGCACTTCAATTACCTTGGACAACTCCTCCAGTTATATCAGGATTTATATTATCAGGATGGCAAGGAGCTGTACTTCAAATATTAATAACTGCAATGGCAGTTGGAGTATATCTTCCATTTGTTAAAATGCAAGATAAAGTTGCATATGAGCAAGAAGTTGCATATGAACAAGAAAATAAAGAAGCTTAATTAAATATATATAAATAAGAAGTAAAGTTTACTTGAGAAATAAACCTTACTTCTTATTTTTTTATAAGTTATTTTACTTAAGGGATGCAACGTATTTTTTTGGAGATAATCCAAACTCATCTTTAAAAGCTTTAATAAAATTTTGATAGTTATTAAATCCACTGTAAATATATGCAGAATCGATAGAAGCTCCATTAAGTAAATAAATTTTAGCTATAATTAGCCTTTTTTTCATAATATATTGATGTATAGTAAACCCAACATACTTCTTAAATTGACGACTTAAGTGATACTTGCTTATATAAAATTTCTGAGACAGTGTGTCAAGAGATAAATCTTCACATAAATTTTCGTTTATATATTGCACCACATCACTTATTTTTGAGTTATGTTCAATATCAATATCTATTTCTTTTGATGAATCAAAAGATGCTCTATTTAGGTATATTAAAAGTTCTGTTATATAAACTTTTCTAAGAAGATTATCACCATAATCGTTGCTGGAACAGACTTTCTCAAGCTTTTCATATATTTTATTAATAATGTGAAAAAGATCAATATTCGGACGAAGAAGGTTATGATGATGCTTTGATGAATTTTCAAAGCAAAGTGTAAGATTAGTTTCATCATTTTCAATAGTTTTCACAAAGTTTGGGTCGATCCAAATAACGATTCGTTCATAGTTTATTCCATTTTCAACTACAGGTTTATGTAACTCTTTATTATTTGTTAGAAGAATATCATTAGGTTTAAGGGTATATGTTTTTCCTTCAATAATATATTTAACTTTTCCAGAAATGAAGAAGAATATTTCATAAAAGTCATGATTATGGTATTCAACATTTATAGGAATATTATCGGAATAATGAAAGAGTTCAAAGTCTTTTGAATGCATTACTTGTCGTGATGAGAATGTTAATATTTTCTTATCCATTTTACCACCCCAAAAAAATTATTATAAATATAGAGTATAGCAACTTTTGTTATTTTTCAAGCAAGATAAATAATAAAAATTGTAAATTATTATATATAATTTAAGTATAGAAAGAAAAAAGCACCATAAGGTATAGTGAGGAATATGGTCAATTAAAACGTATATAGAATGATTTTCTAAGTTTAATGTAATCATATTCCTAAATTTTTATATATAATTTCTATATTAATAAAAATTGCTGAATTTCAGTTAACTTTATTTATAAAAAAGTAAGAAATATATTTGAAAAAGATGAAATATTGGTGCTAAGAGATAATAAAATCAATAAAAAATGATTAATTAAAATTTAAATAAGAGGTGGTTAATATGAAGTTATCATTTAGATGGTATGGAGAAAGTGATCCTGTAAAACTAAAATATATAAGACAAATTCCTAAGATGAGAAGTGTTGTTACAGCTGTTTATGATGTACCAGTAGGAGAAGTATGGAGCCGTGAAAGTATAGCAAAATTAAAAGAGGATATAGAATCAGCAGGTCTTATATTTGATATCGTTGAGAGTGTACCTGTTCACGAAGACATAAAGTTAGGAAAACCTACAAGGGACAAATACATAGAGAATTATATTGAAAATATTAGAAGATTAGCTGAGGTTGGTGTGAAGGTTATTTGTTACAACTTTATGCCGGTATTTGATTGGACAAGGACTCAACTTGATAAAGAGTTAGAAGATGGATCAACAACACTTGTTTATTATAAGAATCAACTTGAAAAGATGGATCCTTTAACTGGAGAATTAGCTCTTCCTGGCTGGGATTCTAGTTATAAGAAAGAAGATTTAAAAGATTTATTTGAAGAGTATTCAAAGATTGATAAAGAAGCTCTTTGGGGAAATTTACAATATTTCTTAGAAAAAATTATTCCAGTTGCAGAAGAAAATGATGTATGTATGGCAATACACCCTGACGATCCTCCATTTGATATATTTGGGCTTCCAAGAATAATAACTGATGAAAATAATATAGATAGATTTTTGAAATTATTTGATAGTCCTAATAATGGGTTAACATTATGTACAGGATCATTAGGATGCACGAAATCAAATAATATCTATGAAATGATTGATAAATACAGTGCACAAGGAAAAATTCATTTCATGCATGTAAGGAATGTAAAAATTTTAGATGATGGAAGTTTTGAAGAGTCAGCTCATTGCTCAGATTGTGGTTCACTTGATATTGTTGAAATTATGAAAATTTTACACAAGAATAAATTCAAAGGTTATTTAAGACCAGATCATGGAAGAATGATATGGGGTGAAACAGGTAGAGCTGGATATGGATTATATGATCGTGCATTAGGCGCAAGTTATATTAACGGTATATGGGAGACTCTTGAAAAACTAAAATAAATTATTATAAATTTGGAGGAGATATTATGAAAATACCATTTGAAATAGATTTAAAAGATAAAGTAGTTGTTATTACAGGAGCAGGTGGAATACTTTGCAGTATGTTTGCAAAAGCAATTGCTGAATGTGGAGCTAAGGTAGCTCTTTTAGATAGAAATCTTGAAGGAGCACAAAACTATGCAAATGAAATTATTAAAGAAGGTCATATTGCAAAAGCATATGAGGTAGATGTACTTAATAAAGAAAGTTTAGAAGCTGCTCGTGAACAAATTGTTACAGATTTAGGAACTTGCGATATCTTAATTAATGGTGCAGGTGGAAATAATCCTAGAGCAACAACAACTAATGAGTATTATTTTGAGGGAGATATAGATAAGAATGATATTACTACATTCTTTGATTTAGATCCTAAAGGAGTTGAATTTGTATTTAATTTAAACTTCCTTGGAACATTAATACCAACACAAGTATTTGCTAAAGATTTATTAAATAAAGAAGACGCAAGCATTATAAATATTTCTTCAATGAATGCATTTACTCCACTTACCAAAATTCCAGCTTATTCAGGAGCTAAGGCTGCAATAAGCAACTTTACTGAGTGGCTTGCAGTTCACTTTGCAAAATCAGGAATTCGTGTAAATGCTATTGCACCAGGATTCTTTGTAACTCAGCAAAATGAAGCATTACTATTTAATGCAGATGGAACTCCAACTCCAAGAACAGGTAAGATTTTAGCAGCTACGCCAATGGGACGATTTGGTGAAAGTGAAGAACTTATAGGAACATTATTATATCTACTTTCAAAACCTGCTTCTAGTTTTGTAACAGGAGTTGTAATCCCAGTAGACGGTGGATTTAACGCTTATTCAGGTGTATAGATAAAACCTTAATTATATATTCATTAATTTAAAGAACTTATTTAGTAAAAGTAATATTAGCCTTCCTTAATGTAAGATTGGATTCAAGTTATATCTTTATAGTATATTTTGAGCTTGGAAAAAATCTTACTTAAGTTAGACTAACAAAGTTAAATATTTAACTAAGTTTAAGAAGGATGATTAAAATGAAAAAATTTATGGATGAAAACTTTTTACTATCCAATCAAACAGCAATAGATTTATATCATAATTATGCAAAAAATATGCCTATTATAGATTATCATTGCCATATAGATCCAAAAGAGATATATGAAAATAAAAAATTTAAAAATATTACTGAAGCGTGGCTATATGGGGATCACTATAAATGGAGAGCAATGAGAAGTAATGGTGTAGATGAAAAATATATTACAGGTGATGGAAATGATTATGATAAATTCTTAGCTTGGTCAAAAACATTACCAATGGCTATAGGAAATCCACTTTATCATTGGGCTCATTTAGAACTTCAAAGATTCTTTGGAATATATGATGTTATAGATGAAGATACAGCTCCATTAATATGGGAAAAGGCTAATAAATTACTTAATGGAGAAGGATTTAAAGTAAGGGACTTAATTAAAAAGTCAAATGTAAAGGTTATTTGTACAACAGATGATCCAACTGATACATTAGAATATCATTTAAAACTTAAAGAAGATGAAAGTTTTGATGTGAAAGTTTTACCAACATTTAGACCAGATAAAGGTATGGAGATAAATGCAGAAGGATTCACTTCATGGGTAAAGAAATTAGAAAAAATATCTGAAGTTACTATCACTAACTATGATGAGTTTTTACAGGCATTTGCATCTAGAGTAGAGTTTTTCCATTCAGTTGGATGTAGAATATCAGACCATGGTATGAATAATACAGTATTATATGCGGAAGTTTCAAAAGAGGAAGCAGAGGCAATATTTAAAAAAGCATTAGATGGACAATCTATAAGTTTTGAAGAAGAAAAGAAATATAAGACTTATACATTTAGATTTTTAGCCAAACATTATTATAAATTAGGATGGACAATGCAACTTCATATTGCTGCACTTAGAAATAATAATACAAGAATGAAGGAAAAACTAGGAGCAGATGCTGGGTTTGATTCTATAAATGATGAAAGTATAGCTTATCCTCTTTCTAGACTTTTAGATTCCTTAGATAGAGAAAGTTCTCTTCCTAAAACTATTTTATATACTTTAAATCCAAAGGATAACTATGTTTTAGGAACTATGCTAGGAAACTTCCAAGGTGATGGAATTCCAGGGAAAATACAGTTTGGATCAGCTTGGTGGTTTAATGATAATAAGGATGGAATGATTGAACAGATGAAAGCCTTATCCAATCTTGGATTATTAGGTCGTTTCGTTGGTATGTTAACTGATTCTAGAAGCTTTTTATCATACACAAGACATGAATATTTTAGAAGAATATTATGTAATTTAATTGGAGAATGGGTTGAAAATGGTGAAGTACCAGAAAATCAAAAATTACTTAAGAAAATTGTTCAAGGTATATGTTATGACAATGCCAATGAATACTTTGGTATTTAAATAAGAATTTATTGTTATAATACTTTATTTAATTTAAGAAAGACATATGCTCCTCTAGTAGATTAAGTTACTAGTTTATTTATAGATAGTATATCAGATAACTTTTTTTAATTTAATAAATATAAAAAGCAGATGATGCTTATGAAAGAGGGAGAGGCTTAATGGACGTAATTACTATAGGAGATGCTATGATTGCAATGTGCCCTAGAGAAAAGGGACCGATAATATTTTCAGATACTTTTAAAAGAAAAGTAGGTGGAGCAGAGCTAAATGTTGCTATAGGATGTGCAAGATTAGGACTAAAAGCGGGTTTTATAAGTAGACTTGGTAACGATGATTTTGGAAAATATATAATAAAAACTGCTAGAGGGGAGGATATTGATATTTCAGAAGTTAAACTTGTGGATGGATATCAAACTTCAGTATACTTTAGAGAAGTTTTATCAGATGGATCTAGTAGATCATTTTATTATAGAGAAAATTCACCAACAAGTACAATGAAATGTGAAGATTTAAATGAAGAATATTTTAGAGCGGCAAAAATACTTCACATAACAGGAGTATTTCCTTCAATAACTAAAAATAATCAAGAGATTATATTAGAAGCAATAAAATTAGCAAAGAAAAATAACTTAACTATCTCCTTTGATCCTAATATAAGATTAAAAATGTGGACAAAAGATGAATCAAAGTCTTATATAGAGAAGATATTACCTGATGTTGATATTCTTTTAATTGGTGATGAAGAAATAAACATATTATTAGGAGATGTTTCTATAGAAGATGCAATAAAAATATTCCATGGATATGGAATAGGAAAAGTTATTGTTAAAAAAGGTTCGAAAGGTGCTATTGGTTCAGATGGTAGGGATATTTATGAAGTAGATGCTATTAAGCCAAAAGCTTTAGTAGACACAGTAGGTGCAGGAGATGGATTTGCAGCAGGTTTTTTAACAGCATTATGTAATGGTGAAAGTTTAGAAGAATGTGTCAAATTTGGAAATGCGGTTGGTTCCTTAGTAGTTGGTGTTGAAGGTGATAATGAGGGGTTACCTTATTATGATGATGTTTTAGTACATTTAGGAAAGTCGAAAAAAATAGAACGATAGAGTTATTTATAAAAAGTAAAAGTAGATTAATGAGATAATTTAAAATAAATATAATGAGGTATAAGAGATGTTTGAAAAAATTTACAATATATTCAAGGAAGAAAAAGCAGTAGCTGTTATTAGAACTAAGACATATGAAGAAGCTAAAGAAATTAGTATAGCAGCAATTGAAGGTGGAATGAAGGTCATAGAAATAACTATGAGTGTACCAAGTGCTCCTCAATTAATAAAAGAATTAAAAGATAAATACAATGGTATATGTGTTGGAGCAGGAACTGTATTAACTAAAGATGCTGTAGATGAATGTATTGAAAATAATGCAGATTTTATTGTTTCTCCTTGTGTTGATGAAGAAATAATAAAATATTCAAATCAAAGAAAAGTATTAATAATTCCAGGATTAATGACAATGTCAGAAGTGAATAAAGTATATAAAATGGGATTAAAATTTATAAAAGTATTTCCAGGAACAGTTGTTGGAAAAGGGTTTATAGGTGCAGTAAAGTCAATATTTGAAGATATTAATATAATGCCAACTGGTGGGGTGAACAAGGATAATATTAGAGAATGGATAGATAGTGGAGCAGATTGTAGTGGTATTGGCAGTGATTTAAATAAGGTATATAAAACTAGTGGAGCTACAGGGGTAAAAGAATATTGCAAAGAAGTTATAACAAATGTAAAAAAATAATCCTATGGAAATGCTTTAGGAATAAGCTCTGAAACTGGAGTTAATTCTAAGGGAGAATATTTTGAAAATACTATAGAAATTGAACTTTAGATTATAGATTATAGTAAAATTGAAGGCTATTGGTAGAAAATAAAAAATTATTCTACTAATGGCCTTTTGTGTTAAATATTTCTAATAATCGTTAAAAAAGCTTTACATGATTTTACATAGTTGTGATATATGAGAAAAATTATATATGATAGAATCCCTATTAGATGGCTTATGAAAATTACATAATGCGATATTAAGGGAGGATATTATGGCTAAAAGAAAGTTATATAGAAGCAAATTATTTACTTTAGGACTAACGGCTTTAATTTGTACAACACCACTGGAGACTATGGCGGTAAGCTCAAGAACATTATTGGCAGCAAGTAATACTGAAAATAATGTTAAGCTAAGTAAGGTGGAAAATCCAGAATTGGTTATTACTGAAATACTACCAGATTCTAAGAATGTTAATGGAGCAGATGCCTATGAGTTTATTGAAGTTTATAATAACTCAAACAGAGAAGTGAGCTTAAAGGATTATAAATTATATTACAATTATCCAGATAAGGGTGATGCTAGTGATGTATTATGGGTAGATATTAATGATGATGTTAAAGTTAAAAGTGGAGAAGCAGTTGTTTTTTGGATTAAGAATGGAAGCAACAATGATTTAACTGTTGATGATTTTAATAAGAATTTTAAAACTAATTTAAAGATAAATGAGAGTTTATTTGAATTATACAATGGTGGTATGGCTAACAGTGGGGCAAGGGCTTTAAGACTTACTACTAGTATTTATGAAGAGTTAGATTTCATAGCTTATAATATGGAAGGTGTAAAAGACACATCAGCAGATAAATCTATTAAGTATAGATATGATGAAAATACTAATAAAAGTGTTATGACAACTAATAAAGGAACTCCAGATCCAGGAGTTGTTAATGATAGTGATAAGCCAGTACAAGTTACTCCTTCTGTTCCAGCAAATTTACCTGTAGCAGAAAATATCACAGCTGATAATTTTACAGCTGAAGAGGAAGTAGTTTTTAAGGTAAAGGCAAAGTCAGATGAAACTAATATTAAGACTGTTAGGTTAAGTTATAAAAGCAATAAAATGAGTGATTATGAAACATATAATTTAACTAAAATAGATGGAGAAATATTCTCAAAGTCAATTTCTAAGTATGATTTAATAGGAAAAGCTTATTTTGATTACTATTTTGAAGTTAGTGATGGATTTAATACTGTAAAAACTGATGTTAAGAGAATAACTAATAATGAAATAGATACTTCAAATATTAGATTTAACATAAGTGAAAATCAGTATTTATTTGGAATAGATAACTTAATTACAACAGGTGATAAGTTACTTATTGATGGAGAAGATAAGACTTCTGAAGCAGTTCCATCTATAGAAAATAAGGCTAAGATAGTTTTTGATATTAAAGAAACAGATACTTTCTTTAAAAATGCAGTTGCAATTGGAAACACTGTTCTTGGAATATTTAATGAAGGAACTTACGATAAGTGGGATACAGTAGCTTATGATGTAGATCCAACGTATTTCACTAAGGGTGAAAGTATTCAAATTGATATTCATGCAGGTAATAAGGCAAATGCTTTAGAACATAACTGGGAAAATAATGATGACTTTGTTGTTAAGAATATTAGATTAGTATTACCAGATGGAAGTATATTACGTCCATCAGGATATGATAATCCAGAACAAGTTATTAATATGGGGGACTCAGCAGGGAAGATTGAAATATTAAATGCAATATTTACTCCTAGTGATGATTCTTTTAATGCTTTAAGATATAACTTAGATACAAGGAAGATTTCTGATGGAACTCATACATTAACTGGTAACTTAACATCTTCAAATGAAAGTGAAGCTGTTAAATTTATAGTAGATAATACTGCACCTGAAATTACTACTAATATTAAGGATGGAGAAATATATAAGGGTACTAATTCAATTACAGTAGATGCTACTGATAAGCTTTCTGGTGTTAAGAATATTATTACAAAGCTAGATGGGAAAGTTATTGAAGTACCTTATACTTTTAGAGCACTTGAATTAACTCCTGGAGAGCACACTTTAGAAATATATGCAGTTGATAATTGTAATAATGAATATACTAAGATTGTTAAATTTAATATTCCTGAAGAAAATGCAAAACTAGGTTTAGAAATTAAACCAGGAGCTGGAGCGATATTAGACAGGGATCCTGTATTTTCAATAAAGGCTACAGATAGCACTGATGATAATATGACTGTTTCCTTTAAAAGAGGTGAGAGATATGTTTTAGGAGATTATAATATTTCTAAAACAGAAGGGGTTAGCCAAACTTCAGGGACTAATTCTCAAGTATTTGATAAGAACTCTAGTAATGGATTCCCTTATGAAGAATTTGATATTGCTTTAAGTGATAAAGTAAATGAGAATGCTACAATTCAAGTAGATTGGAAGGGAAAATCAAATAATTCAAAAACAAAAATGTATGTTTATAATTATGTGACAAACTCCTATGATTTAGTTACAACAAAGATGGAGCAAAATGGGGAAGAGGTAGAGCCAACAAACTCTCCTAATGTAATTGGAGCTGAAATAGTTGGATCTGAAATAGAAGGAAATAATGAAATTAAATTAACTGGTTCTGTTACGTTAAAGGATCATTTAAAAGATAATAAGGTAAAAGTAATGGTGCAAAATGGGGAAGGATATACTCCAACACAATATGAGGCAGGTACACCAGCAGTTCCTTCTGAAAATACTACTATTACTACAAGTAATGAAAATGATGTAGATAGAAATACTTATGATTTTAGTTTTGCACTTGAAAGTGATACACAATATTATAATGAGGATACCCCAGACAACCCAGATATAGTTGGAAAGTATGAACATCAATTAAATATACATGATTGGCTACTTGCAAATCGTTCAAGAATGAATATACAATATCTATTCCATGATGGGGATATTATTGATGATGTAGATATGATTTCTCAATGGGAAAATGCTGACGCAGCTTATAAGAAGTTAGATGATGCAGGATTACCTTATGGTGTTTTAGCTGGTAATCATGATGTTGGTCATTTAACAGGAGATTATACAAACTATAGTACTTACTTTGGAGAAGATAGATTTAAGAATAATCCATGGTATGGTGAAAGTTATAAGAATAATAGAGCTCACTACGATTTAATAACTGTAGGCGGAATTGATTTTATAATGATGTATGTAGGTTGGGGAGTTTCTGATGAAGAAATAGAATGGATGAATGATATTCTTAAAAAATATCCTGAAAGAAAGGCTATTTTAAACTTTCATGAATACTTACTAGCTAGTGGAGGCCTTGGAGAAGAGCCACAAAGAATATTTAATGAAGTAGTTGCTACAAATCCAAATGTATCTATGGTTTTATCAGGACATTATCATAATGCTCAAACTGTAATTAATGAATTTGATGATGATGGTGATGGAGTTAATGATAGAAAAGTATATCAAATGCTATTTGATTATCAAGGACTACCTGAAGGTGGTATGGGATATATGAGATTAATGCATTTTGATTTAGAAAATGAAAAAGTATTATTTAGAACTTATTCACCTTCTTTAGATGATTATAATGCTAAAGATACAGTTCCAGGTGGAGACACTATATTAGGAGAAGAATCCTTCGATATCTCTTTTGCTGACTTAGGAATTGAGCCAAAGCAAAAGACTATTGAAACAACTGGTATAGATGTAAATGTATATACTGATGAAGTTTTTGGTACAGTAAATAATATAACTAATGATACTGAAATTTCATATGCATTAGAAAATGCAGAAAATGGGGTATATGGATGGTATGCAGAAGTGACAGATGACTTTGGTGGACTTTCTAGAACAAATGTAAATTACTTTACTGTAGATAAGGACATTGTAAAGCCAACTATTACTTTACCTAAAAATAATGAAGTTCCATTAGGCACAGAATTTAATCCACTAGATGGAGTTACTGCAAGTGATGATAGAGATGGAGACCTAACTTCTAAGATAGTTGTAACTGGAAATGTTGATACAACTAAGGAAGGAGAGTACACAATTACTTATACAGTAACAGATAAAGCTGGAAATACAGAAGTAGTTACAAGAACTATCACTGTAAAGAAAGTAGGGGGATCTACTCCAGGAGAAGATAATAATAACGATAATAATGGAGGCAATAATAATGGGACAAGCTCTGGTAATGGAAACAATGGAGGAGCAAACTCTGGATCTAACTCAGATTCAAATTCTGGATCAGATTATGGCTCTAATTCAGAAAATAGCCTAGATGATTTAAAGAAAGATAACTTGCCTGAGACAGGAAGTGAATCAGTTATATATCTTGCTTTAGGAGCTTTAACTTTAATTGGAGCTGGATTAGTACTAGCTAAGAAAAAAGTATTAAGCTATAGAAAATAAATAAATAAATAAATAAAGATAAAATAATGCCCTAGGGTAGCAGAACTTTGAGATACCTAAACTTTTTGATATCCTGGGGTTAGATTAATCTACGCTATATCAGAAGTATTTTCTTCAATTTTTAATTCATAATTTTTAGCGTATTATTTGATGAATTTATTTTTGGTGTTAAATCATAAACTAGTATTATTTATAAAAATCAAGAGATAAGTATTTTATTTATAGAAGAAAAGAGTACTGTGTTATAATAATAAATAATATGTAAAAATTCCCTTTAGTAGAAAGAACAATAATTTTACTAAAGGGAATTAATTTTAATTAATTAAAACTTTTGATAAACAAAGAGCTGAGGCTGATATAGCTCCAGTTGTATTAGAATATTTTTTTACTATAACATTTTGCTTGTTCTCTATAACTGATAAATTAATATTTTTATTTAAATATTCTTTTAATAAATCTGATAACAATGGTTCCTTAAATAGTTCTCCATTAACTATAATTTTACTTGAGTCAATCATCATAGACAAATTATTTATAGTAATTGAAAGATATTTTATTGCAGAATGAAGTATAGTTATTATTCCAGCATCGCCTATACTATAGGCTTTTAATATAGTTTCTATTGTTATTTCGCTCTTATTTGCAACTAATTGCTTTAGGTATGTGGTTTCTGAATTATCAAAAAGTATTTGGGATTTTTTTATAATCCAAGCTTCACTTCCATAAGTTTGAAGACAACCTCTTTTACCACATTCACATAATTCACCATCAGGATGAACAATTATATGTCCTATTTCTCCTACAAGAAAATTATCATCAGCATAAAGTTCTCCATTATACATATATGAACAAAACATTCCTCTACCAACGTGGAAGAATATAAAATTATCGTCAGTACCATTAGAATTAAATAATCTTTCAGCTAATGTCATACACTTAACATTGTTTTCTAAATAAATTGGTAGATTAATTTTATGTAATAAATTTTTAATATCAAAATTTTTCCAAAAGGAATTGTTACTAATAATTGATTTAGATTTTTTATCAAAATGACCAGGAAGTGCTATACCAATTCCTTCTGGGTTATATTCTTCGCAAGATTTCACGAAATTGGTCAATTCACTAGTGTAAAATTCTTCTGTTAAAGTTTTTTCTAAATCATAGCTAGCTAAATGAATAATTTTTTCTTTTAAAATTTTACCAAGATTATCAGTTAAACAAAATGATATATATTTTGGAGATAATTCGCTTCCTATATAAAAACTATGGTTAGAAGATATGCCTAACAGTATTTTTTTTCTTCCTGATTTACTTTCTTCAGGTACAACTTCTCCAATTTCATGTATAAGCTTTTCTTGAATCATATTACCAGTGATTTCGCTAACTGTTGCAGGTGTAATTCCAGTTTCCTTTGAAATATCAATTCTAGAAATAGGTCCTTTAGCGTATATTTTATCTAAAATTTTAAATCTTAACTTTTGCTGTTTTTTTGTAAGTTTCATAAAGATCCTCCTTCTTTTAATAATATTATACACCATTGATTATAATTTATAAACAATTATGCGAATTTTACCCAAAAAATATCGTTGACAGATTATAATTTATAATATATTATTTAGTTAATAAATAATTATTTATTATCAATATATGAAATGAAATGGTTTTAATTAGTTTATAAATTATTTTTTATAATTAATTAAATGAGGAGAGGTTAATATGAAAAAACTAAATGAGTTTCTTGAAGAAAAAATGTTACCTATAGCTGCGAAGCTTGGGGCAAACAAAGTATTAATTTCAATACGTGATGGTATAACATTAAGTATGCCACTAATTATTATTGGTTCGTTATTCATGATAATAGCAAGTTTTCCTGTTAAAGCATGGACTGATTGGTTAACAGCTGTAGGAATTGATGCTTATTTGTGGAAGGGTGTAGATAGTAGTTTTGGATTAATGGGTCTAGTAGCAAGTTTTGGAATTGCAAATAGCTTAGCTCGTCAAAATAAAGTTGATGGAGTATCAGCCGGTATTATAGCATTATCTTCATTTATAGTTGTTACACCTTTTGTAAGCGGTGAAACAGGTACAGGCATCCCAGTTGGCTACATGGGAAGTAAAGGTTTATTCGTAGCTATGATTCTTGGTATTATTTCAGCTTTAATTTTTATCTGGTTTATAAAACGTGATATTCAAATAAAATTACCAGATTCTGTTCCACCTGCAGTTGCTAGAAGCTTTAGTGCTTTAATTCCAGGTGCAGCTATTATAACTTTATGGTTAGTTGTATTTGCAGTTCTTGATAAGATGAATATTGGTAATATTCATGACATAATGATGATAGTTCTAGGAGGACCTTTAGGGCTACTTGGTAATAACATATTTGGAACAATTATTGCAATCTTATTAAATAGTTTATTCTGGTTCGTTGGTATCCATGGAGGAAACGTTGTAAACAGCATTCTTCAACCTATTTGGTTAATGAATTCAGATGCAAACCGTTTATTATTCCAAGCTGATAGTGCAGCTCATTTACCAAATATTATTACACTACCATTTATAGATAATTTCGTATATATGGGTGGCGGTGGAGCCACAATTGGGTTAGTAATTGTTATTGCAATCATTGCTAGACGTAAAAATGCAAGCAAAATGACTAAAGCTATGGCGCCATTAACTTTAACTCCTGGTATATTCAATATTAATGAACCTGCTATGTTTGGTTTACCAATAGTAATGAATGTTTCATTAATAATACCATTTATTTTAGCACCAGTAGCAAATGCGGTAATATCATATGTAGCAATGGCTTCGGGGTTAGTTGCAAGAACTACAGGTATAACAGTTTCATGGACAATGCCACCAATTCTTAGTGGATTCCTTACAACTGGAAATCATATAAGCGGAGCTGTATTACAATTAGTATGTATACTTGTAGACGTAGCAATTTATTGGTTCTTCTATAAAGCAGTTGAAAAGCAAAATTTAGCTTTAGAAGCAGTAGAAGCAGTAGAAGCTAATGAAGTCAACAATATAATGAGTTGAATAAAATAAAAGAAATAAAAAATAAATAAATAAATTAATATAAGTTAAAGAAATATTTGGAGGAGTAATTATGGGTAAAAGATTAATTAGTGCAAATGCTTCGGAAATATTGCAAATGACCGCGGCAGAGTTAAAACAAAGTATTAAAGCAAGCGAAGGGAGAACTATTCTTTCAGAGAATGTGGCACCAAGAGAATCCTTTATCGGTGATATTACTAACTCTGAGATAGCTAGAGCTTTTGGAGCAGATTTAATTCTGCTTAATTGTGTAGATGTTTTAGATCCTTGTATCTTTGGATTAGAAGTAAAAGAAGGAGTTTCTTTTGTAGATGAACTACATAATTTAGTAGGGCGTCCAATAGGAGTAAACCTAGAGCCTGTAGACTTAGAGGCTGATATGGCAGAAGATCTTTTTACTATAAGCAAAGGTAGACAAGCTAATCTTGAGACAATTAAAGAAATTGAAAAACTAGGCATGGATTTTGTATGTTTTACTGGTAATCCAGGTACAGGAGTTACTAATTCACAAATAGAAAAAACAATTCGTTTAGCAAAAGAAAATTTCTCAGGATTAATAATTGCTGGTAAAATGCATGGCGCTGGTGTTAATGAGCCAGTTGCAGATTTAAAGGCAGTAAAAAGCTTTATTGATGCTGGTGCAGATATCATATTAGTGCCTGCAGTTGGTACCGTACCTGGTTTTGATGATTCAGAATTAAGAGAAGTAGTTAGAGTAGCACATGAAAATGGCGCTCTTGTATTAACAGCTATTGGTACTAGTCAAGAAAGTTCTGATGAAGATACTATTAAGCAAATTGCTATAAGAAATAAGATTTGTGGTGTAGATATTCAACATATTGGTGATGCAGGATATGGAGGTGTTGCACCTTTCGAGAATATTTTTGCTATGAGCAAGGCAATACGTGGTGTTCGTCATACAGTATCAATGATTGCACGTTCAATTAACCGTTAATTATTTGATAAATAGGAATATAGTTAAAAGATTTGGGATGATAGGTTAAAATTCAACTTATCCTCCTATATATTACTAAAAATAGAGAGGTTATTAACCGTAGATAGGAAAGGGTGTATATATATGAAAAAGACAATTATGTTAGTGTGTGCTGCAGGAATGAGTACTAGTTTAATGGTTGCGAAAATGCAAAAGGCCGCTGAAACTAAGGGTATTGAAGCAGATATATTTGCTATTTCAGCAGGAGAGGCAGATAGTTATTTAGATGAGAAAAAAGTAGATGTATTACTTTTAGGGCCACAAGTAAGATTTATGAAAGCGCAATTTGAAGAAAAAGTTGCACCAATGGGAATTGCATTAGATGTAATACAAATGACAGATTACGGTATGATGAATGGAGAAAAGGTATTGGATCAAGCTCTTAAATTAATGAAATAAAATTATAGATCCAATTACTTAAAAGGAGTGTTTAATTTGGAAGAACAAACAAACTTAGAAGTTATTATGGAGTTAATTATATATGGAGGAGATGCTAAAAGTAATGCTATGGAAGCTATTCAAGCTGCTAAGGCTGGAGATTTTGAATCAGCTAAAGCTAAGATTTCAGCAGCAGAAGCTTCATTAGTAAAGGCTCATCATTCTCAAACAGGAATGTTAACTGAAGAAGCTAAAGGAAATAAGTCGGAAATTTCTTTATTAATGGTACATGGACAAGATCACTTAATGACTTCAATGGCATTTACGGATTTAGCAAAGGAAATTGTTGATGTATATAAGAGAATTGATGAAAAGTAATTTTATCATTTATTATATAATTAGGGAATAATAAATATGTAAAGAAAGTGATTTAAAGGGCTGAAGAAAAAAGAAGTGATAAGTATAAAGTTTACAAAATTTACTTGATAAAGTGAATAGAAATAATGAGTATTTATTGATAACGTTATAAAAAGATTCTTGACAACGTTATACTGATATATTATTATATAGATAAGTTAATAATGTTAGTAATTAGGATTGTTACTGGTAAGCAGGCAAGACCTAATAGGTATATAAATGTATTTTATGTTTAATAATTTATATTTATATGCCTATTAGGTCTTTTTAAAATTCATATATGCTAGGAGTATTATATATGAGAATTACACGCATAATAAATAATAATGTAATATGTGCAGTTAATGAAAGAAATCAGGAGAGAATTCTTTTAGGCGCAGGAATTGGATTTCAAAAGAAAAAAGGTGAAAAAGTAGATAAAAGTAAAGTGGAAAAGGAATTTTTCTTAAAATCTAAATCTGTATCAGGAAAGCTTTTCTCAATATTAACTCAAATTCCTATGGAGTATATGAGGGTTACAGAGAGTATTATAAAATATGCTAAAGAAACACTTAATGAGGAACTAAGTGAAAATATTTATTTAACTTTAACAGATCATATAAGTTTTTCTATAGCAAGACAAGAAAAGGGACTTCCCTTTAGCAATGCTTTATTGTGGGAAATAAAAAGGTTTTATCCGAAAGAGTTTAGTATAGGTTTAAAGGCTATAGAACTTTTAAATAAAGAGTTTAATATAACTTTACCAGAAGATGAAGCGGCTTCAATTGCAATGCATATTGTAAATGCAGAACTTGGTGGTGAAGCTATAAGGGATACTATACAAGTTACTGAATTTATTCAAAATATATTAAATGTAATAAGATATCATTTTAAAATTGATATAGATGAAGATTCATTGTATTATAGTAGATTCTTAACTCATTTAAAGTTTTTCGCTTATAGAATACTAAGTAGTACCTTAAGTGAAGATGGAGATGAAGACTTTGAAGAAGTTGTTAAGTTAAGATATCCAGAAGCTTATGAATGTACATTAAAGATTGCTAAGTTGATTAGGGATAAGTACAATAAGGAATTAAATTCAGATGAATTAGTTTATTTAACTGTTCATATTAAGAGAATTATTACAAGTTAGTAAAAATTGAATGAGACCTATTTAATAGGATTGTTACTGGTAGTGCAGGCAAGACCTAGAGTATTAGAATGGTTTATATATAAATTAAATTTTTTATAAATTTAGTTTGTGTTATAAATTTTATTTCTAATACTCTAGGTTTTTTTATAAAAAAATTTATAAGTTTTTGTAAGGAGAGATAAATTATGGACTTTAAGAAGATGGCCAATGAAATATTAAAATTAGTTGGCGGAGAAAAAAATGTGGCTAGTGTTACAAATTGTATGACTAGATTAAGATTTAATTTAAATGATGTTAGCAAGGCTAATACAGAGGCTATAAAGAAACTTGATGGAGTTCAAGGAGTAGTAAATAAAAATGGACAATTCCAAATAATAATTGGAACAAATGTAAGTAAGGTTTGTGATGAAATACATAAGCTAGGTAACTTTGCTGAAAATTCATCTTCAGATTCTGAAGATAAAGAAACAGGAATTATAAATAAAGTTTTAGGTACTATTACAGCAATATTTACTCCAATTATTCCAGCACTTGCGGGATCAGGTATGATAAAGGCTTTATTAGCAGTATTAAAGCTTTTTGGACTAGTAGATGCGGGGACTCAAACATATGCTTATTTAAGCTTTTTAAGTGATACAGTATTCTATTTCTTACCGGTTATATTAGCTTATTCAGCTGCTAAGAGATTTAAGTGTAGCCCTTATTTAGCTGCTGTACTTGGAGCTGCTTTATTGCATCCAAGTTTTACAGCTTTAAATACTGGTGACCCAGTTGCTTTCTTTGGAATACCTGTAAGAATGATTTCTTATGGTTCAAGTGTTGTTCCTATACTTTTAATAGTATTTGCACAATCATATGTTGAAAAGTTTGCAAAGAAAATATCACCTGCTTCAGTTAAAGTATTTTTAGTACCACTTATTACTTTAATAATAACTTCTTTAATAGGATTTACTGCTTTAGGACCTTTAGGTAATTATGTTGGTGAAATTCTTGCTATTGGAATGAACTTTATAAATGATAGAGCTGGATGGCTTATTCCTGTAATTATGGGTACATTTACTCCATTATTTATTATGACTGGTATGCATTACTGTTTTGCACCTATCCAACAAATTCAATATGCGACTTTAGGATATGGTACAATCTTAGGACCTGGTATGTTATCATCTAATATTGCTCAAGCAACAGCAGCTTTAGTAGTTGGATTTAAAACTAAGAATAAATCATTAAAGCAATTAAGTTTATCAAGTAGTACAACTGCATTTATGGGTATTACAGAACCTGCTTTATATGGTGTAAACTTTAAACTTAAAAAACCTTTATATGCATCTATGATAGGTGGAGGTATAGCTGGTCTTTATGCTGGTATTGCTGGAATTAGAACATATGCATCAGCTACAGCAGGACTTGCTGCAATTCCAGTTTATATTAGTGATGATATGTCAAATGTTTTAAATGCATGTATTACAATAGTTATCGCAATAGTTGCTACTACAATAGTTACTTTAATAATGGGATTTGATGATATTGAAGAAGAAAATAAAGAAGTTTCAGAAGAAAAAAATGAAACTAAATCTAAATCAATAGTTGGAGAAATATCTTTAGCTACTCCTGTTGAAGGAGAAGTTATTCCACTATCAGAAATGAATGATGATGTATTTGCAGAAGAGCTTATGGGTAAGGGTATGGCTGTTATACCAACAGTAGGAAAAGTTTTTGCTCCATTTGATTGTACAGTTGAATCTTTATTTAAAACTAATCATGCTATTGGATTAAAGGATGAAAATGGTGTAGAACTATTAATTCATATAGGAATAGATACTGTAAAATTAGAAGGTAAATATTTTAATTCTCATATAAAACAAGGTGATGTAGTTAAAGCTGGAGATTTATTAATAGAATTTGATAAAGAAGCTATTAAAAATGCTGGATATGATATAACTACAGCAGTTATTGTTACTAATACTGCAAATTATATGGATGTATTAGGAACTGAAAAAACTTATATTAAGAATGAAGATACATTAATAAGAGTTCTTAATTAAGAAAGGAGAATTTTAGTGAGAACAAGATTTAATGAAGGTTTCTTATGGGGAGGTGCTATAGCAGCTAACCAATGTGAAGGAGCTTATAATGAAGATGGAAAAGGATTATCTATTCAAGATATAATGCCAAATGGAATAGTAGGTCCAATTTCAGATGGACCAGTAGAAGAAAATTTAAAGCTTGTAGGAATAGATTTTTATCATAGATATAAGGAAGATATTAGATTATTTGCAGAAATGGGTTTTAAGACATTAAGATTTTCAATTGCATGGTCTAGAATATTTCCTAAGGGTGATGAAGAAACTCCAAATGAATTAGGATTAAAGTTTTATGATAATGTTATAGATGAATGTTTAAAATATGGTATCGAACCATTAGTAACTTTATCTCATTATGAAACACCACTTCATTTAGCTAAGACTTATGATGGATGGAGAAATAGAAAGCTAATAAAGTTCTTTGAGAATTATTGTAGAGTAGTTTTTGAACGTTATAAGGGCAAGGTAAAATATTGGCTGACATTTAATGAGATAAATTCTGTAATACACTTCCCATTAATGGGAGCTGGGATATTAACTCCAAAAGCAGAGTTAACTAAGCAAGATGTTTATCAAGCAGCACATCATGAATTAGTTGCAAGTGCATTAGCAGTTAAAATAGCACATGAAATTATGCCAGATGCAAAGGTAGGATGTATGGTACTTGGAGTAGTAAATTATCCTATGACTCCACACCCAGATGATATGATAGCTTCAATGGAACGTGATCAGGATCTTATGTTCTTTACAGACATTCATGTAAGAGGTAAGTATCCAAGATATACAAAGAAGTTATTTAAGGAATTAGGCGTTAATATTCAAATGGAACCAGAAGATGAAGAAATACTAAAAAATACAGTAGACTTTATATCTTTTAGTTACTATATGAGTAAATGTACAGCTAAAGACTTATCAAAGTATGAAAAAGGAAGAGGAAATTTAACTTCAGGAGTTAAAAATCCATATTTAGAAGAATCTGAATGGGGATGGCAAATAGATCCTCAAGGCTTAAGATATATATGTAACTATTTTTATAATCGTTATGAAAAACCATTATTTATTGTTGAAAATGGATTAGGTGCTATAGATGAATTAGTAGAGGTAGATGGTGAAAAAACAGTATTAGATGATTACCGTATTAAATACTTAAATGACCATTTAGTAGAACTAGGAAAAGCTATAGAAGATGGTGTTGAAATAATGGGATACACAAGTTGGGGATGTATTGATTTAGTTAGTGCATCTACAGCAGAACTAAAGAAAAGATACGGATTTATATACGTCGATCGTCAAAATGATGGTTCAGGTACTCTAAATCGTTATAAAAAAAAGAGTTTCAATTGGTATAAAGAAGTTATAAGAACTAATGGTGGAAGCTTAGTGGATTAATACTTAATAAAAAACAAAATATTATAGCTTAAAATAAAGGACCTTATCAGAACACTTATAATTGTTCTGATAAGGTCCTCTATTTTATCAAATAAGTTAATATAATTTATTTTAAATATAAATCACAATCGAATGTTGACAATAAATTACATGGAAACGTATAATATTAATAGGTTAATGTGTTAAGATGTTATAATATATTAACTTTAGCTTTTTATTTAAATATTATAGGGGGAGAGATAAATTATGAGAAAAAGTAAAGAAGCAACAAAAAAAATGATTGCATCAGTATTGGCAGGAAGTGTGATTGTAAGTGTAGTTTTACCTAATACTGCAAATGCAGTAACAACTGAATATAGTACAAGCACTATATTTGATGTGAAAAATGCAGATGTGGATAGCATAATTGAATCTATTAGATTAAAATGCAAAGAAGATTTAATAGGTGGTGAATCAATTGATGTTAACAATAAAACTATAGCTAGCAAAATATCAGGATATGTAAAACAAACTAAAACTTATTTAGATTCTATGAACTTAGATGATACTAATGATTATTTGTGGGAGAATTTACAAGATTATAAAGATAATCCAGCTAGAATAACATCAATGTATAATAATATTTTATCAATGAGTATGGCTTATAGTTTACCAAATGATACTTATTACAAAAATGAAGAACTAAAGGATAAAATCATTTATGCATTAGAATGGATAAATAAAAATGCTTATAATAGTGAAATTGAGCAATATGGGAACTGGTGGGAATGGATGATTGGCGCACCTGCCAGGTTAAATAATATTGTTGTATTAATGTATGATGATTTAACAGAAGAACAAATAACTAGATATATGGATGCAATACAAAAATTTTTACCAAGTATTGAACCAGGAAGTAAATATCATACGGGAGCTAATTTAGCAGATGTATGTTTAAATAAATTGCTTCAAGGTGTTAATGAAAAGAATCCAGAAAAAATAAAGGAAGCTTCAGAAGATATAGAAGATGTTTTTGAATATGTAACTAGCGGGGATGGATTTTATCCTGATGGTTCTTATGTTCAACATGGAATAGTTGCTTATACTGGTTCTTATGGAAACGTTCTTATAGATAAAATATCCAATGTAATGTTCTTACTAGAAGGTACTCCATGGAAAATTGAAACAGAAAGTAAAAATAATATATATAATTGGATATTTGAAAGCTTTGATCCAATAATATACAAAGGATATGTTATGGATATGGTTAGAGGAAGATCTATATCAAGATATAACGGAAATGGATATATACAGGCTTCTGGAATTATTGAAGGAATGATTAAAGTATCTATGATTTCAGATGAGGATATGGCAAACAGAATACAATCATTAGTAAAGCAATGGGCTATTGAAGCAGAGGATGTAATAGATTTCGGATCAAAGTTTAAATCAATAAATGTAATAGATAAATACTATGAAATAATGAATAGCCAAGCAATTGTTGAGTCATTACAAGGTGCAAATCATTATGCTCTAAATATGATGGATAAGACTGTTCATGAAAGAGATGATTATGCACTAGCCATTTCAAGAAGCTCAAGTAGAATAAGTAAATATGAATTTATGAATAAGGAAAATTTAAAACCTTGGTTCCAAGGTGATGGGATGACTTATCTTTATAATGATGATTTAACTCAATTCTCAGACGATTTTTGGGCAACAATAGATCCGTATAGGATGCCAGGAACAACAGTAGATACGAGAGAAAGAGCAGATAAAGAGATTCTTCCAGGTATAGAAGCAGGTTCACCACTACAAGATGAAGTTTATTATGAATTAGGAAATAGTAGTTGGTCTGGTGGAACTAAGCTTGGTAACTATGGGGTTGCAGGAATGCAAATAGATAATAAGTACGATTCTCTAAAAGCAAATAAATCATGGTTTATGTTTGATGATGAAATTGTTGCATTAGGCTCAGGAATAAACAATCCAGAAGAATTTAATACAGAAACAATAGTTGAAAATAGAAAAATAAGCAAAGATGGAAGTAATAGATTTATTGTTAATGGAGAAGAAAAGGTACAATCTTTAGGTGATAATGATAATGTTGAAAACGCTAATTGGGCATATTTAGAGGGAGATGTAGATAGAACAGGAATTGGATATTATTTCCCGGATGGAGCTGATATTAATATATTAAGAGACTATAGAGAAGGTAACTGGTTTAATATAAATGCTTCTAATACAGCTGCTGATAAAATGGTTACAAACAATTATTTAACCATGTATATAGATCATGGTGCTAATGTAGAAAATGAAGGATATAGCTATATATTATTACCAAACAAGACATCAGATGAAGTGGAAGAGTACGCTAATAATCCTAATATTAAAATCATAAGAAATGATGAAGTTGCCCAAGGAGTTGAGCATACAGAATTAAAGATGGAAGGTGCAAATTTCTGGGTTGATGGAAAAAATACATCAGGATCTATAACATCATCAGGAAAAGCATCAATTATGATAAAGGAAAATGATGATAATACATTAACAATAGCAGTTTCTGATCCAACATTTGAAGGAGAAAGTCTATCAATAGAAATTGCAAAATCAGCAACTAAATTAGTAAAATCAGATAATCAAATTTCAAACTTAAGTTTAAATGATAAAAAGATAGCATTTGATGTAAATACTTCTGGTGCTATGGGGGCAAGCTTTGAATTAACAGTGGAATTAGGAGAAGCTTTAGATGAGGATAATATAGAAGCTGAAGTTATAAATGAGGCTCCAACAATTAATGGAGAGGATGTAAGATTATATGTTGGTGATACATGGGATAAGAGTCTTCACAAAATAGTAGCCTCAGATAAAGAAGATGGGGATTTGAGTGAAGCTGTTAAGATTAAAGAAAATAATATTAAACTAGATAATGACTTTAAAGTTACTGAAAAAGGAGAGTATAAAGTAGTATTTGAAGTTACTGATAGCAAGGGAGCTAGAATAGAAAAAGAATTTAAAGTATCAGTAGAAAATGAAGTGAAAAATCCAAGTGCTCCAAATTCAGAAAATAATTCAAATAAATCAGAGAATCTACCTAATACTGGAGCTGTAGTAGGGGGAACTGCTATAGCTGGAATAGGTGGAGTATTAACATTATTAGGAGCAGTAATTTTTAAAAGAAAGAAAAAATAAATTTCAAAATAATAATATTATAAGTAAAAAAGGTAAGGCAGACTAATATGTTCTGTCTTACTCCTATAATAAACAATATAAGCAGAGGAGAGAGTTGTATGAACAAGAAAGAAGTAAAAGAGTTAATGAAGGGACAATTAATTGCAGTAATTAGAGGAAATGATATTGAAGAAGCAAAGCTTATATGTAAGACTCTTGTGGAATCAGGAATAACATCTTTAGAGATTACATTTAGTCTTCCAAATGCAGAAAAATTAATTGGTGATTTAAAGAAAGAATTTCCAAATGCGCTTATAGGGGCAGGAACAGTATTATCTAAAGAACAGGCAAAACTTGCAGTAGATAATGGAGCTGATTTTATAGTATCGCCTTGTATTGTAGAAGAAGTAGGTTCTTATTGTAGAGAAAAGGATGTATTTTGTTCAATGGGAGCTGCAACACCAACAGAAGTTTATAATTCATATTTAGCTGGTAGTGATGTGGTTAAGTTATTTCCAGGAGACTGTATTCCTATGAAAATGATTAAAGGAATTAAAGCGCCAATGCCATTTATTGAAATTATGCCAACAGGTGGAGTTGATGATAAGAATGTTAAGGAATGGTTTGAAAATGGTGCATATGCTACAGGATTTGGCGGATATTTAACTAAGGGAATAAATTCATCAAATCTTGGGTTATTAAAAGAACGTTGTGAAAAATTAATACAAGCTAATAAATAAAGCTGTGATTAAAAATTTTGACTATATATTTTATACTATTAATAATGTTAGGGAGAAAATTATAATATGAGTAAAGTACTATTATTTGGAGAGGCAATGGCTCTATTTACAGCTCAAGCTGAAGGGAAATTAGAGGATGTAAATTTATTTGGAAAATCAGTAGCTGGTGCAGAGCTTAATGTTTGTACAGGCCTAGTAAGATTGGGACATACTGTCTCATATATTACTAGATTAGGAAATGATCCGTTAGGCTTATATGTTAAAAAATTTATTGATAAAGAAAAAATAGGAACAGAATTTATAACTTTTGATAGTTTAAATAAAACTGGATTAATGCTAAAAAGCAAATGTTCAGATGGTGATCCTGTAACAGAGTACTATAGAAAGGGATCAGCATTTTCACATATTACTTCAGAAGATATTGATAGGGTTGATTTTGAAGGAGTTGAACTTCTTCATGTAACTGGAATACCACCAGCATTATCATTAAGTGCTAGAGAAGCTACATATAAATTAATTGAAAGAGCTAAGGAAAAAGGTGTTTATGTAACTTTTGATCCAAACTTAAGACCAGCTTTATGGGAAAGTGAAGAAGTTATGGTTAATGTTCTAAATGATTTAGCAAAAAAATGTGATTTGATATTACCGGGTGTGGCAGAAGGCTTGATATTAACTGGAAGTGATGATGTAGAAAAAATAGCTGATTTTTATCAAAATCTTGGTATTAATGAAGTTGTTATAAAGAACGGCAGTAAGGGAGCTTATGTGAGAAGTGGAAATGATAGTTTTGAACAACCAGGTTTTAAAGTTGAAAAAGTAGTAGACACAGTAGGGGCTGGTGATGGTTTTGCTGCAGGTGTATTAAGTGGCAAATTAGAAGGATTATCAATTAAAGAGTGTGCCATAAGAGGTAATGCAATTGGTGCAATTCAAGTTACATATTCAAGTGATAATGAGGGTTTACCTACACATGATGAGTTGAAAAAATTTATAGAAAAAAGAATGTAAAACCTGAGTTATCACAAGAATAGTTCAGTTAAAAAATTAATAAATAAGAATATAAAATTGTTAATGTAATTTGTTTATTATTACTAAAAATAATTTAATTTGAAAAACTCCTTCGGGAGTTTTTTTGTTTTAGAAAAAATTTTCTGAAAAGTTATTGACTACGATTTCAAAAGGTAGTAATATAGTATTAACATCTTAATGTGTTAAGTGGTTAACACGAAGAAGGGAGAGGTTTAAATGGAAACTAGATATGCACATAGTCCTAAGGATATAGCGCATTATTCAACAGAAGAATTACGAGGGGAATTTTTACAAGAAAAAATATTTGTGCCTGGTGAAATTTGTTTAACTTATTTACATTATGATCGTCAAATATTTGGAGGTGTAACACCTAAGGACAAGCCTTTAGAAATCGTTCTTACAAAAGAACTTGGAGTAGATTACTTCTTAGAACGTCGTGAGCTTGGAATTATTAATATTGGTGGTCCTGGAACAATAATTATTGATGGTAAAGAAGAAGAAATGAAAAAGCAAGATGGATATTATATTGGAAAGGAAACTAAGCAAGTAATATTTAAATCTAATGACTTAAATAACTTAGCAAAGTTTTACGTTGTATCAACACCTGCACATCATAAATATCAAAATGTGAAAATAAGCATAGATAATATTACACCAAGAGTTGTTGGTGAAGGTAAAACATTAAATAAGAGAAAAATATTCCAATACATTCATCCAAATGTATGTGAAAGTTGTCAATTACAAATGGGATATACAGTGCTTGAAGAAGGTAGCGCATGGAATACAATGCCATGTCATACTCATGAAAGACGTATGGAAACTTATTTATATTTCGATATGAATGAAGATACAAAAGTTTTCCACCTAATGGGAAAACCAGATGAGACTAAACATATTGTGGTAGGAAACGAAGAAGCTGTTATTTCTCCAAGTTGGTCAATACATTCAGGAGTGGGTACAAGCAACTATACATTCATATGGGCAATGTGTGGAGAAAACATAACATATGATGATATGGATATGGTTGATATGGATGACTTAAAATAAATCGAGGAGGATGAAATTAATGAATGATTTTAATATGAATAATTTTTCATTAGAAGGAAAAGTAGCTTTAGTAACAGGTGCATCTTATGGAATAGGATATGCTATTGCATCAGGTTTAGCAAAGGCAGGAGCTACGATAATTTTTAATGATATAAATGAAGAACTAGTTGATAAAGGAATTAATGCATATAAAGCAGATGGAATAGATGCAAAAGGTTATGTATGTGATGTAACTGATGAAGATGCTGTACAAGCTTTAGTAAAGAAAATAGAAGAAGAAGTTGGAGTTATTGATATTTTAGTTAATAATGCTGGAATAATTAAAAGAATTCCAATGATTGAAATGACTGCAGCTGATTTCAGAAAAGTTATAGATGTAGACTTAAATGCACCATTTATTGTTTCTAAAGCAGTAATACCATCTATGATAAAAAAGGGACATGGAAAAATCATTAACATATGTTCTATGATGAGCGAGTTAGGTCGTGAAACTGTTAGTGCTTATGCATCAGCAAAAGGTGGATTAAAGATGCTAACAAAGAATATATGTGCAGAATATGGTGAAAGCAATATTCAATGTAATGGTATAGGACCAGGATATATTGAAACACCACAAACAGCTCCACTAAGAGTTGAAGGAAATCCATTTAATGATTTTATTATTTCTAAAACACCAGCAGCTCGTTGGGGGACTACAAATGATTTAATTGGACCTACAGTATTCTTAGCATCAGATGCTTCTAACTTTGTAAATGGCCATATATTATATGTAGATGGTGGTATATTAGCATCCATAGGAAAACAACCAGAAGCTTAGTAGATAAATTGTTAATTAGATAAGCTTGAATGCCAATATAATATAACATATAATATGTAATATATTATATTAACATGTTATGTTATTAAGGAGATAAGAGTTATGATTGCAAAATATGAAATAATAAAGCAAGACATTATTCAGATGATTGAAGAGAAAAAATTCAAGCCTGGAGATAAAATTTATTCTGAAGGAGAGCTTAAAAAACTTTACAACGTTAGTAGTACTACCGTTGTTAGAGCTCTTCAAGATTTAGTTTTAAGTGGCTACCTTATTAGAAAACAAGGAGAAGGAACATATGTAAGAAAAGCTTTCAAGCATAGACGAGCTTTCTTTGATGAAGGTAGCCCTATAATTGAAGAGTTTAAGCAGCAGTATTCTGAGAATAGAATAGTAGAAAGTAAAAAAATGTTATTTGTAAAAGAGATAGAAGATAAGGAAATTGCAGAGAAATTGAAAGTTAGGTCTAATGAAGTTTTAGTTCATTTTTGTCGTGTAAGTTATATCAATGATAAACCTTGGCAATTTCAAAACAGTTATATTCCTAAAAAATATTTGAAAAAATTTGATTATAGTAATCTAAATGAAAAAGATAGGCTTTCTGATGAATTAAATAAAACATTAGGAATAAACTTGATGACTTTGCCAATGAAGCAAAAAATAGAAGTTGAATTTCCAGTTTTAGAAAAAGATGTGCGTGAAGCTATTGCTATTGATGAAAACACACCAGTTTATAAGTCAGAAAGAATTACTTACTATCCTGCACAAATACCATTTGAATTTTCAAGAAGCTATTTACATTATAAATTTTACTCTATAGAGATTCAAACTGAAGATAATGTCTAATTAAAAATTGACATTAAGGAGTTTTAGAAAATATGCGTAACATTAAAAAAGAACCATTACTTCGTAGTGAACGTTACTTTAATCGTGGTTTCTTGACGAAAGAAACTATTGAAATAGCATTAAATAATTGTATAAGAAAAATAGATAAAAATATTGAAATATTTGGAGAAAACTTTCCAACCCCAGCGACTAAAGATAATGCTTACGGTATTATGGATAATACTGAGTGGACCAATGGGTTCTGGACTGGGATTTTATGGTTGGCATATGAATATACAAAAGATAATAAATATAGAGACTTAGCAGAAAAAAATGTTGAATCATTTTATAACAGAATTAAAAACAATATTGAAGTTGGACATCATGATCTAGGGTTCCTTTACATACCTTCTTGTGTAAGTTCATACAAATTAACAGGTAACAAAACCGCTTATGATGCAGCAATAATGGCTGCAGATAGTTTAATTAAACGTTATCAAGAAAAAGGGGAATTTATTCAAGCTTGGGGAGAGCTAGGAGCTGCTGATAATTACAGATTAATTGTAGATTGTCTTTTGAATATTCCTTTATTGTACTGGGCAACAGAGGTAACCGGAGAAGAAAAATATGAAGAAATAGCTAAGAAGCACTTTAAAACAACTATCGCAACTGCGGTAAGAGATAATGCATCTGCATATCATACATTTTACTTTGATCCAGTTACGGGAAATCCTGTTGGTGGTAAGACTAGACAAGGATATTCAGATGACTCTAGCTGGGCAAGAGGTCAAGCGTGGTTAATATATGGAATAGCATTAAATTACTTCCATGATATGAATGAGGAAAATGTAAATATTTTTGAAGCAGTATCAAATTATTTTATAAATAGATTACCAGAGGACTTTGTATGTTATTGGGATTTAATTTTCAATGATGGTTCTGGACAATCAAGAGATTCTTCTTCAGCAGCTATAGCAGTTTGTGGTTTTAATTTAATGGATAAATTCTTACCAGAAACTAACGAGATGAAGAATGTTTATAGATATGTACAACATTCAATATTAGGTAGCTTAATAAATAATTATACTGATGATTTAACTGATGGAGCAACAGCACTTATAAATCATGGAGTCTATTCTTGGCATTCAGGTAAAGGAGTAGATGAAGGGAATATTTGGGGTGATTACTTCTATATGGAGGCTTTAATTAGATTTTACAAGGATTGGGAAATGTATTGGTAAAAATTAAAATTAATAGATAAATAATTTTACAATTGGAGGAATTAATATGGAAAATAAACCGAATATTAAAATGGTACGTGTTGATGAAAGATTAATACATGGACAAGGACAATTATGGGTAAAAAGTTTAGGAGTGAATTTAGTTATTGTTGCAAATGATAAGGTTTCAACAGATAATATTCAACAAACTTTAATGAAAACGGTTATTCCAAAAGAGGTTGGGGTGCGTTTCTGGACAATTGATAGAACTAATGAAGTAATTTGGAAAGCTGCGCCACATCAAAACATATTCGTTGTTGTAAAAAGTTGCAAGGATGCATTGAGATTAGTAGAAGGTGGATTCCCTATTGAACAATTAAATGTAGGCAATATACATGCAGCTGCAGGAAAAGAAAAAGTTTCCCAATTCATTTATTTAGGTGAAGAAGACAAAGAAGCTTTACGTAAATTAAGAGATAAATATAATATTCCATTCAATACTAAAACATCACCTGTATCAAATGATGGTGTTCAGACAATAGAAGCATTAAATAAGGCATTAAAGTAAAAAAAGGAGGGATAAAAAATGGATATATCATTAACTCAAGCAATTTTAATAGGATTAATTACTGCGTTTTGTTATGCAGGACAATTACTAGGTATTTATACAAATCGTTCAATTGTTATGTCATTTTTAGTAGGACTTGTATTAGGGGATATTCCTACAGCACTAGCATTTGGTGCATTAGCTGAATTAGCATTTATGGGATTTGGTGTTGGCGCTGGTGGTACAGTTCCTCCAAATCAATTAGGACCTGGAATTGTTGGTACAATAATGGCTATTACTTTAAAGAATCAAGGAGTTACTCCTGAATCAGCATTATCGTTATCATTCCCATTTGCTGTATTATTCCAATTGATTACTACAGCTTTATATACTGCTTTCTCTGGAACAACAGAAACTTCTAAGAAATTAATAGCAGAAGGAAAATTTGAAAAATATAAGTTAGTTGCTAATGCTACATTTATAGGTTTCTTAGTTGTTGGATTTATTGTAGGTTTTACTTCAGCTGTAAGTTTACCAGCTTTACAAGCATTTGTTGATATATTACCACAATGGTTGATTACAGGATTTTCAGTAGCAGGTGGACTTATCCCAGCAATAGGATTCGCTATGATTATGTCTGTTATGTTAAAGAAGGAATATATTCCTTACGTTTTATTAGGATATATATGTGTTTCATACTTAGGATTACCAACTATGGCTACTGCATTAGTAGGAGCAGTATTTGCAATAATTATGTATAACTTAAATACAAAAAACACACAAGTTGCAGCAGCTAATGTTTCAAATGTAGTTGTAGAAGAGGAGGACTTTTCAAATGGAATCTAGAAAACCAGTATTAACAGCTAAGGATTATTTAAATGTTACTTTAAGATCTTATTATTTACAAAATGGATTTAACTATAACTCATATCAAGGAACAGGTTACTTATTTGTAATATTCCCAGCATTAAAGAAAATTTTCAAAAATGAGCCGGAAAAATTAAAAGAGTTCGCAATGGAAAATATCGAATTTTATAACACAAATCCTCATATGTTACCATTTATAACAAGCATGCATTTAGCGATGTATGATCATGGTGAAGATGTAGAAGATGCTCGTAGTATAAAGATGGCATTAATGGGGCCATTAGCAGGAATAGGAGACTCAATTGCTCAATTTGGTTTAGCTCCATTATTCTCAACAATTTTTGCTGGACTAGCAATGGATGGCTTATCTTTTGCTCCAATGGGTTTTTGGTTAACTATGATTATTTCACTGTTAACTATTAAGCTACTAATGGGACACTTAGGATATAAATTAGGAACTAGTGTAATTTCTACGTTAAGTGAAAAAATTGGTCAAATTTCTAATGCAGCAAACATAGTAGGTGTTACAGTAATATCTGCATTAGCAGTTACTTTTGTAAAGGCAAAGATAGGTATACAATATGCTACTACTCTTGCTTCAGGAGAAGAACAAGTAGTTTCTATTCAAACAATATTAGATAAAATACTACCAAATATGTTACCTGCTATTATTACTATAGTAGTATTTACATTAGTAAAGAAATATAAATGGTCAACATATAAATTATTAGCTTTATTATTTGCATTAGGTATCGGACTTTCATATTTTGGTATTCTAGTTTAGGGGGACTTTAAATGTATAAATTAGTAGTTGTAGGACATGGTAATTTTCCAAGTGGAGTTTTATCAGCAGTATCTTTATTAGTAGGTAAAAATGAAAATATTTGTAGTTTTGATTTAGATGAAAAAGAAACACATGAAGGATTTGAAAATAAATTAAAAGAGTTATTAGATAGTAATGATAAGGTTATAGTGCTTGCAGACTTAACAGGTGGTGCACCGCATCAAATAGCAGCTCGTTTAATTTTAGAATCTGGAAAGATGAATCAATATATTATTTCAGGAATCAACCTTGCCTTAGTTGTAGATTTAGCTATGAAGTTCTGTATTGGTGAAGTATCAGATGATCAAGTGCAGGATACTCTACTTAATTCTATTGAGGAATGTAAAGAAACAACAACTTTATTATATTCTGGGATGATGTAACTATGAGTACTCAAAATATAATTTTTATAGTTTTAATTGTTACAATGTTTGTATACTATTTTATTATTTCACCTTTACTCAAATATAAGGAAATACAGAAGAATAACGAAAAACATTCTAATTTTCTTAATGAACTAAAAATTGGTGATAATGTAGTATTAAATTCAGGTATCTTGGGAGTTTTAAAAGAAAAAAATGAAAAAAGTTATTCTATTGAAATAAGTAGAGGAATTATAATGGAAGTTTTACCAACTAGTATTATAGGAAGAAGTTGATGAAAAATTATGATAACTTTTGATCTAGTCAATACATATAGTAATGACTTTTTATCAGGCAATTGGAAACGATTAGTTAAAGAGAGTTGCGAAAAAGAAATAAAGAGAGCAAAGTTTCAAGGTGATCTACTTTGTAAAAATGTAATTATTTATAATGATCCTATGGATATGGAAGCAACTTCCATTCCCTATACCTTTGATGGAATAGACTGGAATAGAAGTGCTAACTTAGATCCGGAATGGGTATTTATGCTAAATCGTAATGGGTTCATGGTTGACTTAGCAGTTGCATATAGACTTACCGGAGACAAAAAGTATATAGAAAAGTGGAAGGAATATCTTTTTAACTTTATTAAGTATAATGGAATTCCTTCTGAATATAATAAAGATTCTTGGCGTAATTTAGATACAGGTATAAGATTATCTAATTGGATGAGAAGTTTAGTGTATTTAGGAAGTGATTTAGAATTAACTGAAGAAGAAAAAAAGGAATTCGAAGAATCATTAAAAACACATCTAGATTTTTTATATGAAGATTATAAGCCAAAAGAATTACTAAGTAATTGGGGAGTTTTACTGATTACTGGTGTGCTTTCAGTATCTATTTTATTCCCTGAGCTGGTAGATGATGAGCATAGAAAATGGGCATGGGACTTGTTAGAAAATCAGCTTGATATTCAATTCTATCAAGATGGAATACAATGGGAGCAAAGCCCTATGTATCACCATGAAGTTGTTTTGAGTACTGCATATGTTATGATGCATGCTGAATATACAAATCATAATGTACCAATGAATATTAGAGAAAAATTAAAGCCTTTAGTTGCTGCATCACAATTTTATATAAATCACAATGAAAAACTTCTTTCTTTAAATGATAGTGATAATGTTGATTTTTCATATGTATATAGTATATATAGATGTCTTGGTTTAGCAACTGAGGCCCCTTCAAAAAATGAAAAGGGAATATTGTTTGTTGGAAGCGTGTATAAAGATAAGTATAGCAACTTGGAAAATATTTTAGTTAAAGGCTGTTTTAAACAAATAGATAGTGGATTTTTAGCATATAAAGATGAGAATCATTTAATAACATTATTTAATGGAAGACATGGAAGTGCTCATGGACATGCTACTCTTGGGAGTTTAACAATTAATTTAAATAAACAAGATATTGTAAATGATCCAGGAAGATTTACTTATCTAAATAATTCTCCATTAAGAACAGGTTTAAAGAAACAATGGATGCATAATACTGTTGATGTTGATAATAAGGAAGACTTTAAGATTAGTGGTGATTCTTCATATGCTGAAGTGCAAGATCCAATAGGAAGTGTTTATAACCAAAAAGAAAATTATATAGCATTAGAAGGTGCATGGTCTGGAAAGGCTAATATTAAAGAAAATGAAAATGGAGAAATCTTAGAAAAGAATTTGTACACAATAAGAAGAACTGTTTTTATAGAGAATAAAATGAATGTTGTAATTGTATTTACAGCAATTGATTATCCTGGTGAACATAATTGGCGTTCAATATATAATCTTCAACCTACAGCAAGATGTATTGAATCAGGAGAAAAGTCAATTATTGAATCAGATAATATAAGCTTTGTATTAGAATCTTTAGACGGAGAAAATTTTGTTAAGTCAAAGAGTATTTTTTCAACCAAATATAATATGCTATGCAATAATGATAAATTAGTATCAACTTCATCTTTTATAGATAGAGGTGTTAAGGTGGAAGCCTTTTATGAGAAGGATACTATTACTATTAAGCCTTTATATGTTCATCAAAATGGTAAATCTGAGCAAGCTGAAAAAGATAAGATGATTGGATTTGAAGTAAAAAGCTTAAGTAATGATGAAGAGTTTTCAATATTTTATTGTGCCTTTGATACCTTTAAGGGCGATAAGATTTATTATATTGAAAAGGGACAAGGAATTTACGGGAAACTAACTATTTTTGATAAAGATAATAAGAGAATTAAGCTTTTATAAAAGTAGGTTTGATTATTAGTGAAAGGGGGAATAGTAAAATGTTAAAGATTCAATTGATTTCTGGAAGTGGAGAGATAATTAAAGAAGCATTTAGTGAAGAACGTGTATATTTAGGATATAAGGGAACTTTAGATGAAGGATCATCAGTAAAAATTATAAACTCTAATCCAGGTGAATATTTATGGGTTAAGATAAATAAGTGCATTGACAAATCATTAGTTTATTTTAAAGGTACTGAAATGAATTATGAATTTCCTTTTACTGAAGAAGCTAAAGTAGCTTACCCAATTGGAGCATTTGAAGGAGATAGGCATTATTTTTCAGTTGAGATACCTAGTAAAGAAGAATTAATGCAATATAGAAACGTAGCATTGAATCCTTCAGATCAAAAGAATGCAATTGGTATTTATCCTCATGCATTAGCAAATGTTGAAACTAGAAATGAATCAGTATTCTTTGCAAGTAATGCAATAGATGGTATTTGTGTAACAGATGGACATGGAAGATGGCCGTATCAATCTTGGGGAATAAATAAACAAAAGGATGCAGAAATAACTATTGAATTTGGAAAAGAAGTTTTAATAAATAAAATAGGTTTATTTTTAAGAGCTGATTATCCACATGATAGTTATTGGACAAGTGTTAAAGTATCATTATCAACTGGAGAAGAAATGATATTAGAAACAACTAATAGTCCAGAGTGCCAATATTTTGATATTGAAGAGTGTAAGGTTGAATGGATAAAGTTATCAAACTTAATAAAAAATGATGATGAATCAGAATTCCCAGCCTTAACACAAATTGAAGCATGGGGATGGATATTATCCTAGATATGCTAAAGTGTGGAGTGTAAGTAAATCAATAAAAAATAAGTGGAAAATACCTAGTTAAAGTTATAATGAAAGAGCATATCATATACTTACAAAAAAAATTCACAAAGTTAACAAAATTATTCATGTAAAACTTAACAAAAGAAAATAAGGCTTGTATAATAAAACCATAACATATGGATTGTTACTGATAACGCAGGCAAGACCTAACATTAAACTAATTTTTCGTTTAATGTTAGGTCTTTTTTTGTATAAATAAATGGGGAGGGGATGCACTAATGAAAATCATCAAATTGTTTAATAACAATATAGTAGCGACTATTACAGAGGACAATAGGGAAGTAATTGTACAGGGGTCAGGTATTGCTTTCCAAAAGAAGATTAGTGATTTGATAGATGAGAATAAGATAGAAAAGAGATATTTTATTGGATATTAAAAGAAGTTTATAACATAGATTTAACTGAGGACAGGCTAGATTATCAAGGCTAACAACACATTACGAAAGTATTCCAAATATAGATGATGTTATGGTAGAATTACCAGCATTAATGGATAAGAAGGAGCAGAAGTTATTAAGAGTGATACAATTCCAACATTCCATAAAGGATTAATGGAACAACAAGTACCTTCAGAAAAATTAATAGTAGAAGGGGCTATTTAAGGTTCTTACAATAAAGTATTACAATCATTTGCAATGAACAAAACAGTTCCATCAACGTTAGTTGCTAAAGAAATATTAGATGATATGATAGAAGCGAATAAAGGATTCTGGCTAGAAATTAAATAGTATATAAAAAAATAAAGCTCAGGTGATCAGACTACTGGTCACCTGAGTTTTTATTTGGGAAAATAACTTTAAGGTCTTTTAATGATGCTAAAATAAAGTATTTAATAAAAAATTTAATTAATATCAATATTTTCAAGAAAGTAATTGAAAATATTACCAAAATATATTATAATTAAATGGAAATTAATACATTATTATCCTTAAGCGTGTAATCAATTAAATTTGAGCATTAGCTGAGATGGTATCTTATACCCTTTCAGCTTTTTTTTATTCTGAATGTAAATAAATGCATAACAATCTTGTTTCACAATCTAAAATTAAGAATGAATAATACAAAGCTAATTGCAATTATTAATTTAAGATTTTAATGAGAGAGTATCATGAATTCTTTAATAATGCGAATATTTATATGGTTATTGCAAGGGGAAATTAAAAATTTTAATATTATAGGGGGAGAAGAGAGGATATGATAAAAAAATCTAAGAGATATTTATCATTAATGCTAGCAAGTGCTATATTATTTTCTAATATGGCAGGTAGCATAAAGGTTTCAGCTGAAACTAGAACAGAAGAAATTCCTATTTTGGAAGCTAAAAGTACTGAGTATGAAATTTACCCTGCACCACAAAAAATAAGTTATCAAGAAGGGGATTTTTCTTTTGAAAATGGTGTAAACGTTATTTATGAATCGGGTATAGATAGCTATACAAAAAGCAGATTAGAAAGTGAGATTTTAAAGGCGCATAATATTAGTTATGAAGTTTCTACATCTGATGAAATAGTTGATGGAAAAACTAATATTCTAGTTGGAATTAAGGATTCAGGAGAAGCTGTTGATACTTATTCAAATAAGTACAAAATAGAAACAGAAGACCTTTATGAAAAAATTGATTCATATTTCTTAGGGGCTGATAATAATGTTATCACGGTACTTGGTAGAGATACAGATTCAGCATTTTATGGTCTAACTACTTTATATCATGTAGTAAATCAAATAGAGGATATGAGAATAAGAAACTTTAAAATTGAGGATTACGCAAATGTGGTTACTCGTGGATTTATAGAAGGTTACTATGGAAATCCATGGTCTATTGAAGATAGAAGCGATCTTATGACTTACGGTGGGTATTATAAATTAAATGCTTATTTCTACGCACCAAAAGATGATCCAAAGCATAGGGTTCAATGGCGTTCACTTTATACTGAAGATGAGTTAAAGTGGATTAAAGAACTAGCTGATGCAGGCAATGCTTCTAAAACTAGATTCGTTTATGGAATTCATCCATTCCCAGGAAATGATGCTTTTGGAATTAATAAAAATGAAGCTGGATATCAAAAGGATTTAGCTGATTTAAAGACTAAGCTTATGCAAGTTATCGATCAAGGTGTTAGACAAGTTGCTATACTTGCAGATGATTTTGCTAATCCAGGTGGAGAATTAGGACTTAGATTAATAAATGATATGACAAATTGGTTAGAAAATGAAGTAAAACTTCAATATCCTGATATGAAAACTACACTACCATATATTCCTTATGACTATATGGGAAATGGATCAAGTAATGAATTTACTCATTTAAAACAATCTCCAGATAATGTTCAACTTGTTATGACTGGAGGAAGAATATGGGGGGAAGTAACTCAAAACTTCTCAGAAACCTTTAAGAATAACACTGGTAGAGCACCATATTATTGGATAAACTGGCCATGTTCAGATAACTCTAAACAACACTTAATAATGGGTGGTAATGATACTTTCTTACATCCAGGTGTAGATCCAACACTTATTGAAGGAATAATGTTAAATCCAATGCAACAATCAGAAGCTAACAAATCAGCATTATTTGCTGTTGCAGATTATTCATGGAATATTTGGGAGACAAAAGAACAAGCAGATCAAAACTGGAATGATTCATTTAAATATATGGATCATAACACAGCTGAAGAAACTAAAGCTTCTGAAGCTTTACGTGAAATAAGTAAGCATATGATTAATCAAAATATGGATAGTCGTGTTAGAGCATTACAAGAATCTGTAGAACTTGCACCAAAGCTAACAGCATTTAAAGAAAAGGTTGCTTCTGGAGCTAGTGTTAAAGATGATGCATTAGCATTAATTGAAGAATTTACAAAATTAAAGGATGCAGCAGAGTATTATAAAAATAACCCAGGAAATGAAAAAACAAGGGATCAAATAATTTACTGGTTAAACTCTTGGGAAGATACAACAACAGCAGCAATTGCATACTTAAAAGCTATTATTGCAAATGAAGAAGGAAATAATAGTGAAATATGGTCTAATTACTCAGAAGGACAATCGGCTTTTGAAAAGTCAAAAACTTATGGATTTAAATATGTAGATCATATTGAATATGCGGAAGTAGGAGTTCAACATATTGTTCCATTTATAAAAAACATGGAATCATTTTTAGCTCCAATAGTTTCTGGTATAGTAGATCCATCTAAGGTAGTATCAACAATTATTACTAATAGAGCAGATACTCCCGCAGGAAATTTAAATAATATTTTAGATAACAATCCTTCAACAGAAATTGTTTATAAAAATCCCAATAGTATTTCAGAAGGTACTTATATTGGTATTAAATATAATAGAATAATTAAAATTAAGGATGTAGAATTCTTATTAGGTGCTATTGCAAATAAAAATGATACGATGCAAGAAGCTAAGATTCAATATACAGTTGATGGTAAGAGTTGGCTAGATTTAGAAGAGGGTAAAGTATATGCTATGCCAAATAAGATTACAATTGAGGGATTAGAGTTAGATGCAATGGGAATTCGTGTTATTGCAACTAAGGATAAAGCAAATACTTGGTTTGGAGTAAAAGATATTACTGTAAATAAAGGTGATATTACAGAAGGTTCAGGCATAAATCCAACTATAATAAGAACTAATTGGCCACAAATTTATGCAGGAACTGAGTCTAACTTATTTGATAGCAATGATTCAACAGATGTTTGGTATCAAACACATACTGGTGATATAACTAAAGCTGGAGATTTTATTGGAGTTGATTTAGGAAAAGTAATTCCAGTAGGAGATGTTAGATTTGTAGTTGGAAGAAATGGGTCAGCAGATAAATGGACTAGCTACAAATTAGAGTATTCAACAGACAACTCAAATTGGACAACGTTTAAAGAATACACTGGTAAAGCTTCTGGGCAAGATATAGTTGAAGAAAACCTTGAAGGAAAAGAAGCTAGATATGTAAGATTAACTAATAAAGTAGATATTAAGAAGTGGGTCATATTCTCAGAAATTAATGTTAAAAAATATGGACAAGATGTATCAACAAAACATGTATATACAAATACTGATTTGGAACTTGCATCAATTTTTGAAAGTGAAGAACTAACTAAATTAGTTCCAAAAGAAAATATAACTTTAAAAGCTAATGAATATATAGGAATTAAATTAGATAGAATAAAGGACTTAAGTGAAATAGCTTTAGAAGTATCAAATAAGGATGGATTAACATTACAAACATCTATGAATGGAGTAGAATGGACTAATGTTAATTTAGGAAATGGAAGTACTTTAGAAGATGCTAGATATATTAGATTAATAGCTAATAAAGATGTTAGCTCTAATTTAAATAAATTTGAAGTTAAATCTAATGAAGTTTATCAGCCATCTATAAAAGAATCCTTTGTAAAAATTAATGGTAAAGTAGAAAATATATTTGATAAAAACTTTAATACTTCAGCATCCTTTGATGCTTTTCCAAGGAAAGATAAGGGGATAGTATTTGATTTAGGTCAAACTATGAATATAAAAAATCTTACTTATGCTGTACTAGATACAGAAAGAGATTATTTAAGAGATGCTAAATTCCAAATATCTTCAGATGGAGAAGAGTGGACAGATGTAATTACTATTGGTGATGGTTTAACAAATGACAGTAGTGATATGGAATCTAAACCTGTTGAAGGTGGATATGATCATGGAGATAGTACAACTATAGTTCCAATTTCTCATGCCTTTGTAAAAGGTGAATTAGATTCTGCTAAAGAAGCAAGATATTTAAGAATATTATTTACAGCAGATTATATGTACAGATGGGTTAAAATAAGTGAAATATTAATAAATGATGGAGAGTATATAAGAACAGTTAATAATCCAAGCTATGTATCAGATCCAATAGAATTAGCTGGATTTGCTCCAGAAAATATTAATGATGGAAATTTAACTACATCATATAAGCCAAATACAAATAATGGACAAATAAAATCAGGAAGCTTAACTTATCGTTTATCTGAAAATACTGATATTAATAAGATAAATATTGTTCAAAGTGGAAATGATATTTCAAATGCAAAAGTCATGGCTAGAACTGGGTATAATGAAGCTGGTGAAGCTATTTGGAAGGAACTTGGAACATTAAGTAAAAGCTTAACAGAGATTATAAATACTAAATATGATAATATTTTTGAAATAAGAATTGATTGGGCTGGTACAGCTCCTACTATATATGAAATAGTAACAATGAATGATAAGGATATTCCGAACACATCTGAATTAGAGGATTTAGTAGCTACTTCAGAAGACTATGTGGAAGAAGCATATACAGCAGGAAGTTTTGCTAAATTTACGGAAGCTTTAGAAGCTGCAAAGGCTATATTAAATAATATAGAAAATTCAAATCAAGAAAAAGTTAATATTGCAAAAGATAATTTGTCAGCTGCAATTGAGGAATTAGTTAATATAGAAGAATTATCAAATATTATTGATGAAGCTAATAATATTAAGAATAATGGTGAAAATTATACAGAAGAATCTTTAGATATTCTTAATATAGCATTAGAAAATGCAGAGGAAGCATTAGAAAATCCAGAAGCAACTAAGGAGATGGTAAATAGTGCAGTATCAGCTTTAAGAATTGCAATAGATTCTTTAGTTAAGGAAGATATAGATACTCCAGAAGCTGATAAGACATTATTAACAATAGTTGTAGAATATGCTGAGGAAGTTAAGGCAAATGGAGATCTTGAAGATGTTGTTCCAGCAGTAGTTAAAGAATTTGAGGAAGCATTAAAAGAAGCTAAGGATGTTTTAGTAGATAAAAAAGCAACAGAAGCTCAAGTAGATGCAGCTATAGAGAGATTAGTTAATGTAATTCATATGCTAGAATACAAAAAAGGTAATAAGGAAGAGCTTATAAAATTAGTTGAGGTAATAAATGCTTTAGATGAAAGCAAATATACAACAGCAACTTGGGAAGCACTTCAAGTTGAACTTGAAAAGGCTAATAAAGTGATAGAAGACGAAAATGCAATGGAAGAAGAAGTATCTAAGACTTATGAAAGCTTAGGAAAAGCATTTGCTGATTTAAAATTAGCAGCAGATAATTCTAAGCTTGAAAAGCTAGTTTCAGAGTTAGAAGCTAAGGATTTATCTAAGTATACACCAGGAAGTGTTACTAAATTTAATGCAGAATTAGATAAAGCTAAGTCTATATTAAGTAATAAAGAAGCAACACAAGAGCAAATAGATGAAGCATATAATAAATTAATTAGAGCTTATTTAGAGCTAAGATTAATACCTGATAAGTCTAAGCTTGAAGAATTAATAAATAAAGCTGAATCTATAGATATATCTAAATATACTGAAGAGAGTGTTATTTCACTTAAGGAAAAGTTAAAAGAAGTTAAAGATGTTTTAGATAATGAAGAAGCTAGTCAAGTGGAAGTTAATAAGGCATCGGAAGAATTAGAAATAGCCTTAGCTGGCTTAGACGAAAAGAAAGATAATAACAACAATAATAACACTGATACAGATAATGAGACTGACAATAATAATGGTACTGGAAATGGAACAGACACTGATAATAACACTGGCAATGGTGGTAGTAGTGGAGACAATAGTACTAACAATAATGAAAGTAATAATGACACAGATAATAAACCTAGCAACAATAATGATACTACTAATAATGACAGTGAAGGTGATAAGAATACTGAAGCAGGAAAGGGTAACTTACCTGAGACAGGTGGTACTTCAACATTTGCATTAGTAGGAATTGCAACATTAATTCTTGGTGCTGGAGGAGTATTAAGAAGAAGAAAGTAATTTGAATTTTTTAGGGCCCTATGGAGAATTCCATAGGGCCTTATTATTTACAAATTAAATATATAAAAATTCTTAAGTAAATCTATAAATTTATATGATGTTTGGAAAAAAATACGAAATAAAGTATATCTTATGGTACAATATGGAAATAAATAACATCTGAAATTAGTTGGAAAAACTATGGATATAAAGTTTTGAAATGAATTAAAATGTAAAAAAATTAAGTGAAGATTGCTTAATTTTTTATAAAAATTTTACGGGAGGAGAATATATGAAAAGTGTAAAAAAACTATTATCTACTATAGTTATTGCAAGTATGGCATGCCAAATGCTACCCATAACCGCATTTGCAGCTGAGACTAATATTGTAAAACCGCCAGAAGCATTTGGTGCAACTCCAAATGAGTCTCAAGTACAGTATCATGAGGAGGAGCTGGCAGCTTTTATTCACTTTGGAATGAATACATTTACAAATAGTGAGTGGGGAAATGGAAGAGAAAATCCAAATACGTTTAATCCTACAGATTTGGATGCAGATGAATGGGTAAAGACATTAAAAGATGCAGGATTTAAACGTATTATTATGGTAGGAAAGCATCATGATGGATTTGCAATATGGAAAAGTGAAATTACTGAACATGATATAGAAAAGAGTGTGGATTGGCAAGCTACTAAAGGTGGAGAAGGTGATGTTTTAGAAGAGGTTTCTAAGGCTTGTACTAAGTACAACATGGATATGGGAATTTATTTATCACCATGGGATGCTAATGCACCTTCTTATGGATATGGAACAGGAACTAACGATGAAAATGATAGTAATGGTGATTATAATGAATTCTATATGGAGCAGTTAAGAGAAATACTAGGAAATAATAAATATGGGAATAACGGAAAGTTTGTAGAAGTATGGATGGATGGGGCTAAAGGTAGCGGCGCAGCAGCTCAAAATTATAAATTTGATGAATGGTTTGATTTAATAGAAGAATTAGAACCTGGTGCTGTAGTATTTAGTCCATATGCGTCAGATGTAAGATGGATAGGAAATGAATCAGGAAAAGCAGGAGATCCAGCTTGGTCCAAAGTTGACAAAAAGCGTATAAGAGATAGATATGACTCAGGAGCAGGAGATGAAAATCAATATCTTAATAATGGAGATCCAAATGGTGATATATGGAGTGTAGGTGAATGCGATGTTTCATTAACAAGTGGATGGTTTTGGCATTCAGGAAATGGTCCAAAGACTATGGAACAATTAACAGAAATATACTTTAGTTCAGTAGGAAGAGGTCAACCTCTATTACTTAATGTAGCTCCAGACAGAACAGGACATTTTACAAAAGAAGATATTGCTAGAATAAATGAGTTTTCAAGTGCTATTGATAACTCATTTGATGAAAATTTAGCAGACCCAGAAACAACTACTGCTACAGCTTCATCAATTAGAGGAAATAGCAATGATTACAGTGCAAATAATGTATTAGATGATAATGATGAAACATATTGGACAATGGATGATGGAAAAAATACTGGAAATATAACAATAGATTTAGGTGAAGAAAAAACTTTTGATATTGTATCCATTGAAGAATATATAAAGCTAGGACAAAGAGTGTCAGAGTTTTCAGTGGAAACCTATTCTAATGGGGAATGGAAGGAATTTGGGAAAGGATATACAATAGGAGCAAAACGATTAGTTAGAAGTGCACCAGTAAAAGCCTCAAAAGTTAGAGTAAATATTAAGGGTTCCTTAGCTGTACCATTAATTGAAAATGTTGAAGTTTATAAAGCAGATGAAGAATTTGAAGTGAAATCAATAGTACCATCTGGTACAGACTTTATTGATAATGTAGATTTTGAAAATAAGAATAGTTGGACACAAGAAAATATCGGTATAGGTAATACTGGAATGTATTCAAATACTAAGGGGAAAGATGCAAGTTTCACATTTACAGGAACAAAAGCATGGGTTATTGGTACTTTTGATCCAGGGCATGGAATTATGGAAGTGTGGATTGACGGAAAAAATGTTGCTGATGTGGATACCTATAGATCTAAAAGATCAATTTCTCAAATTTTATATCAAAGTGATGATTTAGATTATGGACAACATACAGTAAAAATAGTTATTAAAGGAGAAAAGAATACCTCATCTTCAGGTGCATATATAGGATTAGATGGTGCTTATTATTTAAATAATAATGCAGCAGGAATGTTTGAAATAGAAAATACTAATTATACAGTTAATGAAGGTGAAACAAAAGAAATAACTATAAAAAGAGTAGGAGGAAGTAAGGGAGAAGCGACAGTACATTTTTCCACTTCTCCAGATAGTGCTGTTCACGGTAGACACTACAAGGATATAAATAAAACGATTACATTTGCTGATGGAGAAACAATAGCTAAAGTTTCTATTGAAACTATAGATAATGAAGAAAAATCAGGAAATGTAAAATTTTATTGTAACATTGATACTCCTACAAATGGGGCAATAATAGGATTTAATAAGAAGTCTGAAGTAACTATTATAGATAATGATATTAATATTGATAAACCATATACAGAGGAAAATCCTTTTGTACTACCTAGCATTTTAGAGGATAAAAAGACATTAGAAGCTGAATTATTTACTCTTGTTCCTATAGAAGGTAATAAATATGTAAGAATAACAGAAAAACCTGAAGCAAGTAATGGAAAAATGGTTACTTGGTTTGAACCAGGAAATAAAATAAAAGTTCCTTTCTATGCTGAAAAGCCAGGAATATATACTTTTAATATGTCATATCAGTCAGGAAGAAGTGAAGGAAACCTAAATAAGGTTAATTGGAGTGGAACAAATATTGAATCAGGAAGTAAAGCAGTTCCAGGAACAGGAAGTCAAAATCCACCTCCTATAATAAAGACAAGTTTTGATGTTATAGTAACAAAAGCAGGTGCAGGTGAATTAATATTTACAGCGGATTCACAAGCTTCACCAAACATTGATGTTTTTGAAGTAACAGCTAAGGAATTAAAAGAAATTACACACACTATTATTGCTACAGCAACAGAAAATGGAAGTATTAGTCCATCTGGATCAGTTACTTTAGAAGAAGGACAATCAAAAACATTTACTTTTACACCTAATGAGGGTTACGAAGTTAGTGATGTTATAGTAGATGGAGTTTCAGTAGGGGCTAGAGATAGATACACTATAGAAAATATAAAGAAGGATATGACTATAAATGTTGTTTTCAAATTAAAGGATACAGAAAATAACAGGCCAAACAGTGAAGAAAATTCTATTATATTAACAGGTGAAGAAGTATTAATAGAAGCTGAAAATCTGGAGTTAGATGGTACAGGAGGAGAGATAGAAAATAAAGAAGGAGCAAGTGATGGCAAAGTTGTAGGATGGCTAGGAAAGACAAGTAGGGGAAATGCATGGCTAAATATGTGGATAAACTCAGATAAAGATGCATTATATGATATGGAAATAAGATATTTTGCAGGCGCAAATAATAATTTATATTATATAAATAATAATGAATCAATATCAGGGAAGATAGAACTTGATAAAACAGAACCTAATTTTGCAACTAAAACCATTAGAGTTTCACTATATAAAGGATTAGATAAAATAAAGTTCTTCAATAATGATGAATCAACAGTTAATATTGATAGCATAAAGATAAAAAAAGTTCTTAATTCAGTTGATAAGTCAGAACTAAATACATTTATAGAAAATGCTAATAAAATAGACACATCAAAATACACACTAAAAAGTTTAGAAAAATTTAATAAAGCATTAATAAATGCAAAAAACTTAGCGGTTAAGGAAGATGCAACACAAGAAGAAGTTAATGAAGCTGCAAATTCACTAAGGAATTCAATAGAAAGTCTTGTAGTAAAGGCTGATAAAACTGAACTAGTAAATTTACTAGATGAAGCAAAAACTATTGATTTAGATAAATATACAAGTGAGAGTGTTGCAAGTCTAAAATCTATTATAGAAAGAGTAGAAATTATAATAAAAGATGAAAATGAAACACAAGAAGCTGTAAATTTAGCAGTAGATATGCTAGAAGAAGGAATTGAAGCTTTAGAGTTAAAAAATAACAATAAGGAAGAACTGACTTCTTTAATAGAAAAAATAATGAATTTAAATAGTGAAGACTATACAGAAGCTTCGTGGAATGTTTTATTAGGTAAGTTACAAATTGCAAAGGAAGTTCTTTTAAATGAAAATGCTTCAGAAGAAGAGGTTTTAAAAGTTTATAATGAATTAATTAAAGCTTCCTCTGAATTAAAAGCAAAGCCAAGTAAAGATAGACTTGGAGTACTAATTAATAAAGCTGAAGGCTACAATGAAGAAGAATATACAAAAGAAAGTTATAAAGTTCTTAGTAATAAAATCAAAGAAGCAAAAAAAGTCTTGAAAGATAAAAATGTAACAGAAGAAGAGATATTCAGAATGGAACTTGAATTGCAGGAAGCGATAGATCAATTAGTAGTAAAAGATAATAACAACAGTAATAATGGTAATAATAATAACAGCAATAACGGAAATAACAGTAATAATGGAAATAACAATAGTGGAAACAATAATACCGGCAATAATGGCAACGATAATGGAAATGGTACAACTGGTAAAGGTAACTTACCTGAAACAGGTGGAACTTCAACATTTGCATTAGTAGGAGTTGCAGCATTACTTCTTGGTGCTGGAGGAGTGTTAAGAAGAAAAAAGTAATTTAAAATATTTAAGGTCCTATGGAGAAATTCATAGGGCTTTATCATTTATAAATTAAATATATTAAAATTATTAAGTAAATCTATAAATTTATACGATATTTGGGAAAATATTACAAATAATTTATTATTGATGATATAATTTATATATATAAATTTCTATAGAATTAATTAGGAGGTGATGGGTATAAATTTTACAAGATAGTAAAACTTTAAGAGTAATGGATTACATATCTTGTTGATACCTATTTTTCAGAATATGGTTAGCATATAGTTAGGATTATTACTATTGTTTTGTTCAATAATATAGACTAAATAGTTTTTATCAATTAGAACTATTTAGTATTAATAATATTGTTCAAATAAACTAACAAAATTATATTATTTTAGGGGGATTAGAATGAGAGGATTTCAAAAAAAATGTTGTGCTTTATTAGTTGGTATGACTGTAATGACTAGTTTAATACCAACCACTGTAAAAGCACAAACTAGACAAACGCAGGAAGCAGAAACAGTTTATGTAGGCTTCATTAAAGATGGAGAAAGATCAACTTTATTTAATCAAGATTGGCGTTTCTACAAGGGTGACCAAGCTTATGCTGAATCTGTAGATTTTAATGATTCATCTTGGACTTCTTTAAGCTTACCACATGACTGGAGTATTGAGGGTGATTTCACAGTTCAGGGTGAAGCAGAAAGTGGGTTTTTATTAGGAGGTACTGGATGGTATCGTAAACATTTTGTTGTACCAGAAAAGTATAAAGACAAGGAATTTACTATAAACTTTGATGGCGTTTATATGAATTCAGAAGTTTATGTAAATGGAAAATTAGTAGGGGAGCATAACTACGGATATACTGCCTTTGCCTTTGATATTACAGATGAACTTATATGTGATGGAGAAACTGAAAATATAATAGCAGTTAAGGTGAAAAATCCAACTCCAAGCAGTAGATGGTATTCAGGAAGTGGAATATATAGAGATGTTACATTAACATTAACAGATTCTATCCATGTTTCACATTTAGGAACAACTGTTACTACACCAGAAATCGAAGTACAACAAGGTGGAAATGTTGATGTAGTAGTTGATACAGTTATAGAAAATGAATCAGATGATGCTGCAGATGTTAAGCTTAAAACTACTGTTGTAAATAATAATGAAGAAGCTGTAAGTACACCAGTTGAGGAAACTAAAAATATAGCTGCAAATGGCAGTGCTGACTTTTCACAAACTGCAGTGGTAAATAATCCAGCTTTATGGTCAGTTGATAATCCAAATATGTACAAAGTAAAAAATGAAGTCATTGTAAATGATAAAGTTGTTGACACTTATTATACAAACTTTGGATTTAGATATTTTAATTTTGATAGAGATACAGGTTTCTCATTAAATGGAGAAAATATGAAGCTTAAAGGTGTTAGTATGCACCATGACCAAGGGTCTTTAGGAGCAGCTTCTTATTATAGAGCTGTTGAACGTCAAATGGAAATAATGAAGGAAATGGGTGTAAACTCAATTCGTGTTACTCATAATCCTGCAAGTGAAATGTTATTAGAAATTTGTGATAGACTAGGCCTTTTAGTAATCAATGAAGCCTTTGATACTTGGACAAACTCTAAGAATGGTAATGTAAATGACTTTGCTAAATTCTTTAATGTTCCTATAGGAGAAAATAACCAAATAATTAATGGAGAACCAGGAATGTCTTGGGGGGAATTTGAAGCTAGAACAATGGTTAAGACTTCAAAAAATAATCCATCAGTAATTATGTGGTCAATAGGAAATGAAGTTTTAGAAGGGATAGGTGGAGATACATCTAATTATGTTAATATTGCAGAAAATATTATTGATTGGATTCAAGAAGAAGATACAACTAGACCTGTTACTATTGGAGATAATAAGAGTAAGGGATGGGATAGTAGAGCTGTTGCTATTTCAGATGCTGTAGCTAATAATGGTGGTATAGTTGGCTTTAACTACGCTAATGAGAACCAATTTAATAGTTTAAGAAATAGCAAAGCTAATTGGATATTATATGGTGCAGAAACAAGTAGCGCAGTTCATAGTAGAGGATATTATAAGACAAGAGAGAGAAGTGCTCAAAGTAATGCAGATTTACAAATACCAGAGTTTGATAATAACTCTAATAGAGTTGGTTGGGGACATTCAGCTAGTGATGCATGGAAATATACAATAAAACATGATTACAATGCTGGGGAATATGTATGGACAGGATTTGATTATATTGGAGAACCAACACCTTGGAATGGAACAGGATCAGGAAGCGTTTCGGGAGGTAGACCTGCTCCAAAATCAAGTTTCTTTGGTATAGTTGATACAGCAGGATTTGAAAAAGATGTTTATTACCTATATCAAAGCCAATGGAATGATGATGTAAACACTTTACATGTATTACCAACATGGAATAAAGAAGATATTCCAGTTCAAAATGGGAATGTACAAGTTGATGTATTTACAGATGCTTATAAAGTAGAATTATATGTAAATAATAAGCTTGTTGGTACTAAGACATCAACAGAGCATACAACAGCTGCAGGATATAAATATTACACTTTTGAAAACGATTCATTATATCCTACCTTTAATGTTAAATATGAAGAAGGAACAATTGAAGCTAAGGCATATGACAAAGATGGTAATTTGATAACTGATACAGAAGGTAGATCATTAATTAAAACTTATGGAAAAGTATCTACTGTAGAGTTAAGTACTGATAGAGCTACAATTGATGCAGATGGATATGATTTATCTTATATTACAGTTGATTTAGTAGATGCTAATGGAAATATTGCATCTGGTGCTAGTAATAGATTAAATTATACTCTAGAAGGAAATGGGAAGATAGTTGGCTTAGATAATGGTAATGCATCTGATACAGATAGATATAAACCAGTAACTGATAAGTCTGGAAGTAGAAGTGCGTTTAATGGTAAAGCTTTAGTTATAGTACAGTCAACTAAAGATGCTGGAGAGATGACATTAACTGTTTCAGGTGAAGGCATAGAATCTCAATCTATAGCTATTAACACTGTAAATAATGCAGGGGATAATAAATATATAGAATCTTATGATATAGTTAAAGATTATTATGTTGGATTAGATGAAAAGCCAGCATTACCAAAGGAAGTTGCAGCTAGATATAGTGATGGAACTACTGAAACTATAAAAATTCAGTGGAATGAATATGACGAATCAGAGCTTAGCACTCCACAAATTTTTAAGGCTACTGGAAAGTTAGAAGGTACAGATATTGCAGTAATTGTTAATGTGCATGTAGTAGGGGATGTAGTTTCTATGGAAAATGTATCAACTTTCACTTATGCGGGAAATACTCCTACACTTCCTAAGACTGTAAAAGGATATTTAGCAAATGGTACTGAATCAGAAGAATTTGTTGTTAATTGGAATCTTGATGGATTAGATTTTTCTAAAGAAAATACAAATGTTTCTGTTCCTGGTACTGTAGAATTATTAGGTAAGACTTATAATTCTACAGCAAATGTACGTATAGTTCCAGCTTTGAAAGCAGCTAGAAATCTTGCTATAAACAAAGCTAATGAAAATGATGATATTCCAGTATTATCACAAAGTCCTAAAGTAACAGCAGATAACTTAAATTCAATTAATAATGGAACTACAAATGGTGGTGAAAATGTTAATGAGCGTTGGACAAACTGGAATGAACGTAATTTAGCTGGTGAAAATGGTGAACCTAAGGGAGCTTATGTTCAATTTGATTGGAAGAATAGATACGATATAGATCGTTTAGATTTATGGTTATTTACAGATAATTTAAGTGCAAGAATTCCAAAGAAAGTTGAAATTAGTTATAAAAATGAAAAGGGAGAATATGTAGTAGCACCACATACAAATACAACAGAAGTATCACATACTGCTGGTGAAACAACTTATTTCTTAGATAATGTTATAAATACTGATAGTATTAGAATTTATATGCAACAGCCACAGTTAGGAAATTGTGTTGGATTAACAGAAGTAAAGGTTTATGAATATGTAGCTCAAGAAAATGTTAAGACAACAAATACTTTAAATGAAATAAAGCTAGATGGTAAAGTTTTAGAAAACTTTGACCCAGCTGTAAATGAATACTCAGTTAATTTAGAAAAATTACCTGAATTAGTTGAAGCAACATCATCTGATAATGCTTCAGTAACTGTATTACCAATCCATAATAATAAATCAATAATAGTTGTTCGTGCTGAGGATGGATCCACAAATATTTATACTGTAAATTATGTGTTACCAACACCAAAGGAATATACCATTACAGTAAATAAAACAGAAGGTGGTTCAGTTGCAGGGGCAGGAAAATATGCAGAGGGACAAGAAGTTACTTTAGTTGCAACAGCTAATAAAGGATTTGAGTTTATAGGTTGGTTTGATAGAGATGATAATGAAGTTAGTAGGGATATAACTTATAGATTTATAGCTGAATCTGATATAGTATTAACTGCAAAATTCAGAGAAAATAATGAAGCTCCAGGAAATGCTGATAAAACAATGTTAAAAATCTCTGTAGAATACGCTGAAGATTTAAAAGCAAATGGAGCTCTTGAAAATGTAGTTCCAGCAGTAGTTAAAGAATTTGAAGCAGCACTAGAAAATGCAAAAAATGTTTTAGCAAATGAAAGTGCTACAGAAGTTGAAGTGGATGAAGCTGCTAAGAGATTAATTGAAGTGATTCATATGCTTGAATTCAAAAAAGGTGATAAAGAACAACTTGAAAAACTAGTTAAAATAATAAATACTTTAGATGGAACTAAGTATATAGAGTCAACTTGGTCTAAACTTCAAGCTGAACTTGAAAAAGCTAATAAAGTAATAGCTGATGAAAATGCAATGGAAGCAGAAATAAAAGATGCTTACAATAAATTAGTTAAAGCTTATTTAGATTTAAGATTAGTCCCAGATAAATCTAAGCTTGAAGATTTAATAAATAGAGCACAGTCAATGGACACATCTAAATATACTAAAGAAAGTGTTAAAGCACTTAATGGAAAATTAAAAGAAGGTAAAGATGTTTTAAATAATGAAAAAGCTAATCAAAAAGAAATAGATGAAGCAGTAAAGGGATTAGAAGTAGCTTTAGCTAACTTAGAATTAGCAAAGGGTAATGACAATACTGGAAGTGGTGACACAGGTAATGGAGGTACTGGAAGTGATGGTACTGATAACGGAACTACTGGAGGTAATGGAGACAATAGCGGTAACAATAACGATACTACTAATAATGGCAGCGAAGGTGATAAGAATACTGAATCAGGAAAGGGCAACTTACCAGCAACTGGTGCTGCAGTATCAAGTACTCAAATAATTATCCTAGCATTAGCTTTAATAGCAGGTGGTGCAATTATAATAAGCCAAAGAAAACCTAAAAATAATAATAAATAACTTTAACTTCAAAAGAAGTCTTAGATGATATGGTTTAAGGAAGCAAGGGGTTTTATACAGAATTAAAATAAGAATATAAAGAATATTAAACTCAGGTGATCAGACTACTGGTCATCTGAGTTTTCTTATAATTAAATAATTATAATTTTAATGGTAGATTGCAATTTAATTGAATTTCTATTAAGTTTGTGCAGTTATTTGGTATTGTTTATAATAATGTAAAAGTAGATAATTAAAGTGAGGGATGGATATGAGAGAAAGATCAGAAAAGATACTAAAAGTTATATTAGATAAAGATAGCATAAAATTACAAGAATTGATTGAAATGTTTGGTATATCAAAAAGAACTCTTTACTATAATATCGAAGATATCAATTATGATATAAAGGACTGCGGTGAAGTAAAAAGTATAAATCATGTTTTTTCATTTGTGGGAGACTATGATAAATTGTATAAAAAAATGTTCATTGCAGGAGATAACTTTATAAATATTGAGAATAGAAAGAACTATATTTTATATAAGATTTTTAATGAAGAAAAATTCACTATTGAATCTTTAGTAAATGAGATGAGACTTTCTAAAAATACTATAGTTCAAACACTTGATGGTATTAAGGAAGATCTTCTTAAAGATGGATTAAAATTAGTTTACAAGAAGGGCTATAAAATAATAGGAAGTGAACTAAAAATTAGAGAAAAGTATATACTTCTAATGGAAGAAAATAGAGAACTACTAAGAGAGTATAGTGAAGATATATTAGCTTTTGATAAAGAGTGCACTTTAAATCTTACAGATTATTCTTTAACTAATCTTTCTAGATTTATTTCATTTCTTAACAAGAGAATTAAAAATAATTTTTCTATTCATTCCTATAAATTTGAATGCGATGTAAAGGGTTTCGATTACTATAAGTTACTTAAAAATCTATTAATTAAAGAAGCAGAGGAAAGTGAAGTGGCATATTTATGTGCTTACGTTAGTACTTTACCAAGCTTAAACAATAATATTTCAGAAGAGAAAATAAAAAATTACGTGGATATTCTAATTAAGAGATTTGAAGCAAATACAGTAATAACAATTGAAGATAAAAATGAATTTAAGAAAAATCTAAAAAGACATTTATTATCTTCTTACTATAGAATAAGATTTGCTTTTCCAATTAGTAATCCATCTCTAGATGAAATTAGGAGAAAACATGAATCATTATATAAAATAATTAAATCCATATTAGAAGATGAGAAGGATTTTCCAGATTTTATAGGTATAAGAGAAGAAGAAATAGGATTTATTGCTGCTTATTTTGGAGGATATTTGAGAGGTACAGAAAACGAGATTAAAGGAAGAAAGAAAGTGTTAGTTGTATGTCCTAATGGACTATTAATATCAAAAAATCTTGAAATACAACTATACAAGTATATACCAACTATTGATATTATAGCTGTTATGTCAATTAAGGAGCTAAATGAATCTAATATAGAGTATGATTATATAGTTTCTACAATGGACATACCAGGTAAGAAAAACGTTATAGTTGTAAACCCAATGCTAAGTAAGTTAGATATTAAACAACTAATGGACAAGCTTGTTAGCTTTAATCAAAGTAATTTACAATTCAATATAGAAAGAATAATGCAAGCTATAAAGAAAAATGCAAATATAATTAATTATGAAAATCTTAAAAATGATTTAATAAAAATTATTTACCAGATGGATGAGAAGGAGGAGTATCAACCAATGCTAAAAGAATTAGTTAATGAGAAAAGAGTTAATAAAGTATTGAGAGTTAAGGATTGGGAAGAAGCAATTAGACTTGCATCTCAGCCATTATTAGAAGATAACTCTATAGATGAGAGATATGTAGATGCAATGATAGAAAGTATCAAAAAGCATGGACCATATATAGTTCTGGCAGATGGATTTGCACTGCCACATGCTAATTCAAAGGATGGAGTTAATAGGTTATCGATGTCATTATTGACAGTTGAAGAAGAGGTGGATTTATTAGGAAAGCCGGTAAATATTTTCATGGTACTTGCAACCGTTGATAATAATAGTCATATTAAGGCTTTGGCTTCATTATCAGAAATTTTATTTGATAAAGAAAACCTAGCTATCTTTAGAAAGGGGGATAAAGAAAAGATATTAAAAATTATAAATGATAGTGAATAATAAAAATATAGAAATAACAGGAGGATTAATATGAAAATTTTAGCAGTATGTGGATTTGGAGTAGGATCATCAATGATCTTAAAGATGTCAATAGATAAGGTTTTAAAAGAAATGGGGATAGATGCTGAAGTAAATAATACAGATATAAATGATGCAAGAGGAACTGAATGTGATGTTATATTCACTAGTCCAGAGCTTCAACAAGAATTACAAGGAACAGTAGGTGTACCTGTTTATCCAGTAAAAAAATACATGGATTTAGCAGAAGTTAAAGATGCTATTCAAAAATATTTAAATAATAAATAGGAGGAATGTTTTATGGATTTTTTAATTAATAACGTATTACGTAACCCACCATTATTATTAGGCTTAATAGCTGCTATAGGATTAATATTACAGAAGAAAAAGCTTGCAGATATAGTGAAAGGTTCATTATTAGCAGCTTTTGGTATGGTAATATTAGATCAAGGAACTTCAATGCTTATAAGTTCAATATCGCCAATAAATTCTGCTTTCCAAAGCTTATCTGCTTCAGGAGTAGCAGCGGAAGGATTAAATGATGCGACATTTACAGCAAGCTATGGTGGAACAATTGGTTTAGCTATGTTTATTGGACTAGCTATTCACATACTAATAGCTAGATTTACTCCAATTAAGACTATATTCTTAACAGGACATATGTTATGGTGGTTCCCATTTATATTCATAGCAGCAGGTGTTGAAGGTGGATTAACTGGATGGACACTAATACTTTTCGGTGCTATTTTATCTGCGCTTTATTGGTCAATTATGCCTTGGTTATTAAGAAAGTATGTTTCTGATGTTACAGGGGATACTTCATTCACATTAGGACATCCAAGTGGAATTTTAGCATTATTATCTGGATTTGTTGCTAGTAAATTAGGAAATAAAGAAAAATCATCAGAAGACTTAAAGCTTCCAGCAGGACTTTCATTCTTTAGAGAAATTTCAATAACAGGTGGAATCGTTATCTTTATTATGTTTTTAGTTGTTGGACTTATTATTCCAGAAGGTTTTGCAGATTTAGATCAAAACTTATTTATGTATGCAATTACTCAAGGCTTTACTTTTGGTGCTGGTTTAATAGTAATGCTACAAGGTGTTAGAATGTTAATTAATCAAATAGTACCAGCATTTAAAGGAATTTCTGAAAAGATTGTTCCAAATGCAATCCCAGCTTTTGATTGTCCGATATTATTTAACTATAAACCAAATGCTGTATTAATAGGATTTATTACTGCAATGGTAACATCAACACTATTAGTATTAATAAGCAATTATTTCAATGTATTTAATGTGTTACTAATTCCTCTAGTAATAACTTCTTTCTTTGAATGTGGTGCAGCTGCAGTTATAGGAGAAGGGCAAGGTGGTCTTAGAGGTGCTATAATAGGAACAATGACAGCTGCTATTTTAATGGTTGCTTTAGTAGGGGTATCAGCAGTGGTTTATTCTAACACAATTCAAAACTGGATATTAATATTTGGTGGTAATGACTTATCTTTATTTGGAATTATAGCTAAGTTAATAGCTTCATTATTTGGAGGACTGTTCTAAAGGTTAATTATATAATTGCTTAATCTTAGGAGGGAATTTTAAAGGATATGAGATTTGAATATTTTGATAAAATAAAAGAATTAATAGATATAGTAGAAATTGAAGAAAAAGAAAATATGATTAAAGCAACAAAAGTAATTGTAGATGCTGTACTTAGTAAAAAATCTATATTTTCTTTTGGAGCATCACATGCAGGAATATTAAGTGAAGAATTATTCTATAGAGCAGGTGGTCTTGTAGTTATAAATCCTATATTTGCTAAGAATTTAATGTTAGATACTTATCCAATAACTTTAACTAGTGAAATGGAAAGATTAGAGGGATATGGAACTGCAATAGCAAAAAAGAGTAATATTTCAAATGGAGATGTTGTAATTGTGCATTCTGTTTCAGGTAGAAATCCAGTAAGTATAGAAGTTGCAATGGAAGCTAAAAAAATTGGAGCTACTGTAATTTGTATAACTAATTTAAAGTATTCAAAGGAAGTATCATCGAGACATTCATCAGGAAAGAATTTATATCAAGTTAGCGATATAGTTATTGATAATCATGGTGATAAGGGTGATGCTTGTATAGAAATAGAAGGATTAGATCAAAAAGTTAGTCCTACATCTACAGTGATTGCAGCAACAATTATGAATTCTATAGTTGCACAGGCTACACAAGAGCTTATTGATAATGGATTAAAAACTCCTCCAATATTCTATAGTGCTAATATAGATGGTGGAGATGAGCTTAATAAAAGAATTTTTGAAGAATATAAGGATATGATTCATTATAAATATTAGTTTATGGCATATGAGATAAGTATAAAAGTTATTTAGGAGCTGTTTTAAGACAGCTCCTATTTCTTATAATAATTAATCTATTCTTGTTAAAAAGTTGTAATATCAAGAAATGTTAATATGGAAGTAAGTTCAACAATCCTTTGTTGATTTAGGAATAGTACTAAAACAAAAGACTTAGGTCTAATTATTATATTAATAATAATATTATTAAGGAAATTTTTTTAAGTACTTGACTTCATTTATAGCTTAGGTCTTTTTTATAAAAATCATATATAATGAGAAGTATTGTTACTATATTGTATAATTTTATGGATAAATATAGAAAAATATTGTATCATTATTATAGACTAAGTTTTTAGGGGGAAAAATGGTTTTAGCATATCAATTAGGAATATTTGCAATAATAATAATTTCATCTTTTTTTGGTTTTAGAGCTTTATTTACAGCTGTAGCTTTGATAGTTTTATTTAGCTTCTCTAATATTTTCACAGCAACTTTATTAGTCATTCAATTAACTACTATAGCTGTTGCAACATGCATTGGAGCTGTAATTAGCTCTATAATGCTTATCAAGTCTGTACCGGATTTTGTTAATAAGGCTAAAAATTATTTAGATAATTCATCTTTTGATTTCTTACCTAGCTTTATTTTTGTAAATTGTTTAAGGACTTTTATAACAATGGGAGTAATTTTAGTAGTAGGAATATTTGATAGATATAGTGATATAGAGATTATTAATATTATAATGGGAATAATTCTTATAGGTGCTATATTCCTTATATGTACTATAGGTAATAAAATAAAATATAAACCTAATTCTTTTATACAAAAAGCAAGCCTTACAAGTTTTATTGTATCTTGTGCAAGTATATATATGGGATTTAGACTTATTGAAAGTATAGCTTCTAATCTTTTCTACTAAATTTAAAACATAAATAAACTTAAAGGGGCTGTTTGTGTGACAGCTCCTTTTTATAAAAAGTAATCAGTATAGTTTTCTTTTATATATTCTATAATTTCAAGATTGCCTGTAGGCTTCAAGTTTTCTATTTCATTTATAAAGTCATTAATTAAGATTCTCTTCTTTGATGGGTTAAAGCCATAGCTATTTAGTATTTTAATATCTTCATCGATTAAGAAGAAGTTTACCTTTATTGCATTTTTAAACTGCTCTTTTATTACTGATAGCATTCTATTTGAAAATAATATTATAAAGTCATAGTTTATAGTTTTAATTTTTTCTATATCATAAAGGGTGAATACTCCAACTAGTGTAACATCGTAGTAGGATTTTATTAGTTCTTCAAAAAATTGAATTCTTTCATATACTATATTTGTTACTAAAATTATTTTTAAGCTTTTTCTTTTAACTGAAGCTGTGATATTCAGCCATTTTTTAGCTATCAGTGATAGTGTTGAAACTTGAATATTATTAAGCTCAATATTGTATTTATCTTTAAAAATAATTTGATTATTAGAAATAACTTTATGAATTTCAGGCAAAGCTATTTCAACGTTGTTTACTGTCTTATCATCAAAGTACACATCTAAGTAGTGTGAAGAAATCTGTTTGTACATAAAATAATATACTTCTTTTATAAATTGATCCTTCTTTATAATATTTGCCTTAATATCTAATAGTAAATTATCTACAAATATATTAGATAGCTTTAATAATTTTTCATCAAAGGGGAAGGGCTGTGATGGATTAGTATCTAGTATTGCAACTATATTGCTAAATTCTTGATTCTCAAGATCACTATTAAAGATTCTATGGTTAGTAACTTTTATTGGAACATTAGTAATAGAGTTCAAGGGGTAAGCGTTTTCTTGGCGGAATACTGAAACTGATAAATATAGAACTAAGAACTTCCGTGATAAATAAGATATATTTACCTTAATATTATTTATAAAGTATAAGATCTTTTCATTTATAATGCTATTGTAGGAGGATATTTTTTCAATAAATAAGTTGAAAGCATAGTTTTCGAAAGGGTTATTTGCTTTTCTTCTTTCTAACTTATAATCAATATTTACATCCATTATTAGTTGTAATTGTTTTATAACAAGCAACCTAAAGATTCTTTCATCTCCCTCAATTTTTATACCTTTCTTTTTTAAAACAGTTAATTTTAAATTCTTTTCCTCTAATATTGTTTTTAATAGCTTTGTATCATTTTTCTTAGTAGTAACGGATAATCCCAATTCATTATAAAGGAAAGTTAAATTTACACAATCATTAATTAAAGCACTAATTAAAATAGTATTTATTCTTTCATCTGGTGTGGAAGAATACTGGCTAATAGATAGGGACTTAATAAATTCAGTGTATTCAGTATAGTTTAACGAAGTAGTAAGCATCCCATTATCTATTAAAATGATTTCTTTATTTCTTGAATGTAAATTAATAGTTTCAATTTCTCTTCGAATAGTAGATTCATTTTTACTAAAATGCATTGAAGCATTTTTTATGCTGACTTTTTTCTTATCTAATATGTATTTGATTAAAGCTAAAGTTGATTTATTAATACTCATATACAAACCTCAAAAATTCATTATATAAATTATAAGTTTAAGGGGAAGTTATTGCAATAATATTTAATACAATTATATCCTTTAATACCTAATAAATACAGATTATAATTTCATTAAGATGTAATTGATTACATAAAATTTATAATACATCATAAGTTTTAATATAAAGATAAAAAAAGGATATTTGTGCACAGAAGGTCCTTTAATTATTATTGAAAACTAAAAGGTTTATTTGTTTAAAAAATTATTATGGGGGAATTTTTATTATGAAGAAAAAGGATAAGATTTGGCAATCCATTCAGACTTTTGGAAGAAGTTTATTACTGCCTGTTGCTCTTATGGCTCCAATTGGAATGGTAATGGGGATTTGTAATGCATTTACTCAAAGTTATATGATTGAGCAATTTCCTTGGCTTTCTAATACTGTATTGCAAACTACTTTAAATAGCTTAAAGAATATAACTAGTGTTATTTTTAATAATATTCCTTTATTATTTGCCATGGGTGTAGCTTATGGATTAAGTAAGAAGGAAAAAGGTATAGCTGTATTTTCTTCTGTTGTTGCATATTTAACTTTAAATATAGTTATGAATGTTTATTTAACAGTAACAGGAACTTTAGCTCCAGCAGAAACTATGAGTCAATTAGGACAAGGTACTGTCTTAGGAGTTCAAACTTTAAAGATTGAGGCTTTAGGTGGAATTATCGCTGGTATAGTAGCAGCAAAATGCACTGATAGATTTTATAAATTGGAATTACCACTTGCCTTTGCCTTTTTTAGTGGAAAGAAATCAGTTCCTATAATTAGCTTTGTTTTAATGATTCCTATTGGTTTGATTTTACCTTTCTTCTGGGGAATAATAACCAATATATTAATTAGTGGATCAGTAATTCTTATGAATAAGTATGTAGGACCTGGAATTTACATTACTCTTAATAGATTATTAATTCCATTTGGATTACACCACGTTTTATCTTCTATAGTGAGATTTACTGAAGCTGGTGGAGTTTATATGATAGAAGGTCAGCAATATGTTGGGATACTAAATGCTATGAACGAAATATTATTCAATTTAGGACCAACTCATCCAGCATGGAATGAATATATGCCAACTTTATCTAGTTATATAGCTCCAGCTCAAATGTTAACAACTTTATTTAGAATACCAGCAGTTGGACTTGCTATGTATAAAACTGCTTATTTAAAGAATAAGAAAATTGCAAAGGGTGTTATTATCACAGTTTGTTTAACAGCATTCTTAGGAAATATAACAGAGCCTTTAGAGTTTACATTGCTTTTAGTTAGTCCAATGTTATTTTTCACTTATTCAATTCTTGCTGGAATAACAACTATTCCATTAGCCTTTTTAGACGTTAAAATGGGATATATAAGAGGTACAATATTTGACTTTGGAATTTTTGGAATGCTTTATGAAAATACAAATTGGATAAACTTAGTTATATTAGGTGTAATTAATTTTGTTATATTCTACTATGCATTTATATTTATGATTAAGAAGTTTAATTTAGCTACTCCTGGTAGAGAAGATTTTGATTTAGATGAAGGGGCTAGCCTATTATTAAAAGAAAAAAGGTATAGAGAAATTGCTGAAATAGTTATAGATGGTTTAGGAGGAGCAATTAATATTCTAACTGTTGAGAACTGTGTAAGCCGTTTACGTATAGATATTGATAAACCTGAATTAATTAATAAAGATAGGGTAAGAGAAAGTGGATGCTTAGGAATATTCCTACCATCAGAAAAGCATATACATGTAGTTTTCGGACCGCATGTAGAAGCAGTTAAAAATGCTGTAGATGATGCATTGAGGCAAGTAGGACAAAATTAAAAAGAATTGAGGTAGACTATGAGAGCATTATATGATTCTAAAAGTAAATCTATTGATGATAGAGGGGTTAAAGACCTTTTAACTGAAAAATATAAAATTAGCACTTGGTTAATGCTTGAGAAGGAACTAGCTTTAAGCCAAGGAGATCTAGGGCTTATACCTAAGGAGGCAGCAGAAAATATAGCTTTAAACTGTGATATTGAAAAAATAGATATAGAAGAGGTTTATAGAATAAAAGAAAAAATAGGACATGGATTTATGCCTTTATTAAAAGTATTAGTTAAGAACTGTAATGAAGTAGGTGGGAAGTATGTCCATTATGGATGTACTACTCAAAATATACAACAAACAGGACAACTATATATAGTAAAAGAAGTAACAAAAGTTTTTAAATCTTTTTTAGCTGATATTCTAAAGAATTTATCTAGAATAGCCATGGAAAATAAGGACACTGTAATGCCAGGTAGAACTCATGGAAGACATGCAACTCCAATAACTTATGGATATAAGGTATCAGTATGGATTAGTGAACTTATTAATAATATAGAGAGATTAGAAGAAAGTGAAAAGAGAATCTATCAAGTTATGATGGGGGGAGCGGTTGGCTGTTATAGTGCAGTTGGTGAAATAGGTCCAAGTATCCAAAAGCTAGTAGCTAATAGAATTGGAATGGGATATATGAATGTTCCAAGTAGAAATATCTGTACCCATAAGCTTGAATATATTATGAATATGCAATTAATTTGTAATGTCCTTCATAAAATGGCAGAGGAAATTTATTATACAGGAGTTGAAGAATTTGGAGAAGTATATGAAGCCTTTAAGGCAGGAACTGTTGGAAGTAGTACTATGCCACATAAGATAAATCCTAAAAATGCAAAGGGTATAATAGCTAATAGTCAAAAACTTTATACTTTAGCACAAGTAGGATTAAACTCTAGTGCAAGGATGTTTGAAGGTGACAGCAGTCAATATATGCTATTTGATTCAATTTTAGATGAAACTATGGAATTAGTTCTTGAAGTTTTAATGAGGGCAGAAGAGTTAACTAAAGGTCTAGTAGTTAAGAAAGATAGATTATATAATAACGTAATTTTAAATGGTGGTTTAGATAATGCGGAATATATAATGATGAAAATGGCAGAAAAAATAGGACGAGATGCTGGCCATGAGCTTATGTATGAATGTTCTATGGAAACTGAGATTAATGGGAAGAGCTTCTTTGATGTTCTTTGTGAAAATGAGAAGGTTAAAAAAATATTTACTATAGATGAAATAAAGGAGTTAATAGATCCAAGAAATTATGTTGGAATAGGAAGTACATTAGCAGAAGATATGGCTAATTTAGCTATTAAGAAAGCTGATGAAATGATGAAATAATATTATGGTGTGGTAAGACTAGATGTAAATTAGTTTTACTACACCTTTTAATAATAATTCTTGAGATCCTGTAAAATTGGTAGGATAAGAAACAGGAATTGATTTTACTAACAATTTTTGCAGAGTATTAGTGTAAGGAGATAGAAATTATTTTTATTAGACTAAATCTAATTTCTTAATTAATATATGAAGTTATTTGTAACAGATTTTGATAGAACTCTTTTCGTAGGTAGGAAAATATCATCAGAGGATATAAATAGTATCAAAGATTGGCAAAGCAAAGGAAATTTATTTGTTGTTGCCACAGGAAGAGATATTAATTCTATTAATGAAAAGATAGGTATATATAATTTAAATCCAGATTATTTAATATGTAATAATGGTGCAGCTCTTTTTGATAAGGATAAGAATGAAATTTTATCTAATTTTATAGATAGAAGTATTATTTTTAATGTTATTGATTATATTTATAACAACTACGAAGATGGTCTAAGTTTATCAGAAGTTAATGGCAAGATTTCTATTGAACCTAAGAATGGAATAAGCCACGAGAGTGATTGTAAAAAGTTTATAAATTATAAGGATTTACATTCAATAGGAGAAGTTTATCAAATTCATAAAAGGTTTCAAGGTGAAGATTACACAAAAGTTTTAGAAGAAGATTTAAATTCTAAATTTTTTAATCACATAATTGCTTATGCAAACAGCCATAATGTGGATATAGTTGCAAAAGATGTGAATAAGTCTAGAGCTATTAAATATTTAGAAGATAATTTAATTAATATAGATAAGATAATTACTATTGGTGATTCCTATAATGATATTCAAATGATATTAGACTATGATGGCTTTATAGTTTCTAGTGCAAAAGAGAATTTAAAGAAGAAGGTTAGAAATGTATGCACTAGTGTAAGTGAGTGTTTAAATATATTTTCTAATGTAAAGTAGGAGGAATGGTATGATAATTTATTCTAAAAATATATATTTGGAAAATAAAAAGATAAGTGGATTTCTTAAAATAGAAGATAAAAAAATTATTGATATAGTAGAAACTACAGATGAATTTACTAAGGACTCTTTAAATAACTATGTCTTAAATGATTTAAAATGGGATAAAGATAATGAAATTCTTGATTATTCAGATTTTACTATAATCCCAGGATTTATAGATAACCATATTCATGGCTGGGGAACAGGTTCCTTTTGGTTTGAAAAGTCAAAGAAATCTATAACAGAAATGCAAAAGAACCTACCCAGTGAAGGGGTTACATCTTTCCTTGCAACAACTGGGGCAGATACTATTGAAGAAATATTAACTCAAATAGATGAGGCAAGCCTTATATATGAAGCTGAGCAAAATGGAGCTGAGATGGTAGGACTTCATTTAGAAGGGCCATTTGTAAGTAAAGAATATAAAGGAATGCAAAAAGAAGAAAATTGCATATTACCTAATATTGAATTTATGAAGTCTTTTTATAATAGACAAACATCCAAAGGATTAATAAAATTAATGACTATGGCTCCAGAATTAGATGGAGCAAAAGAAGTAGCTGAGTTTTGCAAAGATAAAGGAATACAGCTTTCTATTGGTCATACTGGATCAACCTTTGATAAGATTAAAGAAATGAAAGACTATGGTTTTGGTGGCTTTACTCATACTTTTAGCGGAATGAGGGGAATGCATCATAGGGAACTTGGAGTTGTTGGAGCAGCTTTATATTTTGATGATATGTATTGTGAGTTTGCAAAACAGACAGGCTTAACGGTAAAGCATGAAGCCTTTGATATAGCTTTAAGAGTAAAAACAAGTGATAAAATAATCTTATCAACAGACTGCTGTGGACTTGCTATGACAGATAAGCCTTGGCATCATTATGTAAGAAAGATAACTCTTATTCCACAAGAAAATGGAGTAATGATAAAACATGATGATGGCAGGGAAGAAATATTAGATAATAGTAAATATGAGAATGTAAGAGACTTAGAAATGAGTTATATAGATTCAGTAAAGAATGTTATAAAGCATTCAAAGGTAGATATTTTCGATATTATGAAAATGGCAAGTATAAATCCAGCAAAGTATATTAATATCTATGATAAAAAAGGAAGTATAGATATAAATAAGGATGCGGATTTATTAGTTATTGATAAAGAGTTTAATTTAATTGAGACTGTAGTTAGAGGAAGTATATATAATTAATTAATACCCCAGAGAATTGTTTTGTTTTTTTCTGGGGTAATTATTTTATAAGTATAATCAGGAAAGCTAAAATCATGTATTAGCTTATTATTTCAATAGTATGTACATTGTAATAACTTGGACTTTAGGAGTTGAAAAAGATATAAAAAGAATAAATAATACAATTATCACTATATTATTACATTGACAATGAATAAGTTTTCATTTATAATTTAATTAAATTAAGTTTGTTATGATAAAAAATAATTTTTAAAAGAATTTAATATGGATCGTTACTGACGTATTTATTGATCAGGCGTGACCGAAAATAATGGTATGGTATTATAATATACATATCACTATTTTGGGTCATTTTTTATTATTTCGGAGGTATATATGCGTGTTAAGAAAGTATTTAATAATAATGTTGTACTTGTTGTAAATGATCTTAAAGAAGAATTAATTGTTATGGGTAAAGGAGTTGGCTATCAAAAGTTTCCTAGGGATTTAATAGATACTAATAAAATAGAAAAAAGATTTATATTTAATAATGAAGAGTCATTAAATGAACTTAATACACTATTATCTAGAATACCTTTGAAAGATGTAGAGCTTGCAAGTGAAATTATTAAAATGGGAGAAGACTCTTTAGGATATAAAGTAAGTGACACTATTTTAATTACTTTATCAGATCATATAAGTTATATGCTTAAAAGAATAGATGATGGTTTAGTATTTAAAAATCCACTTCAATGGGAAATAAAGCAGATATATCCTGAAGAATATAAATTTTCTAAAAGAGCTGTTGAATATTTAAGAGAAAAGACAAATAAGAATATTCCAGATTCAGAGGCAGCATTTATTACACTTCATTTTGCAAATGCTCATCTTGAGATAGATAATATGGAAGAAACAGTATTATTAACCAAAATTATAGATAGTGTATTAGATATTGTTAAATACAATTATGGAATAGATATGAATGAATATTCCTTTGATTATACAAGGTTTATCTCACATTTACGTTGTTTTATTCAAAGACAATTAAAAAATGAAAGTGTAAATGTTGATACATCATTATTAGAAATAGTAAAGCTTAAGTATCCTGAGGATTACAAATGTGCTAAGAAAATTAAAGTGTTCCTTGAAGTAACTTATAAATGGAACGTAAGTGAAAATGAACTACTTTACTTAACATTACATTTAAATAGATTATCAAGTATTAATAATAAAAAATAAATAAATAAATAAATAAATATTGTAGGATCGTTACTGTTTGGCAGGCGTGACCTAAGTTTAAAAGATTAGTCATTTAATTATAGAAATATAAGGCTATGGATCTATATAAAATTATAATTCCATAGGTAATTATATTTGTATGCAGAAAGTATGTTTTCATGTAGAGATTATATTTGCATGCAGATACTATATTTGCGTACATAGTTTATACTCGGACTATCTTAATAAGCTTAGGTCTTTTTGTTTTTAATTTTTTGCTTTTAATAAAGTATGAAAAATAATTCTAAAATTTTAAATCTTGGCCGAGTTTTTAGAATTATTATATTCATAACTTTTTATATAAATATTTATCTTTCAATTACTGATTTACATCTATAGTTTTATGGGATTATAAAAAAATATTCTTAAATAAAATATCATAATTGAAAGTATTGATTATTTAATTTTTATATAAGTATTTAGGATAACTTTATATCTTAAATATTTCTAATAGGAAATAAGACTTAATAATATTTAAAGCTTTTAAAAGCTTATATATCTAAGTATTTTAGGAGGAGTTTTATAATGAAATTTGAAAGAGAATCTGAAGAAATTATAAAATTAGTTGGTGGAAAAGAAAATGTAGTTAGCTTAGTACATTGTGCTACAAGATTACGTTTTAAATTAAAGAAAACTTCAGTTGCAAATAAAGCTGAATTAGAAAAAATGAAGGATGTATTATCCGTTGTTAATAGTGGTGGACAATACCAAGTAGTAATTGGTAACAAGGTTAGTGATTATTATGATACTATTACTAAAAAGTTAGGATTAAAAGAAGCTTCATCTGAAGAAAAAGGTGAGAAGGTTTCTATAATATCTATGCTTTTTGAAGTTATATCAGGTGCTTTTTCACCATTAATACCAGCTTTAGCAGGTGCAGGAATGGTAAAAGCTTTATTAACTGTATTAACATCATTTGGATGGATGTCTGATTCAACTACTACTTATGCTATATTATCAGCTGCAGGAAATGGAGTATTCTATTTACTACCTGTATTCTTAGGTATAACTTTATCTAAGAAATTAGGCGGAAATATGTTTGTTGGTGGAGCTATAGGTGCTGCACTTTTAGATCCAAGTTATACTGGATTAATTGGATCAGAAGGAGTTGTAGACTTCTTAGGTATGACAGTAACACCTATTGATTATGCATCTACTGTATTTCCTATATTTGTTGCAATGTTTATTTACTACTGGGTTGATAAATTATTAAAGAAGATAATTTTAAAAGACTTACAATTATTCTTAGTACCAATGTTTTCATTATTAATTATGGTTCCTTTAACAGTTATACTATTTGGACCATTTGGAACTACTGTTGGTGATGTTATTTCTAATTCTGTAATGTGGTTAATTGATAAGAGTCATGTATTAGCTGGTATAGTTTTAGGTGCAGGAATGCCTTTCTTAGCTGTATTTGGATTACACTGGGGCTTTACACCTATTACACTACAAAACCTTGCAACAACTGGAGGCGATCCAATTGAAGGAGCAGCAGTTGCAGCAGTATTTGCACAAGTTGGTATAGCTATTGGTTTATTCTTAAGAGCAAAGAAACATTCTCAGCTTAAGGCTTTATCAGGATCAACAGCTATAACTGGTATATTAGCAGGTGTAACTGAACCAATTATATATGGAATTATTTTAAGATATAAAAGAACTATTCCAATACTAGCTATAGCTGGTGGTATTGGTGGTGCAATAGCTGGTATTTTTGGAGTTACTTGTAATGCATATGTATTCCACAATATTTTCTCAGCACCAGTTTATACTCCATTCTTTGGATATGTACTTTCAGTTGGAACAGCATTAGTTCTTGGAGCAGTTTTATCATACTTCTTTGGTTTAAAGGAAGAAGAAGTTAAAGAAATGGAATCTGAAACAACTAAAGTAGAAAGTGAAGATAGCAATAAGCTTGAAGAGTTAGTATCACCAATTAAGGGAAAGCAAGTTGATTTATCTGAAGTTCCAGATGAAGTTTTCTCATCAGGAGCTGTAGGAGTTGGAATTGCAATAGTTCCAGAAAAAGGAGAAGTTGCTTCACCAGTTAATGGAGTTGTATCAACTATATTTCCAACAAAACATGCTATAGGAATCGTGTCTGAAAATGGAACAGAAATTTTAATTCATATAGGAATAGATACTGTTGCTTTAGATGGTAAATACTATGATGTACATATAAATGCTGGTGATAAAGTTCAGGCAGGACAAAAATTAGTATCTTTTGATATTGAAGGAATTAAAAATGAAGGATATAGCACAGTTACTCCAGTTTTAATTACTAATGCAAGTGATTTAACTGATGTAATTGTAGTTGATAATAAAGAAGTTAAAGAAAATGATGTAATTATAAAAGTTATTCACTAATATATACGGAGGTATTTAATATGGGATTATCAAAAGACTTTTTATGGGGTGGAGCAGTAGCAGCTCATCAAGTAGAAGGTGGTTATAATAAAGGCGGAAAAGGTATAAGTATTGCAGATGTAATGACAGCAGGGACTCATACTATTCCTAGAAAAATAACTGATGGAATTATTGAAGGTAATTATTATCCAAACCATGAAGGTATTAATTTTTATGATAAATATAAAGAGGATGTAAAGCTATTTGCTGAAATGGGCTTTAAATGTCTTAGAACTAGTATAGCTTGGACAAGAATATTTCCTAATGGTGATGATTTAGAACCAAATGAGGAAGGACTTAAGTTTTATGATGATTTATTTGATGAATTATTAAAGTATAATATTCAGCCTGTAATAACATTAAGTCATTTTGAAATGCCATATAATTTAGTGAAAAACTATGGTGGATGGCGTAATCGTAAGCTTATTGATTTCTTTGTAAGATTCTGTGAAGTAGTTATGAAGAGATATAAGGATAAGGTTAAGTATTGGATGACTTTTAATGAAATAAATAATCAAACAATAACTACTAATCCAATTTATGCTTTTACTAACTCAGGTATTATTTATAAAGAGGATGAAAACAAGGAAGAAGTAATGTTCCAAGCTGCTCACTATGAATTTGTAGCCAGTGCAAAGGTTGTGAAGATAGGACATGAAATTAATCCAAACTTTATGATAGGATGTATGGTTGCAGCAATGCCAAGTTATCCTTATTCATGTAATCCAGAAGATATCATAAGAGCAGAAGAGGCTAATAGGGAACAACTTATGTTTACAGATGTTCATGTTAGAGGAAGATATCCAAAGCATACTTTAAAGTTATGGGAAAGAAATAATTATAAATTAGATATAACTAAAGAGGATGAGGAAATCTTAAAAGAAGGAACTGTAGACTATATTGGATGTAGCTATTATTTAACTACGGTAGTTACAGCTAATAAAGATATAAAGAGAACTGGAAATGATTCAGCTGGTAAGGCAGATGTAGTAGAAAATCCATACTTAAAAACATCTGATTGGGGCTGGACAATTGATCCAGTAGGACTTAGATTCTATTTAAATCAATTATATGACAAATATGAAATTCCAATATTCATAGTAGAAAATGGATTTGGAGCTGTTGATGTTCTTAAAGAAGATTTAACTATTGAAGATGATAATAGAATTGAATACTTAACTAATCATATAGCTGAAATGAAAAAAGCTATAGAAATAGATGGTGTAGAAGTTATAGGATATACAACTTGGGGATGTATTGACCCAATATCCTTTACTACTGGAGAAATGAAAAAACGTTATGGCTTTATTTATGTAGATAGAGAAAATGACGGAAGCGGTTCTCTTAATAGATATAAAAAGAAATCCTTTGATTGGTATAAAAAAGTTATAGAATCAAATGGTGAGATAATATAAGTTTAAATTAGCCCTAGAGGACAAAAAGTTGGACCTCTGGGGCATTTGTTTTTATGTAATTATAAATTTATCTGATGCCTACAATTGCTACAACTTCATCTGAAGCTAAGAGGGACTTTATTTAGAAATCAATTTTGCTAAATATAGTTCAAAACTCAGCTAGTCCGAGTTTTTTCCCTCAGTTGGCATGAAGCACCAAGTTTTTATAAAGGTTAATATGAAGATTAGAGAGGATATATGTTTTGGCGAATGGTCGCGAAGCGACTTGAGCAAGAAATAGATACCCTATCTAATCTTTTTTACATAAAATTTTAAAAACCTCCACACTTGCATATTTATATGGATGAGGGAGGTGATAATTATGGCAGCAAGTTCAGTTTTAGTTGAAAATTCTTTAGCAGTTAGCTACAAAGTTGGTGTTAATTCTACTGGAAAGGATGTTTTTAAAGGACAAAACTTTAAGAATATTTCTGTTTCTGCAACAGATGAAGATTTATTAAATCTATCTGATGCAATTGATGATCTTTTAGATTATAGTGTTACAACTATAAAAAAGGAGCAAAGCTATGTTATTACTAGAGAATAGAAGAGATAGATCATAATACAAAATTATATTTTGAAATAAATGTGGAAGGAGGAGAAAATATGATTCAAAGAACTGCAACTTTAGGTTTTAAGGATGTTTCTGGAAAGAAGCATAGTATTAATATTAGAGATGTTAGAGAAGATTATGAAGAAGGTAAGATAACATCTTTAATGGATTCAATTATTGATAAGAAGCTTATAAAAACTATGGCTGGTGATTTAGTTGAAAAAGAGTCAGCTCAAGTAGTTACTAAAGAAACTACTAAGATTACAGTATAGGAAGAGAAGGTGCTGTCGCACAATGAAAAATTAAGAATGAATAATGAAAATTAATTTAATTAGTGAAATATAAGTTAATAATAAAAGCGCTTTTATTTTATATCTAAGCTATTAAATAGTATTAGAATTATAATATTTAGTCCTAGTGTACTAATTGTATGCTAGGACTATTTTTTATATTTTTATAAGAATAGTATTTAAAATATAGCATCAAATTACTTAGAATTCTTAAAATAGTAAATAAAAATAAATAGTTGGTTGCATTATAGATAGATAGTCTAAAAGATAGGAAAAAGAATTTATGGGAAAATATGTAAATAAATAATTTTAATATAAGATAATAACTATTTATTAATATTTATTATAAATTTAACATTAAAATCATTGAGTTTTAGAAGTTAATGGATTATTATTTATTAGATGTATTAAAATGGTAAATGTGAAAATGGATTAAATCGTCGAATATTTAGAATTCAACCTATGTTTTTATTGTGAGTTTAGTATAGATGAAATAATATTACATTACTAAATTTATTGTTTTATAATTTAGCTTTTTTATTATGAAGGAGATAAGATATGAAAAAGAAAGTATATTGGATTGGTTTGTGTATCGTATTATTAAGTGTTTTCTTTATAAGTTTATATTTTAAATTTATAGAAAAGAGTCCACTTAATACGGATATTACTGCCATCAATAGCAATTATGATACTAGTAAGAAAATTAAATTAGCCTTAAAAGATTATAATAAGGATAAAAAGGCAGAGATTATCTCAAGCTTTGATACTAAGGAAAATATTATAGCTATTTCTTTTGAAGGTATAAGGAATAATGAGATAACAAAAGAAGTATTAAGTTTATTAAATAAATATAATGTTAAGTCTACATTTTTTGTTTCTGGAGTAGAAGCTGCAGAAGATAGTGACTTAGTAAATTCTATTAAAAAAAGTGGACATAGTATTGGAAGTTTAGGACTTTCAGATAAGAAGCATATGGAAGAGTTAACTAAGGAAGAATTAATAAGTGATTTTACAAAAGCAAACAAGATTTTAGAAACTATAACTGGAAATAAATCTATATTACTGAAAGGTAGTTCTACAACTTATAATGATACTGTTTTAGCATCAGCTTATGCATCAGGTAATGAATTTGTAGTAGATTCAAAGAATTATTTAAGTTATCAAAGTTTTCAAAACTATGAGGAAGCACAAGGTTATGTAAAATCATTGAAAAAAGGTGAAATAGTATCTGTTAAGCTTGAAGGAGTATTAGATGAGTCTGAATATACTAAAAAAGAAGAGAAACCAGCAATAGATAAAGAGGCTGGTATAGAAAAGAAGGATGAAGAAATTATAAAGTATGCTTCAATTTTAGAAGTAGTAGAATGGTTATGTCAGGCTATAAATGAAGATGGAAGAACTACTATATTACTTGATAATTACAATGAACTTGAGAAATCAGATGGAAGAACAATGTTTATAAGAAATGATTTGATAAGCAATAATTCTTCAAATAACAAACCTTCAAATAATAACTCAGAGAATAGTAATTCAGGAGATAATAGTATTGATATTAGTAATATTAATTTTAATAAATTAATTAAAGATAATAAAAAATTATTAGCTGAAAATATATCTAGGTTTTACACTACACAAGAAGCTGTAGCATACACCTTTAGAGGTATAAGTAATAAAGAGTCACTCGATCTTGCTCTTCTAGCTTTATCAATTACTAATACAAAGGGAACTTTTTTTGTTACAAAAAAGGAGATTTTAGAGTATCCCGATAGAATTGAAAAGATATTAAGTTATGGAAATGAAATAGGAAATGGTGGAGTTACAGCTAATTCAAATATTTTAAATAAAAGCGCTGAAGAAGTAGCTAAGGAAATTTATGAAGTAGATAAGATGCTTAAAGATAGGGGAATTTATACTAATGCTTATATGTCTGGATTTGGATATTCTGATTCAGAAATAAGAGAAGCTGTATCTGCAGTTAGAAATATTGAAGGACTAGGAAAGTATGAACTTATTACTTATTCAAAGGCTCCAATTATAAGTAAGTATGAAGGAAAAGATTCTGATTATATACTAAATGATTATTTAAACCCTGATATTTACACCTCATTATCTAAAGGGGAAATAGTTTATTTTAGGTTAGATTCTGGATTAGTTGATCAAAAGGTTATTTATGAATTAATGATAGGAATTACTTTTAAATATGTAAATTTTGGATATGCCAAAATGTATGATGCTTCCATTGGAGATTATAAGTTAAGATCTAAACCACTAGGTTATTCTGTTGTTACTATTAGCAATCTTCAAAATAATTATGAAGGTGAATCAGGCTATGGAAGATATGAATTATTAATAAATAGCCATTCATTACAAAGAAAATCTATGGAAGAAGCTTTAAATTTAGTGAATGAAAGATATATAGGTAATGAATTTGTAGAATTAGATGGGTTTACAGAAGAAGAAAAAAGTAGGCTTGATCAAGAAGGAACTATTGATACTAATGGGGAGGATGTTATATTCTTCACTTTTGATGACTGGGGTGGAGATACGATTGTAAATGAGATTTTAGATGTTTTAGATAAGCATAAGGTAAAGGGAAGCTTCTTTACAATATCTAAATATATTGACGACAATAGTGGAATATCTAATAGTAATCCGAATTTACTTAGAACAATAGCCCTTAAAGGTCATGATATAGGAAGTCATAATTATAATCATGAAATTTTGGAAGAAGATAAGAATTTATTAATTGATTCATTAGGAAAATCTTATGATTCTATGGCAAATGTAATTGGAGATTTAGATTCTTTAAAACCATATTTCAGACCACCTACACTTTATGTAAATAAAGATGGTTTACTTGCAGTTTTTGAAAGTGGATTTGATTACTCAATTAGTGGAAATATTTCTACTCATGACTATGAGGCTACATCTCCTATAGAAATAATAAATAATTTTGAAAGTCAATTACAGGATGGAAAAGGAAATATTGTTGTTATGCATATGAATAATCAAAGTTATTATACTGCTATGGCATTAGATATATTCTTAACTAATAATGAAAATGGACTTTACGGTAAAAAATATAAGATTGCTAAACTAAGCGATTATTTAAAATAAGAGGAAAGGAGGGAGAAGATGGAGGTTAAGAATAAGAACTATGAGAATCAGGAAACAATAACAGATATTAAAGATAAGGTGAAAGAAGATGTCCTCTTAAGGCCTAAGCTTGATAGAAGGATACTAAATAATGTACCAGATAAAGAACAAATAAGAAAAAGTTTTGATAGAAGAGGAAAAAATAAATCTAGTAGTGATAAGTCTGATGCTTTTATGGCAGAAAGAAAAGCTGGAATTAGATACTTTATGACTACCAATGTTAAGATAAAACTAAAGAGTAATGGGCAAAAGATTAATATAAATTCTGAATCTATAGATATTTCAACTACTGGAATGTTAGTTAAGCTTATTAATAAAGATGAATTAAAATATATTGAAGATGCTGAAAATATAGAATTAGATTTTAGTATAATTCCTGGGGCAATGCCAGAAGGATATGAGATGGATGCTAAAATTAATGCTAAGAAGGTAAGAGATGCTGTAGATAGTGAGGGGAATATTATATGTGGATTTGAGTTTGAAGAGACTTTATCAGAGTATTCTTCAAGGAAAAAAGATAAATATTTAATTTTAGCTTCTTCATTATTACTATTTGGTATTAGCTTATTTGTTGTATTAATGAGGGCTGAAAGTGTTATTTATTTCAAATTCAATAAAGGACTTTATTTATATAGTATTATAGCAGCGGTATTTTTACTTAGTAGATATGCATTTGGTGCATTGTATAAACCTATGCCTGTAGATAGAAATTATACACCAGGAGTTACTGTAGTCATACCTTGCTTTAATGAAGAGGGGTGGATAAATAGAACTATATTAAGTTGTATCAATCAAGACTATCCAATAGACAAACTTGAAGTTATAGTTGTAGATGATAAATCTAATGATAATTCGGTTGCTGTAATTAAGGAAACTATAGAAAAGTTAAAGGAAGAAGACAGGTTTGATATTGCAGATAGACTTAGCTATATAGTTCAAGAAGAAAATAAGGGGAAGAGAGAAGCTTTAATTGAAGGAGTTTTAAAGGCTAAACATGAATTAGTAGTTTTTGTTGATTCAGATAGCTTCTTAGATCAATTTGCAATAATTAATATAGTACAGCCTTTTAAGGATCCTAAAATGGGTGGTGTTGCAGGTAGAACTGATGTAGCAAATACTTATACTAATATTCTTACAAAGATGCAATCAGTAAGATACTATATTGCTTTTAGAATAATGAAGGCTGCAGAAGGATATTTTGATGCTGTTACATGTCTTTCAGGACCATTATCTTGTTATAAAAAAGAACTAGTTATTGAAAAAATGGATGACTGGAGGAATCAAAAGTTCTTAGGTCAAAAAGCTACCTTTGGTGATGATAGGGCAATGACTAACTTTATATTAGAAAAACATAGAACTACTTATCAAGATACAGCAGTTTGTTCAACTATAGTTCCTAATAAATATAAGGTATTTTTAAAGCAACAAATGAGATGGAAAAGATCTTGGCTTAGAGAGTCGATTATAGCTGGAAAATTTATGTGGAAGAAGGAGCCTTTTATGTCTTTATTCTTTTATATAGGATTAATAGTGCCAATAGCTGCACCAGTAGTAGTTTTATATAACTTAATTTATGTACCAGTAGTTCATGGGATTTTCCCAACTACTTTCTTAGTAGGATTACTTATGATGGCATTACTTATGAGTTTTGCACAGTTATTGCTTAGAAAAAGTACCACCTGGATATTTGGACTTATATTCTGTTTATATTATGAAGCTGTTTTATTATGGCAAATGCCTATAGCATGGGTAACATTCTGGAAGTCAACTTGGGGGACAAGAATGACTCCAAGTGATATTAAAGCTCAAGAAAAAAAGGAAAAGAAGCTTAAGAGCAAATTATCTAGAGAATTTACTGAAGATAAAGATTATGAAGTTATTAATAATGATGCAAGTGGTGAAATTGGAAATAATGATAATTTTGATATAGATAAAAATATGGAAGATTTATCAGAAAAACATCAAGAAGATTATTTAGAATTAGCTATAGCTAGTAATGATAGGAGGAAAGTAGATTATGAAAAGTAATGAATTTTCTCCAAAAAGAAAAGATAGAAAAAAGATTATAAGAGGGACACTTCAAGGCTTAATACTATTAGTGATTTTAATAGTAATTATAAAAGCATTATTTAGCTTTAAAGAATATAATCCTTTTAATATTGAAGAAATAAGTACTAATAGTAATGACAAAGGATTTATTACCTTATCTTATTTTGGAGTAGATAGGGATGGAAGTGATACTTTAATTAGTACTAAGGATTTAGAAAAGCAAATTAAATCTTTAAAAGATAATGGGTATGTAACTATTACTCAAGAAGATATATTAGATTATTATAATAAAGGAAAAAAGCTTCCTAAAAAGTCTCTATTTTTATTATTTGAAGATGGAAGAAGAGATACAGCAATTTTTGCTCAAAAGATATTAGAGAAATACAACTATAAGGGAACTATCCTTACTTATTCAGACAAATTTGAAAAGGAAGATCCTAAATTCTTAATGCCAAAGGATTTATTAAAGCTTAAGGGTAGTACTTATTGGGAGCTTGGTACTAATGGATATAGGCTTGAGTTTATTAATGTGTTTGATAGAAAAGAAAAATTTTTAGGAGACTTAACTTCAATTGAATTTTCAGAGCTTCAAGATACCATAGATAGAGATTATAATCATTATTTAATGGATTATATTAGAGATGAAGATAGTGTTCCTCTTGAAAGCTATGATGAAATGAAGGCTCGTATATCTAGTGATTATGAAAAATTATCAGACATATATAACAATGAGCTTGGAGGAGTTCCAGAACTTTATGCAATAATGCACTCTAATACAGGAGAATTTGGGACTAATAATAGGGTAAGTGATGTGAATGAAGAATGGATTAATAAGTTGTTTGCAATGAATTTTAATAGGGAAGGATTTTCTTTAAATACTAAAGAAAGCTCTATTTATGATTTGACTAGGCTTCAGCCACAGGCTTATTGGTCAACTAACCATCTTCTTATGAGATTATATGATGATACTAAAGAAGAGTTTAACTTTGTAATAGGTGATGAAGAAAAATCTTCAGATTTTGAAGAGGTAAAAGGGCAAATGGAGTTTATTGATGATAAAATTATATTAACTTCTCTTCCAAAGGAGACAGGGCTTTTAAAGCTTAAAAATAGCGAAGGCTATAATGATGTGAATACTTCTGTTTATTTAAATGGAAATGTTATTGGCTCACAAGGAATTTATTTAAGATCAAATGATGATTTAAGTAATAGCTTGGCTGTTAAACTTATTAATGATAAAATTGAAGTAACTGAAACTTTAGGAGGAAATAAAGAAGTTATTTTCTCGAAAGAATTAAATACTTTTGGTGAGTCTTTAACATTTAGCAATGGTGCAAAAGTTGATATTAAAGAAAAAGGAAATAAAAAGCTAGATATAATTCTTAGTGGAGATAATCTTTCTATAAATATTGATGATGAAACTATAGTTAGTAATTTAGAAGTTAAGGTTTTAAATAAAGGTAGTGTCTATCTAGAATCAGCTTTTGGAGAATATGGATATAGTCAAAGAAACATAGCAGATGATGTTTACGATGGAGTATTTAAAGAACTTAAAATTACAGATATTAATGAAGAGGTATTATATGATTCAACTCTTAATGGCTTTGAATTAATTAAATATAATGTGAAAAATATATTTAATAAGGTAATTAATTGGTTTATCAAGAATCTATAATCATTACATTAAGAATAGTTTTAAAATGCGAATAAAACCACAAAGATAAATGAATGGCTCATAAGACAAATGGCTACAAAAAGAAGTTCTAGGCTCGTAAAAACTGCTAGGCTAAGAGTTTTGGTAAAACTCGCATACGCTCAGACAAACCAACAGCTCTAAAGCCTAGCAGCTTTTACTTCACCAAGAACTTCTAATTTTTCACCATATGCTTATTTCACCGTCCATTTATCTTTGCTAGTAATTCAGAATTTAAAATATTTTAGTAGGCCCAGTATCTCAAAGCTTAAATAGCATTCGTCATTTTTTCAAATTTAAATTATTCAAGGAATTTTTATTATATTGTGCGTAAGCCGACTTGGAGCTTGTGACGGAGTGCGAGCATAATATTTTAAAACGCCTACGCAATTTAAAACTTAGGTTGAGTTTGGAATAAAATATTTTCAGTAATTCTGAAAGAATTACATCAATAATTATTAATTATAAATTGGCAATTGTTAATTGTAAAAAAAGGGGTATTTATGAAGAAGGGGTTGATTAATAAAATAATAATATTCTTAATAATAGTACTAGCTATATTTTTAATGTTTTTATTTGTAAATAAGGTAGGTGGAAATCTATTTAGTGCATTATTTAAGAATAACAAAGAGGAAGTTATAGAAGAGGATAGCAATGTAATTGATATGGATAACATCCAGAATAGTTTAAATGGGGTAAAAATATCTACTTGGGTAACTTATTGGGATTTACCATCAAAAACTTTTTTTGAAAATATGCCTGGAGATCTTAAGAATGTTTCTTATTTTGCAGCTAATTTTAATGAAAATAATGAGTTAGTAGTTCTTGATAAATTAAAGGATTTTTATAATAATACAAAAAACTCTAATTATAAAAAGTATTTAACTACAGTAAATGATGTTATAAAAAGTGATGGTTCCTCTATTCAGAAGGATACTGAGGTATTAAAGATGCTTTTATATGATAAATCATCTAGAGAAAATCATATTAATGAAATAGTTAATTTAGCTATTGAGTATGGCTTTGATGGAATTGAAATTGATTATGAAAGGCTTAAAAAAGATATGATACTTTGGGAAAACTTTATAACCTTCATAAATGAACTATATTCTAAGGCTAGTGAAAAAGAATTAGATTTAAGAGTAGTATTAGAGCCTAATATTCCCTTTGAAAATCTTAATTTTGAAAAGGGGCCAACTTATGTTATGATGTGCTATAACCTTCATGGAGGATTTTCAGGCCCAGGTGAAAAGTCAAATGCTGAATTTATCACTTCTTTAATAGAAGAAATGAATAAATATGAGGTTAAAAAGGATTTTGCTTTGGCAACTGGAGGCTTTGATTGGGCAGAAGGTGAAGGTAGTAGTGCTAATGGAAATGAAAAAGTTGTATCTGTTACAGAAAAGGAAGCCAAAAGTTTAATTAGAGAATACAATGCTGAAGCTCTAAGAGACGAAGAAAGCAAATATTTATATTTTAAATATACTGATAAAGATAATATAAATCATGAAGTGTGGTATGCAGATAATGAAACTCTAAATTATTTAGCAAGCTTTATCTTAAAAGAATGCTATGATGTAAGTCTTTGGAGAGTAGAATAACAATTAAAACAACTCAGTTAACTAGGGTGATGAAAATTCATAGTTAACTGGGTTGTTTTTATGCAATAAGTGAAGTTTAGAGATACAAAGTATACTTTTTAAACATAAAGAAGTTAATAAAATACTTGGGGATTATATAGAATCATAGTTAGGTCTAATTTTTTACATAAAAATATATAAAGAAAGCTAAAATATAAGTATTAATCAATATTTTATAAAGCAATTGCAGTGTAAATAATTTCATATTTATCCTTAATAAGTTTGAGAAATTTATAACGATTGATAATTATTTCTTATAAATGTGATAAATAAATAAAAAATATAAGATAATTATCAAAATGTGAAATAATACTATTTAAATTACAATATTTAATTAATTATAATATATAAGGACAGTAGTGAAATTGTTGTAATTTGTTTAAAAATGTCGTACTATTTCTTTAATGTTTGAAATCATTAGGCTTATATTGTGTATTTAAATTATAAAATATAATGACTTAATAATTATTTATTTAATTACGATATAATAAAATATAAGGTTTTAAAAGTGGTGTTACGAATTAAAAACTTATAAGAAAGTTAAGAAGAAACATTAAAGGCTATAAAAGAGAGCAATGTATATAGATATAAATAGATTTAATTAACAGATAATTTAAGGTTAATAGGAGAAAATACTATGAATAAGAGGAATTTAGAAGGTTTTGAAAAAGCTTATTTAGCTTTAATTACATTAATTATTATTCAGATATTTATGATTTTTGTAAATATTTATACTACACAAAAATTTTCAATTGAAAGTTTCACAGTAACTGTCATTGAATTAATTTCAATCTTACTATCTTACTTTTTAGGAATTATTCCAGCAATAATATTTTCAATAGTATATATAGTTGGATATGTTTTTTATGTAGTTAGTGGTGAGGGCAGTATTACATTAGTATCTTATATTCTTATGTTTTTTATTCCGGTTGTAACAATTTATGCAGGAAATATGAATAAAACAAGAAAGAGAGTAGTAAATGATTTAGAAAAGTTAAATAGATTAGAAAAAATACAATTAAGGATAGATGAAAATACTAGTTTTGAAAATGAATTTGCCTTTAAAGAAGTTTTATCAAAGAATATTCATTTAGCTAATAGATATGAATCATATTATTTTTCAATGATTATGTTTAGGCTTGAATTTGTTGAAACCCTTAGAAGGTTATTAGATGTAAAAGAATTTAATAATTTACAAGAAAAGATTGCAGCAGTTGTACAAAAGTGCATTAGGGAAGAGGATTATAAATTTATTGTTAGTGAAGGTAGAATAGTACTGATTACGCCATTAACATCGAGTAAATCAATTGCTCCAGCTGTAAGAAGGATATTAGAAGGTGTTGGACAATTAAAGATAAAGAGTAGAGATGGAGATATAGTCAATGTAGTTTTAAAAGCAGGTACCTTAGATTATTCAGAGGATAAGAAAGAGGTTTTTAAAGATTATAAAAGCGTGTTATTAGAACTTCAAAAGTCTACAGAGGTTGATATTTATGGCGAATATTCTGATTAAGTTTACTACAGTTCTAGTAATTGTTATGAACTTATTTACTTCAGTAGTTAATGCAGATAGTAAAAACTTAAAGCAATGCTTTTACATAATTTCAGAAGATAAAAAAAGTAAGGATTTATATGAAGACTTAATTCTTTTAAAGGATAAGGATATTCCTGTTTTTGTAGTAATAGATCCAAATGAGAATATTGATAAAAAAGTTATAGATGTACTTAAAGGACTTCAAAATGAAATAAATTTAGGGATTATTTTAGAAGATGTTAAGAATATTGAAAATAGCTATTTTGCAATAAAGGGTTATGATAAGAAGTTGGAAATATCTAGGTTATGCAATATTAAAGATAATAAGCTCTTTTATATTGGAGAAAATAATATCATTTTTGACATAATAAATATAGATGTAGATCCACTAAAAACTATATCAGAAGTTAATGAGGAAAGAGAAAATGAGGTGAATTATGCCTTAGTTGTTAAGAGTAATGATATTAATATAAGTACTTTACTTTTAGCTAACAATGAGCTTAATGGTGTAGAGTTAGATATTTCAAATTATAGCTTAAGGATAAAGGAACCAAGTTTTATGGATAAGCTTGTTATATATGTTGGCTATATAAACATTGTTATCTTTTCAATTAGTATAATTATATTTATTGCTGCAATTATAATATTTAGAAAGTGGTCAACAGAAAGATTTTTAGATTAGGATGATGAAAGATGCTTAATGCTTATTATTTAATTTTTATATTATCAATTTTGTCTATATGGGTATCTGTAATTATTAGTATAGTCTTTGTTTTTGGTGCTATTGGTTTTGTTTCAAAGGAAAGAAAAAATCCAGTAGACTTAGACAAGTACAATGATAGACTACCTTCAGTTACTATAATGATTCCAGCTCACAATGAGGAAAGGGTTATAGCTTCAACTTTAGAAAGAATATTAGATTTAAATTATCCTAAAGATTTGATTCAAATTATAGTAATAAATGATAATTCTTCAGATTCTACTGGAGAAAGAATAAAAGGAGTACAAGATAGGAATCCTACTAGAAAAATCAATGTAATAACTACTAATAAAGAAACTGGTGGAAAAGGTAAGGCCCATGCTTTAAATTTAGCATTAAAACAAGCAAAGGGTGAATGGATTTGCATATTTGATGCAGATGCAGCTCCAGAACGCAATACTCTTAAGTTTCTAATTATTAAGAGCTTTGAAAGCTTAAAATATGCTGCAGTTTTTGGAAGAAATAAAGCGAGAAATAGAAACAGAAACTTTTTAACAAAGTGTATAAATATTGAACTTGTAGTTTCTCAAAGAGTTGTAAACCCTGGGAAATGGCATTTATTTAAATTAGGACAAATTCCAGGAACTAATTTTATAATCAATAAAGGGATTTTAGAAAAAGTTGGAGGATGGGATACAAAAGCCATTACAGAAGATACAGATTTAGGATTTTCTTTAATGAAAAAAGGTTATTTAATTGCTTATGAAAGTAGGGCAGAGGCATATCAGCAAGAGCCTGAAAAACTTTCAGTATATATTAAGCAAAGAACTAGATGGGCTAAGGGAAATATATATGTTGTATTTAAGAATTTACCTGATTTATTTTCAAATGTAAGCTGGAGGGTTAAACTAGATATTATATTTTACTCTTTAAATTATATATGGTTTTTATTATTTATATTAATTTCAGATGGGATTTTTATATTTAATATTCTTGCTATAATACTTAATTTAATAAATCCGTCTTTAGATATTGTAAGTAAATTATCTTTAAATATAAACTTCAATTTTACTTTATCCTTTATATTAATGTATGTAATATTTGTTTTGCAGATGAATGTTGGATTAGCAAGTGATAAGGGTCAAGCTACATTTGAAAATTTCTTAATTTCTTGCGCATCATACTTTACTTATTCTCAGGTGTTTATATTAATATCATTAAAGGCTAGTTATGGTTACCTTGGTGATGTTATTTTTAAAAGAGAAGCAAAATGGTATAAAACAGAAAGGTTTTAAGGTTATGAAAGTGTATAAAAAAATTATATTAGTACCTATATTATTTATTGTTATTTTTATAATGAGTTTTTCAAAGACTGTAAAAGCAGATAGTTTGAAGTCTAATGTCTATAGCTATACTTGGCAAGAGGACACCTTATTAAGTGGAAGTGAAAAAATAGGGAAAACATTTTATGTACCTGAAAATATGAAGAGCTCTAACTTTGTTATTTCTCTAAAAATAAAACAAAGTCCAACTTTAATTAAGGATTTATCTTCAATTTCAGTTTCAGTTAACAATACTAAGGTTTATTCTATTATGATGGATAAAATGAATGTTAATGGTGAGTTAACTATTAAAGTTCCAGATTATTTAATCAATAAAGGAGAAAATTCAATTGTTATTAATGGATTTTTAAAATCTACAAGAGAAAAGTGTGAATATAATAATGATGTTAATTGGGTTCTTATAGAAAAAAAATCATCTTTTAGTTTTGATTATTCTAGAACAGATAGTACTTATATAAGGGATATTTTTGATAATACATATTATTCAGATGGTAAAAGAGCAGAAGTGAATCTTGTATTACCAAATAAACTAGTAGATTATAATTATTCTCAAGTTTCATCAGTTTCTACATTAATAGGGTTTGCTCACAAAAATAAAGAACTAAATGTAGATATAAACCCTCTTAAATATTCTGATTTAAATAATCTTGATAAAGAATCAATAGTAATTGGAACAGCAGAACAAGTTAGGGGGCTACTTACTGATGAAGAATGGAAAAATGCAGAGGAAAATGGTTATATAGCCATAAGAAAGATAGGTAAGAAGAACCATTTTCTAATTATTACATCAACAGAGGAACAATTAGAAACACTTTGCAGAATATTATCTACTAAGTCTTCCTTAGCTCAAATAAAAGAAAACAATTATATTTTAGATAAAAGCAAAGTAGTTAATGAAAAAGAATTTAACGAAAGCCAATCATTAAAAGATTTAGGTTACGAAAGCACATCGCAAGTTGGTAATGGAATAAAGGAATTTAATTATTACTTAACTATTCCAGCAAGTAAGACATTAACTAATGAAAATAAGGTTAGCCTTGCATATAGCTACTCTAATTTAGTTGATTATGAAAATGGTTATGTAAATGTAGAGATAAACGGTGAAAATATCTTAAGTAAAAAGTTTGTTTTAGAGAAAGCTCAAGATACAATAGAATTTTCTATTCCAGAGGAATATTTTAATAATACGGCATTTAATATTTCAATAAAGTTTAATTTAAGACCTAGTGCAGAATATTGTACATCTCAAAGTCATGAAGATGTTTGGGTAAAGATAGATAGTGATAATAGTAAGTTAAACCTAGATTTAAAAGATAGAGATAAATATTCTTTAAATAACTCCCAAGGAATTCTTCAAGATTTAAATGGAATGGTTCAAGGAAGAATATTAGTAGATAGTTATGATAACCTATCAGTGGATAGCATATCTAAAATATCATATTATTTAGGGAAGCTTTCTCAAGGTGTAGATGGTCTTTATATAGACAGTGATGGAGAAAATACTAAAGATAGTAATAACACTGAAAATAGTGATGATAAAGAAACTGAAAATAACAAGGATGAGAATAATAATAAAGCAATATTTGCATTAACTACAAGTGAAGCTATAAAAGATATAAAGGATGATCTTATAATACCAATTTCAGATAATGGTGAATTTATAGAGAAGAACTTATTTATTCAAAACACATCATCCTTAGGTGCTATTGAATTAACTTCAAATAATACTTTATTAATTACTGCTAGTGATAGGGATCAGCTTAATAACACTATAAAGAAGTATCCAGAGGTTGCAAGTAATAAGGGTGCAGTGATAATAGAAGATGGAAGAGTAATTGACTATTTTGAAGAAGTAAAGAATAAAAATAAAAAAATTACAGCTTTAGAGAAAGTAAATTATAATATTGTAATTGCCTTAGTAGTATTAGTGGGAGCAGTAAGTTTAATATATATTATTTATTATAAGAAGGTAAAATAAAACAGATTATAAATTGAAAGAGATTTAGAGAAAGTTAGCAATAGCAAAAGGAAATGTAAAATAAAATAATTATAAGTTTAAGTAATAGATAAAGCTTAAATTATATTGAGGTAAAAAATAAATATAAGACATAGGGTATATAACCCCAGTTCATTAGAAAGTTTGTAGTTAAAAGCTCTCTAATCAACTGGGGTGTTTTTATGTAAGCGTGAAGTTTTGGAAATATAAAATATAGAAATAAAATTAGTTTTATTAGATTTAATAAGAGCTTTTTAAGAAACTAGAAATATTAAAGTTAAATTTTTAGTCAAGTTACTTTTTTAGTAATAATTCTTAATTAATAGAAATATAATTAAGAAAATCTACTATAGGAGAAATATCTTTTTAGGGATTAATAGATTAAGGAGGGAGGTATTTATGGGAGATAACTATATTACTATAGAAGACTTTCTAAAGATATTAAAAAAAAGACTAAAGCTTATTTTAATTATGATAATAATTTTTACTGCTGCTTCAGTAATACTAAGTTTTTATGTAATTAAGCCTAAATATGAGGCATCAACAAAATTTTTTATAGGCAAAGAATCTATAGGAGAAGATCAATCGTATAGTCAAAATGATGTAATTATGTATCAAAACCTTATGAAGACCTATTCTGAAATTATAAAGACTCCAGATATTTTATCTAGTAGCATTAATAAGTCAAGGGTGGATTTAGATGTAGATGATGTATTAGGAAAATTAAAAGTTTTGGCTATTGCTGATACTCAAATCCTAGAAGTTAGTTATAGAAGTGTAGATACTGATGAAGCAAAAAAAATTATTAATGGTCTTACAGATGAGTTTATTAACATATCAAAAGAATTGGTTCCCAATGGAAATGTAAAAGTACTTCAAAAAGTAAGATTATCAGAAAATCCAGTTACACCTAATAAGAAAATTAATATAGCAATTGGATTACTATCAGGAATTATATTTGGAATTATATTTGCTTTTATTTTAGAAATTTTAGATAAGACTGTTAGTAGTAAAGAAGAATTAGAAGATGATATTGATTTACCTGTTATAGGAGTACTGCCATTAACAGAAAAAACACGAAACGATAAAAATGAAAGAATGAAAGAATGAAAGTATGAAAATGGGAAGAGGTAAGAGGGAAAGAATGAGAAATTAAGAGAGAAAATACGTGGAATTTTTTAATAAAAGTGTTTTGTATTAATTAATTTTTTAATTTTGCCGTGCAAAACCTCTTGAATTCTTCATTTTTATTTTTTAATTACTAAAAAGGAGGGAGACTATGCTGGAGGTAGAAAAATCATATACGTCTATGCTTGCTGAAAGCTTTAGGACAATAAAAACTAATATACAATATTCATCTTTAGATAAAAAATATAAGGTTATAGTAATTACTAGTTCTAAGCCAGGGGAGGGGAAAACCTTTGTGGCTTCTAATTTAGCTTTAACCTTAGCCCAAGGTGGGAAAAGGGTAGTCCTTATAGATTGTGATTTTAGAAATCCTAATATCCATAGAAGGTTTAAGTATTCTAATATATCTGGTTTATCAGAACTACTCTTAGATAAGGAAAGTTTTAATATATCTGAGAGAAAGTATAATGATAATTTAATTGTAATAACCTCAGGTAGAATGCCACCCAATCCATCGGAAACATTAGCTTCTGAAAGAATGTCAGAGTTTCTTGAAGAATTAAAAGAGGAATATGACTACATTATTCTAGATACACCTCCATTACTTTTTGTTAGTGATTCACAAGTTATTTCAACTAAAGCTGATGGAACTATTTTAGTAGTAAGAGCTGGTAAAACTAAGAAGTATGAAATAAAAGAGTCCTATGGAATTTTAAAAAGCATAAATGTTAATGTAATTGGAACTATTTTAAATGGAGCAAAGATTAATACAAGAAAATATTATGGAAAATACGGTGCAAAGTAGGGATAAAAAAACTAGAAGAATGAAGTTGGTGATTAAATGAAAAAGATTTGTTTTATAGCTTCAACTGGTGGGCACTTAGATCAATTAATGATGCTTGGGCCAATTATGGATAAGTATAGTAGCTTTGTAGTTACTGAAAAAACCAAGTACAAAGCTATAAAAAATATAAATAAAGTTTATTATTTATTTCAAGTTAATAGATATGAATTTATATGGATTTTAAAATTATTATTAAACGCTATTATTAGTATGTATATATTTATTCTGGAAAGGCCTGATGTAGTAATATCTACAGGAGCTTTAGCAACTATCCCAATGTGTATCTTAGCTAAGATTTTTAGGAAAAAGATTATTTTTATTGAATCTTTTGCTAAGATTAGTAGTCCAACTTTAACAGGAAAATTAATATATAAGTTTGCAGATGAATTTTATGTTCAATGGGAGGAAATGCTTAATATTTATCCAAAGGCAATATATAAGGGGGGGATATATTGAAGAGGGCAATGCGAAAGATTTTCACATATATGCCTGATAGGCTTGTTATGCAAATAGATAATTTAAGGACTTATGGTAGATTTCTAAATTTAAATAACCCCAAATTTTATGGGGAAAAAATTCAATGGATTAAGGCTTGTGGAAATCTTGAGAGATTTACTAGTTTAGTAGATAAATATTTAGTTAGGGATTTTGTTAAGGAAAAGATAGGAGAAGAGTATCTTCCAAGGATTATTAGTATATATGATGATGTTAATGAAATTAATTATAAAGTTTTACCTGATAAGTTTGTATTAAAAATGAATGATGGATCAGATAAAAATATAGTTTGCAAGGATAAAGCTCAGCTAGATACTGAAGAAACAAATAAGACCTTAAGAAAGCTATTTAATGAAGACTATTATAAATATACTAAGGAGCCACAATATAAAAATATTAAAAAGAAGATTATTTGCGAGGAATATTTAGAAGATAAAAATGGTGAATTAATTGAATATGGGCTACATTGTTTTTCGGGTAAGGCCCAATTAATTGAAATTCATACAGGAAGATATAAGGATTATAGAGAGGATTATTACGAGCCTAGTTGGATAAGACTTGCTTTAGGTGGAAAAGCTAAAAATTCCCTAAAGAATTTTGAAAAGCCTGCGTTTTTAGATAGCCTAATTAAACTTAGTGAAAAATTAGCTAGTGGTTTTGAATATATAAGAGTTGATTTTAATGCTGTAGATGAAAAGTTATATTTTAGTGAATTAACTTTTACTCCATCTAATGGAACAGATAAGTTTAAACCTATAGAAGAAGATTTAAGATTAGCTAAACTTATCGATTTAAAGAAATATAATAAATAGGATTTTAAATAGAAAATATATTAATAAGTTTTAAGATAAAAGATATATGATAAGTAAGTTTAAAAGAATAAGTTTGCAGAGTGTTTATGGGAGGGTGGAATGAGTAATATCCCTAAAATAATACATTATTGTTGGTTTGGTGGAGGTAAGAAACCAGAATTAATTAAAGAGTGTATTTCGACTTGGAAAAAATATTTACCAGAATACAAGATAGTAGAATGGAATGAAGATAACTTTAAAGTAGAAGATTTTGATTTTTCATATAAAGCTTTCAATGATAAAAAATGGGCCTTTGTATCTGATTATACAAGGCTTTGGGCTCTATATAATTATGGTGGAATATACCTAGATACTGATATGGAAATCTTAAAGCCATTAGATGATTTACTGAAAAACTCTTCCTTTGGAGGCTTAGAAGATGATCAAATTGGCTTTGGAATTTGGGGATGCAAAAAAGAAGATAAGTTTATAAGGGGAGTTTTAAATTACTATAATAACTTAAATTATGATGATTATAAGGATAATTTAAAGGACTTAGCAATACCTATCCATTTAACTAAAGTGGCAAGGGAAAATGGATATAAGTATGATGAAAATTTGATAAATAATGATTCTATGGATTTCATAGCAGTAGAAGATCTTAAAGAAATAGAAGGTTATGAGGAAATACTTCATCCTGAAGATATATCTGATAGAGAAGGTGTAGGAAAATTTAATGATAAAGAAATTAAATATTTCCTAGGAAATGTAGCTATTTATCCCAAAGAATATTTCTATCCTAAGAGACATGCTTGGCAAGAACCTATAATCACTGAAAATACTTATACTATTCATCATTATGAAGGTGCCTGGAGAAAGCCCCATCAAATACTTAGGTCAAAGGTTAAGGAAAAACTATTAAAAACTATTAGAGCTTTTAGGAGTAAAAGCTAATTGCATATTTTCAGATTATTTATCAATTAGTTATATAAATTAGTTTATATAACTAATTTAGACAAGTAGTATAGACAAATAATTGGCTTCTGCGTACAAGCTAAAGTATTAAAATAAAGAGGATTGTAATGATAACTATAATTTTACCTATATATAATGTAGAAAAGTATTTAGAGGAATCACTAAAGAGTATATTAAATCAAAGCTATGAGGATTATGAGTTAATAGTTGTAGATGATGGGTCTACTGATAAGAGTTTAAAGATTCTAAATAAGTATAAGAGTAAGTTCTCCAAAATAAAAATCTTTACCCAAAATAATAGGGGGGTATCTGAAGCTAGAAACCTTGCTTTAAGTCATGCGAAAGGTGATTATATTTTATTTGTAGATTCTGATGATTTTCTAAAGAAGGATATGGTTGAAAAGATGGCTTGTAAAGCTAAAGAAAGTCAATCAGATATAGTGATTTCTAATTACTGTCTTTATTATGAAGAAAATAAATTTTATAAAGCTTTAAGCGATATGCCAAAGGTTATTACTTATAGTAGCTTTCAAGTTGTGGACATGATGCTTAAGTATAAGTTTCAAGGGCAGCTTTGGAATAAGTTATTTAAATATAGCCTTTTAAAGGAAAATAATTTTACCTTTGAAAAGGGGAGATATATTCAAGATATATTTCCAGTTTTCAAGGTTATTAATAAGGCTAAGAAAATAACCTATATAGATGATGAGTTATATTTTTATAGGCAAAGAGAAGACTCAACAGTTCATAAGGGTAATAATAAATTAACTGAAGATTATTATCATGCTATGACTAGCATTATAAATTGTATCGAAGAAAAAGGAATTGATGTCAATAAGAAAAGTCTTAAAACTTTTAAGAGTTATGTATTTTCTTATTTTATTTATCACTATAATAATGAAGATCTAAGGAACAATTATAGAAGATTTAAAAAATCAAAGTATAGGGATATAAATCTTCATTTTAGAGAATTTTTATTTTTAAGAGGATTACCTTATAGGGATAAGCTTAGAATTGCTTTATGGAAAATAGGCTTATTTAATATTATAAAGAGAGTAAAGAGAAGATTATGAGTAATAAAAGAATTATTAAGAATTATATGTATAACATTATTTATGAAACATTAATTTTAATCCTGCCTTTTTTAACTGCTTCATATATTTCTAGGGTTTTAGGGGTAGATGGAATAGGTGAAAGTGATTATACAGCTTCTTTTGCAGTAGTGTTTTCAATAGTTGGAAAGCTTGGAATAGATAGATATGGTAGTAAGCATATAGCTTATAAAAGAGATGATAAGGAAAAAATGACAGAAACCTTCTTTAATATATGGTTTCTTCAAGTTATTGCAACTTCAGTATCTACAGTGTTGTATTTAATATACTTCTTAATCTTTGGTAACTCTTTAACCTTATTATTCTTATTGCAATTTCCTATAGTTTTATCAGCCTTTTTAGATATTAGTTGGTTTTATATAGGCCTTGAAAATTTCAAAAAGATAGTAGTGAGGAATACAATAATTAGGGTTATTAGTGTTATCTTAATATTTACCTTAGTTAAGAGTTATGATGATTTAAATAAATACATTTTAATTAATTCATTAGCTAGCTTTTTTGGATGTATTACTTATTGGATATCTCTTTCTAAGTATATTGGTAAGCCTAACCTTTCAAAAGTTAATATTAAACTATATTTAAAGGAATCTTTAGTTTATTTGCTTCCACAAATATGTATTCAGTTTTATACTGTGGTAGATCAAATTATAGTAGGGTATTTAACTACCTATGCAGATGTTGGTTATTATTCTCAAAGTTTAAGAGTTCCTAAGATGTCCTTAGCTTTTATAACATCACTAAGTACTGTCCTCATGCCAACTATAGCTAATCTTTATGAGAAAAATAATATTGAAAGTATTGGGAAGTATTTAAAGAAATCTTTAGAAATTACTATTTGTATAGGTGTATTTGGAGCAAGCTCCATGGCAGCAGTGGCAAATAAGTTTGTTCCAGTATTTTTTGGAGAAAAGTTTATTTCAATTACTCCATATATGATGACTATTAGTTTAATTGCAATAATTATTCCTATTGGACTTGTATTTACTAATCAATTTATTATTCCAACTAGTAAAAATAAGGAGTATATGATTCCTATTTTTTCAGCAGCAATAGTAAGCCTTACTTTAAATTTTATTCTAATACCTTTTGTGGGAATAGTAGGTGCAGTAGTTACAGTGGTTTTAGCAGAAGTAACTTCTACTTTATTGAAAATAATTTTAGTAAGAAAGTACTTAGATATAAAAATGCTATTTAAAGGTACTTATATTTATTTCTTATTTGGAGTAATAAACTTTGCTTTTGTAAATACTTCTACTTATTTCTTAGAAACTAATTTTATTTCCTTAATAATAAGCTGCTTTTTATGTTTTGCATGTTTTGGTACATTAATGGTAATTTTCAAAAATCCTATTAGGGAGGAGTTATATGATATTTATAACCGTTGGCACTCAAAGGTTTCAATTTAATAGATTACTAAAGGTAGTAGATAAATTAATTGAAGAAAAAAAGCTAGAAGAAGAGGTTTTTGCTCAAATAGGCTATAGCACTTATAAGCCAAAGTTCTATGAATTTAAGGATTTTATTAATGGAGAAGAGTATGATGAGGTATTAAGAAAATCTGAAATAGTTATAACTCATGGAGGAACAGGCACTATAATTAAGGCAGTTAAGCTTTATAAAAAAGTAATTGCAGTTCCAAGGCTTAAAGCTTTTTCAGAGCATGTAGATGATCATCAAATTCAAATAATTAATGAGTTTAGTGAAATTGGATTTTTAGAAAAGGTTGAGGATTTAAGTAATTTAAATGAAGCAATTATTAATGTAAGAAAACATGAATTTAAGGAATATGTATCTAATACAAGTAATATAATTCTTCAGATAGAAAAGAGTATAGAGGGTGAAGTCTAGTTTTGAATATTTTATATATAAATAATTCTGTTCATTTAGGAGGAGATACCAAGTGTATATTTAAGCTTTGCAAGGAAATAAAAAATAAAAATAAGGTCGTAGTGGCAAGCTCTGGGGGAACTTTACTTCAAGATTTTTTAAGCCTTGGAATTAAGCATTATAAAATTAAGGATCCAAGTATTTTTAATATTTTTTCTATAATACTAAATATATTTAAGATTAAAAAAATAGTAATGGAAGAGAATATTCAATTGATTCATAGTCACCATAGGTTAACAACTTTTATTTCTAAGATTGTATCCTATTCAACAGGAGTAAAGGTGGTTCATACACAGCATGTATGTATGAATGATAAGTTCTTTTTAACAAGGATTGCCTTAAAGAATATTGACATTATTTCTGTAAGTGATGCAGCTAAAAAGATATTAATTAAAAATTCTAGGATAGATAGAAATAGGATAACTACAATATACAATAGTGTTGAGTTAGAAAATGAAAATAAAATTGTTGATAGTATTTTAGTAGATAAAAAGAAAAGATATTTTACTATAGCCCAGGTTGGAAGATTAGTTCAGCATAAGGGTATATATGATTTTGTAAATATAGCAAAAGAAGTTATAAAAACTAATGAAAATATAAGATTTTTCTTAATTGGTGATGGTGAAGAGCATAGTAGAATAAAGAGCTATATTAAGAAAAACAACCTTGAAGACTATGTGTACATGCTTGGTAGTAAAGATAATGTAATTGAACATTTGAAATATGTAGATTTAGTATTACTTTGTTCCTATATTGAAGGACTACCCCTAGCTCCAATAGAAGCATTTTCACAAAGGATTCCTGTAATAGCTTCAAGTATTCCAGGTACTTCAGAAGAAATAGTCAATGGAATAAATGGATATCTAGTACCAGCAAAGGATATAGAAGTCTTTGCAAAAAGAATAAATGAAGTTTATGAAGATAAGGAATTATATAAATCTTTAAAAAGAGGAGCTTATAGAACTTTTATAATGAATTTTACATCAGAGAAATATATAAACTCACACCTGAAATTCTACAAAAAAATTTACAAGAGGGATTAACTGTACAGGCTACTGTCATATATTATGCTCGGACTCCGTCGCAAGCTCCAAGTCGTCCCACGCATAATATATGACAGTAGCCAGTAGTAACTTAATCTTAAGATGTAGGCCAACTGAAGGAGGAAACTCAGGCGTGGCTGAGTTTCAACGTTTATTGTTAATTATTGATTGATAATTGTCTTTGGCTTCAAGGAGTCCCACGCATAATATATGACAGCAGCCAGTAGCAAGATAATCTTGAGGATAAAGGCCGACTGAAGGAGGAAACTCAGACGTGGCTGAGTTTCAACATTTATTGTTAACTGTTAACTGTTAATTGATAATTGTAAAGAGGGGTTCTGGCCATGGATGTTTATATCAAAAGTGAGACAAGTGAATTGAGGAATTATAATAAGGAGAAGTTAATAATTATTTTGTTTTTTGCTATTTTTATAGTAAGTCAGGGGATACGAGGATATTTAAATGATTTTACTAGTAGTAGCATTTTTAATTACCATATAGTGCCTGTAGCTATAATTTTCTTTATGTTTCTTCAGAGGAAGAATAAGTTTAGTAAAGTTAATTTTTTGATTTTTATTTCTATATTGGCCTTATGTTTTCTTGGATTTTTGAAGAATAGATATGGATTATCTGACTTATTTAGGACTATTATTGGATTTTTGGCCCCTATGATGATTTTACTTATTGATTATAGGGACATTGATATTAAGTATATTTTTCCTAAGATGTATAAGTATTTTAATATTTTTATTTATTTTACTTTTATGATTCAAGTTATTATGTCTATTAAGTTAGGTAGGACAGGTGGAATTGTTGGACACCCATTAACTTCTGGATGGTATTATAGTATTTTTATAAGTTTTAATATGATTTATTATAAGTTTTTTAAGGAAAAGGGAGATTTTTCAATTTTACTAGATATAGTAATTGCCTTAACTGGGACAGTACTTGCAGCAGGGAGAATATCTTTATTTGCAGTTATATTTTTAGGTGTTATTTATACTTTTTCATGTTGTAGAAGAAGAAGTATCCCTTATTTGATCCTTCCAATTATGTTAGGAATATTTTTATCTACAGATATGGTAAATAAATTTATATGGGATAAATTTAAGGAAACAGCAGCTTGGGGAGATATTACTAATGGAAGAATGCTTGGAATTAGAGATATGCTATTCTTTGATTTATTTCCAAAGTTCTTACTAGGAAGAGGGTTAGGATATTCAAATTATGTAAGCCAATATTTATTTGGTGTAGTTAATTTTGAAAATCCAATTATAATGTTTGCCTTTGATCATGGAATCTTAACTACAATATTAGTGATTTTCTTATTATTAATAATTCCACTTTGTATCTTTATTAATAGAAGGAATTATCTTTTAGCTATTAATTTTATTTGTCTTTTTATAATTCCATTTAGTTATAATGGATTAGCAGAGACAGTGGGAATTTTAATAGTTTTGACTTTTTTGATTTATATTTTTTTAGCTTTAAATTTTAGTGAAGCATAATAGATAATAGATTTTGGATTTATCAATTTTTTGATTTTATGTTGTATTTGAACTAAGAATAATAAATATAATCACAACTGATATGTGCTTTTTTAGATATGCTATTTTAATTATTACAAATTATACTATATTTACAAAATATGATATAATTAGTATGTAATTACAAATAAAAATGAAGGAAGTGTTTTTTATGAACATGTACAAAAAGTATGCCTTAATATTAAGTGTACTAATGATTAGCCAGGTATCATCACCTGCTGTAAATGTTTTAGCTGATGAAAATAACACTAGTCAATCTTACCAAAATGAAACTTCTAATGAAAAAACTTCAGAGTCTATTGAAGTATTACAAAAGCAAAATGAAATAGTTAATATACCAGATGCTAATTTAAAAAAGGTACTAAATAAAGTATTAAATCAGTCTGAAAATGATGATATTACTTTAGAGCAACTTGAAAATATAACTGAAATAAATGCAGTAAATAGTGGAATAAGTAGTATTGAAGGATTACAATATTGCAAAAACTTAAAATATCTTGAACTTATGCATAATCGAATTAGGGATTTTAAGCCTATAGAAAACTTAAGTAATTTAGAAGGATTAGATGTAGCAGGAAATAGAATAAGTGATCTTAAAGTTTTTAAGAATCTAAAGAATTTAAAGTTTTTAGATGTATCAAGAAATAGCATAACTAAGATAGAGGGATTAGAAGAATTAAGTAACCTAGAACAATTATTTTTAGATAATAATCAGATTGCTATAATAGAAGGGTTAGAAACATTAACTAACTTAAATAGACTGATTTTATCAAATAATGGTATATACTTTATAGAAGGATTAGAAAAATTATCTAATTTAGAGTATTTATATTTAAGGGATAATGAAATAAATCATATTGAAAATATAAGTCACTTATCTAAATTACGTTTATTAGATTTATCAAATAATCACGTTGCTGAAGTACAAGGATTAGAAGAGTTAACTAATTTAGAATACTTATATTTAACAAAAAATAGGATTGATAAAATAGAAGGATTAGAAGGGTTAACAAAATTAGGTGATTTTGATATAAGCGATCAAGAGATTTATTTATTTTCATTAGAAGCAAAGGATTCTTCTCTTGAGATAGACAATGTATTAGTAAGTCTTAATGGAGAAGTTATAAAACCTAGTGAAATTAGCGGTGGCGGTAATTATAATTCAGAAACAAATAAGATTAAGTGGGATAATATATTAAAAAATGGATTTGAGAATTATTCATTTGTAAAGGATATAGAAATAGGAAATGCTAATGGAATTTTTTCAGGAATAGTATTACAACCAATTACCTATACAAATTTTAACGAAGGAAATACTGATACAGATAATAATAAAGAAAATGATGTTGATAAAGAAGATGGAAATGATATATTAGAAAGTGAAAATGATGCATTAGATAGTAAAGATAGCAATACAACAACTACTCTTCCAGCAACAGGACAAGAGAGTTCGTTACCATTATTATCTTTAGCATTACTTTCAGGTGGAGCAGTCTTAGTTAGAAAGAAAAGATAATAGATAAAAAAATCTATAAGTTGCTATAATATAAGAAGTTATAGCAACTTATTTTTATTAAAATTTAAATTTTCTAAAAACTATTGCAAATGTATTCATAAGATGTTATTATGATTATACAAAATATTGTACATTGAAGCGAGGTGATAGAGTGGATGTTCAAAGTAAGCTGATGCAGAAGCTTGGAATAACTATTAATTCATTAGCGATAGAGTTTTTACAATTAAATGAAGGTGATAGAATAAAAACAGTTGCAGAGCTTGCAGAAACTTATGAAACAGCTAGGGGAACTATCCAGTCTGCCATAAAGTTTTTAAAAGATCAAAATGCATTAACTTTAGAGTCAAGAGGACATTTAGGAACCTTTATTAAAGAAATAAACTATATAAGACTTTTAGAGTTAACTGGAATTAAATCTTTAGTAGGCGTTATGCCACTTCCATATTCTAAGAGATATGAAGGGTTAGCTACTGGAATATGTAAATGCTTAAATGATAGTGGAGTTAATACTAATCTTGCTTTTATGAGAGGATCTAATCACAGATTAAAGGCATTAGAAGATGGCAGATATGATTTTGCAGTAACTTCAAGATTAACAGCTGACTTCTATTTAGAACAAAATAAAGATATTCAAATAATTAAAACCTTTGGAGATTTTAGTTATGTTAATGAGCATATTATGGTAGTTTCTAAGAAGTTCGATGGTATGTTTAAAAAAGGGACAAGAGTTGGAATAGATACATCATCTATAGATCAATTTATGTTGACAAAAACTTATTTTGAAGATTTAGAAGTTGAGTATGTTAATTTAAATTATAGTCAGTTTATAACAGCTCTTAAGGAAAATGAAATAGATGCTGCAATATGGAACTTAGATGATTTACAAGATAGACAAGATGATATTAAATTTATGCCATTAAACAGGGAAGAAAAGAATATAAAGGATACTGAAGCAGTAATAATAGCTAATAAAAGGAACTCTATAGTACCAGCACTTTTCTCTAGAGTTTTAGATATAGAAGATGTGAAGGAGTATCAAAGATTAGTTATGGAGAAAAAGATAATGCCTCAATACTAGGGGTATTTATTCAATGAAAGTACAAAAAAGTGTATATTGGAGGATAGGGATGGAACTAGCAATAAGATTAAATATATTAAGGGATTCAGCATTATTATCAGAAGAAAATTATAATAAGATATTAGAAGTAATTAAATATTTTGATGAAGTTAAAAATATTAAACTTATGGAAGAAAATGCTTCAATGTTTATAACTCATTTATCTTCAGCTTTAGAGAGAATAGATAAAAATGAAACTGTTAATGACTTAGATCAAGTAGTTCTTGAATCTTTAAAACTTGAAGATAGCTACAATGATGCTGTAAGTATTGTAAAGGATTTAAAGGGTGTTTTAGGCGAAATACCAGATGAAGAAGTGAATTATATAATAATGCATATTTGCACATTGTTAAGTCAATCATAAAATTTAAAGTAGCGTGTATAGAAATTATAAGTATAAATACTAAAAAAATATAATAATTTTAAAATAAACTATATAAGTTAATAATTAAAGATTTTAAATATAAAATAATTTATAAATGGAGGAAAGAAAAATGAAGAGAATAGTTATTGGTGGACAAATTGATAAGCAAAGAGTGGCTGACATTACAGCTAAAATTGCAGGAGACAAGGTTTCAATTGAAATAAAAAGCGATATTGAAGCAGCAATGGCAATTAAAACTGGAGCAGCAGATTTCTATTTAGGAGCATGTAATACTGGTGGTGGTGGAGCTTTAGCTATGGCAATTGCTTTACTTGGTATGGGAGAGTGTGCAACTGTTTCAATGCCAGGAAATATTAAAAGTGAAGCAGAAATAAAGGCTGAAGTTGAAGCAGGAAAAAGAGCTTATGGATTTACAGCACAACATGCTGAAGAAGTTATACCAGTTATTCTTAAATATATTCTTTAATATAAATTTTAAATTGCATAAGAGTAGATAGCTGTAGTTAATTTGTTAAAAGAGATTTAAATAAGCAATTAATAGGGTTAGTTATTTTATTAATTTAAATATTATTTATAAAATTTAGGAGGAATCATTTATGCAATATGTAGTAATAGCGCTTTTAGGTGCACTAGCAGCAATTTTATCTAATACAGGTGTTGCTGTATTCAATGATGGTTTTAGAGCAATAGTTCCAGAGTACTTAGAAGGAAGAATGGACAAAAAGGCTTTAGCAGCAACTTCTTTTGCAATTAGCTTTGGATTAGTTATTGGTTTTGGTATTCCGGTTTCAATAGCTGCATCAATTATTTTAATTCATAGTATCTTATTAGGTACTGATATCATTGGATCTTTCTGTCCAAGTGGTAAAAAAGGAATGGTTATTTCAGGAGTAGCAGGAGCTGCTTATGGTATTGGTATAGTTTATGGATTACAATTCGTAGTTGATTTATTTGCAAAGTTACCAGTTAACTTCTTAGAACCATTAAAGCAAGTTGGTACTCCAATTACAGTTGCTTTTGCAGTATTCCCAGCTTTAGTTGTTGCATATCAATTTGGAACAAAGAAAGGTTTTTTAACTGGATTAGTAGCATTATTAGTTAGACAAATTACTGTTATTTATGGAACATTCTCTATAAATGGTATGAATATAAAATTAGATGCTGAAGGTATGGCTTTACTTGCAGGTATGATAATCATGATTATATTTGCTGTTCAAGAAAAACCAGATCCAAATGCACCAAAGGTTGATTTAGCTGCAATATTTGCAGAAAGAGTAAAGAAGATTAAAAAGAACTTACCTATATTAGCATTAATGGGTGGATTAATTTCTGCTGCAACAAGCTTAAGCTTAGTAGCTGGTGATCCAATAAGTTTAAATCTTTTAGCAGAAGGTAAAAATACTGAAGCTGCTATGACTGCATTAGCAAGAGGAATAGGCTTTATCCCACTAGTAGCTACAACTGCAATTTCTACTGGAGTATATGCACCAGCTGGTATGACATTTGTATTCGTTGCTGGATTCTTAATTGGAAACCCAATATTAGCATTCGTTGCAGGTGCTGCAATTATGGCATTAGAAGTTTACTTCCTAGATGGATTAGCTAAGCTTATGGACAAGTTCCCAGGAGTTAGAAAGTGCGGAGATAACATAAGAACTGCAATGAGTAAAGTGCTAGAAGTTGCATTATTAATAGGTGGTATGATGGCTGCTCAAGCTATGGCACCAGGACTTGGATTATTCGCAGTAATCGGACTTTATGTATTAAACAAAACTTCAAAGAAACCAATAGTAGATATGGCAGTAGGTCCAGTTGGAGCAATTGGAGTAGGAATTTTAATTAACATATTATACTTAGTTGGACTATACGTACTTCCAGTCTAAAATACATTTTTCTGTACATTCATTTATCTAAATAGATGGTGCTGTCGTACAATGAAAAATTAAGAATGAATAATGAAAAATCAATAATTCTTAATTTGGGCTGTTTGTGCGACAGCACCGTCCTTTAGGAAAATAATAATAAAATATGGCAATAAGGAGGGATGTTTATATGGAAAGAGAGATAATTTATGCCCACGAGCATGTAACTATAGATTTATCTGGAGTAAAAAAAGATGCAGATTGTTTCTTAAACAATAAGAATCAAACTATTGAAGAGTTTAAAGCTTTAAGAAGTAAGGGAGTTTCTACTATTATAGATGTTACTAATAGAGGAATGGGTAGAAGCACGGAATATGTTAGGGAAGTTATTAAAGAAACAGGTATAAATATTCTTCAAGCAACAGGATATTATAAAGAGCCATTTTTACCTGAAGAAGTATATAAATTAGATACTAAGGAAATGGCTAAAATCTTAACAGATGAAATTGTTATTGGAATAGATGGGACTAATACAAAGGCTGAAGTTATAGGAGAAATAGGAACTAGCTTAAATAAAGTTGAAGAAATGGAGCTTAAGGTTTTTGAAGCGTCTTCAAGGGCTCATATAGAAACTGGAAAACCAATAATTACTCATACTACTTTAGGAAAGCTTGGACTTGAACAAATTGAAATATTTAAAAAGTTTAATGTAAATTTATCTAAGGTAACTCTTAGCCATATAGATTTAAGTGGAGACTTAGATTATATGATTAGATTACTTGATACAGGAGTTAATATTGCCTTTGATACAATAGGGAAAAATAATTATCAACCAGATGAAGATAGAGCAAAATGGTTAAAAGAATTATGTGATAGAGGATATAGCAATCAAATAGTTATGTCTATGGATATTACTAGAAAATCACATTTTAAAGAGAATGGTGGACTTGGCTATAGTTATTTAATAGATAACTTTTTACCAAGATTATATGAAAAAGAAATTTCTAACAAGCATATAGAAAACATGCTAGTTAATAATATAAAAAATATTTATAACCTGAAGTAGGAGGAAAGTTATGAAGACATACCCATTGCACTCAATAAGTTTAGAAGAAGCAAAAAAGTTGCAATTTAAAATAATAGATACAATAACGAAGCATTTTGATGGCAGAGAAGTTTTATCTCTAGGAGACTTAGGTGTAGTTAAGGGATTAAATAAACCAACCTACACAAAGAAGGTTGAAAGTGTTTTTGCAGAAGTTTTTGATGCTGAAGCAGCAATACTAGTAAGGGGAGCAGGAACTGGTGCTATAAGATGGGGACTAATTAGCTTTATGAAAAGTGGAGACACTATTTTAGTTCATGATGCACCAATTTATCCAACTTCAAAGGTTACTATAGAAACTATGGGACTTAATATAGTTACAGCTAACTTTAATGATATAGAAGATATTAAAGAAGTAATTTCTAAACATCCAGAAATAAAGGGTGCTTTAGTTCAAAATACTAGACAAAAGATAGATGATTCTTATGAGTTTGAAGAAGTAATTACTACTATAAAAGAAGCAAATGAAAATATAAGAATAGTTACAGATGATAATTATGCAGCTCTTAAGGTTAAGAAAATCGGAAATCAATGTGGAGCTGATCTTGGAAGCTTTTCTTGCTTTAAAGTATTAGGACCAGAAGGTGTTGGAGTTTTAATAGGAAAGAAAGATTTAATAGATAAGGTTTATTCTTTAAATTATTCTGGTGGAAGTCAAGTACAAGGACATGAAGCTATGGAAGCTTTAAGAGGATTAATTTATGCACCAGTTTCTTTAGCAATTCAATCAGAAGTTAATGAAGAGTTAGTTGCTAGACTTAAGAGTGGAGAAATTCCAGAAATTAAGGATGCTTTCTTAGCAAATGCTCAATCTAAGGTATTATTGGTAGAGTTTAATGAAAATATTGCTGAGGAAATTTTAGAATTGACTACTAAATATGGTGCTGCATCTCACCCAGTAGGTTCTGAATCTAAGTATGAGTTTGTACCAATGATGTATAGAGTTTCTGGAACCTTTAGAGCGGCAGATCCAACTCTTGAAAAAAGAATGATTAGAATAAATCCAATGAGAAGTGGTGCAGATACAATTATAAGAATTTTAAAAAGTGCAATAGAGGAAGTAAAAAGTAAATAGGGGGAGTAGATATGTTTCTTGAAAAAACTGTAGAAAGAAATAAAGAATTAGTTCAAGCTGCATTTAAGCTCCATAAAGAAGGATTAATTTTACCAGATACTTATGTTGTAGATTTAGATACATTAGTTGACAATGCTAGAAAGATAAAAGAGGAAGCAGATAAATATGGGATTAAGCTGTATTTTATGACTAAGCAAATAGGAAGAAATCCTGTTATTTCAAAAGAGTTTATGAAGCTTGGTTATGATGGAGCAGTAGTAGTAGATTTCAAAGAAGCTGAAGTAATGATTAATAATGATATTAAAATTGGGCATGTTGGACATTTAGTTCAAATCCCAAAGGCTTTAGTAGAAAAGGTAGTTAAATCAAAACCAGATTATATAACTGTTTATACAATAGAAAAAGCTAAAGAAATTAATGAAGCTTGTGAGAAACTTGGTATTAAGCAAAATATTATGTTAAGAGTACTTGGAGAAAATGACAATTTATATTCAGGACAATATGGTGGGTTTAAATTAGAAGAACTTAAGGAAATAGGAAGAGAATTATTAAAGCTAAAGAATTTAAATATTGCTGGAATCGCATCTTTTCCATGTTTCTTATATGATGAAGCAAGTAACGAAATTAAAAGAACTAGAAATATAGACACAATAAAAGAAGCAAAAACAATACTGGAAAAGGAATTTGATATAAAGATAGAGCAGCTTAATATGCCTTCAGCTACTTGCGTAAACTCTATAAAGAAAATTAGTGAAGAAGGTGGAACTCATGGAGAACCAGGGCATGGTTTAACCGGAACAACACCTTATCATAAAGCAAATGATGCTGAAGAAATACCAGCAATGGTTTATGTAACAGAAGTATCCCATAACTTATTAGATAAAGGATATTGTTATGGTGGAGGTCACTATAGAAGATCTCATGTGGAAAATGCTTTAGTAGGGGAATCTATTGAGAACTACAAAATGGTTAAAGTAACTCCACCTACAGATGAAAGCATAGATTATCACTTTGAGTTATCAGAGAACTGCAATGTTTCTGATACAGTAGTTATGGCTTTTAGAACACAAATATTTGTTACTAGAAGTAATGTTGCCTTAGTTAAGGGAATTAATAAAGGGGAACCTGAAATAATTGGAGTCTATGACTCTCAAGGAATAGAGACTAAAGCTATATAGGTAAGAATTACTAAAATAAAAATAAATATAAACTAGTTTTTGAAGATACTTTATTAAAAGAAATGGATGCAAGAGGTTGGGATAGGCTAACAGTTTGTTGAAGTTTCTTTTTATTTATAATTTTATGATTCTCTGAGATGTAAAAATTAAATTTCTAATTTTTGTAATTAATTAGGATGTAAGATTTAGAAATCTAAACTTATTGTTTTATGAAATTAAACCTTGAAGAGTATTAAAAAACTAAAAATAAAGGAGGTTTTTATAATGAAAAAATTTATAGTAATAGTTCTTGATGGTTTTGGTATAGGTGAAATGGATGATGTTAAGGTGACAAGGCCACAGGACATAAATTCAAATACATGTCTTCATATTTTAGAAAGAAGAAAAGATTTAAAATTACCTGTTTTAGAAAAGCTAGGTTTAATGAATATATTAGGAGAAGAAATCAACGAAATGAAGGTAAATCCAAAGGCTACTTATGGTAAGGCTAATTTGACACACTTTGGAGCTGATACTTTCTTTGGACACCAAGAAATAATGGGGACAAAGCCTAAGATGCCTTTTAGAGAACCTATTAAAAATAAAATAGATGAAATTTATAAGGCGATAAAAGATGCAGGATATAAGGTAGAATACAAAAAAGGAAAGAAAGAAAAATATCTTGTAGTAGAAGATGCTCTTACTATTGCTGATAATATAGAATGTGATTTAGGACAAGCATTTAATATAACATCAGCTTTAGATTTAATTCCTTTTAGCAAGGTTCTAGAAGTAGGTCATATAGTAAGATCTATTGCCACAGTACCAAGAGTAATTACTTTTGGAGGCAAAGGCATTACTTTAGAAGATATATTAAATGCTGAAGAAGAAAAAGAAGGTGGATATATAGGTATAAATGCTCCTAAGTCAGGGGTTTATGATAATGGTTATGAATGTATTCACTTAGGCTATGGAGTTAACCCAAAAACTCAAGTATCAACTATTTTATCAGAAGAAAATATACCAGTTTATTTACTGGGTAAGGTAGCAGATGTAGTTATAAATGAAAAAGGAACAAGCATACCTATGGTAGATACAGAAAAGGTACTTGAAAGAACAATTGAAATCTCTAAAGTAGTAGAGAATGGCTTCATATGTTGCAATGTTCAAGAAACAGATTTATCAGGACATGCTGAAAATGTAGATAGATATGCTGAAAAATTAGAAATTGCTGATAGATTAATTGGAGAGCTTACAGATACTATTCATGGTGATGATATTTTATTAGTTATGGCTGACCATGGAAATGATCCAACTATAGGGCATAGTAAGCATACAAGAGAAATGGTTCCTTTAATGATATATGGTGAAAATATTAAGGAAGGTTTTGTCGGAATAAGAGAAACACTTTCAGACGTAGGTGCAACTGTAGCAGATTATTTTAAAGTTAAGAGTCCTGAAAATGGAACAAGCTTTTTAGATAAAATACTTCTTTCTAAGGAGTAACTAAGAATTGTAAAAAGAGGTAATTAGGTTGAGAATAGAAGATAGTAATATAGATAAGAATACTAAAGTTTATAGATCTAAAATACTTGCAGAACAAAATTTATATAAGTCAGTGATTTCAATAAATAATAGCTTAGATAAAGAAATGAAAGAAAAATCAGAAAACTTATTAACATTTGGAGTTAAAAATACTGTGGATATCCCAATAGAGTCAGTGGATAAAATTAGAAATAATTCAAAATATTTATTACTGACTATAGATAAGATGTCACATTTAGGTAGAAGTATTGATACAGATTTAATAAATCCATTAACTTATAGATGTATGACTGGATCTAGTAGTGGAACTGCTATAAATATAATTAAGGGCATTAACGATTTTGGAATTGGGACTGATGGTGGTGGATCAGTTCTTGCTCCTGCTTTAAGTACAAATTTATATTCCTTTATTGGATCAGGAGTTAATTTAACTACTAAAAAAGAAAGTTTATCTACTGATAGTATAGCTTTTAGTGGGGGAATTGGAGTTATTTCTAAAAACTTATCTATATTAAAGGAAGTAGCTTATGATTTATTAGATGAAAAAATATTAAAATATATAGCTCAAGTAAAAGAGAAATTGAAATTTAATAAAGATGAAAACTCAAGTCTTATTAGAGTAGCAATTCCAAAAACAAATTTATTAAAGTTACCTGATGGTACTGATATGAGGCAAGAGATAGATAAGGCAATTAATTTAATAGATAATAAAGGAATTAAATTTATAGAATATGATTTTGATAATATATATGAAAGAAATATTGGAATAAAAGAAATAAAAAATATATTTGAAAATAATTTAGCTGATGTTATTTTAACTTTTGAAGGACCGATAGATGTTTATGGATATGATGAAACTATTCAAAGGAGTTTTAAGGGAAAAGCAGAAAAAGAAATAACATCTAATGGAGGGAAAGCTTTAGTAAAAGCTATAAACATGTGTAAATGTACAGGTATTACTATTCCAGGAGAAAAGTTAGCAAGTGGATTTGTTATTTGTGGAAAACAAGGAGAAGAGGGAATGGTTAATGCTTTTAGTTTAGCCGAAGAATTAGATTCTGTTATTGATAAGAATGAGATTTTTCAAAGATATTTTATAAGAAGAGAAAAGTTTGTAGAACCAATAAAACTATAGATTGTAATAAAATACCCTAAGAGACCAGAAAGTTGGAGATTCCAAATTTCAGATCTTTTGGGGTGTTTTTATTAAAAGAATATAATTAAAAGTTATTATTTATTAATCAAATTCATACTACAATAGATTGTGGTAACCCAAATAGACATATTTAGTGAATTAATCTTATAGTTAATGTAATTAAATAATTTAGTTTGCAGGGAGATTTATAAGAGTAAAATTTATATACCTATGATATAAATTGAGATTAACACTTTATTAAGAAATGCAAATCTGTTAATTTTAATAATTAAATATATAGATACAAAGAAGGTCTATTTTATAGTATAATATTGAAGAATTAATGGAGAATATTAAGTTAATTGAAAGTTTTAATCATTAATTATCTTTAACTAATTTGTTTAATTATATGGAATTTAACTAAATATGCTATTAATTATGTTGATAAAAATAAATAATTCACGATTTCAATATAGGTAATTTACTAAAGGAATTCTTAAAACCTACAAAAGCAAAAGATTATAATGTTATAATATTATTATGGTTATAAGGCTAATGAGACTATTAGGATATAAGGATATAGATTTAGATTATTAATTGAAAGATAGATATTAATTAAGGAGATGTTATGGTATTTAGTTCAACAATATTTATATTCATTTTTTTACCGTTTATTTTACTTTTATATTATATAGCAGGGAAAAAAATAAAAAATTATATATTATTAATTGCAAGCTTAATATTTTATGCTTGGGGTGGAGTAGCTTATTTAAAGATACTAATTGCTTCAATAATACTCAATTATTCTTTTGGAATACTTGTAGACAAGTATAGTAATAGGGAAATACTTAAAAAAGCAATATTGACTTTAGGTGTTATTTTAAACCTTTCAATATTATTTTATTACAAGTATTATGATTTCTTTATAGAAAATGCAAATATGCTTTTTGGTAAAAATCTCTCTTTAAAGCATATAGTTCTTCCTATAGGAATATCATTTTTTACCTTCCAAGGGATGTCTTATATTATAGATATTTATAGAGGAGATGGAAAAGTTAATAAAAATCCTTTTTCAGTAGCTCTTTATATATCTTTATTTCCGCAATTAGTTGCAGGGCCAATCATTAAGTATAAAACTATTGATAAGGAAATTAGAAGTAGGCAAGAATCTATAGAACAGTTTAGCTATGGAATTAATAGGTTTGTACTTGGTCTTAGTAAAAAAGTTATTATTGCTGATATCTTAGGAGCCATGGCTGATAATATTTTTAGTCTTTATGAAAAGGGGATAGATACACCTACAGCTTGGATAGGAGCTATATGCTACACCTTCCAAATTTATTATGACTTTTCAGGTTATTCAGATATGGCAATAGGTCTTGGTCATATGTTTGGATTTAGATTTATGGAAAACTTTAATTATCCTTATATATCTAAGTCTATAACTGAGTTCTGGAGAAGATGGCATATTTCCTTATCAACTTGGTTTAAAGAGTATTTATATATTCCTTTAGGTGGTAATAGAAAAGGGAATGTCTATGTAAATTTATTTATAGTATTTTTAGTAACGGGGATATGGCATGGAGCTTCTTGGACATTCATTCTTTGGGGAATATGGCATGGAATATTTATAGTTTTTGAAAGACTTATAAAGAATAAAAGCTGGTATATTAATATTCCAAGTATAATTAAATACTTAGTTACTATGTTTATAGTCATAATTGGATGGGTGTTATTTAGAGCAGATGACCTCTCTCAAGCTTTTGGATATTTAGAAGTTATGTTTGGAGTTAATTCAAATGCAAATCTTTATGAATTTACTTATTTTATTAATAAAAAGTTAGTGCTATGGATAGTAGTGGCAGCTTTAGGATCACTTCCTTTTATCTCTAATAAACTTAGAAAATATAATGGAAATAAGAGTTTTGAAATTATATCTACTGTGGGAATTTTAATTTTATTTATTTTATCTATAGTATTTATAATTAATTCAACTTACAGTCCATTTATATATTTCCAATTTTAAAGGGGTGAAGTTATGAAGAAAATACATAAGGTAAAGATAATATTATTTTTAGGAATTATTGCAGTGCCATTAATTTTTATGAATTTAAAAGAAGATGTGGTTTCTGAAATAGATAATAGAATGCTGGTAGATTTCGATGAAATTTTTGAGGATAGTGGTAAGGTAATATATAACTTTGAATCCTTTGTTAATGATAGAATCGGATTTAGGAAAGGAATGGTTAAATCTTATGGGAGAGCAATGGACATACTCCTAGATGAGATGGTTCATCCTAATTATCAATATGGAAAAGATGGTTATGTTTATCTTAAATTACCTGAAACAAATGTTGATTTAAGATTTCAGGAGCTATTTTCAAGTTTTATAAAGGATTTTGAAACTTATTGCAGGGATAGAGGAATAGACTTCTTATATACATTAGAACCTAGTAAATCAACTATTTATCCTGAGTATTTACCAGAAGGTTATATTAGAAGTACAGAAAACTTAGATTACTTTACAGGGCTATTAGATGAAAAAGGTGTAAATTATTTAAGTAATGTAGATATACTTCTAAAGGCTAAGGAAGAAGCTCAAGTGTTTGATCCTAAGTATGATGCTGGACATTGGAATGAAACTGGTGCAATTTATGGGATTTCAGCTATGATAGATAGACTTAATGATTTAGATAATAGAGTTGGAAGCTTTGATATAAATAAGTTTGAAGCAATTCCATTTGTAAACACTTCATTAATGAACTCAGATTTTCCTATAAATGAGACAACTACTAATTATGAATTAAAGGAATATAGCTTAGAGTATATAGAGGATTATGAATATGAAATTATAAGACATAAGGATTTTAGATATTATAATCATTATGTAAATAAAGCTAATCCTGATGGGACAAAGCTTTTAATATTTGCAGGTAGTTACTTTAATAATAAAGAAAAATTTATTGCAGGAAACTTTTCTGAAATTATGAAGATACATAACTATAGAAATGTATTAGATTATGAGTACTATATCAATATATATCAGCCAGATATGGTCTTATTTGAATCAACAGAATACACAAATACAGGTTATCATTATCCTAAGAAGACTATGGAAAATAAGCCTTTAATAAAAAATATAAACAGTTATAGCAGTTTAAAAGAAGATGATTTAGTAGAAATTAACCAAACTACTTTTAAAAAGAGTAATACAAACTTAACGACTATTGCTATACCTTACGAAGGTGAAGATATATTAAATGCTTATGCTACTATAAATGGAAGAATTTTAGATTTACAAGTAAAAAGAGTTGAAGATAATAATTATGTAGGTTTTTCGATTATTAATAACGAAATAAAAGATATAGATGCCTTTGATTTATATTTCTTATCAAAGGATGAGGAGAGGTATGGAAAAGTAGAGCTAAAGCTAATGAATGATGAATAATTTAGAGCTTAGAATTTAGAATTAAGGATATGATTTCTTTGAAATCATTTTTAAATTAAGAGAGTTTTTAATTAAAGAATTAAAGAAAACTCAAGGTGCTTTCCTTGAGTTTTTTAAATTGTATTGAAAACCACTGGCTATGCCGGTGGTCAAAAGGGCTTAAGCTCTGAAAAAAAAACTCCTATGATAAAATTAAAACGACTGACAATCGTAAAATAATAAAATCATAGGAGGTGTGTCGTATGGGTAACGACATAGAAAGCTTAGCACATACAAAATGGAGGTGTCAATATCACATAGTATTTGCACCGAAGTACAGAAGACAAATAATATATGGAAAATATAAAGTGGAGATAGGAAAAATATTAAGAACTATATGTATGAGAATGGGAGTAGAGATAATCGAAGCTAATGCATGTACAGATCACATACATATGTTAGTGACTATCCCGCCTAAAATGAGTGTGGCAAAATTTATGGGAACATTAAAAGGTAAAAGTAGCTTAATGATTTTTGATAGATTTGCACATTTAAAATATAAATATGGTAATAGGCATTTTTGGTGTAGAGGATATTATGTTGATACAGTAGGAAGAAATAAAGCTGCAATTGCAAAGTATATTCAGAATCAAATTCAAGAAGATCAAATAGCAGAACAAATTAGTATGAAGGAATATATTGACCCGTTCACGGGATCGCCGGTAAAAAGTAGCAAATAGGAAAACCACCCGATGAGGGTGGTAGCTGAAACTGTTTTGCGATTGGCAGTTATTCAGAGCACGAGTAGTGCCGCCAGTATCATGCCCTTATAGGGCTTAATCAAGCCACCAGCTAAGCTGGTGGTACATGACTCAGTTTAATTTCAAAACTCCGAAAGGAGTTTTTTCATCAATTATAAATTATGCATTATCAATTATACATTGTGCGACAGCACGTACTATTCTTCTATAGAGTAGATAAATTTATGAAGTTCTTTTGTAGTTCCTTCAATATCTATATTAGTATGGTACATATCTGTAAATCCGGCACTTATAATATTAGAATCGGATGGGAATCTTCCTTGCTCTATATTGTTAAGTCCCATGCCTAGAGCTTTGGTAGCAATTGAAATTATTTCACCATTACTTAAGTTTGTTGTTACTAGTGGAAGAATCTCATTAATTAATCCGGGCACTTCAGCTAAGTTTATATCTTTAAACTTAAGGAATAAAGCAGCTAAGACATCTCTTTGTCTTTCTGTTCTTTTAAAATCACGACCTTCTGTATATCTTATTCTACAATAGGCAGAAGCTTGAGTTCCATTTAAAAGTTGTTTTCCAGCAGAATAAATATGATCAGTTTTTGTTCCATTATTCTTATCTATATTATCAATATATCCATTTATGTATTTAAGTTCATCTGCAGTGATTTCCATTTCCACGCCACCTAATGAATCAATTATCTTAGGAAGTCTTTCTAAGTCAACTTGTACAAATTTATCAATATTTAAATTAAAGTTATAATTTATAGTTTTCATTATGGCGCTTGGGCCACCATCTAAGATAGTATAATTTAAGTTCATCTTACCACCTTGAGGTAAATCCAAATAAATATCACGCATTAATGAACCAAGTTTAATATTGTTATTTTTAGTATCTATTGAAAGAATCATAGTTGCATCTGCAGCACTTACCTCATATAGTTCTGAGAAATCACTGCCAAAAAGAGCTATAGTTATAACATCGGAAGCTTCCTTAGGTAATTCTTTACCAGTATCTAAAACATCCTGTCTATCTATATCTATTCTGTTAACCTTACTTGAAAGGTAATATGTATATCCAGCCCCTATTGCAATAACGATTAAAATAACAGAAAGTATAGAAATAATAATTTTTTTCTTTCCTGAAAATTTCTTCATAAAATATCCTCCTGAAATATAGTACTTATAATTAATTTCAAATTCATAAAAATGAGCAGAATCTTTCTAAAAACTTGTTATATTATAGCAGATAAAAGGTAAATTTGGAAAGTAGAAACATATTATTGTATTAAATTAAAATAATTGATGTATATTTAATAGAGGAGAAATAAGAAATTTTAAATAATAAAAATTCGACAAAATCAAGTTTTGCGTTATATATAAACGCATTAAATTCCAACTAAATTTAAATAAAACTAAAAAATGTAAAATATATGAAAAATAAGTTAAAGCCAATAATAATATTTTGAATACTTAATTAAAGCTGAAATTATAATGAAAGTTTAATAGCTTTTAATTGATAAGTGAGTATGATATAATTAACAATGCTAAAAATTAATATTATAAATAAATAAGAAGATTAAATAATGTTTTATCAGGGGGATAAGATGGATAATATTAATATAAATATTAATGGTAAGACAGATAAAAAAGAAACTAAGATAGTATATGGTTTATTAAAAAGAAGCTTAGATATTATAGGCTCACTTATAGGCCTGGTTTTATTAAGCCCTATTTTTTTTATTGTAAGTGTTTTAATAAAAATTGAATCAAATGGACCGATTCTTTTTATGCAGAAAAGAGTAGGATTGAATGGAAAAGAATTCAATATGTATAAATTTAGGTCTATGGTAGTTAATGCAGAAGAGTTAAAAGAAAAGTTGAAAAATAAAAATGAAATGTCTGGACCTATGTTTAAAATTAAAGATGACCCTAGAATAACTAAGGTTGGTAAATTTATAAGAAAGACAAGTATAGATGAATTACCACAGTTAGTCAATGTTTTAAAAGGGGAAATGAGTCTAGTTGGACCGAGACCAAGTTTGCCGAATGAAGTTAGGGAATTTGAAAAATGGATGCTTAGGCGTCTAGATGTAAAACCAGGCATTACTTGTTTCTGGCAAGTAATGGGGAGAAATAAAATCGGCTTTGAAGACTGGATGAAGCTTGATATTAAGTATGTAAATGAGAGAGGCTTTTGGTTAGATATAAAGCTCATTTTTAAGACGTTTTTTGTGCTATTTGGAGATGAAAATGCAGCTTAATAGATGAAAATAGTAATTAAAAATAGTTAATGTTTTTAAATAAGGTGAGATAATAAATGAAAATAGCAGTAGCAGGAACAGGATATGTAGGGTTATCTAATGCTATATTATATAGCTTCTACAGAAGCAGAAGAACTTGAATTTTTTGTAAATATTTACTTAGCATCAAAAGTTCATATAAAATATTAAAATGACATTTTTAATTGGTGCTTTATATAGATTAGCAATAGATATAATAATGTTATTAATTAGCATATTTATAATAGGTTAATACCAGATAAAAAAGTGACTATAAGTAAATTTGAAAGAAATACTATGAATGTATATATAGGACATATATATTTTATTAAAGTATAAGTGGAAATAATGCCTAAGTATTCTAATAAAATTGCTTTTTAATATCAACATTAGTTATATCTATAGGGATAGTATTAATTTTATCTTCACCTATATTTAGAAAAATATATAATTATTTATTTCTATAAGAAAGAGAAAATAATGGAGATATTGAAGAAGTACATTCAGAGGTTAAATAGTTTTTGATAGCAATTATAATATTTAATACAAATTAAATTTTAGCACTTTATTTAAATACAACAAAATATTATACTATTAAGTTATTTATATTAAAGAATGTAGAATATATGTGAATATAAAAGAAACCTAAAAATAAAGAAAATAATAGAAGAGTAAATAAAAACAGAGCAAATAGAAAAATGTTGTTATAAGAAAATATATATCTTATAATGGTAAAAGTATGCAAATGCAAAGTAATTATAATATGTTTTTGAAATATAAGTTATAGAAACAATTAGGTTTATAAGATTATAAAAATAATTATAAAAAGTTAATGTTAAAATGAAATGTAGTTATAGTTAAATTTATGTTAAATACTTATAAATAAGTAGAAGAATTTGATAATGAAAAATATTTAAATTAGTATTTTAGGATTATTTATAATAAATAAAGAAGGGAGAATGACTGTTGAAAAAAATAGGCATTTTAGGAGCCGGGACATGGGGCATAGCCTTAGCAAGAGTGATATCAAATGGGGGGAACATAGTAACAGTATGGTCTGCTTTAGAAGAGGAAATAGAGGAATTATCTACAAAGAGAGTTCATCCTAAGCTGCCAGATGTAACTATTCCAAAAGAGATAAGTTTCGTTAAAGAAATAAAGGATGCCTGCTTGGATAAGGATATTATTATATTTGCAGTACCTTCTATATTTATAAGAAAAACTGCATCTATAGCAAGAGAATATATAAAAGATGGTCAGATAATTATTGATGTGGCTAAAGGAATTGAATCAGATACGTTATATACATTAACTGAGGTAATTAAAGATGAATTAAGAAAAGATGGTTGTCATGAAAACGTAAGGCTAGTTGCCCTTTCAGGTCCTACTCATGCGGAAGAGGTTTCTAGAGATATTCCTACAACCATTGTATCAGCATGCAAAGATTTAGAGGTTGCAGAATATGTACAAAATATATTTGAAAATACATGTATGAGAGTATATACAAATACAGATATAATTGGTGTTGAATTATGTGGAACTGTAAAAAATATTATTGCTCTTGCAACAGGTATAGCAAGTGGATTAGGTTATGGAGATAATACAAAGGCAGCATTAATTACAAGAGGAATTACAGAAATATCGAGACTTGGAACTGCTATGGGATGTTATGATCAAACTTTCAATGGTTTAGCTGGAATTGGAGATTTAGTTGTTACATCAATGAGTGAGCATAGTAGAAATAATAAAGCAGGTCAATTGATTGGAATGGGATATTCTATTGAAAATGCAATTAAGGAAGTTGGTATGGTTGTTGAAGGAATAAATGCTTTGCCAGCTGTTATTAAATTGGCTAATCAATACAAAATTGATATGCCAATAGTTAGTGCAGTTAATTCAATAGTAAATGAAAAAGTTAATCCTAATGATATGGTTGAAGCTTTAATGAAAAGGAAAAGAAAAACAGAGCTTCCAAAGTCAGCTCTAGATATAAAGTTTGAAAATGCTAGTTTAAGAAATAAGAGAGGTATAGACATGAAGAGAATTATTACATATGGAACTTTTGATTTACTACATTATGGACATATTAATTTATTAAAAAGGGCTAAGGCTTTAGGAGATTATTTAGTGGTAGTTCTATCTTCAGATGAATTTAACTGGAATGAGAAACAAAAAAAATGTTACTTTACATATGAACAAAGAAAGGCGCTTTTAGAATCAATTAGATATGTTGATTTAGTTATTCCAGAAACAAATTGGGATCAAAAAAGAACAGATGTACATGAATATCATATTGATACATTTGTTATGGGAGATGACTGGAGAGGACAATTTGACTTTTTAAAAGAAGAAGGTGTAGAAGTAGTATATTTAGAGAGAACACCAGAAATCAGTACAACTCAAATAAAAAAAGATTTGAATAAAAACTAGGAGTTAAGATATATGGATAACAAAGAAAACTTATCAGAAATTCAAGAAGTTATTTGGAATATAGCTAAATATATTAAAATGTATTTAGATGATAATAAGATTGAATATTATATGTTAGGTGGAACCTTACTTGGAGCAATTAGACACAAAGGTTTTATTCCTTGGGATGATGATATTGACCTTGGAATTCCAAGAAAGCAATATGAAGAATTTATAAATAATGTTCAAAAATCGCTACCAGAATATCTTAAATTACAGACATTTAGAAATGAAAAATCACATCATTATTATTTTGCTAGAGTTGTTGATACAAGACATACAGTTAAAAGAACTGGTAGCATAAAAGAAAGAAATGAAGATATCTGGGTGGATATATTTCCTTTAGATGGGATGCCTAATAAATATATTGAAAGAAAAATTCATATGTTTAAATTACTTTTTACAAGAATGATGTATCATATTTCTTGTTTTGATAAAGTGAATTTAAAAAGACCAAATCGTCCATTATCAGAAAGAATAATAATAAAGATTGTTCAAATCACTAAATTTGGGCAAAATTCTGATATGTATAAATGGCTAGAAAAGATAGATTCAACTTTAAGGAAGTATCCATATGAGTCATCAAATTGGGTAATTAATTTTATGGGTCAATATAAATTTAAAGAAATGTTTCCAAAAAGTTATTATGGAAAAGGACAATTGTATTCCTTTGAAGATAGTGAATTACCAGGACCAGTAGATGCAGATGCTGTTTTATCACAAATGTATGGAGATTATATGACTCCACCTGAAGAGGGTAATAGGAATGCTCATGCTGTAGAGTATGAAAAGGAATAGTTTTAAGGTGTAAATAGGAGAAGATAAAATGAATGATGGATTAAGAAAATTACAGCTAGTAGACTTAGCGTTATTTAAGGAATTTTCTTGTTTTTGTGAAAAAAATAATATCAAATATTTTGCACTTGGAGGTACGCTTTTAGGAGCAGTTAGACATAAAGGTTTTATTCCTTGGGATGACGATATGGATTTAGGTATTCCAAGAGAAGATTATGAAAAGTTATTATCACTGTGTAAAGATAAAAAAACAAATTTTAAATTACATACATTTAAGAATGATGAAAATCACTATAGATATTTTTCACGATTAGAAGATTCCTCAATAAAAATTAAAAGAACTGATAATAGTGTAGTAGAAATATCTTCAGCTTGGATTGATATTTTTCCTTTAGATGGAATGCCGAATAATTCAATAATAAGAATGATTTGGAAATACTATTTACTTTATAGAAGAGCTATGTATAGATTCTCCTGTTTTGATATAGCAGTTAATGTGAATAAAAAAGGAAGACCTATGATAGAAAGGATTTTAGTGAAATTTGGGAAAATAGTTCCACTTCAAAAAATACTTGATACAAAAAAAGAGTTGATGAAACTAGATAGAGCATTGAAAAAATTTCCATATAGTAAATCTGATTATTTAGTTAATGCAATGGGAGCATATAAGTTTAATGAAATGTTTTCAAAGAAGGTATATGGCGATGGAAAGTGGTATGAGTTTGAAGATACAAGAGTTTGGGGACCAGAAGATTATGATACAGTCTGCAAGCAACTTTATGGTGATTATATGAAAATACCTAAAGAAGAAGATAAGAATCGTCATAGTTCAGAAGTGTTGGGATAATTATATATTCGTTGAAAGGATAAATGATATTATGAAAATTTGCTATGTCACTCATTTACCAAATTTGACCGGAGCAAATCAATCATTGCTAGATATTTTGTCGAAAAATAAAAGAGAAAAGGTTGAGGCTGTAGTTCTGTTAGGAAAGCATGGTCCTTTGGAAAAAGAATTAGAAAAAATTAATATTAGATATGAAGTGATTCCGTATTCTAGTGAAATAAAAGAACCTAGAAAAATATTGAGGAATATAGCAAAAAAAGTAAAAAATTATTTTGCTATTTTTAAAATTAAAAAGTTTTTTATTAAAGAAGAATTTGATATAATTCATAACAATTCTTTACTTGTAGGGGTTGGTATGAAAGCTGCTTATAAGCTGAGAATCCCTTATATATGCCATATAAGGGAGTTTGTGGTAGATTACCATAATGTTTCTCTTTTAAATGAAAAAAAACAGTTTGATCTAGCTAAAAATTCAAACAAGGTAATAGCAATATCAGAAAGTGTTAAAAATAAGTTTTCACCTATTCTTAACAAGAAAAAAATAGAGGTATTATTTGATGGTATTAATATAGAGAAATATATACTTCCTAATCATATTATTTTTCAAAATAATTTAGAAACGAATGATGGGGTTATAAATGTACTTTTAGCAGGAAGAATTTCTCCAGGAAAAGGTCAATTAGATGCAATAAAAGCAGTTGAAATAATTAGAAATAAAATTAACAATGAAAAAGTAAAAAATATAAAAGATATAAATCTATATATAGTAGGTGGGATTGGTGATAATAATTACTATCAAAAGATGATTAAATATATTTCTGATAATAAAATAGAAGGAATTCATATAATAGATTTTTGTAATGATTTAAAGAAATTGAGAGAGAAATGTGATATAGGGTTAACGTGTTCAATATTTGAGGCTTTAGGAAGAGTTACAATAGAAAATATGCTAGGTAAATTGTTAGTAATAGGTGCAGATACTGATGGTACAATAGAGATAATTAACGAACAGACAGGATTACTTTATAAATATGGTGATTTTGAAGAGCTTGCAGATAAAATTATATTTGCAGTAAATAATAAAGAAAAAATGATAGAAACTGCATGTAATGGTCAGGAATATGCAAATGATAAATTTGATTCTAATTCATATAATTCTGAGTTATATAAAATATATGAATCTATAATATAATTAAGGAGAGATGATATGAATAAAATTAAAAAAGTTGATATATCAGATAAGTTAAACAGTATAAGTTTTTATAATATAAGTTTATATGATTTGTTATATTATTCTGCTTATATAATCTTGTTTATCAAGGTTGTATTCTTTCACAAGAGCCAGATAAATACTGCCATAGATACAGAAATTGTTGGAATACTTTCTAAAATGTGTTCTTTAATATTTTTTGCAAACTGTACAATAATAATGATTTTTTTACAAGAATATAAAAAGAAAGAAAAATATATAATCCTTTTATTAATTGGAATATTTTTTATTTCGGCAATGAAAGCAGAGTCATTAACATTATTAGGTGCATTGGTGTTAATTCTAAGCTCTAAAAAAATTGATTTCGATAGGTTTAACAAAGTATCATTGATTGCTCAAATTATAATTGTTGGATTAATTATTATTTTGGCAGCAGGAAATATAATTGACAATGGAAATATTCTTAGAGGTAATAGTGGGAAAATTAGATACGCATTTGGATTTGGACATCCCAATACCCTTGGAATATTAACTTTTCAAATGATATGTCAGTACTTGTATATAAAAAGAAAAAGTAATGATTATAAAAAATATATAATAAGCACAATTACTATGATTTTTATTTATAAAGCAACAAATAGCAATACAGCATTATTAATGTCTTTAATGGTAGTTTTTTTAACATTTGTATATGAAAAGATAATTAAAATAAAATTTAATTATAATCAAATTAAAAATATGTCTATTGTATTATTAACGTTATCAAGTACAATCCTTATAACATTGTCTGGTTACTTTTGGATGAATCCTAATCAATTAAATCTGAGTACAATGGTTACAAGAATATGGCTGATAAAAAAATATTTAAAGGCATATGGTGTGAATTTATTTGGAAATGTAATTAGTACTGGTACTGATATAGTAATTCCGGGTATGCCAAGAGGATATTATTATTTAGATAATGCATATGCATGGATAATAATAAATTTTGGTATTATTGTATCAGTAGTTTTATTAATTGGAATTATCTATTATTTACGTAAGTTAATACGTTATGGTGAATTTAATATGTTAATAATAGTGTTTGTATATTTAATATATGCAATTTCAGAAATAAATCCGTTTATGATTGTTTTTAATAGTACACTGATTGGATTAAATTACTCCATATATAATGGGAAAGAAAGGAATAATTTAAAGAAAAATAATGAAGAATAATGATTTAGTATCGATTATCATACCTGTTTATAAAACTGAAAAAAAGTATTTGATTAATTGTATAAAATCTATTGAATTACAAGATTATAACAATTATGAGATCGTTTTGGTTGATGATGGAAACCCTAAAGAATACAAGAACATATTAAATGATATTGAAAAAGATATAGAAAAAGTACGTATAATACACAAAGAAAATGGGGGAGCTTCATCTGCTAGAAACTTAGGATTAATTGAAGCAAATGGAGAATATATTGTATTTGTTGATGCTGATGATAGTATATCTAAAGATTTTATATCAGAAGCTATTTCATATATTTCTAAATATAAGTTAGATATAGTTATGGGAGGTTATCAAATAAATGATGTTAAACATTTGCCCAAATGTAAAGATATAAAAATTTATCAAAGTGAAGAGATAGAAAAATTAAAGCAAATATTTATATCTGGATTTGCAACAGAAGATACAAAAGAATTAAAAGGGTGTTTAGGAATTCTAGCTCCATGGGCAAAAGTGTTTAGGAGAAATGCCATAGGAGATATCAAGTTTGATGAAAATCTAATTTTGTCAGAAGATGCATTATTTAATTTATACTGTTTAAGTAATGTAGAAAAGGTAGGAATAGTTTCGAAGTGTTGGTATAATTATTCAATTGTAAATGATTCAATTTGTCATAGTTATAGAGAAAATGCATTACATGAAATTAATATAAGCACAAAAAAGTTTGAAGAGTTTTTAAATATATCTTCTTTAGAGTGTTTTACTAATAATGAGGCATATAAATATAGAATGATTAAACAACTATATAATTTATTATTATATTATTATTGTAATTCAAATTATAAAGGTGATAATCCTATAAAAGGTATTAAAAAGTATTTAAAAGATAATAAAAATATATATAAGAGTATTAAGAATACGGATGAATTTTTTTTGCCGAAAAGCTATAAGGTTTTAAAATTATTGGCAAAGCATCAATCTTCTCTAGGTATATATATATTCTTTAAATTAAAGTTATATTTAAAGAAATCATAGATAATGTTAAGATTTATTTTTATTGCTTAAAGTAAATAACCCAATTTAATAGTTGTAGATGGATTATTTGGATAAATATTTTTATATGAAGAAAATAAAAGATGAAGAAATGTTTAGTTGTAGATAAGAGAAATCATATAGGTGGAAATATATTGCGATAATATAGAGAGAATTAACGTCAAATATAAAAAATGAGATGATAAAGAAACCAATATAATTTTGGGGAGAATATTAGCAAAATATAAGTATTATGATATAAATAGCGCAGTTTAAAGAAATTAAAAGGCAGTTGAAGAAGAACTTAGAAGGGTAGAATAGTATGAAAGTTTTAAAGAATTTTTTATATAATTTGTCTTATCAAATATTAGTATTAATATTACCTTTAATAACAGTACCGTATGTATCCAATATATTAGGAGCAAAGGGTGTAGGAGACTATGCCTTTACTTTTGCGAATGTCCAATATTTTGTTTTATTTGGAATGGTTGGTGTGACTTTATATGGAAATAGACAAATAGCTTATGTAAGGGATAATAAAGAAAAGTTAAAGAATACTTTTTATTCAATATACTCAGTCCAAGTAATAACAATGCTTATATCAGGAGGGTTATTTTTATTATTTGCTTTTACATTCACTGATGAAGGATATAGAAATCTATATTTAGTTCAAGGAATAAATATATTAGCAGCTTTAATAGATATATCTTGGTTATTTATGGGGCTTGAGCAGTTTAAGAAAACTGTATTAAGAAATACAATAGTAAAATTATTATCACTTGCAAGTATTTTTATATTTGTAAAAAACATAGATGACTTAGTAATTTATATTTTAATATTAGCTTTATCTAACTTATTAGGAAATTTGACATTTTGGCTATATGTTCCTAAGGTAATAGGAATTAAAAATATTAGAATTAAAGGGTTAGCAGGGCACCTTAAAGCTTCTATAGCTTTATTTATTCCGCAAATAGCAATACAAGTTTATTTGTTATTAAGTAGAACATTATTAGGAGTTTTTACAGATACTATACAAGTAGGATATTATGAAAACTCCCAAAAATTGGTAAGGATGGCATTGACAGTAGCTACTGCAATTGGAACAGTTATGATGCCTAAGATAGCTAATACAGTTGCGTCGGGGGATATGGATAAAGTTAAGTATTATATAAAGAATTCTTTCTTCTTTATGAATTTTATTTCAATTCCACTTACATTTGGATTGTTAGGAATAGCTAAGGAATTATCACCATGGTTTTTTGGAAAAGAATTTGAAGGGATAGAGAAATTAATAATTATAAGCTGTGTAATAATATTAGCGATTAGTTGGTCAAATGTTTTTGGAACACAACTTTTAGTTCCTTTAAATAAAACAAAAGAGTTTACTTTATCTGTAACAGCGGGTGCGATTGTTAACTTAGTCTTTAATCTTATATTACTAAAACGTATGGGGAGTATAGGAGCTTGCATAACTATAGTTTTGGCAGAAATAACAGTTACGAGTACAGAAATGTATATTTTAAGAAAGTTCTTGGATATTAAAGAGCTAATAAAATCTGTTATTATATTTTTCCCAGCAGCAATAATTATGTTTATAATAGTTAGAATAATTGGAGTTAATATGGGTGCAAAAATATTAACAACTATACTTCAAGTTTCAATTGGAGGTTTAATTTACTTATTATCTGTTTTTATACTATTTAGGATTTATCATAAGCAAAATTTAGTAGGTTATTTAAAGGAAATGTTAAAAAGCTAGAAAGTTTAAAATGAACAAATAACTTGGATAGTATAAAGAAACTGCTTAATATATGTAGTATAGATGATAAAAAATATTTAAATATTAAGGTGTTATATGATTTATTTATAAGAAGTGCCATGAAATATGTATAAATAAAAGAGATAGGAATTTCCTATCTCTTTTATTATCTAACATCATTAAATATATAATCTCTCATCTGCTGTTTAGCAGTTTCAATATCAAATGTTAGATAGTAAATTCCACCAATATTAGCCCCTTCGCCGTAACCATCTCTAGGGAATCTATCTTGTTCTAAATTATTTCCAATTCCAAGAGCTTTAGTACCTAAGGAAAGAATATCACCAGCGTTTAAGTTAGTTTGAACATAAGGTAAAACTTCATTTAATAATGAGTTGTATGAACCAATAGATGCAGATGTTAGTTTGGTAAATATTGCATCAATAACTGTTCTTTGTCTTTCAGTTCTCTTATAATCTCCTCCAGCAGTATATCTTATTCTAGAGTAAGCAAGAGCTTGTGTACCATCAAGGTGCTGAACACCTGCATAAGTAATATGAGGAGAATTTGTTCCATCTTTTCTATTAACATCATCTATATATTTATTTATATACTTTAATTCTTCGTTAGTAATTTCTATATCCACCCCACCTAGAATGTTAATAATCTTAGGTAATGAAGAAAAGTTAACTGATACGAAGTCTTGAATATTTAATCCAAAGTTTTCATTTATAGTTTTTATTGAAAGCTCTGGACCACCATAAGCATAAGCATGATTTATTTTATCCATTCCATATCCATCTATATTAACATAAGAATCTCTCATTATAGATGTTAGTTTTAGCTTATTATGAACTGGATCTAAGGTTGCAATCATTATGGAATCAGAACGTCCAGTTTCACCATCAGTAGCATCTACTCCAAATAAAGCTATGTTTTTAATTTTACTTGTATTGTTATACTCTTTTAATTCATCTTCTACAATTCCGAGGTTATCTTTATTAAGTTTAATATTGTCCATCTTACTTAATATGCCTATAAAGTAGCCACCACCAACTACAGCTAATGCTAGTACTACACATAAAAAGCCTATAAATATTTTAAATCCCAAAGATTTCTTTTTCTTTTTTCTTTTTTTAGATTCATTATAATCATTTTGTGACATATCTACACTTCCTTTCTAAATAAGTTTATCATAGGATATAGTTTTTTTTCAATTAAGTAATATAAATGTAAGAAATAATTATATATAAGTTGTAATAAAGTTTTTACATTTTATTAAGTTACATTTATATAAAAATATATTATTTACTAAATTATGTACTCAACTTATATAAGAATTAAAAATATACATGATTTCAATTGATGTAATTTACTTTTAAATTATTTTTGTACTAAAATATCATAAATCCTTAAAAAATAGATTGTTTGTTGAAACATATATATAATATATAATTTGTATTTAATATAATTGAGTTATATAATAGATAGAGTAATAACATGTTTAGATAGAATGACTTTTATTAAAATATTTATAACTATAAGTGAAAGGATGATAAAGATGAAGAAGATACCATTTTCTCCTCCAGATATAACAGATAAGGAAATAGAAGCAGTAGTAGAAGTATTAAAATCAGGATGGATAACATCTGGACCTACATTAGCTAAGTTTGAGGAAGAATTGGCTGAGTATTGTGAGGCTAATAAGGCAGTAGCATTAAATAGTGCAACAGCTGCAATGGAGCTTATATTAAAGGTATTTGATATAAAGGAAGGAGATGAAATAATAACAACTCCTTACACATATACTGCAACAGCAAGTGTAGCAGTACACAGAGGTATAAAACCTATTTTTTGTGATGTTGCAAAAGATAGCTTCTTTATAGATTATAATAAAATAGGAGATTTAATAACTGATAAAACTAAGGTAATTATGCCAGTAGACTTTGCTGGGGTGCCTTGTGATTATGATAAAATAAAAGCTGTTCTAAAAGAAAAAAATAGAGAAGACATAATAATATTAGTAGATTCAGCTCATTCCTTTGGGGCTAAATACAAGGGGGGAAAAGTAGGAGCACAATGTGATTTCCATACTTTCTCATTCCATGCAGTAAAAAACTTTACAACCGCTGAAGGTGGAGCAATAACATATAATAACAATAACTTTAATGGAAGAGAGAACTTATTTCAAGATTTTAAATTTACTTCCCTACATGGCCAATCTAAGGACGCTTTATCTAAGATGAAGGCAGGAGCTTGGGAATATGACATAATTACAGATGGTTTTAAATGTAATATGACAGATATAAATGCTGCCATTGGTAGAGTTCAATTAACAAGATATGAAGATATGTTAAAGTATAGAAAAGAAATATTTAATACTTATACAAGAATATTAGAAAAAGAAGATTTTTCTATAATACCAGTTACTGAATATGGTGAAGGAACTGAAAGCTCATATCACTTATATCCATTAAGAATAAAAGGATTTAATGAGGAAAAGAGAAATATTCTTATTCAAAAGTTAGCTGAAAAGGGAATATCAACTAATGTTCACTTTAAGCCACTGCCAATGTTTACACTATATAAGAACTTAGGATATAATATTGAAGATTATCCAAATGCATATGCTCAATATGAAAGTGAAATAACATTACCTGTATATAGCACTTTAAAATTAGAAGATGTAGAATATATAGCTAATGAATTAGTTAAAGTAGTTAAGGAAATTAACAAATAAAATAACTCTAATATAGATTAACTTTTTAGTTAATCTATATTTTTATACAAATTTTTATTAAATAAGTATTAAGAATTATATGGAAATATATATTAAGCCTGTATCATGGTATAAAATTATATTAAAAAGTTTATATATATTTTGAATTGTGATAAAATAAAAATGTTAGTTTTTTATAAATTTGAGTATAAAGGAGATTATTACTATGAATATACCTTTAATAGATTTAAAAGCTCAATATGAATCATTAGCAGAGGAGCTAAAAGAGGCAACTTTTGGGATATTATCTTCAGCTAATTACATAATGGGTAAAACTGTAATAGATTTTGAAAAAGCCTTTGCTGAATATGTAGGCGTAAAGCATGCTATATCAGTAGGTAATGGAACAGATGGATTAGTAATAGCATTAAAGGCTATGGGAATAGGAGAAGGAGATGAAGTAATAACAACTCCATTTACATTCTTTGCTACAGCTGAAGCTATATCAGCAGTAGGAGGAACTCCCATATTTGTAGATGTATATAAAGATACTTTTAATATAGATGTAACTAAGATAGAAGAAAAAATAACTTCTAAAACTAAGGCTATAATGCCAGTTCATATCTTTGGACAATGTGCAGATATGGACGAAATAAATGAAATTGCAAAGAAGCATAATCTTTTAGTTATAGAAGATGCTTGCCAAGCAATTGGAGGAAAGTATAAAGGAAGAAATGTTGGTTCTTTAGGAGATGCTGCAGTATTTTCATTTTTCCCAACTAAGAACCTAGGCTGTGCTGGAGATGGTGGTATGATTGTTACAAATAACGATGATATTGCAATAATAGCAAAAGCTCTTAAGGCTCATGGAAGTGGAGAAAATGGTCAAAAGGCATACAACTTACTAAACAATATAGAAGAAGAAGTTCAAAAAGCTGAAGGAGCAAATGATACAGTTTATAATCCGTTAAAATATTACAATTATTTAATAGGATATAACTCAAGATTAGATGCAATTCAAGCGGCTATTTTAAATGTTAAAATAAAAGAAATAGATAATTGGAATGCTAAGAGAAGAGAAGTCGCTGAAATTTATAATGAAGCACTTAAAGATACTGATTTAGTAACTCCAGTAACTAGAGATTATGTAGAACCAGTTTACCATATGTATGTTCTGCAATCTGAAAATAGAGAAGCAGTACTAGAAAAGTTAAAGACTGCAGGTGTTTCAACAGGAGTATATTATCCTGTACCACTACATCTTCAAAAATGTTATAAGAACTTAGGATATAAAGAAGGAGATATGCCAGTTTCAGAGTACCTTTCTCATAGAACCTTTGCTATACCAGTATATCCAGAGTTAACTAAAGATCAAGTAGATTATATAATAAGCAAAATAAAATAAAATAAAATAAAATGCAGACATTTTACTAATGAAAAATTAAGAATGAATAATGAAGGATATGATTTCTTTGAAATTATTTTTAATTAGATGTTTTAATTAAAGAATGAAGAAATAAAAGAATTAAGGAAAAACTTTTATGGATTTTTGAATAAAAAGTACTTTGATTAAATTAAGTTTTAAGTTTTTCTGTGTAAAACCTAATTATTTAAGTGTATTTTACAGAGATATATGTAAAATTAACTAAATAATTAATATATTTATTAAAAGAATGAAGAAGATTCCATTTAATTTAGGAGGAAGAACAATGTCAGTTTTAAAGGATCAATTACTAGAAAAAATTAATAATAAAACTGCAAAAGTTGGTGTAGTAGGTTTAGGTTATGTTGGATTACCTTTAGCAGTTGAAAAAGCAAAGGCTGGATATGAAACTATAGGTTTTGATGTTCAAGATCAAAAGGTAGAAATGGTAAATAAGGGCCAAAACTATATTGGTGATGTAGTTGACGCAGAACTAAGTGAATTAACAGAAAAAGGAGTGTTAAGAGCAACTACTGACTTTAGTTTTATAAATGATGTAGATACAGTATGTATTTGTGTTCCAACTCCACTTGATTTATATAAGCAACCAGACCTTTCTTATGTAGTAAAATCAACTGAAAATGTTGCAAAATATCTTCATAAGGGAATGATAGTAATCCTTGAAAGTACTACTTATCCAGGAACTACTGAAGAAGTATTAAGACCAATACTTGAAAAGGGTGGATTAAAGTGTGGAGAAGACTTCTTCCTAGCATTCTCACCAGAAAGAGTAGATCCAGGTAACAAGCACTTTAATACAAAAAACACTCCAAAGGTAGTAGGTGGATGTACTGAAGAATGTACTGAAGTTGCAGCTGCTTTATATGAAAATGTATTAGAAGGAGAAATTCACAGAGTTTCTTCACCAGCAGTAGCTGAAATGGAAAAAATATTAGAAAATACTTTTAGAAATATAAATATAGGATTAGCTAATGAAATGGCTATTTTATGTAATAGAATGGGAATAGACGTATGGGAAGTTATAGATGCAGCTAAAACTAAGCCATATGGATTTATGCCATTTTATCCAGGTCCAGGACTTGGTGGACACTGTATTCCTCTAGATCCCTTCTACTTAGAATGGAAGGCTAAGGAATATGATTACCATACTAAACTTATTGAAACTTCAGGAATAATAAATGATTCAATGCCAGACTTTGTTTTAGAAAATATTATGAAGATATTAAACAAACAAAAGAAAGCATTAAATGGTTCAAAAGTTTTAGTTATGGGATTAGCTTATAAGAATGATATAGATGATTATAGAGAATCACCATCATTTAAGGTAATAGAATTACTAGAAAAGAATGGTGCAGAAGTTATAGTTAACGATCCATTCTGTGATACAGCTAAGTACAAGGGTAAAACTTATCATTCAGTAGACTGGAAGGAAGTAATAGATGAATCAGATATAGTAGTTATTACTACTGGACACACAGTTTACGAATATGAAGAAATAGTAGATAGGGCTAAGGTTGTATATGATACAAGAAATGCTACTAAGAATGTTGTAAACAATAGAGAGAAAATATATAAGTTATAAAATTATTAGAGTTAATGAAAGAGAGGTCACTATATAATGAGTGATTTAATATCAATAATTACTCCTACATATAATTGTGGGAAGTTTATTGAAGAAACTATAGAATCTGTTATGAAGCAAAGTTATAAAAACTGGGAAATGATTATAGTGGATGATTGCTCTACAGATAATACAAAAGAAGTTGTAGATAAATATACTATTAAAGATAAAAGAATTAAATATCACATTTTGGAACAAAACTCAGGAGCAGCAGTAACAAGAACAAAGGCTATGGAGCTTGCTAGTGGTAATTATATAGCTTTTTTAGATAGTGATGATTTGTGGACAGAAGATAAATTATCAAGACAACTAGAGTTTATGAAGAAAAATAATTATGCATTTACTTGTACGGCATATAGTCAAATAGATGAAGCAGGAAATTCACTAGATAAAATTATTAAGACAAAAGATAAGACTGATTACAATGGAGTATTACTTAGTTGTCCTGTAGGAAATTCAACTGTGATGTATAATGTTGATAAACTTGGGAAATTTGTAGTTCCTAATATAAGAAAGCGTAATGATGATGCATTATGGTTACAGATACTAAAAAAAGAAAAATATATTTATGGAATGTCAGATGTTTTAATGAAATATAGAATTAGAAATAATTCTATTTCTAGTAATAAGCTTGATTTAGTTAAATATCATTGGAAGCTTTATAGAGAAATTGAACATTTATCAGTTGCAAGATCAGTTTTTCATATATGTTACTGGGGTATGTTAAAGACTCTAAGAATTAAATAGGAGGGGTATGAAATGAAGATAACAGTTGCTGGGATAGGTTATGTTGGACTTTCTAATGCAGTATTATTGGCGCAAAATAATGAAGTGATTGCATTAGATATAATACAAGAAAAAGTTGATATGATTAATGATAGGAAATCACCTATAGTAGATGCTGAAATAGAGGATTATCTAGCGAATAGAGATTTAAATTTAAAAGCAACTACAGATAATTATTTAGCTTACAAAGATGCTGAGTATGTTATTATTTCTACTCCAACAAATTACGATCCTGAAAAAAATTATTTTAATACTAGAACTGTTGAAGCTGTAATAGCCAATGTATTATCTATTAATCCAAACGCGATAATGATAATAAAATCAACTATTCCAGTAGGATATACAGAGAAAGTAAAAAAGAAGTTTGATACAAAAAACATCATATTTTCCCCTGAATTCTTAAGAGAAGGTAGAGCATTATATGATAATTTGTATCCTTCTAGAATTGTGGTTGGAGAGAAATCTGAAAGAGCAAAAGTATTTTCAGACCTATTAATGGAAGGAGCTATAAAGGAAGATATACCAGTTTTGTTTACTAATTCCACTGAGGCTGAGTCTATTAAACTTTTTGCAAATACATTTTTGGCTATGAGAGTTGCTTTCTTCAATGAGTTAGATTCCTATGCAGAGATAAGAGGATTAGACACTAAACAAATCATAGATGGAGTTTGCTTAGATCCTAGAGTCGGCAATCATTATAATAACCCATCTTTCGGATATGGTGGCTATTGTTTACCAAAAGATACAAAGCAATTATTAGCAAACTATGCAGATGTACCTCAAAATATTATGTCTGCCATTGTTGAAGCTAATAGAACTAGAAAAGATCATGTGTCTGAAATGATATTAAAGAGAAGTCCAAAGGTTGTAGGAATATATAGATTAACAATGAAAATGGATTCAGATAACTTTAGGCAGTCAGCTATTCAAGGGGTAATGAAGAGAATTAAAGCTAAAGGTGTAGAAGTTGTTGTTTATGAACCAGCTTTTAAAGATGATAACTTCTATAATTCTAAAGTTATTAGAGATTTAGATGAATTTAAATCTATATCTGATGTTATTGTTGCAAATAGAATAACATCAGATATATCGGATGTTTTAGAGAAGGTATATACTAGAGATTTATTTAGTAGAGATTAAGGGGGGATGGTTAATAACTAGGTTACTTATAGTTATTAACCATTTCCAATATAGTAGAAGGTGTGTTATGGAAAAAATTATTTTAGTTGGAGCTGGAGGACATTGCAAAAGTATTTTAGATTCATTATTAGAGCTAAATACTTACAATGTTATTGGTATTACTGATATAAATAATGATTTTAACATAAGTGGAATAAGGGTAATAGGAAATGATGATATATTAGAAGAGGTATTTCATTCAGGAGTTAAAAATGCATTTATATGTGTAGGATCAATTGGGGACACAAGAGTTAGAAGGAAAATATACAATAAATTAAAAAGTATAGGATTTAAAATTCCTAAAATTATTGATAAAACAGCTGTTGTTTCAAAGAATTCTGTTATTGAAGATGGTGTGTTTATAGGTAAAGGGGCAATTGTAAATTCATGCTCTTTTATTGGAAATAACTCAATAATAAACTCTGGTGCAATTGTAGAACATGATTGCAAGATTGGTGAATTTGTGCATGTGGCTCCTGGGGTTACTATGAGTGGTGGAGTTAATATAGGGAATGATTCACATATAGGTACCGGTGCTACTATAATTCAAAATATTTCAATTGGGAATAATTCTATAATAGGAGCTGGGAGTGTTATAGTGAAAAATATAAATCCTTACAGTAAAGTTTATGGTAATCCAGGAAGGACGGTAAATCATGAGTAAAGTGTTTATAATAGCTGAGGCTGGAGTAAATCATAATGGAAGTATTGAAATAGCGAAGAAATTAATAGACGAAGCTGCTAAATGTGGTGTAGATGCTGTTAAGTTTCAGAGTTTTAAAGCTAAGAACTTAGTAACAAAAATTGCCAAACAAGCAGATTATCAAAAAGAAAATATGAAAAAAGAAGTGTCTCAATATGAAATGCTAAAAGCATTGGAATTAAGTTATGATGATCATATAGAGTTAATAAACTATTCAAAAGAAAAAGGAATAATGTTTTTATCATCTCCCTTTGACTTAGAAAGCATTGATATGCTAATGGAACTTGGGATAGAGATATTTAAGGTTCCTTCAGGTGAAATAGAGAATGTACCTTACTTAAAGAAGATTGCTAAAACTGGGAAGAAGGTTATTTTATCAACTGGAATGAGCAATTTAGCAGATATAGAGTTTGCTTTAGATATATTAAGGGAAGCTGGTGCTAAGGATATATCTGTTTTACATTGCAATACAGATTATCCTACTAAAATGGAAGAAGTAAATTTAACGGCAATGAATACAATAGGTAATGCGTTTTTGGTTGAGATTGGATATTCAGATCATACAAAAGGAATAGAGATACCTATTGCAGCTGTAGCTTTAGGAGCTAAAATAATAGAGAAGCATTTTACTTTAGATAAAAATATGGATGGACCTGATCATAAAGCAAGTTTGGAACCAGATGAGTTAAAAGCTATGGTAGATTCAATAAGAAATGTAGAAATTGCATTAGGTAATGGAATTAAGGCTTTGACTAATTCTGAAAAGAAAAATATTAAAGTTGCAAGAAAGAGTATTATTTGTAGTAGTTATATAAAAAAGGGAGAGGTCTTTACAGAGGAAAATCTTACTATAAAGAGGCCGGGTACAGGTTTATCTCCTAAGATGTGGGATAAGATAATTGGGAAAAAGGCTCAAAGAGATTATAATGTAGACGAAATGGTGGAATTATAATGAAGAAAGTTTGTGTTGTAACAGGTACGAGAGCAGAATATGGATTGTTAAAACCGCTAATTGAGAAAATTAATAATGATGAAGATTTGGAGCTGCAATTAATTGCAACTGGTATGCATTTGTCGCCTGAATTTGGTATGACTTATAATAATATAATAGAAGATGGATACATGGTTAATGAAAAAATAGAAATATTACTTAGCTCAGATTCATCAGTTGGAGTAGCAAAGTCAATGGGATTAGCAACTATTAGTTTTTCTGAAGCTTTCGAAAGATTAAAGCCAGATATGATTGTTGTATTAGGTGATAGATTTGAAATATTTGCTGTATGTAGTGCAGCTGTTGTTGCTAAAATACCAATAGCTCATTTACATGGTGGAGAAACTACAGAAGGAGCTTTTGATGAGGCATTTAGACATAGTATAACTAAAATGAGTTATCTGCATTTTACTAGCACAGATGAATATAAAAAGCGAGTTATACAATTAGGAGAAAATCCTGAAAGAGTTTTTAATGTTGGAGCAATTGGAGTAGAGAATATAATTAAAATGAAGCTTATGTCTAAAGAAGAGCTGGAGGAGAGCATTGGGTTTGAATTAGGAGATTCATATTCTTTAGTCACTTTCCATCCTGTAACACTTGAAGATAGCACTTCAGAGAATCAAATTAAAGAACTTTTAGAGGCTTTAGATACTATAGAAGATATGAAATTTATTATTACTAAGGCGAATTCTGATAGCGATGGTAGATTAATTAATAAAGTTATTGATGAATTTTGTATTAATAATAAAGATAAATATATAAGTTTTTATTCTATGGGATATCAAAGATATCTTAGTGCTATGAAGTATTGTGATATGGTAATTGGGAATTCTTCCAGCGGAATAATCGAGACACCTTCATTTAAAAAGCCTACAATTAACATTGGAGATAGGCAGAAGGGAAGAACTCAAGCAAAATCTATAATAAATTGTAGACCTATTAAAGATGAGATAATTGATAGTATTAAATTTGCTAAGTCTAATGAATTTAAAGAAGTATTATCTTCTGTTATAAATCCATATGAAAATGGAGAGACCTCTAATAAAATAATGATTGAAATAAAAAATATCTTAAATAAGTCTATAGATATTAAGAAAGCCTTTTATAATATAGATTTTTAAACTATAATAGAAATTGAAATTATTGTATATATGCTTTGATTAATGATATATATTTTATAGTTTTATAAATTTAATATTACTAAATAAAAGCATAGAGTATTTAATTTCTTTATATAAGTTTATTGGGTACTTACTTTACTTAAGTAATACAAATTAAAGAAATGATTTAAGTAAATGTAGATTCTTTATTAAAACTTATATAACATAATATATAGAGATAATGTGGTGATATAGTGAATATTGATAGCTTAAAAATAAAAAGAAAAGTTAATATTAGAGAGGCTATTAAGAAACTTGATAGCGTTGCAAAGGGAATACTTTTTGTAGTTTCTGAAAATGATGAGTTAATAGGCTCTATCACTGATGGAGATTTCCGTAGATGGATATTAAAAAATGGTAGTATGGAAGAATCTGTTGAAGCTATTATGAATAAAAATCCTATTTATTTAATGGAAGGTGATATTAGTTCTGCTGATGAAATTATGATTGAGAAATCTATAACAGCAATCCCTATAATTAATTTAGATAGAAATATTTTAGATGTTAAGTTTTTAAATAAAAATGTATTTATTGAAAATAAGAATAAATCATTAAAAGATGTTCCTATAGTTATAATGGCAGGAGGATTGGGCACTAGATTATATCCATATACTAAAATATTACCAAAGCCACTTATTCCAATTGGAGATACACCAATAATTGAAAGAATTATCAATAAGTTCTGTTTGTATGGAGGAAATGATTTTTATCTAACAGTAAATTATAAAAAAAATATGATAAAATCTTACTTCAATGAGATTGAAAAAGATTATACTATTGATTATGTAGAGGAAGATAAGCCCTTAGGAACTGGTGGAAGTTTAAGTTTGCTTAAAGGTAAAATAGATAAAACATTTTTTGTTTCAAATTGTGATATATTAATAGAAGCTGATTATGAATCTATATTGAGGCATCATAAGGAAAAGGGATATAAGGTTACTGTGGTTTCTTCAGTTAAAAATTTTCAAATACCTTATGGGGTTTTTAAGCTTAATGATAGTGGTAATATTAATGAAATTATAGAGAAACCGGTTTATACATTTTTAATAAATACAGGAATGTATATTATAGAACCAGAAGTTCTAAATGATATACCTGAAGATAAATTTTATAATTTACCTGATATTGTAGAACAATATATGAATGACGGTGTTCCTGTAGGGGTTTACCCAATTAGTGAGCAATCATGGATGGATATGGGGCAAATTAGTGAAATGAAAGAAATGGTTGAGAGAATAGAAGAGAAAGAAAAGAATAATAACTAGGAGTGTGTGAAATGGACTTAAGAGGAAAGAAAGTACTTGTAACAGGGGCAGAAGGATTTATAGGAAGCCACCTTACTGAAAGGTTAGTTGAGTTAGGTGCGGATGTTACTGCATTAGTTCAATATAATTCTTTTAATAATTGGGGATGGATTGATACTTTTGATAAAGAAGTTTTAAATAGTATTAAAGTTGAAACAGGAGATATAAGAGAATTAGATGGTATGAATAGAATAATTAAAGGTCAAGAAGTAGTTTTTCATCTTGCAGCTTTAATTGCAATTCCGTATTCATATCTTTCTCCAATGGCTTATGTAAGAACAAATGTTGAAGGTACAACAAATGTTTTAGAAGCATGTAGAAATCATGATGTTCAAAAAATAATTCATACTTCAACTTCAGAAACTTATGGAACAGCATTATATGTTCCAATAGATGAAAAGCATCCAATGCAAGGTCAATCACCTTATTCAGCATCTAAAATAGGTGCAGATAAAATGGCAGAAAGCTTCTATAGATCATTTAATATGCCAATTGCTACTTTAAGACCATTTAATACATATGGTCCAAGACAATCAGCAAGAGCTGTAATTCCAACTATAATATCACAAATTTTAGCAGGTAAAAATGAAATAAAACTTGGAAGTTTAACACCTACAAGAGACTTCAACTTTGTTAAGGATACAGCAGAAGCATTTATAAAAGTTGCTGAATCTGATAGAACTATAGGTGAAGTTATTAACGCAGGATCCAATTATGAAATAACAATAGGTGATACTGTAAAGAAGATAATAGATATTATTGGAAAAGATGTTAAGATAATTTGTGATGAAGAAAGAATAAGACCAGAGAAAAGTGAAGTTAATAGATTATGGGCAGATAATACTAAGATTAAAGAACTTACTGACTGGGCTCCGAGATATTCAATAGATGAAGGGCTTGCAGAAACAGTAGCTTGGATAAGAGAAAATATGAAGCATTATAAACCTGATATCTATAACGTATAAATATAATAATTTTCTGTAGAGATTATCTGTTGAATAGGATAATCTCTAAATTAATTTATAAAAGGTGGGATAAAAATGATACCATTATGTATACCAGAAATTAGAGGGAATGAGTGGAAATACATAAAAGAGTGCTTAGATACTAATTGGGTTTCTTCAGTGGGGAAGTTTGTAGATAGATTTGAAGAAGAATTTGCAAAATATAATGAAGTGAAATCAGCAGTTGTAACTATGAATGGAACTGCAGCACTTCAACTTGCATTGGTAGCTTTAGGAGTAGGAGAAGGAGATGAAGTAATTGTTCCTTCTATGACATTTATATCCTCAGTAAATGCGATAAAATATGTAGGAGCAATACCTGTATTTGTTGATGTTGATAGAGAAACATTTGTAATGGATGTTAATAAAGTAGAAGAATTAATAACAGAAAAGACTAAAGCGATTATGCCAGTTCATATCTATGGATATCCTGTTGAAATGGATGAACTTAATGGAATTGCAAAAAAATATAATTTATTTGTAATAGAAGATGCAACAGAAGCTTTAGGAACATTATATAAAGGTAAATTAGCAGGGACTTTAGGAGATGTTGGATGTTTTAGTTTTAATGGTAATAAACTAATCACCACAGGAGCAGGTGGGATGCTAATTACAAATAATGAGGAGCTAGGTAAAAAGGCTAAATATTTATCTAATCAAACTAAAACAATTACTGAAAATGGTGCTATGTACCATGAAGAGGTAGGGTATAATTTTAGAATGCCTAATATACTTGCAGCTATGGGAGTGGCACAATTAGAAAAAGTAGATGAGTATTTAGAAGTAAAAAGAAGAAATGCAAGACTTTATAATGATTTACTAAAAGGGGTTAAGGGGATTACTTTAACTAAGGAAGTAGATTATGTAGATAATTGTTATTGGTTGTATTCAATTCTGGTAGAAGATGATTTTAGGATGTCTAGGGATGAACTATTAAATGTACTAAAAGAAATTGGAATACAAGCAAGACCATTTTTCTTACCAGTTCATGCTATGAAACCTTACTCTGGAAGTAAGTGTGGAGATATGAATGTTACCATTGACGTTAGTAATAGGGGGATAAATCTTCCAAGTTCGGTATCGCTAACTGAAGAAGAAGTGAGAATAATCTGTGATGTAATAAAAAACAAATAAATAATAGTTATTTATAAAAAGGCTTAGTAATTATTCTAAGCTTTTTTTATATAAATTAAATTATATTTATGACAGTATTATACATAACTATTATAAAAATACTGTATTATAGCAAAATATTTAAATAATTTAAAACTTTTACTAATATATTGCTTAAAGATGTCTTAACATATATAATTTAATAGTAACTTAGAAATATATGCTATATTATTCATTTTAGTAGCCCATTAATAAATGGGAGGAAAAAATGAAAAAGATTAAACAGTTAGCAATATTTATGGCTGCTATGTTTATTTTAAATATAATTTCACCAAATGTAATTTCATTTGCTGAGGTTGTTAATAATACTATTGTGGACAAGCAAGACAATAGTGAAGAATTTAAAACGGACATACAAGCTGAGGAAGTAACTAAAGAGGAGAGTATAATATTAGAAAATGATAAGGGGGGAGAAGTTAGCAAGGAATCAGATACTAGTATTGTAACTGATAATAATGTATCTAATGAAAATGTACAAAGTAAAAATAATGATAGTATTATTTCTACTGTAGATACTAAATCTACAATAATTTCAAAAGTAGAAAATCCTGTCATGGATCAAAAATTAACTGAGGCATTTAAGATAAAAGGTTATGCAGTTAGTAAAGATGGAATAAGCAAAGTTGAGATTTATCTTGATAACGTTAAGTATGCAACTGCCACTTATGGAATAGAAAGAAAAGATATCGGTAGCCAGTATCCTGACTATCCTAAGTCCAATAATAGTGGGTTTGAATACTTCTTTAAAAATGTTTCTAATGGTAAGCATGAGATAAAAGTAAGTGTTATTGATAATAAAGGAAATAAATCAGATAGCATTATACGTGTTAATATAGATAATACTAAGACTAAGATAATGAGCGTAGGGTCATTAGATAGAGTCCAAATGATTAATATGTTAAGAAGTAAGAATACTAATCTTGATTTAAAATATATTGTTGACTTTGTTGACTTTACAATTAAAGAAGCAAAAATTGAAGGTGTAAATCACGATATATTATTTGCTCAAATGATGCATGAAACTGGATATCTAAAATTTGGAGGAGATGTTAAACCTGAGCAAAATAACTTTGCAGGAATAGGAGCTACTGGAAATGGAAATCCTGGAAACTCTTTTCCAAGTGTCGAAATAGGTATAAGAGCTGTAGTACAACATTTAAAGGCATATGCATCAACAGAACCTTTAAAACAAGCTGTTGTAGATCCAAGATTTGATTATGTTAAAAGAGGAACTGCAATTTACCTTGAGCATTTAGGAATACAAGAAAATCCAGAAGGATATGGATGGGCAACTGCAAGGGGATATGGATATAATATTTTAAATATAATATCTGAGCTAAAGAATCAATCCAAAACTCTTAATTTTTCAGTATTAGATGATGTTTCAATTTCTGGGAAGCTATCGACAGGTTCAAAAGTAACTGTAACAGCTACAGGAAATCCTGTTAACGATACATTATATAGAATCTGGGTATGTAATAGAGATACTGATAAATGGACGTTGTTAAGTGATTGGAGTGCTATGAGAACAGCTGACTTCAATCCAGATAAGGCTGGCAACTATAGTTTTGTTGTACATGCAAAACATAAAAATTCAACTACAACAAGTCAAGATCATTATATAAATAAAGATTTTAAGGTTGGAGTTGGATCTTCAAAGGTTACTTCATTTAACTCTACAGGATCAAAATTTGTTAAGTCTAATATTACTTTAACAGCAAAAGCTGATCCAGAAGGAAATAGCCTATATAGATTCAAAATATATGATGTTTCAGCAAAAAAATGGACAACAATACAGGATTATAGTACTAACAATACAGCTGTATTTACTCCTACTAAGGTTGGAAATTATAAGGCATATGTTTATGTGAAATATAAGGATAGTTCTAAGGATAGTGATGACTCAAGAGTAATTGATTTAGCTATAACAAATCCTGTATCTAAAGCAACTTCATTAAACATTTCTGGAAATAGATATGTTAATGAAACTATAACAATGACTGCAGGAGCAGATCCATCGGGAGACACATTATATAAGTTATGGGTATGTGATAGAAGTACAGATACATGGACAGTATTAAGTGATTGGAGTACTAAGAGTACAGCAACATTTGTACCTAAGAAGTCAGGAAGCTATAGTTTTGTAGCTCATGTAAAACATAAGAATAGTGATACTAAAACTCAGGATGATTATAAATCTGTTGATGTTAATATAAATAAGAGAACTTCAAAGGCAACAACGCTTAATATATCTGGAAGTAAGATGGTTAATTCCAATATAACGATGACAGCAGGAGCAGAGCCAGCAGGGGATACATTATATAAGTTATGGGTATGTGATAGAAGTACAGATACATGGACAGTATTAA
>NZ_SRYR01000004.1 GCF_004794105.1 Clostridium sartagoforme
TAAAGGAGGATTTTACAATGGCAAAGCAAAAATTCGAAAGAAGTAAACCACACGTAAACATTGGAACAATTGGTCACGTTGACCACGGTAAGACGACTTTAACAGCTGCAATCACAACAGTATTAGCAAACAGAGGTTATGCAGAAGCATTCAACTACGCTGATATAGATAAGGCTCCTGAAGAAAAAGAAAGAGGAATCACAATCAATACATCACACGTTGAATACGAAACTGAAAACAGACACTATGCTCACGTTGACTGTCCAGGACATGCTGACTATGTTAAGAACATGATCACTGGAGCAGCACAAATGGACGGAGCAATCCTAGTTTGTTCAGCAGCAGACGGTCCAATGCCACAAACAAGAGAACACATCCTACTAGCATCAAGAGTTGGAGTTGACTACATAGTAGTATTCTTAAACAAAGCTGATATGGTAGATGATGAAGAATTATTAGAATTAGTTGAAATGGAAGTTAGAGAATTATTATCTGAATACAACTTCCCAGGAGATGATATTCCAGTAATCAAGGGTTCAGCTTTAGTAGCATTAGAAAACCCAACAGATGAAAAAGCAATCGCTCCAATCTTAGAGTTAATGGAAGCAGTAGACAGCTACATCCCAACTCCAGAAAGAGCAACAGATAAGCCATTCTTAATGCCAGTAGAAGATGTATTCACAATCACTGGTAGAGGAACAGTTGCAACAGGAAGAGTTGAAAGAGGAGTTCTTCACGTAGGAGACGAAGTAGAAATCGTTGGATTACAAGAAGAAAGCAGAAAAGTAGTAGTAACAGGAATAGAAATGTTCAGAAAGTTACTAGATGAAGCACAAGCTGGAGACAACGTTGGAGTTCTTTTAAGAGGAGTTCAAAGAACTGACATCGAAAGAGGTCAAGTTTTATCAAAAGTTGGATCAGTTAAGCCACATCACAAGTTCGTAGGTCAAGTATACGTACTTAAAAAAGAAGAAGGTGGAAGACATACTCCATTCTTCGATGGATATAGACCACAATTCTACTTCAGAACAACAGACGTTACTGGATCAATCAAATTACCAGAAGGAATGGAAATGGTTATGCCAGGAGACCACATCGATATGAACGTTGAATTAATCACTAGAGTTGCTATGGACGAAGGATTAAGATTCGCTATTAGAGAAGGTGGAAGAACTGTAGGTTCAGGAGTTGTTACTAGCATAATCGAATAGTAACAAAGATTGATAAATACTTCGTAGGACTGGGTTTCATTACCTAGTCCTATGAAGGTCATATATATTGACATAATACATGTTTTATGGTAATGTGTTTAGGTAATTAACGAAAAATAAATTAACATAAAGTATAAGGTTTTATATTATTTACGGTAAACTGGAGGTGCAGACTGTGAGAGTAAAGATAACTTTAGCATGCACAGAGTGTAAGCAAAGAAATTACAATTCAATGAAAAATAAGAAGAACAACCCAGACAGATTAGAAATGCATAAGTATTGCAAATTCTGTAAGAAACATACACTTCATAAAGAAACTAAGTAGTTAGCTGTATAGGAATGACATATACTCACAATAATTAAGGATGTGAAGTAATGGCTGTTAAAGAAAATGTGAAAGTAGCGAAGAATCCATCTGGAAAAGGTGGTATATTAAAATTTTTTAGAGAGGTTAAGGCAGAAGTTAGAAGAATAACTTGGCCATCTAAAAATGAAACTAAAAAAGCGTTAATTGCAGTTGGCGTAGTAGTACTAATATACGTTGTATTAGTAGGTGGGTTTGACTATATTTTTCAAAACCTCTTTAAGTTCATTTTAAATTTTAAATAAGGAGGTTTAGGCAATAATTGCCTAAAAGAAAATATGAGTGAAAAAGCAAGATGGTATGTAGTACACACATACTCAGGCTACGAAAACAAAGTTAAAGCAAATCTTGAGAAAACCATTGAAAATAGAAATCTTCAAAGCTTGCTTCAGGATATACAAGTTCCTATGGAAGAAGTTGTAGAAGAGAAAGATGGGAAACAAAAGATTTCTCTAAAGAAAAAGTTTCCTGGATATGTGTTAGTAAAAATGCTAATGACTGATGAGTCATGGTATGTGGTTAGAAACACAAGGGGTGTAACAGGATTTGTTGGCCCAGCTTCTAAACCAGTTCCCCTAACTGATGAAGAAGTCGAATCTATGGGAGTTCAAGAAGCACCTGTAGAGATAGATTTAGAGGTTGGGGAAAGTGTAAGTGTTATCTCTGGACCACTAAAAGGATTTGTGGCTATAATCCAAGAGATAAACTTAGAAAAGCGTAAGCTTAAAGGTTCAATAGATATGTTCGGCAGAGAAACTCTTGCTGAATTAGAATTTACACAAGTTGAAAAATTAGTTTAATATAAGCTAATGTTTTAATAAAGTGGGAGGACTTAAAGTCCGTATTACCACAGTATAGGAGGAATAATAACATGGCTAAGAAAGTAACAGGAATGATTAAACTTCAACTTCCTGCAGGTAAGGCGACACCAGCACCACCAGTAGGACCAGCATTAGGTCAACACGGTGTTAACATTATGGGATTCTGTAAGGAGTTTAATGCAAAGACTGCTAATCAAGCTGGATTAATAATCCCAGTTGTAATAACAGTTTACCAAGATAGATCTTTTAGTTTCATACTAAAAACTCCACCAGCAGCAGTTCTTATTAAGAAGGAATTAGGAATCGAAAGTGGTTCAGGAGTTCCAAACAGAACTAAGATTGGTAAGTTAACAAAAGATCAAGTAAGAAAAATTGCTGAATTAAAGATGCCAGACTTAAATGCGGCTACTATCGAAACTGCTATGAGCATGATCGAAGGTACTGCAAGAAGTATGGGAGTAACTGTTGAAGAGTAATTCGTAAAAAAGTGGGAGGTAAAAACCGCTAATACCACAAAGGAGGCAAATCATGGGAAAGAATTATATTGAAAGTGCAAAATTAATAGATAAGAGTGCATTATACACTCCATCTGAAGCTTTAGATTTAGCTGTTAAAACTGCTAAAGCTAAGTTTGATGAAACTATAGAACTACATGTTAGATTAGGGGTTGACCCAAGACATGCAGATCAACAAGTAAGAGGAGCTGTTGTTCTTCCACACGGAACAGGTAGAACTGTAAGAGTTTTAGTGTTTGCTAAGGGAGAAAAAGCTAAGGAAGCTCAAGAAGCTGGAGCAGATTTCGTTGGAGCTGAAGAATTAGTTCAAAAGATCCAAAGTGAAAACTGGTTCGACTACGATGTAGTTGTAGCTACACCAGATATGATGGGTGTTGTTGGTAGAATCGGTAGAATTTTAGGACCTAAGGGATTAATGCCAAACCCAAAATCAGGAACAGTAACATTTGATGTTGCTAAAGCAATAGCTGATATTAAAGCTGGTAAGGTTGAATATAGAGTTGATAAGACTGCTATCGTTCACTGCCCAATCGGAAAGAAGTCATTTGGAGTAGAAAAACTTCAAGCTAACTTCAACACTTTAATGGATGCGTTAATCAAAGCTAAACCAGCTGCTGCTAAGGGACAATACATTAAATCAGTATCAGTTTCAAGCACAATGGGACCAGGAGCTAAAGTTAACCCAACAAAAGTTTTAGATTAGTATTGACAAATAAAAGATTATGTAATAAAATCTTTTATGTTGTTAAAAAGAATACTGATTCCAAAGACAGTAGGTGCCGAAAGGTTTAAATAATTGCCTACCGAGGAACGCCAAGGTAAGTAATTATTTGTGGTCTTCCTATGTCTTATGGGAAGGCCTTTCTTAATATAAAATTGCAGTTAAAAACTGTGAGGAGGTGGACACACAGTAATGAACAAGAATAGACAATTAAAAGAAGCTAAAGTAGCTGAAATTAAAGAAAAGTTAGAAAAAGCTCAAGGCGTTGTTCTAGCTAACTATCAAGGTTTAACAGTTGAAGAAGATACAACTTTAAGAAAAAACCTAAGAGAAGCAGGCGTTGAATACAAAGTTTACAAAAACAATTTAGTAGTTTTAGCTGCTAATGAATTAGGAATTCAAGGTTTAGATGCTTACTTAGAAGGACCAGTTTCTATAGCATTCGGTTACGAAGATGCTACTGCTCCTGCAAGAGTGTTACACACATTTGCTAAGGATCACAAGAAACTAGAATTAAAAGCAGGTATGGTTGATGGTACAGTTTATGATAAAGCTCAAGTTGAAAAGCTTGCTACAATACCATCAAAAGAAGTTCTTATCGCAAAACTTCTTGGAAGCTTCAAGGCTCCATTATCAAACCTAGCATACTTATTAAATGCGATTAAAGAGAAAAAAGAATCAGAGTCAGCTGAATAATAACTGATAAAAATTTTGGAGGTGCAATTAAAATGACAAGAGAAGATATAATTCAAGCAATAAAAGAAATGACTGTTTTAGAATTAAACGAGCTAGTTACAGCTTGTGAAGAAGAGTTTGGTGTTAGCGCTGCTGCTCCAGTAGCTGTTGCAGGAGCTGTTGCAGGTGGTGCTGCAGCTGCAGAAGAAAAGACTGAATTCGACGTAGTATTAGCTAACGCTGGTGGCCAAAAGATCAAGGTTATCAAAGTAGTTAGAGAATTAACTGGATTAGGATTAAAGGAAGCTAAAGAAATAGTTGACGGAGCTCCTAAGACAATTAAAGAAGGCGTTTCAAAAGAAGAAGCTGAAGATATGAAAGCTAAATTAGCTGAAGTTGGAGCTGAAGTAGAAGTTAAGTAATTAACTTTAAAATAAAAAGGTGCTGTAATGGCACCTTTTTAATTGCCTAAATGAAACTATATAAAATATAATGTGCTGGAATACTTTATATAGTTTTATAAGTTGCTGAAGTGATAAAAATGATGATTAACATAATTAATGCAATAAAAATAATTGACATTGAATCTGTAATATGATAGTATCATTAAATGTACTATTCATTATGGGTAGGTATATATTCATATGAAAAATTTGTATAAGCGCGTAAAACGTGGTTATACTAATAAGTGATGTTGTCCGAAAGTAAAAGTCCTTAGGGAAGCTATGCTTTTGGTTATTTTAGTTTTATACAAGGGGTGAAAATTCATGGTACATCCTGTCCAAGTCGGAAAAAGAACTAGAATGAGTTTTGGTAAAGTTAAAGATGTAACAGAAATGCCAAATCTTATTGAGGTACAGTTGGATTCATATCAATGGTTTTTAAGGGAAGGTCTTCACGAAGTATTTGATGACATTAATCCTATTACAAATTTTACAGGTAATCTTGTTTTAGAATTTGTAGATTACAAACTAGATATGGATAATATTAAGTATTCAGTGGAAGAGTGTAAGGAAAGAGATTCTACTTATGCTGCGCCACTAAAAGTTTCAGTTAGATTACAAAACAATGAAACTGGAGAAATTAAAGAACAAGAAGTATTTATGGGTGACTTCCCATTAATGACGGATCAAGGAACTTTCATCATCAATGGTGCAGAAAGAGTTATTGTAAGTCAGCTTGTTAGGTCACCAGGAGTATACTACAATTTTAATGTTGATAAAACAGGTAAAAAGTTATACTCATCAACAGTAATTCCAAATAGGGGAGCATGGTTAGAATATGAAACTGATTCTAACGATATTATCTATGTAAGAATAGATAAAACTAGAAAGCTTCCTATATCTATATTAGCTAGAGCTATGGGCTTTGGAAGTGATGCAGAGCTTTTAGAGTATTTTGGAGAAGATGAAAGATTCAAAGCTACTATAGAAAAGGATAATACTAAGACTAAAGAAGAAGCATTATTGGAAATATACAAGAGATTAAGACCAGGTGAACCACCAACTGTGGATAGCGCTGTATCTCTTATAGATTCCCTATTTTTTGATGCGAAAAGATATGATTTATCAAGAGTTGGTAGATATAAGTTTAATAAGAAGTTAGCATTAAATTTAAGATTAGTCAACCAAATTGCAGCTACAGACATAATTAATCCTGAAACTGGAGAAATTATAGTAGAGCAAGGTAAGAAAATTAGCAGAACTACTGCTGAAGAAATTCAAAACTTAGGTATCAATTCAGTTGATATACTAGTAGAGGATAAAGTAGTTAGAGTAATTGGTAACCACTTTGTTGATATAAATAAGTTCATATCATTTGATATTGAAGATTTAAATATCAAGGAATATGTTCATTATCCAACATTAAAAGAAATACTAGATAATTACGATGATGAAGAAACTATTAAAGAAGAAATTAAGAAAAATATAACTAGGCTTATACCTAAACATATAATAAAAGATGATATCTTTGCAACAATAAGCTATGAAATAGGTTTAGCTTATTCTATTGGTTATGTAGATGACATAGACCATCTAGGTAATAGAAGATTAAGATCAGTTGGAGAGTTATTACAAAACCAATTTAGAATTGGTTTATCAAGAATGGAAAGAGTAGTTAAGGAAAGAATGACTATTCAAGACCAAGAAGCTATAACTCCTCAAATGTTAATAAACATTAGACCAGTTGCAGCTGCTATTAAAGAATTCTTTGGTAGCTCTCAATTATCACAATTCATGGATCAGACAAATCCGCTTTCAGAATTAACTCATAAGAGAAGATTATCTGCTTTAGGACCAGGAGGTCTTTCAAGAGAAAGAGCTGGTTTCGAAGTTAGAGACGTTCACCATTCACATTATGGTAGAATGTGTCCAATCGAGACTCCAGAAGGACCAAACATAGGTCTTATTAACTCTTTAGCTACATATGCTAAGGTTAATGAATATGGATTTATTGAAACACCTTATAGAGTTGTTGATAAAGTAAATGGAGTAATAACAGATGAAATAAGATACTTCACAGCTGATGAAGAAGACTTATACCTTGTAGCACAAGCTAAAGAACCTATTGGTGAAGATAGAAAGTTTGTTGATAGCAGAGTTACTGTTAGAAGCAAGCATGATATCTTAGTAGTTAATGCTGAAGAAGTTGATTTAATAGACGTTTCAGCTAGACAAATAGTATCTGTAGCAACAGCTATGATACCTTTCCTTGAAAATGATGATGCTTCAAGAGCACTGATGGGATCAAACATGCAACGTCAAGCAGTACCATTATTAAAGCCACAAGCTCCAATAGTAGGTACAGGAATAGAGTTTAAAGCTGCTGTAGATTCAGGAGTTTTACCAAAGGCTAAAAATGCTGGTAAAGTAACATATGTAAGTGCTAGTGAAATCAGAGTTAAAAGAGATTCTGATGGAGGAACTGACGTATATAAACTTCTTAAATTTAAGAGAAGTAACCAAGGTACATGTATAAACCAAAGACCTTTAGTAGATAAGGGTGAAATAGTGTTTAAAAACCAAGTATTAGCTGATGGTCCATCAACTGATCTAGGTGAAATAGCATTAGGTAAGAACATAAGAATGGGCTTCATTACTTGGGAAGGTTATAACTACGAGGATGCTATGCTTATTTCTGAAGAATTAGTTAGAGAAGATGTCTTTACTTCTATCCATATTGAAGAATATGAGTGTGAAGCTAGAGATACTAAACTAGGACCAGAAGAAATAACTAGAGATATTCCTAATGTAAGTGAAGATGCATTAAAAGATATAGACGATAGAGGTATCATTAGAATAGGTGCTGAAGTTAGATCAGGAGACGTTCTTGTAGGTAAAGTAACACCTAAGGGAGAAACTGAATTAACAGCTGAAGAAAGACTATTAAGAGCTATCTTTGGTGAAAAGGCAAGAGAAGTAAGAGATACTTCATTAAGAGTTCCTCACGGGGAAGCAGGTATAATTGTAGATGTTAAAGTCTTCACTAGAGAAAACGGGGATGAATTAAATCCTGGTGTTAATGAACTAGTAAGATGTTATATAGCTCAAAAGAGAAAAATCTCTGTTGGGGATAAGATGGCTGGACGTCACGGTAATAAAGGGGTTATATCAAGAGTTCTTCCAGAAGAAGATATGCCATTCCTACCAGACGGAAGACCACTACAAATCTGTTTAAATCCTCTAGGGGTTCCATCTCGTATGAACATCGGTCAGGTATTAGAAGTTCACTTAGGATGGGCAGCAAGTCAATTAGGATGGCATATAGCTACTCCTGTATTTGATGGTGCAACAGAAGAAGATATAGAAGAATGCTTAGAAAAAGCAGGATATAATGCAAATGGAAAAACTGTACTATATGATGGTAGAACAGGAGAAGCATTTGATAATGAAGTTACTGTTGGAATAATGTATATCTTAAAGCTAGCTCACTTAGTTGACGATAAGATTCACGCAAGATCAACAGGACCTTACTCATTAGTAACTCAACAACCACTTGGTGGTAAGGCACAATTCGGTGGTCAAAGATTTGGGGAAATGGAAGTTTGGGCATTAGAAGCATATGGTGCAGCTCACACACTACAAGAAATATTAACTGTTAAGTCAGATGATGTTGTAGGTAGAGTTAAGACATATGAAGCTATAGTTAAGGGAGAAAACATCCCAGAACCAGGAGTTCCAGAATCATTTAAGGTACTTATAAAAGAACTTCAAGCTTTATGCTTAGATGTTAAAGTATTAAATGATGAAAACCAAGAAGTAAGACTTAAGGAATTTGCAGAAGAAGATATGGAAGATTTAGAAGTTAACATCGAAGGTACAGAGGATGTTGTTTCTGAAGAAGTAAATATAGATGATAGTTATACATTGTCAGAAGATGAAGTAGAAGTAGAGGAAGAAGTTGAATTCGAGAACTTTGCTTTAGATGGCTTCCACGAAGAAGACTTAGAACTTGATGACTTTGTAAATGATGAACACTAAATTTGAAGGGAGGATGTACCCTTGTTTGAATTGAATAATTTTGATGCTATACAAATAGGTTTAGCTTCACCAGATCAAATAAGAGAGTGGTCAAGAGGTGAAGTTAAGAAGCCTGAAACCATAAACTATAGAACTCTAAAACCAGAAAGAGATGGTCTATTCTGTGAAAGAATATTTGGACCTATCAAGGACTGGGAATGTCATTGTGGTAAATATAAGAGAGTAAGATATAAGGGAATAGTTTGTGATAGATGTGGAGTTGAAGTAACTAAGGCTAAGGTAAGAAGAGAAAGAATGGGGCATATTGAACTTGCTGCCCCAGTTTCTCACATATGGTACTTCAAAGGAATTCCATCAAGAATGGGATTACTTTTAGATATGTCACCAAGAGCTTTAGAAAAAATACTATACTTTGCTTCATATGTAGTAATAGATCCTAAAGAAACACCATTATTAAAGAAACAACTTCTAAATGAAAAAGAATATAGAGAAGCTGTAGATAAGTATGGTGATGAAAGCTTTGTAGCTGGAATGGGAGCAGAAGCTGTTCAACAATTACTTGGAGAGATTGATTTAGACTCTCAAACAAAAGAGCTTAAAGAAGAATTAAAAGTAAGCACTGGTCAAAAGAAAGTTAGAATCATAAGAAGATTAGAAGTAGTTGAGTCATTTAGAAAATCAGGTAACGATCCAAGATGGATGGTAATAAACGTTATTCCTGTAATTCCACCAGATATTAGACCTATGGTTCAATTAGATGGAGGAAGATTTGCAACTTCTGACTTAAATGATTTATATAGAAGAGTTATTAATAGAAATAACAGATTAAAGAAACTTTTAGACCTAGGAGCACCTGATATCATTGTAAGAAATGAAAAGAGAATGCTTCAAGAAGCAGTTGATGCACTTATTGATAACGGTAGAAGAGGAAGACCAGTTACTGGTCCTGGAAACAGACCACTTAAATCTTTATCAGATATGCTAAAAGGTAAGCAAGGAAGATTTAGACAAAACTTACTTGGTAAGAGAGTTGACTACTCTGGTAGATCAGTTATCGTTGTTGGACCAGAGCTTAAGATGTATCAATGTGGACTTCCAAAAGAAATGGCTTTAGAATTATTTAAACCATTTGTAATGAAGAAGTTAGTTGAAGATGGAGTTGCTCACAATATAAAGAGTGCTAAGAGAATGGTTGAAAGAGTAAACAATCAAGTATGGGATGTACTTGAAGAAGTTATTACTGACCATCCAGTTCTATTAAACCGTGCACCTACTCTACATAGACTTGGAATTCAAGCATTCCAACCTGTTTTAGTAGAAGGTAGAGCTATTAAATTACATCCACTTGTATGTACTGCTTATAATGCTGACTTCGATGGAGACCAAATGGCGGTTCACGTACCATTATCAGTTGAAGCACAAGCAGAAGCAAGATTCTTAATGCTTGCAGCAGGAAATATAATGAAGCCATCTGATGGTAAACCAGTTTGTGTACCTACTCAAGATATGGTTCTAGGTTCATACTATTTAACAATGGATAAAGAAGGAGCCAAGGGAGAAGGTAAAGCATTCTACTCTAAAGATGAAGCTATAATGGCTTATGAAGTAGGAGAAATTGCTATACATGCTGCAATTAAAGTTAAGATGACTAAAGAGGTAAATGGAGAAGTTAAATCAGGTATAATTAATACTACAGTAGGTAAGCTAATATTTAACGAATCAATTCCTCAAGACTTAGGCTTTGTTAATAGAAATAACAAAGAAGAAGAATTTAACTTAGAAGTTGACTTCTTAATAACTAAGAAGACATTAGGAACTATAATTGATAAATGTTATGCAGTTCACGGACCAACTAATACATCTATAATGCTAGATAAGATTAAAGCATTAGGATATCACTACTCATCTATTGGAGCGGTAACTGTTGCAGCATCTGATATGATAGTACCAGAAGCTAAATATAGATTACTTAAAGAAGCAGATGATACAGTAGAGAAAATCGAAAAGATGTATAAGAGAGGTTTCATTTCTGAAGAAGAAAGATATGAAAGAGTTATAGAAAAATGGACTAAGACAACTGAAGATGTTGCGGATGCACTTATGGATAGCTTGGATAAATTCAATCCAATATTCATGATGGCTGACTCAGGAGCCAGAGGATCTAAGTCTCAAATTAAGCAATTAGCTGGTATGAGAGGACTTATGGCCAGCCCGACTGGTAAGATTATAGAATTACCAATCAGAGCATCATTTAGAGAAGGTCTTGAAGTTTTAGAATACTTCATATCTACACACGGAGCTAGAAAAGGTAATGCCGATACTGCTCTTAAAACAGCTGACTCAGGATACTTAACAAGAAGACTTGTTGACGTATCACAAGATGTTATCGTAAGAGAAGTAGATTGTGGTACTACAGAAGGTATCGTTGTTTCAGAAATAAAAGAAGGAAATGAAGCAATTGAAGGCTTAGCAGAAAGATTATATGGTAGATATACAGCAGAACCAATAGTTCATCCTGAAACTGGTGAAGTAATGGTAGAAGCTGATCAATATATGGAACTAGATGTTGCAGAGAAAGTTGCAGCAGCTGGAGTTAAAAAAGTTAAGATTAGATCTGTATTTACATGTAAATGTAAAGTAGGAGTATGTTCTAAGTGTTATGGTATGAACATGGCAACAGCTCAAAAGATCAATATAGGTGAAGCAGTAGGTATTATTGCAGCTCAATCAATCGGAGAACCAGGAACTCAGCTTACAATGAGAACCTTCCATACAGGGGGAGTAGTTGGAGCCGATATTACACAAGGTCTTCCAAGAGTTGAAGAGTTATTTGAAGCAAGAAAACCTAAAGGTTTAGCTATAGTAAGTGAAATTACAGGTTCTGTTAAGGTTGAAGAAACTAAGAAGAAGAGAACTGTAATTGTAATGGCTGAAGATGGAGAAGAACGTAGTTATGAAATTCCATTTGGTTCAAGATTAAAGGTATCAGATGGTGACTTTATAGAAGCTGGGGATGAAGTAACTGAAGGTTCAGTAAATCCACATGATATAGCAGCTATAAAAGGTATTGATGGAGCAAGAAAATACTTATTATCAGAAGTTCAAAAAGTTTATAGATTACAAGGTGTTGATATCAATGATAAGCACTTAGAAGTAGTTGTTAGACAAATGACTAGAAAGGTAAAAGTATCAGACTCTGGAGATACTGATTTACTACCAGGTACAATGATTGATGTATTCGACTTTATTGAAGAAAATGAAAGAGTAAGAGAATTTGGTGGAGAAGAGGCAAAGGGAGAGCAAGCATTATTAGGTATTACTAAAGCAGCTCTTGCAACTGATAGTTTCTTATCAGCAGCATCCTTCCAAGAAACTACTAGAGTTCTTACAGAAGCAGCAATTAAAGGTAAGATAGATCCATTGGTAGGATTAAAAGAAAATGTTATTATTGGTAAGTTAATACCAGCAGGTACTGGAATGATGAGATACAGAAACGTAAAGCTAGATGTAGAGGAACTTCCAGTAGAAAATGAAGTGGTAGAATCTATTGAATAATAGATAGCAATTTTATTGACATGTGTATGCTTAAATGATAAAATACCAATTGTGTGATTTTTAAGATACACGCTAATAGAATTGCCTACATGAAGTCATGGAGGCAAAGTCATGAACTGAGCCTCTATGAATCTTTATTGAGGGTTTCTACTTCATGAAAAAAATTTAATTAAGCTTTTATCTTAAATATTAGATATATAGATAAAAAATTTTCAGGAGGTGAAAAAATGCCAACTATTAGCCAATTAGTAAGAAAAGGCAGAAAAACTGTTATCAACAAGTCAACAGCGCCAGCACTTAATGAGTGTCCACAAAGAAGAGGAGTTTGTACAGTTGTTAAAACAACTACTCCTAAGAAGCCTAACTCAGCTTTAAGAAAAATCGCGAGAGTAAGACTTACAAATGGATTCGAAGTAAGCGCATATATCGGTGGTGTAGGACACAACTTACAAGAGCACAGCGTTGTTCTTATAAGAGGTGGTAGAGTAAAAGACCTTCCTGGTGTTAGATACCATATCGTAAGAGGAGCACTTGACTGTGCTGGAGTAGCTAACAGAATGCAAGGAAGATCAAAGTACGGTGCTAAAAAGCCGAAGGCAAAAAAATAGTTTAGTAAATAAACTATAACAGTGCTTGTCTTCAGCATTTACATAGATTTATAAATTAAGTTTATATAGATGAAGAAGTGAGCACTTTACGGCAATTTTAAATTGCAGAGTACCAATGAACTTAAATTTATCATGTTAAGGAGGGAAGAAAAGTGCCAAGAAAAGGACATATCGCAAAAAGAGATGTATTACCAGATCCAATATATAACTCAAAGGTTGTTACTAAGTTAGTAAACAACGTTATGGAAGACGGTAAAAAAGGAGTAGCACAAAAAATATGCTACGAAGCGTTTGAAATAATGGCGCAAAAAACAGGCAAAGAAGCTTTAGAAGTATTCGAAGAAGCTATGAACAATGTAATGCCTTTATTAGAAGTTAAAGCTAGAAGAATAGGTGGTGCTAACTACCAAGTTCCTATCGAAGTAAGACCAGAAAGAAGACAGACTTTAGGACTTAGATGGATTTTAGCTGCAGCTAGAAAAAGAGGCGAAAAAGTAATGGCTCAAAGATTAGCTGGAGAGTTAATGGATGCAGCTAATAATACTGGAGCAGCTGTTAAGAAGAGAGAAGATACTCATAAGATGGCTGAAGCAAACAAGGCATTTGCTCATTACAGATACTAATATACAAACTGTTTTGGTGTAAAACCAAAACAGTTTTGTCGAATTTAAAATTACTCGTTGAGAGGAGGACTATAGATGGCAAGAAATTATCCGTTAGATAAATTCCGTAACTTTGGGATAATGGCTCATATAGATGCTGGTAAGACAACAACTACTGAGCGTATATTATTTTATGCAGGTAAAACTCATAAAATAGGTGAAACACACGAAGGTGCTTCACAAATGGACTGGATGGAACAAGAAAAAGAAAGAGGTATAACAATTACTTCTGCAGCTACTATGTGTTTCTGGAAAGGCCACGAATTAAATATAATAGATACTCCGGGTCACGTAGACTTCACAGTTGAAGTTGAAAGATCATTAAGAGTACTTGATGGAGCTGTTACAGTTCTAGATGCAAAGAGTGGGGTTGAACCTCAAACTGAAACTGTTTGGAGACAGGCAGACAAATACGGTGTACCAAGAATGATATATGTTAATAAGATGGATGCTACTGGAGCAGACTTCTTCAGATGTATCAACACTGTAAGAGATAGATTAAAGGCTAACGCTGTGCCAATACAAATTCCAATTGGTTCAGAAGATCAATTCAAGGGAATGGTAGACTTAATAACTAATAAAGCTATTATGTTCTATGATGACCTAGGAAAAGACGTTAGAGAAGAAGAAATTCCTGCTGACTTAGTAGATCAAGCTGAAGAGTACAGAATGGCTCTTATAGAAGCTATAGCTGAATCAGATGAAGAGTTAATGGAAAAATACCTAGAAGGTGAAGAATTAACTATAGAAGAAATGATGGTAGCTTTAAGAAAAGCTACTATAGCTAATGAAATAGTTCCATGTATTTGTGGATCATCATACAAAAACAAAGGTGTTCAACAAATGATTGATGGAGTGGTTGCATTCTTACCATCACCATTAGATATTCCTGCTGTTAAAGGAACTACTTTAGAAGGTGAAGAAGATACAAGAGAAGCTTCAGACGAAGCTCCAATGTCAGCTTTAGCGTTTAAGATAGCTACTGACCCATTCGTAGGAAAACTTGCCTTCACAAGAGTTTATTCAGGTATTATGCAAAGTGGTACTTATGTATTAAACTCAACTAAGGGAAAGAAAGAAAGAATCGGAAGACTTGTTAAGATGCATGCCAACCATAGAGAAGAGGTTGAATCATTAGAAGCAGGTGAATTAGGAGCAATAATTGGATTAAAGAACACTACTACAGGGGATACTCTTTGTGCAGAAAATAATCCAATAATATTAGAATCAATGGAATTCCCAGAACCAGTTATATCTGTAGCTATAGAGCCAAAGACAAAAGCTGGTCAAGAAAAGATGGGATTAGCATTAGCTAAGTTAGCTGAAGAAGATCCAACTTTCAGAACTCATACTGATCAAGAAACTGGTCAAACAATTATTGCAGGTATGGGAGAACTTCACTTAGAAATCATAGTTGATAGATTAACTAGAGAATTCAAAGTTGAGTGTAACGTTGGTGCTCCTCAAGTTGCTTACAAAGAAACAATCAGAAAAGCTGTTAAAGCTGAAGCTAAATATGCTAAGCAATCAGGTGGTAAAGGACAATACGGTCATGCTGTTATTGAAATGGAACCAACTGAAGGAGAATACGTATTTGAAAATGCTATCGTTGGAGGAGCTATTCCAAGAGAATACATTCCAGCTATAGACAATGGTATTCAAGAAGCAGCTAAGAACGGGGTTATAGCAGGATATGAAACTATTAACTTCAAAGTTAGGTTAGTTCATGGATCATACCACGAAGTTGACTCATCTGAAATGGCCTTCAAGATAGCAGGATCTATGGCATTTAAGAATGCTATGGCTAAAGCAGATCCAGTATTACTTGAGCCAGTAGAAAAGGTAGAAGTTACAGTTCCAGAAGAATACATGGGAGATGTAATGGGAGACCTTAACTCAAGAAGAGGAAGAATCGAAGGTATGGAAGCTATAAACGGAGCTCAAATAATTAGAGCATTCGTTCCACTTTCAGAAATGTTTGGATATGCAACTACTTTAAGATCAAGAACTCAAGGTAGAGGAACTTACTCAATGGTATTCGATCACTTCGAAGAAGTTCCAAAGAGCATCCAAGAAAAGATTAAGAGTGAAAGAGGCTAATTAATTTTAGTTTTAGTTATAAATTTAAGTAATGTTACTAATAATATATTATTAGTAACATTACAAAGAAAATTTAGTATGTGAATACTAAATGAAAATTAAGATAAGTATAGAAAAAAAGAACTAAATTAGATATAATAACTAAGAAGGTTCATATAATTTAATTTCCATAAAGGAGGATTTTACAATGGCAAAGCAAAAATTCGAAAGAAGTAAACCACACGTAAACATTGGAACAATTGGTCACGTTGACCACGGTAAGACAACATTAACAGCTGCTATAACAACAGTTTTAGCAAACAGAGGTTATGCAGAAGCATTCAACTATGCTGATATAGATAAGGCTCCTGAAGAAAAAGAAAGAGGAATCACAATCAATACATCACACGTTGAATACGAAACTGAAAACAGACACTATGCTCACGTTGACTGTCCAGGACATGCTGACTATGTTAAGAACATGATCACTGGAGCAGCACAAATGGACGGAGCAATCCTAGTTTGTTCAGCAGCAGACGGTCCAATGCCACAAACAAGAGAACACATCCTACTAGCATCAAGAGTTGGAGTTGACTACATAGTAGTATTCTTAAACAAAGCTGATATGGTAGATGATGAAGAATTATTAGAATTAGTTGAAATGGAAGTTAGAGAATTATTATCTGAATACAACTTCCCAGGAGATGATATTCCAGTAATCAAGGGTTCAGCTTTAGTAGCATTAGAAAACCCAACAGATGAAAAAGCAATCGCTCCAATCTTAGAGTTAATGGAAGCAGTAGACAGCTACATCCCAACTCCAGAAAGAGCAACAGATAAGCCATTCTTAATGCCAGTAGAAGATGTATTCACAATCACTGGTAGAGGAACAGTTGCAACAGGAAGAGTTGAAAGAGGAGTTCTTCACGTAGGAGACGAAGTAGAAATCGTTGGATTACAAGAAGAAAGCAGAAAAGTAGTAGTAACAGGAATAGAAATGTTCAGAAAGTTACTAGATGAAGCACAAGCTGGAGACAACGTTGGAGTTCTTTTAAGAGGAGTTCAAAGAACTGACATCGAAAGAGGTCAAGTTTTATCAAAAGTTGGATCAGTTAAGCCACACCACAAGTTCGTAGGTCAAGTATACGTACTTAAAAAAGAAGAAGGTGGAAGACATACTCCATTCTTCGATGGATATAGACCACAATTCTACTTCAGAACAACAGACGTTACTGGATCAATCAAATTACCAGAAGGAATGGAAATGGTTATGCCAGGAGACCACATCGACATGAACGTTGAATTAATCACTAGAGTTGCTATGGACGAAGGATTAAGATTCGCCATCAGAGAAGGTGGAAGAACTGTAGGTTCAGGAGTTGTTACTAGCATAATCGAATAGTAACTAAAAGTTTTTTAAATAAAATAATGTGATCACAATTGGAGAGTAAAGGGACGCCTTTACTCTCTTTTAATTTTAAAATAAAAAAAATTCCAAGTTATTGTAAATGATTAATATATAATAAAATAGGAATACTATATAATGGGTGAAAGTATACGGTAGAAATTACATAAAAAAATCTATTGATAAAAGAAGATAAGCAATATAGAATATATTTGCTGAGGAAATTATAAAATAAAATTTATAGAGTAATATAAGTCTTAAAATTTATGAAAAAACGATAAAAAAACTCTTGAAAAGCCTATTTAAACATAGTATAATGTAGGAGTTGTATAGCAAACAGTACATAATTAAGAGGTTGCCGGACTTCCGGGTTAATTCTTAATTAAGAAGTTAGGATCTAGAATCCTACGCCAGGGGTTCTATAGCACCATGGGTAAAATATGAAACACGTGGAGCAGTTTATAGAACATCCACTGTTGTGCGTTAGAAGTAAAGCGTACATGAAAAGGAGGGAAACCAAGATGTCAAAACAAAAAATAAGAATCAGATTAAAGGCTTTTGATCACAATATTTTAGATCAATCTGCTGAAAGAATTGTTGAAACAGCTAAATCAACAGGAGCTAAGGTTGCAGGTCCAGTACCACTACCAACTGAAAAAGATGTTGTTACAATATTAAGAGCTGTTCACAAATACAAAGATTCAAGAGAGCAATTCGAAATCAGAACACACAAGAGATTAATCGACATAGTTAATCCATCACCTAAGACAGTTGATGCTTTAATGAGATTAAACTTACCAGCTGGTGTTGATATCGAAATTAAGCTATAGTAAATACTTATCAAATAAACAGTTTGAACGATTATGATTGTTAATCAATCCGCTAATACGTTTAGGAGGTGTAAATACATGAAAAAAGCTATATTAGGAAAGAAAGTTGGAATGACTCAAATCTTTGATGAAAATGGTAAGGTTGTTCCTGTAACTGTAGTAGAAGCTGGTCCATGTGTTGTTGTTCAAAAGAAAACTATCGAGAAAGATGGTTATGAAGCAATACAAGTTGGATTTGGTGACATAAGAGAAAAATTAGTTAACAAGCCAAAGAAGGGACACTATGCTAAAGCAGGAGTTTCTTTAAAGAGAAGATTAAAGGAATTAAGATTAGAAGATTGTTCAGCTTATGAAGTTGGTCAAGAAATTAAAGCTGACTTATTCCAAGTTGGAGATAAAGTTGATGTATCTGGAGTTTCTAAAGGTAAGGGATTCCAAGGTGTTATCAAGAGATGGAATGCAAGCAGAGGACCAATGAGTCACGGTTCTAAGTTCCACAGAGCAGTAGGTTCTATGGGAGCTTCATCAGATCCATCAAGAACTTTCAAAAACAAGAATATGCCAGGGCATATGGGTGCTGTTAACACAACAGTATTAAACTTAGAAGTAGTTAAGGTTATAGCTGAAAAGAACTTAATACTAATCAAGGGTGGTATCCCAGGACCTAACAAAGGTACAGTAGTAATAAGAAATGCAGTTAAAGCTTAATTTCTATAGAAAGGAGGAAACAGGATGCCTACAGTAGGATTATTTAATCAAGAAGGAAAACAAGTTGGAGATATCCAATTAAACGATAATGTGTTCGGAGTTGAAGTTAACACAGATGCTATGCATCAAGTTGTAGTTGCTTTATTAGCTAACAAGAGACAAGGAACTCAATCAGCTAAGACAAGAGCTGAGGTAAGAGGGGGCGGAATCAAGCCTTGGAGACAAAAAGGAACTGGTAGAGCAAGACAAGGTTCTATTAGAGCACCTCAATGGATCAAAGGTGGTATAGTATTCGCACCAAAGCCAAGAGATTACAGAGTATCAGTGCCAAAGAGCATGAGAAAAGTAGCTATGAAGTCTGCTTTAACTAGCAAGGTTCAAGACGGTCAAATGGTAGTGTTAGAAACATTAGGATTCGAAGCTCCAAAGACTAAGAACATGGTTGAAGTATTAAAAGCTTTCGAAGCTAAGAAGACTTTAATAGTAACTGGTGAATCAAACGAAGTATTATACAAATCAGCTAGAAATATTGCTGATGTTCAAATTATGCCAGTTAACAACATCAATGTTTATGATTTATTAAAGTTTGAAAAATTAATCATAACTAAGGATGCTGTATCAAAGATTGAGGAGGTGTACGCATAATGACAAGCTATGATATTATAAGAAAGCCTGTTATCACTGAAAAGAGTATGACTGCTATGGCAGACAAAAAGTACACTTTCATAGTTCAAATTAACGCTAACAAAGTTCAAATTAAAAAAGCTGTAGAAGAAATCTTCGGCGTAAAAGTTGACAAAGTTCAAACATTAAGAACTATGGGAAAAACAAAGAGAATGGGCGTACATGTAGGAAAAAGAGCAGACTTCAAGAAAGCTGTTGTTACTTTAACAGAAGATAGCAAGAGCATCGAATTCTTCGAAGGAATGCAATAACGCGAATAAAGCGCATTATTGGTATATAAATACCAGATAAGCTTAAAGTAAGGAGGGAATTTACATGGCAGTTAAAAAGTTTAGACCGACTACCCCATCAAGAAGACATATGACAATGGCTACTTTTGAAGAAATTACAACAAGTACTCCTGAGAAGTCACTTCTTGTTTCATTAAACAAAAGCGGTGGTAGAAATGCTCAAGGTAAAATAACTGTTAGACACCACGGTGGTGGAGCTAAGAGAAAATATAGAATAATAGATTTCAAGAGAAATAAGGATGGTATCCCTGCAAAGGTTGCTACTATCGAATACGATCCAAACAGAACAGCATACATAGCACTAGTTGTATATGCTGATGGTGATAAGAGATATATAATAGCTCCAGTTGGATTAAAAGTTGGAGATGTTGTAGTTTCAGGAGCAGATGCTGATATCAAAATTGGTAACGCTCTTCCATTAAGAAATATACCAGTAGGTACTTTTGTTCACAATGTTGAATTACAAATAGGCAAAGGTGCTCAAATGGTAAGATCAGCTGGTACTTCAGCTCAATTAATGGCTAAAGAAGGTAACTATGCAACATTAAGATTACCTTCAGGTGAAATGAGATATGTTAGAATAGAATGTAGAGCTACAGTAGGAACTGTTTCAAATACTACTAACGATATTATCAATATCGGTAAAGCTGGTAGAAAGAGACATTTAGGATGGAGACCTACAGTTAGAGGTTCTGTAATGAACCCTTGCGATCACCCTCATGGTGGTGGTGAAGGTAGATCACCAATCGGTAGACCAAGTCCAGTTACTCCATGGGGTAAACCAGCACTTGGATACAAGACTAGAAAGAATAAGAAGTATTCTGACAAATTCATAATAAAGAGAAGAAACGATAAGTAGTATGAAGAGAAGTAAGTTCTCTTCATGGCTTGTCAGCCTATAGATTATGAAGGGAGGCAAATTATAGTGAGTAGATCAACAAAAAAAGGGCCTTTTGTACATGAAGGACTTTTAAAGAAAATTGAAGAAATGAATGCTAGTGGAGATAAGAAGGTTGTTAAGACTTGGTCAAGAAGTTCAACAATATTCCCACAAATGATTGGTCATACAATTGCTGTTCACGATGGAAGAAAGCATGTTCCAGTTTTCGTAAGCGAAGACATGGTAGGACATAAGCTTGGTGAGTTCGCATTAACAAGAACTTACAGAGGACACGATTATGACGAAAAAGCAGCAAGAAAAAGAAAGTAATCCCGGAAAGGAGGAACATAAATGGAAGCTAGAGCTATAGCTAAATATGTTAGAATGTCTCCAACTAAAGTAGGAGTAGTTCTTGATTTAATAAGAGGAAAAAATATTCAAGAGGCTTTCGCTATTCTACAATATACTCCAAAAGAAGCAGCTGTTGCAATAAACAAGGTTTTAAAGTCAGCTGTTGCTAATGCGGAAAATAATCACGAAATGGATGTAGAAAGATTATATGTAGCAGAAGCATATGTTGGTGCAGGTCCAACACTTAAGAGATTCAGACCAATGGATCACGGAAAAGCATTTAGAATTAACAAGAGAACAAGTAATATAACACTTGTAGTTAAAGAAAGAGCTTAGAAAGAAGGAGGGAAAACAAGTGGGTCAAAAAGTACATCCTCACGGACTTAGAGTAGGAGTTATCAAAGATTGGGATGCTAAGTGGTATGCTTCAAAGAAGAATTTCGCAGACAACTTAATCGAAGATAACAAAATAAGAGAATTCGTAAAGAAGGAACTTTTCTCAGCTGGTATTTCAAAGATTGAAATAGAAAGAGCTGCTAAGAGAGTTAAATTAAATATATATACTGCTAAACCAGGTGTTATCATCGGTAAAGGTGGATCAGGAATAGAAGCTTTAAAAGTTAAGTTAGCTAAAATTGTTGAAAAGAAGAATTTAATAATCAATATAGTTGAAGTAAAGAATGCAGAAGCTGATGCTCAATTAATGGCAGAAAACATTGCTGCTCAATTAGAAAAAAGAGTATCATTCAGAAGAGCTATGAAGCAAAGTATCCAAAGAGCTATGAGACTTGGAGCTAAAGGTGTTAAAACTGCTTGCTCAGGTAGATTAGGTGGAGCTGAAATAGCTAGAACTGAACAATATCATGAGGGAACAATTCCACTACAAACTTTAAGAGCAGATATCGATTATGGATTTGCTGAAGCTGATACAACTTATGGAAAGATCGGCGTAAAGGTTTGGGTTTATAATGGAGAAGTTCTTCCAACTAAAAAAGTTGAAAAGAAGGAAGAAGCTAACGCATAAGTAAGAAAGGAGGAATTAGTCATGTTAATGCCTAAGAGAGTTAAGCATCGTAAGGTACAACGTGGTAGAATGAAGGGAAAAGCTACAAGAGGTAATTTCCTTGCATACGGAGATTTTGGTATCCAAGCAATGAACTGCGGATGGATAACAAGTAATCAAATTGAATCTGCCAGAATTGCTATAAACAGATATATCAGAAGAGGAGGAAAACTTTGGATAAAGATTTTCCCAGATAAGCCAGTTACTATGAAACCAGCTGGAACAAGAATGGGTTCAGGTAAAGGTTCACCAGAGTACTGGGTAGCAGTAGTTAAACCTGGTAGAGTTTTATTTGAATTATCAGGAGTTAATGAAGAAGTTGCAAGAGAAGCAATGAGACTTGCATCACACAAGCTTCCTGTAAAGTGTAAGTTCGTTACAAGAAGAGATTTTGAGGAAATGGGTGGTGAAGAATAATGAAGGCTAGAGAACTAAAAGAATTAAGAGCAAATGCTCCTCAAGATTTAAAGGTTAAATTAAATGACCTTAAGGCTGAGTTATTCAACTTAAGATTCCAATTAGCTACAGGTCAATTAGAAAATCCTATGAGAATTAGAGAAGTAAAGAAATCTATAGCCCAAATCAAAACCATCTTAAGAGAAGAAGAGATAAGGGCTTTCGAGCAGTAAATCTGAAAGGAGGTAACTCTTAATGGAAAGAGGATTAAGAAAGAAAAGAATAGGTAGAGTTGTTTCAGATAAAATGGATAAGACTATCGTTGTTGCTGTTGAAACTAAGGTTAGACATCCATTATATGGTAAGACAGTTAACAGAACAACTAAGTTTAAAGCTCATGATGAAAACAATGAAGCTAAAATTAATGATAGAGTTTTAATTATGGAAACTAGACCATTATCTAAGGATAAGAGATGGAGACTTGTTGAAATAGTTGAAAAAGCTAAATAGGCTTTAAGTCTGAAAGGAGGGTAATTCAATGATACAACAACAAACCTTACTAAAAGTAGCAGATAACTCAGGTGCAAAGGAAATCATGTGCATAAGAGTTTTAGGCGGATCTAAGAGAAAGTTCGGTAACATTGGAGACGTAATAGTTGCTAGCGTTAAAAGTGCAACACCAGGCGGAGTTGTTAAAAAAGGAGACGTTGTAAAAGCTGTTATAGTAAGATCAGTAAAAGGATTAAGAAGAGCTGATGGTTCATACATTAAGTTTGATGAAAATGCAGCAGTTATTATAAAGGATGACAAGCAACCAAGAGGAACTCGTATCTTCGGACCAGTTGCAAGGGAGCTAAGAGATAACGAATTTAATAAGATTTTATCATTAGCACCTGAAGTTCTATAATGGAGGAGGTGTCTCATTTGAAAGTACATGTTAGAAAGAATGACACAGTTGTAGTTGTTTCCGGTAAAGACAAAGGAAAGACTGGTGAAGTTTTAAAAGTATATCCTAAGACAGGTAAAGTTATCGTTCAAGGAGTTAATATAGTTAAAAAGCACCAAAAGCCAAGTAGAGCTAATGCTCAAGGCGGAATAATAGAAAAAGAAGGAGCTATCTATAGCTCAAAAGTTATGTTATACTGCACAAAGTGTAAAAACGCTACAAGAATTAGTAACAAGATATTAGAAGATGGTACTAAAGTTAGAGCTTGTAAGAAGTGCGGAGAAACATTCTAGAATCTGAAAGGAGGTACTAAATTATGACAACAAGACTTCAAGAAAAGTATCAAAAAGAAGTAATTCCAGCTATGATCGAAAAGTTTGGATATAAGAATATAATGCAAGTTCCAAAGCTTGAAAAGATAGTTATCAACATGGGTGTTGGTGAAGCTAAGGACAATCAAAAAATATTAGAAGCTGCAGTTAATGATTTAAGTATTATTGCAGGTCAAAAGCCAATCTTAACAAGAGCAAAGAAATCAGTTGCTAACTTTAAGATAAGAGAGCAAATGGCTTTAGGATGTAAGGTTACATTAAGAAAAGCAAAGATGTATGAATTTGCTGATAAATTAATGGCAATTGCTCTTCCAAGAGTTAGAGACTTCAGAGGAGTTTCAAGCAAATCTTTCGATGGAAGAGGAAACTACTCACTAGGAGTTAAAGAGCAATTAATATTCCCAGAAATTGAATACGATAAAATCGATAAGGTTAGAGGAATGGATATTATCTTCGTAACTACAGCTAACACTGACGAAGAAGCAAGAGAATTATTAAGATTCCTTGGTATGCCATTCGCTCAATAATAAGGAGGGAAAACCGTGGCACGTAAGGCTATTATTGAAAAGTGGAAAAAAGAACCAAAATATGCAACAAGAGCTTATACAAGATGCAGACTATGTGGAAGACCACACTCAGTATTAAAGAAATTTGGTATATGCCGTATATGTTTTAGAGAACTTGCTTACAAGGGTCAAATCCCTGGTTGTAAGAAAGCAAGTTGGTAAGAAACTGATTTAGTGAAAGGAGGCACATTAAATGGTTATGACAGATCCTATCGCAGATTTGCTGACTCGTGTTAGAAACGCAAATGCTGCTAGACATGAAGTAGTAGAAGTACCTTCATCAAACGTGAAGAAGGCTATTGCAAATATATTATTACAAGAGGGATACATTAAAGAATTAGAGGAATATAACGATGGTGTTGTTCCAATGCTTAGAATATCTCTTAAATATGGAGCAGATAAAGAAAGAGTTATAACTGGTTTAAAGAGAATATCTAAACCAGGCTTAAGAGTTTACTGCAAGAAAGATGAAATTCCAAAGGTGTTAAGCGGACTAGGAGTTGCTATAATATCTACATCTAATGGTTTATTAGTTGATAGAGAAGCAAGAAAAGCTGGATTAGGCGGAGAAGTAGTTTGCTACATTTGGTAATTCCAAATTAGAAAGTAACTAGATTAACATATATAAGAACAAGTAAAACAGGAGGTGCGATTATGTCAAGAGTAGGTAGATTACCTATAACTATACCTGCAGGCGTAACTGTAGCTGTTTCAGCAGATAATGTTGTTACAGTTAAGGGTCCAAAGGGCGAACTTGTTAAAGCTATGAACAAAGACATGAATATAGCAGTAGAAAACAATCAAGTTGTTGTTACTAGACCTAGCGATCAAAAAGAGCACAGAGCTCTTCACGGATTAACTAGAGCATTAATCAATAACATGGTAATTGGAGTAGAAAAAGGATTTGAAAAGAGCTTAGAACTAATTGGTGTTGGTTACAGAGCTCAATTACAAGGAAAGAAACTTGTAATGAACTTAGGATATTCACATCCAGTTGAAATAGAACCAATCGAAGGTGTTACTTTCGAAACTCCAGCTGCAACTAAAGTTGTTGTTAAGGGAATAGATAAAGAAAAAGTTGGAGCTGCTGCGGCTGATATCAGATCATGGAGAAAGCCTGAACCATATAAGGGTAAGGGAGTTAAGTATGATAACGAAGTAATCAGACGTAAAGAAGGTAAAACTGGTAAGAAATAATAGAAAGGAGTGAAACCTTTATGTTTAAAAAGGTAGACAGAAAAGCTAGTAGAGAAAGACGTCACCTAAGAGTACGTAAGAAAATTTCTGGTACTCCTGAAAGACCAAGACTTTCAGTATATAGAAGTGAAAAAAATATATATGCTCAAATTATAGATGATGTTAATGCAGTAACATTAGTTGCAGCTTCAAGCTTAGATAAGACTGTAGAAGTTAAATCAGGCGGAAACAAAGAAGCAGCTAAATTAGTTGGTGAATTAATAGCAAAGAAAGCTTTAGAAAAAGGAATATCAGAAGTAGTATTCGATAGAGGTGGATACGTATATCACGGAAGAGTTCAATCTTTAGCTGAGGCTGCAAGAGAAGCAGGCTTAAAATTCTAATAAACAAGGAGGGAAATACATGAGAATCGATCCTAGCACACTAGACCTTAAGGAAAAGGTTGTTAGCATAAACAGAGTAACTAAGGTTGTTAAGGGTGGTAGAAACTTCAGATTCAGCGCTTTAGTAGTTGTAGGTGACGAAAACGGACACGTAGGCGTTGGAATGGGTAAGTCAATAGAAATCCCAGAAGCAATTAAAAAAGGAATAGAAGACGCTAAGAAACACTTAGTAAGTGTTGCTATAGTTGGAACAACTGTTCCTCATCAAATATATGGAAAATTCGGAACTGGTAAGGTTCTTATAATGCCAGCTAAGGAAGGTACAGGAGTTATCGCTGGAGGTCCAGCAAGATCTGTATTAGAATTAGCAGGATTAAAGGATGTTAGAGCTAAGTCATTAGGTTCAAACAATCCAAAAAATATGGTAAGTGCTACTATTAACGGTTTAGCAAACTTAAGAACAGCTGAGGATATAGCTAAATTAAGAGGCAAAACTGTAGAAGAAATTTTAGGTTAGGAGGGAATCGCAATGGCAAAAATTAAAGTTACTCTTGTTAAGAGTTTAATTGGAAGAAAAAAAGACCATATTGCTACTGCTAATGCCCTTGGACTTAAAAAAATCGGTAAGACAGTAGAACATGAAGAAACTCCTCAAATCAGAGGAATGATTAATAAGGTTAACTATCTACTAAAAGTAGAAGAAGTTTAATAAGAGGAGGTGCATTGAGTAATGAAACTTCATGAATTAAAACCAGCAGCTGGAAGTAAGAAGGCTCCTAAAAGAGTTGGTAGAGGTACTGGTTCAGGTTTAGGTAGAAATGCTGGAAAAGGTGAAAAAGGCCAAAAGGCTAGATCAGGTGGCGGAGTAAGACCAGGATTTGAAGGTGGTCAAATGCCATTATATAGAAGACTTCCTAAGAGAGGATTCACAAATATATTTGCTAAGCAATATGTTAGCATCAATGTTGACAGATTAAATATATTTGAAAATGGAACTGAAATTACACCGGAAGTTTTACTTGAAAGAAGAGTTATCAGTAAGGTAAAAGACGGAGTTAAGATTTTAGGAAATGGTGTACTAGAGAAGAGCCTAACTGTTAAAGGATGTAAGTTCTCAAAATCAGCGGCTGAAAAGATAGAATCAGCTGGAGGAAAAGTTGAGGTGATTTAGTATGCTATCAACCCTACGTAATGCCTGGAAGGTTCCCGAATTAAAAAAGAGATTTTTATGGACTATATTTTTAGTTGCAATTTTCAGGATAGGAACCCATATTCCTGTTCCTGGAATTCGCACAGATGTTTTAAATAGTTTAGCTTCAAGTGGTACAATATTTGGTTTTTATGATTTAATATCAGGAGGAGCATTTAGACAATTTAGTATATTTGCTTTAAGTGTTACACCTTATATTAATGCCTCAATTATAGTTCAATTATTAACTATAGCAATTCCATCATTAGAGCAACTTTCAAAGGAAGGTGAAGATGGAAGGAAAAAGATTCAAAAGATTACAAGGATATTATCTATTGTAATAGGATTTATTCTTGCTTTTGGAACATACAGTATGGTAGCAGCTAAGGGTGCTACAGTAGGAATGTCTTGGCCAGAAATGCTAGTTGTTTTAGTGGCATTAGTTGCAGGATCAACATTCTGTATGTGGCTTGGAGATCAAATCACAGCTAAAGGATTTGGAAATGGTATATCCATATTAATATTCGTAAATATAGTATCTCAGTTACCTGTTACTTTAATGTCATTATTTACATTAGAGGATCAAGGGAAAATTACTATAATAGGAATTTTATTATTTGTTGCATTCGCAATTATCTTACTAGGTTTATGTGTATTCTTCTCATTAGCAGAGAGAAGAATTCCAGTACAATATGCCGGTAAAGCAGTAGGATCTAAAGTGATGAAGGGTCAAAGCACTCACATTCCTTTAAGTATTATAGGGTCAGCTGTTATAGCGATAATATTCTCTATGTCAGTTATGATGTTCCCTAAGACAATTGCAGAATTTTTCCCAAATGTTACTTGGGTACAAAGTGTTGTTACAAGTAAATATAGTATGTTCAATGAAACTACTTGGATGTATCCAGTATGTTATGCATTATTAACTATATTCTTTACTTGGTTCTACACACAAATTACATTTAAGCCTGATGAAATGGCAGAGAATCTTAATAAATCAGCAGGTTTTGTACCAGGAATAAGACCGGGAGAAGCAACAGAAAAGCATTTTGAAAAGGTACTTACAAAAGTATCACTAGTTGGAGGAGTATTTGCAGCTTTACTAGCAGTACTACCAATATTAATTGCAAATACTAGTTTACAAGGAATACAATTTGGTGGTACATCATTATTAATTATGGTTGGTGTTGGGCTTGATTTCTCAAGACAATTAGATTCACAATTAGTAATGAGACACTATCAAGGATTCTTAAAATAGATTAATAATGGAGATGATGCCCGTGAAGATAGTATTATTAGGTCCTCCTGGAGCAGGTAAGGGAACACAGGCAAAATCAATTAGTAATAGATACTCAATACCACATATTTCTACAGGAGATATATTTAGAAAGAATATTTCTGAAAATACTCCTTTAGGAATAGAAGCTAAGAAGCACATCGATAAAGGTCAACTAGTACCTGATGAAGTTACTATAAATATGGTAAAAGATAGGTTACAACAAGATGACTGTAAGAATGGATACTTATTAGATGGTTTCCCAAGGACAGTTAATCAAGCTGAAGCTCTTCAAGAATTTTTAAATTCAAGAAATGAAGACTTAGATACAGCTTTATTAATTGAAGTACCTACTGGTTTCATTCTAGAAAGAATGACTGGAAGAAGGGTATGTCCATCATGTGGAGCTAGCTATCATATTAAGTTTAACCCACCAACAGCACAAGGTAAATGTGATGTTTGCGGAAGTGATGTAATCCAAAGAAAAGACGATACAGAAGAAACTGTATCTGAAAGACTTGATGTGTATGAGAGACAAACACAACCACTGATTGATTTTTATAAAGAAAGAAACTTACTTTCAACAGTAGATGGAACACAAGCTATTAACGAAGTGTTTGAAAGTATCTGTAACATCTTAGGGAGTCTTTAATAATGATTTTTATTAAAAACGACAAAGAAATAAACCTAATGAGGGAAGCAGGTAAAATAGTAGCGGAAACACTACTACTGATTGAAGAAAAAGTAAGGCCAGGAATAACTACTGCTGAATTAGATAGAATAGCAGAAGAATTTATAACTAAGCATGGAGCAAGACCTTCATTTAAAGGTCTATATGATTTTCCAGCTTCACTATGTATATCTGTTAACGAGCAAGTAGTTCATGGGATCCCAGGAGGTTATGCATTAAAAGATGGAGATATAATTAGTGTAGACTGTGGAGCATATTTAAATGGCTTTCACGGTGATGCTGCCAGAACTTTTGGTGTAGGAAATATAAGTGAAGAAGCTAGAAGGTTAATAGAAGTAACTAAAGAAAGTTTCTTTAAAGGTATAGAATATGCTAAAGTTGACAACAGACTTACTGATATATCACATGGAATACAAAGCTACATAGAATCACATGGTTTCTCTGTAGTACGAGATTTCGTAGGACACGGTATAGGTAGAGTAGTACACGAAGATCCAGAGGTACCTAATTTCGGTAAGCCTGGAAAGGGACCGAGATTAGTAAAGGGAATGGCCCTAGCCATTGAACCTATGGTTAATGCAGGGGATTATAAAGTGAAAACTTTAAATGATGATTGGACTGTAGTAACTAGGGATGGAAGTTTATCTGCACACTACGAAAATACAATTGTTATTTTACCAGATGGACCCGAAATATTAACACTGATTTAATAGAGGTGTTGCTTAGTTATAAATTCGCATGATACCAAAGGGTGGCTTGTAGATTTATGACTAAGGTAATCATTGAGGTGAAAAGTTTGCAAAACAATGACTTAATTGGGAAAGTAGTTCTTTCAAAAACAGGAAGAGATAAAGATCACTTATATGTTGTAATAGGGCATTTAGGTGATAGATATGCAATCCTTAGTAATGGGAGCACTAAAACAGTTCAGATGCCTAAACAGAAGAATTTAAAACATATAAGTGTTTTAGAGGATGTAGATGATGAGATTAAAGAATCTATCATATTAAAGGATAGAGGTACTGATTTAAAAATAAAAAGATTTCTAAAACTTAAAGGCATTGTTAAGGAGGGTTGATTACCTTATGTCAAAAGATGATGTAATAGAAATGCAAGGTGTTGTACTAGAGTCATTACCAAATGCTATGTTCCAAGTTGAACTAGAGAGTGGTCACAAAATTCTAGCACATATATCAGGAAAATTAAGAATGAACTTCATTAGAATTCTACCTGGAGACAAGGTTACAATAGAGCTTTCTCCGTATGATTTAACTAGAGGTAGAATTACATGGAGAGCTAAATAAAACAGTGGTATCACCACTAAGTATTACAAGGAGGGTTAGCGATGAAAGTAAGACCATCAGTTAAGCCTATTTGCGAAAAGTGCAAGATTATAAGAAGAAAAGGAAAAGTAATGGTTATCTGTGAAAATCCTAAGCACAAGCAAAAGCAAGGCTAATACAGTTACAGTATAGGCAAAAAGAATAATTTAACTATGTAAATATTATTGACTTTTCAGTTAAAGTCAAATATGATTATATAGGCATTTAAATCAAGCATAAAGATTTTAGGTGCGGCTGACAGTAGAGGAAAGCTCTACTGACCTAGGATTTTATTATATAAATATACACATATAATTAAAGTTGTATGCATTTCAATATCAGGAGGTGTAAGTTTTAATGGCAAGAATTTCAGGCGTAGACCTACCAAGAGAAAAAAGAGTTGAAATAGGTCTAACATATATATACGGAATAGGACTTTCTACTTCTCAAAAGATTTTAGCAGAAACAGGAGTTAATCCTGACACAAGAGTTAAGGATCTTTCAGAAGATGAAGTAACTAAGATAAGAGAATTTGTAAAAACATTAACAATTGAAGGTGACTTAAGAAGAGAAGTTGCTTTAAATATTAAGAGATTAGTTGAAATTGGATGTTACAGAGGTATCAGACATAGAAAAGGTCTTCCAGTTAGAGGACAAAAGACTAAGACTAATGCTAGAACTAGAAAAGGTCCAAAGAAAACTATCGCAAATAAGAAGAAGTAGTGAGGAGGGAATTCGATGGCTCAAAAGGTTAAAAAGACTAGAAGAAGAAAAGAAAGAAAGAATATTGAGCATGGTGCTGCACACATCAAATCAACTTTCAATAACTCAATAGTTACTTTGACTGATGCGGCAGGTAATGCTTTATCATGGTCAAGTGCAGGAGCTCTAGGCTTTAGAGGATCAAGAAAAAGTACTCCATTCGCAGCTCAAATGGCAGCAGAAACTGCAGCTAAAGCAGCTATGGAACATGGATTAAAAAGTATAGAAGTATACGTAAAGGGACCTGGTGCTGGAAGAGAAGCAGCAATCAGATCTTTACAAGCAGCAGGATTAGAAGTAACTCTAATTAAAGATGTTACTCCAATCCCACATAACGGATGTAGACCACCAAAGAGAAGAAGAGTCTAGTATTCATATAGGAGGTGTAATTAATGGCAAGATATACTGGAGCTACATGTAGATTATGTAGAAGAGAAGGTATGAAATTATTCCTTAAAGGGGATAGATGTTTCACAGATAAATGTGCTTTTGTTAGAAGAAGTTATGCACCAGGACAACATGGAGCAGCTAAGAAAAAATTATCTAACTATGGCGTACAATTAAGAGAAAAGCAAAAAGCTAGAAGAATATACGGAGTATTAGAAGGCCAATTCAGAAGTTACTATGAAAAGGCTGATCATATGAAGGGTATTGCAGGTGAAAACTTACTTAAGTTACTAGAAATGAGATTAGATAACGTTGTTTATAGACTAGGATATGGTGCTTCAAGAGCTGAAGCTAGACAATTAGTTAACCATGGACATTTCTTAGTAAATGGTAAGAAAGTAGATATCGCTTCATACAAAGTTTCTGTTAACGATGAAATATTAGTTGCAGAAAAGAGCAGAGGAACTGAAAAATTCAAGACATTTATAGAAAATCCAAAGACATTACCAAAGTGGTTAGAAGCAAATGTTGAAAATTATTCAGGAAAAGTTATAGCTGAACCAGCAAGAGAAGACATTGACGTACCAGTTAACGAAACTCTTATCGTTGAGTTATACAGCAAGTAATAGTTTAGTATTTGTATTGTTAAGATTTATCTTACAATACAAATATATAAGCAGTTGCCCTCAGAATAATGTTGCCATTTATAATATAAGGAGGGTTTGTGCATGTTAGAAATAGAAAAGCCAATAATTGAATGTATAGAAGCAAATGAAAATGGTACTTATGGTAAATATGTAGTTGAACCATTAGAAAGAGGATATGGTATTACACTTGGAAATGCTCTAAGAAGAATACTTTTATCATCACTTCCTGGTGCAGCTCCAACATCAGTAAAAATTGATGGAGTACTACACGAATTTTCTACTGTACAAGGTGTTAAAGAAGATGTTACAGAAATAATCTTAAACATAAAAGCTTTAGCATTAATAATGAATGGTGAAGGTCCAAAGACAATATATATAGATGCTCAAGGACCAGGAGTAGTTACAGGTGCAGATATTAAAACTGACGGAGACGTTGAAGTTGTAAGCAAAGATCTTCATATAGCTACATTAGATGAGAATGGTAAGTTATACATGGAGATAACAGTTAATAGAGGAAGAGGATATGTTACTCAAAATAAAAATAAGAGTGAAGACCTTCCATTATCAGCTATTGCTGTAGACTCAATATATACTCCAGTTAAGAGAGTTAACTTTACTGTTGAAAATACAAGAGTTGGTCAAATTACTGACTACGATAAGTTAACATTAGAAATCTGGACTAATGGAACTATTAAAATTGATGAAGCTATTAGCTTATCATCAAAAATACTTATAGAACACTTTAAGTTATTTATGTCATTAGGAGATAGTACTAATGATGTAGAAATTATGATAGAAAAAGAAGAAGATAAGAAAGAGAAAGTACTAGAGATGACTGTAGAAGAGCTAGATTTATCAGTTAGATCATATAACTGTTTAAAGAGAGCAGGAATCAATACAGTTCAAGAACTTGCTGGAAAGTCTATGGATGACATGATGAAGGTAAGAAATCTAGGAAAGAAATCTTTAGAGGAAGTCGAAAGAAAGCTTAAGGAATTAGGCTTAGGATTAAGACTAAACGATGAGTAAGGAGGTAAATCCATATGGCAGGTTATCGTAAATTAGGTCGTCCTACTGACCAAAGAAGAGCTATGCTAAGAAGCCTTGTTACAAGCTTTTTAAAGCATGGTAAGATTGAAACAACTGAAACAAGAGCTAAGGAAACTAGAAAGTTAGCTGAAAAGATGATCACTTTAGCAAAAAGAGGTGACCTTCACGCTAGAAGACAAGTTTTAGCATTTGTTCATGAAGAAGAAGTAGTTCAAAACCTATTTGACAATGTTGCTCCAAAGTACGCTGAAAGAAACGGTGGATACACTAGAATGTACAAAAAAGGCCCTAGAAGAGGGGACGGAGCAGAAGTTGTTATACTTGAATTAGTATAATATAAAGGGGGGATTAAGTATAAAGCTTAGTCCCCATTTTTGCATATAGAAAATTAAATATAATATAAGAGCTTAAAAAATTAATGTAAACTAATTGTAATTAATGAAATGTGTATTATAATATTCTTATGTTAATGTATATACACTATTTAAGTTTTTATATAATGCTTAATAAGAGAAGGAGGGCTATATTATGAAAGAAGCAATGGTGAAGTGTGAGAATGTATCTTTTAAATATAGAGCAGTTGAGGGAGAGGAAGAAAAGTATGCCGTTAATGGTGTAAGCTTTGAAGTTGAAAAGGGAGAATTCTTAGTAGTATTAGGTCATAATGGATCAGGAAAATCAACTATTGCTAAGCATATGAATGCTCTTTTAATACCCTCTGATGGAACTGTTATTGTAGATGGATTAGACACTAAAGATCAAAAGAATTTATGGGAAATAAGATCAAGAGCTGGTATGGTTTTTCAGAATCCAGATAACCAATTAGTAGCAACGATAGTTGAAGAAGATGTAGCATTTGGGCCTGAAAATCTTGGAGTTGAACCAGAAGAAATAAGGAAAAGAGTAGATGAAAGTTTAAAAAAAGTTGGAATGTATGAATATAGAAGACATGCACCACATTTACTTTCAGGCGGACAGAAGCAAAGGATAGCTATTGCAGGAATATTAGCAATGAAACCTAAGTGTATAATATTTGATGAACCTACTGCAATGCTTGACCCATCAGGAAGAAGAGAAGTTTTAAAGAATATAAAAGAAATTAACGAGATGTATGGTATAACTATTGTTCTTATAACACATTATATGGATGAAGCAGCACAAGCTGATAGGGTAATAGTAATGGATGAAGGCAAAGTAATATTAGAAGGTAAGCCAAGAGAAGTATTTTCTAATGTGAAAGAAATGAAGGAAATAGGTTTAGACGTTCCTCAAGTGACTGAATTATGCTATGAATTAAAAAATAGTGGTATAAATATAGATACAAATATATTAAATGTAGATGAGATGGTGGATGCGTTATGTCAATTAAGATAGAGAATTTAGTACATGTTTATATGCCTAAGTCACCTTTTGAAAAAGTGGCTTTAGATGATGTAAATATTGAGATAAAAGAAGGAGAGTTTGTTGCTCTAATAGGACATACAGGCTCAGGAAAATCAACATTAATTCAACATATGAATGGGCTTTTAAAGCCAAGCTCTGGAAGAATTATAGTAGATGGAGTAGATATAACTAAGGATGGAGTAAAGCTTACAGATATAAGAAAAAAAGTAGGTTTAGTATTTCAATATCCTGAATATCAATTATTTGAAGAAACTATAGAAAAGGATATAGAATATGGTCCAAGGAATTTAGGACTAGATCAAGAAGAAATAACAAGAAGAGTTAAAAGGTCTATGGAGATGGTTGGTTTAGATTACGAAACATATAGACATAAATCACCTTTTGATTTAAGTGGGGGACAAAAGAGAAGAGTGGCTATAGCAGGGGTAGTAGCTATGGAGCCCAAAGTACTTATCTTAGATGAACCTACAGCAGGGCTAGATCCTAAAGGTAGAGATGATATATTAGCTCAAATAAAAACTCTTCATGATACTTACAAGATGACTATAGTTCTTGTAAGTCATAGTATGGAAGATGTAGGTAAACTAGCTGAGAGAATAATAGTAATGAACAAAGGTAAAGTTCAATTAGAAGGTTCACCTGCTAAAGTATTTAAAGAAGTCGATACCTTAGAAAGTATAGGTCTTGCTGTGCCACAAGTAACTTATCTTATGAGGGCATTAAGAGAAAAAGGTTTTAATGTTTCAGATGAAGTGTACACTATTAGTAAGGGCAAGGAAGAATTATTAAGAATCTTAAAGGAAACTAATAAATAGGGGGATAGAAAATGATAAAAGACATAACTATAGGTCAATATATACCAGGAGAAACCTTTGTCCATAAGTTAGATCCTAGAACAAAAATACTATTATCTATCCTATTTATTGTATCTTTATTTTTAGTTAATAAATTCGTGGGATATATATTAATAGTTGCTTTTTTAGTTCTAACAGTTTATGTGGCAAAATTACCACCAAGATATTTATATAAAGGGCTTAAACCTGTATTTTTCCTTATAATATTTACAGCAGTATTAAATATTTTTATGATTAAGGGAACAGCAGATACTTTATTATTTGAAATTGGATTTATAAAAGTTTATACAGAAGGGTTAACAACAGCTGGGTTTATGGCTTTAAGATTAATATTCTTAATTATGGGAACATCAGTATTAACATTAACTACTTCTCCAATAGAGTTAACAGATGGAATAGAGAGATTACTTAGACCAATAGGAAAAGAAATGGCTCATGAGCTTGCAATGATGATGACAATAGCATTAAGATTTATTCCTACATTAATGGATGAAACAGATAAAATAATGATGGCGCAAAAGGCAAGAGGAGCAGATTTTGAAAGTGGTGGATTAATACAAAAAGCTAAGAGTTTAATCCCATTACTAGTGCCTCTATTTATAAGCTCATTTAGAAGAGCGGATGAATTAGCTATGGCTATGGAATCAAGAGCATATAGAGGTGGGGCTGGTAGAACTAGAATGAAGGAATTAAAGTTTACTAATAAAGATGCAATAGCCTTTGCTTTATTCTCAGTTTTATTTATAGGAAGCATAGCAGTAAGATTTGTATTGTAAAATATATAAGTTGTAATAAAAAATTCTACTTTTTATTAATTTATATTTTGTCATAAAAATATTTAACATAAGAATTTTAGTTAGCAACATATATAAAAATTAAAAATCGATGCTTTAAATTGATGCGATTTATTCTAAACTTATTATTACGTATAATTTTATAAGACTTAACTGTATGTTATTTACTGAAACATATATATGAAGGTGAAACAAATATGAAAAATATAAAACTTACTTTAGAGTATGATGGTACTAACTATCAAGGTTGGCAAAAACAAAAGATAGGGGAAACTATACAAGGTACTCTTGAAAGGGCAATAGAAGAACTTATAAAAGAAGAGGTAGAGGTAACAGGAAGCTCTAGAACAGATTCTGGAGTTCATGCAAAAGGTTTTATAGCTAACTTTAAAACTGAAAGTACAATTCCTTCTAATAAGTTTAGGGAGGCATTAAACTATAGGCTTCCAGAAGATATAGTAATATTAAAATCAGAAGAGGTATCTGATGATTTTCATTCAAGATATAGTGCTAAAGGTAAAACATACTCTTATTCAATTATAAATAGAGATGTCCCTTCAGCTATATATAGAAATTATTATTATCATGTAAAGAAAAAGTTGAATACTGAAGCTATGGAAGAAGCTTGCAAGTATTTTATTGGGACTCATGACTTCAATGCTTTTAAAAGTAGTGGAGGATCAGTTAAAACTACTGTAAGAACTATTACAGACTTACATATAGAGCATAGTGGGGATATAATAAAAATTTATGTTACAGGTGATGGTTTTCTTTACAATATGGTAAGAATAATAGTAGGTACACTAATTATGGTTGGAAATAACAAGATAAAACCTTGTAAAATTAAAGATATAATTGATAGTAAGGATAGAAAAAAAGCCGGAAATTGTGTTCCTGCTAATGGATTAATATTAGAAGAAGTTTACTATTAAAAAAATAAAAAAACTATAAAAATAATAAAATAAAAACATTGACACACCCGTATGCGTGTATTATAATTATTAATGTTTGTTAGAATAATTTATGTATATAAGATCCACTAGCCCCGGGTCTTGACATAAAAGCAGTACTTAAGAAGTAAAGCACAAATGTAAGTTCAGGGAGGGAAAAACATGAAATCATACATCGCTAAGGCGCAAGAAGTTGAAAGAAAATGGTATGTTGTTGATGCTGCTGGTAAGCCACTAGGAAGAGTTGCTAGCCAAGTTGCTTCAATTTTAAGAGGAAAAAATAAGCCAACATTTACACCAAATGTTGACTGCGGAGATTTCGTTATCGTAATCAATGCTGAAAAGGTGGTTTTAACTGGTAAGAAGTTAGACCAAAAATTAATGAGAAAGCACAGCTTATATCCAGGTGGATTAAAGGAAACTCCATACAGAGAAGTATTAGCTAAGAAGCCTGAATTCGCTTTCGAAGAAGCAGTAAGAAGAATGCTTCCAACAGGTGTTTTAGGAAGAAAAATGCTTAAAAAATTAAAAGTATACAGAGGTACTGAGCACGGACATGATGCTCAACAACCAGAAGTACTTGAATTAAAGTACTAATACATGCTCGGGAGGAGGAATAAAAATGGCAAAAGTTCAATACATGGGAACTGGAAGAAGAAAAAAATCAATAGCAAGAGTTAGACTTGTACCTGGAAATGGTAAAGTAGTTATAAATAAAAGAGATATCGAAAATTATTTCGGATTAGAAACTTTAAGAATGATCGTTAATCAACCATTAGTTTTAACTGGAACTAAGGACAGATTCGACGTTTTAGTTAACGTTCACGGTGGTGGATTCACAGGTCAAGCTGGAGCAATAAGACACGGAATCACTAGAGCTTTAATCAAAGCTGACGAAAACTTAAAGCCAGAATTAAAGAAGGCTGGATTCGTAACTAGAGACCCAAGAATGAAAGAAAGAAAGAAATACGGTCTTAAGAAAGCAAGAAGAGCTCCTCAATTCTCAAAGAGATAATATTTGGAACTTTACAAATCCCACAATCATTATGGTTGTGGGATTTTTTCTATTACTCTGAAAAGGGGTTTTAGTGATATACTTTAAATTATGGTACCACTAGAAATGTTATTGTAAAAGTTATAAATAATTATACTCAATGAAATAGAAATTAGCTGATTAATTAGCAAAATTTGTAGTGGGATTTTAGTATGACAAAATACTAGAATCTATATATTATATATAATTAGGGCATAATAGTAGATAGTATTAAAAGCCTATATAAAAGTACTTATATAGACTGAGAAATAATTATTAATAATATTGCCTTATTATGAAATTGAATTAGCTTATATTGAAAGGATCTATTATATAATAAGACCTATTTATGAACTTATTATATAATAGATTTTTATGTTAAAATCAATAGAAATAGAAATGTAGAATTTTGCAATATTAAAATAATATAAATAAAAATTGTTATAAAAAGAAAGTAAAAATATTAAATTAATAATTAAAATTGTAAAACCATAGAATCATATATTAAAATCATGTTAAAAATAAGTTTAATTACTTAACAAATGTTAAAAAATAATGTAAACTTAGTTTGTAAAAATAATGTTGAAAAGGAGAATAACTTTGGAATCATTAATGGTTATTATAAAGTTACTTGGTGGCTTAGGGCTATTTATCTATGGAATGAAGATCATGGGGGATGGTCTAGAAAATGCTGCAGGGGATGGACTTAAATCTATCTTAGAAAAAGTAACTAGAAATCCAGTTATAGCAGTTATAGTAGGAGCTATAGTTACAGCAGTTATTCAAAGTAGTAGTGCAACAACTGTAATGGTAGTAGGTTTTGTTAATGCAGGACTTATGAATTTAGCACAAGCTGCAGGAATTATTATGGGAGCTAATATAGGTACTACAATAACAGCTCAGCTAGTAGCATTTAAGCTAGATCAAATAGCACCTTTATTCGTTTTTGTTGGAGCATTTATAGTAATGTTTGCAAAAAAGAAAAAGAGAAAAGATATTGGAAGTATTATATTAGGCTTTGGTATTTTATTTGTTGGAATGGGACAAATGAGCGCAGCTATGAAACCATTAACAGCTTCACCTATATTTAATGAAATTTTAGCAACTGTAGGTGATAAGTGGTATCTTGGAATACTAGCTGGAGCACTTATTACAGCAGTACTTCAAAGTTCATCAGCAACAACAGGTATATTAGTAGCTTTAGCAACAGCAGGAGCTATAGATATAACACAAGCCCTTCCAATAGTATTTGGATGTAATATAGGTACATGTGTTACAGCTATGCTTGCAACAGTTGGAACTAGTAAAACTGCACATAAAGCTGCATTATTACATTTAATATTCAATTTAGGTGGTACATTAATATTCATTCCAGTTCTAGTAAGTGGATTATTAGGTGATGTAGTATCTACTATAAGTCCAGGAGATGTAAGTAGACAAATAGCAAATTCACATACAGTATTTAATGTTGTGAATACAGCAATTATGCTTCCATTAACAGGATTCTTAATTAAGATAGTTAATAGAATTATTCCAGAGGATGAGGAAGAGGATAGACCAGGTCCTAAATACATAGATGATAGATTACTTGAAACTCCTGTAATAGCAGCAGGACAAGTGGCTAAAGAGACATTAAGAATGGCTAAAAAAGCGAAAAAAGGTTTAGCATTATCATTAGAGGCTTTTGAAAAAAATGATGAAAAATTAATTCAAAAGGTATATGAAAATGAAACTGTAATAAATACATTAAATGAAGCTATTACTACATACTTAGTTAAGCTTTCAAAATGTGAATTATCTGATAAAGAATTAAGTATAGTAGCAGCAACATTCCATGTTATTAATGATATAGAAAGAATTGGAGATCACGCTGAAAATATTGCTGATTTAACTCAACAAAAAATTAATAAGAAATTAGGTTATAGTGAGCAAGCTATAGAGCAGATACATAAGGTTTATGATAAGGCTTTAGAATCATTATCAGTAGCAATAGATAGTTATGCAACTAAAGATGTAAATAAGGCAAAGAGCGTAGATGCAATTGAATCTGAATTAGACAGAATGCAAAAGAAATATAGAGAACTTCATATTAAGAGATTATATGATGGAACTTGTAATGCATATGCAGGGGCTATATATCTAGATTTATTAAGTAATCTAGAAAGAGTTGGTGACCATGCAATGAATATATCTGAAAGTGTTATAGAGAATAGTTAGTTAAGAGCTGCCTTTTTAGGTGGCTCTTTTAATAATTAAAATAAAAATTTAATAAGAGTCTTATATAAAGTTAATGGAATAAGAATTTCTATTTTACATTTTAATTTTTATTATTAAGTAAAAGAAAAATGGACATAATAAGCTTATAAATTTAAAAATGGAGGAAAGTTATGAAGAAGTTTAATTTTGTTTGCTTATTAATGTTAATAATATCAATCTTTATTACACCTATTAGTGTAAAGGCTGATGAGAATAAAAAAATAATATTAATTGATCCAGGGCATGGAGGATTTGATGGAGGAGCTAAGTCAAAAGCTGGAACTATAGAAAAAGATATAAATCTTCAAATAAGTCTAAGGCTTAAAGAAAACTTAGAAGAGCAAGGGTATATAGTTTTTTTAACTAGAGAATCTGATGAAGACCTAGGTAATACTGGTAAAACTATTAGAGAAAAGAAAAGAGAAGACTTAAAGAAAAGAAGAGATATGAAGGCTGAGACTAAATGCGATGTTTTTATATCAATACATCAAAATATGTTTCCAGAGGCTAAATGTTATGGAGCACAAGTATGGCATAGTTCAAATGAAGTAAGTAAAAAGCTCGCAGATAATGTTCAACAAGGAATAAAGGAAAGTGCTAATGATGGCAATAAGAGAGTTTCTAAGCCTGCTGGGGATGCCTATTTAATTTTAAGAGATAAATATGAAGGAGCTTCAATATTACTTGAATGTGGATTTTTATCTAATCCTGATGAAGAAAAAAGGTTACAAACAGAAGAACATCAAAATTCAATAGTTAAGGGAATTTCCTGGGGAATAAATAAGTATTTTGAGGAAATAAAAAATAATTAGTGAATTAAGTATTATTATATGATGAAAAGTAGGTTAGAGAATAAGTGAAACTACTTTGTGAAATTACCCCAACAGTTATAGAAAATTATGTTAAAATATCAATATAGTTCAATTGATTAAACAGTATTTTTATAAAAGGGGTAGGCTAATGAGAGAAGTTCATATTAAAAAAATTGAAGAAGTTGTAGAAAAGCTATGCATAGAATCAAACTATAATTTATCTAAAGATGTCTTTGATGCTTTAAACAAAGCAAAGGAAGAGGAAACATGGACACTAGCTGGAGATATTCTTGATAAAATAATTGTAAATGCAGAAATTTCAAAAAGTGAAAGTATGCCAATATGTCAAGATACAGGAATGGCATGTGTATTTTTAGAGGTAGGTCAAGATGTACATATTGTTGGTGGAAATCTTGAAGATGCAATTAATGAAGGTGTAAGAAGAGGATATGATAAAGGATATCTAAGAAAATCAATTGTAAAAGATCCTATAGATAGATTAAATACTAAAGACAATACACCTGCAATAATACATTATGAAATAGTACCAGGAGATAAATTAAAGATTACGGTGGCACCTAAAGGATTTGGATCTGAAAATATGAGTCAAATAAAGATGCTAAAACCTTCAGATGGACTTAAAGGAGTAAAGGATTTTATTGTTAAGGTTGTTAAGGATGCAGGTCCAAATCCATGTCCACCAATGATAGTAGGAGTAGGTATAGGAGGAACTTTTGAAAAAGCAGCATACCTATCAAAGAAAGCTTTAATAAGACCTATTGATAGTAAAAATAAAAATAAGTTTTATGCTGATTTAGAAGAAGAGTTACTTTTAGACTTTAATAGACTAGGAATAGGGCCACAAGGCTTTGGAGGTAAAACTACTGCAATAGGTCTAAATATAGAAACATATCCAACCCATATAGCTGGATTGCCTGTAGCTGTTAATATTAGCTGTCATGCAACTAGACATAAAGAAGAAATAATATAAGGGGATATGAGTATGGAAATAAAATTATCTACACCATTAACATACGAGAAGATTAAAGATTTAAAAGCAGGAGATAGTATATTATTATCAGGAATTATTTATTCAGCAAGAGATGCTGCTCATAAAAGATTAATAGAATTATTAGAAGAAGGAAAAGAACTACCTATAGATGTTAGAGATGCTGTTATATATTATGTTGGACCTACTCCAGCAAAAGAAGGACAAGTTATAGGCTCAGCAGGACCTACAACTAGCTATAGGATGGATGATTATTCACCACAGCTATTAGATTTAGGACTTAAAGCCATGATAGGAAAAGGTGCTAGAAATGAAGCAGTTATAAATTCTATAATAAAAAATAAAGCAGTTTATCTAGGAGCAATAGGAGGAGCAGCAGCATTAATATCGAAGTCTATAGTAGCTTCAGAAATAATTGCATACGAAGATCTAGGGACAGAAGCAATAAGAAAAATGGAAGTAAAAGATATGCCTTTAACAGTAATAATAGACTCAAAAGGAATTAATCTATACAAAGTAGGACAAGAAGAATACCTGAGGACAATTGGCAATTAATAATTAACAATTAATAATTAATGATGTAATTCCGTAAGAATTACATCATTAATTTCTTTTTGAAACTCCTTCGGGAGTTTTTTATTAGTTTACATTGTGAGACAGCCCTTTATTTAATATTACGATACAACAACTTGAAAAAGTCTATATAAAGTTAAAAGTAATATTGAAATCAAGCTCGAAGCAAACATATAGCTATATTGATGCGAAAGTCGACTTGGCTAAAGTATAAATTTAATACAAGAGTTAAAATTAACACCGAAATTCAGCTTGTCTGAATTCCTCCTTCAGTAGGTGATGTTTACAATTTAAATTTATACAAAAAAAATTATACATATTAATGCGGTAGGGTGACTTGGAGCTAAAGTATAATTTAAATATAAAAGTTATAATTAACACAGAAATTCAGCTCGTCTGAATTTTTTCCTTTAGTAGGGCGAGTGTGTGTAATTTAAATTATAATAAAAAACTATAGCTATATTGATGCGAAAGTCGACTTGGAGCTTGCGACGGAGAACTGAGCACAATATAGCTATAGTTTTAGTTATATATTTAAATCTTATGGAAGCCTTTGCCGTTAACTTCAGAAACATCTATTATAGTTATAAAGGCCTTAGGATCTATTCTCAAAATTTTCTTTTTTAATCTTACTAGTTGAGATGAGGTAACAGCTATGTAAAGCATCTTTCTAAGCTCATGAGTGTATTCACCTTCAGAAATTAAAGAAGTAACACCTCTATTCATATCTTTAATAACATATTCGATAATATCTTGTTCTTTATCTGTTAATATTAATAAAAGCTTTTTGCTATAGAATCCATTAATAACCTTATCTACCACAATGCTTTGAACAAACATAGAGATTAATGTATATAAGGCTTTGGGTAGTCCAAATATTAAAGCTCCAATAAATACTATAACGCAGTTTAAAGAAAAGCTAAGGCTACCTATATCTAGATTAGAGTACTTTTTTCTAAGAACCATTGTGATAATATCAGTACCACCAGTAGAACCATTTCTAGAGAATACTAATCCATAACCTAATCCACATAAAACACCACCATAGATACAATAAAGTAAAACATCATCTACCCTTACTAGTTTTGAGAGTGGTTCAGTAATGATTAAGGAAAGAGATAGTGACATCATACCAACAGCAGAATATAAAGTGAATTTTTTATTTAGCATTTTATAACTAACAAAAAATAAAGGAATGTTAATTATAAATACAGTTATACCAGAAGATACATTAAACATGTATTGTAGAATAAGTGCTATACCTGTAGCGCCTCCACTAAGTAATTGTGCATTAACTAGGAATAAATTAACTCCAAGAGAAGCAATTATACATCCTATAAAAATGAAAATAAAATCTAGTACCATGTGTTTATTGATTGAGACTTTTTGAAACATTTTAAACTCCTTAAAAATTAGTAGAACGTACACTCAAGATTATATACCAAACTTAACGATATGTTAACGAAAACTTTATTAACTTAGTATTTTAATAAAAATGTAATTTTTATACTTAGTAAAAATCAGCAATATAAGCTATTATAATTATAAGATAATATAATTCAAGGGGTGTTTTTATATGTTCAATGTTTTAGTAGTAGATGATGAAAAAGAAATCAGAGATGCTATAGACATATATTTAAGAGGAGAAGGAATGAAAGTATTTAAGGCTCAAGATGGTATTGAAGCTTTAGAAATATTAGATAAAGAAAAGATTCATTTAATAGTATTAGATATAATGATGCCAAGAATGGATGGTATCAAAACTTGTTTAAAAATAAGAGAAAAAAGAAATTTACCTATAATAATGCTATCAGCTAAGGGTGAAGATAGTGATAAAATATTAGGGCTTAATGTTGGAGCTGATGATTACATAGCAAAACCATTTAATCACTTAGAATTAGTAGCAAGAGTAAAATCTCAACTAAGAAGATATCAAAAGCCATTAGAACTAGAAAATGAAAGCCCTGATATCATTGAGGTAAAGGATCTTGTTATAAATAATAAGGAAAAAACTATATACTTAAGAGGAGAAGAAATTAAAGCAACTGCAACTGAATTTAAGATACTTCAGCTACTTGCATCTAATTTAGGAAGAGTTTTTTCTATTAAAGAAATATATGAAAAAGTATGGGAAGAGCCATTTTATAGAAGTGAAAATACAGTAACAGTTCATATAAGAAGAATAAGAGAAAAGATAGAAATAAATACAAAGGACCCAGAATATATAAAAGTAGTGTGGGGAGTTGGGTATAAAATTGAGAGAGAAAATTAAAGAATATGTAACAGGTATATGGGGAGTAGAAATTTTAACCCTGGTAATATTAGTATTAACTTTAGTTACAGGATATTATAATGCATTTAATGATAGTGCAGCTAAAATTGGTGCTGGTACTTTTGATGCTCTTTTTAATAAGAATAAATATATAGAGTCAATGATTTATTATGAAAGTAGAGTAATATCAGAGTATATATATAATAACAGCAATAATTTAGAGGATATAAGCGCTATAGAATATGAAAATCAATATTTACAAGAAAACTATTATTATTATGATGAAATATTTTATGTGTTAATAAATAAAGAAACTGGAGACTTTACTACAGATGATCCTAAATTAGCTAATGTATTATCTCCATATTATACTAATGTTGCTCTATTAGAGGATAATATAAATTCATATTTAAAAGAAATAGGTTTATCATCAGTTAGGTTGGATAATAAAGATAAGTATAATTACTATGTAATGAGTTCTGAAGATAAGGTAAATATGAAAAATATAGATAAGTATATAGAAATATACTATAAAAATCCAGATGCCTATGATTATTTAATAAGGACTGAATCATTAACTGCGAAAATAATGATATTAGCCAGTGTAGTATCTATTTTGCTTTTAATAAAAATTGTATTTAATCTAATTTTTAATAGTAATAATATTCATTTAGAAATAAAAGTGTTGAAGAGGTTATTTTTTGTGCTAAGATATGGATTTAAATATAGGAATACAAGAAATAAAATAATGATATCCTTTGGAGGAGCTGCAGGAGTAATTATAGTGTACTTATACCTTATAGCTGGTATAAGGAATCAAAATGTATTAGTTACATTCCTTACTAGGTATCCCTTTAAGGGAACTTTGATATTAATATTAATACCTCTAGTATGCGTATTATATTCTTTGAAGAAGAGTTTAGATATATCAATTATAAATGATGGATTAAGAAAGATAAATTCAGGAGATCTTGAATATAACTTAAAAAATATTGGTGAAAGAGAAGTTAAGGAATTAGTTCAAAATATAAATCAAATAAAAGATGGGTATAAGATTGCTTTAAATGAGCAAATAAGAAATGAAAAGCTTAAAACAGAATTAATATCTAATGTTTCTCATGACTTAAAAACACCATTAACATCCATAATAAACTATGTAAATATATTAAATGATCCAAATATAACTGAAGATGAAAGAAAAGACTATTTACAAATACTAGATAGAAACTCAAAGAGATTAAAAAGTCTTATAGAAGATTTATTTGAAGCATCTAAACTAAATAGTGGCAAGATGAAAATAGAAAAAGAAGAAATAGATATAGTATCTTTAGTTCATCAAGGTGTTGGTGAATATTCAAATTTATATGAAGAAAAGAATATAGAATTTAAGGTAACTAGTAATGAGGAAGAGATAATATTAGATTTAGATGGAAAGCTAATGTCCAGAGTTTTTGAAAATCTAATAGTTAATGCATTAAAATATTCATTAAATAACACTAGAGTATATATAGATATAAATTCAAAAGATAACTTAGTAGAGGTTTCCTTTAAGAATATTTCTAATTATGAAATGGGCTTTAATACAAAAGATATATTTGAAAGATTCGCAAGAGCAGATAAGTCTAGAAATTCAGCAGTAGAAGGATCTGGAATGGGCTTAGCAATAACTAAAAGTATAGTGGAATTACATGATGGAAGTATAAAAATAGAAGTTGAAGGAGACATGTTTAAAATATATTTAATTATACCTAAGAAATAATATACAATGGGGCTGTTAGCACAAACAGCCCCATTAAAAATTAAAAAGTATGTAAGCCTTGAGTTTCAAGGCTTTACTTAATAATTTTATGACTTTCAATTTTACAAAATTATTTTTATGTAGATTATTAATTGAAAGATATATATAATAGAAGTAATTAAATAATAATTATAATTAAGGAGTGATATAATGTCAGTTTTATTTGTGGAATATCCGAAATGTACTACATGTAGAAGAGCTAAGAAGTTCTTACAAGAAAATAATGTGGAATTTATAGATAGACATATAGCAGAAGAAAATCCAAGTAAGGAAGAATTAAAAACTTGGCTTGATAAAAGTGGATTAAAAATAAATAAGTTCTTCAATACTTCTGGAGTACTTTATAGAGAAATGCAACTAAAGGATAAAGTGAAGACTTTACCAGAAGATGAGCTATTAGATATATTAGCTACAAATGGGATGTTAGTAAAGAGACCTATATTAGTAAAAGAAGATACAGTACTAGTAGGTTTTAAAGAAGAAGAATGGGTAGAAAATCTTAAAAAGTAATACTTGAAGTGTATAATTACTGAGAAATAATAAATATTACTAAAGAAATATTCTTTGAAGTGAAAAAGGGAGATATTAAAAGATATCTCCATTTTATTTGAGCATTTTTAATCTATTGATTAATTCCTCAATTTTACTTTATGTAGAATAGAACTTATAATGTCTATATGTTGTGTATATATTTATACATAGTATAAATATATACACTATATGTAGTGGAAGGGGAACGACATGGATTTATTAGATATTTGCAGTAATGCTTTAATTGGGATAAATGAGAGTAAAGAAATTTATAATGAAGAAAGGCTTTTAGAAGCATTAAATCATATAGTTAGACCAAATATGACAGATGAAGAAATAAGGGATTCTCTTATTCAAGTATCATTAGAATTAACTACAGATATGGAGCCTAAGTGGCAAGTAGCAGCTGAAAGGTTATACATATATAAACTTTATGATGAGGTAAGAAGAAATAGGGGATTAACTTCAGATGATAATTTATATGGATCTCTTTATGAATTTATAGCAGAATTAACTGATAAAGGTCTATATGGCAAGTATATTCTTGAAAATTACTCTAAGGAAGAGGTTCTAGAATTAGAAAAAGAAATAAAGCCAGAAAGAGATTTCTTGTTTACATACAGTGGAATTAATCTTTTGGCAAAGAGATATTTAATTCAGGATTATGATAGAAGTAAGTTAGAGTTACCACAGCAAATGTTTATGGGAATCGCTATGCACCTAGCTGTACCTGAGAAAAAAGAAAAGAGAGTAGAGTGGGCTAAGAGATTCTATGATGTTTTAAGTTCTCTTAAAGCAACAATGGCAACTCCAACAATGTCAAATGCAAGAAAACCATTTTATCAATTAAGTTCATGTTTTATAGATACTGTTGATGATAGCTTAAAGGGTATATATAAATCTCTAGATAACTTTGCAGAAGTATCTAAGTTTGGTGGCGGAATGGGAATATACGTAGGTAAGGTAAGAGCCTTAGAATCACCAATCAGAGGGTTTAAAGGAGCATCAGGAGGGGTAATACCTTGGATTAAGCTGTTTAATGATACTGCCATAGCCGTAGATCAGCTTGGAGTTAGAAATGGATCAGTTGCAATATGGCTTGATGCGTGGCATAAAGATTTACCAGAATTCCTACAGTTAAAAACTAATAATGGTGATGATAGAAAGAAAGCACATGATGTTTTCCCAGGGATATGTTACCCAGATTTATTCTGGAAGCTTGCAGAAAATGATATAGATGCAAACTGGTATATGATGTGTCCACATGAGATAAGATTAGCTAAGGGATATTCATTAGAGGATTTCTATGGAGAAGAGTGGGAAAGAAGATATTTAGAATGTGTAAATGATGATAATATTAGCAAAAGATCAATGCCTGTTAAGGATATAGTAAGGCTTATAATAAAGAGTGCAGCAGAAACAGGGACACCTTTTGCTTTCTATAGAGATTCAGTAAATAAAATGAATCCAAACAAACATAAAGGTATGATATATTCATCAAATCTATGTACTGAAATAATGCAAAATATGAGTAGTATGGATATAGAGAAGTCAGAGATTATTGATGAAAATGGAGATAAGGTTATTGTTGAAAGAATTAAAGCAGGAGACTTTGTAGTATGTAACCTATCTTCAGTAGTTTTAGGAAATGTAGAAGTTAAAAATGATGAAGAACTTGGATATGTAGTAGAAACACAAATTAGAGCAATGGATAATGTTATAGACTTAAACTACTATTCAGTTCCATTTGCTGAGGTTACAAATAAGAAATATAGAGCTATCGGCCTTGGGACTAGTGGATATCATCATATGCTTGCAAATAATTTAATACATTGGACAGCTGATGAACATAAGGATTTTGCAGATGATGTATATGAAAGAATAAATTATCATGCAATAAAAGCAAGTATGAATATAGCTAAGGAAAAAGGCAGATACTCATGTTTCGAAGGTTCAGATTGGCAAAACGGTGATTACTTCAATCTTAGAGGATATAACTCTAAAAAGTGGCAAGATTTAAGAGAAGAAGTAAACACTTATGGAATGAGAAATGGATATTTAATGGCTGTAGCACCTAATGGATCAACAGCTACTATAGCAGGAACTTCAGAAGGTGTAGATCCAGTAATGGCTAGGTTCTGGCTTGAAGAAAAGAAGGGAAGTATAATCCCTAAGACTGCACCTAATTTAAATGATGAAAATTATTGGTATTATAATTCAGCTTATAATATAGATCAAAAATGGTGTGTACAAATTAATGGAATAAGACAAAGACATATAGATCAAGGTCAATCCTTTAATTTATATATAACAACAAATTATACTATGAGACAAATAATGAATTTATATATAGAAGCATGTAAAGTAGGAGTGAAATCAATATACTATGTAAGATCAAAATCTTTAACAGTAAGTGATTGTGAAAGCTGCTCAGCATAGAATAACTAATCCAGGCGCGTAGCAGTGCTTAGTTTCCATTTATAGAAGGTGGGAGTGTTAGCAATGGTAGCGATGGTATAAAATATGAAAGCTTTGGAGGGTAAATATGATTGTAAATAAAAAGCCTCTATTTAACGAATTTGGGGATATAGAAACATCTAAAAAAAGGATGATAAATGGTAATACTACCAACTTAAATGATTTTAATAATATGAAATATAACTGGGTATCTGATTGGTATAGGCAAGCAATGAATAACTTTTGGATACCAGAAGAAATAAATTTAGCTCAAGACTTAAAGGATTATAATAAGTTAACAATTGAGGAAAGAACAGCTTATGATAAGATACTTTCTTTCTTAATATTTTTAGACTCTATACAAACAGCAAACTTATCAAATATAAATAACTATATAACTGCGAGTGAAGTAAACTTATGTTTAACTATTCAAGCTTTCCAAGAAGCTGTTCACTCACAAAGTTATAGTTATATGTTAGATAGTATTTGCTCTCCAGAGAAAAGAAATGAAATACTATATCAATGGAAAGATGATAAGAGATTATTAGAAAGAAATAAGTTTATAGGTGATCTATATAATAACTTTATTGAATCCCCAACTAAGGAAAACTTAGTTAAAACAGCTATGGCAAACTATATTTTAGAAGGTATATACTTCTACTCAGGATTTATGTTCTTCTATAATTTAGAAAGAAACGGTAAGATGCCTGGCTCAGCACAAGAAATTAGATATATAAATAGAGATGAAAATACTCATCTTTGGTTATTTAGAAATATTCTTAAAGAGTTACAATTAGAAGAGGCAGATATATTTACAGAAGAATTAAAAAGTGAGCTAAAAGAAATGATGAAAACAGCTGTTAATCATGAAATAGCTTGGGGACATTATGTAATAGGAGACAATATCCAAGGTATAAATAAAAAGTTAATTGAAGATTATATAAAGTATCTAGGTAATATAAGAATGAGAGCTATAGGATTAGAAGAAATATATGAAGGCTATGATAAAAATCCAGCAGCTTGGGTTGATATATTATCTGATGCTAATTCAGTTAAAACAGATTTCTTTGAAGCAAAATCTACTGCTTATGCAAAAGCAGGAGCACTTATAGATGATCTATAATATTTAGTAAAGAAAAATATTAAATATATAAATTAATGGGGGTGTTTTGTTTGAGCATCCTCATATTTTGTCTTGAAAGATAGCAAGTTTGAAAATTATTATATTATGAAAATAAAGCTAAGTTTTTAAATTAGAATAAAGATAAAAATAAAATATTAATGTTATAAATTTTATGCTTAATATACTATTTGTCACATAAACTATATTAATTAAAGGTTAAATGTATCAATAAAATTTATAGTTTATATTAAATGAAGATTAAAATTGTAAAATGAATTTTTTTTATAATCATAGTGAATACATAAAATGTAAATGTTTTTTAACAGAATTTTATTAAAATATAAATAATTCTTAAAAAGATGAATATGAATAAAATGGATGATAGAAAATAATAAAAATTGTGTGTATTTTTATTAACATAAAGAAAAAATATGTTATAATACATTGTAGTTGTAATTTTAAAATAGATAAAGTACGTTCTATTAAATTCATAGTTTGAATTTATAGCTATTTAAGGAGGAATCTCAATAATGAAAAAAGGTATAGCTGCTTCTAAGGGTTATGCAATAGGTAAAGTATTTTTACAAGAACACGAAGAAATAGTAATAACAGATGCAAAGGTTTCTGATATTGCGGCTGAAAAAGAAATTTTAAATAAAGCTTTAGCTCAATCTAAGGTTCAATTAGAAAAAATAAGAGATAAGGCATTAGAAGAAATTGGTGAACATGAAGCGCAAGTGTTTGAAGCTCACTTAACTTTATTAGATGATCCAGAATTTACTGGCGGAATGCTATTAGAAATTGAAACAAATAGCATAAATGCTATGAAGGCTGTTGAAAGCGTTACAAATACCTTTGTAATGATATTTGACTCTATGGAAGATGAATATATGAAGGAAAGAGCTGCTGATATAAAAGACGTTTCTAAGAGAATTATCTCTAATTTAGCAGGAAAAGGCGGAGATGCTTTTGCAATTACAGAAGCTAATACTGTAGTTGTAGCTCACGACTTAACTCCATCAGATACAGCTCAATTAGATAGAAGTAAAGTAACTGGTTTCTTAACTAACATTGGAGGAAGAACTTCTCACTCTGCTATTATGGCAAGAACATTAGAAATTCCTGCAATAGTTGGATTAAAGGATATAACAACATCTGTTAAAAATGGAGATATGGTTATAGTTGATGGTATCGAAGGAATATGTATAATAAATCCTGAGCAATCAGTTATAGATGAATATACTGCAAAGAGAGAAAAATTCTTAGCAGAACAAGAAGAATTAAAGAAATTAATATCTGTTAAAACAGTTACTAAATCAGGAAGAAGAGTTGAAGTTTGTGGAAACATAGGATCACCTGCAGATGCTGAAGCAGTAGTTGCAAATGGTGGAGACGGTGTTGGATTATTCAGAACTGAATTCTTATATATGGATAGAGATTCTGCTCCAACTGAAGAAGAGCAATTCGAAGCATATAAGAAAGTTCTTGAAATAATGGATGGAAAGCAAGTTGTTATAAGAACACTTGATATCGGTGGAGATAAGACTCTACCATACTTACCATTACCACAAGAAATGAACCCATTCTTAGGATATAGAGCAATAAGATTATGTTTAGATAGAAAAGACATATTCAAGGTTCAAATCAGAGCTTTATTAAGAGCTTCTGTATATGGAAACCTAGCTGTTATGTTCCCAATGATTTCAGGCTTAGAAGAATTCCAAGCTGCTAAAGAATTCGTTGAAGAATGTAAAGCAGAATTAAAGGCAGAAGGAAAAGAATACTCAGAAAAAATCCAATGGGGTATAATGGTAGAAATTCCTGCTGCAGCTGTTTACGCTGATGAATTAGCTAAGCACGTAGACTTCTTCTCTATAGGAACAAATGACTTAATCCAATATACATTAGCTGCTGACAGAATGAGTGAAAAGGTATCATACCTTTACAACCCAATGCATCCAGCTGTATTAAGATTAATCAAGATGACTATAGATGGAGCTCACAAGCACGGCAAGTGGGTAGGAATGTGTGGAGAAATGGCAGGAGACGAAACTGCTATCCCAACATTAGTTGAATATGGATTAGATGAGTTCTCAATGAGCGCTACATCAATCTTAACTGCTAAGAAGATAATATTAGAACAAGAATAGTATGAAGGACTGCGAAAGCAGTCCTTTTTCATTTAAAGTGTGAATATAACTGCAAAGATAAATAGAATATGCTCCATAAGACAGATGGCTGCAAAAAGAAGTTCTAGGATCGTAAAAACTGCTAAAATTTCGCCATATGCTTATTTCACATATTATATTTATCTTTGCTAGTAATTCAACGATTAAAATGAAAAATTAAAAATTAAGGAAAAAAACCTTAGGGATTTTTGAATAAAAAGAGTTTTGTAATATGAGTTGGCTTGATTGCGATGTTGAGTTAAAAAAATATCATATATTAGTTTTTTTGAATAATACGGTATTCTTGTAAGTTTAATATTTAATTTATTATATAAATTGAAATTTATATATAAGAATTTAATCATTAACAGTAATTTTTAAATCTTTAAAGAATGCTTCTGTACCTATGTCAACAAAGAAACCAATTGATCCTTTTTGGCTAGTACCCAGCTTCATATCATCAACAACAAGGATTGGATCTTTGCTATTATTAACATAAAACTCAGCATGACTTCCTTCAATAATTGCTTTTAAATCTATCCATTCATTTAAATCTATATCAACTGGTGCTTCATATTTTGAAATGTTATTCTCTCTAAAATAGGCAAATGTATATTTAGGGTAAGAAAAATATTGACACCCGTGGCATTTTCTTATAGAATCACTACACTTTCTACCGTTTGTTGGTCTAACATAAAATGACTCAAATTTTGTATCATCATCATTTATTCTAAAAGCAATACCAATAAATCCTCTTGCATAATCTGGTGCATCAGATAAAAGTAAGCTCAGCATTTTTACTTCAATAACACCATTATGAAAATTAAGATTCTTTAATTTTGCATAAGTATTTTCATCAAATTCTAATATTTTTTCAGATTTAACAACTCTTAATACTTCTTCACCACCTAGCATAGCATTTTCAATTGCTGTATGAACTGCTTCAAAATTTTCTTTATTAATGTCAATTTTATTTTTCATATAATTATCCTCTCATCATAATTTTTACAGTTCACATTATAAATTATTGTTACTATATAGGAAAGTAGGCACTTTTTTGTGCCTACTTTTATAGTTGCTTTTTATACCAATTTCCCCATTGCTCCATTATTAAAATAACTGGTTTTAAACTGTCGCCTAGTGGTGTTAGTTTGTAATCTACACGCGGAGGAATTTCCTCATAATCTATTCTTTCGACTATGCCATCCTCAATCATTGATTTTAAAGATGATGTCAGTACTTTTTGAGAGATACCTACTAAAGATTTTTTTAATTCAGATGGTCGCTTAGGTCCTTCTAATAAATCTCTAATAATAAGAAGTTTCCATTTGCTACCGATTATCTGAACGGTTGTTGCCACAGCACATATTGGCATATCTTCCTTTTTTAACATTTAACAACCTCCATATTCACAAATTATAAATTTAACGTGGAGTTTAATAGATAAGCAACTAAAATAATTTAATTATATACTAAATAAGCTATAATTTGTATAGAGGCTTTAAATACCGTATTATTCAATTTCAAAGATCAAATTTCCTTAATTACGCATTATCAATTATGCATTATACATTTAAAAAATGCTGTACATTTTTCACAGTGTGTACAAAAGCTTTTAGGCTGTGGTACGATAATTATAAAGTAAAAGTAATTGTAGATAATTATTACTAATAGAGGTATATGGATGAAAAATAGAGAGAATAGAACTTATGAAAAGGCATTGAAATTATATAATAATGGTTATATAGATAAAGCTATAGATATATGTGAGATGGGAATAAGTAGGGATTTATCTAATTCAAAGCTATTAAATTTAAAAGGACTACTTCTATATTTAAAGGGAGATTTAGAAGAGGCAGTAGCTCTTTTTAAGACAAATAGGCATTTTAATAATGATGATATTTCTTCATCTTATTTAAAAGATATAGAAAAGGATTATGAAAGACTTGATTTGTATAATAGGGCAGTTGAATGTATAAATAGCTTTGAAATAGATGAGGCTATAGAATTATTAGTATTATGCACAGAAAGTGACTTTAATTCAATTAATGTAAATAAGTACTTAGCTATTTGTTATTTAAGAAAGGGTGACTACTTAAAAAGCCATGAGAATCTTAGCAAATTAATAGAAATAGACAAAGTTAATGTATATGCTAAAGAAATAAATAAAGAGTTAAATAGTGCATTAGAAATAAAAGATAGTAGTTTAATGAAAAAAATTATTCCAGTAGCTTTATTAATTATTCTAAGTATATTTATAACTATTTTTATTAAAGATAAGGGTAATAATAAATATAATGAAGATAATATAAAAGCTGAAGAGGTACAAAATAATATAGAAGTTAATAATTCTCATAATGAAAATAATAGCAACCAAACTAATGATAAAAATGTCAATAATGAAGAAGTTAATAATGAGAATAGAGAAGAAACTTCAGAAAAAGAAGACAAGGGTCAGGAAATAGAAGTTTTATCTGAAGAAGAAATTAAGGAAAGTTATATAAAGGCATCTAGTTATTATGAAGATAATAAGATAGAAGAAGCAAAGGCGGTATTAGAAAAGATATTACCAAGTGCTGAAAAAAGCCATCTAAGAGATGATATCATGTTTTTATTAGCATCTACTTATGAAAATATAAATGATGTAGATAAGGCTATTAATTACTATGATTCTTATATAGAAGAATATGAAGGTGGAAGTTACATACAAGAAGCTTATTATAGAGCTGCCTTAATTTATAAAGATAGAAATAATGAAAAAAGTAAAACTTATGCCCTTAAGCTTAAAGACAATTATCCAAATTCTATTTATAATAATAGTAAAATTCAAGAGATTATAAGTTCATAGGAGGCAATAGAGTATGATAAAAGTTATAAAGAAAGTTAAAGTATATGCGCCTAAATATTTAGGTGTTAAAGACGTAGTAATATCATCAAATAAAATTGAAGGAATATATGAAGATTTAAATATACCAGAAAACTTTATTAATATAGAAGTTATAGATGGAAAAGGGAAGTTATTATTCCCAGGATTTATAGATAATCATGTTCATATTAATGGTGCTGGAGGAGAAGGTGGCTTTAATATGAGAACTCCAGAACTAAAGTTATCATCATTAACAAAGGCAGGAATTACTACAGTAGTTGGATGTATTGGAACAGATGGAGTCTGTAGAGATATGGCAAGTTTAATTGCTAAGACGAAATCCCTAGAAGCAGAAGGTATAACTGCTTATTGCTATACAGGATCATATGATATCCCTGTAAAGACTTTAACAGGAGAGATAAAAAAGGATATTATGCTAATAGATAAGATAATAGGGATAGGTGAACTAGCTATTTCAGATACAAGAAGTTCTCAAGCTACCTATGATCAATTAATTCAAGCTATAGCACAAGCAAGAGTTGGAGGTCTTTTATCTGGAAAGGCAGGTATAGCTAATATACATTTAGGAGATGGAACAAGAAAGCTTGGATATTTATTTAGATTAGCTGATGAAACAGAACTACCAATAACTCAAATTTTACCTACTCATATAAATAGAAATGGAGATTTATTTAAGTCAGGAGAAGAATATATAAATAAAGGTGGATATATAGATTTAACAACTAGTACACCAGAAGATCAACTAGCTCCAGGAGAATTATCAGCAAGTGAGGGCTTAAGTATATTAATAAAAAATAAAGCAAATGTAGAAAATGTAACCTTCTCTTCAGATGGAAATGGAAGTATGCCTATATTTGATGAAAAAGGTAGATTGATTAAAGTAGGAATATGCTCTGTTGCAAGTCTTTATGAAGAAGTTAAGAAATGTATTAAGACATATAATATAGAAATAGAAGATGCGCTTAAAGTAATTACTTCGAATGTAGCAAAGGTATTAAAGCTAAAGAATAAAGGTTCAATAGAAATAGGAAAAGATGCTGATTTAGTATTAGTAAAGGAAGATTCTTTAGAAATAGATACTGTAATAGCAATGGGAAAATTAATGGTTAAAGAGGGAGAAGCAATAGTTAAGGGAACTTTTGAAGAATAAAAAAGTATAAATCTACTTAATATGTTAGGTTAGTCTTAGTTAGAATAAAATATACTTTTGATAAAAAAATCCTCAGATAAAAATTTATCTGAGGATTTTCTTACAATCTAAAAATATTAAATTTTAATTATTAATTTTTAATCGGAACTAACATAGTCATTTGTTAGTATGTGTTGAAAAATAAGTGTTGCCCTATGGCTTTACTATTTGTTTTCTGAACATCTTGCATCCATGAACAAGTTGCTATAGAAGGGTTATAGAAGAACAGAGCTTCATTAGTTGGATCATTACCCTTTATAGCATCATACACAGCATTATAGCATTCCTCAGTAGGAGTTACATTAATTTCTCCATTAATTACACAAGAAAATGCATTAGGTTGAAGTATGACTTCGTTTATTGTATTAGGAAAACCTGGACTAAGCACCCTATTTAAAATAACAGATGCAACTGCAATCTTACCCTCATAGGGCTCACCTTTACTTTCAGCATAGACTATTTTGGCCATTAAATTTACATCTTCTTCAGTTAAGTAAATTAAGTTATCATTGTGGTTAAAAACTTCTACCACATCATTATCAGTCATATTTATTAATTCAAAATTCAATTTCTTACTTATGTTATTATTTTTTAGATTATATGCGTTACTAGTGGCATATGTTATAGTATTTGCTGAAAATAAAAGGGTTATTAATAAAATAAAGCTTCTTAATATTTTCATAAATAACCTCCTTTTGGATAACTAAATAATCCAAAATTTATTATTACCAAAAGAGAGAAAGTTATACTACATTTTATTTAATTTATTTATAAAGCCTTCAAAAGTAGTTAAAAGATTTTCTCTTTTTGATGAAGCTTCTTTATATTTTTTATTAATATCTTCTTCTTTATTACCATTAGTTTTATCTAGGATAACAGCTTCTTTTATAGATATTAAGTAAGGATTATAGGCATTTAAATATTCCTTTAAAGCTTCATAGGTATCCATACGACCTTCAGGAACTGATATTCTAGATAGAGTTGTTTCTAAATCCTCATATAACTTTTCTTTTTTATAAATATCATCAATTATAACTTCTAAGTCCCTATTATCTTCTTTTACCTTATTTATTGCTGGAGTTAAATCTTCATTTAAGTAGGTAAAATCACTTTTAAAGCCCTCTAGTTTATATACAAATTCTTTTTCTATAGAATCTTTAAATTGAGAGTCTCTGTTAATTTTCACTAATGTATTTAAATAACCATAATAATTATTAAAAAAGCTCAAGGTAGAGTTAGAAAATCTAACATTAACATTCTTAGCACTTAAGATTTCATAATTACTTATACATTGATTTTTTAAATCATCAAAATTAATTAATATGTCATTACTATTAATTGAACCAGGACTAGCTATTAAATTTAAAGAGGTATCGTATAAGTTAATAGTGGAATCTACTGAAGTAGATAAAGCATCTTTAATTTCAGAATTCTTAATAGAGGTAGAATTTACTTCTGAAACTCTTAAAGATAATTCCTTTAATGAAGTAAGACCTTCAGAAAGATTAGAAGAAGCTTTTGAAGTATCTATACTTAAGTCATCTACACTATCTGATAGAGATAAATTGATGTTATTTAATTCTTTACTAATTTGGGTTAACTCCCTTTTAGCCTTAAAATCTTTAGAATTAAAAACTAATAAAAATAATGAAATACAAATAATAAATACACCTGCAATAGTTGAAATTACTAAGGTTTTATGCTTTTTTAAAATAGCTATAAGTAGAACCATAAAAAATCACCCCTAAAAAATTTTCTTTACATAAATTTATATTATAGAAACTCTTAAAATATTATTAAAATTAAAAAAAGACCGTGGACTTTATACTAAGATTTAATGAATTGGTGTATAATTATATATATATCAAAGATTGGGGGCCACATGGATGCAGGAAGTAAGTACATTTATAATGAATACATTGAAAAATATATCTATATTTGCAGTTTTAGACATATTAGTGGTGGCTTATATTTTTTATAAGGGATATTCATTAATAAAAGAAACAAGAGCAGAACAATTACTTAAAGGTATAATCTTTATGATAATTTTTATACCAATAAGTTATATATTAAAGCTTGAAATGCTCAATTTTATTTTAAATAAGACACTAACTATAGGTTTATTATCAGTAGTAATTATTTTTCAGCCAGAAATAAGAAGGGCTTTAGAACACTTAGGTAGAAGTGCTTTTGAAGAGCTTCATAGTATGCAGGATGTGGAAAAGAGAAATATAACTGTTAATGAAATAGTTAACGCTGTTGATAACTTAGCAGCTTCAAAAACAGGTGCATTAATAGTAATAGAAAAGGTAACTAGACTAGGAGAAATATTAAACTCAGGAACGATTTTAGATGCAAAGGTAACATCTAATTTACTAGAAAATATTTTTGTTGTTAATACACCACTTCATGATGGTGCTACTATAATTAGAAATGATAGAATATTGGCCTCAGGTTGCGTTTTACCTTTGACTAATAATACTTCTATAAATAAGAAACTTGGTACAAGACATAGAGCTGCTATTGGGTTATCAGAAATATCAGACTCAATAATTATAATTGTATCTGAAGAAACGGGGATTGTTTCTTTGGCCATAAATGGTAAGTTAACTAGGGGTTATGATAAAGAAAGATTAAGAATGGTACTAATTAAATTAATAGAGCATAAAGATAAGAAAAAAGTTAAGTCAGCTGGGGAGAAGGTGAAGTCATGGATAATAAGGAAAAAAACAAGTTAATAGTTCCAATAATATGTGTCTTATTATCTATAGGTTTATGGATATATGTTACTAATGTAGAAAACAAAATAAGAACTACTGAAATTAGTAAAATACCAGTTGAATTAGTAAACTTAGATGCTCTAACTAGTTCTAAATTAGCTTTATCTCCTGATCAAGAATTATATGCTACTTTAAAAGTAGAAGGGAATAATAATGATATTAATAAAATTAAAAAAAGTGATTTTAAGCTTCAAGTAGATTTAAGTGAGTATGCTTGGAAAAAGGGAGTCAATAAAGTACCAGTTACAATAGTTGATTCTCCTATATCAGTAAGTATAAGAAATACAAATACACTAACTATACAATTAAATATTGAAGATATGGTTGAGAAAACACTTCCTGTAATTTCAAATATCAAGGTTACAACTAAGCAAGGATATTTTGCATCAGAACCAATTATATCACCAGAAGAGGTTAAAGTTAGCGGAGCAGAATCATCAATAAATAAAGTAAGTAAATTAGTTGTTGTTGATAACAAAGAAGGGGCAAGTGAAGACATAGTTGGAGATTATGAAATAAAGCCTGTAGATGATTCTGGAGAGAAAGTATTAGGTGTTACTCTTTCTCAAGAAACTGCTAAGGTAGAAGTAAGGATTAGCAAAGGAAAATCAGTGAAGGTAAGTGTTGAAACTACAGGAACATTACCAACTGGGGTTAAATTAAGATCCTTAGAAAGCAGTAGAAATACAGTTGAAATCTTAGGTCCAAAGGAAATACTTGATACAATAGGTGAAGTTAAAACAACACCAATAGATTTATCTTCAATAACAAGTTCTCAAGAGGTTAATTTAAAAATAATTTTGCCAGAAGGTGTTATGGTAGCTCAAGGTGATGATATGCTTAGTGTAAAAGTAAACTTGGCTGGTATGATTACTAAGGACTTTAGTATTAAATATAGCTTAAGTGGTGCTAATAAAGGCTTAAAGATTACACCATCTAAAGATTTAATTAAGGTTACTATCAAAGGATATGAAGATGAAATAAGCAGTGTTGTTGCTGATAATTTAAAGGCTTCTATAGATTTAAGTAGCTATAAAGAAGAGGGAACCTTTGAGGTAACACCTAAAGTAACCTTCAGCGGAGTCAATGGGGATTATACTGTATCCTACGTTGAGCCAATAAGTATAACAGTTACAAAAGAAGTTGAGCAAGGAAGTAATGATAACAACAATAATACTGAGCAGTAATAAAATGCGAAGCATTTTATTAATTAAAGAATGAAAAAATTATTATAAAAAATCTTTGTAGATTTTTTAATAGATATTTGTATGAATGAAGAAAGTTTTGCATAGTAAAGACTATTTCATTCATACATTTTTTCGTTTTTTCACTATTTCATTCATACATTTTTTAATGTATTTAACATAATAATATGATAGAATAAAGTGCAAATAAACAATATGTGTAAGTTATAAAAGGATTCTCTACATTTTATTAAGCTTTATTTCATATTAAAAATGTTTAATATATGAAGTTATTTTAACAACTTATATAGAAATTAAATATAGATGCTTTCAACTCAGATAATTTAATAAAGAAGTATTTTAAACTTATAATCTTATGAAGACTATAGGTTTAGAGTATTAATTGAAACATAGATTTATGTAAATACTAATAAAAAGAGAGGCGATTTATATGTCTATTAGAATAAATAATTTATCATTAAGCATAGATGAAGATAAGAGTAGTTTAGTTAATAAAGTAGCTAAGAAATTAAGACTTCCTAAAGAAGAAGTTAAGAATATAAAAATAATAAAGGAAAGTTTAGATGCTAGAAAGAAAAATAGCATTAAATACATATACTGTGTTGAAGTTGAACATAAGAATGAAGAAAAAATTGTTAATAAGCTTAAGGATAAGGATGTAAGGTTAGAAGCACCTTCTTACAATGCAGAGATACCTTTTGGTGATAAGGAATTAAAAAATAGACCAGTAGTTGTAGGCTTTGGACCTGCAGGGATATTCTCAGCCTTATTATTAGCTGAAAAAGGTTATAAGCCAATAGTAATAGAACGTGGAGAAGATGTGGATAAAAGAACAGAGACTGTTGATAAGTTTTGGAAAACAGGAGAACTTAACACTGAATCTAATGTTCAATTTGGAGAAGGTGGAGCAGGAACTTTTTCTGACGGAAAGCTTACTACTAGAATAAAGGATAGTAGATGTGATTATGTGCTAGAGGAGCTAGTAAAGGCTGGTGCTCCAGAGGAAATAAAATATTTAGCGAAACCTCACGTTGGAACAGACCTTCTAAAGGGTGTAGTTAAGAATATTAGGGAAAGAATAAAAGAGTTAGGTGGAGAAGTTTTATTTTCTACTAAACTAGAAGAAATAAAAATTAAAGATGGAAGAGTAAGTAGCATTATTGTAAATGGAAAAGAACAGTTATGCGATGAATTAATACTTGCTATTGGACATAGTTCAAGGGATACATATGAAATGTTACATAAAGTTGGTGTAAATATGGAACCAAAGGCCTTTGCTATTGGAGTTAGAATAGAACATCCACAAGAGGTAATAAATAAAAGCCAATATGGAGAGATGTATGAGCATCCAAGACTTAAGGCTGCTGAGTATAGATTAACTTACCAAAGTGAAAAGTTAAAAAGAGCAGTATATTCTTTCTGTATGTGTCCTGGTGGAGTAGTAGTATCTGCTGCTTCAGAAAAGAATAGATTAGTATCTAATGGTATGAGTTATCATGCTAGAGATCTAGATAATGCTAACTCAGCTTTAGTAGTAACAGTGGGACCAGATGATTTTGAAGGAACATCACCTTTAAGAGGAATGGAATTCCAAAGATATTACGAAGAGTTAGCCTTTAAGCTAGGTGGAGGTGGATATAAAGCTCCAGTTCAGCTTTTAGGAGATTTCATGCAAGATAAAGTTAGTGAAAAGCTTGGAAAAGTTAAACCTAGTTACACAGGAGGATATGTATTTGAAGATTTAAGAAAATGTCTTCCACCTTATGTAATAGAAGCTTTAAAAGAAGGTATTGTAGACTTTGGTAAAAAGATTAAAGGCTATGGTGATTATGACTCAATTTTAACAGGCATTGAAACAAGAACTTCTGCACCAATTAGAATGAATAGAGATGAAAAATTAAACAGTATTTCTGTTAAAGGTCTTTATCCAGCTGGAGAGGGAGCAGGCTTCGCAGGAGGAATAATCTCGGCTGCAGTGGATGGGCTAAAGGTCGCAGAGAAAATTATAGAAGAATATAAGCCAACAAAATAAAAAATCATAGAAAATTCTGAAAATTAATGTTTTCAGGATTTTTTTTGTTACAATATAAATATATGGATTATTAGAGTGTTTACTTGATATTATTTTAACAATCAGACATGGCTTAAGATGGGTATATAGTATTGTTAGAATAAAGAATTATATTTTTTTCAAAAGAAAAGCATAATATTTTTTAAAAAGAAAATTCATAATATTTTTAATTTATACTAATATTATAAAAACTTAGTGTGAGAGGTGCAAAAATGAGTAGAAATTTTGATGACTTATTAAAGAAGGTAAATGATTGTTCAACAAAGAAGGTTGCAGTAGCAGTAGCTCAAGATGAACCAGTTTTAGAAGCAGTTAAAGCTGCAAAGGAAAAAGGAATTGCAGATGCCATTTTAGTTGGAGATGAAAGTAAAATTAGAGAAATAGCTGAAAAGATTAATATGGACTTAACTCAATTTGAAATAGTTAATGTGGAAAATCCAAATAAAGCAGCATTAGAAGCTATAACCTTAGTTTCAAGTGGTAAGGCTGATATGGTTATGAAGGGATTAGTTGATACAGCAACATTTTTAAGATGTGTATTAAATAAAGAAGTTGGACTAAGAACTGGAAAGCTTATGTCCCATGTATCTGTTTTTGAAATAGAAGGAATAGATAGATTAATATTATTAACAGATGCAGCATTTAACACATACCCAGATTTAAAAGCAAAAGTCCAAATTTTAAATAACTCAGTAGCTGTAGCTCATGCTTGTGGAATAGAACTTCCTAAGGTTGCACCAGTATGTGCAGTTGAAGTAGTAAATCCAGATATGCCTGCAACTGTAGATGCATCATTATTATCTAAGATGAATGATAGAGGACAAATTAAAGGATGTATAGTAGATGGTCCTTTAGCTTTAGATAATGCATTATCAGAAGAAGCTGCAAAACATAAAGGAGTAACAGGTGAAGTAGCTGGAAAGGCAGATATAATATTACTTCCAAATATAGAAACAGCCAATGTTATGTATAAGACTTTAACATATACAGCAAAATCAAGAAATGGTGGATTATTAGTAGGAACATCAGCACCAGTTATTTTAACTTCAAGAGCTGATAGTTTTGAAACAAAGGTTTATTCAATTGCATTAGCAGCTTTAGTTGCAGAAGCAAAATAGTTAAATATATTTATGGAGGTTATATCATGTCAAATAAGCTATTAATTATTAATCCAGGTTCAACATCTACAAAAATAGGTGTTTATGAGGATACTAAGGAATTATTTGAAGAAACTTTAAGACATTCTTCAGAAGAAATAGGTAAGTATGAAACTATATTCGATCAAATAGATTTTAGAAAAGAAATAATAGTTAATATATTAAAAGAAAAGAATTTTGACTTAAATACTTTAGATGCTATAGTTGGTAGAGGTGGAATGCTAAGACCAATGGAAAGTGGAACTTATAAGGTAAATGATACTATGCTTGAAGATTTAAAAGTTGGAGTGCAAGGACAACATGCTTCTAACTTAGGGGGAATTCTTGCAGATAGAATAGCTAAAGAATTAAATATCCCAGCATTTATAGTAGATCCAGTAGTAGTAGATGAATTAGATGAAGTGGCAAGAGTTTCAGGAGTTCCTGAATTACCAAGATTAAGTAAATTCCATGCTTTAAATCAAAAAGCAGTTGCTAAGAGATATGCCAAAGAAAATAATATAAGATACTCAGATTTAAATTTAATAGTTGTACATATGGGTGGAGGAGTTTCTGTTGGCGCTCATAAAAAAGGTAGAGTAGTAGATGTAAATAATGCTTTAGATGGAGAAGGCCCATTTTCACCAGAAAGAGCTGGAACAGTGCCAGTAGGAGACTTAATTAAACTATGTTACAGCAATAAGTACACTGAAAAAGAAATGTATAGCAAAATAATAGGTAAGGGTGGATATGTTGCATACTTAAATACTAACGATGCTAGAGATGTCCTTAAATTGGTAGAAGAAGGTGATAAAGAAGCTAAGTTATACTTAGATGCTTTTATTTATCAAATAGCTAAGGCTGTTGGAGCAAATGCCACAGTTTTAGAAGGCAAAGTAGATAGCATAATATTAACAGGTGGAATAGCATATTCAGATGTAGTAGTTGAGGCATTAAAAGCTAGAATTGGATGGATAGCAAATGTAACTGTATATCCTGGAGAAGATGAATTATTAGCACTAGCTGAAGGTGCTTTAAGAGTACTTAATGGAGAAGAAGAAGCAAAAGAATATTAAGATAATCACTAATAAATATTCCAATAATATAAGTCTGCACTCCGTCGCATGCTCCAAGTCGGCATACTTATATTATTTGGAATATTCATTATAGCTATATTATCTTTTTACTTATAATAAACTAAAGGAAAAAACTCAGACGAGCTGAGTTTTTAAAGTTAGGAATTAGGAGCTCAGTTTTGGCTGAGCTCTTTTGCTTTAAGAGTTTTTTCTTAATAGAAAAACTAATTTAAATAATAGAATTTTTAATTTATATATAACTCAAATAATAAAATTCTTAAATTATATGTAGTTTACTATTTTTACCTTTATGTATTATGGTAAAATTATTGGTGGAGGGGATTTAAATGATAACTTCACAGAATATAAAAAATAGATTAACTATGATAGCTGAGATGAAAAATGAAAGCATATTTCAAGTATTAGAATATGATGATTTACAAGGAGCTAGAGATTTAAATACAGCAATGCAATTAAATTTAATGAAGTCATCTTCTATTAGATTAAAGCAAGGTAGAATAATTTTAGATGATAGTGCTATAAAGATAGAAGCAGGGGCTTTAAGTTATATGAAGGGGAATATTGAGATAGTAGCTAAGTCTGGTGGATTAATTGGAATGGGTAAAAAGCTATTTTCAAATAAGGTTACCGGAGAATCTATGTTTAAACCTATACTTAGAGGGACAGGTGAAGTATTTTTAGAGCCTAGTTTTGGACATTTTACATTAATAGAATTAGAAGATGAAGAAATAATAATAGATGATGGACTATTTTTTGCATGTGAGGAGAGTATAGAAATAGAACCAGTAATGCAAAAAAGTATTTCATCCCTTATATTTGGAAAGGAAGGAATCTTCCAAAGTAGATTAAGTGGAAGTGGTATAGTTCTATTAGAAGTTCCAGTACCTGAAAAAGAAATATTAAGATGTAAGTTATATAGAGATGTTTTAAAAGTAGATGGAAGTTTTGCAGTTTTAAGAAGCGGTAATATAGAGTTTACTGTTGAAAAGTCAGGCACAACATTAGTGGGCTCTGCAATAAATGGAGAAGGTTTACTTAATGTTTATAGAGGTACAGGAGAAGTATGGCTAGTTCCAACTAAGAGTATTTATGAAGATTTAAATGAAAGAGGACTAAGTGAATTTAATAGAGATATAAGTTATGAGCCGGAAGAGTAATCACTTTACTCCAATATAGTTGTAAAATATCAAAGTCGAAGTTATAATTTTATAAGAGTTAAAAAGTAAATTACAGATTAAAACATATTTTTTCAAAAGAGAATAAGAGTGGTTAGGAGTGGATGATAATTATGGCTGAAAATAAGCTTAAAAATCCAGAGCTAGATTTATTTTTCGAGGCAGTTTTAAAGCTTCAAACTATAGAGGAATGTTACAGTTTTTTTGAAGATGTTGCAACTATAAATGAATTAAAAGCATTGGCTCAAAGAATTCAAGTTGCAAAGCTTTTAAAGGAAAAGAAGGTTTATACTGAAATAGCTGAAGATACAGGTGCTAGTACAGCTACTATTAGTAGGGTTAATAAGTGTTTAAATTATGGTACTGGTGGATACAATTTAATATTAGAAAGACTTGAAAAAAATTAAGAAATAATTAGGTTTTATTGTATAGATTAATAATATATAATATTATTATGTGGAATTAACGTAGAACGATAGAAAAAAGCGAGGTAAAAAATATGGGTAGAATGTTTGGTACAGATGGAGTTAGAGGAATTGCTAATACTGAATTAACATCTGAAATAGCTTATAGCTTAGGTAGAGCAGGTGCATATGTATTAACAGAAGGGACTCATAAGCCAAAGATACTAGTTGCTAAAGATACAAGAATATCAGGAGATATGCTTGAAGCTGCTTTAGTATCTGGAATATTATCAGTAGGAGCAGAAGCAGTAATATTAGGTGTAGTACCTACTCCAGCAGTAGCTCATTTAATAAGAGAATATAATGCTGATGCAGGAATTATGATTTCAGCATCACATAACCCAGTAGAATATAATGGAATTAAATTCTTTGATAATAAAGGATACAAATTACCAGATGAATTAGAAGATGAAATTCAAAGAGTTATAGAAAGTGGATTTGAAGGAGTACCAAGTCCAACAGGACACGATTTAGGTAGATCACATAGAGAAGTTGGTGCTCTTGATGAATATACAGATTACGCTTTATCAACTATACCAGTAGACTTAAAAGGATTAAAAGTAGCTTTAGACTGTGCAAATGGTGCTTGCTACAAGGCTGCAGTAAAAGCTTTTAGAGAGTTAGGTGCTGAAGTTTATGTAATAAATGATAATCCAGATGGAACTAATATAAATGAAAAGTGTGGTTCAACTCATCCAGAAGAATTACAAGATTATGTTGTAAGAAAGAACTGTGATTTAGGTTTTGCCTTTGATGGAGATGCAGATAGATGTTTAGCTGTAGACGAAAAAGGTAATCTTATTAATGGTGACTTTATATTAATGTTATGTGCAAAATACTTAAAGGACTTAGGAAAGCTTAAAGATGATACTTTAGTAGTAACAGTTATGAGTAACTTAGGTTTAGATATTGCATGTAAAAAAGAAGGAATAAAGACTATCAAAACTAAGGTTGGAGATAGATATGTATTAGAAGAAATGGTTAATGATAAATTTGTTCTAGGTGGAGAACAATCAGGACATATTATCTTCTTAGACTATAATACAACTGGTGATGGATTAGTTACAGCTCTTCAAGTAGCTGCAATAAGAAAGAAAAGTGGAAAGGCTTTAAGCGAACTTGCAGGTATAATGAAGGAACTTCCACAGGTACTTGTAAATGCAAAGGTTCCAAATGATAAGAAAAACATATACTTAGAAGATGAAGAAATAGTAAATGAAATTAAAAAGATTGAAGAAAAACTTCATGGAGCAGGAAGAGTACTAATAAGACCTTCAGGTACAGAACCACTAGTAAGAGTTATGCTAGAAGGAGAAAACCAAGAAGAAATAGATAAGATGGCTCATGGATTAGTAGATTTAATACTAAGCAAAATTTAGACAATTAACAAGTGACAATTAAAAATTAACAGTTAATGAAAAAACTCAGACTTTGTCTGAGTTTTTTTGATTTTAATAGACTATATAATAATGAGTAAGAATTAAAGAATGCGAATATAAAGACAAATTAAAATATAATATGCTCCATAATCTAATGGCTGTAAAAATCTTCGCCATATGATTATTTCACCGTCTATTTTAATTTGCTAGTATATTTAACATTCTAAAATTATGGATAAATGAATTAAAGAGACTACATTAATAAGTTAATAGTAAGGTAGTCTCTTTTAGTATATTATGATTATATTTAGTAAGAATTAATGAAGAAGATTAATTATAAAATATTATTTTATACATCAATTTGAAAAATAATAAAAATTTGACATAGGGTAGAGTTAGGGATAATATGTGTATAATAAAGTGATTCTTATCTTCAGGTGGAGTTTTCTTAAAAAGTAGAGAACCAAAATCTTGTATTTTGTGTGAATCACTTTCACAGAGTACAGAAATATCCTACTCCACCGGAAGGTTAGAAAAACTAATCCAGGCGCGTATCAGTGCTTAGCTCCCACTTTTAGAAGGGGGAGTGTTAGCAATGATAGCGATCGGATAAATAACGATTTATGAGGTGATGGAAATGAATAAAAAGATGCCAGTTTTATTTTTATCTCATGGTAGTCCAATGAATGTAGTTTTAGATAATGAATATACAAGGTCATTAATAAAACTTGGACAAGAGTTAGAAATACCAAAGGCTATTATTATAATTTCAGCTCATTTTAAAACTAAAGGAACATATTTGACATATAGTGAAAAGCCAAAACAAATTTATGATTTTTACGGATTTCCAGAAGAAATATATAATATAAAATATGAGCCTTTTGGTGGGAAAGAATATGCTGAAAAGATTTATAGTGAACTTAAAGAAGAGGGAGTAGAGCTTACAGATGAGTGGGGACTAGACCATGCTTCTTGGGGAGTTTTAAAATATTTATACTCAAATGCTAATATACCTACTATGGAGCTAAGCTTAAATGCTGAATTAGCAGAAGAGGAACATTATAAGATAGGTAAAAGGTTAGCTAAATTTAGAGAAGAAGGAATACTAATAATAGGAAGTGGAGATATAGTTCATAATTTAGGAGTTGCAAGTCCTGATGTTTATGGAAAACCATATGAGTGGGCTGAAGCTTTTGATAATTATGTTATAGATTCAGTAAAGTCATATAATCATAAGGCAATACTAAACTATAAAGCACTAGGAGATATCTCCAAGCTTGCAGTACCAACAGATGAACATTTCTTACCTTTATTATATGTAATAGGAGCTCAAGAAAAGGATGATAAAGTAGAAGTTATTCATAAGAGCATTCAAAATTCTTCTGTTTCAATGAGTTGTATTAAGATAGGATGATGACAATTAGCAAGTAACAATTAATAATTAGCAGTTTAGGAGGGAGTTCAGAGGTTTCTGAACTTCTTTTAAATAAGAAGGATTATATTAATAATAGAAAAAGCAGTAGATTTATGATAATAAATCTACTGCTTTTTGTTATTTAAGATGTTCTTATTTGTATAAGAAATAGTGTGGATACATAGAGTCAGTTAATAATAAAACTCCTTTAATAATATTTATATTAAATGTATTAAATAGGTGCATAACTTAAATGCATGCTAAATAGACATATTAATGAAGGAGGGGGATTATGAAATTTAAAAAAGCAATAGCTCTTACTGTATCAGCCCTATTAACATTTATGAATATGTCTAATATAGTAATGGCGGAAGAACAACAACCAATAACTGATGGTAAGCAAAAAATTAACGCAAATAAGTTAGACTGGACTCCAGTGTCAAGAGCAAATCAACTAGGTGGAGCAGATGATTTTAGTGGGATCTTCTTTAATGAATTCAAAAACTTTAATGAAACTGGAGGACCAATAGCAGCTGGATCACTTAAAAATGTTAATATTGTTACATTTAATGAGGGATTAAGAGGAGGGATTAATCAATTCAATGATATTGTAATTCCTAAATTCAATGTTGGAGTTATGGCACAAAAAGAGATTAATATTCAAGGGAAAACTCTTATAAGTAATGGTGATGCAGTAATTGGAGACTCTGTGGATCCCCAAAAACTTGACCCTAAAGTAGGCAATATCTATAAGCGGCAAAGTGAAATAGACAAATTCTTAGGGGATGCTAAAGCAGATCTTGTAAAACTAAATAAAGATTTGTGGAATACAAAAGAAACAGCAAAAGCAATATATGATGGTAATACAGTAATCTTAAATTGCGTTGATGGAATTAATATTTTTGAAGTTGATTTAACATCAGGAAGGAAAAATATTAAGTTTAATTATGCAGAAGATGCTAAAGATTCTACGATTATAATTAAATATAAAGGTAATGTCATAAATTATGGTGAAACCTTTATTGGAGATACAATGTTGGATAAGATTAATGTAGATGGGATTTCAAATAGAGTTATATGGACATTTGATCCATCTTTAAAAGAAGTGAAAATCGAGAGGACTATAGTATTTGGAAGTATATTGGCTCCAAATGCTGATATTACTTTTTCTTCAGCAGGTTATAGTGCAATTAATGGAACTATTATAGCAAATGGATTAGATGGCTCTGGAAGTTCTTCAGAAATACATTGGGTTGGACCTTTCAAGGGGGATATACTTACACCAATTGAAAAGACTGGATCTTTTAAATTTAACAAGATAGACAATTATGATAAAGCTGTTAATGGAGCAACATTTGCTCTATATCAGGATGGATTGGAAAAATACACAGCAACTTCTACAGGTACTGGAGTAGTGTCTTTCAGTGGTATAAAAGAAGGAAATTATATATTGAAGGAAACAACTGCGCCAGATGGATATGAAATATCCACTGATGAAATAATAGTAATAGTAGACAAGGATGGAAAAGTTACATTTAAGGTAGATGGCAAGGAAGAAGTTTTAGAAAACTTAAATGGGATCTTTGTTAATAATATTAGCAAAACTGAATTTAGTTTCAGAAAAGTAGTATCTGGAACTGATACTGTTATTCCCAATGTAGAGTTTAAGTTAATGCAAGGAGAGAAGGTAGTTGCAACAGTTACTTCTGATGAAAATGGTGAAGTGAGTTTTGAAAATATTGAATTAGGAACCTACACATTAATAGAAGCTAGACCATTTGGATATGAAGCAGCAGGACCATGGACAGTAAATGTTACGAAGGAAGGTGCATTTATTGATGATGAAAAACTTATCCAAATTGAGAATGTTGAAGTTATTGGTGGATTTGAGTTTAATAAGTTAGATAACCATGAAAAAGCTGTTAAGGGAGCTAAGTTTGCATTATATCAAGAGGAAAAGGTTAAATATGATTCAACTTCTTCAGAAGAAGGATTAGTATCTTTCAATGATATAAAACAAGGAACTTACACATTGAAAGAAACAGAGGCACCAGATGGATATGAAATATCCACTGATGAAATAATAGTAATAGTAGACAAGGATGGAAAAGTTACATTTAAGGTAGATGGCAAGGAAGAAGCTTTAGAAAACTTAAATGGGATCTTTGTTAATAATATTAGCAAAACTGAATTTAGTTTCAATAAAGTAGTATCTGGAACTGATACTGGTATTCCTAATGTAGAGTTTAAGTTAATGCAAGGTGATAAGGTAATTGCGACAGATATTTCTAATGAAAGTGGTGTTGTAAGTTTTAAAAATGTTGAATTAGGAACTTACACATTAGTAGAAACAAGGCCCTTTGGATATGAAGCAGCAGGACCATGGACAGTAAATGTTACAAAAGAAGGAGCATTTATTGGTGAGACAAAGCTTGATAAAATTGAGAATGTTAAAGTTACTGGTGGATTTGAGTTTAATAAGTTAGATAACCATGAAAAAGCTGTTAAGGGAGCTAAGTTTGCATTATATCAAGATGAAGAGGTTAAATATACTTCAACTTCTTCAGAAGAAGGATTAGTATCTTTTAATAACGTAAAAGAAGGAATTTATATCTTGAAGGAAACAAACACCCCTGAAGGATATGAAATCTCCAATTCAGTAGTAGAAGTGACAGTTGATAGCAACGGTACTGTTACTTTCAAGGTAAATGGAGAAGGCAAGGAACTAGGAGACTTGGATAATTTATACGTTAATAAGATTACTACGGTTGAATTTACCTTTAATAAGGTTATATCTGGAACAAAGACAGGTATACCAGGTGTAGAGTTCAAACTTATTCAAGGTGATAATATAGTTGCTACAGTAGTATCAGATGCAAATGGAACTGTAAGATTTAGTAATATTGAGATAGGTAGCTATAGGTTAGTAGAGACAACTCCATATGGATATAAGGCAGCAGGGCCATGGGATATAGAGGTTACTAAAAATGGCGTAATTTTTGAAGGAAAGGCCCTTACACAAATTGAGAATGCTCAGGTTATAGGATCATTTAATTTTAATAAATTGGATAATCATAATAACCCAGTTAAGGGCGCAGAATTTGCATTATATCAAGATGGCAAAGTAAAATATACTTCAATTTCTACAGGAAATTTATCATTAGAAAGTATCCTTTTATCATATAAACTTATCTTAAGAAGTAGTGATGAAATATCCATAGGAGAGGTATCCTTTATTGGTATAAAACAAGGAACTTATATATTAAGGGAAACAAAGGCACCTGATGGATATGAAATATCCAATGCAGTAGTAGAAGTAACAGTGAATAGTGATGGAATAGTTACCTTTAAGGTAGGGGAAGAAGACAAGGAAATAGCTGACTTAGAAGGACTTTATGTTAATAATATTAGTAGAGTTGAATTTAACTTTAAGAAACTTATATCTGGAACAGATACAGTAATTCCAGGTGTAGAGTTTAAGTTGATACAAGGAGAAAAAGAAATTGCAACGGCTGTATCTAATGAAAATGGAGTTGTAAGTTTTGAAAATATTGAATTAGGAACCTACACATTAATAGAAACAACTCCAACTGGCTACAAAGAAGCAGGGCCATGGACAGTAAATGTTACAAAGGAAGGTGCATTTATTGACGAAAGTAAACTTGAGAAAATTGAGAATGAGAAGATCATTGAAAAGACTGGTTTATTCCAATTTAATAAGAATGACAACTATGGAAATCCAGTTAATGGAGCAGGATTTGCCCTATATCAAGATGAAGAAATTAAGTATACTGTAACTTCAACAGATACTGGATTAGTATCTTTCAGTGGTATAAAAGAAGGAACTTATACATTGAAAGAAGTATCCGCGCCAAAGGGATATGAAATTTCTAAGGTGGAAGTAGAAGTAACAGTAAATAGTGATGGAACAGTTACTTTCAAGGAAAGTGGTGTAATAAAGACAGGTGAAGATTTAGAATCACTTTATATAAATAAAATGATTTTAGGTAGCATTAGCTTTACTAAGTATATTAATGATAAGAAGGGTATTCTTGCTGGTGCAGAATTTGAATTACTAATTAATGGTGAGAGATATGGATCAACAGTATTTTCAGATGCAAATGGTTTAGTAACATTCTTAAATGTAAAACCAGGAGAATATGAAATTAGAGAAGTAAGTTCTCATAGTAAGTATTTCAAAACTTCGGATAAGACTGCTTATATTGTAATTGACGAGAATGGAGTAAGCTCCATTGTTGGTAAAGATAAGATGGAAGCAGAAACACTATTTATAAATAAAGTAGAAAATTCTATTGAGTTTATTAAATATAGTGATAGTAATTCTGTTTTAAGCAATGCAACCTTTGAGCTTCTTAAGGGGACAGAAGTTATAGCAACTTCTATTTCTGATAAAAATGGAGTTGTAAGATTTGAAAATATACTTCCAGGAGAATATATAGTACGTGAAAAATTAGCACCAAAGGGCTATATAAAATCAGAAGCTACTAGAAAACTAGTGGTTAAAGATAATGGAGAAATTTCAATAACAGCTTCAGAGATAAAAGAATGGGAAGAAGCCTTTAAGAATAAAAAGGTAGTAGAGCCAAAAGAAGAAAAACCAGAAAAAAAAGAAGAAATTACAATTCCAAAAACTTCTGATGATGCAAATGTTATATTCCCAATTATAACAGCTATTATTAGCTTAGCTGGTATAGTATTCATTAAAAGAATAAAACATTAATAAATAAAAAGAAGGGGTTGCCGCATGGGAAGATTACAATCTTCTAGCGACAATCCCTTTTTTATTCTTCTAACTTTGTAGTTATTTCTAATTCACCATTATCATTCACCTTATTAATATAAATGCTTGTAGGTATCATATATTGTTTAGATAGTTCAGATTTAATAGAATTATCCCTAATTATATAAGAATAAGTCTTACCATCTACTTCATTATACATTTTAATTTTACTATCCTTTTTGATATTAATTGTTGAAATACCTACTTGTTTATTTTGATTAGGCTTTAAAGTGGATATAACTACATCCTTCATATTACTTTCATCATAGTTAAACTGTATGTTTTTTATAATTTTATCTGTAGTGTTAGTAATCCTTAAAACTAAAACATTAGCTGGCATTGTAATACCAACCATTCCAGGCATTGCACCCATTAAAGCCACTCCTTTAAATTTAATATATTAAATTCAATTTTACTCTTCTATTGTTACAGCTATCTCTAGCTCTCCATTTTCTTTTACGTCATTAATTCTTATACGAAGTACTCCTGAATATTTAACAGCAATACCTGGGTTAATTATATCAGGCTTTAAAATATAGGAGAAAGTTTCCCCGTTAACCTTGTTATACATCATAATATTACTATGATCTTGTAGATGAATAGTAGAAATTCCTGTTTGTTTATTACTATTAGCTTTAAGTGTAGGTATTACTACATCATTAGTCATACTTCCTTCATAATTAAAGGAAATATCATTAATAGTCTTATCAGTATTGTTTGTAATGCTTACTACAGTAAGTTGTAGTGGTGGAAATCCGTACATATAAATCATCCTTTCTATTTTAAATTACTTTATAGTAAAGCAAAAAAATAATATTTTATGCTTAAAATAAACAATTAAAGAAATAACTAGTGAAAATTCCCGTTACAAATAAATGAGATATGAGTTTTGAAAATATAAATAACAATTATATTAATCTTTTTAAGTGGTATATAAAACCTTATAAGTAAATTATAAACTTATTTAATATAAATGTAAATATAGAAAAAAATAAAATAAAAGTATAATAATGGTTACAAATTAAAGTGATAAAAAAATAATAATTTTGATAAAAGAATTTCATAACAATAAAAATTTCATTGATAATTTAATAATAAAAATAACATTATACTTACAAAGTGATAAAATAACTAACTTGGAAAAGTATTCAAAAAGCAATTTGACAAAGTTTTCTAAAAATTCTTGACAGTTATATAAATGGGTAGTAAAATTTTAGCAATAACAAAATTAAATAGGACCTTACGATTTGTAAATGCAAAGAAGGAGACCTTTATTTAGGAATAAAGTTTAAGAGAGTCCATGGTTGGTGTAAATGGATACTTTACTAAATAATAATCACTCCAGAGCAGTATCCAGAAAGTACAATCTTAATTGTATAAGTAAGCGATAACCGGTAAGCACCGTTAAAGGCAAGGGTTTGTTAGAACCTAGTGATTGTTTAATTTAGGGCGGAAGTTTATTACCACCAAAATGAGTCTATCATTAAGGGTGGTTTTTTTACACAATTTTTTAAAAGGGGGCTAAGGATTTGGAAAGACATGTATTATCTGTATTAGTTAGAAATTCATCAGGGGTATTAACCAGAGTTTCAGGATTATTTGCTAGGCGTGGATTTAATATAGACAGTTTAACTGTTGGTAGAACAGAAAATCCAGATATATCGAGGATGACAATTGTTTTAATGGGGAATGATGACGTAGTAGAACAGTTTACAAAGCAATTAAATAAACTTGAAGATGTGTTAAGAGTACATGAATTAAAGTCAGAATATTCTGTATATAGAGAGCTTGTTTTAATTAAAGTACAAGCATCTGCTGAAAAAAGAGGTTCTATAAACGAAGTAGTTAAGATATTTAGAAGCAAGATAATAGATGTTGCTCACAATACAGTAACTATTGAATTAACTGGGGATGATAGCAAGATAAATGCTTTAATAGAACTAATGGAAGACTACGGAATAGTTGAGATAGTTAGAACTGGAATAACAGCCTTAGAAAGAGGAGACAAGGATATTACTAGTTATGGAGAATACTTCAATTAATTGTTAATTGCAAAAAGGGGGTTAAGCAATGAGCGATAGAGTCATCGAAATCTTTGATTCTACTTTAAGGGATGGGGCACAGGGAGAAGATATTTCTTTTTCTCTTGAAGATAAAATTAAGGTTGCTATGGCTTTAGATAAGATGGGGGTTTCTTATATAGAGGCAGGAAATCCAGGATCTAATCCTAAGGACATGGAGTTCTTTAAGAAAATGAAAGAAGTCAAGCTTAAGAACTCAAAGCTAGCAGCTTTTGGAGCTACTAGAAGATTTAGAACTAAGGTAGAGGAAGATACTAATATAAAAAGCTTATTAGCAGCAGAAACAGATGTAATAGTAATATTCGGTAAAGCATGGGATTTTCAAGTTAAGGAAATTTTAAAAACTACTTTAGAAGAAAATCTAAGTATGATAAAAGATTCAATAAGCTATATTAAAAGTAAAAATAAAGAAGTTATCTTTGATGCAGAACACTTTTTTGATGGATATAAAGAAAATAGTGATTATGCATTAAAAGTTTTAATAACTGCAAAGGAAGCAGGAGCAGATGTAGTAGTATTATGTGATACTAATGGAGGGACTTTACCATCAGAAGTAAGTGAAATAGCTAAAGAAGCTGTTAATACTGTAGGTGGGAGAGTAGGAATACATTGTCATAACGATATAGGAATGGCAGTTGCTAATTCAATAACTGCAGTGGAAGCTGGGGCATGTCATATTCAAGGAACCTTTATTGGAGTAGGAGAAAGATGTGGTAATGCTAATTTAACAGTAATTATACCTACATTGCAATTAAAGATGGGATATGAAGCTTTGCCTAAAGAAAAAATAGTGGAACTTACTAAAACAGCTAAGTATATTGCTGAAATTTCAAATATTAAACTTTTAGATAGTATGCCATATGTTGGAGCATCAGCCTTTGCTCATAAGGGTGGAATGCATATAGATGCTATATGTAAAAAGTCAAATTCATATGAACATATTAAACCAGAAGAGGTTGGAAATGACAGAAGATTCTTAATATCTGAGGTAAGTGGTAAAAGTACAATATTAAAAGAAATTCAAAAAGTATTCCCAAATATCACTAGAGATAGTGAAGAAGTAGGGAAAATTACAAATAGATTAAAAGAATTAGAGTATGAGGGTTATAAGTTTGAAGGGGCAGAAGGTACAGTAGAACTTTTAATAAGAAAAACAATTGGAAAGTACAAGCCTTTCTTTGAACTAAAACACTTTAAGACTATTGGGGAACAGCCTTGGAATACTAAGGAATTTACTTCTACAGCATTAATTAATGTGATTGTAGATGGTAAAAACAAAATGACAGCAGCAGAAGGGGATGGACCAGTAAATGCCTTGGATAAAGCATTGAGAGAAGCTCTTGAATGTTTCTATCCACAACTTAGAGAAGTTAGACTTGTAGACTATAAAGTAAGAGTCCTAGATTCTGAAAGTGCTACAGGAGCAAAGGTTAGAGTTCTTATAGAATCCACAGATGGAATTGAAAACTGGAGTACCGTTGGGGTATCTAGAGATGTCGTACAAGCTAGTTTGATAGCCTTAGTTGATTCAATTGAATATAAATTATTAAAAGATATAGAAAAAAAATTAAAAACTTATTTTTAAAAAGGGGGACTAAACTCATGGGAATGACTATGACTCAAAAAATTCTTGCAGCTCATGCAGGATTAGAAAGTGTAAAGGCAGGGCAATTAATAGATGCAAATTTAGATTTAGTGCTAGGAAATGATATTACATCACCAGTGGCAGTAAATGAATTTTATAAATTAAAACTAGAAAAAGTTTTCGATAAGGATAAGATAGCAATAGTACCTGATCACTTTACACCAAATAAAGATATAAAAGCAGCAGAACAAAATAAAATGATTAGAGAATTTGTTAAGGAAAAAGATATTTCACATTACTACGATGTTGGAGAAATGGGAATTGAACATTGCTTAATACCTGAAAAAGGATTAGTAGTTGCAGGAGATGTTGCTATTGGAGCTGACTCACATACTTGTACCTATGGAGCACTTGGAGCATTCTCAACAGGAATTGGTTCAACAGATATGGCAGCAGGTATGGCTATAGGTAAATGTTGGTTTAAAGTTCCTTCAGCAATAAAATTCGTTTTAAAGAATAAGCCAGCACCTTGGATAAGTGGTAAAGATATAATCCTTCACATCATTGGTATGATAGGTGTTGATGGTGCATTATATAGATCAATGGAATTCGTTGGAGATGGAATTAAATATCTTTCAATAGATGATAGATTTACAATGGCTAATATGGCTATTGAAGCTGGTGGTAAGAATGGAATATTCCCAGTAGACGACACAACAGTTGAATACTTAAAGGAACATTCAACTAGAGAATGGAAGGTTTATGAAGCAGATGAAGATGCTGAGTATGATGAAGTTTATGAAATAGACTTAAGTACTTTAAGACCTACAGTAGCATTCCCACACTTACCAGACAATACAAGAACTATTGATGAAGTTGGGGAAATAGAATTAGATCAGGTAGTTATTGGTTCTTGTACCAATGGTAGAATTTCTGACTTAAGAATAGCTAGAGATATAATAAAAGGAAAGAAGATAAAGAAGGGGATAAGATGTATCGTGTTCCCAGGAACTCAAAAAATATATCTTCAAGCATTAGAAGAAGGAATTATAAAAGATTTAGTAGAAGCGGGAGCAATATTCTCAACTTCAACTTGTGGACCATGTTTAGGCGGACATATGGGAATCCTTGCAAAGGGTGAAAGAGCAGTTTCAACTACAAACAGAAATTTCGTTGGAAGAATGGGGCACGTTGAATCAGAAGTTTACCTAGCTAGTCCAGCAGTAGCAGCTGCATCAGCATTAACAGGAAAGATTACTAATCCAGAAACTGTAGTAGCAGTAATGCAGAATGCATAGTAGAAAATGAAAAATTAAGAATGAATAATGAAAAATGAAGGATATAACTCAGGCAAGCTGAGTTATGGAAAATATATAAGTTTTAATAATTCAGCTAGGCTGAATTATATCCACAATTGTCAATTGTTAATTGCTAATTGTTAATTATAAAAAGGGGGTTTTCAAGGAAATGGAAGCAAAAGGTAGAGTTTTTAAATATGGTGACAATGTAGATACAGATGTAATAATTCCTGCAAGATACTTAAATACATCAGATCCTAAGGAATTAGCAACACACTGTATGGAGGATATAGATAAGGAATTTGCAAGGAATGTAAAGCAAGGGGATATAATCGTTGCAAATAAAAACTTTGGATGTGGTTCTTCAAGAGAACATGCTCCAATAGCAATAAAAGAAAGTGGAGTAAGCTGCGTAATAGCATCAACTTTCGCAAGAATATTCTATAGAAATGCAATTAATATAGGATTACCAATATTAGAGTGTGACGAAGCAGTTAAATCAATAGAAGCTGGAGACGAGTTAGAAATAGATTTTGACAGCGGTATTATAAAAAATAATACAAAGAATCAAGAATATCAAGGGGAACCATTCCCAGAGTTTATGCAAAATATAATTAACTGTGGCGGATTAGTTAATTACATTAAAACTCAACAAGCAAAATAATGAAGGAATGAAAAAATGAAGGAATGAAAGAATGGAGGAAATAGTGCTGTCGCACAATGAAAATTAAGAATGAATAATTAAAAAATTCCTGAAGGAATTTTGAAAAGAAATTAATTTTAGTAATTCTGTAAGAATTACATCAATAATTCTTAATTTGGGCTATTTGCACGACAGCCCCATGATAATTAAAGAAATTCAGCCTTAGCTGAATTTCTACCATAATTTTTTCATGTTAATAAAAATAGCATATTTTTATTAACTTTTCATTCCTTCATTCTTCACTAAAAACAGGGGGATTAAAGATGAATTTTAAAGTAGCTGTTATACCTGGGGATGGAATTGGTCCAGAGGTTGTGGAACAAACTGTGAATGTTTTAAATTGTGTTGGGGATAAGTTTAACCATACTTTTGAATATGAATATTTAATAGCTGGAGGTTGTGCTATAGATGAAAAAGGAGTACCACTTCCAGAAGAAACATTAGAAGCTTGCAAGAAAGCTGATGCAGTTTTACTTGGAGCTGTTGGAGGTCCTAAATGGGATGATCCTAATGCGAAAGTAAGACCTGAACAAGCGTTACTTGGACTTAGAGGTGGAATGAACTTATATTGCAATCTAAGACCAGCTTTATTATATGCACCATTAAAGGAGGCTTCTCCACTTAAAGATAGTATTATCGGAGATGGAATAGATATATGTGTAGTTAGAGAATTAACTGGTGGTATCTACTTTGGTGAAAGAGGCAGAGAAGAAATAGATGGAGTACCAGGTGCTTATGATACTGAAAGATATAATGTTAATGAAGTTAGAAGAATAGCTAAGATTGCTTTTGAAACAGCAATGAAGAGAGATAAAAAGTTAACTAGTGTAGATAAGGCTAATATATTAGAAACATCAAGGCTTTGGAGAGGTGTTATTGAAGAAGTTGCCAAGGATTATCCGGAAGTTACGGTTAATCACATGTATGTAGATAATGCTTCAATGCAATTAGTTAGAGATCCAAAACAATTTGACGTAATAGTTACTTCAAATATGTTTGGGGATATATTATCAGACGAAGCAAGTATGATAACAGGATCAATTGGTATGTTGCCATCAGCATCATTAGGAGAAGGAAAGCTTGGAATGTATGAACCTATACATGGAAGTGCACCAGATATAGCAGGGAAGGGAATTGCAAATCCACTAGCAACAATTCTTTCAGCAGCAATGATGTTAAGATACAGTTTCAATTTAGAAACTGAAGCTAAGGTAATCGAGGGGGCAGTCCTTAAGGTTCTAGAAGAGGGGTATAGAACAGGGGACATAATGAGTGAAGGAATGAAACTAGTTGGAACTAATGAGATAGGAAGGCTGGTTTTAGAAAAGATAGAATAAGAGGTGGAATATAAATGAGGAGTGACGTTATAAAGAAAGGGCCACAAAAAGCCCCACATAGATCATTATTAAAGGCAACAGGACTTACTGATGAAGAAATAAACAAACCCTTAATAGGAGTTGTAACTTCACAGAATGATATAATAGCAGGTCATATTAATTTAGATAAAATAGTAGAATCAGTTAAAAAGGGAGTATTAATGTCTGGAGGAACTCCAATAGTATTCCCAACAATAGGAGTTTGCGATGGTATAGCAATGGGACATGAAGGAATGAGATATTCCTTAGCAACAAGAGAACTTATTGCAGATACTATTGAATGTATGGTTAAGGCACATGCTTTTGATGCATTAGTTTTAATACCAAACTGTGACAAGATTGTTCCAGGTATGATGATGGCTGCATTAAGACTTAATATACCAGCAGTAGTTGTAAGTGGTGGACCAATGCTTGCAGGTAAGTTTAAAGGTAAAGATGTATCACTTTCAACAATGTTTGAAGCTGTTGGAGCCTTTGAAAATGGAACTATGCTAGAAGGTGATTTATGTGATATGGAAAACAAAGCTTGCCCTACATGTGGATCATGTTCAGGAATGTTTACTGCAAACTCAATGAACTGTTTAGCAGAAGTATTAGGTTTAGGTTTACCTGGAAATGGTACTATACCAGCAGTTTATTCAGAAAGAATGAGACTTGCTAAATATGCAGGTATGAGAGTAATGGATTTATTAGAAAAAGATATTAAGCCAAGGGATATAGTTAATGAAAGAGCTATAAAAAATGCATTGACAGTAGATATGGCACTTGGATGTTCAACTAATAGTGTTCTTCATTTAACAGCAATTGCTAATGAAGCAAAAGTTGATTTAAACCTAGATATGATTAATGAAGTATCAGAAGTAACACCTAATCTTTGTAGATTAGCACCAGCTTCAGATACTCATATTGAAGAATTATATTGGGCTGGCGGAATCCAAGCAGTTATGAAGGAACTTTCAAAGAAAGGTCTTTTAGATTTAGATTGTATAACAGCAACATCTAAGACTCATGAGGAAAACTTAGAAGGTGTTGAAGTACTTGATTACAATATTATCAAGAGTATAGATGAACCATTTAGTATAACTGGTGGTATTAGAGTGTTAAAGGGTAACTTAGCAGTAGATGGGGCTGTAGTTAAGAAGTCAGCAGTTCTAAAAGAAATGTTAGTTCACACAGGACCTGCAAGAGTATTTGATTTAGAAGAGGATGCTATTGCAGCAATTCTTTCTAAGAAAATAGTAAAAGGCGATGTTGTAGTAATAAGATATGAAGGACCAAAGGGTGGTCCTGGTATGAGAGAAATGTTATCACCAACATCAGCAATTGCAGGAATGGGCTTAGATAAATATGTAGCATTAATAACTGATGGAAGATTCAGTGGAGCTACAAAAGGGGCAGCTATAGGACACATTTCTCCAGAAGCAGCTGAAGGTGGAGTAATAGGACTAGTAGAAGAAGGAGATATCATATCAATAGATATTCCAAATGGAAAACTAGAATTATTAGTAGATGATGAAGTTCTAGAAGAAAGAAGAAAGAACTTCAAACCACTACCACCAAAGGTAACTGAAGGATATTTAGCTAGATATGCTAAGCTTGTAAGTTCTGCAAGCACAGGAGCAATATTGAAATAATGAAAAAAGGGGGGTATTTATGTTTCTAACAGGAGCTGAGATATTAATAAAGTCTCTAATAGATGAGGGTGTTGATACTATATTTGGGTATCCTGGTGGAGCTGTTTTAAATATATATGATCAGTTATATAACTATAGAGATCAGATAAATCATATACTAACAGCTCATGAGCAAGGGGCATCCCATGCAGCAGATGGATATGCAAGATCTACTGGGAAAATAGGTGTATGCTTAGCAACATCAGGACCAGGAGCTACAAACTTAGTTACTGGGATTGCAACGGCTTATATGGATTCTATTCCAATGGTAGCTATTACAGGTAATGTAACTAGACCATTATTAGGTAAGGATAGTTTCCAAGAAGTCGATATAGCTGGAATTACAATGCCAATAACTAAGCATAATTATATAGTTAAAGATATTAATGATTTACAAAAAGTAGTTAAAGAAGCTTTTTATATTGCTAAAGAAGGAAGACCAGGTCCAGTATTAATAGACATTCCAAAAGATATAACAGCAGCTAAAGCTATATACGAACCTATAATTCCTAAAGAAGTTGAAAGAAAAACTAAGCATATAACTGATGAAGCACTACAGAGTGTTGCTAAATTAATAAATGAAGCTGAAAATCCATTTATATATGCAGGGGGTGGGATTGTAGCTTCAGCAGCTTATGAAGAGCTTAAGGAAATTGTTGAAAAGATTAATTCACCAATAGCAACTTCCCTTATGTCAATATCATCATTCCCATATAATCATCCGTTATATACTGGAATGATAGGGATGCATGGAAGTAAAGCTTCAAATATATTAGCAAGCAAATGCGATTTATTAATTAACTTAGGAGCCAGATTTAGTGATAGAGTTATTAATACTCAAAATCAAATAAAGCATGCAAAGGTAGTTCATATAGACGTAGATCCAGCAGAAATCAATAAGAACGTTAAGGTAGATGCCTTTGTAGTTGGGGATTTAAAGATAGTTCTTCAAAGATTAATACCACTCCTTAAAGAAAAGAAAAATGATGAGTGGTTAGCTAAGATGAATGAGCTTAAAGCTCTAAAGGTTAAGGATACTTCAGAGACAGGAGAATTAACACCAGAATTCTTATTTAGAAAGCTAAGTGAATTAGATGATGGTAGTTTTGTGCTTGCAACTGAAGTTGGACAGCATCAGATGTGGGCTGCTCAACATTTTGAGTTTAAGATACCTAGAAGCTTTATATCCTCTGGTGGACTTGGAACTATGGGCTTTGGACTTGGAGCATCAATAGGTGTACAAATGGCTAATAAAGATAAAACAGTATTTAATATAGCTGGTGATGGAAGTTTTGGAATGAACTGCAATGAATTAGCAACAGCAGCTAAAAATAAATTGCCTGTAAAAGTAATAATAGTAAATAACAATTCCTTAGGGATGGTTAGGCAATGGCAAAACTTCTTCTATGAAGGAAGGTATTCATCAACAGATTTAAATGGAACTACTGACTTTGTAAAGGTAGCTGAAGCCTTTGGTGGCAAGGGATTTAGAGTTCATGAAAAAGAAGAACTAGTTCCTGTACTAAAGGAAGCTTTAGCTTACAAAGAAGGGCCAGTAGTAATAGATTATGTGATACACAATGATAAAAAAGTATTTCCTATGGTTGCACCAGGTGCAGCTATTAATGAAATAATAAGCGAAGAAGATGTTTAAAATAATAGGGGGTTAGTAGACAAATGGCAAAAATGTATTATGAAAAGGACACAAATTTAGAATTATTAAAGGGGAAGAAAGTTGCTATAGTAGGATATGGTAGCCAAGGACATGCTCATGCATTAAACTTACATGAAAGTGGAGTAGATGTTGTTGTTGGATTATATGAAGGAAGTAAATCTTGGCCAAGAGCTGAAGCTGCTGGACTTAAGGTAGCAACAGTTGCAGAAGCAGCTAAAGCTTCTGATATTATAATGATTCTATTACCAGATGAAAAGCAAGCTCAAATATATAAAAATGAAATTGCTCCAAACTTAGAAGAAGGAAATGCTTTAGTATTTGCTCATGGATTTAATATTCATTATGGACAAATAGTTCCACCAGCAGATGTAGATGTATTTATGTGTGCTCCTAAGGGACCTGGACATATGGTAAGAAGAACTTATACTGAAGGATCAGGAGTACCATGTTTAATAGCAGTATATCAAGATGCTACTGGAAATGCTCGTGATTTAGCACTTGCATATTCAAATGGAGTAGGTGGAGCAAGAGCTGGAGTTTTAGAAACTACCTTTAAAGATGAAACTGAAACAGATCTTTTCGGAGAACAAGCAGTTCTTTGTGGAGGATGTACAGCACTTATCAAAGCTGGCTTTGAAACTTTAGTAGAAGCAGGATATGCTCCAGAAAATGCTTACTTTGAATGTTTACACGAAATGAAATTAATCGTAGACTTACTATATCAAGGTGGAATGAGCATGATGAGATACTCAATCTCTGATACAGCTGAATATGGTGACTACGCAGTTGGAGATAGAATAGTAACTGACGAAACTAAGAAGGAAATGAAGAAAGTTCTTAAAGAAATCCAAGATGGTACATTCGCTAAGAACTGGTTATTAGAAAACCAAGTTGGAAGACCAATGTTCAATGCTAGAAGAAAAATGGAATCAGAACATCCAATTGAAAAGGTTGGTAAAGAATTAAGAGAAATGATGAGTTGGATTGATAGTAAGAAATTAGACTAATATAAAGCTGCCGAGAGGCAGCTTTTTTAAATTAACAATTAACAATTAAGGAGGTAATTCCTACAGAATTACTAAAAATAAGTTTGTTTATATGAAAATTAAGCCTATGTTTTAAATAGGCTTAATAGTATGAAAATAGATTTTAATTGTATTTTGCTGTTTTATTGTAGCGATAACTTTATTTGATTATAATGACTTTCTTTAAGACTGATATAGTATAATTTACATATATAGAATATAGGGGGGGATTGTATGAATAACGTTAAAAAGATTTGGATTATAGGATTAGTTTGCTTATTGATATTTGGTATTATAAATTTTAATTCAGATTCAAAATTATATGGAAAATGGTATTTATATAAGGGGAACGATATAAACACAGACTCAAATATATCTGAACAATTAAATTCAAAAGATTATATAGAACTTTCAAGAGGAACTCATAAGGAATTTAGAAGTGATGGAAAAGATGGAATTTCTGAGATGAAGGTACGTGGAAGCAAAATACATGCTGGTGATGCAGTATTTAAATATGATATAAATAAGATTGATGAATATGAAATTTTAGTCTTAGAAATAATAGGATATGACAATGGTCATACAAAAGGATTCGTTGAAAATGGTGAGAAATTTATATATGTACTTGATAAGAATATTAATTTATTATAAAAAAGAATCAATGATTTATATTGAAAACATTGATTCTTAGTTTAAAATTATTTAATACAAGTTATATTTTAAATTTAGGGATAATCATATATAGGATATAAATTACACAATATAAGTATCATATATTAACGTGGTTCTACTAAATTATAATACTTAATTGTATCCTCAATTATATTTAGTGCTTCATCATTATCATATACTCTTTGAATGGTTGTTCCTAAAAAATCTTTTGTTGGCATTGAAATATTTTCCCTTAACTTAAACTCCTTTGGCGTGCATTTACAATATTTTTTAAATGCTTGAGTCATATAACGATAATCTGAAAAGCCACATTGATAACAAATATCTACTAGCTTCATGTCCGTTGTAAGAATAAGCTCTTTAGCGTGATTAAATCTTACAAATGTTAAGTAATCTTGAAAACTTAATTCTAAATACTTATGAATAAATCTTGATAAAAAACATACAGATACTCCTTCCCTATCAGAAATATCTTTAAGTGAAATCTTATCATAATAATTTTCTTCTACATAATGCATAATTCTTTCTAATCTCAATTTATTTTGACAACTATCTTGGCTTTTATAATTATAAATATCATACATTGAATAGTTCTCTAATAAATAGACAAACATAACATTTACCATGCTTGCACAGCTAACTTTATAAAAATTAGATTTTTCTATGTAAAGTCTAGCAAGATTTAAAAAAGTATATATCAGTAACTTATGTTTTGAATTATATGTACAATGCCCTTTGAATGCAATTTGATTAATTTGTGAAAAATATCCCTCAAAATACTTAGTAGAAATATTTAAAACTAAAAAAGTTGATGTTTCAATATTTGAAATTATTTCGTGCTTTTCATTACTATTAATTATTATAATATCTCCTTGATGGAATTCAAATTTTTCATTATTAATCATAAAAATAGGATTCCCTTTAAAAACAAATAGAACCTCTATTTCTGGGTGAGTATGTGGTGATCTATATTCTATATCAACAACAAATAACTTAATATTATCTATACTTGGATAGTAAATAACCTCTAATTTTTCACTCATAATTATGTCCCCCTTACTAAACATTATAACTAATTGTCATAAATCTAAAATAATATTTTTGACATAAGTGCAAGATAGTTATACTAAATTATAAAATTAATCATATTTATAATTTAACTTCCATTATATAATTTATACATGAAATGTTAACGTTTTAATTATAACTAAAGGGAGATAAATTATGAAGAAAAAATCTAAATTTAAACTTACAGCAAAACAAGGACTAATTCTATCAATTATTTTCACTTTATTATGTGCCGTTAGTGCTAATCTACTTTTAAGCAACTTTGGAAAAGTTAAAATTGAAACTACTACTGTACAAACACGTTCAGGTGATAACGTAAGTATTAGAGTTTATAGTCCAAAGGCTGCAACTGCTGATAATAAAGCACCTGCTGTTGTATTTGCTCATGGTTTATCAACAACAAAAGAATGCTATGCTCAATATGCACTTGAATTAGCACGTCGTGGATTTGTAGTTGTTACACCTGATATGTTAAATCATGGTGGTTCTGATATAACACCTTTTGAAACTTTCTTCACTGATATGAATGCTGATGCATACGGAGTTTATGCTGCGGTAAAATATGTATCTGAATTAGATTATGTAGACTTAGATCAAATAGGTATCGCTGGTCACTCAATGGGAGGGAATGCTACAAATACTAGTGTAGTTTTAGATAACATGAGTGGAAATCCTGTAATTTCTGCTGTATACTTAGTTGCAAGTAATCCACTATTTACTGACTTTCAAGGAAATTGGACAAATATGTATGGAGATCGTAATGTAGGTCTTTACTATACATACTATGACCATGTTTACTTTAGCACTCAAGATTCAAATGGAGCTCCAGTTTCTGCACAACAATTCTTAGATTCAAATGAAGCTAAGTCTTTTGTAAGCTTTGGACAAGATCCAAGTACACTTACAGATGTTAAAGTAATTCCTGGACATACTTATACTACTGATATAAATGGAAAACAAGTTATTCGTCGTATTACAAAAGCAGATGAAATTCACCCTAAGCCACAAGGTGGTAATGGTGCTGTAGCTTCAGTGGTAGACTTTTTCCAAGAATCATTTGTTGCTCCTAACTACGAAGTTGGCTCTATGCAAATTTGGAACTTCTACTCTCTTGCTTCTGTTCTAGGATTATTTGGAGCCTTAGCAATCTGCATATTTACTATTGCAACATTAACAAAAACTAAATTCTTCTCAAGTTTAAAAGCTGAAGATAACAAACAATTAAGACCTGCCCCTAATAAGACAGGAAAGATATGGTTCTGGGTATTAACTATAGCTAACTGTGCATTTGCATTCTTAAGCGTATCATTTATATTCAAAAAAGGATATGGATACTTTGTTACAGATGTTTTAGCACAACAAACTACTAATATCTATGCATTATGGTCTTTAGCAAATGGTATATTTATTTTAATAACTTCATTTGGTTCATACTACTTATATGCTAGAAAACAAGGAGATACCTTAAAATCATGGGGTGTAAGAATTCCAATTAAAGACTTCTTAAAATCACTTTTACTAGCTATACTTGGTGTATTAAGCGTATTGGTTGTTGTATATATTGCGCAATACGTATTCCAAATTGACTTAAGATACTACCTATGGGGTATGCGTGAAATTCCACTAGATCATTTATACTTATTCTTTACATACTTACCATTCTTCTTGGTATTTGGTATAGCTGTAAGTATTGCTATAAATTCATCTTATTACTCTAAGATAGGTAAAGAACCAACATTAATAAATGATTTATTCTTTGCATTAATGAATATGATTCCTGCATTTGCTATTACTTTCATCGGATACTACCTATTTGCAAAAACAGGATTCCAACCAAATATATTTGGAGCACCATTTACATTCACATATATGATTAATGCAATACCAGTATTCCCAGTAGCAGTACTTCTACTACGTCGTTTAGCTAAGTATTGTAATAACCCATATATTCCAGGAATTATAGTAGGTTCATTACTATGCTTTATGCAAGTAGCTTCAGTATTTACTTGTCATACATTCATGTTTATGGGATAAAAAAATCAGCCTTGTGCTTTATTGCACAAGGCTTAAAATTTTTTATATTAAAATAAAATTATACGCAAGATATTAAGCGGAGTAAATTAGTTAAGTAGGAAAAAGGAAAATTTAAAATACATTATGTTTTCCTTCTATTTATGTTAAAATATTAAAGTAATAAATAAGGAGGAAAATAAATGAATATTAAAAGCTTTTTAAATTTAGTAGAAATCAGAACAAAGGTAGCAAGTGTTATTCCTTTCTTATTAGGAACATTTTATGCATTATATAGATTTGATACTTTTAACGTAAAAAACGCAATTATAATGTTTTCTTCAATGATAATATTTGATATGACTACTACAGCTATAAATAACTATATGGACTATGCTAAAGCCATAAAAAAAGAAGGTTATGGATATGAAACTCATAATGCAATAGTAAGCCATAATTTAAACCCAAAGATAGTTAGGGTAACTATTTTTACTATGCTAATTATTGCTGCTGCTTTAGGATTATTATTAGTTAAAAATACAAATATAATAGTTTTATTAATTGGTGCTATATCCTTTGTTATAGGAATTACATATTCTTTTGGACCTATACCAATTTCAAGAACACCTTTTGGTGAAATATTCTCAGGATTAACTATGGGCTTTATAATAACATTCTTAACTATTTATATTCATGTATTTGATACTGGAATATTAAATATAAGTTTTAATGACTTAAGCAACATAAATATAAGTTTTAATATTATAGAGTTAGCAAATATATTCTTAATAAGCTTATCTCCAATAATGGGAATATCCAATATAATGCTTGCCAATAATATATGCGACATAGATGAAGATATAGTAAATAAGAGATATACACTTCCAATATATATTGGAAAAGAAAATGCTTTAAAGCTATTTAAGTGGCTTTACTATATTGGATTTATTTCAATAGTAATAGGCGTAATTACTAAATCTTTACCTATTATTTCTTTAGTTACATTACTAGTTTTAAAGTTTGTTCAAGGGAATATAGATAAGTTTAACAAGCTTCAAACTAAGAAAGATACATTTATACTAGCTGTAAAGAACTGCGTTATTACAAATTTAGTTTATGCATTAACTATATTAGGCGGAGTGATAATACAATTATTATTTAACAATTAATAATTAAGTAGGTAATTGATTTATTTTACTGAAATTAAAGAAGAAAAAACTCTTTTTAGAGTTTTTTTCATTTTATATGATATTTCTTCACCACATAATTTCTGAAATAAGAGAGAAGATAATTATGTAGAAGAAAGGAGGCATGAAAATGAAAAAATTATTAATAGGCATGTTAATTGCTTGTAGTTTAGGACTAGTAGCGTGTGGGGGAAATAATAAGAATCCATCAACTAATAATAACACTAAAATGAATGATGGATCAGGAATGAATAATGGATCAGGAATAGATAATGGGGAAGGAATGAATGATGGTACTAATCCTAATACAGGTAATTCCAATACTCCTGGCACAGCAGCAGGTACAGATATTGAAAGGTCTAGAAAAGATATAGAAGATTTATACACAGATTTTAGAAGTAGAGTAGAAAATGGTGTGGATAAAATAGATGCTGCAGAATGGGAAACATATAGAACAGAATTTGAAAATAAAATGAATAGTATGGGTACAATAGAAGATGCTTCTTTGGCAAGCACAATGGAGCATATGAGAAATTTATTCAACGAATATGATAACTCTATTAGAAATAAGACAGAGGTAGCTAAAGATAAAGTTGAAGAAATGAAAAATAAAATAGAAGAGTCCTTTAGGAAATAAGTAGAAGATAGGTTATCTTAAGTATCAGTGTTTAAGATAACCTATTTTTAAGTTATAATTTATTTATTAGATTATAAGAAAAGTTAAACTAGGTGATAAAATGAATTATGTTTATATATTAAAATGCTCAGATAACACTTTATATACAGGATGGACAACCTCTTTAGAAAAAAGGCTTAAAGCTCATAATAGTGGAAAAGGAGCAAAATATACTAAACCTAGACTTCCAGTAGAAATAGTATATTTTGAAGAATTTCAAGATAAAAAAGATGCAATGAAAAGAGAGTATGCTATAAAGCAGTTATCAAGAGAAGAAAAATTAAATCTAATAAGTGGATTTACCAAAGAAATTCATAGCTAATCAAATAAAAGCAACTATAGTAAGATAAATTCCATAGTTATCACATTAATGTTAATAATAAAAACTCAGCTTAGGCTGAGTTTTTTTCTATAATTATGCATTATATATTATTAATTATCATTGAATATATGTCTAGACATCTACATGTATAGTTATTAATAAGAGTAAACAGGAGAAAATGAGAGTAATTTAAATTTATTTTATTTAAATAAGATAAAATAATTAAATTTAACTATAAATGGTTGAATTTAATAGAAAGTGTGCTAAAATTAGTGTAGATTTTAATTTTAGTTGCATAAACTGTACTATAAATTAAATGATGTTAAGAAAAGGAGGATAGTCATAAAATAAAGCGCCAGAACTTAAGTGACACCCCAAATCTATGATTTGGTTGGTGGAACTTACTCAGCGAGCGAATGCGAGTCGAGTTTCCTTTGATGCCTCTAAATCTTTGATTTAGTACGGCGAAGTTAACTGAAACTCTAAAACTTGTTTTAGTAAGTTGAAGTTACGCAGAGTGTACTCAGCGAGTGAATGCGAGTCGAGTTTCCTTTAAAACCCCAAATCTACGATTTGGTTGGTGGAACTTACCCAGCCAGCGAATGCCAGTGAAGTTTCCTTTGAAGATGCAAATACATTTTGAGTTGATAAGGAGTTTCTTTTAGGTGATAAATTATGGTTTATATAGGCGAACTTAACTGAAACTTTAAAACTTATTTTATTAAGTTGAAGTTATGTAGAGTATAAAAATTAAAATGAAATGAGAAGGAAAACCGATGATAGTTCAAATTTCAATTTAATTAAGTTCGTCTATTTAAATATAAAATTTAAAGCTATATAGGAATTTAGAAAGGCTGAGCAAGTTCGACTGACCAAGTGTAGAATTGGGAGTAATAGAGGAAATACAGTAAAACTGAGTAAGTTCGACTAGCCAAATCGAAGATTTGGAGTCAAAGAGGAAACTCAGCAAGGCTGAGTAAGTTCGATTAACCAAATCAAAGATTTGGAATCTCACTTAAGTTGACGAGGTTGGGGAGTTATCGATACTTCGGCGGGTGCCCCACGGTATTACACACTACCGTTAACGGCTAACAAATCTATAAGGTGACTTATAGGACAATATTAGCCTGGTGTTAAAACCTTCAAGGTACTATTACAATGCAAGATTAATAATGAGGAATATAATTTTTATATGTTGTAATGGGTCCTTAATTTAGAATGAAAAATAATAGACAATGGAAGGAAGAAAAATATAATGTGTGGAATAGTTGGATTCGTAGGAAGAAAAGAAGCATCTCCTATATTAGTTGAAGGATTATCTAAATTAGAGTATAGAGGATATGATTCAGCAGGAGTTGCAATATTAGAAGATGGAGAAATAAAAGTAAAGAAATATAAAGGAAGACTTAAAAACCTAGAAGAAAATTTAAATGAAAATCCATTGAAGGGACATATAGGAATTGGTCATACTAGATGGGCAACTCATGGAGAACCATCAGATATTAATTCACATCCTCATAGTAATGGAGATGTAACAATAAGTGTTGTTCACAATGGTATAATAGAAAATTATATAAAGCTTAAAGAATGGTTAAAGACTAAGGGATATACATTTTGCTCAGATACAGATACTGAAGTAATTCCTAACTTAGTAGATTACTATTACAAGGGTGACTTATTTGAAGCTGTAACTAAAGCAACTTCAAAGATGGAAGGAAGTTATGCTATTGGTGTTATCAGTAAAGAAGAACCTGATAAGATAGTTGCAGTTAGAAAAGATAGTCCATTAATAGTTGGAGTAGGAGAAGGTGAATATTTTATAGCTTCAGATATTCCAGCAGTTTTAAATCATACTAGAGAAGTTTATTTATTAGAAGATAAAGAATTTGTAATTTTAACAAAGGACGGCGTAGAAATAAAAACTGAAGATGGAGAAAAAATAGATAAAGAAATTTATCATGTAACTTGGGATGTCGATGCAGCTGAAAAAGGCGGATATGAAGACTTTATGTTAAAAGAAATACATGAGCAGCCAAAAGCTATAAAAGATACTTTAACATCTAGAGTTTTAAAGGATACAAAAGTTCAATTAGATGATATTAATCTTACAAAAGAAGAATTAGAAAACTTTGATAGAGTATTTATAGTGGCTTGTGGAACAGCCTATCATGCTGGATTAGTAGGAAAGACAATTATAGAAAAGTTAGCTAAAATACCAGTTGAAGTAGATATAGCTTCAGAGTTTAGATATAGAGATCCATTAATAACAGAGAAATCGCTACTTATAGTAGTAAGTCAATCTGGGGAAACAGCAGATACATTAGCAGTATTAAGAGATGCCAAGAAAACAGGAGCCAAAGTTATTGCTATAACTAATGTTGTAGGAAGTTCAGTTTCAAGAGAAGCACATCATGTGCTTTATACTTGGGCAGGTCCAGAAATTGCAGTTGCATCCACTAAAGCATATGAAACTCAACTTATAGCAATGTATATCTTAGGAATCTATTTTGGAGAACTTAAAGGAACATTAAATAAGGAAGTATCAGAAGAACTTAAAGAAGAATTATTAATATTACCTGATAAGGTAAAAGAGATTTTAGATAAAAAAGATGAGCTTCAAAAATATGCTTCAAAAAACTATATGGATAAAGATTTATTCTTCTTAGGTAGAGGATTAGATTATGCAGTTGCATTAGAAGGTTCATTAAAGCTTAAGGAAATATCATATATTCATTCAGAAGCTTATGCAGGAGGAGAACTTAAACATGGTCCAATTGCATTAATAGAAAAGGGAACACCTGTAATTGCATTACTAACTGAAGATAAATTAAAAGATAAGATGATAAGTAATATTAGAGAAGTAGTTACTAGGGGAGCAAGGGTTTTAGCAATAGCAAATGAAGGGGACAAAGATGCTAAGGAAGTATGTGATGATGTGATTTATATTCCAAGAACTAATTCACTACTAACACCAGTATTATCAGTAGTTCCACTACAATTAATATCTTATTATATGGCAAAACAAAAGGGTTGCGATGTAGATAAGCCACGTAACCTTGCAAAATCAGTTACAGTTGAGTAGTTTTACATTGGGACAAGCTTTCTTAATTTAATAAAAATAACCTTGGGAAATTAGTTACAATTGAGTAATTATATGAGGAGAGATATAAATGAGAGAAGAAACAATTAAAAAATTATTAGAGGAATATAAAGAAACTAAAAAAGCTTTAGAACTTGGACTAGATTGGTTAAATGAAAAAGACTATGCCAAGGGCAAATTAGATTTAGTAAATGTTATAATTGCTGATTTAGAAAAGTTATCTAAAGAAGTTTAATAATAAGTATAATATAAGGCTGCACACTCTTACAATTAGTGAATGAGTGTGCAGTTTTTATTAGTAATGAGCCTAGGTATTTTAATTAATTTTAGAATATCTAGGCTTTTTATTCTTGAGCGTAATATAAAGAAATAAGACAACTCCTAATATTGAAGATATGATATAAAAGTTATACTCTTAGGCAATAAGAATTAAATATAAATTAAAAAGAAAAAATTAAATTATCTATTTTATAAATGAAGTATATTTTGGTAAAAATGATGCTGTAATAATATTAATAGATTATGTTTAGGGTAATAAATAATAAGGGTTAAAGATTTAATTATAGTGAGTTTTTATTTTAAGAATGTTCTACACAAAATATAAGTTAATCAATAATGTACTATAGATAAAGTGGAACCTTACACAAAGTGTAAGTTTTAATTTACACTACTCTTTATTAGAATTAGATATATAAAGAGTAGGAGGAGAATAAATGAATATTAATGATAAATTATTAAAAGTTGAAAATATTAAGAAGGTATACGGAAGTAATGAAAGTAAGACTGAAGCTTTAAGAGGAATTACTTTTGATGTTCTACCAGGTGAGTTTTTAGGAATAATGGGGGCTAGTGGATCAGGTAAAACAACATTACTTAATTGTATTTCAACTATGCTTAGGCCTACATCTGGTAAGGTTTTATTAAATGGTGAAGATATTTGTACTTTTAAGGGAAGGAAATTAGCCGATTTTAGAGGGAATAAAATTGGTTATTTATTTCAGGATTTTGAGTTACTAGATAATTTAACAGCTAAAGAGAATATTATTTTACCTTTGTCTATTCACAATATTAGTTATGAAGTAGCTAAGGAAAAGTTGCTTAAAATAGTTAAACAATTAGATATCGAATCTATTTTAAATAAGTATCCAAATGAAATGTCAGGAGGTCAAAAGCAAAGGGTTGCCGCTGCTAGAGCTTTAATTACAAATCCAGAAATTGTATTAGCAGATGAACCAACAGGAGCTTTGGATTCAAAAAATGCTAAGTCTTTAATGAGTAAGCTTGAGATTATAAATAAAGAAAATGAATCAACTATTTTAATGGTTACTCATGATGTTAATGCAGCAAGTTTTTGTTCAAGAATTTTATTTATACAAGATGGAGTTATTTTTCATGAACTTAGAAGAAATAAGGAAAAAGAGAGTCAAAGTGATTTCTATGAAAGAATCTTAATGGTAATGGCTCAATTAGGAGGAGGAAGTGCAAATGTTCTTTAAGCATATTTTCAAAAATGCAAAAAAGAGTAGAAAAGAAAATGGACTTTACTTTGGTTCTTTAATTGTAGCTATAGTATCTTTTTATGTTTTACTTTCTTTAGAAGATCAAGATGTAATTAGTTTTTTAAGAACTATGGAAAGTGATGCAATTCAAAAGCTAATGATTTTAATTAAGCTTGTATATGTATTATCTTTATTTTTCCTATTTTTCTTAATATATTTTTCTAGTAGATATCATTTGGAAAGAAGAAAAAAAGAATTTGGAATGTATCAGATGTTAGGTATGAGAAGAGGAAAAATCTTTGGATTACTTATGGGAGAAACAATATACAATAGTTTAATTTCTCTTTTAATAGGAATACCAATAGCTTTGTTTTTAACGGAATTAATAAGTTTAGCTACTATAAAGATAATTGGAATAGGAATTATAGGACATCAATTCAAATTTTCATATACAGGTATTATAGGAACTGTTATAGGATTTTTGTTGGTACAAATTATAGCTATGATTTTATTAAGTATTTCTATAAGTAAGAAGGAACCTCTTGATTTAATAAAGAAAGATAGCTCCAAAAAGCAAATTATTTCTTCTGAAAAATCTAGATGGATTTATTTAATTATAGGAGTCATTTTACTAATAATAGCCTACCTAGTTGCTATTTTACTTTTGAAATCTTTAAATTTAGTTGTTGCTATTATAGTTTTAGTTACAGGAATTACTGGCACTTTTATGTTCTTTAAAGGAATTAGTGCTTTAATTGGAAATACGTTAAATAAAAGGTCAGAGAAATCTAGTGGTTTATTTACATTTACAATGAGACAAATTCAAGAAAATATATTTTTTGAATCAAATACTTTAGCATTTTCTTCTTTATTAGTTTTATTATCAATGATATGTATTGCTTTTGGGGCTTCTGTAGCTATATCAAATCAAGATAATACTAATAGAACAGTAGATTTCTCAATAACAGCTTCTGAAGAGGAAATTAAGGAAACTATAAATACCTTAGATTTAAATTCTTATGTAGAAAATTATTATCCTGTCTATTTAGATAGTATGAGAGCATCACTTAATTCAGGGGATAATGAAGTATTAGAGTTCTCTTGGGAAGGCTTTAGACAGAAAATAGAAAAAATGCCTGAATCAAAGAGTAAGAAGATAATATTGCAGTATTTAACAACTGATAATTATCCGTATATAATTTCTTTAGAATCTTTTAATAAAATGAGAGAAGCATCAGGAAAAGAAAATCTTATTTTAGAAAATAATGAAGTTGCCTTTTATTCTAATTCAGGATTTTACTCAGAAGATTTTATAAATGAAGTTTTAAAAGAAAATCCATATATTATAATTCAAGGAGAAAAATATGATCTAGCTAAGGAGTATTATATAGATAACATTGTAGCTGATAGAGCAATAACTCTTTCAAATGCTCTTATTGTTTCGGATGATTTATATAAGAATCTTATAGGAAATACAGACTATCCAATTTGGAATTTAAATATAAATAATAATTTGGTTGAAGAGAAAGGATTAATGCAAGCTATAAGTGAAGTTAATGAAATTTTATCTGAAAGTGGATTACAATATGAGAGCTATCTACAAGGTATGGGAAGAAATCTGTTTTATATTGTAACAGGTAGTTATTTAACTTTATATTTAGGAATTATATTCTTAATAATAGGAAATACAATGATTGGTATTAAGTTTTTAATACAGCTTAGCTCTACAAAAGAAAGATACGAAATCTTACTTAAGCTAGGAGCAGAAAAATCAGAGGTATTTAAGTCTGCAAAATCTCAAGTAAGAATATTTTTTGGATTAGTTATAGGAGCTTCTTTAATAAGTTCAATATTTGGAATATGGGCAATGTTTAATAGTTTTTTAAATGAGGAAAGTAAAAAGCTTTTAGTATATATTGGACCAATAGCTTCTGTTATAATTATTATGTTAGTTATTGTAGAACTTATTTATATAAAAATAATTGATAGAACAAGTTATAAAGAAATAAATTCATTAAATGTTTTTGATAGGGGCTGAGTATTTTGGAAAAGGTGTTAATAATAGAAGATGATTTATATATTAGAGAAGAGCTTGAAAGTATTTTTGAAAAGAGAGGATATGTAGTAGAAAGCATAACAAATTTTAACAATACTTTAGAGGATATAAAAAAATCTAATCCAGATTTAATAGTTTTAGATTTGAATTTGCCAGGAATGTCTGGGTTTGAAATATGTAAATCATTGAAGCAAAGAACATCTTTTCCAGTTCTTATACTTACATCTAGAAATCAAATGAAAGATGAGTTACATGCATTAGATTTAGGTGCAGATGATTATTTAACCAAGCCTTGTCATCCAGATAGAATAATTGCAAGAGCAGAAAAAATAATTAAGATGTACGAAAAAATTATAAATAATATTTCTGTTGGGAATTTGATTTTAGATGAAAAAATCTACGAAGTAAAGTATTTAGAAAATTCTATTATACTTCCAGAAAATGAAGGAAAGATACTTCGTAATCTTATGATTAATTATCCCAAAACAGTTAAAAAGGAAGATTTATTTATTGAACTTTGGGGAACAAAAGATTTTGTTGATGAAAATATTCTTCAGGTTAACATGACAAGACTTAGAAAAAGTTTATCAAAAATTAATTTAGATAATGTTATTACAACAATTAGAGGGATTGGATATAAATTGGAGGTTATAGATGAGGAGTAAAATTAAAAGTAGTTTTATAGAATCAGGAATATGGATTTTTCTTCTTATCTTAACTAATTTATTTTTTATATTTATGATGTGGTTAGTGTCTCCAAATAATTTTAAAGTTTTAGTTGGATTAATGGTTCTTTTTACCTTAATAATTATCTTAGTTGGTCTGTTTTTTGAAGGAAATAAAATAAGCAATCAGGAAATTTATTTCGAAAGATTTTTAAATGAACCTAATGAAGAGAATGAAGCAAAACTTTTGAATATCTTTAATGAAAATTATATAGATTCAATAAAAAATATTGGTGATAAATTAAGAAGTTTGGAAAAAGAGATTAAAGAAAGTGAAGAAAAGTATTTAGAACATGAGGATTTAATAGAAGGTTGGATTCATGAAATAAAAACCCCGCTTCATCTAGGAACTCTATTACTTGAAAATAGGAAAGATGAAATGTCCCCTTTAGTATATAAAAGGTTTAATCATGTTATTTATAGAATTAGTATTGATTTGGACTTGATTTTATATTATGCAAGACTTCAATCTTCACATATAAATTTTAAATTTAAAAAAGTTGATATTAATGAAATTACAATAGATGTAATAATGGATTTAAATAGCTTAATTAAAGAAAACAATGTAAGCTTAGAGGTAGAAATTTATAATAAAAATGTAGTTACAGATGAAAAAACTATGAAGTTTATTTTATCTCAAGTTATAGAAAATGCTTTAAAATATTCAAAAGATAAAGATAAATATATTTGGATAAAATCAGGAATATATAAAGAAGATGAGAGAATCTATCTCGAAATTAAAGATAATGGACTTGGTGTAGAAAAACAAGATTTACCCTTTATTTTTGATAAAGGATTTACAGGGAATTATGATAATATAAAGAAATCAACAGGGATAGGATTATATTTAGTTAAGAAATATTGTGACTTAATGAAAATAGATATAGAAATTGATTCAATAATAAATAAAGGTTTTTCTATAAAATTTATTTTTCCAAATGTGAAATAATAGTTTTTTGTTATATTAATCTAATTAATAATTTAAATTAAACTTTATTAAAAAAGTATACTTTAAAATGCGAGAAAAGTAGGACTAAAACCTGGTATTCTTAAAATATTGACTTTATTAAATTAGTAAATATAGAGAGGAATTAATGCATGGAGTTTTTAAAAGAATTATTAATTATAACTATATTTGAAATTGTATGCCTTGTAGGCTCTATTGTTGTAGTTGGGTTTATATTAGGATTTTTTAGAGAGAGGTCTATTAAAAATTTTTATAAAGCTTTTGGAAGAAAATCTATTTATATAACAGGGTTTATAGGTGTTCCTATACATGAGTTAAGCCATGCAATAGTAGCTATTATTTTTAGGCATGAGATAACAGAAATAAAGCTTTTTAAGCCGAGTAGTGAAGATAATACATTAGGTTATGTAAAACATAGATATAATACTAAGAGTATATATCAACAAATAGGGAACTTCTTTATCGGGATAGCCCCTATTTTAGGAGGAACTATTTCTATTGGTATTCTAATGTATTTTCTTATACCAAGTGTTTATAATGTTTTTATGTCAACTATACTTAATAATATCAATCAGGTTAACTTAATTAATGTGGTATTATCATTTAAAGAATTAACAAAGTTAGTATTTACATTAGATAATTTTAAGAATGTAGAATTTATAATTTTTATATTGTTAGCAATATGTATATCTTCTCATATATCATTAAGTAAAGCAGATATAAAAGGAGCTAGCAAGGGTCTTTTTAGCATGTTTTTAATCCTTATTATATTAAATTTATTAGGAATAACAAAATATGTATCAATAAATATGATAATAAGCTATAACATGTTAATTATAAATATTCTTTTTATAGCAATAATATTTTCATTTATAACATATATGATAAGTTTAATTATAAGCTCAATTTTTAAATAATCTTATTTAGGCTACTATTGTTATGATAGGTACATTATTACTATTGATTTTGAGAGTGAAACTATAGATGGTATTTGATAGTAAATAGGTTAACTATTGATAAAAATTGTTATGTAAAGGATAGTGACTCTGGTGGAAATGGGACAATACTTTCTGAAGATACTGAAATTACTTTCATAATTAAATGGAATGGAAAAGAAGAACGCATTGTATTAAAGGCACAATAGAAATATTAAATTTGATTAAATGATAGTTTTGTGTATTTGAGAGACAATAGATAATTCTGTGTAATTATTATTTTTATTATTTAAATATTACTGGAAATTTGAGTTTCCAGTAATATTTTTTATGCTTTAGAAAATTATAATGGAACTCTTTCTCTATCTGGATGTTCTCCTGACCAGCCTGTTTGAGGCATTGTATCAAGACGGTACATGTCTTCTTTTGAAATTTCAAAGGAGAACAGATCCTGATTCTCTTTCATCCTTGCCATGGAAGAGGATTTTGGAATTGGTATTATATCTTTTTGTAGGGCAAATTTTAAACAAATCTGAGCTGGAGATACCTTATATTTCTCAGCTAGCTCCAAAATAAGAGGATCTTTTAAAACTCTTGTCCTTCCAATTGGACTCCATGCTTGTACTTGAATATTATGTTCTTTGCAGTATTGCACAGTTGCATCTTGAGTATAGCCAGGATGAAATTCTAACTGGTTAACCATAGGGGAAACTTTACAATTTTGAATAATGTTTTCTATATGATGTGGTAGAAAATTACTAAATCCTATTGCACGGATTTTTCCTTCATGGTATAGTTCCTCCATTGCTCTCCAAGTATCTATATTTAGTTGTCTCCATTCTTTGTAATCAGGAGAAGGAAGAGGCCAGTGGATTAAGTAAAGATCTAGATAATCTGTATTTAGATTATTTAGAGTCCTGTATAGTGCAGCTTTAGTTTCTTCATAGCCCATCTCATCTTTCCATACCTTAGAAGCAAAAAAGAATTCCTCTCTTTTGATTTTACTGCCGCGGACAGCTTCAGCAAGATAGGTTTCTGTCTCATAAAATGAGGCTGTATCAAAATATCTATATCCTGCTTCAATGGCAGTGCGTATGATTTCTGCACTGTTTCCCTCTGCTGCCTTGTATGTTCCATATCCGACGCATGGTATTTTAACGCCGTTGTTTAGTGTATAACAATCATAAATATTTTTCACTCTTATACCTCCAATCAAATTTTAACTTTTTATGTGTTCAGTATATCACTTATTGATTAATAAATGTGGTTAATCAAACAATTGATATGAAAACTTCTGTAGAAATGATCTGATAAATAAACTCATAATTTATTTAGAATACTTATAAGTTAATTTGCAAACAATAATATAAATCTTATAACCTGGAGGAGGATTTATAGGAAGAGGATTAAATAGTAATGAACATAATAGGAATTTAGAAGAAAATCCATAGAAAATAATTATAAAGTTACTCATAGACTAGATAAGATACATGCTTAAACAATTAAAGATAAGGAAATAAAAATAAGGAGGTAATCTTATGTGTATAACAAGTAATTTAATGAGTCAAGAAAAGATAATAGTTTTAAAGGCAACTAAGGATACTGTAAATGAGGTTATAGATAAGGGCATTTATGCATTAACTAATTTACCCGATAATTATAATCGATTTGAAAAGTTTGTATTAGTAGATGAAACAAATACAAATGAAACTAAGGTTTTGGCTGTAGGTACTATAAGTGAGCCATCTGAAATAAATACAAATAGCAAGTCGGTAAATATATTTAATAATTCTAATTATAAATGGGAATATGAGCTAGATAACGTAGTAGACTTAAGGGAAGATTCATTAACACTTGAAGATGTATTTATGGAAAATGGATTAGATAATGTTAAATATGCAGTTCAATTTTGAGAGAGATGAATTATGATAATTACTTATTAATTTTTACTAGGAAAGTAAAGCTTTAGAATATGCTTATTAAAGTAGACATTTAAAAAGTTAAACTTAAAATAAATAGAATGGAGCTGTGGCATTATCAACTGAAATTAAGAATTATTTATGTAACTATTAAAGAATTACTAAAAAATAAATGATTTTTAAAACTCTTAAGGGAGTTTTTTTCATTAATTTTATATTATTTATTCTTAATTATTAATTTTACATTGTGCGACAGCACCATTCTATTTAATTATTAGAATGAGAAAATATATCTAAGAGCTCTGCTTATACCAGTTATTACTACAGAACCATGATTTTCTTCTGGTGCAATATAGAGAGTAGTGTTGTTATTAAAGCTTTTAATATTACTATATATTTTTTCAGCTCCTTCAACCATGTATCCTTCTTTTTCACCTACACCTATAAAAATATTTTTATCACTGTTTTCTAGGCCTTTGAAGTTTAAAATTTCGTAATCATTCCACCATACAGATGGGCTAAAGGAAATTATATTTTTATAGATATTTGAACCCTTTAATAAATTCCACAATACATAGTAACCACTTAATGAATGACCAAGTATAGTCATATTATTCTTATCAAAATTTATATTAGATTCGATTATTGGTAGAAGCTCTTTTTCTATAAAATTATTGAAATTTTCACTACCACCTAGGTTATCAGGTATCATAAATTTTCTTTTTTCATCTATGAAATATTTATCTGCTGGAGCTGTAAAGTCTAAAAATCTCTTTTCTTTTTTCTCAAATTCTTGATGACATATACCTACAACTATAGAAGGTTTAACCCCGGTTTTAACAAATAATTGACTTTGCTGTCTAATACAAGATTTAACTATTTCAAAATAATATCCACCATCTAGGACTACTATTAGTGGTAAATCACTTGCATTTGAATCTTCTGGAATGTAGAATTTAATATCATAAAAGTTATTAGTATAGTTTGATTTTATCTTAAAATTATCCATATAAATTGCTCCTTTATGCTAATATTTAGTAACAAGTATAAAATAATAGAAGGGAAAGGTCAACAATCATGAAACAAAGCATTAATTGGTTAATTGAATATTTTTCTGAGAGTTCTATTGAATTTATTGATATATTTAAAGCTAAGTTGCTTCCTAAAGAAAAAGATCTTAATAGAAAAACTGCAAAAGATTTATGTGGAATAGTAATACCTATAAGGGGAGAATGCTCTTTTTCTGTAAATAATCAAAAATATAATTTAAATAATAATACTGTTTTACATTGTGGCTCAAGAATGGATATTAGAGTAGAAACTGAAGATGTAGGTATAGAGTATTACGTAGTTCATTATAAAAATATATCTACTACTGAAAAGTTTGAAAATATACAGGAAGAATCATTTTATTTAGAAATTGAGGACAGGCTACCATTAATAAAATACTGTGAAAATATTCGGGACAAATCATTAAGTCCAGATAATTTCACAAAATTCTCTTGCAAAGTAGAATTTATAAATTTAATTAATTCTTTAGTTGAGACTGTAAGAGACGTGCAATATAATGATAAATTGAAATTAGTTAATAAGGGAATTGAATACATAAATAAGAATTTTAATGAACCAATATCAGTAAGTCAAATATCGGATATATTAGATATTGATAGAAGGAGATTTAGTGAGGTTTTTCAAGAAGTTACAGGCTTATCTCCAATAAAATACTTAACAGAATATAGACTAAAAGAAGCTAAAAGATTATTAAAGTTTTCTAGCTATACAATTTCTGAAATAGCTGATATGACTGGATATAATGATTGCTTTTATTTCAGTAAAACATTCAAAAAAAATGTAGGGGTATGCCCTAGAAAATATAGAGAAATTAATACTAATCTAGTAACAAGTTTAGTACTAAAAAAGTAAAATCGGCAAAAGTACAAAAAATTCTCCGGAAAGTCTATTTTCCCTTCTGAAAGATTCTGATAGAATAATCATGAATTGAAAATGATTATCAATACCAACGGAGGGATAATATGAAAAAATACTTAACTTTATTTTTATCAGTAGTTTTAGCTGGAAGTTTAGCAGCTTGCACTAATAAGGATACTACAGATAAGAATGTTACAGAACAAAATGTTACAGAAAATGAGGACAAGCCATTTACAATAAATTATTTAGGACAAGAATATTCTTTTGACAAAAAGGTTGAGAACGTAGTTCTTGCAAGTTTAGAAGGAATGGAAGATGCAGCAGTTTTAGGTGTTAATGCAGTTGGAGTTTTAGAAGTAGCTGGGGAAGTACCTAAATATCTAGCTGAAGACTTTAAAGGAGTAACTTTAGTTGGAGATAAAATGAGTCCTAATGCAGAAGTTATTTTAGGATTAAATCCTGATGTTATTATTGGAAGTTCAAAATTTAAAGAAGAAGTTTCTGATAAGTTAAACAAGATAGCTGTAACATTACCATATTCACATATATCAGCTAATTGGAAAGATAATCTATTAGCTCTAGGAGAGATAACAGGAAAGAAAGATGTAGCTAATAAATTAATTTCAGATTATGAAGAAAAAGCTTCAAAGACAAAAGAAGAACTTTCAAGTGAATATAAAGATAAAGATGTTTTAGTTATTAGAATTAGAGGCGGAATAATGTATGTATATCCGGCAGATGTATATTTAAATCCAGTTTTATATACTGATTTAGGAGTAAAGATTCCTGAAATAATTACAAATTCTAAAGCACAAGCAGAGCTTACTATAGAAACTTTAGCAGAAATAAATCCAGATGCAATCTTCTTACAATTTGAGGATTCTGAGAATAGTGATGCTCCTGAAGCTTTAAATCAATTATTAGAAAATCCTATATTTAAGAGTATAGAAGCTTCTAAAAATAATAAAGTATTTGTTAACTCAGTTGATCCTTTAGCTCAAGGGGGAACAGCTTGGTCAAAAGTTAGATTTTTAGATGCAGTTGTAGAGAATTTATTAAAATAGAAGAATATTGCTGTGGCATATAGTGCTGCCGCGCAATGGATAATGAAGAATGTAAAATAAAATTTATGAAAAAACTTCAGTAGGAGTTTTCAAAATAAAATTATTTATTGCATATTAGAAGATATTACATTAATAGTTATTCATTTTTAATTAGTAATTCTTAATTGGACTGTCTTGGGGCAGTCCCAATTTTTTAAGGGGATAAAGATGAAGAAGTTTAATAAAAAATTGTTAATAATATTTATGATATGTATAGTAGGAATAATAGCTGTGACTATTTTATCTGTTACCTTAGGAACTAAATCCATACCAAAAGAAGTTGTGTATGATGCTATATTTAAATTTGATGCCAATAATGTAGATCACTTAATTATAAGAAGTAATAGATTACCTAGGGCCATAGCTGTATTAGTTGTTGGGGGATTTTTAGCTGTAGCTGGTGCAATTATGCAAGGGATAACAAGAAATTATCTAGCATCACCTTCATTAATGGGAGTAAATGATGGTTCAGCTTTCTTAATTACTATAGCCATGGTTTTTTATCCAGGACTTTCAAATGGAAGTCTAATTTTAGTTTCTATATTTGGTTCTATACTAGGAGCTGTATTAGTTTTAGGTATAGGTTCATCTATAAAAAATGGGTTATCACCTGTTAGACTTGCTATTATAGGAACAATAGTAGGTAGTTTTTTAAGTAGTTTAGGATCAGCAATTGCAATGTACTACCAAGTATCTCAAACTATTTCAGCTTGGTATAATACAAAGGTTCATACTGTAAATATTGAGTTATTAAAATTAATAGTTCCAATAGGGATTGTTGGGATTTTAATAGCATTTATGGTGGCTAAGGACATTACAATAAGCTCATTAGGTGAGGATATAGCTATTAGTTTAGGGCAAAGAACAAATATAGTGAAATTCTTATCTATGGGTGCTGTAGTTTTACTTACAGCCACTTCAGTTGCATTAGTTGGTAAGATTGCTTTTGTTGGATTAGTAATACCTAATATGATTAGAATGATAGTTGGACATGATTATAAGTATATAATTCCATATTCCTTAATTGGGGGAGCTTTCTTTTTAAGTTTATGTGACTTAATAAGTAGATACATAGAATATCCATTTGAAACACCAATTGGAACAGTAACAGCTATTATTGGAGTTCCTTTCTTTTTATATATGATAAAGACAAAAGGAGGGGCAAAAAATGCATAAGAGAAAAGTTAATTATTCTTTTATAATAATAGCACTAATATTGTTAATTGTAGCAGCCTTCTATTTACATTTAACAAATGGGATGTTTGATATAAGTATTGGAGAGGTATTCCAAACTCTATTTAATTTAAACGATAATGAAAAGTTTAGATTAGTAGTATTTGAATTTAGACTTCCAAGAATAATAATTGCTATTTTAGTTGGAATAGGTTTATCAATAGCAGGGCTTTTCTTACAAGGAATTACTAAAAATGAATTAGCTGATCCAGGGATATTAGGAATAAATTCTGGAGCAGGAGCTGCTGTTATTATATACATGTTTTTTGTTAGTTTTAATTCATCAGTATCAGATGGAAGTAATTTTTTAAACATCTTTGCTATGCCTGTATTTGGATTTATAGGTGGTTTAGCAGCAGCAATACTAATATTATTATTCTCAAAAAACAATAACAAGATGGATATGCAAAAACTTATATTAACTGGTATAGCCATAAATAGTGGTTTTTCAGCTGTATCCATGCTTTTCTCTATGAAAATGAATGCTACAGATTTTGAGTTTGCAGCTATTTGGCAAGCAGGTTCCATATATAATGCAAACTGGACATTTATTTATATGATGCTTCCTTGGATAATAATTTTAGGATTATATCTTTATAAAAAGGTGTATTTACTAGATTATTTCCAATTAGAAGAAGGAAGTATAGTTGGTCTTGGTATAAACTTAGAAAAAGAAAAGAAAAAATTACTATTTGCTTGTGTTGGATTAATTAGTGCATCTGTATGCGTTGCTGGGAATATTGGTTTTATTGGATTAATGGCACCACATATAGCAAGGCAACTAGTAGGAATAAAACATAGAAAACTTATGCCTGTAACAGCCTTAATTGGAGCCTTACTTTTAGTAGTATCAGACTTTATTGCTAAGACTATTTTTGCTCCATCAGAACTGGCTGTGGGAATAGTAGTATCAATTATTGGTATTCCTTATTTTGTATATTTATTATTTAAATCATAAGAGGTAAGATATGAAGAATGCTATTAATATAAAAGATTTAAAAATAGGCTATGATAAAAAAATAATAATTGATGATTTAGATTTAAGCATTGAAGAAGGGAAAGTAACAAGTATTATTGGACCTAATGGATGTGGTAAATCAACTTTACTAAAAAGTATAGGAAGAATACTTAAAAAGGAAAAGGGTGAAGTTTTTCTTCTAGATAAAAATATGGATAATATGAAGAGTAAGGAAATAGCAGAAAAACTGGCTATATTATCACAAAATCCTACTGCTCCTTCAGAGTTAAAAGTAGAAGAATTAGTTTCCTATGGAAGATATCCTCATAGATCTAATGTAAATAAATTATCTAGAAAAGATAAAGAAAAGATTGAATGGGCATTAAAGGTAACTAATACTCTTGACTTTAGAGAAAGAGAATTATCAGATTTATCTGGAGGACAAAGACAAAGAGTTTGGCTGGCAATGGCATTAGCACAAGAAACAGATATATTATTATTAGATGAGCCAACCACTTTTTTAGATATGTCTCACCAGCTTGAAGTACTTAATATTGTAAATAACTTAAATGAAAAACATAAGTGTACAGTAGTTATGGTTTTACATGATATAAATCATGCGGCAAAGTATTCTGACTTTATTATTGCAATGAAGGATGGAAAAATACTTTATAAAGATGAACCAAATTCAATAATGAAAAAGGAAGTATTAAAAAATATTTATAATATAGATGCAGAACTTATAAGAGATAAAAATTATGATGTTCCTTTATGTTTAAATTACGAGTTATTATAGACAATAATATTTGAAGTAGAAGTAAAAGCTACACATCTTATTTTAGGATGTGTAGCTTTTATTTTTTATAAGTATTTTTAAGATTTTAATATGAACTTATAGAACTAATAAACTACTTTTATAAAATCCTACTATATAAAGAAAAAAGGAAAAATAAAAGTCATATTGTGGGGAGAAAAAAATAAGTGCTTTTACAATTTTCAACAAAAACCCTTAAATAAGGGTGATACAATTAATTATAGGGTAAATTTTAAGATATATACAGGGGGAATGGTTATGTATGAAAAGGCATTATTTTTTATTATTGTGTTATCTAGTATGGTAGGTAACTCTATAGGGTATCTAATATTTTTCAAAGCTTTAAAAAATCCTTTTAGATATATTGCAAATACAAGGAAGAAAAAGATTATTTCAATAGTTGTATTAATTATATTGTGTGGAGTAGTAGGTAGTATTTTTGATAGTTTTAATATTTACTTTAAAGAAATCTTTCAGTGGACTGTCATTGGAGTTTTGACGAGTATTAATAGTAGAATTATTAACACTGAAAGAGAAGATAAGAAAATGGATGTAAAGAAAGTAGAGTAGATTTATTATAAATATATAGTAGGATGTTTATGGATTTTTTATACAGAAATATTCCAGCAATGATAAGTGCAACAATAGCTTATATTTTATTATTTAAGGTTTGGAAAAATCCTTTAAGACTTATAGGAAATACGGTAAAAAAGAAAATTTTATCTTTTATTATTATTGGAGTTTTATTTTTTTCAATCTTAACAGCTATAGAATATTTCGACGTTAATTATGAAGAAGCTTACGATAGTTTATTATTAGGGGTTGTAATTATGGTTAATGGAAGATTACTTACCACAGACTTTGAAGGTAAAGATGCATATAAGAAAAATGAAGAGTAGATGAATAAATTTAGTTTAAATAATCTTTCTAAATTATTAAAACTAAAATCAATTCTATATATTATAAATCTACAATAATATAATAATGAAATATATAGATTATTTAAAGAGGGGTATTTATAGATTCTGTAGAAGTGAATATTATATATCAAACAATATCAATGATAATAAGTTATATTATTTTTTATCTATGCTTTTTTATTTCAAACTATTGTAATACTTATACAAATGCTAATTTCAACATGAATATCAATTATATTTCCTAGTGAGGAAATTATAAAATTAGAATATGATTCATATGCATATTTTGTTTGGGCAATTATTTTTCACTCAGTATGTAATGCAATAGGATTAATAAATGAAATTTTCTAAGGGACTTTTATGTTAATAAAGGAGTTTTAATAACAGCAATTATATTTACTATTTCTATAGTATTATTAGTAGCTACAATAATTTTATATAGAAGGCAAGCAGAAAATATATTTAAAAAATAGTAGTAATAAACTCATATAAGTAAGTTTTAAGAACAATAGTAGAATTCTTCTAATTATAAGAAGAGCTACTATTTTTTTATTTAAAGAAATTCAATGCAACTATTCTATGATATATTAAGTCTAATATATGTAAAGAGAAACGCATGCGTAGAAAACTTTCAGGAGGCAAATTAATGGAACTTCTTATAAAAAAAGCTCAAAATGGGGATAAAGAAGCTTTTATATCTATAATAAATGAGCATCTTCAGATGATGTATAAGGTAGCGAAAACTAGGCTTAGCTCTGAAGAAGACATAGGAGATGCAATACAAGAAACAATATTATCTGCATATAAAAGCATATGTGTACTTAAGAATACCTCTTATTTTAAAACCTGGCTAATTAAAATACTTATAAATAAATGTAATGATATTATCTTGAAAAATAAAAAGGTAATATATGTTGAAGATTATTATGAGAGTATTGAGAATGAGGATTTATTAGAGGCTAAGGTTAGTATAGAAGAAAATATAGTATTTAATGAGACTTTAAATTCTCTAGATGAAAGTTATAAAACAGTTATTGTACTTTATTATGTAAGTGGATTTAATACAAGGGAAATAAGTGAGATATTAAAGGAGAAGGAAGGCACAATAAAGTCTAGATTAAGCAGGGCAAGGCAAAAGCTTAAGGAGATTTATTTAAAAAGTTATAATGAGGAAAATAGAAATTTTAAGGTAGGGGGAAGTAAGTAGTGGATATAGATAAGAAGATTAAAGACAAGTTAAGTGAAAAGGAAAGTATTCCAGAAGGGATTTTAGAGAAAGTAAATGATGCGTTTAATGAAATTAGAAATGGTGAAGAAATTAATAGAAATAAGAAAATCAAAAGCAAAATTAATAAAAAGATAGTAGCATCATTTATTGGGGTATGTTTAATTTTATCATTTTCTATAGGACCGAAGGTATTAGCTAGTATTGAAGAGCTTTTAAAAGATAGAGGAATACAAAAAGCTAAAAGTAATGGCTATGTTCAAGAGATGTTAGATAATGAAGTAAAAGATAATGGAATATCAATAAAAGTTAATGAAATAATTCCTGACAAAAATAAAATAGGAATATCATTTACTTTGAACTTTGATGATGCTGATAAATTAAATGATGTTAGTGGTTTAAGGTTTGGTTTTAATATTAAAGATAATAATGATAGAGTTATTTTAGGCAAAGATGAAGAAGGAATGTATTCACCATATTTTACAGGGGTTGAGTGGAATATAGATTTAGTTAATGCAGAAAGTGGAGAGATAGAATGTGATTTAATAATTACAGATACAAAAAGTATAATTGAAGATATAAAGAGTATATCCCTAGAAATTGTTGACATTGCTTTATATAAAAATAATTCTGATTCAATAGAAAAAATTAATGGCAACTGGAATTATGAGTTAGATTTATATGATGGAGTTACGAATGTTGAAAGTATAGGTTATGTTTTAGAAGAGGAAAATGAAAATATCAAATTTGATTCTATGGTATCTTCAGCCACTAATACAATAGTAAAAATGGATATAAATATAGAAGCGTTAAAAGTAGATGAAAATATAGTTAATAAAATGATACTTACTGATGAAAATGAGAGTAATATTTATAAATTCACTAATGGAAATATGGAAAATATAGATGGTGGAGTAAGAATAGCCTTTATGTATGACTTAACTACTTTTGATGATTTAGATAAAGTGAAAATCATTATAAGAGATATAAATGGAGAAGATATAAAGATTAGTTTAAGAAAGGATAACTAAATAAAGAAATATAATATATACAATTAGTTTGTTATATATTATAAAGAAATAGGACTGCAATCATTAAAATGTTTGCAGTCTTTTATTGTGCATGTTAATAAGAGTTGAATATAAATTATAATCAAAATAAAAATTTTCTTGGAAAATTGTTGTATATTGTCACAATTTACTATAATATGTATACAATGATAATTGTATACATATTATGAAAAAATGAATAAAAACACATATGTTATTAAAGCACAAGGGGTAGAATTCATGAAAGAACAAAACATAAATATTATTAGTACAGGAGTATATCATCCTGATAATAGAGTACATAATGACTACTTTATTAACCATTTTAAGGAGATGGGGATAGAGGTAACAGGACTATTAAAGCATTTAGAAAGAGAATATAGATATCTTTCTAATGATACAAATGAAACTGTAATTACTATGGCATATAAAGCTAGTAAAGATGCTTTGAAGGATTCAAACTTAAATATAGAAGAGATAGATTTAATAATTTTTGCAACTGATACTCCAGAATATACATCACCTTCTAATGCAGTCAAATTATTAGAAATGCTAGGTGGAGATGATGTTAGAATTAAGATGGCATATGATACAAATGCCAATTGCTTAGGAATGATTACTGCTTTAGATCAAGCTAGTAGAATACTTATGACTAATAAAAGGTTTAAGAGAGCATTAGTTGTAGGGGGAATATTATTTAGTGCTGTAGGAAATGAAAAAGATTCAGTTTCTTATACAAACTTTGGTGATGCGGCAGCTGCTGTTATATTAGAAAAAGTTGAAGAGGATGAAAAGAGAGGATTTATTGACTCAGTTCATTTAACACAAACTTCAGAATGTAACAATATTCTTATGCCTAAAGTTGGTTATTCTAAGATTACAAAATATGGGGTAGCCAATGGTGAGGATAATAAGTGGTTCTGGAAGCCTTTTGATGGAAGTTTTATCTCTGATGTATGGGTAAATTTAATTAATGAAATTTCAGAAGATAATGGAATAAAGGTAGCAGATATTGATCACTTAATATTTTCTCAATTTACAATTCCAGATGCTAGACTTACTTTAGAAAAGTTAGGAATTGACACAAATAAGACAACCTATGTGGGAAATGAATATGGTTATACTGGAACAACTAGTCCTATTATTGCCCTTGATAGAGCTATAAAAACAGGAAAAGTTAAAAAGGGAGATTATTTAACTTTAGCATCTATGGGATCAGGTTCTGTTGTAACAGTATTATTATTTAAACTTTAAAATTGTTAATATAGTTAAAAAATTAATTATAAATAATATTTCAAGGGAGATTTTCAAATGAAACAATATCAAGGGAAAAATTCAACTTATCAATTAAAGGTGGACAAAGTGAAACAAGTTTTTCATGCACAAGCATCTGGATTTTTTAGTGAAGAGGATGGAGCATCTTTTTTAAAGGATTATGATGAAATTACTAAAACATTTCCTTCAAAGGATTATACTTTAGTAATAGATGCACCAGAATTAAAACCATCAAGTCCACAAGTAGCAACTATGTTAGAAAGTTTATTAGAAAGATACATGGCTGTTCCTTTTAAAAACAGATTTTTAATTACTAAAGGAAATGCTATAACTATATCTCAATTTAAAAGATTAGGAAGAAGTATTGCAGGATGGACTGAATCTATTCAATATGTAGATGATTTTGAATCGGCTATAAAAGGAATATAGAATTAAATTTATAGAGAAGTGTTATTAGGTATTGAGCAAATATAAGAGTTACATAATTAAGACTAGAAAAATAATAAAGCATAAGGTTTCATTATATACATATAGGAAACTTTATGCTTTATTTTGTTATAAATATAACTATATACTTTATGGTTATATTTATTATAAGGAAGTAGCTTATTTTAGACACTTGGAACAAGGCTAAGGAGCGAAAGAAGATAGCTTTGGTAGTAATTGATAATTACTTTCAATAATTATCTTGACTTCAAGATATGTTAGAGGTATAATTATCTTGAAATCAAGATAATGTAGGTGAATATATGGATAATGTAAATTTAAAGCTAGTTGTTGCAGTGGCTAGAACTTATAATAATTTATTTTTTCAAATAGAGAAGAGTCTTCAAGAGTTTGACTTAAATATAAGTGAATTTGGTGTTTTAGAAATGTTATATCATAAAGGAGACCAACCAGTGCAAAAAGTAGCAGAAAAAATTCTTGTAACTAGTGGAACAATTACCTATGTAATAAATAAACTAGAAAAAAAAGAGTTTGTAGTTCGTAGAAAATGTAATAAAGATAAAAGAGTTTATTATGTTTCCTTAACGGAAAAAGGAAAAGATTATATTTCGCATATATTTCCTAAACATAAGGACTTTTTAGATAATTTATTTAAAGATTTAGATGAAGAAAGTAAAACTCAGCTTTTAGAGAATTTAATACAACTAAGAAATGTTTTAAAATAATTTAATTTAGCAGAGAAAAGTTTTGAAATAATTTTTTTAAAAAGGTTTATGAGGATTAATAAAAAAATTTTATATAAAAAGATAGGAGAGGTTATAAATGAATAAAAATTTTTATGAAGCAATAAAGGAAAGAAGAAGCATTTATGCAATAAGTAAGGAGTCACCAATATCAGATGAAAGAATTAAGGAAATAGTAGAGTATATAGTAAAGCATGTACCATCAGCTTTTAATTCTCAAACTACAAGAGCTGTTGTCTTATTGGGAGAATCTCATGATAAGCTATGGAATATAACTATGGAAGCTTTAAGAAAGATAGTTCCAGAAAATGATTTTGCATCAACTGAAGCAAAAATCAATTCTTTTAAAGGTGGATATGGAACAGTTTTATTCTTTGAAGATTTTGCAGTAGTGGAATCATTACAAGAGCAATTTGAATTATATAAGGATAATTTCCCAGTATGGGCTCTTCAAGGATCAGGTATGATGCAATTCTCAGTTTGGACTGCTTTTGCAGCAGAAGGTCTTGGAGCAAGTCTTCAACATTATACTGAATTAATAGATGCAGAAGTTAAGAAAGAATTTAATATACCAAATAACTGGAGAATGATGGCTCAAATGCCTTTCGGTAAGATTGTAGCAGGAGCTGGAGAAAAGGAATTTTCCCCAATAGAAGATAGAGTTAAAATAATTAAGTAAAATAAAAAATTAACATAGGAATTCAGTTTTAGACTGGATTCCTTTTTATAAATAAGCGATAGATATTTTATTAGTATAAAAAGTATACAGGAGGAATTTAATTTGTTAAGAAGAATTGATCATAAGAATATGGGAAAAAGTGAGTTAGGATGGCTTAGAAGTATATTTCACTTTTCTTTCGCAGAATATTTTAATATAGATAATATGAATTTTGGAGCATTAAGAGTTATTAATGATGACTTAATTGCAGCAGGGACAGGATTTCCTCTTCATCCACATAAAGATATGGAAATAGTATCTTACATTGTGGATGGAGGACTAACTCATGGGGATACTATGGGAAATAAAAATACTGTATATAGGGGACACGTTCAATATATGAGTGCTGGAACAGGAGTTTATCACAGTGAAGAAAACTTAGGTGATGAAACTACAAGAATACTTCAAATTTGGGTAGTTCCTGATAAGAAGGGATATAAGCCAAACTATGGAGACTATAGATTTAAAGAAGATGATAGAAAAAATAAATGGTTAAATATCGTTTCTAGCAAGGAAGGCAATGCCCCTATAAAGATAAATCAAGATGCAAACTTTTATGTAGTTGAATTAGATGAGGGTAAGGAAATAGATTTTCCAATAAAAGAAGGACGACAAGGATACTTAGTTCAAATAGAAGGAGATTCTGAAATAAATAATCTTGATATTTATGAAAGAGATGGATTAGAAATAGTAGAAGATAGTATAAATATTAAAGCTAAAAATAAATCTCATATACTATTAATAGAAATGAAGAAAAGCAATCAATAAGTATAACTAGTTTTAAAATGCGAATATAACATAATGATATGTATTAACTTTCCGATTTTTAAATAATTTCGAATACAATTCTAAATTTAAGTTATCTAAGCTGGCTAAATTTTTATAACTCGCTTCGCTCAAACAATAAAAATTCTTAACGCCATCTTAGCTATCTTAAATAAGAATTGTAGTTTCTCATTATAATAAAATCTCCAATTTAATACATATCATTAATGTTAAAAAGCTTCTTTAATAATTTGAGTTTGGGGATGCAGGCCTACTAAAGGAAGAAATTCAGACGAGCTGAATTTCAATAAAAGTTAGTGAAACTGAGACTTCTTAATAATATAAGTTAATTATCTACTATTTTTTGTAATGTAGATAAACTTATATTGTTAGGAAGTTTTTCATTAATATGATTTTACATAATATAATCAGAATGTCGACTTGGAGAGAAGTAGGTTTTATATGGGCATAATATGCATAAATATGAATATTGAAAATTACTTAAAAGTATAATGATTATCTTTAAAGAACTATTATTATTTGGTATATTATAGATGTAGGTGTTAAATACAAGATTGATTTTTGTATATTTGAACATATCTATGCAAAAACTAAAATATTATTGAAACTAATATATACAATAAAGTTCAAAGGAGGTATGTAGACAAAATGAGAAGAACAAAGACCATGGATGGAAATACTGCTGCAGCTCATGTGGCATATGCCCTTACAGAAGTTAGTACAATTTATCCAATAACTCCATCTTCACCAATGGCTGAACATATGGATGAATGGGAGGCAAAGGGTAAGAAAAATATATTCGGTAAACCTGTGAAGCTAGTTGAAATGCAATCAGAGGCGGGGGCAGCAGGTGCTCTTCACGGTTCTCTACAAGCAGGTGCCTTAAGCACTACTTTTACAGCATCTCAAGGTTTATTACTAATGGTTCCTAATATGTATAAGATGGTTGGGGAAAGACTACCAGCAGTTATACATGTGGCAGCTAGATCTATTGCAACATCATCACTAAGTATTTTTGGAGATCACCAAGATGTTATGGCAGCAAGACAAACAGGATTTGCAATGCTTTCAGAAGGTTCAGTACAAGAAGTAATGGACTTAGCTCCTGTTGCCCACTTAACAGCTATTAAAGCAAGGATGCCCTTTGTTAATTTCTTTGATGGATTTAGAATATCCCATGAAATTCAAAAGATTGAAGTTTTAGAATATGATGAACTTGCAAATTTAGTTGATTATGAAGCTTTAAATAATTTTAGAAAAGGTGCATTAAATCCTGATCATCCAGTTACAAGAGGTACTTCACAAAATCCTGATGTATATTTCCAATTAAGCGAAGCATTAAATAAGTATTATGAGGATATTCCAGATATAGTTGAAGAATATATGTCTAAGATTACTGAACTTACAGGTAGAGAATATCATTGTTTTGATTATTATGGAGACAAAGAAGCTGATAGAATTATAATTGCAATGGGTGCAGTAACTGAAGTTGCTGAAGAAACTATAGATTATTTAAGAGCTAAAGGAGAAAAAGTAGGTCTTGTTAAAGTAAGACTTTATAGACCATTCTCTATTGAAAAGTTATTAAAGGTTATTCCAAATACAGTTAAGAAAATTGCCGTTTTAGATAGAACTAAGGAGCCTGGATCAGTAGGTGAGCCTTTATACTTAGATGTTGTTAGAGCTGTTAATGAAATGGATAATCCACCTAAGGTTTATGGTGGAAGGTTTGGGCTGTCTTCAAAAGATCCATATCCTTCACATGTAGCAGCAGTATTTGAAAACTTAAAAGCTGACAAACCTATAAATGGATTTACTATTGGTATTGAAGATGATGTAACTAATCTTTCTTTAGATCCAATTGAAGAAGTAGATGCAACACCAGCAGGCACAACTGAGTGTAAATTCTGGGGATTAGGATCAGATGGTACAGTTGGTGCTAATAAGAGTGCAATAAAAATAATTGGTGATCATACTAATATGTATGCTCAAGGATATTTTGCCTATGATTCAAAGAAATCAGGTGGTATAACTGTATCACATTTAAGATTTGGTAAATCATTAATTAAATCACATTATGAAATAGAAAAGCCTAACTTTGTAGCTTGTCACAATCAATCTTATGTCTATAAGTATGATGTTCTAAAGGGATTAAGAAAAAATGGTGTATTTGTCTTAAACTCTATTTGGGATGAAGCAGAACTTGAAGAAAAGCTTCCAGCTAAGATGAAGAGATATATAGTAGAAAATAATATAGATTTCTATATTATAAATGCTATAAAGATTGCTCAAGAAATAGGCCTTGGTGGAAGAATTAATATGATAATGCAAGCTGCTTTCTTTAAGCTAGCTAATATTATTCCTATTGAAGATGCAGTTAAGTATTTAAAAAATGCAGTAGTTGAATCTTATGGTAAAAAGGGAGAAAAGATTATTAATATGAATTATGAAGCTATTGATAAGGGCTTAGATTCATTAGTTAAGATTACTCCTAAGGATTCATGGAGGGATGCTGTAGATAAGGAAGAAAGTGAAAAGAAGGTATTACCTAAGTTTGTTGAAGAAATTTGTATTCCTATTAATAGTTTAGAAGGAAGCAATATTCCTGTTTCAACATTTATAGATTCAGGTACTTCTGATGGAACCTTTATGTCAGGTACTACTGCATTTGAAAAGAGAGGAATTGCTGTTAATGTTCCAGAATGGCAACAAGATAAATGTATTCAATGTAACCAATGTGCATTTGTTTGTCCACATGCTGTTATTAGACCATTCTTAGCTACTAACAAGGAAGCAAAGAATGCTCCAGATAGCTATAAGAGTATAAAGGCTAATGGAGTTAAGGGAAATAAAGAGTATCAATACACTATTGGAATATCTACTTTAGATTGTACTGGATGTGGAAACTGTGCTCAAATATGTCCAGCTCCAGGTAAGGCTTTAGTTATGAAGCCTATAGAAACTCAAACAGATCAAATTAAAGCATGGGAATATGCTATTGATGGATTATCACCTAAGGAAAATCCTATGAGTAAGAATACAGTAAAGGGAAGTCAATTTGAGGAACCTTTATTAGAATTCTCAGGAGCTTGTGCAGGTTGTGGAGAAACTCCATATGCTAAGCTTGTAACTCAATTATTTGGTGATAGAATGATGATAGCCAATGCAACAGGTTGTTCATCAATTTGGGCTGCATCAGGTGCTTCAACTGCTTATAAAGCAAATAGTGAAGGCCATGGACCAGCTTGGGCTAATTCATTATTTGAAGATAATGCAGAATATGGTCTTGGAATGTTCCTTGGAGTTAAGACTATAAGAGAAAGAATTGCTGATAATGTAAGAATAGCTTTAGAAGAAGGAAATCTTTCAGATAAGTCTAAAGCAGTGCTACAAGATTGGTATGACCATAGAGAAAGTGGAGAAGGAACTAGAGAAAGAGCTAAGTTATTGACTCAGGCTTTAGAATCTGAAACCTCAGAAATAGCTAAAGAAATCTTAAAGGATAAGGAATTCTTTGTTAAGAGATCTCAATGGATATTTGGAGGAGATGGATGGGCATATGACATTGGCTATGGTGGATTAGACCATGTATTAGCTTCAGGTGAAGATATTAATGTTTTAGTATTTGATACAGAAATTTATTCAAATACAGGAGGTCAATCTTCAAAGGCAACTCCAGAAGCAGCTGTTGCTAAGTTTGCAGCTACAGGAAAGAGAACCAAGAAGAAGGACTTAGGACTTATGGCTATGACTTATGGTTATGTTTATGTAGCTCAAGTTTGTATGGGAGCTAACTTAAATCAAACCCTTAAGGCTATAGCAGAAGCTGAGGCTTATGATGGACCTTCATTAATAATTGCTTATGCAACTTGTATAAGTCATGGAATTAAGCTTGGAATGTCCAATACTCCTTATGAAGAAAAGAGAGCTGTTGATTCAGGATATTGGCATTTGTATAGATATAACCCAGATTTAAAGGTTCAAGGTAAAAATGCCTTTGCTTTAGATTCAAAGGAACCAAGTAGTAGTCTTAGAGACTTCTTAATGGGTGAAGTAAGATATTCATCACTTGCTAAGGCCTTCCCAGAAATAGCAGATGAGTTATTTGCTAAAACTGAAGAAGATGCTAAAGAAAGATATGATAGATATAAGAGCTTATCACAAAATTCAATATTATAATTAGAGAAATATCAATAAAAAACTCAGTCTTGTGATTTATTATTTTATATTGTACAGTTAAAGTAAGTACAGTATAAAACAAAATTCATATAGGTTGAGTTTTTCTTTTAGGGTTTATAGTGTGACATTATTTTATTATTTATATAATAATAAATATAAATATATAAGGTTAATAGTTATTTAACTAAGGAGGATATTATGAAATTATTTGAGAAATGTGTAGGTAGTTACAGTGATGCTGCAGAAGCTGAGATTTTAGGAGCAGATAGAATTGAATTTTGCGATAATCTTATAGAAGGAGGCACAACTCCTAGTTATGGAAATATCAAAAAAGTAATTAATACTCTTAAGATTCCAGCTATGGTTATCATAAGACCTAGAGGTGGAAACTTTGAATTTTCAAAAGATGAAGCTGATATTATGATTGAAGATATAAGAATGTGTAAGGAATTAGGAGCTTATGGAGTTGTAATAGGTGCTTTAAAAGAAAATGAAATAGATTTAGAATTAACTAAAAGATTAGTAGAAGAAGCAAAACCTATGAAAATTACCTTCCATATGGCATTTGATGAAATAGAAGATAAAAAGAAGGCCATCGATGAATTAGTAGATTTAGGAGTAGATAGAATCCTAACTAAAGGTGGAACAGAAGATGCTATGGCAGGTAAGGATGTTCTAAAAGAATTAATCGAATATGCAAATGATAGAATAATAGTTATGCCAGGAAAAGGTGTAAATAAGGAAAATAGAGATTACTTATTAGAATATACTGGTGCTAAAGAAATTCATGGAACTAAGGTAGTGTAATTTATAATATGCTATATACAGTTGTGCTTTAGGGTAATATGCACCTATAGTTAAAGAGGTAAAAGCATTTCAAAATTAAGCAATGAGAGCAGCTGAAGAAGTTATACTAACTTATGAAAAATATTCAGAATAATTATAAGTAAAATTAATATTGTAATAAAAAGGAGCTATCTCACTAAATAAGTAGTGGGGTAGCTTCTTTTTTTGAAAATATGGGAACCTTTTTAAGCCTTTAGGTGTCTAATAATTGAGATACTTAGTTAAGTTGAATTTACTAGGGGTGAAATATAGAGCTTATGTCAAGGATATTAGAGTTACTAAATTAGTATTGGATATTTTATTTATAAAGTCTTAATAACTCCTTAATAACTCCTTAATAAATCCTTTGATTATACTTAATATATTTATCTTAATATTGAAATTAGAACAAATAGATAATATTTAATAAAAAGGAAAGGCTTATATGATATATAAGAAGGCTTAATATATTTTGTATAAAGAGTTCACTAATTTTAGCTGGAATATATACAATGATGTTGTTTTATCAAAATATAGAAAATATTTGTAAAAAAGTGATATAATATAAAATATCACAAAAATACATAAAATGGGATAGGTGATATTATATTGATTAAAAGATTTGAAAAGTTATTTACTAACTTTTATATAAATATACTAATAATTCTAATGGCAATGGTGATAGTATCTTGTAGTTATTATTTAGGTAAGCTAGAAATTAGGGATATAGCACCAATAATAATAGGAGTAGCTATTATTTTTTTATGCATTTTTGCTATCAAAAATAAGAAAATAAATAATAAATGGAAATTATTCATTATTTTATTTTTAGGATTTATCTTAAGAGGATTGTGGCTATTAAATATTAATAGTTCTCCAACTTCAGATTTTAGAGTTATTTATGAAGTTGCAGAATCATTATTTGAAGGGGATGTTGGAGCCTTTTGGGGAAATGGATATATTGGAAGATTTCCGCATTTAACTATTATGACTCTATATATGGCCTTTATGATAAAGGTATTTCCAGTAAAAAATTTACTAGCAATGAAGATATTTAACTTACTATTTGGAGTTTTAACTATATATTTAATATATCTTTTAGCAAAAGAAATTTTTAAATCTAAAAAACTAGGCTTGTATGCAGCAAGTATTGCAGTGATATTTCCACCACTGGTGACATATGTAGGAGTTTTTTGTACAGAAAATATTGCAATTCCATTTTATTTATTAAGCACTTATATTTTTGTGCTAGTAGTACAGAAGAAAGTTAATAAGTATTATCTAATTTTATCAGGAATAATGTTGTCATTTGGAAACTTATTTAGGATGGTTGCTACTATTATGTTAATAGCTTTTGCTATGTATATTATTATCTACACAAAGGACAATCTACTAGAAAAAATAAAAAAATTAGCTTTATATTTAATTCCATACTTTTTAGTTTTAATTACTGTAAGTTTTTCACTGCAAAGCCTTGGAGTAACAGAATTCCCTTTATGGAAAGGTAGTGAGCCTAAGATCACTAGTATTTTAAAAGGAAGTAATTTAGAAAGCTGGGGCAGATGGAATGAAGAGGATGCTTCTATAGTTAATAATAATAACTACGATTATGAATTAATAGAAGAAGAAAGTAAGAAAATTATAATAGAAAGATTAACTACAACTCCTCCTTTAAAATTAGCAGGGTTTTATTTAGTTAAATTTGTTAATCAGTGGAATGAAGGGGATTTTGGAGGGAGTTATTGGTCAAAGCTATATGTTCCAGAAGAGGAAATAATAATAGATGTAAAGCTAAAAGTTCTAGAGATATTTTATATGGGCACTTTAATTCTTGTATTTTTAGGATTAATAAATAGGAGAAAGAATAATAGTGATAGTGAAATAAATTTAATATATTTAATATTATGTGGCTATGGAGTGATGTGTTTAATAACAGAGTCTCAAGCAAGATATTCTTTAATAATTGCATGGGTATTTATTATTTTAGCAATAGAAGGAATAAGATTTTTACTTAGAAAATCTAATAGGGAGGATTCTTTTGAAAAAATTTAGAGGGATAACAATATTAATAAGTATTTTATATTTAAAAGGATTTTTATTCACATTATTTATTTCCTTTGATAATGGTATTTATGCTATTAATGGAGTAGGTATAAATGTATTTTTAACAATAGCTCATTTAGCTATATTAGGAATAGTTATATTTCCATGTTTAATGTTTAAGGGAAAGAATTCTCTTAAGTATATAATTATTGTAGATATTATATATACTCTTTTACTTATCTTAGATTTATGGGTGTATAGAGGGACTGGACATTTATTAGAATTAAAGTTCTTATTCTTTAATGAAGGTTTTTATACTTTAAATAAAGGTATAATCAATCCTAAACTAAGGGATATAATACTTGTAATTGATATTGGTATATTATTATTTTATTATAAAAAACTTAGTAATAAAATTAATAATAAAAGAAGAGTAGGGCTTTCATTATCACTAGTTGTTATTTGCTTTATTATAATAGGAAGTTATCACTATATATTTGATATTAAAGAAGTATCTAATGGGAAAGTTAGATTTATGCAAGAAGATTGGCAAGGATCATGGAATCCGTATACTAGAATTCTATATAGATCACCAATAGGTCATCATATTTATGAGGATTATAAGACTATTAAAAAATTAGTAAAACAAACTGATGATAATGATATTAATGAAATAGATGAGTGGTTATCTTGGAATAATGAATATATAGAAGATAATGAGTATAAGTCCATAGCTAAAGGTAAAAATGTTATTTTTCTTCAAATTGAGTCTTTAGAAAACTTTGTAATTAATGAAAGGGTATTTGGGCAGGAGATAACACCAAATTTAAATAAGTTAATTAATAATAATAGTATATATTTTAATAATATACATGAGCAAAATAATGCGGGAAATAGCATAGATATGGATATGATTGCAGCCTCAGGGGTATTACCTTTAGGTGATGTTATAACTTATTTAGAGTACCCAGAAGTTAAATATTATTCATTACCAAGATTATTAAATAAAGAGGGATATAATACAATATTAACTCATGCTGAAAGAGCTGGTGACTGGAATTGGGCACAGGCTGGGAAGTCAGCAGCGGGATATAATACAATATGGGATATAAATGATTATATTATAGATGAATATGCAGGCTTTGGATTATCAGATAGAAGCTTTTATACACAATTTGTAGACAAGATTTCAAAGGAGGAAGAACCTTTCTTAGCTGTATTACCAACATTGAGTAGTCATGGTCCCTTTGATATTGATGAAAAGTATAGAGAATTAGATTTACCAAAGGATTTAGATGAAAATAGGTTAGGTGGATATTTTCAAAGTGTTAATTATGCAGATAAGCAAATTGGATTGTTTTTTGAATTATTAAAGGAAAAAAATTTATTAGACAATACTATAGTAGTAATTTATGGAGATCATGGTGGAGTTCATAAATATTATATGGAAGATGTAGAAGCTAGTAATATTGATGGAAACTGGTGGCAAGAAAAGGATAATAAGGTTCCTTTATTTATCTATGGAGTGGATATGCCTAGTAAGATTGTTGAAGCTCATGGTGGACAAATAGATATTATGCCAACGGTAGCTTATATATTAGGTTTAGATACAAAGGGATACCAAATGGGTAGAAATCTATTAAAAACAAATAGAGATGCAACAGTAATTAAAGGTGGAATAGTAGTTGGAAATCCATCAGAAAAAGAAGAAGAGATGCTAAAGAAAGCTTATGATATAGCTGATAAAATAATAAAAAATAATTATTACTATAACACTAATAAGGTAGAATAGATATCCATTAGATTAATTAAGGAGTAAACATGGAAAAGTTTAAAATAGGTTTTACAAAATTTTATACAAATATATTAACAGCTTTAATGGGAATAGTTTTATTTTCCTGTGGATTAATTACTATTGGTAGTGTATTTTTTTATGAAAGTTTCAATATAGAAGTTATAATACCAATTTTAATCTTAGCAATTACAATTGGTTTAGAGCTATTCATTATTAAAAAGAATATAAGTATAAAATTAAAGATATTATTAATTTTATTCTTAGGATTTATTTTAAGAGGATTATGGCTATTAAACATAAATACTGTGCCAATATCAGACTTTAGAGTTATATATGAAACAGCACAGGATTTATTATCAGGAGATACAGGAGCTTTTTGGGGAAGTGGATATTTAGGTAGGTTTCCACATTTAACAATAATGACCTTATATATGGCCTTTATGATAAAGGTTTTTCCTGCTAATAACTTAATTGCAATGAAGAGTTTTAATTTGTTTTTTGGAGTTTTAACTATTTATTTAATATATCTTTTAGCAAAAGAAATATTTAATTCTAAAAAGCTAGGTCTCTATGGTGCTAGTCTAGCTTCATTTTTTCCACCATTAGTAACTTATGTTGGAATTTTTTGTACGGAGAATATAGCTATACCATTATATTTACTTAGTACATATCTATTTATCTTAGTAGTTAAAAAGAAGAAAAGTAAATATTACCTAGTTTTATCTGGAATTATTTTATCTGTTGGAAATTTATTTAGAATGGTTGCAACCATTATGATAATAGCCTTTGCAATGTATTTAATAATTTATACAAAAGATAAATTATTTGAAAAGGTCAGAAAAGTTGGGCTTTACTTAATACCATACTTATTAGTTTTATTCACTGTAAGTACTACGTTGCAGGGGCTAGGAGTAACAGAATTTCCGCTTTGGAATGGTAGTGAGCCAAAAGTTACAAGTATATTAAAAGGAACTAACATTGAGAGACTTGGAAGATGGAATGAGGAAGATGCCAGCATTGTAAATAAATATAACTATGATTATGACAAGATAAATGAAGCAAGTAAGGAAATTATAATAGAAAGACTAACTACTACTAATCCTATAAAACTAGCTGGATTTTATATAATTAAATTTGCAATGCAATGGAGTATAGGAGATTTTGAAGGAGCATATTTATCTAAATTAGATATTCCAGAAGAGGCTGTTAGAATAAATGTTTCTCTTTGGTTAATTGAGTTGATTTATGCCTGTATTATGATACTAGTATTCCTGGGACTAATTAAGAGAAGAAAGAATACTGAGGATTCTGAAATTAATTTAATATATTTAATGTTGTGTGGATATGGAGTTATGTATTTAGTAACAGAGGCTCAGGGAAGATATTCACTTATAATAGCATGGGCATTTATCATTTTTGCTATAGAAGGAATTAGAGTTTTATTAAATAAATATAACATAAGTGAGGAATTTGAAAATACTACAATTTATTAAATATGTTTAACTATAAATAATGGACTAGCTATATAAAAATAAGGAGATATGGTTATGAGAGAAGTATTGTATTTGGTTATCCCTTGTTACAATGAGGAAGAGGTTTTAAGGGAGACAAGTAAGAGGCTTTTAGAAAAAGTAAATAAAATGATTAAGGACGGAAAAGTATCAAGTAAAAGTAAGATACTATTTGTTAATGATGGATCTAAGGATAAAACCTGGAGCATAATAGAAGAGTTGTATAGGCGTAATAATATATTTTCAGGAGTAAATTTATCAAAAAATAGGGGACATCAAAATGCCCTGCTTGCAGGATTAATGGTTGCTAAAGAATATGCAGATATGGTTATTTCATTAGATGCTGATTTACAAGATGATATAGATGTTATTGAAAAGTTTGTTGAAGAATATTATCTAGGTAATGATATAGTATATGGAGTTCGAAACTCAAGAAAAACAGATACATTTTTTAAGAGGACAACAGCTTTAGGCTTCTATAAGGTTATGAATAAGTTAGGCGTAAATGTTGTTTACAATCATGCAGATTATAGGCTTATGAGTAGGAGAGCCTTAGAGGGATTAAGTGAATTTAAAGAAGTAAATTTATTTTTAAGAGGTATAGTTCCCCTAATTGGATATAAGTACTCTGTTGTTGAATATGAAAGACATGAGCGTTTTGCAGGAGAGTCCAAGTATCCACTAAAGAAAATGCTTGCATTTGCAATAGATGGTATAACTTCCTTTAGTATTAAGCCAATAAGAATAATTTCGGTTTTAGGATTTTCTATATTTTTAATAAGCTTGATTGCATTAATATACTCAGTAATGATGAAATTTCTAGGAAAAACTCAAATAGGTTGGACATCAATAGTAATTTCTATTTGGATGATAGGTGGAATTCAATTACTTTCTTTAGGTGTAATAGGAGAATATATAGGTAAGATATACAATGAAACTAAGGCTAGACCTAGGTATATAATTAAAGATAAATTATTAAATAATAAAGGTGAAAAGAGAAATGAACTTTATGTCCAAAATAAAGAGATTATTTTTAAATAAGGAATTTATATTTTTCATTATAATAGGTGGAATAAACACAATTAATGGGGTTATTTTTTCTTATATATACTCAAGTTTACTTAATGAAAATTTAGCTTTTATTCTGGGATATATTTCTGGGCTTATAATCTCATACCTTTTAAATAGTTGTATAACTTTTAAAGAAAAACTATCATTTGTAAAGTTTATTAAGTTTGGGGTTTCCTATATACCTAACTTTATAATTCAAAATATAGTTGTAGTAATAGCATTCAATATTTTAGCCTTACATAAGTTAATAGCATACAGCTTAGCAGCAATAATAGGAATTCCAGTAACTTTTATCTTATTGAAGGTTTTTGCATTTAAAAAGTAATTAGTAAGTTCGATTTAAAAAAGAGTTATTACAAAATGATTATTTCTAATAGTTTTGTAATAACTCTTATTATTAATTTCTTATAAGATTTTCAATCTAAGGTTTAGTTACTAGGCCTTTTAGCACTATAGAATTGTTTATTATTTATTTTTAAATAATAAACAATAGCAAATATTAAATTATTTATACATAAGCCGATATATACACCTATTAAGTTAAACTTTATAGATAATAGTAGAATCCATGATATAGATATAGTACTTATAAAACCTGTAAATTTTAATACAAATCTTTCATTATTTAAACCTTGTAAATAACTTTTATATATTTGATGAAAAATATTAAATACTTGCATTAGAATTACTAATATAAATATCTTAGTTACTTTTAATATCAAAGTCGCATCCTTAGTTATTAATCCTAATACCTTATTAGGAAAAATAGAAATAAATATACCTATAATTAAAACCATGAAGCATGATAATACTATAGCTGTATTTATTATGTCTTTTGGATTATCTTCGTTATCTTTTGAATTATCTTCCTTATTAGAAAAGGACTTTTGAATAGATAATGTAATTGCAGATGTTGAAAATGCGTAAATAGGTAAAGCCATTATGCTACCAAGACTTTCTGCTAAATTATATGATGCAATTTCATATAATCCAAGTCTTGAGATAATTCCAGTCAAAATAATAGGGAATATTGATCCTTCTATAACATCTTGGCCTAATAATGGAATATATAACTTAATAAGTTTATGAGTAAATTTTTTACTAATTACTCCTTTTAATTTTATATCTCCATTTCTATAAAATTTAATTATATAAACTGCAATTCCAGCTATCAATCCTAATATACTTCCTACTGCAGCACCCTTTGCTCCTAGTTCAGGAAATCCAAACTTTCCATATACAAATAAATAGTCAAATACTACATTTAAGCATGTAGAAATTATTGTACTATATAAAGAAATTTTAGTATCTTTTAGATTTCTAAAATAAACAGAAAAATTGAATAAAACCATATTCATTACTATAGTAGTTGATGCAATATAAAAGTATTCCAAGCAAAGGTTTAAGATATTACCATCTAGTCTAAATACTTTAGAAAATAATAATTTACCACCTAATAGTGAAAGTAATATTAAGGATAGTCCAATTATTAAAGATATACACATAACTGTATAGAATGAATTGTTAAAGGATTCCTTATCACCTGTTCCTAAATATTGTGCAGCAATAATATTATATGCAGCTGAAATTACTCCTAAAGATCCAGTAATTCCATATATTACAGTAGCAGATACACCAACTGCAGCAAAGTCATCTATTGAATAATTTCCTACTATAGCCTTATCTAATACTTCAAATAAAGTCATAACTAAATAGTTCATTAAAATAGGGAAGGACATCTTAACTAAGATATCAATATATTTATTTTTAATTCTTTTCATTTTATTCTCACTTCCTCAAATAATAGTTATTTGATTAAAAGAGAATAGTATTTTAGTAGCCTATTCTCTCAATAGGCTTAAAACAAGCAGATTATTCATCTAATATTCCTCCATTTATTTAAGTGTAATTTACAAATTACTAAGTGAATATATAATTATTATTTTTATAAAAAAGATCTATTACTTAAGTTCTTTTAAGGTATCCATTAAAGAATATCTAGTATTTCCGTCTCTACCAACAACAGTTTCATTATTCCATAAAGAGCTCATAATGGCATCTTCACAAGCTTCAATTGAAGCTCTAAATACTAAATCCATTTTATTTTCATGAATTTCTTTAACATTAATTATATCTGTAGTCTCATAATGAGGAATTATATTTGCAGTTGAAAATCCAATTACTATATCTCCACTTCCATTACCTAAATAAGAACCAAGTCTTGCTAAAGAAGCACTCATCCTCTTGCAAATTCTTTTTAATTGACGTGATGATAGGGGGATATCAGTAGCTAGTATCATCATAATACTTCCTTTTTCTAAAGTTTCATCATCAAGGTCAGAAAAGCTAATCTTATCAAAAATAAAATCTTTCTTTAAACCAAAATTACTTAATATAAGAAGTCCTACAGTGTACTCTTGCCCATCTAATTCAACAATACGAGAAGCAGATCCAATTCCACCTTTCATTTGGAAGCAAGACATTCCTCTACCAGCCCCAACACTTCCAAGCTCAAAGTCTATAGTTGCATTTTCAATAGCTTCATAAACATCTTCTTCCTTAATAGCACAAGCTCTAATATCATTTATATAACCATCATTACATTCTCCAACAACAGTATTAATTGTACCTGTTTCTCTACCGATATCAGGATTGTCCTTAAGCATATGTTTTACAATAGCTTGTTGTACAGTACCAACGCTCAATGTATTAGTAAGGCCTATAATACTTTCTAATGTTCCAAGTTCATCAATTTGAACAAGTCCACTAGTTTTACCAAAACCATTAATAACATAGGATGATGCTACATACTTATTTTGAAATATATTATCTTCGCTTGGAATAATAACAGTTACTCCTGTATGAACATCTCCATTATCAATTGTTTTATGACCTACCTTTATTCCTTTAACATCAGTTATTTTATTTAGTTTTCCTGTTTTCATTTGTGCCCCCATAGAAAAATATTTTATATAATTATAATTCCATATTTGTAAGTTAAATAACAAATATGGAAAAATACATTTATTATAAAATTATTATATCATATCTTGATTATTATAATGGTTATTACTTTTAATAGAGGAGTTTAATATTGATTCATTAATTCCATTTTTAACAGCCCATTTTATAATATAGTATAAAGTTATAAGTATAATCAATCCAGTTCCACCACTAATACCTAGTTATTGCCACATTATTCTTCCTCCTTTATCTATTATAGGTTTATACAAATTAAGGTAACTACATATAGATATTTATTAGAATATCTTTAAGAAATTATTACAATATGGTTAAGATTAATGTTTTTATATTTAGATAGTGTTAATATAAAACTATCAACATAAGGTAAGGGATGGTTATATGCTGAATAAAATTAGTGGAAATATTTTAAGAAAGAAATTAATAAATGATGATCTTTTTGATATTATAAATGAAAATATAAGACCGATGAATGAATTAATGGCATATTATCGTTGTGCAATTATGGAGGTTGAAACAAAGTTTAAAGTATTAAATGAAGAATTTTCATTACAGTATGATAGAAATCCAATAGAAGGTATAAAAACTAGATTAAAGTCCAAAGAAGGTATTGTTAGGAAGCTTAATAGAAAGGACTTGCCTTTTTCATTGAAGTCAATAGAAGAAAATATAAAGGATGTTGCAGGGGTAAGGGTAATTTGTTCTTTTCCAGAAGATATTTATATGTTGGCAGATTGCTTATTAAGTCAAGATGATATTAAATTAATTGAAAAGAAAGATTATATTAAAAATCCTAAGAAAAGTGGATATAGAAGTTTGCATTTAATTATTGAAGTACCTATTTTCTTAAAAAATGAAAAGAAAAGAATGAAGGTAGAAGTGCAGCTAAGAACAATAGCCATGGATTTTTGGGCAAGCCTAGAACATAAATTAAGATATAAGAAAAATATTAATCCAGAAGAAGCAGAAATAATAGGAAAAGAGTTGCTTGAGTGCTCTGAAATCAGTGCATCATTGGACAAGCGTATGGAGGAAATACGAAATAGAATAGATAAAAGGTTGGAATAAATAAAAAGATTAGAGTAAGGAAAAGTTAGAAATAAAGAAATAACTATGTAATATAAAATGCTGTCACAGTAAATACGCTAGTGACAGCATTTTTTTATAAGTTTTCTACAGCTTCTCCTAAGACTTTTCCTATAGAATCATTAATTACTAAATTAGCTTTATTATCAGCAGAAGTTGAAGTCTTATTTATAAGAATAATATTCTTTCCTCTAAAATAATCAATAAGTCCTGCAGCAGGATAAACTACTAAAGAAGTACCTCCAATTATTAAAGTATCAGCTTTAGAAATTGCTTGAACTGAACCCATAATAGTAGCATCATCTAAACCTTCTTCATAAAGAACCACATCAGGTTTCACTCTTCCACCACATTTACTGCAAGTAGGTATATCTTCAGATTCTAAAATAAACTTTTCATCATAGAAGGCATTGCAGTTAACACAATAATTTCTTAAAACTGATCCATGAAGTTCAAAGACATTTTTAGAACCAGCAGCCTGATGAAGCCCATCTATGTTTTGAGTTATAACAGCTTTAAGTTTTCCCATTTTTTCAAGCTTAGCTAAAGCAATATGAGCTTTGTTTGGTTTAGCATCAGGATATATTAGTTTAGCTTTATAAAAGTTAAAAAATTCTTTAGGATACCTAATATAAAAGCTATGAGAAACTAATTGCTCAGGAGTGAATGTTATATTAAGTTTCTCGTTAAATAACCCATTAGAGCTTCTAAAATCAGGAATCCCACTTTCAGTGCTAACCCCTGCACCACCAAAGAAAACTATGTTGTTACTTTCTTTAAGTATTTGAGTTAATTGTTCTATTTTATTTTCCATATAATCATCTCCATAATACATTTATATTTTGATTATATCATATAGAAATAAATATAATTTAGAATCTATATAAGAAGAGTAATGTAATCTAGTGAACTTAATATTATTGAAGATATTAGAAGCGTGTTAATTTATTTGTATAATATTGTAAATTAAATTTTTCTTTGTTAGAATAGTATATGGATTATTGAGAAATTTAATAAGAGGTGAAAATATGTTAATGGAAGAAGCTACTCCTGAAAAGATTAATGAGTGGAAGGGGATTTGGAAGGAATATAAAAATATATTAGTTTCAAATAGAAGGACTGGTGAAGAGCTTATTAAATATATAAAGGAAAGATATATTTTAAGAGAGCTAAATGATAAAAAGGCAAAAGAAATTGTAAAAAGTAATATTCTAAAGAATAGAGTATATGCAAATAAATTATCAGAGGGACAGTCACCTAAGATACTTACTTTCATTGTTGAAAATAGAGATGAAGGCTGTTGTTTATATGAAAAGCAAGATGATATATATAACGGCACAGAAATCTTTATTGGAGTAGATATTGAGTCAGGTTTTTTCCATGTAGAGGGAAGTAGCCTACTTAGGGATGAACTTATGGCCTTTAAAGGACTAGATGAGGAAGAGATACAGAATTATTTTTCTGTAGCTATGTACATTTTAAGTTTGAAAAGGTTTCAAATTATATAAGACAAAGTCTGTAGTTGAATATAGCTTTATAAATATAGGTTAATAGACATATTTTTTAATAGAGTATTATAGATGTAAGTAGTTAGTATAGATAGAGACTAATACCTACATCTATTTTTATGTTTTTTATAAAATAAATGTAGATAAAACTGTATCAAAACATGTTATAATTAGCATATAAAGGATGGTATAAGAACTTTATAAAAATAAGGGGGAAATTACATGAAGAATAGTGGAAAGGTTTTATTAGGTCTAGCTTTAGTTATAGGTGGAGTAGCTGCAGCAGCAGTTATATCAAAGAAGGTTAATGAGGGTGAATTTGACTGTCTTTGTAAGTGCTGCAGAGGTGATGAAGAAGAAGTTGTAAGAGAAGAAGAAACAATAACCGAGGAATAGATATCAAAATATTAAATAGTAACTATATAATATAAAAGTAAAGTAATGTTTAATGAAATATATTAGGTATATGGAGTTTTACTTAAGGATAAATTCAAAAAATACATTAATATAAGATGAATATAGGGATATATAAAGGGCTGAATAATAGTCTTTTATATATCTTTATTTATTTGTAAAAAATGGTTGTAATATAAAAATAGTAATCTGTATAATTATTTTAAGGGGGAAGGTATAAATGGAAGTGAGAATTGAGACAAAGGATTTAATTTTAAGAAAAGTAGAAATTAAGGATAAGGAGGTACTTCATAAGATAAGAAATGAAGATCATATATTAAAATGGATGCCTGATTGGAAAAGTACTGAAGAAAGAACAGAAGAGTGGATAGTTGCATTAACTAATTTTTATGATAAACAGAAACCAGGAGATTTATGGTGCCAGTTAGTAATAGAGAGAAAAGTAGATGGTGCTGTAATGGGGATTATTGCTTTACAGAGTAAAGAAGAGGTAAACAATGAGACTGAAATAGCTTATTTTATTTCTGAAAAATATACTGGGAAAGGGTATATGAAGCAAGCAGCTGAAGCTATATTAGATTGGGGAATTAATTATATTAATCTTCCTTTTGTTATGGCTATTGTTGAAGTAGATAATTATCCTTCGCAGAAGGTTGTAGAAGGAATAGGATTTAAAAAGATAGATTCTAGAATGATACTTAATAGTGGCGAAATTAGTGAAAAACCTTTTTATTATTATAGATATTATAAATAATATAATAGTTAATTTAATAAATGTAGATTTATTTAGAATATGTAGAGTTATTTAATTGTTATTAGTAAGTAGAAACTATGAATATTAATATGGATAATAATGTATATTCATATGATATAATTGTTTTATAGTATTATAAGGGATGTGAAATTTATGAATGAAAAGGAAAAGAAGTTATTAGTATTATCATGCTTTTTAGGTGGAGTTGTAGCTGGGTTTTTACTTGCACCTATAAGAAAGGGTATATACTGTGGCAATAATAATGGAAGTAGTATTTCAAATGCTGGAAATAATATCTCAAACTCTTATAAATAATTGCTTATGTAAATATGACACTGAAATCAATGACTAAGGTATCTAGATAGTATTTATAAATACAAAGGAGACTTAAGTATGGAAAGAGTTATAATTATAGGATGTGGGGGAAGTGGTAAATCCACATTATCAAGGATTTTATCTGAAAAAACTGATTTGCCAGTGGTACACCTAGACAAGTTATTTTGGAAAGAAGGCTGGATAAACATACCTAGGGAAGAATTTAATATCTTACTTATGAAAGAATTAGAGAAGGATAATTGGATTATAGATGGTAATTATGATAGAACCCTAGAAGCGAGAATTAAAAGGTGTGACACTATAATATATTTAGATTATCCAAGAAGAACTTCTTTATTTGGAGTAATAAAAAGAGTTTTATCTAGCTATGGAAAAGTTCGTCCAGATATGGCAGATGGATGTCCAGAAAGAATTGATTTAGATTTTATTAAATGGATATGGAATTTCAATAAAGAACATAGAGATAAATTTTATAAGATTATTGAAGAACAAAAAGATAAAGAGATATACATATTTACAAAGAGAAAAGAATGCAATAAATTTATAAAAACATTATAAGGGGTGGGAAATATATTAGGATTTGGTGTAATAGGATCAATAATTTTCTTTACTATATTATTCTATATAATAAGAACAGCAGTAGAAGATGGAGTACTATATGCTCTGAAAAAGTATGATAGAGAAAAAGAAAGACAGAGACTTATAGAAGATGACGAGGATGAAGAAGAATTTTAGAATTAATCTTGTAGATGAAATTATGTTAAAGGATGAGATTCATACGAGCTGAATTTCAATGATTGTTTTTGTATGTAGCACATTGTAATAAAATCTGAAATTTAATTATTAATGTGATAGATTCTTTTTTAGGTATTTTAAATATAGAGTTAGTAGGAAATATAAATATAATATGTGAAATAAGCATATAGCGAAAAATTAGAAGTTCTTGGTGAAGTAAAAGCTGCTAGGCCTTAGAGTTGTTGGTTTGTCTGAGCGTAGTCGAGTTCTACCAAAACTCTTGGCCTAGTAGTTTTTACGAGCCTAGAACTTCTTTTTGCAGCTATTCAGCTTATGGAGCATATTCTATTTATATTTGCCGTTATATTCACATTTTTAATGCTACTTTGAATTTAGCATGTAATCCTTCCAGTCACCATTTTCTATGTAAATGGCTTCTTCTTTGAATTTTGGATCTATATCCTTATTATAAAAATAAGAATAACAATCTTCATAGCTTTCATCATCAGTTAATTTAACTTTTACAAGTTTTCTTGAGTATTCATTATTTGGGTTTCCTTCGCCTAAGAAACCTTCCATTTCATCCATGGCTTTTAATGTTGAATCGTAATTTTCAAGTTCAACTACTTCACCAACTACAGTATTATTTCCAGGAAATACTGCTGGATAACCTTTATAAGGCATATGGTATAAATCAAAGCCAGTTATTTCAGCAGGTCTTATAGACTTAATCTTTCCCTTTAAATAAATATCATAGTTAAAGAAGCCTTCTCTTAAACTGCCATAGACAAAGATATTTGCTTTTTTAGTCATTAGCAGATAGTTCCACCTACAGTTTTTATATCTGATGAATTTTCTATGATTGCTTTTATGCTAAGTTCTAAGCCTTTTGCTATATCATCTATAGACATAGATGGAGTGTTAGGCTTTGTAGTTACTTGAGATGGAATATAAGGAACGTGTATAAATCCACCTCTTATATTTGGATACTTCTTATCTACTAAGTATAGAATTCCATACATAACATGGTTACATACAAATGTACCAGCACTATTTGAAACTGAAGCTGGAATACCATTATCAGTCATTTCTTTAACCATAGCCTTTATAGGTAGATTAGAGAAGTATGCAGCTTCACCATCTTCATATATTGATATATCGATAGGTTGATTACCTTCATTATCTTTAATTCTTGCATCATCCATATTAATAGCAACTCTTTCAGGTGTTACTCCGAATCTTCCACCAGCTTGGCCTACAGATATTACTACGTCTGGATTATGTTTTTCTATATTTTCTTCAATTTTTTCTAGAGATTTTCTAAATACAGTTGGTATTTCTATTTTTATAACTTCTTGTCCTAAAATAGTATCAGGTAATTTCTTTACAGCCTCTAAAGCTGGATTTATATTTTCTCCACCAAATGGATCAAATCCTGTAATTAATATTTTCATTCTATAATCCTCCTTTATGTACTAAAATGCTAAGAAGTACATTAATGGTATATGAATTGCAAGTAAAACTATTGCAAATATTGCTTGTGCCTTTATAACTGCATTCTTATCCTTAGTTTCTAATAAAGCTACTGGTAATACATTAAAGTTCGCTGCCATTGGAGTTAATAAAGTTCCGCAGAATCCAGCTGTCATAGCTAGAGCAGAAGCCATTATTGGATCAGCACCTTGAGCAAAAACAAAAGGAACACCAATACCAACAGTAATAACTGAAAATGCAGCAAAAGCATTACCCATAATAGCAGTAAATAAAGCCATTCCAACGCAGTAAGCAGTTATTCCTACTAATATATTACCTTCTGGAATAACGCTTGAAATCATACTAGATATAATATCACCAACTCCAGCTGCTGTGAATAATGCACCAAGAGCAGCAAGTAATTGAGGTAATATTGCAGTAGCTCCAACAGATTGGAACATTCTATTACTATCTTCTAAGAACTCAGTAGGTTTAGCTTTTGTAATGATAAATGTAACTATTAAAGCCATTATTGCAGCGATACCTACAGCAGCAACACCTGAGATTGGTGTGAATTGAGCAATAAGTAATGCAACTAAAGCAATTATTAATGAAGGAATAAAGATTTTTATCCCAATTTTATTTGCTTTTAAGCTTGCAAAAGTACTATCTAACTGTTTTATAGTGCCAATATTAATTTGATTAAAGGCAGCTAAAACACCTATGACTACAATAAGTAAACCAGAGATAACTGGAGGAATAAATTCTCCTAATATAAAGATAACACCAAGTATTCCCCAGAATAATGCAGTACCGTATTTAGTTTTATGATTTTTATCTTTTAAAGTAAACATCATAGTAAGTATAAAGAATAAACCAACCATAATGTAGAATATTTCTAATAGTATATTTGAAAATGCCTTAATATCCATATGTCTTCCTACCTATTTTTTATATTTTTTAGCAAGTTTTTTATCTAATAAATAATTTTGAATAACTCCTAGAATAAAAGCTATTAAAGCTACTGGAATTGAAGCTTTAGCAATTTGTAATGTATCAATATTACCATATCCAAGAGTTTCTAGAGTACCTGCAATAAGTAACACACCTGAGTTTGCTAAGAAAACATTTTGACCAAAGAAGTTACCATAGTTATCAGCAGCTGCTGAATTAGCTTTAATTAAATCTTCATCTTCTTCTTTAAGTTCACCGCATTTTGCAATGGCTGCACCTTGAGCCATTGGATTTATTAATGGTCTTACAAACTGAGGGTGACCACCTAGTTTAACTCCCATAGCAGCAGCTACTTGTCTAATAAATAAATATCCGGAAATAAGTTTACCCGTTGATAATCCTTTTACTTTTTCTATTAACATAATTGCTTTTTCTTTTAATCCATATCTTTCACATAAACCTATTACTGGTAATGTTAAAAGGAATAAGCTCATTTCTCTTTTTTGTACAAAAGTTTCACCTAAAGTTGTAAGTATTTCAGAAATGCTCATATCCGCAATTAATCCAGTTGCAATACCAGAAACAATTACTACTGCAATTGTATTAAATTTAAGTGCAAATCCTACTATAATTATTAGTATTCCTATCAATGCCATTATTATCGAATCCTTTCGAATTTTGTTGTTTTTTGAATATTAATTTTATTATATATGCATTTTTATAAAAAATCTATAGTAAAATTTGATAATTTATACAAAAAACTGTTTTAAAAATACAAATCAAATAATTGTTTTATAAGATTTTTAAGTGTAAATATTAGCAACAGTGATAAATTAAGTGCTATAAATAAAAGTTTATTTAATTAAATTTATTTCAGGTTGAATTATTAAAACTTAGGAAGATTTTTCTAAAAAAAATTTTTTCTAAAAAACATTTACATTTAATTTTTACTATGATATGATAAATGCATAATTTAAAAAGTAGTGTGTTACTGGTAAAGCAGGCAAGGACTAAAAATATTATAGATATAGCTATATCTATAAGTTTTGGGTCCTTTTTTTGTTTTTTAAGAAGGTTTTTATAATAACTTTAAGAAAATGTGTAAATAATAAGTTTGAAGAGTGGCAAACTACTGTAGTAATTTTATTTTTATTTATTATACAAATTTATATTAAAGGAGGAATTATAAATGTTACAACAATTACAAAGAATCGGTAAAGCAATAATGCTTCCGATAGCAGCGTTACCAATCGCAGGTATATTACTTGGAGTTGGTGGAGCTTTACTAGGAATTTCAGGATTATCTAATCCACCAGCGGTTTATCAACCACTAATTGCTTTTGTTAATGTTCCAGTTGTTACTGCTATATTAACAATAATGAAAAATGTAGGTGATATTATATTTGGAAACCTACCTTTACTATTTGCAGTAGGTGTTGCAGTTGGACTTGCTAAAAAAGATAAGGGAACTGCAGGATTAGCGTCAATATTTGGTTTCATAGTTATGAACCAAGTTATATCTTCAATGTTAGCATTAGGATTAACTCAATTAGGTGTTCTTACTCCAGATTCAGTTGGAGAATATGGAACTTATGTTACTACTAACTTAGGTATATTTACATTAAATATGTCAGTTTTCGGTGGAATTATTACAGGTATAGTTACAGCAATATTACACAATAAATATCATACAATACAATTACCACAAGTTATTGGATTCTTCTCAGGATCAAGATTTGTTCCAATAGTAACTTCTTTAGCAATGGCAGTAGTTGGTGCTTTATTAGCATTTGCTTGGCCAGTAGTTCAAAATGGTATCGGAGTACTTTCAGAATTAGTTAGAAATGCAGGTGCAATAGGAACATTCTTCTATGGAGTTATTGAAAGAGCCTTAATTCCGTTTGGATTACACCACGTATTCTACACACCATTCTGGTATGGATCATTTGTTGAAGGACAAATATTAGTAGATGGTGCATGGCAAACAGTTGCAGGTGCTAATACAGCTTACTTCGCTCAATTATCAAGCATGAGTAGCTTAGTAGGAGCTTCATCAGCAGATATGGCAAATATAGTTTCAGGAACAACAAGATTTATGGCTGGTAAATTCCCATTCATGATGTTTGGTCTTCCAGCAGCAGCTTTAGCTATGTATCACACAGCAGCTCCAGCTAAGAAAAAAGTTGTTGGTTCATTATTAGCATCAGCAGCAGTAACAGCATTACTTACAGGTATAACTGAGCCATTAGAATTTACATTCTTATTCGTTGCACCAGTATTATATGGAGTTCACTGTGTATTAGCAGGTTTATCATTTATGTTAATGGATATACTAAATGTATTTATAGGTATGACATTCTCAGGTGGTTTAATAGACTTTACATTATTCGGTTTATTACCAGCAGGAGCAGGAGTTCCAACTAACTGGTTAAGATTAATCCTTGTAGGTATAGTTTATGCAGTAGTTTACTACTTCTTATTCTTATTCTTAATTAAGAAGTTTAACTTAAAAACTCCTGGTAGAGATGAAAGTGAAGAAGAAGTTAAGCTTTACTCAAAATCAGATTACCAAGCAAAAGCAGGTATTCCACAAGCTGATATAAATGAAAAATCAGCAAAAAAAGCTGGAAAAGGAAATGAAATTCAAGAAACTGCACCAGCTGTATTAGCTGCTTTAGGTGGAGAAGAAAATATAGTTAGTGTCGATGCTTGTATCACAAGACTAAGAGTTGAAGTAAAAGATAAAGCAAATGTAAACAAAGATGAATTAAAAGCATTAGGGGCAGCAGGAGTAGTTGAAGTAGGTAATGGAATTCAAGCCATCTTTGGTGCAAAAGCAGATGCTTACAAAAATGAAATTAAAAATATTTTAGATATTGACTAATATAGTGATTTATATAAATGTCGCTAACTCTTATAATGTGAGTTAGCGACTTTTTCTATAATAAAATTTTATGAAAAAGAATAATTAATAGATAAATGAAGTATAATAAACTTACATTATTTTCAATAAGAATATGTATAGTGAGTTTATATATAAGTTATAATTAAGTTTTTACATTTTATGAAGTTTTATTTAGTGTTGAAAATAATTAATATATTAAGTTATCTAAACAACTTATATTTAAATTAAAAGATTGATTCTTTCAATTTAGATAATTTACTAAAGAATTATTTTTAGTTTATGATTATATAAAACTATAGAAGTAGATTATTAATTGAAAACTATATTATTTTTACTAAAGATATTTAAATAAAGGGTTTAATTGAGGACATTTTAATGGAGGTTATATAGTGAAAAGATTAAAGAAAATTAGTATAGTTGGAATACTTTTTTTAGCGATAGTATCAATTATGTGGGCAAGTAAGCCAAGGCCTATTTCTAAAAATACTAAAACAGTAACAGCTGAGTCAAAATCAGACCTTTCCTTTGCAGTCCTTGGAGATGTTCATGAAAATATTGAACACTTTCAAGAATCTATTAATGATTTGTATACAATAAATCCCAATATGGATGCTTTAATATTAAATGGTGATGTTGTAGATCAAGGATTAGATGAACAATATAAGTCTGTAGAGAAAGCTTTAGAGAAAAATAAAGATTTATTACCTAAAACAATTATTAAGAATATTGGAAACCATGAGTTTTTTGATTATAAGATAGAAACTAACTCTAAGGAGCAAGTTCAAGGGTTTATAAATAAGTATTTAGATTTCGCTGGAGAGGATAAGGTTTATCATGATAAGTGGATCAATAATTATCATTTTATATCCTTAGGATCTGAAGATGGAAATTCTGAAACTATGAACTCAGTAACAGCCTTTATAACTAATGAGCAAATAGAATGGTTTAAAGAGAAGTTATCAGAAAAATACGAGAAGGGTAAGCCTATATTTGTATTTTTACATCAACATTTAGATTTTGGAGATAGTTCATGGACTGGGGTACAGCAAAGTGAAGAAATAAAAGAAATATTATCAAATTATCCAGAAGTAGTTCTATTTTCATCTCATACTCATAGGGATTTAACTAAAGATAGCGTTATTTTAAATAAGCCATTTACTGTAGTTCATACAGGAGCAGTTCATTATACTATTCTTCCTGAATCAGGTACTGAGAATGGATTTATAAGAAATAGAAATTACATTAAAGGTGTCTATATTGAGGTTAATGGGAATAATGTTACCATTAAGGGAAGAGATATAAAAGAAAAGCAATGGATATTTAGTACTGAAGTTACAAAGTAAAATATATAGCTTTTTATAAATGTAAAACTTTCAAATAAAGCTTTCAAATAATATTGCTTAATTTAAAACAAAGTAAGTTTTAATTAAGATATATTAGTTTGGAAGCTTTATTTTAATATATACAATTTAATTATTAGTTAAATTATTTTCTGCTTTTAATAGTGTTTCCTAATATCGTTCTATTTTTGAGTTTAAGCGTTCTAAAGTTTTTTGCATTTCTAAAGTTTTTTCAAGTAGGATATCCCTTTGGTCAATTAGAATTTGTTTTCTAGCAGCAGTAGTAGAATCACCCTTTTGGAATAACTCAACATATTCTATTAATGCTTCAACTTGAACTCCAGAATTACGCATACATTTAGCATATTCAACCCATTTACAATCTTCCTCTGTAAAATCTCTAATTCCACCAGGAGTACGATTAACAGCTGGAATTAATCCTATTCTCTCATAATATCTTAAGGTATCAGCTGAAATATTATACATTTTACTTACTTCTGTTATAGTCATAAATTACACCCCCTATTTACACTTTAATTATAACAAATAGCATCTATAATACAAAATTATGATAGTAATTAAACAAAAGTAGTATTTTTATATTAATTTGTTATATTCCTCATCAAGTACGGGCTCTAACCATTCAGCAGCACCTTTAGAAGAATCTACTTCAATAGAAATATGAGAAAACCAACTGTTTTTAGATGCACCATGCCAATGCTTAACATAAGGAGGTATTTCTATAACATCACCAGCCTTTAACTCGTAAGCTTCTTTACCTTCTTCTTGGTACCAACCTCTACCTCCAGTTACTAATAAAACTTGTCCACCAGGATGCTTATGCCAATTATTTCTACAACCTGGTTCAAAAGTTACATTAGCAATAGGACATTTTGTATCAGATGAAGTAAGCATATTAAGCCGTACAGTTCCGATAAAATTAGTACTATCAAATTTTTCTCCAATAGGGAAGATTACACTTTTATCTAGTCTAGTTTCTATATTCATAAAATCACGCCTTTCAAATATTATTTATATGATTTTTCATAAATGGAAATACAATCTTCAATAGTTAAAGAAATTCTATCACAGGTAAATAAGAATCCCATTGTAGACATGGCATTTTCAGCCATCATCTTAAATTCTTCAGGCTTAATTCCGTAGTCAGACATTTTCAAGTCAGAAACTCCACATGCTTCTTGTAATTTTGTAAGAGCGTTAATAAAATCCATAGGTTCCTTTGCATCTTCCATACCCATAGCTTTTGCCATCTTAATAAATTTTTCATGACAAACATTTCTTTCTATAAAGAAAGTGAAATAAGCTTTGCTTAGAATTATAAGGCCTGCTCCATGAGGTAAATCTTGATGATAAGCACTCATTGCATGTTCTAATGAATGCTGGCTTGAAGTAGATCCTACACACATTTCAATTCCTGATAAATAATTTCCAAAGGCTATTTTTTCTCTTGCCTCTAAATCATTACCATCTTTCACGGCTCTTTCAAGATTCCTACTTACATTTTCAATTGCAGTAATTCCAACCATATCACTCATAACATTTGCTTTATTTGATATATATCCTTCAACGCTATGGAAAAGTGCATCAAATCCTTGATATGCAGTAAATTTAGGAGGAACTGTAGTCATAAGTTCTGGATCAACAATTGCAAGGTATGGGAATAGTGATTCATGTACTATTCCTGTTTTTTCCTTAGTTTCAGCATTAGTTATTACAGCACCATAATCAGTTTCTGAACCTGTTCCAGCTGTAGTAGTAATTGCTACTATAGGAAGAGGAGTATTAGCAATAGCTTTTCCTTTACCTGTTCCTGATGATACGTAATCCCAAAGGTCACCATCATTAGTTGACATAATAGCCATAGCTTTAGAAGCATCCATTACACTTCCTCCACCTAAGGCCACTATAAAGTCACAATTATTTTCACGGGCAAATAAACTACCATCCATAACTGTAGATTTAAGAGGATTAGCTTCAACCTTATCAAATAAAACAGTTTCAACACCTGCCATATTTAGTTGTTCTTCAGTTCTATCTAAATAATAGTTTGACCTAGTAGATTTACCATTAGAAATAACAATCATAGCTTTTTTACCAGGCATTTTTTGACTATGTAAATTATTTAATTCACCTACACCAAATAGAGTTCTTGTAGGTACATACATTTGAAAACTCATAAAATCACTCCCTATATAATTTGATAATTGGTTCTTTCTTACAAATAAAGAATACTCCTTGGAGTTAACTCTAAGTCAATAGATGTTTTGAAATTAATTTTTAGAGCAATTATACTAAGCTGAATAATTGCAAAGAGAAGAAATCTTATATAATTAACTTATTCAGGAGGTGTATAGTAATCTATATCTTTGTGTGAACAATGTAAACTCTGATATAATTAAGTTACTTAAAAGGTGTTTTAGTTTATTAAAGCTAGTAAAAAAGAAAATCATATTGAGTTTGATTTAGAAGTATAATTTTAGGGGATTAAGGGGGCAAAACTATGGATATAGGGATAATTGGCTTTGGAGGAGTAAGTAAGGCTTTTATAAAGCTTTTATTAGATAAGGAAGATAGCTTAAATAAAAAAGGTTTAGATATACGTGTAAAATATATAATTAAAAGTAATGGTGGAATTTATAATAAAGATGGAATAAATATTAAGGAAATAGTTGATAGAGATTATAGTTTAGTAGACTCCGACTTTAAAGAAGATATTAATATACATAATATAGTAGATAATAGCGATATAGATATTTTAGTTGAGCTTACCAATACTAATATAGAAACTGGAGAGCCTGGGTTAACTCATATTAGACTAGCCTTAGAAAATAATATAAATGTAGTTACAGGAAATAAGGGACCTATATTATTAGAGTATAAGAAATTAAAATCTATAGCAGATAATAATGGATTAGCACTTGGAATTGGATGTACTACAGGAGGGGCCTTACCTTCAATAAATGTTGGTAATTATGACATAGCTGGATCTGAAATACTTTCAATAGAGGGCATATTAAATGGGACTAGTAACTATATATTATCAGAGATGTATGAAAGTGAAGTTGAATATAAAGATGCATTAAACAAGGCAATTTCTCTAGGCATTGCAGAAGCTAATTATAAGTTAGATGTAGAGGGGTATGATACAGCTTCTAAAATATTAATATTAGCTAATGTATTAATGGATGCTAATTTATCTCTTAAAGATATAAGTATTGAAGGGATAGATAAAGTAAAGAAAGAAGAGATTCTAGAAGAAAAAGCTAGAGGTAATAAAATTAAATTAATTGGAAAAGTATATAATAGAAATAATAAAGTTTCTGCATATGTAAGACCAGAAGTAATAACTAAGGAACATCCACTGTATTTTGTGGATAATAAAAATAAAGGTGTGAGTTATTCAACAGATACTTTAGGTGATATTAGCATAATTGGAGGAGCTTCTGGAACTGTAAATGCAGCAGCTTCAATCTTAAGAGATATAGTAAATATAAATAGAGGTATAAAATAATAATTTAATAAAAATGCTAAAAATAGTATTACTATCAGTACCATATCCAATACCACCCCCTTAAGCTATTATGGAAATCATAAATAGCCCAAGGTGGTATATTAGGAAATTTAGGTTCTTTGAACCTTTAGTTGAGTTTTGCAGAGCAACGTACAACCACCGTAGCCATCCCCTACGGAATCTTTATTTTTTTAACTTGGATATTATAGCATAATTAGGTATTATCTAAATAGAAGGATTCATTGGGAATGTATGAGTTGCTAATGATATAAAGGGGCGAGAATTATGAATAAAGAAGAAAAGAAAGATTTAAGAAAAATTATTTTAAACAAGAGAAATTCTATAGATAATAGTACAAAAGAAGAGATGGATAGAGAGCTATTTAATAAGCTAATTAATTTAGACTTATATAAGGAAGCTAAAAATATTTTTATATATTTAAGCTTTGGAAGTGAGATTGATACTAAACCTATAATTGATAGAGCTTTAGAAGAGGGAAAAGAAGTTTACATACCCAAGGTTTATAAAATTAATAAGGAAATGAGGGCTATAAGATTAAATACTTTTGAGGATTTAGAAAAAAACTCTATGGGGATATTAGAGCCTAAAGATGATTTTAATTTTATTGCTAAGGAAAAGATAGATTTAATTATAGTTCCAGGGGCTGTTTTTGATTTTAAAGGTAATAGAATAGGATATGGTGGGGGATATTATGATAGGTTTTTATCTGATATTGAGGAGAAAAGAAATAAGATTGTCCTGGCTTATGAGTTACAAATTGTAGATAATATAGAAGCTGAAGAACACGATATTAAAGTGGATTATATTATAACAAATTCCAGAATTAATAAAATTTATTAAAAATAGTTGTAATTGAAAAAAACTAGTGTATAATATGATTATAAATAAATAGAAAAAGACTTTATTAAGAATGGTGGAGGGACTGGCCCTGTGAAACCTAGCAACCTACTAAATATAATTTAGGTGTATAAGTTGTAAAAAAGATTATACATTGTATTAATGTATATTTCATATTAAAAATATTTAAAATATGAAGTTATCTTAAAAGCTTATATAAAAATAAACTATATTAGTGTGGTGCTAAATCCTGCAAGCTTATTTAAATAGCTTGGTAAATGAGGTTTTCATTATATTAATGTATAGTGAATAGTTAGTATTCAAGGTTGCTTCTTATATTGAAGTAACTTTTTTTATTTTATTTAGTAAATAAGTAGATATATAAGTTTATGATAATTTTAAAGTTACTGATGTATAGGCATATTCATGTATATCAACAATTTTAAATATTTTAATACAAAATTAAAAGGGGGCTTTATTATGTCAAACAATTGGGAAAAGGGAACGATTTGTATTCAAGGAGGTTATTCACCAAAGGCTGGGGAACCTAGAGTATTACCAATATTTCAAACAGCAACTTATAAATATGATGATCCAGATCATCTAGCAAGTTTATTTAATTTAGAAGCAGCGGGGCATTTATATAGTAGAATTTCTAATCCTACTGTAGCTGCTTTAGAAGAAAAGTTTGCTAAATTACAAGGTGGAGTTGGGGCTTTAGCTACAGCATCAGGACAAGCAGCTGTACTATATGCAATTTTAAATATCTGTAAAGTTGGGGATCATATTATAACAGCATCTACTTTATATGGTGGAACAGTTAACTTATTCACAGTTAATTTAAAGAAAATGGGGATAGAAGTAAGCTTTGTAGATCCTGAAGCAAGTAAGGAAGAAATTCTAGCTCTTGCTAAGGAAAATACTAAGGCAGTTTATGGAGAAACTATAGGAAATCCTGGACTAAATATATTAGATTTTGATAAGTTTGCAGAAGTTGCAAAGGAATTAAAGGTACCATTTTTAGTTGATAATACAGTAGGAACTCCTTACCTTTGCAATCCATTTGAACATGGAGTTAATGTTGTAATTCATTCAACTACAAAGTATGCTGATGGACACGCTCAAAGTGTAGGAGGAATAGTAGTAGACGGAGGAAACTTCGATTGGGCTAATGGAAACTTTAGTGAATTTACGGAACCAGATCCAAGTTACCATGGAATAAAGTATGTTGAGACTTTTGGAAATGCAGCATATATAACTAAATTAAGAGTTACATTAGGTAGAGATTTAGGAGCATGCCAAAGTCCATTTAATGCTTACTTAACTAACTTAGGACTTGAAACTTTACATTTAAGAATGGAGAGACATTCTCAAAATGCTTTAGAACTTGCAAAGTGGCTAGAAAAGCATCCTAAAATTAAATGGGTCAACTATCCTTATTTAGAAACTAGCCCAGAATATGATAGAGCTAAGAAGTATCTAAAAGGTGGAGCAAGTGGATTATTAACCTTTGGAATAGATGGAGATATAGAAGCTGCTAAGAAGTTCACTAAAGCTTTAAGCCTAGTTGCTTTAGTAGTAACTTTAGGAGATGTAAGAAGCTGTCTTCTACATCCAGCAACAACTACTCATAGCCAATTATCTGAAGAAGAACAAATTGCAAGTGGAGTAACTCCAGACCTAATGAGAGTATCTATTGGAATAGAAGATATTAACGATATAATTGCAGATTTTGAACAAGCGCTAAGTGTAATCTAATAAAATGCTAAGCATTTTATTAATGAAAGAATGAAAAAACGATTATATAAAAATATTTACAGATTTTTTATAAGAGTATCTTTAGAACAAAGGATGTTTTGCATAGCAAAACTCCTTTATTTTTCATTTTTTCATTGTGTGATAGCACTTTCATTTTTTCATTATTTTGCTTTGCATTTTAATTTGAAAAGTCAACTTTGATACACTATAATAATAAAGAATAAATTTAAATATTATAAATAAGAATTAGTTATTTTATAATATGAAAAAACTTTATCTTTAGATAAGAGGTGTATTTATGTTTAATAAAGAAGAACTTCAAATATTAAATGAAGCTTTAAAGATGTATGAAGAAAAGACTACAAAGTTATTAGAATCTAGTACAAATAATAAAGAGAAAATGGTAGCTTATAATAGAAAGCAAAAGAAGGTTTGGTTACTTCAAAATAAGCTGAAGAAAATAATAGAAGAAGCTTAGAAAATGAATAATGAATAATTTATAATGTAAGTTGAAACTCGCTTTAGGGCGAGTTTCTTTAATTTTATTATTAAAATTATTTTGAAAGTTATTTTAAATATTTTATAGTTAAGAAAGTTATTAATATAGCTTTCTTTTTTTATTTCACATTGGTAAAATTAGTATAATAAGGTTGAAATTTACCTTGGTATATAGGAGTGATAAGATGAAAAAATTATTAGCAGTTTTAACTATAGTTTTTGCTCTTTTATCGATAGTGGGTGCATCTTATATTATTTTATCAAAAAGACAAATTGGACCTGGGTTAGCAGTTATACCAATGCTAATTTCATTAATATTATGCAGTTTTTACATAACTATTACTAGAAAAAGATAATTAAATTAAGAGGAGATTATATAATGACAGAAAAGGAAAAAATGATTAGAGGAGATTGGTATGTTTCATTAGGAGAAGAGCTTTTTAATGATAGGCAAAATGCTAGTGAAATTATATTTGAATATAACTCATTGCATCCAAGAGAAGTAGAAAAAAGAATGGATTTATTAAGGAGGTTATTTGGGGAATCGCCTAAAGAGTTTTATATTGAGCAGCCTTTTAGATGTACATATGGATACAATATTCACTGGGGAGAAAATTCATATGCAAACTTTAATTGCACGATATTAGATTGTGGAAGAGTAACAATAGGAAATAATGCTATGATAGGGCCAAATGTAAATATATTTACTGCAAATCATGCTTTATCTATTAATGAAAGAATGGAAGGATTAGAATATGCTGATACAATTGAAATAGAGGACGGTGTATGGATAGGTGGAGGAACTACAATTAATCCAGGAGTAAGAATAGGAAAAAATTCAGTTATTGGATCAGGTAGTGTAGTAACTAAAAATATACCAGAAAATGTACTAGCTGTGGGTAATCCTTGTAGGTAATAAGAAAACTGGACAAGGAGTAGTAATTCATAAAAAATATAAATGTAAGAAATAGTTTATAGGGAATACAAAGATTTATTTTGATTTAAAGTCTTAAAGAATTATGATAATAAAAATATAAAAATAAGGGATATGATTTTAATGAAAAAAAGAAAAATAGGTTTAATTCTAATTACTATTCTAATATTTATAGTTGGCATATTTACTGTAATAAAAAGTATACCAAGTAGCGAGGATAATATAGAAGAAATTAAGGTGGCTATAGAGTCAACTGAAGAGGAATCGGCAGCTTATCTATCAACAAGTATGGAATTTACCCCTAAAATAGAGGACGCAGGCAAACAAAATTTGAAGTATAAATGGGAGTTAATTAATGCTAAAGAAGAAAGATTGGGTGACGGCAACAATTGGGGTAAAGAAATTCTAAATGATGGAGGAAGAGTTTATTTTTCACCTGATTTATTAGGTGGATTTAACAAGGATGCACCTATTACAAAAACAATAACTGTTAGATTAACTATCCTTGAAGATGGTAAGAAAATAGGAAGTGCTGTATTATTACTTGATGACCATGATGGTTATTATATCATACGCAGGTGAATAATGAAGAATGGATAATGTAGAATTTATAATTTAGGAGGAAACTCGCTTGAGGCGAGTTTCTTTTAATTAAATTTAAAGTATAAATCAGTGTAATAAGGTAAAAATCATAATATCAAGATATGGAGGATATTATGAAGGAGAATATAATAGTTACTAAATCTTTTGATTTCGTAATTCAAGTAGTGGAGACATATAAAATACTGGTTAAGGATAAAAAAGAATTTGTTTTATCAAAACAGTTTTTGGAATCGGGAACGAGTATAGGAGCTAATGTTAGTGAGGCAGTAAATGCACCTAGTAAGGTTGATTTTAAATATAAACTTACAATAGCTTTGAAAGAATGTAATGAAACTGAATACTGGATTAAGTTGATGTATAAAACCGAATATTTAGAAAAGCAAAAAGCTCTACAATTAGGAGAAAAATGCATTGAATTAAACAAGATACTAAGAAAAATAATCAAAACATGTAATGAAAGAATAATAAATGCAAAAAAGATTATCTCATGACTAAAATGTCATTATAAATAGGGAGAGCCATAAAAAATCTAAGATTTTTTATGGCTCTCCTAAAAAACATCTAATTTTTTACCATCATTCTACATTGATTAGTTTTCTTTATTAGCTATTTCTAATATTAATCTATTCTTTAATTCAGCAACTGAAACTGGACCTTCTTCTCCGTTCTTTCTGCTTCTTACTGAAGCTTCATTGTTAGTTAATTCTTTTTCACCAACAACTAGGATATAAGGAATTCTTTCAAGTCTAGCTTCTCTAATTTTGTAACCAATCTTTTCAGCTCTGTAGTCTGCATCAATTCTTATACCTGCATTTTTAAAGTCTTTAACTATTGATTCAGCATAGTCATTGTACTTATCTGAAATAGGTAAAACTATTGCTTGAGTTGGAGCAAGCCAAGTTGGGAATGCACCAGCATATTTTTCAATAAGCATAGCTAAAGTTCTTTCATAACATCCAATTGCTGATCTATGAATTATAAATGGACGTTTCTTATTTCCGTCTTTATCGATATAAGTCATATCAAATCTTTCTGCAAGAGCAAAGTCAATTTGGATAGTTATTATTGTATCTTCTTTTCCGTGAACGTTCTTGAATTGGATATCAAGCTTTGGTCCGTAGAATGCAGCTTCACCTTCAGCTTCAACATAGTTAATTCCAAGGTGATCTAAGATACCTTTCATTAATACTTGAGTTTCTTCCCAAGCTTCTGGATTGTTTATATATTTTTCAGTATTGTTTGGATCCCACTTAGAGAATCTAAATGATATATCTCCATCAATACCTAAAGTAGTCATTATATGAGTAATTAATTCAACACAACCTTTGAATTCTTCTTCAATTTGGTCTGGTCTACAAACTATATGTCCATCAGATAAAGTAAATTGTCTTACACGAATTAATCCATGCATTTCACCTGATGATTCATTTCTATATAAAGTAGAAGTTTCAGCATATCTTATAGGTAATTCTCTATAAGAGTGTTGCTCTGCATTATAAATTGTGTATTGGAATGGACAAGTCATAGGTCTTAAAGCCATTACTTCTGGATCCTTTTCTTCATCTCCTAAAACAAACATTCCATCTTTATAGTGATCCCAGTGTCCAGAAACCTTAAATAAATCATTCTTAGACATTGAAGGAGTCTTTGTAAATACATAGCCTCTTTTTTCTTCTTCATCTTCAACCCATCTTTGAAGAAGTTGAATAATTTTAGCACCCTTAGGCATTATAAGAGGTAATCCTTGACCTACTTTTTCATCAGTAGTGAAGATTTTAAGCTCTCTACCTAATTTATTATGATCTCTCTTTTTAGCTTCTTCTAAAGCTTCTAAGTGAGCATCTAAATCAGCCTTTTTTAAGAATGCAGTACCGTATACTCTTGAAAGCATCTTATTCTTTTCGTCACCTTTCCAGTAAGCTCCTGCACTTCTAATAAGTTTAACTGCTTTAACTGGCTTTAATGACATTATGTGAGGTCCAGCACATAAATCAACGAAGTCTCCCATTTTGTAGAATGAAATAACTTCATCTTCTGGAAGGTCATTTATTAATTCAACCTTATAAGGTTCCCCTGCATCTTCCATAAGCTTTATAGCTTCTGCTCTAGGTAATACAAATCTTTCTATTGAAGGATTTTCTTTTATTATTTTTCTCATTTCATCTTCTAGTTTAACTAAATCTTCAGCTGAGAAAGAGTTTTCTACATCAAAGTCATAGTAGAATCCATCATTAATTGCAGGTCCTATAGCTAATTTAGCTTCTGGGAATAATCTCTTAACAGCATAAGCTAAAACGTGAGATATACTATGTCTTACTGCATCTTTTCCTTCTTGAGAATCAAATGTACATATTGCAAGGTCAGAGTCTTCATTAACTACATAACGTAAGTCTACAACCTCCCCATTTACTATTCCACAGCAAGCATTTCTAGCTAAACCTTCACTTATTGATTTTGCTATGTCTAATACTGAAATACCAGCTTCAAATTCTTTAACTGATCCATCTTTTAAAGTGATTTTAATCATTTTAATTTCTCCTTCCATGTTTTATAAATTAAGTATCGCAATTGCGATTTTAGATTCATTAAATTTTAAATAAGAATTTTTAAAAACAAAAAAGCCCTCATCCCTTCATATAAAAGAAGGGACGAGAGCATCAAATTCTTAATTTCCCGCGGTTCCACCCTTAATTGCCTAAAATTCTAGGCCACTTAAGATATCGTAACGTGATATAAACGGACTTTATTAGAGTCACTCAGAGGTGGTCTTCAACTAAATTCAAATAAGATAATTTCACCAAGCTTATCTCTCTCTGGAAATGAAATAATAGTTTACTCTTCTCTTCAACGTATTGAAATATTTAATACATATTATAATTATTTAGAATTATAATGTCAACCTAATATATAGGTTTAAATAAATAATTTACACTTTAATATTTTAAATTAGCTAATAAATTTAGAAGATAAATGAAATCTTCTTTAAAACTGAATAATAAAGAAAAATTTAGCTAATATTAATATTATGGAAAAGTCGCTGAAGCTCCAATTCCTTAAGGATATTATAGGAGTATAGTTTACCACCCATAAGGGTTTTAATTATTTCCTTCTTCGAATAACCTTCTTTATAGAGTTTTAATCTTCTAAGAAGTCTCTTTAAAGATGAATTTGTCATTCCTAAAAGGCTATAAAGCTCCTTAGCTGTATAGTATTCCTTAGGTAAAAGTTTATATATTTTATCTTGCATTTCAAGCTTATACCTAAAATCAGTTTCTATGCAGTTATGGGGACCTGTTTTCCCTCTGTGGTGGTAGTTACAAAGATATTTATAGTTAATTTTAATATCGTAACCACCTTCATGTTTATGAACTATATGATGAATGTCCGCTGTTGCTCCACAAATTTCGCAGTGGTACAAAGTCATGCCTCCTTTATATATCTTTAATTATATTATATAAGGTTTTTTCTTAATAATCTATAATATTATGAATTTAACAATAATTAATATTATTATAGGTATGAATGTTAAATTTATGTAATATGGTATAAGATTTATTATGAGATTAATACAGCGATTTATATTGTAAATTATATTATCTGAATATTTAAAAAAGCAAGTGTTTAAATTTACTTTGTTATATTCTTTAAAAATACTTGAAAATGAGGTATATCTTACTATATAATATAATTATAGTACAGTATACTAGGGAACTGAAAGAAAGGTGATACAATGAGACATAATTATGATTCATTTGATTACTGGGAAGAATTAATAAACGAAAACAAGACTATTAGAGGGCATATGTTTATGGATAAACTGCCTGACAAAACAAGCATTTATATCCACAGTTTAATATTTTGTAAAAATAATGGACTAAATAATATATGGTCTTACTTTCCTAATGAAAAAAGCTTATTAGGATATATCCAATATTCATTTTTACAAGAAGCTTTTTATAAATGGATATATGGAAAAGAAAGATTAGTTGTAAGTGTTCCAAATGTTCCAGTAGAAAAAATAATCTCAGATGGAGAAAAAAATAAAAAAATTACAAAAGAAGAAGCAGATAATATGAGAAGGCATGTTAAGATGGTAAAAAGTTATTGGAATTTACCAAAAGAGCAATTGCTTAAATCATTACAAAGATTTGCTAGAGATTTTAATAGAACTTGGTATGGTGATAATAAAGAGTTTTTATACTTAAAAGTATTTAATTCGCCAAAAGCCTTAGGGGAGTTTGTAGTTGGCTCAAGTTATATGACAACTACAGAGGAAGAGTTTACAAAAAGAACAGGAGTAAATCTGTCTGAATGGAAAAGCATATGTGAAAAAGCGAGTATAAACAAGAGTTATGGTGAGAGATTTAGAGATATTTTATTGAAATCACTTACTGAAATAATATAAGAGAGAAAGTTGTTATTGACAGTAACTTAATGTGAATATATAATGTTATTGTCAATAAGACATGCGGGTGTAGCTCAATGGTAGAGCCCTTGCCTTCCAAGCAAGTTACGTGAGTTCGATTCTCATCACCCGCTCCAAATATGCGTTATTAGCTCAGTTGGTAGAGCACCTGACTCTTAATCAGGGTGTCCCGGGTTCGATCCCCTGATAACGCACCAGTAAAGAGGGATTATTTTTAATCTCTCTTATTTTTTGTTTAATTCTAAGAAATTATAAAGGATGAATGTAGATAATTATTTTTATTTTATAAGTTGAGTACATAGGGTGAAGAGAACTAGGGTTTAACTAATTTTAAAGGAGAGAATTTAATTTGAAGAACAAAGGAAACGGACTAGCATTACTTCCGTTGGGAGTATTTATTTTAGTTTACCTTGGTGGAGCTATGGTAGCTAAGGATTTTTATGCTATATCTATAATAGTTCCATTTTTAGCAGCTGCATTGACAGCATTATTAATGAATAGAAAAGAAAATTTTAATGATAAGATAGAAATTTTTTGTAAGGGTGCAGGGAATAGTAATATTTTATTAATGGTTCTCATATTTATATTAGCAGGATCTTTTGCACAGGTAGCTAAGGATATGGGGGCAGTAGATTCTACAGTTAATCTTGGTTTATCATTATTACCAAGTGGACTTTTAATACCTGGTATGTTTATTATAGGTTGCTTTATTTCCTTATCAATAGGGACTTCTATGGGTACTATAGTTGCACTTGTTCCTATTGCAGTAGGAATTGCAGATAAGACAGGTATAGCAGTAGCATTAGCAGTTGGAGCAGTAGTTAGTGGAGCTATGTTTGGAGATAATTTATCTATAATTTCAGATACTACTATAGCAGCAACTAGAACTCAAGGTTGTGAAATGAAGGATAAGTTTAAAATGAATTTTAGAATAGTTCTTCCAGCAGCAATATTAACTGCAGTGATATTTATGGTATTAACTAGAAATTCATCAGCAATAAGCTTAGATACATTAGATTTTAATTTAGTTCAAATTTTACCTTACATAATAGTAATTGCAACTGCTTTACTTGGAGTAAATGTAATAATAGTTTTATTATTAGGTATTTTATCTTCTGGATTAATTGGATTTATATTTGGAAGCTTTGATATTCTAGGATTTTTTAATTCAATATCTACAGGTATTTCTGGAATGAGTGAGCTTATTATTATATCAATACTTATTGCAGGAACTATAGAAATTATAAAACATAATGGTGGAATAGACTTTATACTTAGTAAAGGCTTAAGAGGCTTTAAAAGTAAAAGAGGGGCTGAATATGGAATTGCAACCTTAGTAAGCTTAGTAGATATATGTACTGCTAACAACACTGTTGCAATAGTAACAGTTGGACCTATTGCAAAGGATATTTCAAATGAATTTGACTTAGAGCCAAAAAGAGTTGCAGGTATTATGGATATGTTCTCTTGTGTTTTCCAAGGAATAATACCATATGGAGCGCAATTAATATCAGCAGCAGGATTAGCTGCAATTTCACCTTTTTCAATAATGAAATATTTATTTTACCCATATCTTATGGGAATATGTGCTATAATAGCAATATACTTTTATTGGAGAAATAAATAAAGGCTGTTGTAAAATTAATATATATATAACCGAAAAAAGAGCTATGCTTCTAAAGAAGCATAGCTTTTTTTATTAACTGTTGACTGTAAGAAGGCATATACTTTGAGAAGAGATTCCTTCTCCTGTTCCAGTAAAGCCTAAACCTTCCTCAGTTGTAGCCTTAACATTGATTTTATTAATATCAATATTTAAGGCTTTTGCTATGTTTTCACGCATATTCATTATATGAGGAGACATTTTTGGTCTTTGAGCTATTATAGTTGAATCAATATTATTTATAGAGAATCCATTTTTATATAAAAGCTTACCAACTTCCTCTAATAATTTAATACTAGAAGCCCCCTTATACCTTTCATCCGTATCTGGGAAATGTGTACCTATATCGCCAAGAGCTGAGGCACCTAGCAATGAATCCATTATTGCATGAAGAAGAACATCTGCATCTGAATGACCAAGCAGACCCTTTTCGTAAGGGATAGTTACCCCGCCTATAATAAGATCTCTTTCTTCAACTAGACGATGTACATCGTATCCTAATCCTATTCTCATTAATAACCTCCATGGTCTATGTTCCAATAAATAAACTGTATCTTAAGTTCTTATAAAGTTTCAAGTGAAAAAATATAAAAGTAAATTACAGAAATTGAAATCATAGTTTTTTGATTTTTATATAGATAATTTTACCTTAAAGAAATATAAATTCAAGGATTTAAAGTAAAGTTATAGGCTTTAAGGTAATAATTATCTTATTTAGGCATGAAATCATAATAAAAATTAAATAACATAGTGAAATAAGTATAAGTTTATATAAATATTTCACTATGTTATTAGCAAATTATAATACTTTTTTAAAAGTATATATTTTAGATTCGTTATCATAATTTTCTTTTTTTATGAATCTATATTGGAATAAGTTATTTAATGAATATCTACAAAAATATCTAATTTTATAGATAAGTAATAAGGATTTAGATTTAATCTTCTTACGTTTAAAAATAAAGTCTACATAAATAATTTTTTCCTTCACAACTTGCTCCTAAATGATTAATGATAATACTTCTTTATGATATAATATATGAATAAGATTAATAAAAGTTTATAGGAGTTGGGTAAGTTTGAAAGAAAAGATTAGAAGGATAATAGGGCTTCTCTTAATAGTAGTAGGTTTAAGTATAATAGCGTCCATTGTGTATAAGAAAATAGAAACAAATAATAAGCAAAAAGAACTTCAGAATATTTTAGAGCAAGTAATTAATGATGAACCAAAGGAATTATCTAAAGAAGAAGAAGAAAAATTAATAAATGGTTATAAACCTATTGCTTTAATGGAAATACCAAGCATCAATTTATCACAAGGCTTAGTAGAAGGAATTGCAGATGATGTTCTTCAATATTATTTAGGCCATTTTGAAGGCTCAGCAATGCCTGGTGAAAAAGGTAACTTTGCTGTAGCAGGACATAGAGTTTCAGATTACTCAGAAGCTTTTGTTAATTTATATAAGGCTGAAATAGGAGATGAGATATTAGTTAAGGCAAATAAAAAAGAGTATATATATGAGATAACAGAGAGTTTTATTGTAGCACCAGATAGGGTTGATGTACTTGATGATACTGATGATGCAACTATTACTTTAGTTACTTGTACTGTTGGTGCAAAAGAGAGGGTTATAGTTAAAGGAAAATTAGTAGGGGAGAATAATTTATAATAAAGGAGGAGTTTTGAAATGGCAGATTTTATTGCTGATAAATATAAGTTTTCCACAAAGGCTCCATCTGTTTTAGCTTTAGAGGAAGTTATAGAGAAAAGAAGAGAAGAAATTGCAAAGTTAGGTGAAGAACTTTTAAATTATAAGATATTAATTAAGGACTTGTACCATGATGAGCCATCATATATAACAAGAAATAAAATTTTAAATATAGCATATTTTATAATTGAAGATGTTGAGATATTTGAAATTTTTAATACTAGTAAGAAGTTTCCAATGAATAGACTTTTAAGAAGAACTCCAGTAAATAAGGAGTTCTTAGTGGAATGGAAGGAGCATATTATCGCATATGCAATAATACTTGCTGATCCATATTATAAGAATCTACAAGATTATATTCAAATAGTTGAATCAATAAATATTTTAGGGGCTGAAGAAATTAGCCAATCTATTAAAGAGGAAGAGCATAGGGGGATTATATTAGAGAAGCTTATGGGAGCTGCTGTAATTTTAACTTCTAAAGGTGAGTTTCTTAAAGTTAAGGCTGAAAAAGATGCTATGATTGGAGAAGAAGTAGTTGCTAAGGAAGGTTTTAGAATAGGAAAGTACAAGCTTCAAATATCTATTTTCTTAAGTATAGTAGTACTTGTATCAGCAATAGTAATATTTAGTTATAAGAAATTAGATAAAACTATAGTAATAGATACAACATCATCAATTACTTTAGAAGTAAATAAATATGATACTATTATTAATGCATATACAGCAACTGAAAAAGGTAATATTATGTTAGATAAATTAAATCTCCATAATGGAAAATTAGATGAATCTGTATTAAGCATTATAGATTATGCATCTAAAAATGAAATGATTCCTGAATCAGGTATAATAATAACTGTAACTGGAAATGCTCTAGAATACAATGCATTAGAGAAAACAGAGAAGTTTATCGACGAAAAAGATTTAAAGATTAAACTTAATAACTCAGGTGATGAACATAAGGTAAGTCCTTAAATATTAAAAAGGTGATAAGAATGAATAACAAAAATAACAAATACATAATAGTACATAAGGATAGAGGGGAAGAAGTAAGGTTAAATAAGTTTATAAGTGAAACTGGATTCTGCTCAAGAAGAGAAGCGGATAAACTTATAGAATCTGGTAGAGTAACTGTGAATGGTAAGAAGGCTGTTATGGGTACTAAGGTTCCTAAAGGTGCTGACGTAAGAGTAGATGGTAAGTCTCTATTTAAAGAAGAGGAATTAGTTTATATAGCCTTAAATAAACCTGTAGGAATCACTTGTACAACAGAAAAAAAGGTTAAAGGAAATATAGTGGATTTTGTAAATCATAAAAAAAGAATATTTCCTATAGGAAGACTTGATAAAGATTCACAAGGGTTAATACTTTTAACAAATGATGGAGATATAGTAAATAAGATTTTAAGAGCTGGAAACAGTCATGAAAAAGAATATATTGTTACAGTAGATAAGCCAATAAGTGAAAAGTTTATAGAATCAATGGGATCAGGAGTAAGAATACTAGGTACTATTACTAAGGAATGCCATGTAGAAAAAATAGGTGTAAAGACTTTTAGAATAATATTAACTCAAGGTATGAATAGACAAATAAGAAGAATGTGTGAAACATTAGGATATACTGTAGTTAAACTAAAAAGAATAAGAATAATGAATATAAAATTAGATGATTTAAAAATAGGAGCTTGGAGAGACTTAACTACAGAAGAATTAAAAGAACTAAGTAAGTTAATAGGTACTTCAGGAAAAACCAAAGAATATAGCTAGATAAAGTGATTCTTAGAAGAACTAATCCAGGTGCGTAGCAGTGCTTAGCTCCCACTTTGAGAAGAGGGAGTATTAGCAATAGTAATGGAAGTGATGGGATGAATCATATAAATTCCCCTTGGTAGGATAAAGGAAGAAATTAAGTAAGCTTAATTTCAATTATTAATAATTAATATATAAACTATTGATTGTTAAAAAGCCTTTAATTGAACCAAGGGGAATTTTTATATAACTTTCACAAGTACTGTATATAATTCTATATATGATATTTTTGTGAAATTCTAAAGGGTGAATTTAATAAGAAATTAATTTAAATCTGTTTGATCCATAAGTTTTATTCAAATCATAATAAAAGAATATACAAATTAAACCCCTCCTACTTGAATAAAGGAAAAAGTTTATTGTTAAAGTCTTCTTAAAATAGAAAATTGTCCACCAATTAATAATTATGCGAAAAAGTTATCCACAACCTCTAAAGTGGCTTATCATAAGGGGTTCAGAAAATGGTAAAATTTAATTATAGGATTTTATGGTAAAAATATGAAGGTTACGCACATAATCCACAGGTGGGTGTGGATAAGTTGTGTAAAGGGTGTTAACATGAGTGTTAATAAATAATAATAAATATGTACATACTATTAAATATACAGAATAAATATATTTTAATATTAAGAAAATTACTATGTAAGTAGGAGAAAATATTATGAGAGCAGTAAATAAGATAATAGTATCAGTAATAGTAATTCTATTAAATATCAATAGTTATCCACAAGGGGTGTTAATAACTAAAAAGGAAAACTTTGTCGAAAATCCTATTCTTGTGGATAAACCTATAAAAGAAAAGACAAGTTATATAAATATTGATGTAGAAATTCCTCAGATTGTAGGACTTGCTAATAAGGATAGGGAAAAAGATATCAACAACAAAATTTTAGATAAAACTAATCTGTGGATAAAAGATGTTAAAGATACAAGTGAGGATTTAAAGCCTACAATACCATATGAAGTTTTTGCTAGATATACTTTAGCTAATGATAATGAAGTTCTAAGTTTTTACATAGATAATTATCAATTTAGTGGAGGGGCTCATGGGATAACTATAAGAGATACTTATAATATAAAAATAAGTAGTGGGGAAGATGTACAGTTAAAAGATCTATTTAATGAAGGATATGATTATACTAGTTATATTAATGAAGAAATAAGAAAAGAAGTAAATAAACATCCAGAATATTATTTCCCGGGAAAAGAAGGCTTTAATGGAATAAAAGAAAATCAACAATTCTACATAAAAGATGGTAAGCTTATTATACACTTTCCTTACTATGAAATAGCACCATATGCATCTGGAATGCCAGAATTCACGATAGAAATTAAAAAATGAAAGAATGAAGGAATGAAGAAATGAAAAAGTGAAAAAATGAAGGAAAAAATTAAGGAGGTTTTGCTGTGCAAAACCTCCTAACTATATAAATGATCTTATAAGAAATCTGCAAAGATTTTTAATCATCTTTTTTTTATTCTTTAATTTTTTCATTCTTTCATTAATAAAATGCAACGCATTTTATTATGCGACTTTGCTTATATCATTCTTTTCTTCAACTATATTTTCTTTAGAGGATTTATTGCTAGATACTAAATCTCTTATTACCTTAACTACTTGAATAATTACAGTAGGTAGGAAAGCAAATAAGTAAATGTATCCTACTTGTGATCCAGTTAATACAGAAACTTCAAATAAGCTTTGCATAAATGGTAGGAATAAAACTGCATTTAGTAATAATAATCCTACACCAAAAGCCATCCAGCTATATCTGTTTGAGAATAATCCAATAGAGAATATTGATTTATCTCCTCTACAGTTAAATCCGTGGAATAGTCTAGCTAAACATAGTGTAGCAAAAGCCATAGTTGAACCAACAGCATCATTTACTTTTAAGCCCATGTAGAATGCTGCTAAAGTAAATATTGAAATTACTAAACCTTCAAGAGCAATTTCTGCTATAAGATCTTTAGATAGTATTGAAGAATTTCTTCCTCTAGGTTTATCCTTTAATAAATCTTTTTGAGGCTTTTCCATACCTATTGCAATAGCAGGTAAACTATCTGTTAATAAGTTGATAAATAGTAAATGTACTGCATGGAATGGCATTGGTAGCGCCATAATTGAAGCATATAATACTGATAATATACCTGAAGCATTACCAGATAATAAGAACTTAATAGAGTTCTTTATATTCTTATAAATATTTCTACCATTAGCAACAGATTTAACTATAGTTGCAAAGTTATCATCTGTTAATATTACTGATGCAGCATCTTTAGATACCTCTGTACCTGTAATACCCATAGCTATACCGATATCAGCTTGTTTAAGTGCAGGCGCATCATTAACTCCATCACCTGTCATAGCAACAATTTCATCTCTTTCTTGCCAAGCTCTAACGATTCTTATTTTATGCTCAGGAGAAACTCTAGCATAAACTGATATATGCTCAACATTTTCTCTAAGCTCATCATCTGTCATTTTTTCTAATTCAACACCTTCAACAGCTCTATCACCATCTTGTAGGATTCCTATTTGCTTAGCTATAGCAGAAGCAGTTATTTTATGGTCTCCTGTAATCATAACTGGTTTAATTCCAGCAGTTATACAATCTCTAACAGCTTCAGCAGATTCTTCTCTTGGTGGATCTATCATTGAAATAAGACCAAGGAAGGTATATCCATTCTCATGTTCTAAAGTTAAAGCATTGTCAGCAGTTTCAAACTCTTTATAAGCAAAGGCTAATACTCTTAAACCACTTTGAGATAATTGTTTATTAGTATTAATGATATTTTGCTTGTCCTCATAAGTTATATCTCTAACTCCAGAAGAAGTCTTAATTTTAACTATTCTATCTAAAAGTACATCGAAAGCACCTTTAGTAAACATTAAGTACTTATTATCAAAGTTATGAAGTGTACTCATAAGCTTTCTGTCAGAATCAAAAGGTATTTCGCCTAATCTTCCATATGTTTTTCTTAAATCTAATTCTTCTATAGATAGTTTATGACCAAGGTTAACTAAAGCTACTTCAGTTGGATCTCCAATTTCTACCCCATCTTTTGAAGTAGAATCATTACATAATATAGAAGCATTAACTAAGTATTTAGCAACTTCATCATTTAAGTCACATTCTTCACCATCTACTAATTTGTTATCAAAATAAATTTTCTTTACAGTCATTTTATTTTGAGTTAAAGTACCAGTTTTATCTGAACATATTACAGATACAGAACCTAATCCTTCAACAGCTCTTAATTTCTTAACTATAGCATTTTCTTTTGCCATCTTTTGAGTTCCAAGAGCTAAAACTATTGTAACTATTGAGCTTAATGCTTCTGGTATAGCAGCAACAGCTAAGGCAACAGCAAACATAAGAGAATCTAAAAGGTTAGTTCCTCTATAAAGGCTTAAACCAAAAACTAAGATACAAACTATGAATATACCAATAGCAAGTTTCTTACTAAAGTCATCTAAGCTTACTTGAAGAGGAGTTTGTTTTTCTTGAGTTTCTTCCATTAGGTTAGCAATCTTACCTATTTCAGTATTCATACCAGTTCCAGTAACTACTACTAAAGCTCTACCATAAGTAACTAGAGAACCTGAGAATACCATGTTCTTTTGATCACCTAAAGCAATTTCTTCTTTTTCAATAATATCAACTATCTTGTCCACACTCTCTGATTCACCAGTAAGGGAACTTTCATTTACTTGAAGAGAGAAGTTTTGAATAATTCTACCATCAGCAGAAATCATATCTCCAGCTTCAAGAATTAAAATATCACCAGGTACTAATTCCTTAGAAGGGATTTCTACTTTATGCCCATTTCTATATACCTTTGCACAAGGTGAAGATAAAGCTTTTAAACTATCTAAAGATTGTTCCGCCTTAAAGTGTTGAACAGTACCTAAAAGAGCATTAAGTACAATAACAGCAATAATTACTATTGTACTTTCTAAACTTCCAGTAATTGCAGAGATAACTGCAGCTGCAATTAAGATTAATACTAATAAGTCTTTAAATTGACTTAAAAATACTTGAAGTACTGTTTGTTTTTTCTTTTCAGTTAATTGGTTAAGACCATACTTATCAAGGTTGTCCTTAAGTTGCTTTTCGCTTAAACCTTCAGAAGTAACATTAAACTCATTTAGGACTTCTTCATAAGGCATCGAAAAATACTTTTTCATTTTGATTCCTCCAAACATAATAATAATAAGAATATAGATAATTTCTAGGAGTCTATAAAAAAAGAGACTCTTAATACAATTTTTATAAAAATAAAAACTGTATTAAAAGTCTCGTTACCAAGATGGTATATAACACCAGACTATAATAGCCGCGAATGTTGATGTTATATTTTTAACTACTCCCTCTTAATGGAATATTTACTTATAATATTATAATAGATTGAATCGAAAAAAATGTCAATATATAATATTTGTATTTTCAAAATTTCACAAAAAAAAATCAATGGCATAATATATAACATAGTATTTACATGGAGTTGAAAATTATTGATATACGGGCTAATATTAGCAGGAGGAAAAGGGACAAGACTTTATCCTTTATCTAGATCAGAAAGGCCTAAACAATTTCTTAAAGTTATTAATAACAAAAGCTTTCTACAAAATACAGTAGAGAGAGTAACACCATTAATAGATAATGACAATATTTATATAGTGACAAATAAGGAATATCAGGATAAAGTTAAGCTTGAGCTTGAAAATATTAATTCTAATAATATATTTACAGAGCCTATGAATAAGGAAACTGCTACATGTATAGGTTTATCAGCAGTTAAGCTATTGAAAAAAGATAATGATGCTATTATGGTTGTTTTACCATCAGACCATCATATTGAAAATGAGAAGCTATATATTGAAACTTTAGGGCAAGCTGTAGATATTGCAAATAAAAAGAGGGGAATAGTAACCTTAGGGATAACACCAAGTAGAGCAGAAACAGGATATGGATATATTGAGATGGGACAAAGAATCCAAGGGGAAATACCTAGTTTTAGAGTAGCTAGATTTACTGAAAAGCCTAATATTGAGGTAGCAAGAGACTTTTTATTAAAGGGTAGTTATTTATGGAACTCAGGTATGTTTATTTTTAGAGCTGATGTAATACTAAGAGAAATAGAAAAATATCTTCCTAAGCTTTATAAATCTTTAATGGAAATTTATAAGCATTTGGGAGAAGAGGATGAAGAGGAAGTTATTAAAGAACAATATTCTATAATAGATGGAATCTCAATTGATTTTGGAGTTATGCAAAAAACAAGAAAGGCTTTTGTTATTAAAAGTGATTTTATTTGGGATGATATAGGAAGCTTTTCAGCCTTAAGTAGATATTTAATAGAAAATAGAAGCAATAAGATTAGTGAAAATGTATACCTTCAAGATAGCGAAAATTGTGCGGTTTTTGGGGAGAAAAACTTAGTAATAGGCTTTGGCATTAAGGATTTAATCATAGTAGACGCTGGAGATGTGATACTAGTGATGGATAGAAATAGGGAACAGGAAATAAAGCATTTACTAAATGATTTAAATGATAAGAACGGGTATAGGGATTTTATTTAACTTGCATAAAAAGGTTGTAATTTAAGTTTAGGCTTAGGTTACAACCTTTTTTACTTTAATATATTATTTAATGAAAATTAGTTTTACTTCGTATAAGAAGTTCTAGATATGAAGATACCTAAAGTAAAAAGAAGAGGTATTTTTTAGACTTAAAAATAAATAGAAAGAATAAAGTAGTAAGTTTTAATAAGAAAAACAAATAAATATTTAAAAAAGGTATTGCAAAATCAAAAAGTTGGAATATAATAAAACTATACCACCCCCTGGGGGTGGGGGTAAAAAGAATAGAAATTATCTTTTTATATAAAATATAATTATGATCTAAAGGAGATGAATGCTTTGAAAGATAAATATAAGATAAGCGGAATGACCTGTTCTGCATGTGCAAATAGAATAGAAAAAGGTGTAAGCAAGATGGAGGGGGTTAAAGAAGCAAATGTTAACTTTGCAACTGAAACTTTAAATGTAGAGTATGATGATTTAGCGCTTAAGCCATTAGATATTGAAAATAAGGTTGAGAAGCTAGGCTATAAGGTAGAAAAAAATATTGAATCTCATAACTATAAGATAGAAGGAATGACATGTACTGCCTGTGCAAGTAGAGTGGAAAAAGTTACAAATAAAATGCCAGGTGTTGAGAATGCTGTAGTTAATTTTGCAACAGAAAAGTTATCAATAAGCTTTGATGCAGATAAAGTAACTTTTGGAGAAGTTAAGGCTACTGTTGAAAAAGCTGGATATAAGCTAATAAGAGAAGAAGATAATGTTAATAATGAAGGTAAAAAAGTTACTGAACAAAGTAAGTTATTAAAAAGATTAATATTATCATTAGTATTTACAGTTCCACTACTAATAATAACAATGGGCCATATGGTAGGTATGCCACTGCCAGAAATTATAGATCCAATGATGAATCCATTGAACTTTGCTATTATTCAATTAGTATTAACTCTTCCTGTAGTTTTAACAGGATATAAGTTCTATTCTATAGGATATAGAAATTTATTCAAGTTAAGTCCTAATATGGACTCTTTAATTGCAATAGGAACTAGTGCAGCATTTATTTATAGCCTTTATGGAACGTATAAAATTTATATGGGTGATGCACATTTTGCAATGATGTTATATTATGAAGCATCAGCAACAATACTAGCATTAATTACTTTAGGTAAGTATTTAGAAGCTGTTTCAAAAGGGAAGACATCTCAAGCAATTAAAAAGCTTATGGGATTAGCTCCAAAGACTGCGACTATAGTTAGAAATGGTAAGGAAATAGTTCTTCCAATAGATGAAGTTATTGTTGGAGATATAGTTATTGTTAAACCAGGTGAAAAATTACCAGTTGATGGTGAAGTTGTTGAAGGAAATACATCAGTTGATGAAGCTATGCTTACAGGGGAAAGTATTCCTGTAGAAAAGAATGTCGGAAGTAAAGTAATAGGTGCAAGTATTAATAAAACAGGATTTATTAAATATAAGGCAACTAAGGTTGGTAAAGATACTGCATTATCTCAAATTATTAAGCTAGTTGAAGATGCTCAAGGTTCAAAAGCTCCAATTGCAAAGATGGCTGATATAATATCATCATACTTTGTACCAATAGTAATTGGTCTTGCTATATTTGCAAGTATAGCTTGGTTAATAGCTGGAGAAACTGGAACATTTTCATTAACTATATTTATAGCAGTTTTAGTTATAGCATGTCCATGCGCATTGGGTCTTGCAACACCAACAGCTATTATGGTTGGAACAGGAAAAGGTGCTGAGTATGGAGTATTAATTAAAGGTGGAGAAGCCTTAGAAGTTACTCATCAAATAGATACTATTGTATTTGATAAGACAGGTACAATTACAGAAGGTAAACCAGTTGTAACTGATATTGTTACAAAGAATATATCTAAGGATGATTTATTAGTATTAGCTGCAAGTAGTGAAAAAGGTTCAGAGCATCCATTAGGAGAAGCTATAGTAAAGGGTGCAGAAGAAAAGAATCTTACATTAAAAGATATATCTAACTTTAATGCAATTCCTGGACATGGAATTCAAGTTGAGATAGAAGGAAAAACTATATTACTTGGTAATAAGAAGTTAATGGTGGGAAATTCTATAGAAATCGGAGATTTAGGAGATGAATCTGATAGATTAGCTAATGAAGGTAAGACACCTATGTATATTGCAATAGATAATAAATTAGAAGGAATTATAGCTGTTGCAGATACAGTTAAATCAAGTAGTAATGAAGCAATTGAAAATCTTCACAAGATGGGAATAAAGGTTGCAATGATTACTGGAGATAATAAAAAGACAGCTGATGCAATTGCTAAGCAAGTTGGAATAGATATAGTATTATCTGAAGTATTACCAGAAGATAAGGCAAATGAAGTGAAAAAGCTTCAAGAAAAGGGTAGTAAGGTGGCAATGGTTGGAGATGGAATCAATGATGCTCCAGCATTAGCACAAGCTGATATTGGGATTGCCATAGGAACAGGAACAGACGTAGCTATAGAATCAGCTAATATAGTTCTTATGAAGGGCGATTTAAGAGATGTATCTACAGCTATTAAATTAAGTAAAGCAACTATTAGAAATATAAAACAAAACTTATTTTGGGCATTTGGATATAATGTTTTAGGAATACCAGTAGCTATGGGATTATTACATGTATTTGGTGGACCTCTATTAAACCCAATGATTGCTGCAGCTGCAATGAGTTTAAGTTCAGTATCAGTATTAACAAATGCACTAAGATTAAGAGGATTTAATCCTAATAAATAAATCAATAAGTAGTCTTTAACATATTACGCTCGGCCTCCGTCGCAAGCTCCAAGTCGGCTTACGCATAATATGTTAAAGACTCCTTGAATAATTTAATGGTGCAGAAGCAAGTATGCTAAAGGAAGAAATTCAGACGAGCTGAATTTCAATGATTGTAGTTGCATATATAAAGAATTGTAATAGATAATTGTACGAATATTTTATTTATATTTACTAGAATTTATCATTATTTAAAATAATTAATTAGTTAAGGAGAAATGAAGGATGAAAAAGAAGATTTTAATTGAAGGAATGAGTTGTAATAATTGTGTAGCTCATGTGACTGAAGCATTAAATGAGTTAGATGATTCAAAGAACATAGAAGTAAATTTAAATGGAAAATATGCATTAGTTGAAACAAATGTGAAAGATGATATTATAACAGAAAAGATCGAAGATATGGGATATGATGTTGTTAAAATAGAAAATATTTAAGAGGAAATAAAGGCTGATATTCATTAGAGTATCAGCCTTTTTAAGTGGATATACTATAGGTATTAATATTTTTAAGTATTATTTAAGAAATGAAAATGTATTTTAATAAAATTTAGGTGTATAATCAAATAAAAACCTTAATAAGTTGGAAAGTTAGAAACATTTAAATAATTTATTATTATGTAAGGAGAGGAATATGGGGACGGAGAAAAAGAGGGATTTTATAATAAACGTAATTTATATATTAATTGTAGGTGCTGTTTTATATATTACATTAAAATATGCATTAGGATGGTTCTTACCTTTTGTAATTGGATTTGGTATAGCATTTATTCTTAAGCCTTTAATTAATTTAATAACTAAAAAATTAAAGATTAAGAGGAAGGTTGTAGCTGGATTAACAGTTTTAGTTTTTTATGCCACAGTTGGAGCTTTATTTACACTATTACTATTTAAGCTTGGATTAGTCATGAAGGATTTATTTATAAAGCTACCAAGTATTTATTTAAATACTATTGAACCTTTAATATATGAGCTGGCTGCCAAGGTAGAAGATATTTTAGTTAATTTAGATCCTGCATTACTTGAAGCTATTAAGCAAGCTATAACATCAATAGCTGATTCTTTAGGGTCCATAATTTCAAGTGTATCTTCAGGAGCTGTTTCATTTATAACTTCAACAGTTTCTGTAGTTCCTAGTTTCTTTATTATATTAATTTTCTCTATAATTTCATCTTTCTTCTTTGCTATGGATTATGAGAAAATCACGAGTTTTGTTATAAGACAATTTTCTCCTAAGGGAAGAGAAATTGTATTAGATATTAAAGAATATATAGTAGGAACTTTATTTAAAATAATAAAGGCCTATTCAATATTAATATGTATAACATTTATAGAACTATCTATTGGACTATCTATACTTAGGGTAGAAAGTGCAATCTCTATTGCTTTATTAATTGCTTGTGTAGATATACTGCCTGTCCTTGGCACAGGGGGGATAGTAATCCCTTGGATATTTATAGAGCTATTTAAAGGAAATACAGCCTTAGCAATTGGATTAACTATAGTTTATGTTGTTATTACAGTTATTAGAAACATTCTTGAACCTAAAATAGTTGGTGAACAAATAGGATTGCATCCATTAATTATGTTAATTTGTATGTTTGTCGGAGTGAAGTTTTTTGGAGTCTTAGGATTATTTGTGTTACCAATAATAATGATAATATTAAAGAATTTAAATGATAGTGGGAAAATACATATTTTTAAGTAATATGTATTTAGAGAAATGTTAGGAGCGAGTATGGAAATAGAATTTTATGAAAGTGGTAGTATTGATAATGAAAAATTATTATATGCCATAGTAGTATCTAGATATAATGGTAAGTGGGTTTTTGTAAGGCATAAGGAAAGAAGTACTTGGGAAATACCAGCTGGCCATAGAGAAGAAAATGAAGATATAAATTGCACAGCTAAAAGAGAACTTTTTGAAGAAACAGGAGCAAAAGAATATGAAATTACATATATATGTGATTATTCTTTAAAAATTAAAGAAAATAAAAGTTATGCTTCATTATTCTTTGCAGAAATAGAAAAGCTAGGTGAATTGCCGGATTATGAAATAGGTGAAGTTGGATTTTTTGACGAAATTCCAAAAAATCTTACTTATCCTAATATTCAACCTAAGCTTCATAATAAGGTAAAAGAAGAAATAAATAAGTTTGTATTTTAATATATATAGTATTATTATTAAAATATAAAGAACAAATGGGGTGAGTAAGTTATGATGATGAACACTCACAAAGCTTTAGCACAAGGATTTATTAATGGACTTGAAGATGATAAGGTATTTATTATTAGTAGTGGTCATTTTATATGGGGAAATTTAAAACCAGATTCAGCATCAAAATATAAATTCAAAAAACACTATTTTGATGAGAGTTTTGATATGATAGTTAAGAAGATAGAATTTTTGTCTTCATTAACATTAGATGATATTTATATAAGATATTCAATAGGAAAGTTTAATCAGGAATTAGGAGTTGTATGCCACTTTTTATGTGATTACTTCTGTGTACCACATTTTCAAAGATGGGAATTTAAAAGTCCTGGTGCTGTAAAGGATCATGTACTATATGAAAATGACCTAAATAAATATGCTAAGCTTTGCACAATAAGACAGGATATTAATACTAGTTTAAAATCAGAAGATATAAGAAAATATATAGAAAACCTTCAAAAAGAATATGATGGTAATGTTTCTTATGAGAAGGACCTAGTATATGCAAGTCATATATGCAATACAGTAATTAACTTAATATTAGATGAAGTAATTTTAAACCAAAAGCTAAAGGAACATATTGCTTTAGTTATATAGTTAAAAATTGAAATAAAATATATAAGATTAGAAGCTCAGAATTTCTGGGCTTCTTTTTTTATATTTATTATTTATGGGATATATGGAAAAGCGTATATCTTAGAAAAAAGCTGAGAAAATAGTAAGATTATAGATCTCTCTTTTTTTAATAATATTAGTAATTTTAACCCTAGAATAGTTTCTATTTAGATACAAAATATAAGAGTAAATATTAAATATATTTAAGGCAAAAATGTTGACAAAAATATGAAATCTGCATATAATAAAAACAAAGGAACATATGAGCAGCTGTTCATATGTAAAAATGAATGGAGGAAGCTGATATGGGAGAAAATAAATTAGAAAGCTGTAATTGTACTATAATTCATAAGGATGTAGTTGAAAGAGTGAAGGAAAACTTACCAGAAGAAGAAATTTTATATGATTTGGCAGACCTTTTTAAAGCTTTTAGTGATTCTACAAGAATTAAGATTTTACATGCACTATTTCAAGAAGAATTATGTGTTTGTGATTTAGCAGCTTTACTAGAAATGACTCAATCTGCTATTTCACATCAACTAAGAGTTTTAAAATCAAATAAGCTTGTAAAGTTTAGAAGAGATGGGAAAGTAATATATTATTCTTTAGCAGATGATCATATTAAGCATATCTTCCATGAAGGCTTTAAGCATATATTAGAATAAGGAAGTGGTGAGAAAATGAGTAACAAAGATATAAAATTAGTATTATCAGGATTAACATGTGCTAACTGTGCTAATAAAATAGAGACAAGAGTTAATAATTTAGATGGAGTAAAGGAAGCTAATTTAAACTTTACAACTTCTACCTTAGTTATTGAAGGAGATGGAAGTAAGGAAGAGGATGAATTAATAGTTAAGGCAAAAGAGATAATAAATAAGCTTGAGCCAGAAGTTAAGGTTTATAATAAAGATGAAGTTAAGGAACCAATTAGAAATACTTCTTCTTGTGCTGATGGAAGATGTGCTATAGATGATGGTTCACATGATAAAGATAGTCATAATCATCATTCTCATGGTGACTCTCATGAACATTCTCATGAAGATGGACATGATCACTCACATGGTCACGATCATTCTCATAATGAACCTATTACTTTAAAAGAAAATATACCTTTAATATTAGGGGTAATTATATATGCAATTGCAGTAGTATTTAGAAATGAATCTTTATTAAATGGAGTATTATTTGTAGTAAGTTACCTTTTAATTGGTGGAAAAGTATTAACTACAGCAATTAAAAATATCTTTAGAGGAGAAATCTTTGATGAAAACTTCTTAATGACAGTAGCTACTTTAGGAGCATTCTTTGTTGGAGAATATCCAGAAGCTGTAGCAGTTATGTTATTCTATGAAGTTGGTGAGCTGTTCCAATCATATGCAGTTAATAGATCAAGGAAATCTATAACTTCACTTATGGATATAAGAGCTGACTATGCAAATGTTATAAGAAATGGTGTAGAAGAAAAAGTAAATCCAGAAACAGTTAATATAGATGAAGAAATTATTGTAAGACCAGGAGAAAGAGTTCCTTTAGATGGTATTGTAATAGATGGAACAAGCTTTGTAGATACTTCAGCTTTAACTGGTGAATCAGTTCCTAGAGAAATATCTATAAATGAAGAAATTTTAGCTGGATGTATTAATACTAATGGAGTTTTAAAAGTTAAGGTAAGCAAAAACTTTAAGGAATCAACAGTTTCTAGAATTTTAGAATTAGTTGAAAATGCTTCAAATAAAAAAGCTCCAACTGAAAAATTCATTACAAGGTTTGCAAGAGTATATACTCCAATAGTTGTATTCTTAGCTTTAGCACTTGCAATAATACCTCCTTTAGTGATTAAGGATGCAACATTTAACGAATGGATATATAGAGCATCAATATTCTTAATTGTATCTTGTCCATGTGCCTTAGTAGTATCTATTCCTCTTGGCTTATTTGCAGGTATAGGTGGGGCATCTAGAAGAGGAATATTAGTTAAAGGTGGAAACTATTTAGAAGCTTTAAAAAATGTAGATTCAGTAGTATTTGATAAAACAGGTACTTTAACTAAGGGTGTATTTAAAGTAACAGAAATAAACAATGTTAATATAGAAAAAGGAGAATTATTAAAGGTTGCAGCAATTGCAGAAAGTAATTCAAATCATCCAATCGCTCAATCAATAATAAAAGAATATGGTAAGGATGTAACTTCTTCAGAAATTAAAGATTATGAAGAAATTAGTGGACATGGAATTAAGACTACAATAGATGGATTGGAAGTATTAATAGGTAACTACAAGTTAATGGAGAAATTCAATATAGCTTATAATAAGGTAGATTCAATAGGTACTATAGTTCATGTAGCTATAAGCAAAGAATATAAGGGTAATATAGTAATATCTGATGAAATTAAAGAAACATCAAAGGAAGCTATTAGTGGATTAAGAGAAATTGGTGTTAGACAATCAGTAATGTTAACAGGAGATAATAAGGTTGTTGCAGATAAAGTTTCTGACATTATTGGCTTAGATAAAGTTTATTCAGAATTATTACCAGGAGATAAGGTAGAAAAATTAGAAGAAATAATTAATAATAATAAATCAGAAGGAAAAGTTATATTCGTTGGTGATGGTATAAATGATGCCCCAGTTCTAGCAAGAGCAGATATAGGTGTTGCTATGGGTGGTATAGGCTCAGATGCAGCTATTGAAGCAGCAGACGTAGTTTTAATGAAAGATGATCCAAAGGCTTTAGTAGATGCAATAAAAGTAGCAAGAAAAACTAATAAAGTATTATGGCAAAATATTACATTAGCATTAGTAGTTAAGGTGTTAGTATTAGGATTAGGTGCCTTAGGAATGGCTAATATGTGGGAAGCAGTAATTGCTGACGTAGGAGTAACTGTACTAGCAGTAATAAACTCTACAAGATGTCTTAAATAAAAAAACAAAAAAATAAGAAGCTTATTGACAAATTTCGATATTTTTCATATAATTACTTGAGTTGAGAACAATCAGGCAATAGGGAGCATGCTAGATTTTACTTTAATTACAAGTTAGCTTGTACTAGTTAAGACTTATGTATAACGGATCTGCTACGTTATACATAAGTCTATTTTTTATTTAATTTATGCATCAATAAATAGTGTAGATTTTAATGTGAATATAACGGCAAAGATAAATTGACGGCTCGTAAGACAAATGACTGCAAAAATAAGTTCTAAGGCTCGTAAAACTACTAAGCCAAGAGTTTTGGTAAAACTCGCATACGCTCAGACAAACCAACAACTCTAAGGCTTAGTAGTTTTTACTTCACCAAGAACTTCTAATTTTTCGCCATATGCTTACTTCACCGTCAATTTATCTTTGCTAGTAATTCAGCATTTAAAATATTTTAGGCTATTACACTAATTTTTATTGAAATTCAGCTTGCCTGAATTTCTTCCTTCAGTAGGCTTTCATCCACAAATTTAAAAACTCCTGCTCAATTTATTACTATTTTATAAATGATATTGTTTATTGATTAGAATTATTTTAAAATAGTAATATGAGTATTTAAATTAGAAGAAATACAGCTTTGTATATAATAGTTTGCTAGAAATATAATATTTTCATAAAAGAAAAAACAGAAGTTTGCTAAAAATTTAACTTTTTTATTTGAATTTTATAAAAACTTTGTTAAATAGATAACTTGGAGTGTTTTAAAATTGCATGAAAAGTGGTAAACTATATTATAAAATAGATTAATTTTAATTTAATATAATACAACAAGAAAATTAGGAGAAAAATTATTATGGATAAGAAAAAGAATATTTCAATGGCCGTAATTAAGAGATTACCTAAATACCATAGATATTTACAAGAATTATTAAAAAATGATGTAGATAGAATTTCCTCAAAGGAATTAGGGGAAAAGATAGGATTTACGGCGTCACAAATAAGACAAGATTTAAATTGCTTTGGAGATTTTGGACAACAAGGGTACGGATATAATGTTAAGGATCTTTATAATCAAATTAGCTTAATATTAGGGTTAAACAAAGAGTATAAGGGAATTATAATAGGTGCTGGTAATATAGGGCAAGCAATTGCTAATTACAGCAGATTTTCTCAAGTAGGTCTTAATATAGGAGCAATATTTGATGCAAACCCAAAACTTATAGGAATGAGAATTAGGGATATTGAAATCGAAGATATTGACTTATTAAAAAATTACTTAAGAGAAAATATAGTTGATATTGGTATAATCTGTGTACCTAGAATCAATGCTCAAAAGGTATGTGATGTCTTAGTTGAAAATGGAGTTACAGGAATATGGAACTTTGCTCCTGTTGACTTATCAGTGCCAGAAAATGTTACAGTGGAAAACGTACATTTATCAGAGAGTTTATTAACACTTATATACTTACTACATGATAAAGATGAAAGTAACTTGTAAATTTATACATGGGTTTATTTAGAAATAGTTATTGCAAAAGAAAATTTAAGAGTTTATAATAATAATTGAAGCTTAGCTTCAATTATTTTTTAATTTTAATTGTTACAATATTAACAATTGAAATTAATTTATATTCAAATAATGTTATTTAAAAAAATTATATAATTATGGGTAAAAAGGGAGGAACTTTAAAATGGAATTAAAAAATATAATTCTTGAAAAAAGTGAACACTTAGCTATTGTTACTATTAATAGACCTAAGGCATTAAATGCATTAAACTCAGAGACATTAAAAGACTTAGACGTAGTGTTAGATGATTTAGAAAAGGATAACAATATATACTGTGTTATATTAACTGGTTCTGGAGAAAAAGCTTTTGTAGCTGGAGCTGATATATCTGAAATGAAAGACTTATCGGAAGAAGAAGGAAGAAACTTTGGTCTTTTAGGAAATAAAGTTTTCAGAAGATTAGAAAAACTAGACAAGCCTGTAATAGCTGCTATATCTGGATTTGCCCTAGGTGGTGGTTGTGAGCTTGCAATGGCTTGTGATATTAGAATAGCTTCTGAAAAGGCTAAGTTCGCTCAACCAGAAGCAGGTCTTGGAATTACACCAGGCTTTGGTGGAACTCAAAGATTACCTAGATTAGTAGGTGAAGGTAAGGCGAAAGAACTTATTTACACTTGTGCTACTATTAAGGCTGATGAAGCATTAAGTATTGGATTAGTAAATAAGGTAGTTCCTTTAGAATCATTAATGGATGAAGCAAAGGCTATGGCAAGTTTAATTATGGCTAATGCTCCAATAGCAGTTAAACTATGTAAGGATGCAATAAATAGGGGAATGCAGGTTGACATAGATAAGGCTGTTGAAATAGAAGCAGGAGACTTTGGTAAATGTTTTGCAACAGAAGACCAAAAAGAAGGTATGACTGCTTTTATGGAAAGAAGAGCTAAAAATTTTTCAAATAAATAGTCAGAAAAAATGAAATATACAAAATAATTATAATATTATAAAGTTTAATTATTTCAATTTAAGTTGCAATATCAAGGAGGTATAATTAATGAATTTCCAATTAACTAGAGAACAAGAATTAGTAAAGCAAATGGTTAGAGAATTCGCTTTAAATGAAGTTAAACCAATAGCTGCTGAAATTGATGAAACAGAAAGATTCCCTATGGAAAACGTTGAAAAGATGGCTAAACTAGGGATGCTAGGAATTCCATTTTCAAAAGAATATGGTGGAGCTGGTGGAGATACCCTTTCTTATATAATGGCAGTTGAAGAGTTATCTAAAGTATGTGGAACTACAGGAGTTATAGTTTCAGCTCATACTTCACTATGTGCTTCTTTAATAGATCAATTTGGTACTAAAGATCAAAAGGAAAAGTATTTAACAGATTTAGCTACTGGTAAAAAACTTGGTGCTTTTGGATTAACTGAACCAGGTGCTGGTACAGATGCAGCAGGACAACAAACTGTAGCAGTTAAAGATGGGGACAATTATATATTAAATGGTTCAAAGATATTTATCACTAATGGGGGAGTAGCTGAAACATTTATTATATTTGCAATGACTGATAAATCTAAGGGAACTAGAGGTATTTCAGCATTTATAGTTGAAAAAGACTTTGAAGGTTTCTCAATTGGTAAGAAAGAAGAAAAGCTTGGAATTAGAGCATCTTCAACTACTGAGTTAGTAATGAGTAACTGCATCGTTCCTAAGGAAAATTTAATTGGACAAGAAGGTAAGGGATTTGGAATAGCTATGAAAACTCTTGATGGAGGAAGAATAGGTATTGCAGCTCAAGCATTAGGTATTGCTGAAGGTGCTTTTGAAGAAGCAGTTAATTATATGAAGGAAAGAAAACAATTTGGAAGACCATTATCTGCATTCCAAGGATTACAATGGATGATCGCAGATATGGATGTGAAAATTGAAGCAGCTAAACACTTAGTATATAAAGCAGCATGGCTTAAAGATAATAAGCTTCCATATAGCGTAGAAGCAGCAAGAGCTAAGCTTTATGCAGCAGAAGTAGCTATGGATGTAACTACAAAAGCTGTTCAAATCTTTGGTGGATATGGATACACTAAAGAATATCCAGTTGAAAGAATGATGAGAGATGCTAAGATAACTGAAATATATGAAGGAACATCTGAAGTTCAAAAGATGGTTATTTCAGGAAGCGCTTTAAGATAAGGGGAGGATTTATAAATGAATATAGTAGTTTGTTTAAAACAAGTTCCAGATACAACAGCTGTTAAAATTGATCCAAAAACAGGAACACTTATAAGAGATGGAGTTCCATCAATAATAAATCCAGAAGATAAGCATGCATTAGAAGCTGCTTTAACAATAAAGGATAATAATGGAGGAAAGGTTACTGTATTAAGCATGGGGCCTCCTCAAGCTAAAAATGCTTTAAGAGAAGCTTTATGTATGGGAGCTGATGAAGCTATCCTTATTACAGATAGAGCTTTTGCAGGAGCTGATACTTTAGCAACATCTAAAGCATTAGCAGGAGCATTAAAGAAATTAGAATATGATATAGTATTCGCTGGAAGACAAGCTATCGATGGAGATACAGCTCAAGTTGGACCTGAAATAGCTGAACACTTAGATATACCTCAAGTAACTTACGTTCAAGATGTAAAGGTAGAAGAAGATGGTTTATTAGTAAATAGAGCTTTAGAAGATGGATATGAATTAATTAAAGTTAAAGCTCCAGTTCTTTTAACAGCAATTAAAGAATTAAATGAACCAAGATATATGAATGTTCAATATATATTTGACACAGCTAACAAAGAAATTCAAATCTGGTCAGCAGATGATATAGATGTAAATAAAGAAGAACTTGGACTTAAAGGCTCTCCAACTAAGGTTAAGAAAACTATGACTAAGGAAACTAAGGGAGCTGGAGAAATAATAAATGAAGTTCCACAAGAAGCTGCAAAATATGTATTAGCAAAATTAAAAGAAAAACACTACATCTAAGATTTGGGAGGTAAATGAAGATGAGTATAGCAGATTACAAAGGCGTTTGGGTATTTGCTGAGCAAAGAGAAGGAGAACTTCAAAAAGTTTCTCTAGAACTACTTGGTGAAGGTAAGAAGATTGCAGATAAATTAGGGGTTAAATTAACAGCACTTTTAATAGGAGATAATGTAAAAGGATTAGCAGATACATTAGGAAGACATGGTGCTGATGAAGTATTAGTAGCGGAAAATAAAGGGTTAAAACATTATACAACTGATGGTTATACAAAGGTTATTTGTGATTTAGCAAATGAGAGAAAGCCAGGAATATTATTTATTGGAGCAACATTTATAGGAAGAGATTTAGGTCCAAGAGTTGCAGCTAGATTATCTACAGGATTAACAGCTGACTGTACAGTATTAGATGTTGATGTTGAAAAGGCAGATTTACTTGCAACAAGACCTGCATTTGGTGGTAACTTAATGGCAACAATCGCTTGTCCAGATCACAGACCACAAATGGCAACAGTAAGACCAGGAGTTTTCTCAAAGCTTGCTGATGAAGATAGAAAGTTCACTGTTGAAGAAGTAGCAGTTGAATTAAAGGATTCAGATATAAGAACTAAAATAGTTGAAATAGTAAAAGAAACTAAAGAAATCGTAGATATAAGTGAAGCTAATTTCATCGTTGCTGGTGGTAGAGGAGTTGGAGCTAAAGAAAACTTTGCTATCTTAGAAGAATTAGCAGAAGCTTTAGGTGGAACTGTAGCAGGATCAAGAGCTGCTGTTGAAAATGGTTGGATAGAAAGAGACTATCAAGTAGGCCAAACAGGTAAGACAGTAAGACCTAACATTTATATAGCTTGTGGTATTTCAGGAGCTATTCAACACGTTGCGGGTATGCAAGATTCAGATCTTATAATAGCAATTAATAAGGATGCTTCAGCGCCAATTATGCAAACAGCTGATTATGCTGTAGTTGGAGACTTATTAAAAGTAGTACCAGAAATGACTGCTCAATTAAAAGCAATGAAAGAGAATGAATAAGTAGAAGCTAAAAAATGAAATAATGAAAAATTGATGATTAAAATCAAAAGAGTTTACTAATTTGAAATTTATGATATGGATGATGAAAGAATGAATTTCACATAATATGGAATTTGTGATATAATTGAAATGTATTTTAAAAATTCTCATAAAATAAGGATTAAATAATTTAATAGATAATGTATTATGGATAATTGAGGAAATAAATCAGCAGAGCTGAGTTATGAAATAGATAATTTAGCCTTTGTCTAAATTATTACCTTAATTGTTAATTGATAAATGTTAACTGTTAATTAAAAGAAAGGGTGTTTAAAATGGAAAAGATTTTTGTTATAGGTGCTGGAACTATGGGTGCTGGTATAGTTCAAGCTTTTGCTCAAAAAGGATATGAGGTTATAGTTAGGGACATAAAGGATGAATTCGTCGAAAGAGGAATTAACGGAATCAATAAAGGATTAACTAAGCTCGTAGCTAAAGGAAAAATCACTGAAGAAGATAAGGAAGCAATTCTTGGAAGAATATCTGGAACTACAGAGTTAGCTCTTGCTGAAGATTGTGACTTAGTTATTGAAGCTGCTGTAGAAAATATGGAAATCAAGAAAAGCATATTTGCTGAATTAGATGGAATCTGTAAAGAATCTACTATTTTAGCTTCTAATACATCATCTTTATCTATCACTGAAGTTGCTTCAGCAACAAAGAGACCAGATAAGGTTATAGGAATGCACTTCTTTAACCCAGCTCCAGTAATGAAGCTAGTTGAAGTTATAAGAGGAATAGCTACATCTCAAGAAACTTTTGATGCTGTAAAAGAATTATCAGTAGCAATTGGAAAAGAGCCAGTAGAAGTTGCAGAAGCTCCTGGATTTGTAGTTAACAGAATACTTATTCCTATGATAAATGAAGCAAGTTTCATACTTCAAGAAGGAATTGCTTCAGTAGAAGATATAGATACTTCAATGAAATATGGTGCAAACCATCCAATGGGACCATTAGCATTAGGAGATCTTATAGGATTAGATGTATGCTTAGCTATTATGGATGTTTTATATAACGAAACTGGGGATAGCAAGTATAGAGCAAGCAGTCTTTTAAGAAAATACGTTAGAGCTGGATATCTAGGTAGAAAGACTGGAAGAGGTTTTTACACTTACTAAAATTAAGATATATATTACCGAAAAAATCCCTTGCTTCCTTATGAGCAAGGGATTTTTCAATTAACAATTAACAATGGGCAATTAACAAGTAAGGAGAAAACTCAGCTGAGCTGAGATTTTTAATTAAAAATGAAGAAATTAAAGACTTAACGAATCAAAGAATGAAGTGAAAGATTTGACAAGCTTATTAAGGAAAACTCAGTGGTATCTGAGTTTTTTTTAATTAAGAATGGAGAAGATTAAGAGTGAAAGAATGAAGAAATGAAGAAATTAGGGGGGAAAGTGAGGGGAGGATAATGAAACTTGGACAATATAAATTTTCAATAAATAGGAGAATAGGTTGATTTTAATGGGATAACTATGAAATAAGAAAAAGAATAATAATAACTTAGGAAAAACATATAGATAAGCTAAGCTGTTAAATCTAAGTGATTTGGAACAAATCACATCAAAAACTGCTAATTGTTAACTATTAATTGTTAATTGTCTGAGTCCTTGTGGTATAATTAAGGAATAGTTTGTTTATTTTAAGGGGATAAATAAAATAACAAGAGGTGAAATAATGAATTTTGATAAAGTTAGTTTTGAAGATAATAAAGTAATTTTAGAAGGTCTAAAGAACTTTGATATTAAGCAAATATTAGAGTGCGGACAATGCTTTAGATGGGATAAGATTAGTGATACAAATTATATAATTGTAGCTTATGGAAGAGTAATAGAAGTACTTCAAGAGGGGGATAAGGCTACTATATATAACTCAAATGAAGAAGATTTTAATAATATATGGATAAATTATTTTGATTTAGAGAGAGATTATGATGAAATTAAGACTGAATTAGCTAAGGATGAAATCTTACAAAAAAGTGTAGATTTTGGATATGGAATTAGGATTTTAAATCAAGATCCTTTTGAAATGCTAATTAGCTTTATAATATCAGCTAGAAATAGTATTCCATCAATTAAGAAGACTGTTAAAAAGATATGTGAAGCATGGGGAGAAAGAATAGAATATAAAGGCGTGGAATATTACACATTTCCAACAGCAAAAGCTATTAAAGAAGCTACTTTAGAAGATATCCAAGGAACAGGAGCATCTTTTAGAAGTAAATACATAGTAGATACTATAAAGAAGGTTAATGAAGCTATAGAAGTTAAGGAAGATATGGAGAATAATCCAGATAAATATAGTGAAAGACCTGAAATTTTAGATTTCGATTTAGAGTATATTAAGTCTTTAAATGATGATGAATGTCACGTAGCTCTTCAAAAATTTATGGGAGTAGGAGCTAAGGTTGCTGATTGTATAATGTTATTTTCAATGGCAAAGCACTCAGCATTCCCAGTAGATGTATGGATAAAAAGGGCAATGATATATTTCTATGTAGCACCTGATGTATCATTAAATAAGATGAGAGTCTTTGCTAGGGATAAATTTGGAGCATATTCTGGAATGGCTCAGCAATATCTTTTCTACTATGCTAGGGAAAATAAGATAGAAGTTTAGATTATTTATCAGCAGAAAATAGTTGATATAGTATTTAAACTGGTAAGCATGTATTAGTACAATTACAATAAATGATAAATGAATAAGAAGTAATAATATAATAATTAGTAGGCTACTGTATAGTATTAGATACAGTAGCCTATTTTTATTATGAAAGAATTAGCGAAAATTAGTATATAGACAAAATAAATGATAATAAAAAGTTGTTGACAAAATATGGAAATAAAAATTATAATGAAGTTAAGTGGTAATTACCATTAAGTGGTAGATATCGTTATAGTTATTATTTATAGGGGGGATTATATATAAATTTTATTATAAACAACTGATAAGAATCGTTGAATAATCAAGATAATGCTATGTAAGTAATATAATTTTAAGTTATATCAAAATTAGAAAGTTAAATCAACAGTATAAAGATTTTAAATTATATCTAAGACTTGTCATTACCAATTTTAAAATGATAGGTAATATAGCAGTTAGTAATAGTAAAATTCATATTATAAAATTCCAAATTAAAAGCATCATAAAATTCGTGTGAAAAGCCCATAGGTATAGAATCATGCTAATAGTATATAACTTATCTTAAGTTATAGCATAGTTAAGAGAATGAGAATAATATGTTAAGCACACAGCTTAATAAATTTTAGAAAATCAATGGGAGGAATTATGAAGAGAAAAATGATAGCTGCAAAATTAACTGCACTTGCTTTAACTACTGTTTTTGCATCAGGTCTAATGATTCAATCAGTATCGGCTTATGAAATTTCTGTAGGAACTAATTTAGCTACAGAAAACATAATTTCAGAACAAAAAGCAAACGACTACAAAGTCATTGGTGGAGTTAAGGATGTTATACAATCAGAGAATAAAGTCACTTTTGAAATGACTACTGGTGAGAAGATAAGAGTATCAATTTTGGAAAATGATGTACTTAGAATATATATGGATCCTAAAGGGGAGTTTCAAGAAGATCCAACTCCAAACTCAAAGGATCATATAGCTAAAATTATTGATAAACAAGAAAGTGAATATAGCAATGTTACGCCAGTATTAGAAATGGGTAATACTATAAAGGTTTCCACAGAAGTTATTGAGTTAAGAGTTGATAAAGCAACTGGAAAAATGGAATTATTCAATAAGAAAACAAATAGCTTAGTATGGAAAGAAGCAGAACCATTAAAGTATAAGGATACTGAGACTATCCAAACTTTAGAAGCTTCTGAAGATGAATATTTCTATGGTGGTGGACAACAAAACGGACGATTCTCTCATAAGGGAAAAGTTATAAATATTAAAAATGAAAATAATTGGGTTGATGGAGGAGTTTCAAGTCCTACACCATTTTATTTTTCTACTAAGGGTTATGGGGTAATGCGTCATACCTTTAAACCAGGACAATATGATTTTGAAGCGACTGAAGAAGGAAAGATGACTGCGAAGCATGATGAAAAACGTTTCGATGCATATTATTTTATAGATGAAAAGCCAACAGATATTATTAATAAGTTTACTGAGCTTACTGGTAAGCCAATATTATTACCAGAATATGCATTTTATCTAGGACATGCAAATGCCTATGCTCGTGACTGGATTAATGATGAAACAGGTCAAGAATCTCAAACTCCAAAGCCAGGATTTGATCGTCAAGAAACATTAATGGTAGATGCTAAAAAAGTTGTTGATGAGCATATTGATAATGATATGCCACTTGGATGGTTTTTACCTAATGATGGATATGGTGCAGGATATGGTCGTGCAGATACAATTGATGGTAATATAGCACTATTAAAAGAGTTTGTTGACTATACAAAAAGTAAAGGTATTCAAACTGGACTTTGGACACAAAGTGACTTAAAGCCAACAGGGGTTGGAGAAGTTTACTTGCAACGTGATATAGATAAAGAAGTTGGTGAAGCTGGAACAAATGCAGTTAAGACAGATGTTGCATGGGTAGGAGCAGGATACTCTTTTGCACTTAATGCTGTAAGACAAGCTGCAGAGGGCATTGTAAATAATTCAGTAGATAGAGCTAGACCTTTCATTGTATCTTTAGATGGATGGGCTGGAACTCAACGTTATGCTAGTATTTGGTCAGGAGATCAATATGGTGGTAATTGGGAGTATATTCGTTTCCATATACCAACATATATAGGATCTGGATTATCAGGACAGCCTAATGTAGGTTCAGATGTAGATGGAATATTTGGTGGAAATAAATTAATTCAAACTAGGGATATTCAATGGAAAGCATTTACTCCAGTTGAAATAGATATGGATGGTTGGGGAAGTAACCCTAAAAAGCCATATATATTTGGTGAACCATATAACTCAATTAACCGTATGTATTTAAAGTTAAAGGCAGAAATGATGCCATATAACTATAGTATTGCCAATGAAGCTACTAATGACGGAGTACCTATGGTGCGTGCAATGATGTTAGAGTACCCTGAAGCATATACTTATGGAACAAACACTGAATATCAATATATGTGGGGACCGAACTTATTAGTAGCACCTATATATCAAGATACTGCTTCAGATTCAGCAGGAAATGATATACGTAATGATATATATCTTCCAGATGAAGATCAAATATGGATTGATTACTTTACAGGACAACAATACAGAGGTGGTGGAGTATTAAATAACTTTGATGCACCTATGTGGAAGCTTCCTTTATTCGTTAAGAATGGGGCTATAATTCCTATGGCTAATGAGAACAATACTCCAGAAGATATAGATGATTCACAAAGAAAGTTTGAAGTATATCCAAGTGGAGATACTAGTTTTGAAATGTATGAAGATGATGGATTAACAACAGACTATTATGAAGGAAAGTCAGCAACAACAATGATAACTTCATCAGCTCCTAAGACTGGAAAGGGAAAAGCTGTTATTAAAGCTGGATTATTAACAGGAAGTTATGAAGGGATTGTTACAGAAAGATCAACTGAATTCACAGTAAATGTAAGTGAAAAACCAACAGATTTATCATTAAAAGTTGGAAATGAAAATGTTGACTTAAAAGAAGCAGCTTCTTTAGAAGAATTTGAAAAAGGAACAAACTTATATTTCTATGATGAAAGTCCAAATCTTAATAAATATTCTACAGAAGGTTCAGAATTTGCAGATGTGGATATAACTACAACTCCTAAGATTTATGTAAAGGTAGACAAAACAGATGTGACAGTTAATGAAGTTGAGTTAACTATTAATGATTTTATAAATACTCAAGATATTTCTAAAAATGAAGTAAACAAAGATTTAAAAGCTCCTAAGAACTTTGAGGCTCCAGAGGATTTAATAACTTCAAGTTCAATAGATTTAACTTGGGACAAAGTAAAAGATGCAGAATCTTATGAAATTGAAATAGATGGAATAATACAAAGAAATATTACATCAACAGAATATAGTCATAAAGGCCTAGATTTTGATACTGAGTATAGCTATCGTATTCGTAGTGTAAATAAGGATGGTTATTCAGAGTGGAGTAAAGAATTAACTGCTAGAACAGACTTAGATCCATATAGAAATGTTCCTAAAGACATGACTGTTAAGTGGACAGAAGGTCAATATAGTAGTGATGTACCAGCAAATGCTGTAGATGGAGATGATAACTCTCAATTCCACTCAAAGGGAAATGCAATTGATGTACCATTTATAATTGACATGAAAAAAGCTTATCAAATTGAAAAATTAGAGCTACTGTTTAGAAATGCAGGAAATGGTTCTGTAAAGCGTGCTGAAATATATAGCAGCTTAGATGGTGTTAATTATCAAAAGGTATTTAGTAATGCAAGCGATTCTGGAAATGCAGCTTGGACTACTGATGGACAAGTAAAAACTATAGGATTTGATGCTCCAATTAAAGCGCGTTACTTTAAGATTGTAACTAAAGAATCAGTTGGTAACTTCTTGACTATGAGAGAGTTTAGACCATACATGGTAGATGGAAGTAAGGGTCAACTTGTTGGTGACTGGAACAATGGTGGAACAATTGAAGAAGGAGATTTAACATTCCTTCAAAATTACACTGGATTATCATCTGTAGATGCAGATTGGGATTATGTATCAATGGCTGACTTAAACTTTAATAATGTTATTGATGCTTACGATATAAGTTATGTAGCAAGCCAATTAGAAGGTGGTATAGTACCAACAGAAGGTGGAAATGTTGCTGGAGAAATTATGCTAGTTCCGAATAAAGCAAGTATTTCAGCAGGCGAAACATTTACTGTTGATGTTGTAGGTACTGGATTATCAGATGTTAATGCCTTTAGTGCTGAGATTCCTTTAGATTCAAGTAAGTATGAATTTGTAAAAACAGAAGGTGCAGTCTCAACAGCTTCTATGAAGAACTTCTCAAAGATTAGACTTCATAGTGATAATTCACAAGATCTTTATACTGTATTCACTAATATTGGTGATAACGTTAGACTTAACGGAACAGATACTCTTGCAACAATTACTTTAAAAGCTAAGAGTGATATTAATTTTGACTTAGCATTAAGTGATGCATTAGTAGTTGATAGTAACTTAAATTCTAAAAATGCAGTTGCTAATATTACTAATCCAGAAGATCCATTACCAGGAGATAAAGATTCAGTAGTGAAGATTGGAAAAGAAAGTATTACTGTAACTGGTGATGAGTCACAATTACAAACAGGAATGGGATTAAGCAGATTAATAGATGGAACTACAAGTAGTGATGATAGTTCTCGTATGGATTTAAAATGGGTATATTCTGCTGATCAAGCAGATAAGGGAAAGCTTCCATTTGAAATGACATTTACATTTAAGGAAGCTAAGAAGTTTAATAACTTTACAATATACAATAGAACTAATGCTGATGGTAAAAATAATATTGCAGCAATGAAAAAAGTAAAAGCAGTTGGATACTTAAATGGTGTTGCAACAGATTTAGGTGAAGTATCTAATATTACAACTGCAAAGACTATATTCAATTTAGAAGGTAAATCATTTGATAAGATTGTAATTACAGCTTTAGAATCTAATAAGGATATGTACACTTTAGCAATAAATGAAATAGAATTCTATGAAGAAAAGCAACAAGCACCATCATCAATAGAATTTTTAGAAAATGCACCAACTAATCTTTATGTTAATAAGATAGCACCTATATTTGCAAAAGTATTACCTGAAACTGCAAATTTAAATTATAAACTTACTTCAGATAATGAAGAGGTAGTAAAGGTTATACGTGTAGATAATGGTAATTCATCTACTTATTATTTAAGAGGGGTTAAGCCGGGTACAGCAAAGGTAACAGCTACAACAGTTGATGGAAAACTTAGCGATCTACATGAAGTTACAGTACTTGATGGATTTGATAAATCTATATTAATTGAAGCTATTGAAAAGGGTAAATCATACTCAAAGAATAGTGAAATTTATACAGAGGAAACTTATTCAGAATTACTAAAGGCTATAGAAAATGCTGAAAAGGTATTAGAATCAGCAAAGACAGAATCAGAATTAAGTTCTGCCATTATATCAATAAGGGTAGCTATAAACGGATTAAAAGAACGTGAAGAACCTAATTTAAATGTAATTGACTTTAATAAATTAGAAGCTATATTTGCTACAACTGAAGCAGATAGTGACTTTATGGAAAATGCTGTAGATGGTGATGAAAATACAATATGGCATTCAGGTTATCAAAGTAAAGATAAGCTACCAGTTTCAATAGTAGTTAAGCTAGATAAGCCTTATAACCTTAATCAAGTTGATTATTTACCAAGACAAAATAGTAGAAATGGACATGTAACTGAATATATTGTTGAAACTAGTTTAGATAATGAAAATTGGACAGAAGCTAGAAGAGGAACCTTTAAAGAAGCAAGTAATGGTTCAGGACTTGAAAATAAAGGATATAATCCAATACGCTTCAATACTACTAAAGCTCAATATGTTAGATTTACTGCATTAAAAACTTTAGGCGATACTCGTGATAAATATGCAAGTGCTGCTGAACTTAAATTCTATGGACAATCAGAAGTAGATAAATCAAACTTAAGTGCTAAGATTAGTGAAGCAGAAGCATTAGTTGAAGCTGATTACACAGCAGAAAGCTTTGAAGCAGTTAAGGTAGCAATTGATGGCGCTAAGGTAATATTAAATGATAATTTAGCAACTCAAGAACAAGTTGATGAGGCAATTAGTATTTTAACAGATGCAATTGATAATCTTGTTAAGAAAGATGATGTTGAAGAAGTTAATAAAACAGTTTTAGCAATGGCTATAGAATATGTTCAAAACTTAAAGGCAAATGGAGAACTTGAAGATGTTGTTCCAGCAGTAATTAAAGAACTTGAAGCTGCATTAGAAGAAGCTAAAGAAGTTTTAGCTAATGAAAATGCTACACAAGCTCAAGTAGATGTAGCTGAAAAGAGATTAATAAACGTAATTCATATGCTAGAGTTCAAAAAAGGAGATAAGACAAAGCTTAAAGAACTTGTTGAAATAATTAAAGTTTTAGATGAAAGTAAATATACAACTTCAACTTGGAATGCATTGCAAGTAGAGCTTGAAAAAGCTGACAAAGTAATTGCAGATGAAAATGCAATGGAAAAAGAAGTTGCTAAAACTTATGAAAGCTTAAATAAGGCATTCGCTGAATTAGAATTAGTAGCTGATAATTCTAAACTTGCACAATTAGTAGCTGAATTAGAAGGTAAAGATTTATCTAAGTATACAACAGGAACTGTTAATAAGTTCAAGGCAGAATTAGAATATGCTAAGGGAATCTTAAGCAATAAGGATGCAAGTCAAGAAGAAATAAATGAAGCTTATAATAAGTTAATAAAAGCTTACCTTGATTTAAGATTAATCCCAGATAAATCTCTTCTTGAAGATTTAATAAGCAAGGCTGAATCAATAGATTTATCTAAATATACTAAGGAAAGTGCTAATAAGCTAAGTTTAGCATTAGCTAATAGTAGATCAATCTTAAACAAAGAAGAGGTTACTCAAAATGAAATAGATGAATCAGCAGATGAATTGAAATCAGCTTTAGAAGGACTAATAGCAAGTAACGGAAATGGCAACGGTAATAACAATGGAAACAACGGCGGCGGAAATGGAAATAATAACGGAAATAACGGAAGTGGAAATGGAAGCAACAACGGAAACAACGGAAGTGATAATGGAAACGGCAACGGCAACGGTAGTGGAAACAACAATAGTAATGGCAACGGAAATAACAACAGCAATAATGGGGGCAAGTTACCAAGTACTGGAGGAACACCAGCAGGTGCTATAGCATTATTTGGAGTATTAACTTCAGCATTAGGAGTTTCTATATTTAAAAAGAAAAAGTAAATAAGTAAAACTATAATTTAGTCTGCAAGGATTTAATAGGACGGATCAAGTAAGGGAATAGAGCCGGTTTCATCATTAAATCTAAGTAGGCTATTTTTTGTGAAAAAGTATAAATACTATTTTAATTAGCTTCTAATAATAAATAATAATATTAATATCATAGAATAAGATTATAGTATTTAATAGAAATAGATTAATATAAGCTTCAAGAATCACAGATTTTAATAAGTATAAGAGGATTAATAAGTATCTGATAAATTTATATAATGTTCAATGCTTACTGGAAATTGCATTAGCTAACATAAATATTCTAACGTGACAAATTTATATAATATTAAATAATTACCTATGAATATATTTCTACTAAGATAGTTAGAATAAAATATAAGTTTAGTAGTAAATAAATAAAAAAATAGAGAAATTTCAGAAAAATTCGATTTTAGCAATATATTATATTGGAAAAGTTAATCAATGATTATATAATTATATTGTGGATTTTTATATATTGTTTAATTTTTATATAAATGATTAAGTGAATAATGTAACTTAAATATTTTTGCTATGTAACTTACTTTATAGCGATTTTATAAAAAGTAGAATTTTTATTACAATGCATATACATAAATTATCTACAGTAATGAAAATAATAATATAAAATATCCAATAATAAAAATTTCAAGAGTGTGTAGGGGGAAGAAGAAGTATGTTTTATTTAGGAATTGACGGTGGTGGAACTAAAACAAGATATTTATTAGTTGATGAAAAGCTTAACAAAGTAGCTGATGTTGAAGGTTCTACTATTCATATCCATCAAGTAGGAGTGGAAGGGATTCAAAAGCAATTAAATGAAAACATTTTAAAGGTTTGTGAGGAAGCTAAAATATCAGTAAAAGATATAGCCTATACTTTTATAGGGGTACCAGGATATGGTGAAAGCCTTGAAGATATGAATAAAATAGATGCTGCCATAAAAGAAGTTATGGTAACACCTTACTCAATAGATAATGACTCAGTTAATGGCTGGGCAGGTGGAACTGCTTGTAAGCCGGGAGTTAATATAGTAGCAGGTACTGGAAGTATAGCTTATGGAAGAAATGCAGAAGGTAAACTTGCTAGATGTGGTGGATTTGGACCTGGAATAGGTGATGATGGTGGTGCATATTGGATAGGTTTGAAAACTATCAATGAATACACTAAGCAAAAGGATGGAAGAAAAGAAAAGACAGCTTTACTTGATATCCTAGAAAAAGAATATAATATTACTTATCAATATGAAATTGTTGATATAGCATTTAATAGATTGCAATTTAACAGAACAGAATTAGCTAAGTTCTCAACTGTATGCTATTTAGCAGCAGAAGCTGGTTGTCCTGTATGTAAGAACATCTTTAGAGAGGCAGCCGCAGAATTATTCAGCCATATTGAAGCTATTTCTAAGATGTTAAACTTTACTGATGAGTTTGTAGTTTCATATACTGGTGGAGTATTTAAATCAGGTAAACATGTATTAGAGCCACTACAAGAAATGATTAATGAATCAGGATTAAAGTGTAGCTTACAAGAGCCTGCATTAGATCCATGGAATGGTTCAGTATTATTAGCTTATTCTTTAGCTGGAAATGATGTTCCAGATAATGCAAAAGATATTTTAAAATAAATTAATTTTAAGAGTTAAGGGGCTGTCCTAAGGATAGCTCCTTTATTAATTATTTATAATACCAAAACTACAGTCTGATGCTTATATGTACTATTAATATTATATGTAGTACATTAAATGAATGATTTAACAGTGATATTACAGGAATAATTTTTGTATTACCTATTATAGATCAATTGGTGGTATATTTAGCATCTAATTTGGTAGTGACATTGTTATAAGTTTGTATAAGCTTCTTTTATAAATCTGGCTGCTTTTTATATGGTATTTTCAATAGAATAGTGAAGAATTATCAAATCATACTGTCGAAAATAAAGGATTAAAATTGATATAAAATTAGAAAAAATAATTGACACTTTTCAATAGAAGATTTAGAATAAAACTATAGTGGTAATTACCACTATATAAAACTTATAACTTATGAATATATTTCAATCTGACTATACTATTAACAAGTTGACAACGAATAATTCGCGAATAAACGTAGGTTACATGGATAAATAATTTAGGTATCAAATAAATATAAGTAGATAATAGCAGTTAGCTAATGATCCAGTATAGCAAAACTTAATGGAAATGGTAGTTCCAGATACTATTGAAATCAGATTTTTATATTTAGAAAAATCTATAGTACATAAGGCTTCCAATAGACAAAAATACATTTTTAGTGTGTAAAATTGTATAAGACATACTAAAGGTTATGGAAGCTAAAGTCCCAGCTAAAGGTTTATTATAGGGAATACGAACTTTAGCAATAAAAGGGACAAGTTTTAATATGTTTATTTTAATATAATTTATAGGGGAATTTTAAATTATATGAAATGACTTTATGTAAGAGGTAGTAATTGCTACCTGGGGAGGTAGTACTGGGTATGACATCTTTGATGGATTGCCCAGATACACAGCCCTGTAATTTATTTAAATTTACTATAAATAAGATTAAAATATTATGTTTAATTAAGGGTTAAAAGGTTATTAGAGGGTGTAAAATTTACACTTGTGTAAAAATTAGTGTTCTTTTATTAAAAGAATTTTATGGTATAATAGTGTTATAGAATAATGAGGTGAAAAGAAATGAGTTTTATAGATAAAAATTCGAGAACGCCATTATACTTACAATTAATGAATATTCTAATTGATAAGATAGAAAATAAATTAGAAGAAGATACTCAAATACCATCTGAGAGAGAAATATGTGAGTTTTATGATGTAAGTAGAACTACCGTTAGGCAAGCAATGGATGAGCTTGAAAAGGAAGGATATATATATAAGGTCCATGGAAAGGGAACTTTTGTATCTCCAAAGAGAATGAATCAAGATTTAAGTGCATTTTATTCTTTTACAGAAGAAATGAAAAAGCTAGGAAAAGAACCAAGCTCTGAAGTAACTGGATTTGAAGTGGTTCAAGCTGGAGACCATATAAGTGATATGTTTAAGATAGGAAATGAAGACTTGCTATATAAGATCTCTAGAATAAGAAAGGCAGACGGAATTCATATGATGTATGAAACTACGTATATCCCTTATGATAGGTTTAAGGGAATAACTAGAGAAAAATTAGAAAATAAGCCTCTTTATGATATTTTAGCAAAAGAATATAATGTAAGAATATCTTCTGCAGAGGAATATTTTAGACCTATTTTAACTAATAAAATAGAAAGTGTTTATTTGGATATTAAAGAAGGTTCTCCAAGTTTAAAAATTGAGAGATTTACTTATGAGAAGGGTGAAGTTATTGAATACACAGTAAGTGTAGCAAGAGGAGATAAGTTTAAGTATAGGGTTAGGTTAAATAACAATTAAAAAAAGAAAAAATTTTTAGAATAACTGGTAATGACAACATTACAAGTTGGGGAGGTAACATATGATATTCGGAATGGATATAGATAATATAAAAAGTCTAGGTGGGACTTTTACCGCTACTGAAATTAGACAGCAACCTAAGCTTTGGTTAGAAACATACAAAATAATAGAAGATAATAAGGCTTCAATAGAGAGTTTCTTAAGTAAGAACATAAAAAGCAATACTAGAATAATATTAACGGGTGCAGGAACATCAGATTATATTGGAGATACAATTTATCTTCACTTAGCAAAGAAACTTAATTTAAGAGTAGAGGCTATAGCAACAACTGATTTAGTATCAAATCCTTCAGAATTCATTGAAGAAGATGTACCTACTATCTTAGTATCTTATGCAAGATCGGGAAATAGTCCTGAAAGTATAGGAGCATATAATATTTTTCAAGAAAATGTTAAGGATATAGCTCAAGTAATTGTTACTTGTAATGGAGCTGGTGAACTAGCTAAAAAGAGTAAAGGAAATGATAATAGTCTTTGTTTATTAATGCCTGAAGCTTCTAATGATAAGAGCTTTGCTATGACAAGTTCCTTTAGTTGTATGCTTTTAGCATCATTATTACTATTTGATATTAAGAATTTAGAAACTAATAAAAAATATCTAGATATAGTAGTAAAACAAGGCGAGTTCGTATTAGATCACAACTGGAGAGATGTTAAGGAATTAGTAGATTTAAATTCTAAAAGAGTAGTGTATTTAGGTTCAGGAATATTAAAAGGTCTTGCACAAGAAATGGCTCTTAAAAACTTAGAATTAACAAGTGGTAAGGTAGTAACTGTTTGTGAATCAATACTTGGGTTTAGACATGGACCTAAATCAATTATTAATGATGATACTTTAGTTATATGTATGAATTCTACTAATGAATATACAAACCTTTATGATATGGATCTTATTAAAGAAATTAATGGAGATAGTGGAAATCATAAATTAGCTGTAATAAGTTATTCAAATAATAAGGAGTTATGTAACCATTGTGATAAATATATAACTATAGATGGGGAGGAAGTACCAGAAGTATTTACTGTGTTTAACTACATGTTATTTGGTCAAATGTTTGGATTCTTTTCTTCATTAAAATTAGGAATTTCTCCTGACAATCCAAGACCAGATGGAACTGTTAATAGGGTAGTAAAGGGAGTAGTTATACATAAGTATAAAAACTAGTTACTAATTATTAAATAAGTGTAATAAAAGGTTTTAGAATAAAAATGACTTTGAAGATGAATACAGCAATTAAAAAATAATAAATAGGAGTTGAAGTGAATTATGAAGATAGTATCAACAAGAGAAATGTTAAACAAAGCACAAAGGGAAGGGTATGCTGTACCAGCATTTAATATACACAATTTAGAAACATTACAAGTAGTTGTTGAAACAGCAGCAGAATTAAAATCACCTGTTATTTTAGCAGGAACACCATCAACAGTTAACTATGCTGGTGGAGAGTTTATTGTATCTATGGCAGATGCAGCAGCAGGTAAATATGATATTCCAATTGCAATTCATTTAGATCATTATGAAGAAGTTAATGAAATAGAAGAATTTATTAAGTTAGGATTTAGATCAGCTATGATTGATGCTTCCCATAAATCTTATGAAGATAATATAGCTACAGTTAAAGAAGTAGTTGAATTTGCTCATAAGTATGATACTACAGTAGAAGCAGAGCTTGGAAGATTAGGCGGACAAGAGGATGATTTAGTTGTTGATGAAAAGGACGCAAAATACACTAATCCAGAGCAAGCAAAAGATTTTGTTGAAAAAACAGGTATTGATTCATTAGCAGTTGCAATAGGAACAGCTCATGGACTTTATAAGGGTGAAGCTAAACTAGATTTTGATAGATTAAAAGAAATAAGAGATATGGTAGATGTACCTCTAGTTTTACATGGAGCTTCAGATATTCCTGATGAACTTGTTAAAAAAGCTATTTCCCTTGGTATATGCAAGGTTAATGTTGCAACAGATTTAAAAATACCATTTTCAGATGCTGTAAAGAAATACTTTATAGAAAATCCTACAGCAAATGATCCTAGAAAATATATGCAACCAGGAAAAGATGCTATGAAGAAAATAGTTGCTCATAAGATTATGGTATGTGGAAGTAATGGGAAAGCTTAAATAATATATAGAGGAGAGGTTATATGCATTCAATAAAAGAAATAGTAGCTAGGTATAAAAAGGGTGAAAAGGCTGGAATATTTTCTGTATGTTGCTCTAATCAATATGTAATAGAAGCAGCTATGGAAAGACTTATAGATAAGGATATTCCATTGCTTGTGGAGGCTACTGCAAATCAAGTAGATCAATTTGGTGGTTATACAGGAATGAAACCTGTTGACTATGTAAATTATATTTACAAAATAGCTGATAAAGTAGGATTTCCAAGGGAAAGAATTATCTTAGGTGGAGACCACTTAGGACCATTAACTTGGACTAACATTGATGCTGATAAAGCTATGGAAAATGCAAAAGTACTAATAGAAGAATATGTTTTAGCTGGATTTACTAAAATTCATATAGATACAAGTATGCCTTTATTAGGTGATATAGAAAAGAATGCTTTTGGCGATGAAATAATAGCAGAAAGAGCAGGAAAGCTTTGCTTAGCATGTGAGAATGCATATGAAAAATTAAAAGAGAAAAATAAGGATGCAATTCATCCAGTTTATATTATAGGAAGTGAAGTTCCAATACCTGGTGGAGCACAAGTAGAAGAAGAGGAAAGTGGACCAGTACTTACTAGCGTTAAGAATTTTAAAACAACAGTGGAGACTTTTAAGGAAACTTTTAAGAATTATGGATTAGAAGAAGTCTTTAATGATTATGTTCTAGGTGTAGTAGTACAGCCAGGTGTGGAATTTAGCAGTGATTATATTTGGGAATATAATAGAGAAAAGGCAGCAGAACTAAAAGAATCCTTAAAGGATTATAATAATATAGTTTTTGAAGCTCATTCTACTGATTATCAAAGACCTGAATCTTTAAAGGAAATGGTTGAAGATGGATTTATAATCTTAAAGGTTGGACCAGCACTTACCTTTGGATTTAGAGAAGGTGCATTTGCATTAAATCATATTGAAAATGAAATATATAAGTATGATTCTAATATAGAGCTATCAAACTTTATAGATATTTTAGACTTCTCAATGATAAAGGAACCTAAGGATTGGATCCATCATTACTCAGGAAGTAGCATTGATGTAAAGGTTGAAAGAAAATATAGCTTATCAGATAGAGCAAGATACTATATGCCTAAGGAAGATGTTAATTTTGCACTAGAAAAATTAATTTCTAACTTAGGTGAAAAAGAAATACCTATCTCAGTGATAAGTCAATATATGCATAATCAATATAAGAAAATCAGAGAAGGTAAACTAAAGCCACTAGCTTTAGACTTACTAAAGGATAGAATTGGTGAATATATAGATGATTATATCTATGCAATTATAAATTAGCTAATAATAATTTCCCACTTTTATTGGGGCTGTCTTAGGACAGCTCCTTTTTATTTAGTTTTAAAATGCGAAGCATTTTAAAATGAAAAAATTAAGAGAATGAAGGAATGAAAAAATGAAGGAAGAGGTTTTACAATGCAAAACATCTTTTGTTTTAAGGATTTTTTATAGGCATTCTTTCATTTTTTGATTTTTTCATTCTTTCATTAATAAAATGCTTCGCATTTTATGACAATTATTGTGTTATAATGAAGAATAATAATCATGAAATAATAAGGTGGATTTATGAGTATAAAGGATAAAACATTAGAATTTTTAGAGAAGAATAGAGGAAGGTATATATCTGGAGCTGAATTGGCAAAGGAACTAGATGTTAGTAGAAATGCTATTTGGAAATCTATAAAATCCCTTCAAAGTGAAGGCTATAATATTTCGGCAGTTACTAATAAGGGTTATAGTTTATCAGAGGATACTGATATTTTATCAGCGCAAAGCGTTAGTAAGTATATAAAAAGTAGTAATGATTTTAAGATAAAGGTTTATAAAACTATAGGCTCAACTAATGATAAAGTTAAAGAATTAGCTTTAGATGGGAAAGAAGAAGGGTACATAGTTATTTCTGAAGAGCAAACTAAGGGAAAAGGTAGGTTTGGTAGAAAATTTCATTCTCCTAAGAATACTGGAATATATATGAGTATTTTATTAAGACCTAGACTAATGGCTCAAGATTCTTATCTTATTACTACATCAGCAGCAGTTGCAGTGGCTGAGGCTATAGAGAGTATTTCTAATAAAGAAGCTAAAATAAAATGGGTAAATGATATTTACTTAGATGATAAAAAAGTTTCTGGAATACTTACAGAGGCTGCTTTAGATTTTGAAAGTGGATTAATACAATATGTTGTGCTAGGAATAGGTGTTAATTTGAAATCACCTAATGAAGGCTTCCATGAGGATATTAAAAATATTGCAACTTCAGTATTTAATGAAGAGGATAATTTGCCTAAGGATATTAGAAGTTTATTTATAGCAGAAATAATAGAGAACTTTTTTAGTTATTATAACTCAATAGATCAAAAGAGATTTATAGATGAATATAAAAGAAGATCTATTTTAATAAATAGAGAAGTTAACATAGAGTCCAATAAAGGTAGTGTAAAAGCTAAGGTTTTAGAAATAGATGATTTATGCAGATTAAGAGTTCAATTAGAAGATGGAAGTATAAAAGAATTATCTTCGGGAGAAGTAAGTGTAAGAATGAAAGAATGAAAAAATTAAAGTTTGAAGTTAGTATTGTCATTATAATAGCTTCAAATTTTTTTATTTTATTATTTATAATAAGGGATTTAAGAAGTTGTTAGCTGTTAAGTATTAAATACTAATTCATAAGGTTTGGTTATTATATAGATTTATATAGTTAAGTGATTTTAAGTAAAGTTTGGATATTATTGATAATATAATAATGATGAAAAGAGAATATTAATACTTTCTAAAATGTAATAAAAAAGCAATTACAAAGTTTGTTTAAAAATTAACATAAAAGATTGAAAATACATAGAGTAAATATCATTGATATTCAGAATAAGCTCATAAAATAGGCTTTCTGAAATAATAAAAATAGAAAATATATTGTTAAAAGTATAGCAATTATGAAAGGGAAATACTATAATTATATATGGGAGAATTGTATAATTTTATTTTTATAGGAGGGTATTGGTATGTTTCAATTTGAGACTCAGTTAAAAAAGTTAAAGCATGATGTATTAACAGAGGTAGCAAGGTTAGCCAAGGATAATAACTTAACTACTGAAACGATAGAAAAGATTCCCTATGAAATAATACAAGGGGATATAGCTATGTATAGATGCTGTGTTTATAAGGAAAGAGCTATAGTTTTAGAAAGAGCAAAACTTGCAGCTGGATATTTAGCTAATGGAGATAATATTGATGATGAATTTGTAGATATTAGAGAAGATGATCAAATTATATATGTAATAGAGGCAGCTTGTGATAGATGTCCAATAAACAAGTATAGTGTTACAGATTCTTGTAGAAACTGTTTAGCACACAAATGTCATGAAGCCTGTAATTTTGGAGCTATAACTTATGTAGCAGGAAGAGCTTATATAAATCAAGAGTTATGCAAAGAATGTGGTATGTGTAAAAAAGCTTGCCCTTATGATGCTATAGCTGAAGTAATGAGACCTTGCAAGAGAGTTTGTCCAACAGGGGCTTTAGATATAAGTAAAGATGATAGACGAGCTATGATTAAGGAAGAAACTTGTGTTAACTGTGGTAGTTGTATGAGTGCATGCCCATTTGGTGCTATTTCAGATAAAAGCTTAATAGTACCTGTTGCAAAGAGACTTGCTAGAGGGAGAAAGATGTATGCTGTAGTTGCTCCTGCAATAACAGGACAATTTGGACCTAAGGTTGGATATGGAAAAATAAAAAATGCAATAAAGAAACTTGGATTTGAAGATATGATAGAAGCAGCTTGTGGAGCAGATGCTGTAACAGTTCATGAAAGTAAGGAGTTTATCGAGAGAATTGAAAATGGAGATTCATATATGACTAACTCTTGTTGTCCAGGCTTCCTAAGCTACATTGAAAAAATGATGCCTTCAGAAGTATCTAAGATTTCAGGAACAGTTTCACCTATGGTTGCTACAGCAAGATATATTAAAAGTGTAGATCCAGAAGCAAAGGTAGTATTTATTGGACCTTGTACAGCTAAGAAAAGTGAGGCAGTTAGAGAGCCAATTAAGGATGCAGTAGATTATGTTTTAACCTTTGAAGAATTATTAGCATTATTTAGTGCTTTTGATATAGAAGTTGAAGCTTGCGAAGAAGAAGTAGTAGATGATGCATCTATTTATGGAAGAGGCTTTGGAGCTCATGGTGGTTTAACAGCTGCAATTGAAAATTATGTTAGAAGTCAAGGGTTAGAAGTAAACTTTAATCCTGTTAAGGTTTCTGGAGGAATTGAAATTAAGAAGGCTATGACTATGGCTAAGATAGGAAGACTTCAAGGAAACTTTATAGAAGGTATGATGTGTGAAGGAGGCTGCATAAATGGAGCAGGTACATTAGCAACTCCATTTAAGTCTAAGAATACATTTAATAAGGTGAATTCGGCAGCTTCAAGAAAAGCAGTAATTGATAATGAAAAAATTAATGATTATGATAAAGTGAATTTTGAAAGAAATTAATATACTTAATACCTAATATATAATAATTATTAAAGTAATTTAATTTAAGTTTTATAAATTAATTTTACTTAAGTTTCTGAAAGTGATTTATCTAAATTATTATCATGTGTAATAAATTTATTACAATTGGGGAAACCTATTTAATGAATAAGTATAATTTTATTTTTTTCATGGTGTTATTATGACCCAAAAGAGGATTCTAATATGAATCCTCTTTTCATTTTGCCATATAAAAATTTAATTTCATAATTAGTCTCATTTATTTTGGAAAAAATAAAGATAATTAATAAAGTAAACTAAAGAGTTAATGTTGAAAAAGGGAATAAATTACTTATGTTGAATTATAAAATAGGAGAATAAATAATAGCTTGTAAGAATAGAAATAATAAGTAGAGGGTACTATTTTTAACTTTAATAGGATATTTAGTTCAAAGCTTCTTTAATATAAGTGTCATAATGGTAGCACCTATATTTTGGGTTTTTCTTGGGTATTGTAATAGTGATAAGTAATGGAAATGCTAAGGGAGTGAGATTTATTGAGAAAACAAACAAAACCTTAAGTAAATAGGAAATATTTAATGTAAGATGGTAATATTTATTATATATAGGGGAAAAATAAAAGAGTTAGTATTTGAAAAAAGAAATACGAAAGATTATTATAAAATTATTAGCACTTGATGGTGATGAGTGCTAAAATAGATAGTAAATAATTATATTTTTATATAGGAGGGATTTTTTTATGAAGATTAAACCATTAGCAGACAGAGTAGTAATAAAAAAATTAGAAGCTGAAGAAACAACTAAAAGTGGAATACTTTTAACTGGGTCAGCAAAGGAAAGACCACAAGAAGCAGAGGTAGTAGCAGTAGGACCAGGAGCTATAGTAGATGGAAAGAGAATAGCAATGGAAGTTAAAGTTTCAGATAAGGTGCTTTATTCAAAATATGCAGGAACTGAAGTTAAGGTTGATGGTGAAGAGTACACTATTTTAAAACAAGATGATATTTTAGCAATAGTTGAATAAGGGAGGAATTAATTATGGCAAAGATGATTAAATTTAGTGAAGATGCTAGAAGAGCAATGCAAGTTGGTGTTGATACATTAGCTGATACTGTTAAGGTTACATTAGGACCAAAGGGAAGAAACGTTGTTTTAGATAAAAAGTTTGGATCACCTTTAATAACTAATGATGGTGTTTCAATTGCAAGAGAAATAGAACTTGAAGATCCATATGAAAATATGGGAGCTCAATTAGTTAAAGAAGTTGCAACTAAGACTAATGATGTGGCAGGAGATGGTACTACTACAGCTACACTTTTAGCTCAAGCAATTATTAGAGAAGGTTTAAAAAATGTTACAGCTGGAGCTAATCCAATCTTAATTAGAAATGGTATTAAGATGGCTGTAGATAAGGCTGTTGAAGAAATTAAGAATATTTCTAAGCCTGTAAATGGTAAAGAAGATATAGCTAGAGTTGCAGCTATTTCAGCAGCAGATGAAGAAGTAGGTAAATTAATATCTGATGCTATGGAAAAGGTAGGTAATGAAGGTGTTATTACTGTAGAAGAATCTAAGTCAATGGGTACTGAATTAGATGTAGTTGAAGGTATGCAATTTGATAGAGGATATGTATCAGCTTATATGGTAACAGATACAGAAAAGATGGAAGCTGTTTTAGATAATCCATTAATATTAATAGCTGATAAGAAAATTTCTAATATCCAAGAATTACTTCCAATATTAGAGCAAATAGTTCAACAAGGTAAGAAATTACTTATTATAGCTGAAGATGTAGAAGGCGATGCTATGACTACATTAGTAGTTAATAAGCTAAGAGGAACTTTCACATGTGTAGCTGTAAAAGCACCAGGTTTTGGAGATAGAAGAAAAGAAATGTTACAAGACATAGCTATCTTAACAGGTGGTACAGTTATCTCTGAAGAACTTGGAATAGACATAAAGGAAGTAACTTTAGATATGCTTGGACAATGTGAAAGTATAAAGGTTACTAAGGAAAATACTACTATAGTAAATGGTAGAGGGAATAGCGAAGCTATAAAAGAAAGAGTTCAACAAATTAGAGCTCAAATAGAAGAAACTTCTTCTGAATTTGATAAGGAAAAGTTAACAGAAAGATTAGCTAAACTTGCTGGTGGAGTAGCTGTAATTAAGGTTGGAGCTGCAACTGAAACAGAATTAAAAGAAAAGAAATTAAGAATAGAAGATGCACTTGCTGCAACTAAGGCTGCTGTTGAAGAAGGAATAGTTCCAGGTGGTGGATCTGCTTATGTAAATATAATTAATGAAGTAGCTAAGGTAACTTCAGATATTCCAGATACTCAAGTTGGTATTAATATTATAGTAAGATCATTAGAAGAACCAATGAGACAAATAGCTACTAATGCAGGACTTGAAGGTTCAGTAATAATTGAACATGTTAAGGGTGAAGAAGCTGGATTTGGGTATGATGCATTAAAGAGTGAATATACTAATATGATTAAAGCAGGTATAGTTGACCCAACTAAGGTTACTAGATCAGCACTTCAAAATGCTGCATCTGTTGCATCAACATTCTTAACTACTGAAGCTGCTGTTGTAGATATTCCTCAAAAGGAAGCTGCAATGCCAGGAGCACCAGGAATGGGAATGGACGGAATGTACTAAGATAATTAATCAGCCTCATTATTTTGTAATTGATATAAATCCTTTTCTAAATTATAATAAGGTAGTAAAAGATTACTTCTTTTATTAAGAAATATTAATTACAAGGTTTAGCCTGGGAGGAAAAGGATGGTTTCAAAGAAAAAAAGAAAAGTCACTAGGCTTGAAAAAATTATAATTACAATAGGCTCAATAATTATTTTAACTATCATGATAATATCCCTTAGAGGATACTTTAAGGATTATAAAAAATCTTTAGTTAGAGATGCAGCTAGAGATTTAGTATTAGCTGTTGAAAAAGTAGAGATAAATCATGATATTGATTTTGCAGAGGATGAAACTATAGTAGATATCAAGCTTCAAGCTGATAAGGATAAAACCTTAAAAGAATATATTGAAGATGCAAGTTTATTAGATAAGATTGAAGCCTTAAGTATTGAGGATGCAAGAAAAATAATTGATGAAAAAGTTGAATTTCAAATTAGCAATGAAGGCAAATTTGTAAAGATTATAGAATAAAAAAATAGAAGGCTCTCCATTATTAGACTTTATTACCAGGAAGTTCAATTGATGGAGAGCTTATTTTATTATAGAATATTTTTTGGAAAAATTAATAATAATTATTAAAAGGAAATATCTATTCAGCGTAGAAATATATAAATAGGACTAAAGTCACAAATAAATGTAAAAATGAGAAAATTAAGAAATGAAAGAATTAAATATTTGAAGATTTAATGGATAAAAGAATTAGGGAATTAAAGAGTTAAAAAATAGAAGATAAAATTCAGATACTTGTTTTTCTTGAAGGTGATATGTTTCAGTGATTTTGAATAAGTTACCTTCTTAAATCATTCCTAGTTAATTATCTATTCTTATTAAAAAAATATTAGATAAAGAAATTCATTTAAATGAATTTGAACAAAAACTGTTAATTGATAACTGTTAATTGTAAATGGGGGATAATATGCATTTATTAGTCACAATATTAGGTTTGTGTATAGGAAGTTTTTTAAACGTAGTTATTTATAGAGTACCAAGAGATGAATCAATATCATATCCACCATCACATTGCACTAATTGTGGATATAAATTAAGACCTATAGATTTAGTCCCTATAATTAGTTATTTATTTTTAAGGGGACGTTGTAGAAGCTGTAAAGAAAATATATCAATACAATATCCATTTATAGAATTTTTAAATGGACTTATGTATTTATTACTATTTATAAAGTTTAACATATCTTTAGAATTTTTATTTTATGCTATATTCACTTCATGTCTAATAGTCATTTCAGTAATAGACATAAAGAGTAAGGATGTATACTCATCAATAAGTATTTTCACTTTAATCATAGCAGTAATCTATTTATTGTCTGGGAAATATTTTGGTGATATTAGTCTAATTAATAATGTAATAGGTGGAATTATAGGATATGGAGTTATATTTTTATTTGTTTATTTTGGTGGTATGGGTGAAGGTGATGCAGATATTGCAGGTTTATCTGGACTTTTTATTGGAATAAAGGGGATTTGTGGAGCTTTATTCATATCAGTAATTATTGCGGGAATAGTGGCATCCTATAAGTACCTTATAAAGAAGGAAAGGAAAGCTGAAATGGCTTTTACCCCGTATATTGCGTTAGGAACTATTGTGTGGATATTGGTTGGAGAAAAACTTTTGGAAGTTTATTTAAATATTTTTTTGTAAAAAATTAATTTAATTAAAATTTAAATGGGGCTTGAAAATGCAAATTTTATATATTAATATAGAATTGAGTTTATAATTGGATAAAAAAGGAAAAAGATGTAATTAGACTTAGGGGTGAGGTAATGATAAAGGGTCAGAAGAAGAGACTAGGGGATATACTAGTTACAGCTGGTAAGATAACCCTGTATCAACTTCAAAATGCGTTAAAAACTCAAAAGGTAATAGGAAAGAAACTAGGAACAGTTTTAATTGAAAGTGGAATAGTTACCGAAGAGGATATTATCGAAGCTATAGAAGAGCAAACTGGGATAGAAAGGGTAGATTTAAACAATTTAACTTTTGATAAGAGAGCTATAAAAATAGTTCCACAAAGCCTTTGCAATAAGTATAACTTAATAGCTTTTGGTTTTGAGGAAGATAAGATAAAAGTAGCACTAGAAGACCCACTTAACATATTTGCAATAGATGATGTATATATATCAACAGGTCTTAAGGTTAAAACTTACATTGCGCCTAAAGGAGATATATATAAGTTTGTTCAAATAAACTATAGTACAGAAGAAGTAAATAAGGCTGCTGAAGAATTAGTAAAAGAAAGCTTAGAGTCGAAAAATATCGAAGTAGACGTAGAAGCAATTGATGATGTTAAAAATGCACCAGTAGTTAAGATGATAGAATACCTTTTTAAAAATTCTATTGAAATGAGGGCTTCAGATATACATATTGAACCTTATGAAAACGAAATAAGGATTAGATATAGAATAGATGGAAGACTTACTACTGTAAATACCTTAGGTATAGAAAGTCTAGGGCCTTTAGTAACTAGAATAAAGATTTTAGCTAACCTTAATATAGCTGAAAGAAGATTACCTCAAGATGGAAGAATAATTACTAAAGTAGGAAAAGAAGAAGTAGACCTGAGAGTATCTATACTTCCTATAGTAACTGGAGAAAAAATAGTTATAAGAATATTAAAAAGGGATAGCTATAGACTTGGTAAGGAAGGCCTAGGAATAAGTAAAGACAACCTTAAAAAGTTAAATAATATTGTTTCAAGTCCAAATGGGATAGTTTTAGTTACAGGTCCCACAGGTAGTGGTAAGTCTACTACTTTATATACTGTTTTAAGTGAACTAAATACTAGTGATGTAAATATAGTTACTGTAGAAGATCCAGTTGAATATACTTTAAATGGAGTAAACCAAGTAAATGTAAATACTAAAGCAGGATTAACTTTTGCAGGTGGTCTTAGAAGTATTTTAAGACAAGACCCTGATATAGTTATGATAGGGGAAATTAGAGATGAAGAAACAGCATCTATAGCTATTAAAGCAGCTATTACTGGTCACTTAGTTTTAAGTACCCTTCATACTAATGATGCTCCATCAACTATAACTAGATTATTAGATATGGGGATTGAACCTTATTTAGTTGCAACATCTATTGCAGGTATTATAGCTCAAAGGTTAGTTAGAAGAATTTGCAATAATTGTAAGGAAGAATATATAGCTTCAGACTATGAAAAGTCTGTATTTAATATTGATAAAGATCAAGAATTAAAACTATACAGGGGAAAAGGCTGTGGGCATTGTAATCATAGTGGATATAATGGGAGAACAGGTATTTATGAGATTATGGAAATAACTAGGGAACATAGGAATGCAATAAATGAAACTAAAAACTCTAATGTATTGCAAGATATTTCTATAAAGCATGGAATGAAAACATTAGCTGAAGAATGTAAGGAGTTAGTTCTAAATGGAACTACTACTATAGAAGAACTTGCAACTATAACTTTATTAAAAGAGGTATAAGGGGAGATTTAATGCAGTGAAAAGTTTTAAGTATAGAGCTATGAAAAGCGATGGAACTAAAATTGAAGGTAGGTTTGAAGGGGAAAATAGGGAAGAAGTTATAAGTATGATAACTTCAAATGGATATTATCCTCTAAAAATAGAAGAAGTAATTGAAAGCAAAAGGATAGAAATCGACCTCTTTGGTAGGATTACTACTAAGGATTTAGCTATTTTTTGTAGACAGTTTTATACTATGCTAGAAGCAGGGGTTTCTATTGTTAGCTGTTTAGAAATCTTATCAGTAGAAATATCTAATAAGAGGTTAAGAGAAATAATAGTAGAAGTAACTGAAGATGTTAAAAAAGGAGATACATTGTCTGAATCTATGGCAAAGTATCCTAGGGTTTTCCCTCAAATATTAATAAAGATGGTTGAGTCAGGGGAAGTAGCAGGTAATATAGATGAAATGATGAAGAGACTTTCTCTTCACTTTGAAAAGGAATATAAGCTTAATAATAAGATTAAATCATCAATGATATACCCAGCTGTCTTAAGTGTAGTTGCAGTAGCTGCTGTAATATTTATTATGACATTCGTAATGCCAACCTTTATAGAGATGTTTGAAGAAGAAGGAATAGAACTTCCATTAATAACAAGAGGATTAATAGCTGTAAGTAAGTTTATGAGTAGTAATTGGATCTTATTAATTATAATCTTAATTGCTATAATTATAGGATTTAATATATATAGAAAGAGTCCAACAGGAATTGCAAGACTTAGTAAATTGAAGCTTATATTACCTGTAATAGGAAAATTAAATAAAAAGATAATAGTTTCAAGATACACAAGAACTTTATCTACTTTATTATCAGCAGGGGTATCTTTAGTACATGCCCTACCTACAGTAAGTGGTGTCCTTGGTAATAAGGTAGCTGAAGAAGCTATTATGAGAAGTAGAGAAAAGGTAGTAAGAGGAGATACATTAAGTTCAACAATATTTGATGAAAAGATATTTCCTACTATGCTAGCTTCAATGGTTAAAATAGGTGAAGAATCAGGAGCTTTAGATGATTTATTAAATAAAACTGCTGATTTCTATGATGATGAAGTAGAACAAGCAATCCAAACTTCTGTGGCATTAATAGAGCCTATATTAATAGTATTTATGGGATTAAGTATAGGAATTATAGTAATTTCCATAATGCTACCAATGTTTGATATGTATTCAATGGTATAATATTAAACTTTTAAATTAGCTTTAAATTAAAAATTTATATATAAGAAAGGGGAATTTTTATGTTAAAAAATTTAAAGAACAAAAAGAAAAAGAGAGGGTTTACATTAATTGAGCTTATTATAGTTATAGCAATTATAGCTATATTAGCATTATTAGCTATTCCGAAGTTTAGTGAAATAAGACAAAGTGCAAATGAAAAATCTGATATAGCAAATGCTAAGACTATAGCAAATGCTGTAACTGCATTAGTAGCAGAAGGGAAAGTAGATGTTGGTACAGATGCAGCTACTCCTAATTCATTTGAATTAGCTAAGACTGGAAATACTGGAGATGCAGCAGATGTAGCAGGATACTTACAAAATGTACCTACACCTAAGAGTAAGAGTGGAAATTTCTCAGTAACAATAAGTAATAAGGGAGATGTAATTGTATCGGCTGAAAGCACGCCATTATTCCCAGAGCAGTAGAATTTGAAATGGAAGCAAAATGCAGATAACATCTGCATTTTGCATAATAATAATTAAGAAAATTACTAATGAAACTCTTGCATAGCTTGAGTTTCTAATTAATTAATATGAATTTAAATGAAGAAACTAACTTTAATAAATAACTACAAAGGTAATTTATATTTAAAGGGAAGCTATAAATTACAAAAAATTTAAAGAGAAATCCAATTGAATGGATTTCTGAAATAATTGTCAGTTATAAGTTATTAATTGTTATCAGGGGGTGATTTTTTGGCTAATGAAAAGGGTAAGCTTGGAACAAAGCTTAAAGACTTAGGTAGTATGGATATAAAAGACATAGGAAAATTATTTAAGAAAAATAAAGAAGGCAATGGTGAAAATACTAATGTATCTTATGAAGGTATCATTTCTTCTAAGAAGCCTAAAAAATTTGAAAAACCTAGGCTTGTATTATCTATAGATATGGGAAGTAATTATTTAAAAGCAGTAGAAGGTAAGCTTCAAAAGGGAAGTATTAGTGTTAGTAAACTAGCTGAAGTTGTATTACCTGAAGGGGCTATTGCTGATGGGAAAATAATAAATTTTGAAGTAGTAGTAAATGCTTTAGAAAGATTAATTAAAGAAAACTCTATTAAAGCAAGAGATGTAATTATAACTACTAACTCTTCTTCTATTATTAATAGAGATATATTAATTCCAGCAGTACAAGAAGAAGAAATGGATACAGTGGTTAGATATGAAATACAACAATATTTACCTATTAATCTTGATGATTATATAGTTCAATTTGTTGTTTTAGATGAAATTGTAGATGATGATGGTGTGAAGCTTAAAGTAAATGTTACTGCTTTCCCAGAGAGAGTTGCACTTAGTTACTATAATTTAATTAATGCTTTAGATTTAGATCCTTATGCCTTAGATGTTAGCTATAATGCAATAAATAAACTTGCAAACCTTGGTGAATACACTCATAAGGAGGTCGGATTAATAGGAGGTCCTGTTGCTTTTGTTGATATGGGAGCAGCCTCTATAAATGTTGCAATATTTAAAAATGGCAAATTAGATTTTACCAGAATGATAAAAATGGGTGGAGATAATATATTATATGCCCTAAGCGAAAGCTTAAATATGTCAATAAAATCAACAGAATTTATTAAATTCAAAGATATAGACCTATTATCTGAAGATGAAGAAGATGAAAAGAGTAAGATAGTCCAAGGTGTTATTAACGATTTATTAGAAGAATTAGAAAGAATTATTCAGTTCTATAATAATAGAGCTAGTACAAAGATAGAGACCATATTTATTTATGGTGGACTTTCCAATATAAGAAACATTAATTTATTTTTAGAAGAAAAACTTAATACAAGAATTCAAAGAATTGAAGATATAAAAAATGTAAACCTAGGCAATAACATTTTAATGAATAGAGATATAAGCCAATATTTAAATGCTATAGGAGCAATTATTAGATTGTAAGAGGAGGCAATAGGATGATGGATCTGAATTTCTTTGCTCCTTATCAGGGGCAAAAGAAGGAACAACATAATAAGAATATTTATGTCTACTCCGTTGCAGCCTTTTTATCTGTAGCTATTGTGGGAAGTTTTGCTTGGAATACTGGTCGTATTATTTTATTAAATAATAAGATAAAAGATTATAATGCTAAGCTAGAAGAACAAGTAGTTAAAGAAAAGCTTGCAATCTGGGAAGACATAAGTAGAAAAACAGATATTTTATCAAGATATAACGAGGGATTAGTAGATATAAATAATGCCTTAGATACTAGAGCGGTAGTAAGCACTGAACTTTTAAATATGATAAGTTCATGCCTACCTTCACAAGTAACTTTTAATAGTATAAGTATAGATAATAAACAAATTTCAATACAAGCTGTTTCTAGTAGCAGAGCTGCTATAGGAGAGCTAGAAAACAATTTAAGAAAGCTAGAGAATATTCAAGATGTTTATATAGGTGGTATTTCAGGAACTGAAAGCTATACTTTTGATATAAAATGCGTTTTAAAGGATGTTAAGTAATATGAAGATAAGTAAGAGAGAGAAATATTTATTAGGTATTCTTGGAGCTTTAATAATTTGTTTTGTTTATTATCAATTTATATATATTAATCAAGTGAAGAAACTAGATGTTAAAAAGGAAGAAGAACGAGTAACTAAAGAAAAATACGATAAAGTTATGAAGGATATAGGAGATTTAGAAGGTCTAGAAGAAAGGCTTAAAATTCTAAAGGTAGATGTTTATGAAAAATCTAAGAAACTATATCCTATTATATTACAAGAAAAAATTATACTTGAAATAGACAAGCTATTAACTGAAAGTGGACTAGATGCTAATTTAGGCTTTAATCCAATTACAGTAGAAAAAGTTGAGGAACTAAAGTCTGATGAAATTGTAAAAATAGAAAGTTCCTTTAAGGATTTAGTTGATGAGTATAATGGAGATAAATTACCAGAAGGTGATACTGAGGAAAATACTCAAGGTTCATCAGCAGCTGCAGTAGAAGGAAGTACTTCAGAAGTTACAACTACAGAAAAGGAAGGACCAACTACAGAGCAGCTTAAGGTTTCAGTTAACTTTACTGGAAGCTACGAAGAAGTTAAAAAGTTTATAAGTTCTATAGAAAATTATGGAAGAAAAATAGCAATAACTAATATTTCTATAACAGCTAAATCTCAAGATGAGCTTTCAGGAATAATGAATTTAGAATTCCATGCTATTCCTAAACTTTCTGGTGAAGATGAGGAATATTTAAAATGGACTTTAAATAATGTATACGGAAAAGAAATATTGTTTAGTAGTGGAAATGCAACAGGTGCCTATGCTGACCTTAAGGATGAAAACTCTAGTACAGATGTAACTGACTTTGCAATGTTATTAAAGTCACCATCATCAGAACTTCCAACCTTAACTATGGGTAAGGCTAAGGATGATGCAAGGGAAACTTATATTTATTCAGATAATGAAAAGATAGAAGAAGTAGAAATGACCTTGGATGAAGTAGATGGAAAATTATATTACAAATATAAGACATCAAAATCTTATTATCCAAAGGAAAACTCTAATGAAGGAAAAGTATTTGCTGCAAACTCTAAAGATATAGTATTAGAAATACTAAGTGAAAAGAGAGATGTTAACTTCGACAATTCTGGAGTTAAATTAACTATTGTAAATAATACATCTAAAAATGTTGAAGTAATTATTAGAAATGATGATACTTCAAACCCTAGAGTTTCAGTAACTGGTAAGGGTAATACAGTAAATGTCACTAATAAGTAGGTGTGTATTATGAAAATAAAGAATAAAAGGGTCAAAAAAGGGATGACATTAGTTGAGGTGATAATTAGTGTCGCCCTTTTATCAATATTAATTATACCTTTGTCTACATTAGTTCTTTCTGGCTTTAAAAATAGTAAGGACGGAGAAAATAAACAGAAGGCTATTTATGTAGGGCAAAAGGTACTAGAAGAGATAAAGGCTTATGATAAGATAATTCTTAAAGAAGAAGGTTCTCCAATGCATAAATACTTTGAGCTTTTAGATGGAGATAAGGTTGAGAAAGATGGAGAAAATGATAAATATACTGCAACTTTCCAAAGGAATATTTATGGAAACCCATCTGAACCATCAGGAAGTAAGGAACCTGTTTTCAATGTAGAGTTAGAAATAAAGAAAAATGATAAGTTTGATTATAGTAATGTTAATTCTGTAGATTATACAAAGGCAGGTTATAAGCTTAAGCTTGTAAAAAAAGAAGGAGCTAATAAACTAATTGATGAGGATAATCCATTAAAAGAAATAATTGTGAATGATGATTTAGTTATGGAAATAAAAACTAATACATTAGAAATTTATAATAGAAATGACAGGAGTAATATAAAAACTATTCCAATTAAGCCAGGACAAGAAAGCATTATATTTATAAACCATGATGAAAGCTTTTCTATTGATAATCTAAATATTGAAATTTTTAATGATCTAACTTCATCAGTTGATATAAATTTAGTAACTAATAGTGTTACTAATGTAGATGCTAGTGGAAATAAAAGAACAGTTAATATTATATCATCAAAGGGAAATATAATGTTTTCTAAGATAGATACATCAAAGGAAGCAGGAGTTTCAGATATGTATAATTACTCTGTTGTAGTTAAAGATAGTAAGAATAAAATTCTATTTGAAGGTGATTCAAGTAGTAATTTAATTATAAAGTAAGGTGGTGAATTCAGTTGAAAAAGAAAAAAAGAGGTTCAACCATGGTGATGGTAGTTATTACAATGGCTATAATCTTTTTGGTTGGAACAACTGTTTTAGGTTTTACTTCAAGCACTTATAAGAGGAAAGTAAACGAAAGTAAAAGAATGCAAAATCTTTATGAAGCAGATTCAGGTTTAGATGTTGTAGAGAATATTATTATAAAAGCATCTCAAGAAGCTATAAAGTATGCAGATACAAAAGTTAAAGAAGGATTCGCCCAAAATACTATTATTGCTACTGCAGATAAAACAGAAAAAGAAGTTGCTAACGAATTATTTAAAAGTAGCTTCTATAGTTTTTTAACTGATAATAAGGTTGTGGTTAATGGAACAGATACAGATTTATTATTATATTTAGTTTCTAATCTAAAAACAATAGATTCAGTTGAAGATAGGGAAATTAAAACTATAGATGCTGTAGATCCATCAGTAGGTTATATTATTGAAGTGCCTGAGAATGGATATGAATTAGTAACGGGTGAATCAGGGGAAAAGTGGATTAATATGGATGTTAACTCTAATTTTGAAACTAAGGGCTCTGAGCTTAAACAAAGAAGAACAGTATCAATAAACTTTAAGGTTAAGGCACCTGAATATAATTCAGAAATTAATATAGTAGATATTTATCCAGTATTTGATGGAAAATCTATTACTGCTGATGGAAATATGAAAGTTGAAGGTGGAACAGAGAGTAATTTAGATATAACTGGAGATGTTTGGGTTAAGGGTGTAGATGAAAATTTAACTGGTGAGAACTTTACTTTTGATAAATATAAAGGTGGAATATATTTAAATAACACTGGTTTTGATATTACTGGAAATATATATACAGCTAATACTTTACATTTAGAAAATAATATAAAGGGAACTGCTGGACATAATTCCTTAGTCGATGGAGATGTATTTGCTAAAAATGTTTATGTAGGTAAAGGAAGTTACTCTGGAGGATCCACTAATAATAAAATTGACTTTTATAAAGATGTAACAGTTAATAATGATTTAGCAATTAATTCAACTAATAGTGTAATTAATTTAAAGAATAATTTTTATGGAATAAATGATAAAACTACAGAGGTAGACAGTGCTGGTAAGGCATTAAATTCAAGTAGTATTATAGTTAATGAAGTAAGTACTCCTTCTGAACTAAATATAGAAAAAGATGCTTATATTATGGGGGTTGCATATTTAAATGCTACAGATGCTTCAGGAAATCAATATCAGACTGGTGAATCTGTTGCAGTAAAAGGAAACTATCTAGCATATACAGATGTAAGTGGGATATTAGATCCAAATAGTAATGCAACATTAAAGTATTATAGTCCACTTCAATTACTTGAAAGTATAAATGGTGTAAGTAATGCTGATATGAAATCAAATTATTTTGCTAATTACTTTAACAATAAAGATAGTAAATATAAATTTAATGATGGTGGAGTAACACTAAAAGGAAATGTACACTCAGTAGGTACTAGTATTAAAAATAGTGATGGAGAAATATTAAAAGGCGGAATAACTGTAGAAACTAATAAGGTAGTAGATGCTGAAAGAGAAGAATATGCTAGAAACGTATTTGCTATGGGAGATACTACAGGTATTAGTGAGAGTACAGATATTTACGGTGGACAAACTGTATTAAAAACAGTTGCAAATCAAATTGATTTTGAGAAGCTAGAAGGGGTAAAAGGTGAGAACTTCAATACAGATAAAGGGTTATTAGTATTAAAAGGTAAAAATGAAAAAATAAATATAAAAGATGGAAGACTTAATGGGGTGGATGTTAGTAAGGGATTAATTATTTCTAATTCAGATATTGTTATAGAAGGAGACTTTAACTTTACTGGAACTATAATAACTTCAAAAGATATAACATTTATTGGAGATGGAAATAAGGTAATTAACTATTCGCCACAAGTAGTAAGAGAAGTAATAGCTTCTAACTACGATAAGATTAAAGATATATTTAATGGAAGTGCAAGTTCTAAAAAGGGGAGTGAAGTTAAAATTAATTCATCTTCAGAACTTCTTTCTACAGAAGGATTCCTAGAGAAATCTAGATGGAAGATTGAAAGGTAAGATAGATATGAAGCAAAAAAAGAATGGCTTTACCCTATTAGAATTAATAATAACCTTAAGTATCACGGTTGTAGTTCTTGGAACAATATTTACATTTTTCTTAAATGCTAATAAAACTATTATAACCTCAGAAGTAAACTCAGATATTCAAATAGAAATAGAAAATATTCAAAAAGAGCTTTCTAAGTATGGCTCAGAAGCAGAAAGATTAACTAGGATTAATGGTAGAGAAGTGAAGGTATTAGATCCTGCAATACCTTCAAGTCCTGATGAAATAAAGTATTCAGATTTAATTACTGACCCAACTAGTAAAGGGAAGCTTGATGTAAATGAGATAGCTTTTAAAGTAGAAAGTGATATATATAAATTTACTTACAATAGCGGAACTAGAATATTGGAGCTAAGAAAAAATTTAGAACCTGCAACTCAGTTATCCAACAAGGTAACTGAGTTTAAAGTAAGACCTTTAGATTACAGATCGAATTCAGGTGGAAATTTCAATAATGTAAATGGACTAGAAGTTTCATTTGTTCTAAATACTAAAAAGGGTTATTCAGATGTAACAACTCCAGCTAGCTTAATAGTTAAATTTAGAAATAAATAAAGAGAGGTGATGAGATGTTTAAAAATAAAAAAAATAAAATAATAAGCTTTTTAACTTGCTTTCTTTTTATAGTATCTTTAATATCCATTAAGGCCTCTAATGTAAAAGCAGATGATGTTGTAAAAACAGAGCCAAGCTTTGAGTTAAGATATACGGTTGGTGAACCAGCAGGAATAGATAATACTATAAGGGTAAAAGGTATTGTAAATAACGATATCACAATAAGAGGAGAAGTAACAGCACTTCCTTTTGAAGTTGACTATCCTTTAAAGGAGTTAGTATTAGTATTAGATGTGTCAGAAAGTATGCATGAGAGCGTAAAAGGAAGCAGCGATAACTGTAAGATTGATAAAAATGGTATATGTACTACAAAAGGTCATAATAATGCAAAAAATCATCCTAGCCAATATCAATTTTCTAAGATATACAAATTAAGAGAAGCAGCCAAAGCCTTTGTAGAAAAGTTTAAAACTACTAATAACTTAAAGATAGCTGTAATTTCTTATAATAGTAAGGCTGAAATATTATCTAAGGGTTTTATAGAGTCCAGTAAAACTGCGGATTTAATAGAATCAATAGATAAGTTAAGTGCTGGACAAGGGACTAATACAGGTGAAGGCCTGAGAAAGGCACTATATCTTTTAAATAAGGATAATACTAAGGCGAATAAATCTATAGTATTAATGTCAGATGGTCTCCCTACTTACTCTACTGTAATTACTAAAAATCTGATAGTTGGAGAAGACAAGAATCAAATTCCTAATTATTTTAAAGATATTACCGTAGAAAATGGTGGAGTAATATGGAATACTGGTAGTGGCTTAAGTGATGTTTATGGCTATGATTTAAACTATGCAAAAGAAATAGCAAAGATAAATAAAACTAATAATTATAATGCCTATTCTATAGGATATGGCCTTAATGATTCAGGAAATAGAAATTTAAAAGCAATTCATAAGGAAATGATACAATTACCAAGTGAAAATCCTAATATTGAGATAGATGAGAATCTTGGATATTATGAAGCTAATGATAAAGTAGTTGATAATAAGCCAAATAATAACTATGCAATAGATAGTGTATTCCAAAAGATTGCTAATGATTTAGAAGAAAAATATACACTTATTGATACTAATTTAGAACTTGAAAGTATCAATAAGGATTTTACATTAAATATTGCAGGTAATAAGGTAGCCTTAGAAGATTTAACTTATACTAAAGATGATAATAACTCTAATCCTAACAAGATTTTATATAATGGAAATAAAGTAAGTTTTACTTATAACATCAATGGTAAGGAAGATAAGTTAAACCAAAAGTTATATGAATCTATTAGTATAAATTATAGATGGAAAGATGAGAGTAGAAAAGCTGATTTAAAGAAATATTTAGTTGTAGATTTATTTACTGAAGCAGAGAGATTGGAACATGGATTATATAATGGATTTATTAATGGAAAACCAAGTATTGATGAGCATGGTGAGAATAATTCATTTAATGTAACTCCAGGAGCTACCTATACTTTTGGCTCAACCTTTATTCTAAATGTTAATAATATAGATATTAAACTAGACGTTGATAAGAATATAGAAGTTAATGATGAGGAAATGAAAATCTATAAGATAGTAAATAATAAACTTGTTGAATTGACTACTTCAGAAATAACTAAAGATGCATCTATTGTAAATAGATATAATATAAAATTAAATGGGCTTTCAGATGGTATTACCAATAAGGCTGAAATACTAGTAGCTTATAGGGGATTGGTTAATACGGAAGTTCCCAATAAAACTGTGTTAAGTAATAATATTATTATCAGTAATAGTTCTAAGGCTGTATATATGGGAACACTTTCAGATGATGAGCCTAGACTCCCAGATTTATTTTAAGCTTTTGGCTAACGTAATAGTAAAGGAGGTATTTAGGTGAAGAAAAAGAAAAGTATAATTATATTATCATTATCTTTATTAGTTGTAAGTTTAGTATCATATATGGCATTTGCAACAGGTGATGAAGGTAGTGAAAAAAGCCCTTTGGACTTTGCACTTTTTGCTACTGAAAATATTCATATTTATGGTACTGATATTAGTTTTAAAGGAGATATTTGGGCAAATAAAAGTTTGACATTCAATGCTACAACAGTAAAGATTGAAGGAAATACCTGGAGTAATAATGATATTAAGGAAAGAAAATTTATTGATGGTGTATGGAATAATAATTTCGGTACTTTAACATTAGATAATAATAAGGAGTCACATATCATTACAGACGAGGATTCTAAAAAAATGATAAATTTAATGGAAAGTGTTGAAGGGATAGCTTTAGAAAATGGTAAAATTCACAATGGGAATATGATAATAACTACTGATGAGTTGAACAGAAATTCTATAATAGCTAAAAAAAAGCTAGATGAAGCTGGCAATATTAATGAAGAAGGAGATATTACAGGTGACTTAAAAGAATTAAATAATTATATAGTAGCTGATGGTAAAATTGATATAAAAGCATCTAATGCTAAGGGGATTTTACCTCCAAATGAGAGAGAGGATTTAAATAATAAGAACAGTATTGTAATTGCTTCTAAAAAGAAAACAATGACACCAACAAATTTAACTTTATATGATAGTAGTATTAGAATTAAAAGTGATGCTGGTGTAGCTGTGATTGGAAGTATATATGCCCCTGATGGAAATGTATATATAGAAGCAAATAGTATATATATTATAGGTAATATTATGGCTAAGAATATATATTTAAGAACTTCATATTTATATGGAAATGATGAAGGTAAGATTATATTTAAAGAAGATTTATAAATAAGAAAAAGATATCTCTTAATTTAAGCACTATATTTAATGGGTAAGAGATATCTTTTTATTTAGAGTTATTTTTAATTCAGTAATTAATAAATAAATATTATAAAGAATAAGTACTAAAGTGATATAAATTAAAAAAGAGGATTTAAGCTAGCGCTTGAATCCTCTTTTCATTATAACTAAATTTATTCATTCAGTCGCTCAATAATCAAAATATGCAGACTAATAATGTTATGAAAAAGAGGACTTGGAGCTTGCGACGGAGCACAGAGTAGTTATGATTAGCATTATTTATTTACATAAAATCTTTATACAATCTTAATGTTTTGATTATTAATCCTAACACTATCTTTATATGGATTTTTATATAATTCAATTATGGAAGGGGGATTAATAATGACAGTAGTTATTTATTTAGTGGGGCTTGTGGCCTTAAGCTTATTTGTTTATTTAACTTATATTTTACTAAGAGGTGATAATGAATGATTAACTCAATATTGCAATATTCATTGTATTTAATTATTTTAGTAGTTTTAGCTATTCCATTAGGTAGTTATATTGGAAAGGTAATGAATGGAGAGAAGGTTTTTCTAAGTAAGGTTACTAAGCCAGTAGAAAAATTTATTTATAAGATTCTAGGGGTAAATGAAAATGAGGAAATGGGATGGAAAAAGTATTTTAAATCCATAGTATTCTTCAGTTTACTTAGCTTTATATTCTTATTTGCATTGCAAATTATACAAGGATTTTTACCTTTAAATCCAGAAGGCGTTAAAGGGACAAGTTTTGATTTAAGCTTTAATACAACAGCAAGTTTTGTAAGTAATACTAACTGGCAAGCTTACTCAGGAGAATCTCAATTATCATATTTAACCCAGATGCTTGGACTTACAGTTCAAAACTTTTTATCAGCAGCAGTAGGAATAGCAGTATTATTTGCTTTAATCAGAGGTTTCTCTAGAACAGAAAAGAAAACAATAGGTAACTTTTGGGTAGATTCAACAAGAAGTGTTTTATATATATTAATTCCATTATCAATAGTAGTTTCAGTTTTAATTAATTCTCAAGGAGTTGTACAAAACTTTAAAGCATATGAAGAGGTAGAATTATTAGAACCAGTAACTTTAGAAGATGGAACTGTAGTAACTAAGGGGGTTGTACCTCAGGGACCTGCAGCAAGTCAAATTTCAATTAAACAATTAGGAACTAATGGAGGTGGATTCTTTGGAGTTAACTCAGCACATCCACTTGAGAATCCAACACCATTTTCTAATGCAGTTGAAATGATATCAATTTTATTAATACCAGCAGCACTTTGCTTTACCTTTGGTAGAAATATTAAGGATAAAAAACAAGGTCGAGCTATATTTATTGCAATGTTCTCAGTTTTAGTAATTGCTTTAGCAGCCATTGCAGTTAGTGAAGCAAATGCAACACCACAACTTGCAAGTGGAGGAGCAGTTGATATTTCTACAGTAAATCAAGCTGGAGGTAATATGGAAGGTAAGGAAGCTAGATTTGGTATAGCAGCTTCATCAACCTGGGCAGCCTTTACTACAGCAGCTTCTAATGGTTCAGTAAATTCAATGCATGATAGTTATACTCCACTTGGTGGTATGGTTCCAATGCTTCTAATGCAACTTGGAGAAGTAATATTTGGTGGAGTTGGCTGTGGACTATATGGAATGCTTGCTTTTGCAATAATAGCAGTATTTATTGCAGGACTTATGGTAGGTAGAACACCAGAATATTTAGGGAAAAAGATTGAACCTTATGAAATGAGAATGGCTATGTTAGTGTCTTTAGCAACTCCAATAGCAATATTAGTAAGTAGTGCTATAGCTTCATTAGTACCAAGCGTTTTAGAAAGTTTAAACAATTCAGGAGCGCATGGTTTCTCAGAAATGCTATATGCATACTCATCAGCAGGTGGTAATAATGGTTCAGCCTTTGCAGGCTTTGCTGCAAATACACCATTTATAAATATTAGCATTGGACTAGTAATGCTATTTGCAAGATTTGTACCTATGTTTGGAACTTTAGCTATAGCTGGATCTCTTGCAAGTAAGAAGAAAGTAGCAGTAAGCTCAGGATCTTTAGCAACACACAATGCTTTATTTATAGGATTATTAATATTTGTAGTAATTCTTGTAGGAGCTTTAAGCTTTTTCCCAGCTCTTGCATTAGGGCCAATAGCTGAGCACTTCCAAATGATAGGATAGGAGTGGAATGATATGAAGGAAAGTAATAGTATTTTTAAAGATAAAAATATTTTAAAGAGGGCAATAAAAGATTCCTTTGTGAAGCTTAGCCCTAAAGCACAAAAAGAAAATCCAGTAATGTTTATAGTATATATTTCATCAATAATAACAACAATTTTATATTTCTTAGCTCTAGGTGGAATTAAAGATAATTCTCCAAGCTTTATTTTAGGAATAGCAATATTACTATGGTTCACTGTTTTATTTGCAAACTTTGCAGAAGCAATTGCAGAAGGAAGAGGTAAGGCTCAAGCAGATGCTTTAAGATCTGCTAAGAAAGAAGTTTTAGCAAATAAGATTCCATCAATAAAAGAAGTAACTAATATTACTAAGGTTAATTCAACTGATCTTAAAAAAGGTGATATTGTTATAGTTAGTACAGGAGAACAAATCCCAGCAGATGGAGAAGTTATAGATGGTGCTGCATCAGTAGATGAAAGTGCCATCACAGGTGAATCTGCACCAGTTATTAGAGAAAGTGGTGGAGATAGAAGTGCAGTAACAGGTGGAACAACAGTTATTTCAGATTTCATTGTAATTAGAATTAGTAGTAATCCTGGTGAAGGATTTATGGACAAGATGATTGAAATGGTTGAAGGAGCATCAAGAAAGAAGACTCCTAATGAAAAGGCTTTAGAAATACTTTTGGTATCATTAACAATAATATTCCTAATAGTAACAGCTGCTCTTTACACTTATTCACACTTTATTGCAACAGAAGCAGGGGAAATTAATAATACTTCAATTACTTCATTAATAGCACTTTTAGTATGTTTAGCTCCAACTACAATAGGAGCACTTCTTTCAGCTATTGGTATAGCTGGTATGAGTAGATTAAATCAAGCAAATGTACTAGCTATGAGTGGTAGAGCTATAGAAGCAGCTGGTGATGTTGATATTTTAATGTTAGATAAAACTGGTACTATAACTCTTGGAAATAGAAAGGCTAGTGAATTTATACCAGTAGATGGAGTGGATGCATTAGAACTTGCAGATGCAGCACAATTATCATCTCTTGCAGATGAAACTCCAGAAGGTAGAAGTATAGTAGTTCTAGCTAAAGAAGAGTTTGGAATAAGAGGAAGAGATATTAAAGATATGAACTTAAGCTTCGTTGAATTCTCGGCTAAAACTAGAATGAGTGGTGTAGATTTTAATGGGAATGAAATTAGAAAAGGTGCTAGTGACACAATTAAAAATTATATTTTAGAAAAGGGAGGTAGCTTTTCTAAAGAATGTGAAGATGTAGTTATGAATATTGCAAATACTGGGGGAACTCCTTTAGTAGTTGCTAAGAACGGTAAGGTTTTAGGGGTTATACATCTTAAAGATATAGTTAAGCAAGGGGTTAAAGAAAAATTTGCAGATTTAAGAAAAATGGGTATAAAGACTATCATGATTACTGGAGATAATCCTCTTACAGCAGCAGCTATAGCAGCAGAAGCAGGAGTAGATGATTTCCTAGCAGAAGCAACACCAGAAGGAAAGCTTAATATGATTAAGGATTTTCAAAAGAAAGGCCATTTAGTAGCAATGACTGGAGATGGAACTAATGATGCTCCAGCTTTAGCTCAAGCAGATGTAGCAGTTGCTATGAATACTGGTACTCAAGCAGCAAAAGAAGCTGGAAATATGGTAGATTTAGATTCATCACCAACTAAATTAATAGATATAGTAAGAATTGGTAAACAGCTTTTAATGACAAGAGGAGCTTTAACTACATTTAGTATTGCTAATGATATTGCTAAGTATTTTGCTATAATTCCACCTTTATTTATTGGATTATATCCCGAATTAAATAAATTAAATATTATGGGTCTTAGCAGTCCTGAAAGTGCAATTTTTTCAGCAGTTATTTACAATGCTTTAATTATAATAGCTCTTATACCACTTGCATTAAAGGGAGTTAAGTATAGGGAAGTTCCAGCTAGTAAGCTTTTATCAAGAAATCTTTTAGTTTATGGATTAGGTGGACTAGTTAGCCCATTTATAGCAATAAAGATAATAGATTTAATAATAACAGCTTTAGGCATAGTATAAGGAGGAGTTATATATGAAACTTTTAGGCAAATCAGCTAAATTCCTTTTAGTATTTACAATTATTTGTGGTGTGTTATTTCCATTATTTATTACAGGAATTTCTCAAATTTTCTTTAAAGATAAATCAAATGGTAGTATTATTGAGATAAATGGTATTAAATATGGAAGTGAATTATTAGCACAAGAATTTACAGGTGATAAATATTTATGGGGAAGAGTAATGAATTTAGACACTAGCACATTTAAAAATGAAAATGGAGAAATACTTTTATACTCTGCTCCTTCAAATTTAAGTCCTGCTAGTGATGAATATAAAAAGTTAGTAGAAGAAAGAGTTGAAAAAATACGAAAGGCTAATCCTGAAAAAGGAGATGAACCTATACCAGTAGATTTAGTAACAGCTTCAGGTAGTGGACTTGATCCTCATATATCTGTTGCAGCTGCAGATTATCAAGTAGATAGAATTGCTAGAGAAAGAAATATGAGTAAGGATGAAGTAGAATCAATAATAGATAAATATACTAATAAGAGATTTTTAGGTGTATTTGGTGAAAAAACAGTAAATGTACTTGAAGTCAATCTTGCACTAGATGGCAAGCTTGAATAATGAAAAATTAAAAATGAATAATGAAGAATTTAGGATAAAACTCCAAGAGAGTTCTTGGAATGAAAGAATGAAAAAATTAAAGAATTAGGATGAAAACTCTTAGGAGTTTTTGAAATTTAAATTTTGTAATTCAGCTCATGCTGAATTACTTCAATAATTTTTCATTCTTCATTTTTAATTCTTAATTAAAAAAAGGGGTGATTTAATGAAAGAGTCTAGGCCTAATCCAGAGGAGTTTTTAAGAAAAATTAAAGATGAAGAAAAGAAGGATGCCAAGGGAAAACTAAAAATATTTTTTGGATATGCAGCAGGTGTTGGAAAGACCTATGCTATGCTCGAAGCTGCTCATGATGCACAAAAAGCAGGTGTAGATGTAGTAGTTGGATATATAGAACCTCATACTAGGCCTGAAACTATGGCTCTTTTAGATGGATTAGAAATTTTGCCTAAGCTCTCTGTTAACTATAGGGGAATAACACTTAAAGAGTTTGATTTAGATGGTGCTTTAAATAGAAAACCACAATTAATATTAGTTGATGAATTAGCTCATACAAATGCCGAAGGACTAAGGCATAATAAGAGATATAGCGATATAGAAGAGTTATTAGAGGCTGGAATTGATGTTTATACTACTGTTAATGTACAGCATATAGAAAGCTTAAATGATATTATTGCATCTATAACTCATGTAGTAGTTAAAGAAAGAATTCCAGATAGATTTTTTCAAGAAGCATTCCAAGTTGAGTTAATAGATATAGAGCCAATTGAACTTATTGAAAGACTTAATTTAGGAAAGATTTATAAAGATATTCAAGCGAAGAAGGCATTAAGTAATTTCTTTTCAAAGGAAAACCTAGCTGCCCTTCGTGAAATATCTCTAAGAGAAGTAGCAGATAGAGTTAATAAGGAAGTAAATATAAATAAAAGCTTCAGTAAGAGTGTGTATCATACTAATGAGCATATTTTAGTTTGCTTAAGCTCATCACCAACTAATGCTAGGGTTATAAGAGCAGCTGCAAGGATGGCAGAAGCCTTTCATGCAAGTTTCACAGCGCTGTTTGTAGAGACGATAGATTCTAAGGAGCTTAGTGAAAGTAATATTAAAAAACTCAGAGAAAATTTGAAGATTGCTGAAGAATTAGGTGCAAAGGTTGAAACTGTTTATGGAAATGATATTCCTTACCAAGTAGCTGAGTACTCAAAGTTAAGTGGAGTATCTAAGATTATAATAGGAAGAACTAAAAGAAAAAAGAGTTTATTTAAGTCTAAGCTTGGTTATGTAGATAGAATAGTTGAGCTTGCTCCAGAAATAGATTTATATGTTATACCAGATAATGATGATTTAGTTCATAAAAGAAATTATGTAGTTAAGAATATTGAGATATCAACAAGGGATTTTATAAGAACCTTTGGAATATTATCAATTGCAACTTTATTTAGCTTTTTTCTTTATAATTTAGGGTTTAGTGAAGCCAATATAATAACTGTATTTATCTTAGGAGTTCTTTTTGTTTCTAATAAAACTGATGGATTTCTTTATGGTGGAATAGCAGCATTAATTAGTGTTATGTTATTCAATTTTCTCTTTACTAATCCAAGGTTTTCATTAGACTTTTATGATCCGACCTATGTAGTTACCTTTATTATAATGCTAGCTTCTGCATTAATTACAAGTACATTAACAAATAAGGTGAAGCAGCAGGCGAAGGTTTCTGCAATTATTGCTAATAGGACTAATATATTACTTGAAGCAAGTAGAGAGCTTGAAAGAGCTAATTCTCTTGAAGATATAATTTTTACAGCTCAAAAGCAATTATATAAGTTTTTAAGAAAATCTATCATTATATATGAAGTTTCTAATGAAGAAATATCTAATGTATATAAGCAAAAGAATGAGTCATTAGTTAAGATTAATAATAAGTATATAGTTGAAGATGAAAAAGCAATAGTTACTTGGGTAATAAAAAATAAAAAGAGAGCTGGGGCAGAGACAGATACCCTGCCAGGAGCAAAGGCAACTTATATACCTTTAATAGGGCAAGAAAATGTAATGGTAGTTATAGCTATAGTATTAAAAGAGGATGAAAGTGTAGATAGTAGCGAAAAATCATTATTAGAAGCTATGCTTAGTCAAATATCTTTTGCTATAGAAAAATACACTTTAAATGAATCAAAAAAGATGGCTTTAATGCAGGCTGAAAATGAAAGGTTTAGAGCTAATTTATTGAGAGCTGTTTCTCATGACTTAAGGACCCCTTTAACAAGTATATCAGGAAGTGCAAGCTCTATATTAAATAATGATTTTGATGAAGATACTAAGAAAAAGCTAATATCAGATATTTATGATGATTCTATATGGTTAATTAATTTAGTAGAGAATTTATTATCAGCATCTAGGTTAGATGATGGGAAAGTTCAATTAAAAACTGAGCCACAATTAGTAGAAGATATTATTAATGAAGCAGTAACACATGTAAATCGTAAGATTTTAAATTACAATTTAAAGATAGACCTAGCCAATGATTTTATTATGGCAGATGTAGATGTGAGATTAATAGTTCAAGTACTGATTAATATCTTAGATAACGCTATTAAATATACAGATGAAGGTACAGATATTGTAATAAGATCATTTACTAAGGGTAATAAGGTTATAATTGAAGTTTTAGATAATGGTCTTGGAATAAGTAAAGAAAATCAAGAATGCATATTTGATATGTTCTTTACTTCAAGTGAAAATAAAGGTGATAGTAGAAGAGGTATAGGGCTAGGGCTAGCCTTATGTAAGTCCATAATAAATGCCCATGGTGGCGAAATCTATGTAAGAAATAATAAACCTAAAGGTACGGTAATTGGTTTTACATTAACTAAGGTGGAGGTTAACAATGAAGGTTTCAATTTTAGTAGTTGAAGATGATAAAGCAATAAGAAATTTTATATCTGCAACATTGGAGGTACATTCATATAATTGCTTAATTGCAGAAAATGGGGAACAAGCAATGTTAATGGTGACATCTAATAAACCAGATATTATTATATTAGATCTTGGTCTGCCAGATATAGATGGAGTTGAAATAATTAAGAAAATAAGATTATGGTCAAATTGTCCAATAATAGTAGTAAGTGCAAGAAGTGAAGATAAAGATAAGATCGAAGCATTAGACTCAGGTGCAGATGATTATTTAACAAAGCCTTTTAGTGTAGATGAGCTTTTAGCTAGAATAAGAGTTGCTATAAGGAAAATGAATTATGATAATACAAGAAAAGAAGAAAGCACTGAATTTATAAATGGTGAATTAAAAATAGATTATATTTCAGGATGTGTATTTGTTAAGGATGAAGAAATACATTTAACTCCAATAGAATATAAATTAATATGCTTATTAGCTAAAAATGTGGGGAAGGTGTTAACCCATACTTATATATTGAAGGAAATATGGGGAGTAGCTTATGAAAGTGATATACCTTCTTTAAGAGTATTTATGGCTACTTTAAGGAAGAAGATTGAGAAGAATTGTGAAAAGGGAAGATTTATTCAAACACATATAGGGGTTGGCTATAGGTTAATTAGGATAAATAATTAATTTAGAAAGTGCTTAAATAAATTTTAGTATAAAAACTCCGAGTGGAGTTTTTTCTTTATAGTTTTATTTATCTTGTAAACTTATAAATCTTATACTGAATTTATGTAGTAATATCAATGATATTTTATTATTTTAGAAATTATATATAATGATATAGATTTCATAAGAAAGTTTATCTGAAATATAAATTGCAAACTTATTGACAAGCTATCTAGGGAGTTATATAATATCTATAAATTAAAACAAAGTAATAAGCAAAACTCGTATATCCTCTGAATATGGCAGAGAGTATCTACCGGAAACCTTAAATTTCCGACTATGAGTGATTTTGATATACTATAACTATAACTTTTTATAGGATTTTAGGCATATTAACTTCACTTAGAAGATTAGTGTGCTTTTTTTTATACCTAAAAATAAGTAAAAATACGAAATAAATAATTCATACATAAAATAAAATGAAAGAAATAAATCATTTCAAGGGGGAAGAACAATGGCAACTATTATTAAAACAGCATACACATTTGACGATGTATTACTAGTACCAAATAAATCTGAGGTTTTACCTAATGAAGTAAGCTTAAAAACTAAATTAACTAAGAAGATTAGCTTAAATATTCCACTAATGAGTGCAAGTATGGATACTGTAACAGAATCAAAGATGGCAATTGCTATAGCTAGAGAAGGTGGAATAGGTATTATTCATAAGAATATGACTATTGAACAACAAGCTAAGGAAGTTGATAGAGTAAAGAGACAAGAAAATGGAGTAATAACAGATCCTATTTTCTTATCTGAAAATCATACTGTAAGAGAAGCTCAAGAATTAATGGCTCAATATAGAATTTCAGGAGTTCCAATAACAAGAGGAACTAAGTTAGTTGGAATTATCACTAATAGAGATATAGTTTTTGAAACTAACTTTGATAGATTAGTTTCTGAAGTTATGACTAAGAGCCCACTTATAACATCAGGTGAAGGAACTACTTTAGAAGAAGCTCTAGAAATATTAAAGAAACATAAAATTGAAAAACTACCTTTAGTAGATGGTGACAATAATTTAAAGGGACTAATCACTATTAAAGATATTGAAAAAGTTAAAGCTTTCCCAAATGCTGCTAAGGATTCTAAGGGAAGATTATTATGTGGAGCATCAGTTGGTGTAACTAAAGATATGATGGACAGAGTAGATGCTTTAGTTAAGGCTAGCGTAGATGTTATTACATTAGATACAGCTCATGGACATTCTAAAGGAGTTATGGATGGAGTTAGAGCTATTAAAGCTAAGTATCCAGATCTTCAAATAATAGCAGGTAATGTTGCAACTGCAGAAGCTACAAGAGATTTAATAGAAGCTGGAGCAGATTGTGTAAAGGTTGGTATTGGACCTGGTTCAATATGTACAACAAGAATAGTTGCTGGTGTTGGAGTACCTCAATTAACAGCTGTTATGGATTGTGCTGAAGAAGGAAGGAAATATGGAGTACCAGTAATTGCTGATGGTGGATTAAAGTACTCAGGAGATATAGTTAAAGCTTTAGCTGGTGGAGCTTCTGTTGCAATGATGGGATCAATGTTTGCAGGATGTGAAGAAGCACCAGGTGAAATGGAGATATATCAAGGAAGAAGCTACAAGGTTTATAGAGGAATGGGATCTCTTGGAGCTATGGAAAAGGGTTCAAGTGATAGATACTTCCAAAATGGAACTAAGAAGTTTGTACCAGAAGGTGTTGAAGGAAGAGTTGCATTTAAGGGTGCTGTAGCAGATACAATTTATCAATTACTAGGTGGAATCAGATCAGGAATGGGATACTTAGGAGCACCAACTCTTGATGATTTATATGAAAATGCTAAGTTTGTTGTACAAACTGCATCAGGAATAAGAGAAAGTCATCCACATGATGTTAATATAACTAAGGAATCACCTAATTATAGTAAATAAGCATATTTACTATAATAATTAACAATTAATAATGGACAATTGACAATTAAGGATGAAACTCAATGAATTGAGTTTCGTATGATTAAAATAGAATAATTAACAGTGAAGAGAATTAACAGTGGAGAATTAATAATTAAGGAAGAAACTCAAGCCTTGCTTGAGTTTCATTAAAGATTTTTTTCTAGTAATTTGGCACAAATTACTTCATAAATTGTTAATTATTAATTGCTAACTGTTAATTGTTATTTACATATTGTTAATATGTCGGTTTTCCTTTAAACTTATATGTGTTAAGTTTTTATAAATAAATTACGCTTTGGAGGGTCACATGAATAAAGAATTAGTTTTAGTTGTTGACTTTGGTGGTCAATATAATCAATTAATTGCTAGAAGAGTTAGAGAATGTGGTGTTTACTGTGAAGTTCATCCACATACTATAAGTGTTGATAAAATAAAAGAAATGAATCCTAAGGGAATAATTTTTACAGGGGGACCTAACAGCGTATATGGTGAAGATTCTCCTTTATGTGAAAAAGAATTATTTGAAGCTGGAATTCCTATCCTTGGAATATGCTATGGATCTCAATTAATGTCTCATATGCTTGGAGGAAAAGTTGCAACTGCTCCTGTAAGTGAATATGGTAAGACTAAAGTTGATGTAGATGTAGAATCTAAGATATTTAAAGGTGTATCACCATCTACTATTTGTTGGATGAGTCATACAGATTACATAGAAAAAGCTCCAGAAGGATTTAAGATAGTAGCTACTACTCCTGTTTGTCCAGTTGCAGCTATGGAATGTGAAGAAAAGAAGCTTTATGCAGTTCAATTCCATCCAGAAGTTATGCATACTCAAGAAGGAAATAAGATGCTTTCAAACTTCCTATTCAATGCTTGTGAATGTGCTGGAGATTGGAAGATGGATTCATTTGTTGAAAAGACAATTGAAGAAATCCGTGAAAAAGTTGGAAATGGTAAAGTATTATGTGCATTATCAGGTGGAGTTGATTCATCTGTAGCTGCAGTATTACTTTCAAAAGCTGTAGGAAGCCAATTAACTTGTGTATTTGTTGATCATGGTTTACTTCGTAAAAATGAAGGAGATGAAGTTGAAGAAGTATTTGGACCTAATGGACAATATGACTTAAACTTTATACGTGTAAATGCTCAAGAAAGATTCTACGAAAAGTTAAAGGGTGTAGAAGAACCAGAAGCTAAGAGAAAAATAATTGGTGAAGAATTTATAAGAGTATTTGAAGAAGAAGCTAAGAAGATTGGAACAGTAGATTTCTTAGTACAAGGAACTATTTATCCAGACGTAATCGAAAGTGGACTTGGAAAATCAGCAGTTATAAAATCACACCACAATGTTGGGGGACTTCCTGACTATGTAGATTTCAAAGAAATAATAGAACCATTAAGACTATTATTTAAGGATGAAGTACGTAAAGCAGGTTTAGAACTTGGAATACCTGAAAAGTTAGTATTCAGACAACCTTTCCCAGGTCCAGGTCTTGGAATACGTATCATAGGCGAAGTAACAGCTGAAAAAGTTAAGATAGTTCAAGAGGCAGATGCAATTTACAGAGAAGAAATTGCAAAGGCTGGAATTGATAAAGAAATTGGTCAATACTTTGCAGCCCTTACTAACATGAGATCAGTAGGAGTAATGGGAGATGAAAGAACTTATGATTATGCTATAGCACTTAGAGCTGTAACAACAAGTGATTTCATGACAGCAGAATCAGCTGACCTTCCATGGGAAGTACTTGGAAAAGTAACAACTAGAATAGTAAATGAAGTTAAAGGTGTTAACCGTGTGCTTTATGATTGCACAGGAAAACCACCAGCAACTATTGAATTTGAGTAATAATAAAAGTCTAATATAGATAAAAAGAGTTATAAATATTTCTGAGATAGAAATAAATTATAACTCTTTTTTAGTTAAATTTTTTATAATGTCTTTATAAGATATTATTAATATATATATATGATTCTAGGGTAATCCAAATTACCTTTAGAAAATTTCACTTAATACATAAGATTATGTATTAAACCTCTGAAATAATAATTTATATTAGAAAAGAAATATCTTTTCCTGTATCCCAAATAGATTCATTAATATAGGTAATGTTCACATAAGTATAAATATGAAGTAAAATATTAAATTTCCTTAATACCATTTATTATATGCAATATTTTGGTATATTTTTTCAATAGCTGATTAAATATTTGTACGATCTAAATAAATATTCAGAACTAATTCACTTTTAAGGTACGTTGTTTTTTAAATATAGCAAGATCAAAAAATTTAGCATATTTAAAATTATATACTACAGAACTACAGTCAAAAATTTCTCCAGATTTTAAATAAACAGTATCATTTATTATGATTGCAGGATCACCTTTTTCAAGTTCTAATAATTCTGCTTCATACTCAGTAATCTTTCTACTCTCAATGATTTTATCTGCAAAGCCAATATTTAGTTTTAATGCATCCTGAATATAGTTAAAAATTGATGATTCAGCAATTTCCTTATTTAAATAAGGGACTAATTTTTTATTATATCGCGAAAACTCTAAAGCAAATGGATTATTATCCACATGACGCAAACGAATCACATTGTAAATCTCTGTATTTTCATCGCATTTAAAAAGCTCTATATCTTTTTCTGTAGCTTTTTCAAGATTCATTGAAATTAGTTTAGTACTTACATTTTTATCAATAAACTCATTACTAATGCCCCTTGTACTAGAAAGGCTTAAATAGCCACTTCTACGATTTTCTCTAATATACACACCGCTACCTTGTACTTGATAGACAATGCACATTTCAGCGAGCTCTTCTATTACTCTACGTACACTATAGCGAGTAACACCATAAGTTTTAATTAATTGATCCTCTGTAGGCAATTTTTTTGTTTCATTATACATTCCATTTTCAATTTGCTCGAGCAGAATTTCTTTTAACTCTTTTGCTTTCATGTCAACACCTCTAGTTAAACCTTTATATTTATATAGTAGCATAGTAATAAATAAAATCAAATAAAAAAATCATTCGAATAAAAAGTAACAACAATTTCCAATGAAAGGGTTTACAAACCATAAAAATGATGATATAGTATAAATAGTCATTCGAATGAATTTATATTATTCAATTAAATTCTAAATGAATAATATAAAAGGTATTTTAATTTGTATAATAAATTTTAATAAAAGGGGGAATAAAAATTATGAAGGAATTTTTTGAAAAATTTTTATCAGCAATGGTGAAAATTTCAAGTACAAAAGCTTTAACAGCTTTAAAAGATGGGTTTGTATTGACTATGCCAATTACATTAATAGGATCATTATTCTTATTAGTAGCTAATTTACCAATTACAGGGTATGCGGATTTCATGGCTTCGACATTTGGGGAAACATGGAATATAGGATTAAATCAGGTGGCAGGAGCAACCTTTGATATCTTAGCAATTGTTTCAGTTGTTGGAATTGCTTATGCTTATGCAAGAAATGATGGAGAAGATGGTATATCAAGTGCAATCATAGCTCTTGTATCATTTTTAATTGTTACAGCTTCATCTACAGTAACTACAGGCGGAGAGGTTGTAAGTGCTATTATTCCAAAGTCTTGGACTGGTGGACAAGGTGTTATATCAGCTATTATTGTTGGATTAATTACTGGCTTTGTATTTACTTTCTTTCTAAAGAAAAAGATAACTATTAAAATGCCTGATGGTGTACCAGATGGTGTAGCTAATGCATTTACTGCATTGATTCCAGGGTTTGTTATAATTTTAGGTGCTATGATTATTTTCCAAATATTTAGCTCATTCGATACAACTTTAACACAATTTATCTTTGAAGCTTTACAGGTTCCAATGCAAAATTTAAGCGATACTTTCTTGGGCGGTTTGATTATTGTTCTTCTCATTTCATTACTATTTTGGGCAGGATTACATGGTCCGAATATTGTAATGGGGGTTATGGCTCCTATTTTAACAGCAAATGCTTTAGCAAACTCTGAACTTGCTGCAAAAGGATTAAATACAGTTGCTGAAGGTGCACATATTGTAACACCTCAAGTAATAGATAACTTTGTTAAATTTGGTGGTACAGGTATCACTTTAGGGCTACTTATTGCAGCAGTATTATCTGCAAAATCAAAGCAGTTGAAAAATATTTCAAAATTATCTTTAGTTCCAGGAATCTTCAATATTAATGAACCAGTTATCTATGGGTTACCAATTGTTTATAATCCATTGATGTTAATTCCGTTTATCATTGTTCCTGTAATAGCATACATTTTAACATATGTAGCAACAGCTACAGGTATAATTGTTCCATTTGTTGGGGTTCAAGTTCCATGGACAATGCCACCTGTTATCTCAGGATTTATTTTAAGTGGATTTTCAGGCGCCGTACTACAAATAATTATTCTTGCTCTTGCTGTCGTAATTTATTATCCATTCATGAAAATGCAGGATAAACAGTTTATAGAAAACGAAGAAAAAGGTATTACGGACTAAGGATGAGATTTCCAGAGAATTTTTTGTGGGGCGGAGCTGTTTCCGCTCACCAAATTGAAGGTGCATTTAGAGAAGGAAATAAAGGAATTAGCGTTGCCGATGTAATGACAGCAGGAGCAAATGGAAAGCAACGATTAATTACGGATGGAATTTTATCAGATTATTATTATCCAAATCATGGAGCAATTGATTTTTACCATAATTATAAAGAGGACATTAAGATGTTCGCAGATATGGGCTTTAAATGTCTAAGAACTTCAATTGCATGGACACGTATTTTCCCTAAAGGAGATGAAGAAGAACCTAATGAGGAAGGATTACGATTTTATGATAATTTATTTGATGAATTATTAAAGTATGGAATAGAGCCAGTGGTAACGTTAAGTCATTTTGAGATGCCATATTATTTAACTAAAAAGTACAGAGGATGGTATAGCAGAGAAGTTATTGATTTATTCGTTAAATTTTCTAAAGTTGTTATGAAACGCTATAGTAATAAAGTGAAATATTGGATGACATTTAATGAAATAAATAATCAGAAAAATTATAGAAATGACATTTTCGGATGGACATGTTCTGGAGTGAAATTTTCAGAATTTGATAAACCTGAAGAGGCTATGTATCAGACAGTTCACCATCAATTAGTAGCGAGTTCAAAAGTAGTAATAGAGGGAAGAAAGATAAATCCTTGCTTTCAGATAGGGTGTATGTGTGCAATGGTGCCAATTTATCCATTCTCATGTAATCCTGATGATATTATGCTTGCATCAGAGATGATGCGTGATCGTTATTTCTTTGCTGATGTTCATGTCAGAGGACATTATTCCTCTTATGCTTTAAAAGAGTGGGAATTAAAAGGGTACCATATTAAAATGGAACAAGAAGATGCAGAGATATTGAAGCAGGGGACAGTTGATTATATTGGGATTAGTTATTACATGAGTAATGTTGTTAAATCTGGAATAAAGAGAGATGTATCAGAGACTTTAGATGGCGGAAATGAATATTCTGTGAATAACCCATATGTGAAAAAGACAGAATGGGGATGGGCGATTGATCCAGTTGGACTTAGGTATGTTTTAAGTTCTTTGTATGAAAGATATGAGTTGCCTATCTTTATTGTAGAAAATGGAATGGCATATTATGATGAACTCGATGGGGATAATAAATGTGAGGATAATTATCGAATTGAATATTTAAAAGCACATATTAAAGAAATTAATAAAGCTATTAACTTAGATGGAGTGAATGTTCTAGGATATACACCATGGGGATGTATTGATGTAGTTTCCTTTACTACTGGAGAAATGGAAAAAAGATATGGATTTATCTATGTTGATTTAGATAACAATGGATCAGGTAGTTTGAAAAGATATAAGAAAAAATCATATAGTTGGTTTAAAAAAGTAATTAAAACAAATGGTGGGGTGTTATAAGATGAAAAAAATAGTTTTATTATGTAATGCAGGAATGTCAACAAGTTTACTTGTAGCAAAGATGAGAGAAGCAGCATTAGAATTAGATGAAGAATATGAAATCAATGCTTATCCAGTGAGTGAAGCAAAAGAGAAAGCAAAAGATGCTGATATAGTACTTCTAGGACCACAAGTTCGTTTTGAACAGAAAAAAGTACAATCTTTAGTTTCTTGTCCTGTAGAAGTTATTGATATGGCTGCTTATGGAATGATAAATGGTAAAAAAGCATTGGAATCAGCTTTGAAAGGAATGAAATAATGGATAATTATGAATTAATTTGTTTTCAAATGATATCTAATGTTGGAATGGCTAAGTCAAATTTTATTGAAGCTATTAGAGAAGCAAGAAATGGTGAATTTGAAAAAGCAAATGCACTTATTGATGAGGGAAGCAAGACTTTTAATGTAGGGCATCAGGTACATGCTGAGTTATTAGAAAAAATGGCTAAAGGAGAAAAAATAGAAATTAACTTGCTGTTAATTCATGCAGAAGATCAGCTTATGAATGCAGAGTCATTCCGTGTAGTTGCGGAAGAAATGATAGAGCTATATAAGCAAGTCAAGAAATAATATTTTAAATAAAAAGAGGAATAAATATTCCTTTTTTTTATAATAAATATTTACTTATATAAGGGGGATATTATGAAAAGAATTATAAGTGGGTTGTTGGTTGTATTAATCCTTATATCGAATTTTCCATTAATTCCTGTTAAAGCAGAAGAGGATAAAGTATTAAAATTAATTAATGGGATGACTTTGGAACAGAAAGTTGGACAAATGTTACAGCCTGATACAAGAAGTATAACACCAGATGAAGTAAAGAAGTACCATATAGGCTCAATTTTGAGTGGTGGAGGTGCTTCACCAAGTTCAGGAAATACAGCGAGAGATTGGGCTAATCGCTTAAATGAGTATCAATCTGCTGCTATTGAAGGTAGTGGAATTCCTTTATTGTATGGGGTTGATGCTGTACATGGACACAATAATGTTTTAAATGCAACTATATTTCCACATAATATAGGTTTAGGACAAGCAGATGATGTGGATTTAATTAAGAGGATTGCTGAAATAACAGCAAAAGAAGTGCGCGCAACTGGAGCAAACTGGACATTTACTCCAACTTTAGGATTACCTAAGAATGAGCGATGGGGGCGTACTTATGAATGCTATGGTGAAAATGCTGAACTATCTGCTAAATTGGGGGCAGCATATATTGAAGGGTCGCAATTAGATTTAAATAATACAGGAGTAATGGCTACTGCAAAACATTTTATTGGAGAAGGTATAGCGACAGATGGTATTAATCAAGGGGATATTCCATATGATTACAATGGTTTAGAATTTCAGGATATATTAAAAGGAGAGTTAATAATTCCGTATAAAGCAGCTATAGAAGCAGGTGCTAAATCAGTAATGATTAGTTATAACAGTATTGGTGGAGTAAAATGTCATGGCAATAAAGAATTAATTACAAATCTACTAAAAGGTGAATTAGGTTTTAGTGGGATTGTTATTACAGACTATAATGGAGTTGATCAGATTGAAGGCAAAAACACATACCAAGAGAAGGTAGTTACTGCAGTAAATGCTGGAATTGATATGCTTATGGTTGATGGATATGAAGGTAACGATAAAAAATGGCTTGCTGCAATAAATGCAATTATAAGTGGTGTAAAGAATGGACAAATTGCTGAAGATAGAATTAGTGATGCAGTTTACCGAATCTTAAAAGTAAAAGATGATTTAGGATTATTAGATAATGAAAAATTGGCATATGCAGACGAAGAACTTCTTAAGGAGTTTGGTGGAGCAGAACATCGTGAGGTAGCAAGAGAAGCAGTGAGAAAATCTTTAACACTTCTAAAGAATTCATATACTAATAATGAAACTTCAACACTTATGAAGGACTTGAAGGATATGGATAAGCTAGTTGTTGCAGGTTCTTCTGCTAATGATATCGGCATGCAGAGTGGAGGATGGACTATTACATGGCAGGGATCCGCAGGAAATATTACAGAAGGAACTACAATTTATGAAGGTTTGAAAGAAGTAGCTGACGATTCTAAAACAATTGATTATAAAGCCAATGGATATTTTTCTGAGGATAGCTATGATGCTGCTATAGTGGCCATTGGTGAAGAACCATATGCTGAATATGCAGGAGATCGAACAGAATCACAATTGAAGCTAAGGGATGCAGATATTAATGTAATTAATAATATTAAGAAATATCATCCTGATTTACCTATAATTGCAGTATTAACAACAGGACGTCCAATTACTATAGTAGAACAGTTAGAGGATTTTGATGCTGTTATTATGGCAGGATTTCCAGGAACAGAAGGAGCTGGCATTGCAGATGTCCTATTAGGTGATTATGATTTTACAGGACATCTTACCTTTACTTGGCCTTGGTATGCAAATGATATTACATTAAAATTAAAAGATGAAACTAAAGTTTTATTTGAATATGGAAGAGGATTAACAAAAGATCAGGTTACACCTATCAGAACAGATAAGCCTGTAGATGGGAAAGTAATCGATTTAGAAAAGACTGGTGGTGTTGTACAGGCTGAAGCTTATTATTCAAAGCATAATGATATTAATTTAGAGAATAATGGAACTTCTATCGGACACTTCTGGCAAGGAAGAGATTTAATTTATAAGGTTAATATCCCAGAAAGTGCTAAATATAGGTTTGTTTTAAATACCGCTACAGCTAATCAGTTGGTTAACGTTGCTATGGATGTGTATGTTGATGGAAAGAAATTCTACTCAAGTTCAAAAGAATTAAGTAATACAGGGGGATGGAATAGCTGGAAAGAAATCGAGATGGATGATTCTATAAACTTACCTATTGGTGAGCATACCATAAAAATAGTATCACAATCTAAAGATTTCAATGTGGATTACTTTAAATATATAAAGACAGATGGTGAGTATGAAGAACCAAAAGACGATTCCAATAATGTAGGGAATGGTACATTAATTGAAAAAAATGCTGTATCTGTTACTATGTCATCATCAGAAAATTCACAAAGTATGAATTGGTATAAAGGAGAGCAGCCTATTGAAAATACAAATTCCAAGAAAGATTATTTAGATATAACTAATGCTGACTCTTCTGATTTAACAACTATTAGTATTGATGATGATAAGGTTTATCAAGATGTTTTAGGGATTGGTATTTCTATTGAAGAGTCTACAGTTAATAATATTATGAAAATGTCTGAAGAAGAACGAAAGAGCTTCATTAGAAGATTAGTTTCACCTGAAGATGGAATGGGTAACACTTTATTTAGAGTTACAATAGGTACTTCAGATTTTACGGGACGTGAGTTTTATACCTATTATGATGGTACTGGTAAAGAACTTGATGGACAACCTGACTGGTATAATGAAACAGGAAATGGTTTTACTATTCAAAAAGATAAAGATTACAACATTATTAAAGTGGTAAAAGAAATTCTTGAGGTAGCAGAAGAAGAAGGTGTTAAAGATGATATTAAATTTTTTGCATCTTCATGGTCACCACCTGGATGGATGAAAAAGTCAACATCAGCAAGTAATTCATATCCAAACAATGATAAACTTTTAAAGGGTGGTGCTTTAAGAGATGAACATATTGAAGATTTAGCAAAATATTATGTTCGTTTCATAGAAGAATATCAAAAAGAAGGAATTCCAATCTATGCAATGACATTACAGAATGAGCCTTTATTAGAAATTAATTATCCTAGTTGCTATATAACAGGAAAACAAGAGGCAAAACTTGCAAAGGTAATAAAAGAAGAACTTAATAAAAGTACAATATTAAATGAAGAAGAAAAAAATGTTAAAGTATGGGCATTTGATCATAACTTTAGTGAAGCGAATAGCTTTGTTAATGATTTATTTGCTACTGAAGATGGACGTGAAAATGTTGATGGAATCGCTTTTCATCCATATGGAGGTGTTCCTGAAACAATGGGAGCACTATATGAAAAATATAAAGATAAATATACAATGAATCTAACAGAACGTTCTGTGTGGGGAACAAATGGAGCTAATGATATTATAACTTGGTTCAGAAATGGATCTGAAAGTTATAATTCATGGGTAACAATGCTAGATAGTAATATTTCACCTCATCAATGGGTAGGAACTCCAGACCCAACGCTATTTGTTAAAGATGCAGAATCAAAAGATGGTTACTGGGCAACACCAGAGGTATATATTATGGGGCAATTTACAAAATATATTAGACCAGGCTTTGCTAGAATTGATTCAACAAATGGATCTTCTTCAACTGTAACTAATGTTGCATTTAAAGACCCTAAAACTGGTGAAATCGTTATGGTTGTAGCAAATAGAAGTGGAAAAGATCAAACTTTCAAGGTAGTAATGGATGGAACACAATTTAATGCTACTCTTCCTGCAGGAAATGTGGCAACTTATAGTTGGACTCCTATTGAAGAAAGTGAATATAAGGATATTACAAATGATTTAACTTTAGATGATGTTAAATTAATAGGAAATGGAACAATTGAAAATAATATAATTTCTGGTGTTGATTCAACGACTAAATTAGATTATTTAGTAAATGTAAAACAAGCAGGAACTTATAAAGTAACTTTCGATATTGCTGCTGGCGGAGAATGGGATAAAGATTATAATGTATTAGTATCTCAGAGTGATAATGTTTTAGGTAAAGCGTCTATTCGTAGATATGTTTCTGCGGAGAATGAGAAATATAACACATATAGCCAGATTCAAACTTTTGTTACATTTGAGGGAGCTGGATTACAGAAGGTTACATTATCTTTTCCAGAAGGAGGCTTAAATTTTAAAGATGTTCATTTTTCTAAAATGAATAGTGTTATTACTGTACCTGGAAAGGTAGATACATCTAATAGTTTCTTTACGCATGGATTAGTGAAAGGGGAAACTGAAAACTTTGCTTTTTCAGATATAGACGATTATGTTGATTATAAAGTAGATGTACAGAAAGCTGGAACATATGATTTGATTCTAGATGTTGCAACTACTGAAATAGATAGTGGATTTGGAATATACTCTTTCATGCCTGACAAATATGATTATGATAATTCAACAGAAGGAACTTATCTAGGGGACGCTGAAATTATAAAAACTGGAGATGATATGAGTATATATCAAAAACAGACTGTAGAGGTGACTTTTAAAGAGGCAGGAGAACAATTTTTACGTTTTAAATTCAATAAGGGAAACACAAATCTAAAATCAATTATTATAGGTAATGCAATTAATATTTCAAATGTTGAATTAATAGAAGGAAGCTTAGATGGTAAAGCATTTAATGTAGAGCTGGAATCAGGTAAATTTAACGATTCTTTAGATAAGAAAAATTGGAATCTAGATTTACCAGAAGGTGTTGAATTCTCTATAACACGTATTGATTATAATAATGTAAGTATAATATTATCAGGAGAAGCAGAGAGGGATTTTGATGTCGATAAAGATATTAAGATTACTGTAAATGCTTCAGAATATGGTGGAACAAATGATACTTTTGTAGAAGGCATTTTCAAAATAATAGCTGTAAATGATTTAGAATCATTAGAAATGGATAAAGAAATAAGCTTTGGGCAGGAAGAAGTTAATATTAAGTTAATAGGCGGAACATTTGCTGATGATTTAAGTAATAAAATTGAGTTAACAGGTACTGCATCTAAGTACGTGACAATTGAAGAAGTAAATAAAATTGATAAAAATACTGTTAAGTTAGTATTAAAGTGGAATCCAATTTATGGATCGGCAGTAAATGGAACTATTACATTAAAGCAAGATGCTTATGATGATGGAAGTATTCCTTTAAGTGTAGAATCTAGATTTAATCCAACAAATGAAGAGCCAAAAGCTATTGAAGTTAATAATGTAGATAGTGTATCTTTAACTGAAGATAAATCATATCGAAGTGAAGGAAGTATTTCTTCAAATGCGATTAAGGGAAATTATGTAGATTTCTATCTTGATATTGAGGAAGAAGGAAATTATGTTATTTCTTATAAAGTCAAAAATAATAATGCTATTTCAAATGGTCTGAAAATAAGTGGAGGTTTAGGATACGCAACTGATAACAAAGCAAGTATATCATTTACAAAATTCTGGGGTGCAACTTTAGGATATAAAAATACATTAAATTTCGAAAAAGGAAAGCAAACCTTACGTTTTGAAATAAATGGAAGTTCAGATGGTTTTGAAATAAAAGATATAACAATTAAGAAGTTAAATGAACCTGTAGATATTAAAGCTACAACAACAATAACTGCTGATCAAACAATAGGAGGATCAACTGATTTAGGATGGGCAATTGAAACAAAAAATGGGCAAAATAGTATTGGAAATCAAGTTGTTGGCTCTTATCAAGACTACTATGTTAATGTTGAACAAGCAGGTATCTATGAGTTTAAAATAAAGAGTGGTAGAAATACTGTTAATAATGCAACAGCTATTTTACAGAAGGTTAATGGTACTGAAATTACAGAACTAGGAAGTGTAGAAGCTGCCAAAACTGGTAGTTGGGATACCTTTAAAGATAGTGAAATTATTGAAGTTGAATTACAATCAGGTAATCAGATTTTGAGAATATATGATGATATAGATGGGTTTAATTATTCTTCATTTACATTATCTTTAAAAGAAGCAAGTTATCCTCCAGTAATTAATGCATCAAATGCAGAAATTGAATTAGGTGATTCTCTAAATAGTATAAATTTGAGTGAATTATTTAAAGTTAAAGTAGAAAATGCAAAAATAGATGATGTAAAATACGATATTTCAAAGGTTGATACTAATAAAATTGGAGAATATGATGTTGTTATAACTGTTGAAGCTAATGGAACAAGTGTTAATAAAACAGTTAAATTACAAGTGAAAGATACGAAAGCACCAATTATAAAAGCAGAAGATGCAATTGTTGAGCTTGGATGTAAGGATGCACTTAAAGATATTATTGGATTGGTTGTAAAAGATGCAGATAATGCTGTGTATGAAATTGAAACAAACTATGATCCTAATGTTGTAGGTGAATATGAAGTAAAGATTATTGCAACTGATAATTCAGGTAATAAGTCTAGCAAGGTGGTTAAAGTTTCAGTTATAAATAATGTAGTTGTTACTATTGATGCAGAAAATGCTGAAGTAGAATTGAATACAGATTTAAATAGTATAAATTTGGATGAGTTATTCAAAGTTAAAGTAGAAAATGCAGAAATAGATAATGTGAAATATGATATTTCAAAAGTTGATACTAATAAAATTGGGAAATATGATATTGTTATCAGTGTTGAAGCTAATGGAACAAGTGTTAATAAAACAGTTAAATTACAAGTGAAAGATACGAAAGCACCAATTATAAAAGCAGAGGATGCAGTTGTTGAACTTGGATGTAAGGATGCACTTAAAGATATTATTGGATTGATTGTAGAAGATGCAGATAATGCAGTATATAAAATTGAAACAAGCTATAATCCGAATGTTGTAGGAGAATATGAAGTAAAGATTATTGCAACTGATAATTCAGGTAATGAGTCTAGAAAAGTGGTTAAAGTTTCAGTTGTAAATAAAACAGTTGTTACTATAAATGCAGAAAATGCTGAAGTAGAATTGAATACAGATTTAAGTAGTATAAATCTAATTGAACTATTCAAAGTTAAAGTAGATAATGCATCGCTTGATGACATAAAATTTGATTTAAATTCGGTAAATATAAATAAAATAGGTAGATATAGTATTGTTATTTCATTAGAATATAATGGCGAAAAAATTTCGAAAGTAGTAGAATTGACTGTTAAAGATAGTAAAGCCAATGATTCTACAAATAGTGATTCAGAAGTGAATGGTGGAATTGTGAACACAGGGGATGAGAATTATAGTGTAATATATATATCACTTGCAATACTTTCTGCTTTTATGATTCTATTGCTTTCAAAAAAGAAAAAAATGAAACTTAAAAAATAATTATATTTTATAATTTATTTATAACTTAAATATAAAAATACATTTGTTTAAAATTTACCATAGCAGATAATCTAAGTGATTATCTGCTATTTTAATATAAATTAAAGAGAATAGAATTTGTTATAGTCTATAATTAGATTAATGATAAACTTTATTGACAACCATATTTTGGAGGTATATTATTATCTATAAATTAAAACTTGGGCATTAAAAATTAAAGTAATGGGGAAATAAAAAGGGGGTAATATTATGAGTTCATTGGAGCTAATTAATATTAAAGTAAAGTCATTTATAGTATTTAATAAGATATTTGAGGACAAGGTTATGAAATCATTTATTGATATGATTGATGTTAAGGAAAGTAGTACTATAGAAAAAATTGAAAAGTATAGTAATTTTGTTCGTGAGCTTTTTGAAAAGAATGAAAGCTTTTCTGAGTATATTCGGCAGCTTATTGTATTTGATGAAAATATCTATATTCGTAAATTATCTAATAAGGAAGCTGTTTCTGAGATGTTAGAAAAATGTGTGAAGCATGAACTTGAAACTCTTAAAGAAATTTCAATGATAATAGCTAAGGAGATAAAAGAAGAAGTTGGATGTGCTATATTCTTACCAGAGTAGACAACTAACTCAGAATATGATTTTAATAAAATGTATAGAGAAAGAAAGGAGAATCTATTTACCTTAGGGTATGGTATTTATGCAAATAATATTATGTTTACTTATAATAAAGGGGAAGTAGTACCTGTAAAATATCCTGATAATATTAGATTATCAAGTCACATTGGTTATGAAAGGCAGCAAAAAAGAATTATTGATAATACTTATGCTTTTATAAAAGAAAGACCAGCTGTTAATGTTCTTTTATATGGTGATGAAGGAACAGGTAAATCTTCTACAATAAAGGCAATAGTTAATGAATTTGCTGATAAAGGATTAAGGATGATAGAAGTTAGAGAAGGGGACTTGCTTAAATTATCTGAGCTTATAGAGAAGCTTGCAAACGATCTTTTTAAATTTATTATATTTATTGATGAATTATATTTTGCAAAAAATAATTAAGAAATTAGAGCTTTAAAGGCAATTTTAGTAGGCTCAGTATCTGCTAAAATAGAAAATATGGTTTTATATTCAACAAGTAATAGACGTCATTTAGTTTAGGAATCCTTTTCTGATAGAAATGGAGATGACATTCATATAAATGAGACAATAGAAGAGCAGATATATTTAGCAGATAGGTTTGGATTATCTATACATTCTCTACTTTGCAGCACTTACTAATATGAGATCAGTAGGAGTAATGGGAGATGAAAGAACTTATGATTATGCTATAGCACTTAGAGCTGTAACAACAAGTGATTTCATGACAGCAGAATCAGCTGACCTTCCAGGGAAGTACTTGGAAAAGTAACAACTAGAATAGTAAATGAAGTTAAAGGCGTTAACCGTGTGCTTTATGATTGCACAGGAAAACCACCAGCTACTATAGAATTCGAGTAATTAGTAATAGCTCACAAACAAAGCAGTTATGCAGGTTTGTGGGCTATATTTATGTTTTATAAAAATAAAATGACAATACTTTTTGAAAAATAGCTTTGCAATTTTAAGATGGCTTGTAAGTACATAGATAAATGGTGTAATTAGTAGCTAGAAAATTCATTATTACAAGGCACTTCAATAGCATCACTAATAATCAATTCATCTTCTAATATATGATGATTTGGATTGCTTAATAATGTATCTTGAAGAGATTCTTTCAATTTATCACAGCAAGGTTTAAAGGTGAAATATGTAATCCCGCCGCCTATTACACCGCCAACAACTGGAATTGCTTTTTTAAAGAAGCCAGCAAAGACCTTTTTTGTCATGTTAACTCCGAACCATTTTGCAACTCTTTTTACAATTGGATAAATAGTACCTTTTGTTAGTGCAGCTTTTAGTAATTTCTTTTCAACACCTTTTGCTAATGCTGCTGCCATTGTTCTCAAAGCAGTATTAGCACCATGGACTCCATACATAGCCCCTAAGCAAATAATTAAAAGATTTATTGTTTCTGAGTCAAATTTATGACCTTTTTCTGTAGTATCTATTTCAGGAAATCCATATAGATACATAAGTTTTTGAGTAGCTCTTAGCATATATCCGTAATATTGTGCGATATCAGTTGGGACAGTAGCCGCCATAGCGAATCCACCAGGCATTCCTAATGCAGTGGATATTCCTGAGACACAGTTTCTTTCATATTTAATTACTTCATCAGCAATCTTATCAATTACACTTGATGGTATTTTAGCATATGCTGGATTAGAAGTTATTGCATCATCAATAATATTTTGAGGATAATTTTTCATTAATTCTTTTTGGAGAAAATTAGCTCGGTTAACTTTTATACCAGGTGTTCGTAATCCTAAAATAATAAAATCTTCAATATCTATCTCACCATTTCCGTTTACATCTACTGCATTAATTACAGAGTCTTTAGATTTAGCAACTACTCCTTTTGTTTTATCAGCAACATTTGATACTGCTGTTCCTGCCCCCTTAACTATGCTGTTGAAAGTTTCCTTCATATTTTTATTACTTTTTAATTGGTTCTTATCATCCTTCATTTATTTACCCCTCATTCATAACAATATGTGTAAAATATATAAATTGCTTTTTATTATATTATCAGCAATAAATAAAAGTATTTTTATAAATACGTATAATTAAATTTTACTATATGGATGCACCTTTCTTTAACTAACTTATTTTACTTATTTGGGAAAAGTGTATTTACAATTCATTTTTTACATAATTCATTAAATTTAGTAGTTATTTCATAAATTATTATACTACAATAATAATTCCCAATAAAGGTTTACAATGACTTTACAGAAGATATGCAGAGAGGTTTTGATTATCTATATATTCTATACTTTAGAGTCCTTACTAATATGAGATCAGTAAGAGTAGTGGGACATAAAAGAACTTATGATAATTCTACATCACTTAGAGGTGTAACAAAAAGTGATTTCATGATAGTATAAATACCAAAAGCACAAATCAAAAAGATTTATGCTTTTGGTGTTTTTGTATAACGATTAATAAGATACTCTATTAAATTCAGAGAGTTACCAAAAAAGTAATTTAAATTCTGATTTTCATGATCTATACCAGTGGCTCCACTTTCTACAATGAAGGAAAGGTCACTTTTGGTAGCGTAGCTACTGTGTTCTGTAGCTGTCAAAGCAATAACTTTACCTCCATAACTCTTACATTCATCCATTTTGAGTAAACCATTTTTGTTTTCACCTGATTGGGAAAATGTAATTAAGGTATAAGGTGTTTGATCTGATACCAAACTTATTTCCACACCTTCTAAATCAATAGCATAAATTTTTTTCAAGAGTAATTTACGATATGTATAATTAACTAGGGTTTGACAAAATCCTTCACCATACAAATAGATTTTTTTATTGGAAAAAGCATCATTAAAATAACTATCTATGTGATCCCAGTCTTGATTTACCATTGCAAAAGGAAAGTCTTCCATTTGATTTGTAGACTTATGTGAAAATTCTTTTGAAAGGAAAAAGATTAGTTCTTTAAAATTATTAAAACCAGCTCTTTTTGCTAAGCGACTGATTGAGGATTGGGAAGTATAGTTCATTTGTGCAACAGTACGAATGTCAATGACGGCTTCACTTTTAATCGATTCTATAATGTTTTCTATTATTTTTTCATCTTCATCGCGAAAGTTACTGTTGGGAAATAAACGATTTAAATAGTAAATTTTTGCCATGATATCACGCTCCTGTGAAAGTATATTCATAAAGTGAAATCGTAACCATGCTAGTGTATAAGCATTGTTTACGCTTTTTTTATATAATATACTATTAACATAAAGAAAGCAAATACAATTGTATGAATATAGTTTCTTTAATAAAATATGGTCATATAACTTAAAAGACCGTCTTTAATGAAAGAGGGAGATTATGAAAAAAGTAATTATCAATGCTGATGATTTTGGATACTCTTCAGCAGTGAATCTAGGAATCATAAAAGCTTATAAAGAAGGGATTCTGACCTCTACAACTTTAATGGCTAATATGCCAGGATGTGATGAAGCTATTACCCTTGCTAAGGAAAACCCAGATCTTGGAGTAGGTGGTCATCTTGTTTTAACTTGTGGAAAACCTTTAACTAAAGGAGAGTCACTCATAGATGGAAACGGAGATTTTTATAGTCTAGCTGAATATAAAAAACATCGTAATGAAATGTGTGATGAAGAAATTTTCCAGGAATGGTGCTATCAAATTGATTATTTAATTGATCATGGACTTAAGTTGACTCATTTGGATAGTCATCATCATGCCCATACATTTCCTGAAAATTTGGAGATAACGAAAAGAATTGCAGATAAATATCATTTGTGTTTTAGAAATGTCTTTGAGTTAGAAGAAAATATAGAGTTACCTGTTCAGAAGGGAATTAAGGGTTTTCTAGATTTAATGGATCATTCAGCCATTCGTGACTTAACAATACCTTTTGAAGAAAACCGAATTAGATGTTTCGAGGAAATTCAAGCAGTCCTTGATCAAGTTGAAGATAATGAGATAACAGAGCTTATGGTTCATCCAGCTTATGTAGATGAGATTCTGTATTTCAATTCTTCATTCAATATTCAAAGGATGAAGGAAGTATCAATTTTGTGTGACTCACAAATGAAGCAACTATTTGAAGATAATCAGATTGTGACATGCAGTTACAAAAATGTATAAGTATTTGTTGATTAGCAACTTTTTTAAAAGTTGTAATAATTAAATTAAAACTATTAAAGGGGAGAGACATATATGAAGGAGAAATTTATTAAATCAGCTAGTGTTTTTTCAAAAGCAATTATTCAGCCAGTAATGTTTATGGCGGTGACGGGAATTATTTTATCAGTTTGTGCAATTTTAAAACTGGAATTTATGCCAAACTTCACAAAAAATATTGGAGATTTTATCTTTAATATTTTATCTGGTGGAATGATTGGTCAGCTAAGTGCTATATTTTGTGTAGGGATTGCTGCAGCATTAGCAAAACCAAAATATAAAACGGATGCGGCAATTTTAGGAATTATTACATTTTTAATCTTTTTATACGCAAATAATTCTTGGTTAACAATTACGGATCGCTTGGCTGTTGCGGGTGAACAAGGACTTTATGGTACTGGACAAGGAATGGTCTTTGGTATTCAAGTAACTGATATGGGAGTTTTTCTAGGAATATCTTTAGGTGTGTTCGTAGGATGGATGGTTAATAAGTTCGGAGATATCAAGCTACATAAGTATTTGTCACCATATGCTGGTACAAAGTCTGTTTACATCTTGATCGTATTTGCAACAATTCTGTTTGCAATAGGGATTACTTATGTTTGGCCAATGGTTAATTCAGCAGTTGAAGCAGTGGTTAAAACAACTACAACTGCAGGATCAGTAGGTTTTTTCTTCTATGGGTTCTTAAATCGTCTCCTTTTACCGGTAGGACTACACCACTTTTTATGGATGCCAATTTTTTATACTCCGCTTGGTGGTATCGCAGAAATTGCTGGTCAAACATATAATGGTGCATTTAATATCTGGTTAGCCGAACTAGGAAATGCAAGTCAAATTACAACAATGCATCCATCGATAGGTTATCTATCAAACTTCGGTTCAATTTCTTTACCAATTGGTATTGCCTTTGCAATTTGGAAAACAGCACGTCCGGAAAATAGGAAGAAGGTTGCTACAATCTTAATTCCAACTGTAACTACAGCTTTCTTGGCTGGTGTTACTGAGCCACTAGAATTTTTATTCTTGTTCCTATCACCAGTTTTATGGGTGGCGCATGCTGTAGTATATGGATTGAGTTTATTCATTACAAACCTAGTAGGTATTGCTATCCAGTTTGATACAGGAATAAATATGATTATCAATAGTTTTGCACTTCCAACACGTTTAGGGCATCAATATTTAATTCCAGTAATCTTTATAGCAACTGCTGTTTTAGAGTATTTTGTGTTCAAAAAATTAATCGTGAAATTAAATATTCCAACATTAGGACGTGAAGGAGCCGAGGTTGTAAGTGAGCCAGTCATTGATTCCATTGGAGGTAATTCTGATTCTGGATTTGAACCACAAATTCAAAATATCGTTGCTGGTTTAGGTGGTGCAGACAATATTGAAAATATCATTAATTGCTACACAAGATTACGTGTTGATGTAAAAGATGAAAAGAAAGTAAACATTCAATTCTTAAAAGAAAATGTTAAATCTTCTGGAATAGTTGACAAGGGTAAACATATCCAAATCGTCATTGGTATGGGTGTTGAACAAGAACGTGAAAAAGTTGAAGCTTATATAGATTATCAAAAAAAAGTACATGCATAAAGTAATATGCATAAATTAAGAAATAGTTTTTGAAAAATTGGAGGAAGATAGAAGATGGGTAATAAATTTGTAATGGTTGGTGGAGGTTCTACTCAATCACCGGGTATTTTAGAAGTTTTAAGAAAGCGTGCAGGAGAATTAAACTTAAGTGATTTAGTTCTATATGATATTGATGAGGAAAGAGTTTCTTTGCTTGGACAATATACGAAAATGTATTATAAAGAATTAGGCTCTAAAGTAAACGTTACTTACACAACAAATATTGATGAAGCTTTAAAAGGTGCTGATTTCTTATTTATGCAAATTCGTCCAGGCTTGAATAAACAAAGAGCTATTGATGAAAAAATATGTTTAAACAATGGAGTTGTTGGTCAAGAAACTTGTGGTTTAGGTGGATTCTCCTTTGCCATGAGGGTAATCCCAGCTGTTTTAGAAATCGTTAAAAAGGTAAAAGAAATTTGTCCTAAGGCTTGGATTTTAAACTATACAAATCCAGAGGCTATTTTATCAGAAGCAATTTATCGTGAGTTTCCAGATGCGAATGTTTTATGTATTTGTGATATGCCGATTTCAATTGAAGGAGCCATTGCAAAGTACTTTAATAAGGAGCACCGCGATTTAACATTTAAATACTTTGGACTGAATCACTTTGGTTGGTGGACAAATGTCTATGATGAAAATGGCTTTGATTTGTTACCACAATTACGTGAAGATGTTCTTTCTGGTAAAATTGATACACTTTTAATGTCAAATGATGAAACTGTTGGAGATCAATATTGGGTGGAGACCTATAAACAAATGATTAGTCTATTTAAAAGATTCCCAGAGTATTTCCCTAATTGTTACTTGCAGTATTATTTGACTCCAGATGAAATGGTAGCCCATGATGATGTTTCCTTTACTCGTGGAGATTATGTAATGCAAGGTAGGGAAAAACGTATTTATGATGAATGTCGTCGAGTGATTTCAGAAGGATCAGCTAAAGATTCTTCACTACATGCAGGAGTTCATGGTAATTATATTGTAGATATTGCTTATGCGATTATTCATAATACTAGGGAAAGATTTATAGTCAATAAAAAGAATCATGGTGCAATCTCTAATTTTGATCCAGAAGCAGTTGTTGAGACACCAGCTTATATTGGTTCAATGGGAGCTGAAACCATCAATGTTGGTGAAATACCAACTTTCCAAAAAGGATTGATGGAAATGCAAAAAGCATATGAAAAAATGACAGTTGACGCAGCATTATCTGGATCTTATCAAAAAGCCTTAGAAGCTGTGATGCTTAACAAAACAATCCCTAATTACTCTGTGGGTAAAAAAGTGTTAGATGAATTATACGAAGCTAATAAAGGTTTATGGCCTGAATTAAAGTAAACTACTACTTGAATTTAATATAATAGTAAAAAAGGAGTTGTATTCAGACTGAATTTATTAATTCAATCTGATACAGCTCATTTTTAATTATGCAAAACTTTATACACTAATCTTTATGTGGATTTTGCTATTAATTTTTATCTTTTACATATCCATATATGGTAAAATGGATTAAAAATGCCGATGGATTCTTTGAGTATGATTATACTTATTTTGATAAATGGGTAACATTTAACTTGTGCTGTGGAACTATTTTGGCACTAAATTATGAGTGAGTAAAAAAGAATAATTTAATAGATATGAGCATAGAAAGCTGTTTGTTCTTTAATTAGAGCAAATGGCTTTTTTATTGTATTGAAAACCACTGGCTATGCCAGTGGATAAAATGGCTTAAGCTCTGAACAGAA
>NZ_SRYR01000005.1 GCF_004794105.1 Clostridium sartagoforme
ATTGACCTGTTCACGGGATCGCCGGTAAAAAGTAGCAAATAGGAAAACCACCCGACGAGGGTGGTAGCTGAAACTGTTTTGCGATTGGCAGTTATTCAGAGCACGAGTAGTGCCGCCAGTATCATGCCCTTATAGGGCTTAATCAAGCCACCAGCTAAGCTGGTGGTACATGACTTAAAATGAAATTTGTATTTATGGTTATTTATTGATTTATTTATAATTCAGCACAAACGAGTTAATTTTTAAGATTAATAGAATCTGGTATATGTCTATATTAATATATTATTAGCCTAATATAAATTTAGTATATAAATAGGAATTAATATTTTTTATAAATATATTGGGTATAAATCTCTAATAACCTATTATATCCAGTACATCCATATTGATACTATATACTTGGAACTTATGTTTGTGTATAGTGTAATTATTAATAAAATTCTAAGATACTTGTCTTGATAAAGGAGGAGAATATGACTATCAGAACTAATGAAGAAATAGCAAAAGATAATATTAAAAAATTATTAAATGAATTAGATAATTACTCATTTGAAGTTATCATTACTGATATATGGTGCTTATACAATACTATGTCAAATAAGATAAATTATAATTATATATTTATAACTCCTGAAAGGTATGACTTTGGAATTGACTCTATTATAATTCCAGAGAATAATATATCACTTAAAGATAGAAGTTGTTATCTTATACAAATAAGTAAATCAAGAAAAAGTATGGATAACTTAAAGAAATTTTTAGATAAATCTTCAATGAAAAATTATAATGATATTATTCCTAATGATTGTATAAATGAAAAAAGAGTTCTAATAACTTTAAAAAGATCTAATTTAAAGAATCATAATATTGAGGTTATATCGGATGAAAATTTGATTGATATAGTATACAAAGTCGGAATAAATTACAATTTAATTGATGGTTGTGGAGTATTTATTAGGGAATATATAAGTAACATTGAATTTAGAGCAGAATTATGGGAATTAGTTAATATATATAGGAAAAAACGAAAATTTGATATTATGGATAAATATATAAATATTTTAATGCTAAATTATGAATTAATTAAACAAAAAAGTTTTACAATGCTTGAAAGCATTAATTCTATAATCGATCAAAAAATGAAGGAGACTCTTGATTATATTACATTAGGAGATGATAAAGAGAAATATAAAGCTATTATTATGACAAAATTTAGTGTCGTAGCAGATGATAACTGTTTAAATGATATAAATAATGTTAATGAGTTAGTTAAATTTTTATTAGAGCGTATTTGTTATGATATGTCTAAATATCAAATAGTACCTAGATGTACATATTTGTCTTTAAAGCATAGAAAAAGTAATTCAGTTATAGCATATTTTAGTTATAAATATAATAAAAATGCTGAATCTTATAATTTTGGATTCAAATGTACAATGGAGGATATAAGTAAAAAATATCATAATGATATAAGAATACGAAAAATAAGTAAAGAAGATAAAGGGGAGAAAGTTAGTGATTCATGTAACTTTAATACACCTTTATTATTCAATAAACCCAATTTAGTAAATGATAAAGAACTTATAAAAGAGCTTTTAATAGAATCTGAAAAGAGTGTTATGAAATAACTTATAAAAAATAACTCCTCCTTTATATATTAATTAGGAGGAGTTATTTTTATATCATATCTAATTTATCTTTTATTTTTTCAGCAAATTGTTGTGCAAGTAATGGTGGCACTGCATTTCCAATTTGTAGTCTTATATTTGATATATTATCATCATAGAAAATAAAATTATCAGCAAATGTTTGAATTCTAGCAGCTTCTCTACACGTTAGACATCTAGGTAGTTCATAATGCATGGTTTCTCCATCGCCACTAGGAGTATTAAATTTTCTAGTAATTACTTTGCTTACATCATAAGGATGAGATCTTATATGATATTGATTTGATTTGTAATATTCTCCAGATTTAAGTGTTTTCAAAATTTCAATAGTGTCAGGTTTATTAAAGGGAGATATATTATTATAAATACTAACATCTGAATTATGCATTAAAATCTGGTAAGAACTAAAGTTTTGTGGGGGGATTGTTTGTTTGATATTTAAGTCATTTGATTTAATTGGAGTTAAAGTTTTTAGATCCCCAATAGCTTCTTCTAGGGAAATTAATGGAAATGTTGTATTGCATAGATCTTTAAGGTCAAAATCTATGCCTAAATTATTACCTATAAAAAAACCTCTATGCCTCTTTTGAGGAATTCCGAATTCTTCAGTGTGGATTTTATTCAATTTGGTTTTATATCCAAAAAAATTGAAAAGTTTATTAATAAAATTAAAGTCTTCAGTTCTAAATAGATTTGGATGATTTTCTAAAATAAATAATTTTGGATGTAATAAAAGTACTAATCTAAAAAAATGATATGATAAAGGTAGAGTCTGTAAACTATTTTGCAAAAAGTTAATAGTAGAAGTTTTTGTTTTTTTATTAGGATTACTAGGGGAATAGTCTTGACATGGAGGGCTTCCTATGACAATATCTACATTTTTATATTTGGTGATTTCTGTGATTTTATTAATTGTTAGTGTGCTTATATCTGCTTCTAAAAAATCAGTAACAATATTTTTTTTATAAGTTTCCATACAAGCTATATTATTGTCTATACCAAGCAACATATTAAATCCGGCTTTTTTAAATCCATATGAAAAGCCTCCAACACCACAGAATAAATCTATTACATTATAAGTTTTCAAGTTATACCTCTAAAATAAATATTACTTTATATTTATATTCAATTTAAAAGAAATAAAGAATTAGAATATGAATTTATTAAGAAGTTTGAAGCTACTTTTGAAAGTTATTGGAATGATGGAGAATTTACATCTTATTTAGAAACTGAAGAGGATAAAAATTTATTAAGGAGCTCTTTAAATAGAGAAAAGAAAGTTGATTAAGAAGAATTCAACTTTTCCTTTGATATAAGATCATATTCTTATCAAAGGAAGATATTAGATAAGTTAAAGGTTGAAAGAGAGCTATTTAATAAAAATAAAATAAAAATCTTATTATTTCAGCAACAGGAGTAGGAAAAACAGTGATTTCAGCCTTTGATTATAAGAATTTCTGCAAAGAAAATAAGAAACAACCAAATAGATTATTATTTGTTGTTCATAGAGAAGAAATTCTTAAGCAAGCAAGAGATACTTTTAGAGCAATACTTAAGGATAATAACTTTGGTGATTTAATGGTTGGAGATAACGTTCCAAATAGTTTAGAGCATTTATTTGCATCTATTCAAAGTTTTAATAGTAAGGACTTATGTGAAATTACTACAAAGGATTATTATGATTTTATTATTGTAGATGAATTTCACCATGCAGCAGCTCCATCTTATCAAAGATTATTAAGCTATTATAAGCTTAAGGTTTTACTTGGATTAACAGCAACTCCAGAAAGAGCTGATAATAAGGATATATTTAAATATTTTGAAGATAGGATTTCAGGGGAAATAAGATTACCAGAAGCAATTGATAGAAAGCTATTAAGCCCATTTCAATACTTTGCTGTATCTGATTTAGTAGATTTATCAACTTTAAAATGGCAAAGAAAAGGATATAGTATAAGCGAGTTAAGTAATGTTTATACAGGAAATGATATAAGAGTAAATGAGATAGTAACTGCTTTAAATAAATATGTAACAGATATTGATGATGTTATAGGTTTAGGTTTTTGTGCAAGTAAAGAGCATGCTAATTTTATGTCTAAAAGATTTAATGAATTTGGAATTCCTTCTATAGCATTAACTGATAAAAGTAAGAAAGAAGAAAGAGCAGAAGCAAAGAAAAGATTAGTAAATAAAGAAATTAAGTTCATTTTTGTTGTGGATTTATATAATGAAGGTGTGGATATTCCAGAAATTAATACAATATTATTTTTAAGACCAACAGAAAGCTTAACAGTATTTTTGCAACAACTTGGAAGAGGTTTAAGACTTCATGAAGATAAAGAATGTTTAACTGTTTTAGATTTTGTAGGACAAGCGCATAAGAATTATAGCTTTGAAGAAAAGTTTAGAGCATTAATTGGAAGAAGTAATAGATCTGTGAAAGATTATATTGAAAATGGATTTTTAACCTTACCTAAGGGTTGCTATATTCAATTAGAAAAGGAAGCTAAAGAATTTATATTAAGAAATATAAAATCTGCAACTAATTCAAAAGCAAATTTAATTAATAAGCTTAGAACTTTTAAGGATGATACAGCTTTAGATTTAACCTTAGAAAATTTTTTAGAGTATCATAACTTATCCTTAGTAGATTTTTATGGGAAAAGCAAAGATAAAAGTTTTTATAGAATGTGTGAATTAGCAGATGTAAGTGCAAACTTTAATGATAATAATGAATATGAAATAACAAAGAAGCTATATAATTTATTATTTATTAACTCAAGAAGATTTATAGAATTTATAGTTAATTTAATAAGAAATAACAGTGATATTAATAATATTGAATTTACTCAAGATGAATCATTAATGCTTAATATGATGTATTATATTTTCTATAATGATGTACCTAAGAAAGTAGGTTTAGCTTCATTAAAGCAAGGTATTAATAGACTGCTTAATAATAAAACTATGATGAAGGAAGTTTGTAATATATTAACTTATAATTATAAGAACCTTGAATTTGTTGATAAAAAAGTGGATTTAGGTTTTGAATGTCCTTTAGATTTACATTGTGATTATACAACAGATGTAATAATGGCTACCTTTGGTTATTACAATGAAGATAAGAAGCCTGCATTTAGAGAAGGAGTTAAGTACTTTGAAAATAAGAAAACAGATATATTCTTTATTACCTTAAATAAAAGTGATAAGGATTTTTCACCTTCTACCCTTTACGAGGATTATGCTATAAACGAGAAACGATTCCATTGGCAAACACAATCAAGAACTTCAGTTGAAAGTCCAACAGCACAAAGATATATTAATCACAGAGCAACTAATAATAAGATAGCTCTTTTTGTTAGAGAATACAAAGATAGAGATGGATTAACATCACCATTTACTTATTTAGGTACTTGTGAATATAGAAATCACAGTGGAAATAAACCAATAAGCTTCATATGGGAACTACATGAAGAAATCCCACCAAAGATGATAAATAAAGCGAATAAATCCATTATAATTTAATTGATATGGTTAACTATAACTTGAATATTCAATTATAAAAATACTTAGCAAAGGAAGAATAAAGTATGAAAACAATAGAAGTAGTAGCAATTATTAAAAAAGAAGATAAAATTTTTATTACTCGTAGAAGTTATGGAGAGTTTGCTGACATGTGGGAATTCCCAGGTGGGAAGATAGAGTTAGGAGAAACTAGAGAAAACGCATTAATAAGAGAAATTAAAGAAGAACTTGAGCTATATATTAATAAGTTAGAATATCTAACAACAGTAGATTATGATTATCCTAATTTTCACTTAACTATGCATTGTTATATATGTGAAATTTGTGGTGGAAGCCTTAACTTAAATGCACATAATGATGCAAAGTGGGTTTCATTAGCGGAATTATCATCACAAGATTGGGTTCCAGCAGATATTGAAGTGGTTAGAAAGTTATTAGAAGTTTATTAGTATAATGAATTATTATTTTTAGTAACTATAGAATAAGAACAACACAATTTCTTTAGATTAATTATATAACTTTAACATAAATGATCAGTTTAAAACAAGTTATTATAAAAATACTTTAAAATAGCCTCTATAATAAATTTTTACATTATTATAGAGGCTATTTTTTATTTTATTAGAAATAAGTAAAATTATAAAAAATAAAGTTAAATTATCTCAATCTCAAGAACATTTCCCACACGTCCACTATATAATATTATATAAAAGTAATCCGATAGGAAATAAGCAAAGACGAGAAGAGTAAATTAATAAAAACTTGCAGAGAGAAGTCTCCTTGGCTGTGAGGGATTTTAAGTAGATATTAATTGAAGTGCATCTCTGAGCTCTGAATCGAAATTTTAGTAGACTTCAGCGGGTACGCCTGTTATAGCGTTGAGGTATTTATGTACCAATAAATTGAGATGTCTGTTTATATAATTATATATTATATAAAAGATAATTAGAGTGGAACCGTGGAAGTTTACTTCTGCCTCTAAGTTTTTAGAGGTAGGAGTTTTTTTATTTATTAGATATCTAAAGATAAAGACAGAGAATAATTATATTTATATTTAACTTATAGATGATTCTTATTAAGTAGACAAGCTGGAGTTTTACAAAGTGATTCTTATCTTCAGGGAGAGTTTTCTTAAAAAGTAGAGAACCAAAATCTTGTATTTTGTGTGAATCACTTTCACAGAGTACTGGATGCCTACTCCATTTGAAGGCTAGAAGAATTAATCCAGGCGCGTAGCAGTGCTTAGCTCCCACTTATAGAAGTTGGGAGTGTTAGCAATGATAGCGATGGGATAAAATTTAGGTTATTTTCATTAAGATGGACAATTTAGTAGTTTCGTAAAATTTAGATTTATTTTTATTACAGTAGACAGGATAAAATATTTAGCAAATAAGAGTTAGTTATTAGTTAAACAAATAAGCTGGAATTTTAATTAATGTATAAAACTATGAAAAATTATTAATAAACAACGGAGGGATATTATGAATTCTATACAATACTTTGATTCTATAGCTGAAAAATGGAATGTTATTCGTAGTGATTACTTTGAGGAAAGGTTGAAATATAAAATTTTATCAATAACTAATATAAAGGATAAGGTTGTAGCTGATTTAGGATGTGGTACAGATTTTGTTTCTTTAGCCTTAGTAAATGAAGCAAGTATAGTATTTTCAGTAGATAATTCAAGCAATATGCTTAAGCAGTTAAGAGCTAATGCTTTAGATAAAAATTATAAAAATTTATATCTTATTAAATCTTCCCTTGATAGTTTATCACTTTTTGATGAATCAGTAGATGTTGTTTTTATAAATATGGCACTTCATCATATAAAGGATGCTAAAAAGGCAATATCAGAAATGCATAGAGTCTTAAAGAAGGATGGAGTAGTTATTATATCTGATGTTATGGAGCATAATGGTGAGTGGGCAAGGGAAGAAATGTTTGATGAGTGGCTTGGATTTTCAAATAAGCAAATAGAAAATTGGCTAGGTGAAGCTGGCTTTAATAATATACAAATTGAAAATACAGATCTAAGCTGTAAAGGCTATTCTAGTAAGGGTGAGTTTACTGAAACAGGAATTTTTATAGCTAAGGCAACTAAAAAATAGATATAAAATTACTATAAAAAGTGAATATAAAATACATCAAAAAACTGAAAACTTAAGCAGCTAGGGTGGATTTTATATCAAAGCTTAATTAACTAGGAAAAAATTTTATGTCTAAGCTTAATTATTCATAAAAGAATTATTTATAAAAATAATAGGGGGCAATTAGAAAATGAAAATAGAATCATTATTAATCCATGGTGGAATAGATGGAGATGAGAAAACAGGTGCTGTAAATATACCCATATACCAGACTTCAACTTATAAACAGCCTGAGTTTGGTGTAAATAAGGGGTATGAATATTCAAGAACAAAGAATCTAACAAGGGAGGCATTAGAAAAACTTGTTTCAGAGCTTGAGGAAGGTTATGCAGGTTTTGCTTTTGCTTCAGGAATGGCAGCTACAACTGCCGTTCTTTCCCTTTTTAAATCTGGAGATACGATAGTTATTTCAGATAATTTATATGGGGGAACTTTTAGGGTATTAGATAAGGTTTTTAATCACTTTGAAATTAAATATAAAATAGTTAATACTTCTAATTTAGATGAAGTAAAGAAAAGTATTAATAAAGATGTAAAAGCTATTTTTATAGAAACTCCAACAAATCCTTTAATGGATATAACTGATATTGAAGGTATTTCAACTATAGCCAAGGAAAGGAACATATACACTATAGTTGATAATACTTTTATGACTCCTTACCTTCAAAAGCCAATTAACCTTGGGGCTGATATAGTTGTTCATAGTGCTACTAAGTATATTGGTGGACATAGTGATACAGTTTCAGGATTAGTTGTTGTTAATAATGAGGATTTAGCAAAGAGACTTCATTTTATTCAAAATTCAACTGGTGGAGTTTTATCTCCTTTTGATTCCTTTATGTTAATAAAAGGTCTTAAGACATTAGCTGTTAGAATGGATAGGCATATTGAAAATACAAAGAAGGTCGCTGAATTTTTAAGAAATAGAGAAGAAGTAGAAAAGGTGTATTATCCAGGCTTTAAAGACAGCTTAGGATATGAAATTCAAAAAAGACAAGCTAATGGATATGGTGGAATGATATCATTTATTATTAAAGAAGGATATGACTATAAAAAATTTTTTAATAGACTTCAGATAATAACTTTTGGAGAAAGCTTAGGTGGAGTTGAATCATTAGCTTGCCATCCAGCTTCAATGACTCATGCTTCAATACCTTATGAAATAAGAGAAAAGGTTGGAATAGTTGATAATTTAATAAGACTATCTATTGGTATAGAAAATGTTGAGGACTTAATTAAAGATATAGAAAATGCATTAAAGGAGAGTAAGATAAATGGTTAAAGTAGAAAGTTTTTCACTAGATCACACAAAGGTTAAGGCACCTTATGTTAGAAAATGTGGAACACAAAAAGGTGTAAAAGGAGATATAATATCTAAATTTGATTTAAGATTTATGCAACCTAATTTAGAAATATTACCAAACCCAGCAATTCATAGTTTAGAGCATTTACTTGCAGGACTTATGAGAGAAAAAATAGATAATATAATAGATATTTCACCAATGGGATGTAGGACAGGTTTTTATTTGACTGCATGGGGAGAAGTTGAAGTAGATACAGTAATAGAGGCTCTAGAATATAGCTTAAGAAAAGTATTAGAAGAGGAGGAAGTTCCAGCAGCTAATGAACTTCAATGTGGTAATTATAGAGATCACTCTTTAGAGCTTGCAAAGGAATATTCCAATAAAGTATTAGAGAAGGGATTCAGCAGTGAAGTATTTCGATAATATACAAGAGCTAATAGGAAATACACCTATAATTAAGCTTAATAATTTAAATATTAAGGCAGGAGTTAATATATTTGCAAAACTTGAAAATAACAATCCTGGAGGAAGTGTAAAAGATAGAATAGGAATTTATATGATTGAAGTAGCTGAAAAAGAAGGAATATTAAAAAGAGGATATACAATAATTGAAGCAACTGCTGGAAATACTGGAATTGGAATAGCAATTGCAGCAATAAATAAGGGCTACAATATAATATTTGTAGTTCCTGAAAAATTCTCTATAGAAAAGCAAACTTTAATGAGGGCTTTAGGAGCTACAATTGTAAATACCCCTAGAAAGGAAGGAATGCTTGGAGCTGTAGAAAAAGCAGATAAATTACTATTAACTATAGAAAATTCAATAAGTTTAAGACAATTCGAAAATCAGGCAAATCCTCTTGCACATTATGAAAAAACAGGTCCTGAAATATATGAAGCAATGAATGGAAAAATAGATTATTTTGTATCAGGTGCTGGAAGTGGAGGAACATTTACTGGAGTAGTAAAATTTCTGAAGGAGAAAAATAATAATATAAAGGCAATATTAGCAGATCCAGAAGGCTCTACCATGGGAGGAGGAATTGAAGGCTGCTATGATATAGAAGGTATAGGAAATAACTTTATTCCAAGTACCATGGATATGAAGCTAGTTGACGATGTTATAAAAGTTTCTGATAAAGAGGCTTATGACATGGTGAAGTTAATTGCATTAAAGGAAGGCCTTATTGTAGGAAGCTCATCTGGAGCAGCTCTATCTGCAGCATTAAAGCTAGCAGATAAAATAGAAAAAGGTAATATAATTACTATTTTACCTGATAGAGGAGATAGGTATTTTAGTAAGAATATATATTAATAAAGATAAATTATGGAGGAGAGTAACTCCTAGTCTTTATCCTGAACCCTAGATGATATGGAGAGATGTATTGTCTAGGGTTATTTAGTTTAGAATAAAGAATAATGAGCCATATCATATGTAAGCCTTCAAATTTTATATTTAGAAAGTTTAAACATTATGAAGGAAAAGTTAAGTATTGGTTGACATTCAATGAAATTAATATAATGGAATTTGCTCCTTTTGTTGCAGGGGGAGTAGCTGATCCAACACCTCAAAATAAGGCACAAGCAGCTCATAATCAATTTGTGGCAAGTGCAAAAGCGCTATGGTTTTGTTTACGTTGATCGTGATGATGAAGGAAATGGAACTTTAGATAGAAGTAGGAAAGATAGTTTCTATTGGTATAAAAAGGTGATTGAAACGCAAGGAAAAGATTTAGATTAATTGAAAAATAAAAATAGCTTTTTAATAATACATTAAAACAAAATATAAATAATATATGAAAAGAAGAAAAGCTGACTCCTGTTTAATTCAGGAATCAGCTTTTATCTTATCACCCGATACTTCTTACTGTATTTAATAAGAGGATATTATTATGGGAAATTTTATTATAAGTATGAATATTACTTAGTCTTATTAATGAAACCGAAGACTTCAGTACCTTCCATAGAATCTAATAACATTATTTCTTCTTCTGAAATACGTCCTAATAAGTTACGTTGACCATCAACTTCTATATCTTTTAATACAATTTGAACTTCACCAAGATAATGAGCTAGGTTATTATTAACTATTACAACATCTCCACGGGTAAAGTGTGTTTTATTACATTTTCTTTCTGGAATAGATTTTCCTTTATAAATAACTCTAGTAAAGCGAGAACGAAGCATATAATTTAAACAGTCTCCCATATCATTATGAGTTTGGAAATCAAATAGAATTTCTTTTTCTAAGTCACTAATACCTTTTTCAAGGTTAATGTTAAAAGGAACTCTTTTTATATCACCATTAGGAATAAAGTTTTTAAAGATACCGAAAGAATCATTAACTGGTACATTGATAAATACTTCCTTCATAATGTTATCAATAGCTTTAAATTCGTCTTCACTTGCAAAGGCATTTCCTATTAAAATTTCATCTACATTATTCATAACTAAGCAATGTTTTAGTTGAAGATCGATTGGTAATTTTCTATGATCTTCAATTGTTGGAAGACCATCACTTACTGGCCAAGGTCCATGTGTTCCCTCAACTAGACTTGAAATGAAAATTCCTACTTTAATATTCTTACTTTGCCAGTAGTTATTTAAATCATTAATTTTCTCAACGCTAGGGGCAGTATATTTTTGTGGGTAGAAATTATGACAAGTTGATAAATTTTCAATATTAGCACCATTAGTTATTGCTTTTTCAATAACATCAATAAATGATGTAGACATTTCAATATGAATTCCATCCTTATTATTAATTAGAACGGCATCTCTCTCATCGTTAAAGGCGAAGTCCATACGAATAGTATCTATACCCATTTCTTTAAATACAGATAAGTCAGTTTCAGTTGCTCCCATTTTTGCAAAGAATTCACCATTTGCATCACCGGATACTTCCATACCATATTTATGAGCTATTTCACTAAAAGATTTAAAGTAGTTAACAATTTCTTCTTTTGTACCTTCTACAGAGAATAAACTTGTAAATACCTTTGTAAAACCATACTTGGATGCAAGTTTTAAATATGCATCTATCTCTTCGATTTTTTCTTGCTCTGGATATACAGAAACTCCTAAACGAACCATTTAATAATCCTCCTATTAATTAATTATTTTATAAATTAACATTGTATATATCATTAAAATATAAAAAAACCGCTTGCAAAAGAATATAAAATACATCTTTGCAAAACAGGTTTAGCGCTTGTACTTAAACTGTTACTATTTACTTTACAATTATATTGTGATCATTTTCAGAGGGGTTGTCAATATTTTTCAGTAAGAAGAATAGTAAAAATAAGAAATTTTAGGAAGATAATATGCTGTGATTTCAGTTAGTAGTATTATAAGCCTTTGTTCTATAAATTAAATAAAGTGACAATTATATATATATTATTAATAGAAAAAAATTTTTGTTCATAGGCACAAAATTAAGGAAATTTTATATTATGTAATATAAGGATTAACTAACAATATTTTAACTAGATAAACGGAGGAAGTGTTATTATGAACGATAACAATCTAAATACAAATGAAAATGTAGCTGAAAATGCAGCTTTAGTAGGACACTGTGCAGAGGTTAAGAGTCAACCACAATCTTTAACTGAACAAACTCCTGTAGCTCCTACTGTAATCACACCAGGACCAGTAGTAGTTAAGGTTCCAGTTGTATTAGCTGAGACCAATATAACAATCCCAGTTGAAGCTACTATCAAATTAGATAAGGAAGCTTTAGAAATTAAGAGAATTAGAAAAAATGTATATTTAAACCAATCTAGGCTTATTCCATTTTCTCAAGATGGTCAATTTGGAACTGGATTACTATTTATAAGTGGATTTATAAGAAAAAATATAGAGTATGCAACTAAAACTTGCAGTAAGTATGGATCTCCTAATATTTGTGGAGAGATAAGACATTGTACAGTTGAAGTGCCTTTTAACTTTACAACAAGAATTACTTTTATTAGACAACCATTATTTACTCCGAATTTTGGACCAAGTGAATTAGAATTCTTTAATGATAAAAATAAGAGTTGCGATGCTTGTGCAGATCCAGTTATTGGACGTAATGTTTGTGATCAAAGCTTTTTCAATGTAGAATTCTTTAATGAAAAGCCTTTTACTGAATTAGTAAGAGCAGATATAGCTGAAATCGACATTCACACAGACCCATATAAGAATTGTAAAGTTCCTACAGAGCAATTATTTACTAAACTTACAGAAAAAATAGTTGTTAATTTGACATTAAAAGTATTACAAAATCAACAAGTAAGAGTTACAGCATTAGCTTAATAGAACTATCAATATAAGAATTATAAAATAATTTTATAAGGATTTACTAATTAATAGAATAATAATTTAAAATAAGTATGTCCTCGGCAATATTTAATATAAGTATTGTCGAGGATTTTTTTATTTATTAGGCAAATAAATACGGATGATAATTTTAATTATAGACAATAAATATTATAAGTGTTTTTATTTATTCATGTACATAAACGTCGAATTTTGTATATCATACATTAGATAGTTTATTAACTTATATATAACTAGATGAAAATGGAGGAAACTATATAATGGCTGATAATATTGAAAACACTAATGATTTTGAAGTTGTAGTAGATACTTGCGCTACAGTTAATTCTAAGGTTCAATCTTTAACAGAACAAACTCCTGTAAAACCTGATGTTATTAAAAGTGGTTCTGTATTTGTAAAGGTACCAGTTGTACTAGCAGAGGTGAATTTAACAATTCCAGTTGAGGCTACTATCACATTAGACAGAGAAGCTATAGAAATAAAGAGAATTAAGAAGAATGTATATTTAACACAATCTCGTATTATTCCTTTTTCTCAAGATAGCTGCAAAGATAATGGAATACTATTTATAGCAGGATTTATAAGAAAAAATATTGAGTATGCAACTAAAAGCTGTAGTACAAAGGGCAGTTCAAATATATGTGGAGATATAAGACACTGCACAGTTGAAGTCCCATTTAATTTTACAACAAGAGTTGATTTTATAAGAGAGCCTATTTTTGAAAAAAATACAACTCCAAGGGAAGTAGAATTCTTTACAGATAAGAATAAGAGTTGTGATGCTTGTGCTGATCCTGTAATAGGGAAAAATCCTTGTGAAGATAGTATCCAATTTACTGAGTTCTTTAATGAAAAACCATTTACTGAATTAGTAAGGGCGGATGTGACAGAAGTTGATATTCAAACAAATCCAGAATTAAACTGCAAGTCTCCTACAGAACGAAGCTTTACTAAACTTACAGAAAAAATAATAGTAAACTTAACTTTAAAATTATTACAAAAGCAGCAAGTAAAGCTTACAGCTTTATAATTATTAAATAAATATAAATTAAGAAATTTAATATTATTTAATAATCTAATACAGACTTAAAGCTTTCTATAAGAGGTTTTAAGTCTGTTTTAAAATAGTCCTTTAAGATTACATACTTGAGTTTATAAATTTCTTAAGTGGAGGAGATATTATGGAGGGAATGAGCTATTCAAGACAAAACTATAGTGAACTTAAGAGAAGACAGTATGGTGGATATACTAGGAATCAGAATAATTATTTTTTATATATGAGAAATTATTATGAAGAATATATTAGAAAGCAAAATAAACAGTATTTAGATATGAAACAATACTATGAGGAATATATTAAAAATCAAAATAAGCAATACTTGTCCATGATGAAATATTATGAAGAACTTATTCAAAAGCAAAATGATAATTATAAAAATCTAAAAATAGATTATGATGAAAAGCTAAATTATTATACTGATTTTATTGATAATAAGAGAAATATCTATTTAAGTGATAGTTATCAAGAGGAAAGTGAAAATTCATATAATGAAGTTAATATAGATGATAATAATAAGACAACAAAATCAAAAGATAAACCTTATGAACTTTTAGAAACTACTGAAGAAGATTGTAATTTAGAATATAAAAATAATAGTGTAGGTGAATATAATAATTTAGAAAATACTTATTATAATGAGGAAAAAGATTCAATTAATAATGAAGAAAAAGATAGAAATAATAAAAAGGTTTTGGAAATAAATGAAGAGAAGATCCTAGAAGAGGATAGCAATGATTTTCAATCTTTATATAAAGAAAGAGAGTTAGAAGATTTTAAAGAAAAAGAGTTGGAAGAATGCAAAGAAAGCTTTATAGAAGATAGTAAGGAAGAATTTATAAAGTACACAAAGAAGGAACCTCTAGAAGAAAATAATGAAAATCGCTTAAAAGAAGAATATAAAGAAGAAAAAGATAGTGAGAATTTAAATAATAGTGAACATAAAGATTATAAAGAAGAAAAGCAAAGAAACCTATTAAAAAAAGAAGACAATACGGAATATAAGGAAAGACATAGATGTAGTGATAATTTTAATAAAGAGGTTTTAGAAATAAAGGATGAGAAGCTCTTAGATGAAGATGATAAAGTAGAGAATGAGGATAAAATTAGGTGTAGTGATAGCTTTAATAAAGAAGTTTTAGAGATAGAGGATGAGAGATTCTCAGAAGAAGATGGCAAAGCAGAGAATGAAGAAAGAATTAGGTGTAGTAATAGCTTTAATAAAGAAGTTTTAGAAATAGAGGATAAGAAATTCTCAGAAGCAGATGGCAAAGCAGAGAATGAGGAAAAAATCATTTGTAGTGAGAACTATAATAAAGAGATTTTAGCAATAAGGGATGAGACATACTTAGAAGACTATAAAGATATATATGTCAAATTTCCAATTATATTAGCAGAGACTAACATAGCAGTTACTATTGATGACACAATGAAAATAGGAAGAGATGTTAAGGAAATTAGAAGAATAAAAATGAATGCTTTTTTAAAGTCTTCTAACTTAGTTCCTATTTCATTAAAAAATTCAAAAGCTAATTCAGGAATGCTTTTTGTATCGGGATTTATAACAAAAAGTATTGAGTATGCTACTAAAACCTTTATAGAAGAAGGAAAGGAAGATAACTGTGGATATATAAAATATTGTATAGTTGAAGTACCTTTCAATTTCACTACTAAAATTATTTTTATTAGGCCACCAGTTTTTATTGAAAACTATAATATAAGAGAAGATTCTTCATGTGATACAATTAAGCTATACAATACCAATAACGATTCAATTAGTCTATGTGAAGATTGTAATGAAAATTTTCTATCTACTGAAGTATTTAATGAAAAGCCTTTTGTAGAATTAGTAAAGGCGAACTTTATAGAATTTAATATTCATAAGGATTTACCTTTAAAAGAAGATGAAGATATACAAGATAGATATACTAAGCTTAAAGGAAATATCATAGTAAATTTAAGAGTAAGAGTATTACAGGAGCAAAATTTAAGGGTAGAAATAGAAGAGAATTCCTAGATAAAAGAACCTATAATAGGAACTAGTTTTCATTGATAAATGTAAATAGTAATATTAAGATGTAACTTTAAAAATAAGAAAGAAAAAGAGCTTTGAATGGTATAAAAAGGTTATAACTTCAATGGACAAGATTTAGATTAATAATTTTTATAAAACTACTAGGATTAATAGAAAGTAATCCTAGTAGTTTTTATATTATTTTATTAATTATGTGTGATTAATAGTAGCTTCTTTATTATTAAATGCTAATCATGGTATTTATTTTGCCACTTGTGGTGGTAAATAAGCGACTTCAATTATAAAAATTAATATTATATAATTTTCTTGTAAACGATATGGAAAGAGGTGAAATTTAATTGGATATAAAAAAACAGATAAAACCTAAATATCATATTACACCTAAATATGGTTTTTTAAATGATCCAAATGGATTGGTCCAATTTAAAGGTGTATACCATGCTTTTTATCAATATTTAGAAAAAGTTACACCTCAAGGTAAAAAGAGTTGGGCACATTATACATCTAAAGATTTAGTACACTGGCAAGATGAAGGAATAGCGCTAAGACCAGATAGATGGTTTGACAAAGATGGTTGCTATTCAGGAAATGCTATTGTTTTTAATGAAAAAATATATTTATTTTATACTGGAAATGTAAGAGACGAAGATGGGGGAAGAGAAACTTATCAATGCCTTGCGACCTCAGAAGATGGAAAAACATTCGTAAAGCATGGACCAATTGTATATTTACCAGAAGGATATACATCTCATTTTAGAGATCCAAAAGTCTGGAGAGATGAAGAAGAAAGTTTATGGTATATGATTATAGGAGCACAGACTAGTGAAAAAAAAGGAAATGTAGCTCTTTTCTATTCAGAAGATTTATTACATTGGAATTATAAAGGTAAATTATTACCAGAAACAATGAATTGGGGATATATGTGTGAATGCCCAGATATAATTCATTTTGATGATAATTACATATTAATTGTAAGTAAGCAAGAGAAGATAATTGAAAATGGAATAGAAAAAGACAGTTGTAATGCTGTATGGATGAGTGGTGAATTTTTAAAGGAAGATGGGAAATTTATACCAAATAGTGATGAATGTAAACTAGATGAAGGATTTGATTTCTATGCGCCACAATCATTTATAGATGAGAAGAATAGAACTTTATACATGGCTTGGATGGGGGGAGGAGAGTATGATTATCAAATGTCACAGCCAGCTGTAAAAGATGGATGGCTTCATAGTTTTACTTATCCAAGAGAATTTGTTTATAAAGATAATCTACTATATCAAAAGCCCGTAAAGGAATTAGAAACTTTAAGAGATACAGAAATTAATAAAAATATTGAAGCAGAAAAAATAGATTTTAAATTAGATAATTTTTGTAATGAAATAAAATTGACTTTACAAGAACAAAAAGATTTTAGATTTATTGTTTTAGGATCATTGGAATTAGAATATGATTCATATGAAAAAATATTAAATATAAAAAGGCTTAATTGGCTTACCAATAGATTTGATGAAAAGAATATTAGTATTGAAGAAGATTTGAAAACAGTTAATTTATTTATCGATAATTCTTCAGTAGATTTATTTTTAAATGAAGGTAAGAAAGTAATCTCTATTAGATCTTATTTTAAAGAAGATAATATTCAAATTGATGCAAAAGGGAAATTACAATTAAGTTTATATTTATATAAAGGAGAGAATAGTAATGAGTGATAACTACCAAAAAATAGCTAAAGAAGTAATAGAAGCAGTGGGTGGGGAAGATAATATTATTTCAGCAGCACACTGTGCTACAAGATTAAGAATTATACTTAAAGATAGGAAAAAAGTTGATGATAAGGCAGTAGAATCAATTGATAAAGTAAAAGGATTTTTCTTTACTGCAGGACAGTATCAAATTATTTTCGGAACAGGAACAGTAAATAAGGTTTTTGAGCAAGTCAGTGCACTTGGTATAGCTAGTGCCTCAAAATCAGAGCAAAGTCAAATGGCATCAGAGCAAGGAAATAATAAGTTTAAAAGAGCAATTCGTATATTCTCAGATATATTTGTGCCTATTATACCAGCAATGGTTGCAACTGGTTTATTTATGGGGGTTAGAGGTCTATTATTACAAGAACAAATATTAGCTATATTTGGATTAACACCAGAAAGTATTCCTGCATCATTATTGACATTTACACAAATATTAACAGATACTGCATTTGGATTTTTACCAGTTCTTATTTGTTGGTCAGCATTTAAGAAGTTTGGAGGTTCTCCAATACTTGGTATTGTTGTAGGTCTTATGCTTGTTAGTCCATCACTTCCTAGTAGATGGGATGTATCACAAGGAACAGCAGAACCATTAGTGTTATTTGGAATTAAAATGGCTGGATATCAAGCCTCTGTATTACCTGCATTTTTAACTGGATTAGTTGGTGCAAAATTAGAAGTATGGTTTAGAAAAAGAATTTCAGATACATTAGATTTAATACTTACACCGTTTTTAACTTTATTATTATCATTAGTTTGTGGATTAATGATAATAGGACCAATTGCTAGTGAAATTGAAGCAGTCATATTAAACCTTATGGTATTTATATTTACACTGCCTTTTGGATTAGGAGGATTAATATGGGGTGGAATAAACCAATTAATCGTTGTTACAGGTGTTCACCAAGCATTAAGTGTTGTTGAAATACAAATGATTGCTGATACAGGTTGGAACCTTGTAAATCCAATTAGTACTTGTTCAATAGTTGCACAAGCTGGAGCGGCATTTGCTGTTGGAATTAAGAGTAAATCTAAAAAAATTAAAGCATTATCTTTCCCTTCAGTAATATCAGCACTTTTAGGAATTACAGAACCAGCTATATTTGGTGTTAATTTAAGATTTGTAAAACCATTCATAATGGGACTTGTAGGTGGAGCAGCAGGTGGATTTTTAGCTTCATTATTAAATCTTAAAGCAACTGGAATGGGTATAACAGCTATCCCAGGAACACTTCTTTATTTAAATAATCAATTTATATTATATATATTAGTTGCAGTATTTTCTTTCGGGGTTGCATTTGCACTTACATATTTATTTGGATATAAAGATAAGGAAGAAAATTAAGAGAGGAATTGTATGAAAAAAGAGGAAATAAAAAAGTTAGTATCTAATATGACTTTAGAAGAAAAAATAGGACAATTAACGCAAATTAGAACAAGTTATTATAATAATATGAATACATCAGGAACAGGGACAAAGTCCAAGCTTAATATAAATAATAATCAAAAGTGGATGATCGGAACTGTCTTAGGAAAATTAGATGCAGCTATGATGATTGAAATACAAAAAGAGTATTTAAAGAATAATCGTTTAGGAATTCCACTACTTTTCATGCATGATATTATACATGGTTTTAAGACTATATTCCCAATCCCATTAGCATTGTCTTGCTCTTGGGATGAGGGCTTAGTTGAAAAGACTGCAAGAATATCAGCGAAGGAAGGAAGCTCATCAGGATATCAAGCTACATTTTCTCCAATGGTTGATATAGTTAGAGACCCAAGATGGGGAAGAGTGATTGAAAGTTATGGAGAAGATACCCTTCTAAATAGTTTATTTGGAGCAGCAATGGTTCGTGGATATCAAAATAATGACTTAAAGGAAGAAGATACTTTAATTTCATGTGTAAAACATTTTGCAGCCTATGGAGCAGCAGAGGGAGGAAGAGACTATAATACAGTTGATATCTCAGAATATAGGCTGAGAAATGAATATTTCCCTCCTTATTATGAAGCAATTAAAGCTGGAGCAAAGTTAGTAATGGCTTCTTTTAATGTATTAAATGGAGTACCATCAACAGTAAATAGATGGCTTTTACGAGAAGTACTAAGAAATGAATGGATGTTCGATGGAACAGTTATTTCAGATTGGGGAGCAGTAAAAGAGTTAATCCCTCATGGAGTAGCAGAAGATAGTAAGGATGCAGCTGAACTATCTTTAAAGGCAGGAATAGATATTGAAATGTCAACAACTGCATATTTTGAGGCATTACCAGAACTTTGTAAAGATAAAAATATGGAAAAGTTATTAGATGAGGCAGTTGAAAAGGTGCTGCTTCTTAAAAATGAATGTGGATTATTTGAAGATCCATACAGAGGTGTTTCTACAGAAAAAGAAAAGAAAACCTTACTACGTAGTGATTTTAGAAAAGTAGCAAGAGAAGCAGCTTCAAAATCTATGGTATTATTGAAAAATTCAGGAGTCCTTCCTTTAGAATCTAATAAAAAAGTAGCATTAGTTGGACCTTATGCAAATAATAAATCAATATTAGGGCCCTGGTCACTAGATGGAGATTTAAATGATGTAGTTACAATATATGAAGGAATTAAGAATAAGAATATTATTATTGAAGCTGTTGAAACAACTCCTTTTAGTGATATTAATGAAGAAGATATAAGTAAATTAATGAATAAAGTAACAACTTCTGATGTTGTTATACTAGCTTTAGGTGAAGAGGAAAAACAAAGTGGTGAAGCAGGATCTGTAAGTAAAATATCATTAGAGTCTTCTCAAGTAAAGTTATTAGAAAGAATGAAAGAATTAAATAAGCCTGTTATAGTTCTTCTTGTTAATGGACGTCCTTTAGATCTTACTAATATAATAAATAAAGCTGATGCTATATTAGAATGTTGGTTTCCAGGTACTGAAGGTGGAAATTCTGTAGCAGACATATTAGTAGGTGATTATAATCCAAGTGGTAGGCTTACTATGAGTTTTCCAAATGGCGTAGGACAGATACCGGTTTATTATAATAATCTAGCAACAGGAAGACCAAAAGATTTACTTGTAAATGAAAAGAGATATAAATCTCAATATTTAGATATTCCAAATGAACCATTATTCCCATTTGGATTTGGAATTGGATATTCTAATTTTGAATATAGTGGATTAACATTTAATAAAAATAAAATAAAAAGAAATGAAGAAATAAAATGTAGTATTAAAGTTACTAATAAAGGAAAGTACAGAGGAATAGAAACAGTACAATTATATATGAGAGACAAAGTTGCAGATACATCAAGACCAGTTAAAGAATTAATTAATTTTAAACAAGTTGAGATTAATCCTAATGAAATTGAAATTGTAGATTTTGTTATTAGTGAAAAGCAACTTCGTTATTGGAATACAGAAAATCAATATAAAAGTGATGATGGAGTATTCGAATTTACTATAGGTAAAGATTCATCTAGTGGAGCTATGTTTGAAGTTACATTAATTAGTTAGATTAATTATTTAACATAAAATTACTGCTATATATTTAGGACATGAATTTATCATATATAATGTTTTGTTAATAATATATATGAAATTAAGTTTTTATATAAAAATTATTGTAAAATAATATTAATTATATTATTTTTATGGAGAAATTATATATGAAATCAAGACAAGTAATTATGATAAGATCATTGCTACATTATGAATATGTACGCCCACATGAATTTATGGAAAAACTGAATATAAGTTTAAGAACTGTTAGAATGGAAATACATGAAATAAATAATATGGTAAAATCTAGAGGTATTATGATAAGATCTTCTTCAGCTAAAGGGTATTTTATAGTAAGAGAAGAGCGTAATGAATTTAATAACTTTTTAAACAATATGATAAAAAGTTTGAAAAGTATTGAGTATCCAGAGACTCTAGGAGAAAGATTTTTATTTACATTTACATATTTATCTTTTGAAAAGAGTCCTATTTCTATTCAGAATCTAGCTGATATTATGTATGTTTCAAAAACAGTGATGATAAAAACATTAAATGAAATTGATGAATATATACAGAATTTTAGAGGTTTAACTTTAAAAAGAACTAAGAGAGGTCTGTATTTTCAGGGAAAAGAAAAAAATATTAGGCATATATTATCAGAAACATTAAATTACAAAACGTATGGTTCTATATTAATGCATAAAACATTAAAGTTTCAGTTCGGAGAATTATATAGTGAGTTATATGAATTTTTAGAAAAGGAATTGCCTAATATATTATATAAAAATAAATTAATATTAATTGATAAGTCAGTAGAAGGCTTTTTATTAGATACATTTATAATGATTTATCGTAATAAACTAGGTTTTTCACTAAATATAGAGGATAAAAAGGAATATCCAGAAGTATTTAATGTGATTGTAAATGAAATTGAGAAAAGTTTAATTAAAAAAGACATAACTATATCTTTAGAGGATAGAGTCTTTTTAAAAGAGTGTCTTTTAACTAAAAGAATACTATATAAAAGTAGTGTTATTTTAGAAGCACGTAAAGAATCTATAGAATTAACAGAAGAATTTTTATTATTAGTTGATACTAAATATAATAGTAATTATATAAATAATATAGAATTAAAAGATATGTTGACAGTACATATAGATAAGATGCTATATCGCTTAGAACAAGGACATTTTGAACATAATAGTTCTGTAAAAAATGCAGAATTGTTATATAAGAAAGAAACTAATATGGTAAATATTTTGAATCAATTAATATTAGATAAATATGGATATGAAATTCCTGAAGAAGAAATAGGATTCATTATATATTATTTAGGAGCTTTTGCTAAGAGAAAGATAAAGGCAGTAATAATTAGTGATGTTGGACAGAGTATTGCTGAAAGTATGGCAAAGCAAATTAATAATTATTGTGGAGATAGAATAGAGATTATAGGAAGTTTTTCTTTAAATTATATTAGACAGTTTGGTATTGATGTAGATGTTATATTTACGCCAATAAGACTATTTAATATTTATATTCCTAATAAAACTAAAACTGTTTATATTAATTATGTGTTGCAAGAAGATGATATTAAAAGGATACAAGAATTTTTGATTAACTATGATGGAGGAATAGATGAAAATTAAATTAATAGCATTAGACTTAGATGGGACACTATTAGATAGTAATGGGATAATAAGTAATAAAACTTGTGATGCAATTAAAGAAGCTATTAAGAAAGGCATAGAGATTGTTCCTGCTACTGGAAGAAATATAGGATTAATTTGTGAAGAAATAAAAGTTATAGATGGAATTAGATATGCAATTACATCAAATGGTGCAGCAGTAATTGATTTAAGAGAAGAGAGGGTAATTTTTTCAAATTTTATAAATTCAGATATTTTGAAAAGAATAATAGATTTAATTAAGAATTATCCGATTGTTATAGAACTTTATGCTGATGGACATGCTTATGTAGATAAAGATGTTTTTGATAATCCAGAAAAATATAACTTAAATGAAAATCAAATACACCTTATGTCATATAATCATATATTGATAGATAATTTTTTCGATTTAATAGATGAAAGTAAGGATATTAACTGGATAAAGTGTGTTGAAAAAATAAACATACCATTTTTAAATGAAGATATTAAGAAAAAAGTATTAAAGAGTTTATCTAACGAATTTGATGAACTTAAAATAACATCATCTGGTAAAGATAATATTGAAATTAATATTAGTAGTGCAAATAAGGGAAATGGTTTGGAGAAGTTAGTAAATATTCTTGGTATAAGACTAGAAGAGGTTGCAGCTATTGGAGATAATAATAATGATATTGAAATGATTGAAAGATCAGGACTTGGAATTGCTATGGGGAATGCTATTGATGAAATAAAGAATAAAGCTGATTATGTTACCGTGGATAATGATAAGAATGGAGCAGCAGAAGCAATTATTAAAATTTTAGATAATGACATCGAATCTATTTCAATTTCTAATATAAACTAAGAGTAATGATTATTATTTTATATAGTTATGATCATCTGCCAATAAATTCTTTGAATTATATATTAAAGTTACAATTATATAGTGTAAGTTTTATCTTTTAAATATTACTGAAAATTTTTATTTTTAGTAATATTTTTTTGCTAAAAGAATTAGAGAGTAATTATAAATTATTATTAGAACTAAGTATTAAAATGAGAATATAACTTTTTATAGATAAGTTAGAAGTATAACTAATAAATAATGAATTTATAGGAGGAAGAAGAATGAAGAAGGTAATTTCAATAGGAGAAGCTTTAATTGACTTTATTCCACATGAAAAGGGTGTAGAATTAAAAGGTGTAAGTAATTTCTTAAGAGTTGCAGGTGGAGCTCCACTTAATGTCGCTGCTACAGTTGCAAAACTAGGTGGTAAATCACAAATGCTTACTAAACTTGGGCTGGATGGATTTGGAGACCATATATTAGAGGAAGTTAAGGTATTAGGAGTAGATACTTCAAAGGTGTTAAGAACTAAGGAAGCCAATACTGCCTTAGCTTTTGTATCATTGAAGGAAGATGGGGAAAGAGATTTTTCATTTTATAGGAATCCAAGTGCAGATATGTTATTAAATTCATCTGAAATAGAAGAGGATGTTTTTAAAGATGGTGGGATATTACATTTCTGCTCTGTAAGCTTAATTGATGCGCCAATTAAAGATGCTCACAGAAAAGCAATAGAATTTGCTAAAAATAATAATTGCTTAATTAGTTTTGATCCTAATGTTAGATTACCATTATGGGAAAGACCAGAAGCTTGTAGAAAAGCAATCTTAGAGTTTTTACCATTTTCAAACATAGTTAAAATTAGTGATGAAGAATTAGAATTTATAACAGGAATATCAGACGAAAAAGAAGCTTTAGACTTTTTATTTCAAGGAGATGTTGAGATTATAATATATACTAAGGGAACTGATGGTGCAGAATTTATAACTAAGGAAAGAAAAGTGTTTTCGCCATCATTTAAGGTAGAAGCTCAAGATACAACAGGGGCAGGAGATTCATTTATAGGAGCATTCTTATATAAAGTTGCTGAAGGCGATAATACTGTAGAAAGTTTAGTTAATTTGCCAGAAGAAAGAGTAAAGGAAATAATAACTTTTTCTAATGCAACAGCAGCATTAACAGTTTGTAAAAGAGGGGCTATAGGTGCTTTACCAACTAAAGATGAGGTTTTAATTTTAGTAAAAGGGAAAAAAAAAATATAAGTATATTTTAACTTTACTACTAAAATAAATTTTCTTATATACCCAATTCTTGTTGAAGACTATAATAAAAAATTAATATAGAATTAGTTGTACAAAATTCTATATTATTAGTAAAAGCTCAAAGTAATAGATGGGCCATTACTTTGAGCTAATTTAAGGTTGAAAACACAATGTTAAAAACTATATTTCTTATATATTTTCATAAAAGGAATTCTTTATAATTAATGCTAGTCTGTGAGATGTATTACCCTTAAGCAAAGTATTAATTGTATATTTTTTAATTTCATCATATTTATTGAATATTGCTTGAGCTATATTGCTATCGTTATATACTTTCCAGTATTTACATAACAAACACTCTTTAGTAGTATATTCCATAAAATCCTTCACATCATTAAGTGGAATTCCTAGAAATAAGCCAAGTTCGTGTGGACAGTGATATTTTTCATATCTAAGTTTTAATGTATTTATATGATCAGCAGCAGAAGCATCAGATGAATATCCTAAATTAATAAGAAAATCCATAGAATATTTAGTGCTTAAATGTTTTTCTAATATAGATTCATCATAAACCATAATTACAGTAGCATCTGAACAGTCTCTTAATTCAACATAATTTAACTTTATATTTTTTATAAAAGTAGGTCCGTAAGTATTCCAATTATTATATAGCTTAATGTTAGTCTTCTTAATTGAAAGTGTAGCTGCTGGCTTGGCACCTGCTATTACTAAAGATAAACTATATGCTAAAAAAGTTTCTATATATTCTTTACCCTCCATTGAGTTTAATTTATTGTAAAAACTTGAATATCCCATTATATATCACCGCCAATATAATTTATTATGCAGAAGTTATTTGTTTACCAAAATCAATACATTCATTTTCACTTCCATCAGGAGCGTATTGAATAATCAATGGTTCAGAAATAATAGTACAGCCATAGCTTATCATTCTTTCTTCAAAATCTCTCATCCATTGTCCATCTCCCCATCCGTAAGAGCCAAAAAGTGCTACCTTTTTACCTGATACTTTAGATGCGATTTCTTCTATAAAAGGTTCAAATTCAGATTCTTCTAGTACTTCGTCACCCATAGCAGGGCATCCTAATACAAGTATTTCATCTTTTAGTAAGTCATCTACATTTACTTCTGAAACAAGTGAAGTTTCAACTGTTTGTCCAGAAGATATAATACCTTTTTTAATTAATTCAGCCATTCTTTCTGTATTACCTGATCCAGACCAATATACTATCTTCATAAAAAACAACTCCTTAAATTCAATTAATAATAATGAAAATCATTATCAATTAAAGTGTATAATATTGATATTTTATTGTCAAGAATTATTTTTCAAAAATTTACTATATAATATTTGAACTTTATCTTTCTTGATATAATGATATTAAAAAATAAATAATAATAAATATTAAAATATTTAAAACTATTTATATAACTATTACGTATAAGATTATGTACCGGTATTAATAGAAAGGGGGCATAAATGGTTGAGAATGAATTAAAACTTATTGATAGTATACAGAAAAAAAGAAGTAGAGAAGCATCAAACACTATAATTAAAGGCTATTATAAGGAAATATATATGTATATTTATAAGCAGCTATCTGAATGAAAAAATGGATGGAATAATTAACAGTAAAAGCTATAGAGATGTAATGCCTGAATTTATTTTAGAAGATCATAATGGATTTATTTTTAATGGTACAGCATTAATAGTAATTTCTATAATATTTTTATTGGCACCTATATTTACAAAAGATAAGCATGGAAACTTAGAACAAATTCAATATACTACAAAAAGAGGGCGAAAGTTATATAGGGATAAAATAATAACTTCACTAATAGCATCAGGAATAATAGTAACAGTAGAACTAGGTGCATTATTTTCCTTATATTTAACAAGAGAAAATACAGTAGAAATGTTTTATAATTCAAGTATTAATTCATGGCTAACTGTTGGTTTTAATTGGTTTGATTTAACCTTTAAAGAATATATATTTGTTACAATTGTTTTAATTTATATTTTTTCTTTATGTTTATCATTGCTTATTTCCTTTGTTTCAAGAAAATGCAGTAGATATATAACCTTAATAGGAATTTCTCTGCTTTTAGTAATAGTATTCTTTAAGTTAGTTACTACGGAATTTTTATTTTGGGGAGGAGTTGGTTGGATTTATAAGCCTAAGTTCCTGATTATAGGGTTTTTAACTATTATGGCTGTAATAGGTATTATATTAGTACTTGCACAAAATAGAAATGAAAAGAAGTGTTTTAAACTAAATAAGTGTTTCAAATTAATAATATATTGATAAGGTGGCTATAGGTTTTTAACTTAAAGTCACCTTATTATTTATAAAAGTAGTTAAATATTCTTCTCAAAGAATAAATTTACATATTTCATAAACTTTATGGTAATATAGTATATGTTGCTAGGGATGGTAATGATTTATATAAGATACAAATGTTAAAGGGAGGACATAAATATGTCTGTTGAGTTTAAAGAAATTAATTTTAGCAAATTAGTAGACAAGTTAGCTCCATGTTGTTTATCAGAAGATGTATGTGGAACATGCGATAGAAATACTTGCTTAGTTGGCTATGGGACTGAGTGTATAAAAAATTGTATGATTAATAAAGTCACATATGTTATGGATGGAATGAAAAACATTCCAGTTACAGATGTAAGAATATATGATAAGGGTAATATTCTAAATGGTGTCGCAGATATTCTTAAAATTTGCAAGAGTTGTAAAGAGAATCATTATGATAATTGTATAGTAAATGTTTTAAGAAGTTGCTATGAGGTTATTTTATTTGGAGAGGAAAAAGAATATAAGGGAAGTGCTTTGGTTTATCTTAATGGGTTAAGAGAAGATAATCCAGAAATAGCAGATCAATTATTTCAAAAATATATGGCTAGATAAGACAAAGTAGTTTAATAAAGTGATTCTTATCTTCGTGTGGAGTTTTCTTAAAAAGTAGAGAACCAAAATCTTGTATTTTGTATGAATCACTTTCACAGAGTACAGGATGCCTACTCCATCTGAAAGTTAGAAGAACTAATCCAGGCGCGTAGCAGTGCTTAGCTCCCACTTATAGAAGGTGGGAGTGTTAGCAATGGTAGCGATCGGAGAAATTATGGAGATGCTTAATAATTAAGAAAATAGTATAAGATAAAAGTGTAAATTAAATGAGCTACCATAAGGTAGCTCATTTATCTTTAATATAGAACTAACGTTTTAAAAATCCCATCTTTCTTAGGAATATACCTACATTCTCTCTTGGTTTTGCCATTAAATATTTACCACAACGTTCAGTCCAACGGTCCTTTGAAGTACCGTTTGTACGCTCATTATAGTAATTACTTATTGTTTCATTATATGATTTCATTAGCTCCTCATCATGACTTTCATCATAAAAATCTTCTTTTAGTACTGCTTCAATAGGTAGTCTTGGTTTTTTATCAGGAGTTTCAGCAGCATATCCTAAGCACAGAGCAAACATTGGGAATACTAAGTTTGGAAGATTAAAGGTGCTAGCAAGGACGTCCATATCATTACGAATTCCTCCAATAACTACTCCACCTAAACCTAAACTTTGAGCTGCAATTAATGCTTTTTGAGCAGCTAGAGTAGCATCTATAACAGCAATAGTATATGATTCTGTATTTGATAAAATATTTTCATCAATATTTTCATAGTATTTTTCAGCACGATGTAAATCAGCACAAAATAGTAAAACTACTGGTGCTTCATTTAAATACTCTTGTCCTCCTGAAGCTTTTACTAAAATATTCTTTTTCTCCTTATCCTTAACTTGAATAATTGAATATGCTTGAAAGTGACTGGAAGTAGGAGCCATTTGAGCACAAGAAACAATAGTTTTTACCATCTCATCTGATACAGGTTTATCTGCATGATATTTTCTTATAGTAACATGATTCATTAAAATTTTAATTGTTTGATTCATATAATAAACCTCCATAATTCTAATAATTTTATCTTTAAATATTTATGCTTTTAATTATATTATGTAGAATTTTCAAAGTTAAGTAAAGTGAATTGCTAAAATAACTACATATTGTATTATTTAAAAAATCATCTGGATTTAAATACAATATGTAGTATAATTATATTTATGGATAGATTGTAATATTTATCTAATATTATTAAAATTAACTATATTCTAGAGGGGTGTTAGTGTGAAGGTAAGAAAAAGAGATGGGAGCTTAGTGGATTTTACTAAAGATAAAATAACTAAAGCAATTGAAAAGGCTATGGAAGAAACTAAGATTGGAGTAGATCATAATTTAAGCTCTCAAATATCTAATGAAATCTTTGTAAGTCTATCAAATGGAACTGAAAAATATTATGAAGTGGAAGATATTCAAGATGTTGTAGAGTTTAAATTGATGGATAGTGAAAGAAAGGATGTAGCTAAAAGATATATTATATATAGAAGCGAAAAAGAAAAGGAAAGAAGAAAGAATTCTAGCAAAGAAACTTATAAGATGATAAAGGATGATTTTGTAAGCAAGTATAAACATAGTAAATCTCCTATGGGGCAATTAGGAAACTTTGTTTATTATAGAACATATTCAAGATTTTTATCAGAACAAGGAAGAAGGGAATATTGGTGGGAAACAGTTAGAAGAGCTGTAGAGTATAATACTTCAATAATACCAACTTCAAAGGAAGAAGCAGAAAAGTTATATGATAATATTTTTAATCTTAGACAATTCTTATCTGGAAGAACTTTTTGGGTAGGAAATACAAAGGTTTCAAAGCAATATCCTATGAGCAATTTTAACTGTGCATTTCAAATAATAGATTCATTCCAAGCTTTTACAGACTTATTTTATTTATTAATGATAGGATCTGGAGTAGGAGTTAGAGTTCTTAAGGAAGATGTAAATAAGATACCAAAACTTAGGACTAATTATAAATTAATTCATAAGGACTATAAAGAAGTTCCTAAGATTATAAGAGAAGATAGTACATCATTAACTTTTTACAATAATACTTCAGCTGAAATTGTAATAGGAGATTCTAAGGAAGGCTGGGTTCAAGCTTTAGAGCATTTCTTAAACCTTGTTGGAAGAAGCCAATATAGAAATATAAATACTATTATTATAGATTACTCTCATGTTAGACCAAAGGGTGAAAGATTAAATACCTTTGGGGGAACAGCTTCTGGTCATGAAAGTTTAAAAAATATGTTCTATAAAATTGATAAGGTAATAAAGAGAAAGTCACTTTTATTAGAAAAGGATAATGTTAAGCTTGCACCTATAGATTGTTTAGATATTGCTAATATTATTGGAGAGAATGTTGTAGTTGGTGGTGTTAGAAGAACTGCTGAAATGGTTATTATAGATGAAAGTGATACAGAATGTATAGAAGCAAAATCTAATCTTTATAAGCAAGAAGATGGTAAGTGGAGTGTTAATAATGAATTAATTCATAGACAAATGAGTAATAATTCGATTTATTATACTGAAAAACCATCTAGAGAAAGATTAAAATGGAATATAGAAAAAATGAGATATTCAGGGGAACCAGGATGGATAAATGCAGAAGCTGCTGGTAAGAGAAGACCAAATATGAATGGTGTTAATCCTTGTGGTGAAATATTATTAGATTCACAAGGTCTATGTAACTTAACTACTGTAAATGTATATGCTTTTGTTAAAGAAGATGGAACCTTAGATGAAAAAGCATTATTAGATGCACAAAAATTATCAGCAAGAGCAGGGTATAGAATGACTTGTGTAGAACTTGAACTTCCAGATTGGGATAGAGTACAGCAAAGAGATAAGTTAGTTGGATGTTCCTTAACTGGCTGGCAGGACATGGTTAATGCAATTAAATTAACTAAGGAAGAAGAAGCAGACTTACTTAAGAAGTTAAAAAAGGCAGCAAAGGATGCTGTATCTGATTATGCAAAGGAACTTGGACAAAATGAACCTTTATTAGTAACTACAATTAAACCTGAAGGTACATTATCTCAATTACCTTCAGTATCAAGTGGAGTTCACTATTCACATTCACCATACTTTATAAGACGTGTTAGAATATCAAGTGATGATCCATTAGTTAAGGTATGTGAAGAATTAGGATATCCAGTATTACCAGAAGTAGGTCAAAGTATTGAAAACTGTACTACTAAGGTAGTGGAATTCCCAGTTAAGGCTCCTGAAGGAAAAACTAAGTATGATGTAAGTGCTTTAGAGCAATTAGAAAATTACAAGATGTTTATGGAAAACTATGTTGAGCATAATTGCTCAATAACAGTTCACGTTAGAGACCATGAGTGGGAAGAAGTTGAAAATTGGGTTTGGGATAATTGGGATTCAGTTGTTGCTGTATCATTTTTACCGCTAGATGATAGTTTTTATGAGTTATTACCTTATGAAGCTATAGAGAAAGAGGAATATGAAAAGAGAGTTAATGAAATGAAACCTTTTATACCTTCTTTAATATCTAAGTTTGAAAAAGAAGAAACTGAACTTGATATTGGAAATGATGGTTGCGAAACTGGAATTTGTCCAGTTAGATAAATAGAGAATAAAGAGTAATGGAAGTTATTCTTGAGTGCATAAGACAAAGGACATATATGAAATTTATATAAGAAGATTTTTTAAGATGAAAATATCCTGAGTTTGATGAAACCCCCTGTGTAAGAACAGAGGGTTTTTCTTTAGTATTTTTGTAGTTTTCATTTAGAATATTTAAACTTGATAATTAAGTAACTTTTCTAAATAGAATTCATGATATTTAAATATGTTAAGGTAGTGATTTTTTTATTTTATATTATAGTTTATAGAGTTTTTAATTTTAAATCATTTCTATCAATAAAGGTTCCTTCAATAACCTTTTTTTCTTTATTACCAGAAATACAAAGTCTTACTGCTTCAATTCCTAAATCTTCAAGATGAAAGTCTATTGTAGATAAGTTAAGAACCTTACTATTTGAAGAATTATCTTGACCTATGATAATAGGTACTTCTAAATTATTATTCTTAAAGTACCAGTAGATACCAGAAGCTATTTCATCACTATTAGCAAAAATACATTGTAACTTAGGAGTAATACTATTAAAGTAAGCTCCTGCCTTTATACCATCTTCAAAATTTCTACAATTAGAAAACGTGTTTTCTTCTTTGAATGTATTTAAGCTTTCAGAAAAGGCTGAATATGTATTTTGAGAGTTTAGACTACTATTAGGCAATCTACTAAAAGTTAATCCCACATTATATATATCATTATTTTTTAATGTTTCTAAAATAGATCTATAAGTGTAACTTTTATCTAAAGTTACAGAAGGAATGGCTGAATTACCTGTATCTTCACAGCTTACTATATGGCCATATTCTAAGTATTTCTCAATGATATCATAAGAGTTAGCTGCTGATGTAATTATTATTCCATCAAATTCTTTTGTAGATAGTAATTTTAAATAATTTACTTCAGCATCTTTATCATAATTAGTAGGCAAGAAAGTAACCCTATAATTTCTTTTAAAGCTTTCGTAAATAATAGAATTAATTAGTGAGCTATAATAAGAATTATAAGTTACATAAGGAATTATTATTCCAAGAGTATAACTTTTTCCGGTACTTAGGCTAATAGCTTTATTATTAGGGACATAATTTAATTCATCAGCTATTTTAAATATAATTTCTTTAGTTTCCTCTGATATTCTACTACTATTATTTAATGCTCTAGAAACAGTAGAAGGTGAAAATCCAGACTTTTTTGAAATATCATATATAGTACTCAACTTAGCTCACTCCTTTTTAAAAATTATATCAAAAATTAATCTTGACGTGCAACCGATTGAACAGTTTATAGTTAAACTATAGATATTAAAAGTTAAGAGGAGAGAATAAAATGAAGAGATTATTAAGTTGTTATGCAAGTGATTTTAAGGATATGAAAGCAGATGAATTAAAAAATGCAATTTTAGCAAGTGAAGGAAGAACTATTTTAGGAGAAACAGTAGTAACTGCTGCGCCACTTTTAGAAGGTGTTACAAATGCTGAGGTTATGAGTGCTTTTGGAGCAGATTTAATACTTTTAAATGAGTTTGATGTATTCTTAAAGAAGATTAATGGTATGAAGGATGAAGAGAATCCAATAAGTAAAATTAAGAATCTTGTAGGAAGACCAGTAGGAATTAACTTAGAACCAGTAGATGAAAGTGCAAATTTAATAGATGAAAAAGTTAAATTATCTAGTGGAAGATTAGCAACTATAGATACATTTAAAGAAGCAGAAAAATTAGGGGTGGATTTCATATGCCTAACAGGTAATCCATCTACAGGAGTATCAAATGAAGCAATAAATAATTCTATAGCAAATGCTAAAAAATATTATTCAGGATTAATTTTAGCTGGTAAGATGCATGGAGCTGGAATGGTAGAAAACTTAGTAGATGAGAAGATGATACTTTCTTTTGTGGATAATGGTGCTGATGGTATTTTACTACCTGCAGTTGGTACAGTTCCAGGTATAAATGAAAATTTATTATCAGATATAGTTAGAAAAATAAAATCAAAAGGTGCACTAGTAATGAGTGCAATTGGTACAAGTCAAGAAAGTGCAGATGTAGATACTATAAGATTAATAGGTATGAGTAATAAAAGAATTGGAGCTGATATACATCACATTGGAGATGGTGGATATGGAAGAATGGCAGATCCAGAAAATATAATGGCTTTATCAATAACTGTAAGAGGAAAGAGACATACATACTTTAAAATGGCTCAATCAATTAATAGATAGATAAGTGGAAATTTTTAATCACTGTAATAGTCTTGTTTTTAAAGATAATTACATCATATATATAATGAAAATAAATAGTATAGCGATAAATAAAATAAATGGGCTGTTGTATGAACAGCCCATTTAAAAATTAAAAATGTATAATAGTTGATGAAATTTTCTAGAATTACTATAAAGAATTGTGTTTACAAAACTCCATTAGGAGTTTTTTATTAAATTTTAATTATTCATTTTACATTGTGCTATAGCACATTCATTTATATTAAAGTTTAATTAGATATTCATCCTTTCCAATAGCATTAACATCTATTTTATTAGAATTTAGTAGATTGATAAATTTATCAATATTAGTTGTAGATGATGAGTCAATCTTGATTATTAATTCGTTTTTTAATACTTGTTCATTTAGCATATTAAGCATCCCCTTAAAATAAAAAATTTGTATAAGTACATTATAAGGGCAAGTGGATGGGACAAGCAAAGTTAATTAGTGGGCAAATGAGTAGGGGGAAGGAAGAGGAGTATTATACTGGTAAAATTTCTATTACAAAAACAATTAATATTCCGAAGGGAGTATTATTTTAAGTGGTATTTATATCAATATTTGTTCCGATTACAGGTTAATAAATATAGTAATTTAATAATTAAAGTGAATAAAAGGAAAATTTTGTCACGGTATAGTGACAAAAGTAAATAATAAGATTATAATGTTTATATAGGGTATAAATATTATAATCTTAATAAAAATTTATCATTAGATAAGTGAGTAAAAGGATATGGGAGGTTTATTAATGTTATTAGTTAATTGTAAATGGGAGCAAGAAGCAATAATTAATGGGGTTAAGGCAATAGAGATTGAGGGGAATCAAGTTTATAGCCATATTAAGACTGAGGGAATGAGGATGTATTTTGATTCCAAAATAGAAGGTGAAGTTACTTTTTTTGATGAGTATATGTTAATCATGAAAGTTATAATGCGAATACCAAGATCTTCTACCTTTGCAATTAGTATATTACCTGTAATAAATGGAAGTGCAATTGAAGGATATAAGTACACTGTAGGTGGGCATAAATAAGATTTGATTTACAAGGGATGAATATAAAGAGATATAATCATCATGTTATATAAATGGAATGAAAGATAATGATAGTTTATGGACAGTTGAAGAAATAATTAAGGATTTTAATTTAACTGAATTTATAAATAACAGAGAAAAACAAGGAGTGGTTGATTAGTGAATATCACTATTATTACATCTGAGAACAGAAGACTTTATCCTGCTATGATATATAGTATTGATGATAAGGAGTTAAAGAATCCAATTTTAGATATAGATGATATTTATGATTTATTATATAAAAATCAAAATATATTAGTAATGTCTTCTCAATTTGATCAATATGGAAAAGAACTTAAAGTCTTTAATGGAGAATTAGGGAAAGCAGATGTTAAAGCTTTATTTGCTTCAAAGGATAACAAGGCAATTAATGAATTAGAAACTGTAATGACTTTATCTGAAGCAGCAAAAAAGTGGGGCTTGTCTGATGGATCTACTATTAGAAAATCTATTGAAAGAGGTAAGTTTGAGCAAAATGAAATAAAACAAGCAGGGAATGTTTGGGTTACAACTTATTCTGCCATGGAAAGAGTATTTGGGCCTATAAAAAATGAAGAAAATGCTTATGTTATATTAGACGACTTTGAACATATTTATGCAACTAAGGAATTTTGGGAATATTCCAAGTCAAAATATTTTTGTGAGCAATATATTAATATTAGAGCTAGGCAATCTGAAGTTAAATATGAATATTTAAAGTCTATAGCAAAAGAAGGGCTTGAAGCGATAAGAAAAAATAGAAAGATAATTATTAAGAACAGTAGAAACAATGAAATTAGACAGATTATAGAAACAGAAGAAGAATTTAATTTGTATATTGAGTTATTTCAGAGTAGAAAAATCTTAACATCAGAATTAATAGTTTTTAATTTAATAAAAATATATGGAATTTATAAATATTCTAAAGTAAGGTTAGCAAGAATAAATAATGCAAGGAATTGGAAAATGTGATAAAATATATTATAAATTAAAAAATATATAAAAGAGGGGGTACTTGGCATATTGCCAGGGAAATAAATGAGCAATAAGATAAGATTAGGTATAGTAGGTTATGGCAACCTTGGAAAAGGGGTAGAGCTAGCTTTATCACAAAATCCAGATTTTGAATTAGAGGCTATTTTTACAAGAAGAAATCCAGAAAATTTATCAGCTAAATCAAAGATGGTACATATTTCTGAAATCGAAAGTTATAGAGAAATAATTGATGTAATGATTCTTTGTGGAGGTTCTGCAACTGATTTACCACAACAAACACCAGAAATAGCTAAGATGTTTAATACAGTAGATAGCTTTGATACACATGCAAAGATACCAGAGTATTTTAATGTCTTAGATAAGGTCACAAAAAGTTCTGGTACTATTGGATTAATTTCAGTTGGATGGGACCCAGGTCTATTTTCATTAAATCGTCTTTTAGGAGAAGCAGTGCTTCCAAGAGGAAAGTACTACACTTTTTGGGGAAAAGGTGTAAGCCAAGGACATTCAGATGCTATTAGAAGAGTTGAAGGTGTTAAGGATGGGGTTCAATATACTGTGCCTATTGAAAGTGCAATTAATAAAGTTCGTTCAGGAAAAAATGTAGATCTTTCTGCTAGAGAAAAACATGAAAGAATTTGTTATGTTGTACCTAAAGAAGATGCCGATTTAGAAAAAATTAAAAATGAAATTATAAATATGCCAAATTATTTTTCAGACTATAATACAACAGTAAACTTTATAACAGAAGAAGAAATGAATAAAAATCATAAAGGAATGCCTCACGGTGGATTTGTTATTCGTACTGGAGTTACTGGAAATGATACAAAGCAAAGAATGGAATTTAGCTTAAACCTAGATAGTAATCCTGAGTTTACTTCAAGTGTATTATTAGCTTATGCAAGAGCTGCTTATAGATTATCTAAGGAAGGTCAAACTGGAGCACGTACTGTGTTAGATATTCCATTTAGTTATTTATCACCAAAGACAGGCGAAGAGTTAAGAAAAGAATTATTATAATTTTAATATAGAATTATTAACATATAAATAAAAAAGGATGACTTAAGATTACAAAAAATTATTAGGTCATCCTTTTATTTTTACTAATAGTTAAAAAATTTGCTAAAGATTCAAGAGTATCTGCAAAGCAAATTGAATTAATATTAAATGGTATATCAAATAAAACAAAGATAGTTGCTAAGGAAGTTTTAAAGGAAGAATAAACTATTGAATTATGTAGTCCTCATATAGAAGATGTAAAAGAGTTAAATAAAAAGATTTAAATTCAAAGATAATAATAGAAAATAAGATTAAGTTCTTCGTACTATACTATTGCTATTATTAATATTAATTTACCATAACCTAATAAAATTAAATTATTTTAGGCAATACTATGTTATAATTATTTGAAACATAAGATTAAGAGGTAAAAAAATGAATTTTAAAGAATTAGGAATAAGTGAAGATATAATAAATACGTTGAAGAAGAATGGAATTACAAGTCCAACTGAAATTCAAAATAAAAGTATTAGGGAAATTTTAAATGGTAAGGATATAATAGGTGAGGCACAAACAGGAACAGGTAAAACCTTAGCATTTTTACTACCTATATTTGAAAAAATATCAACATCATCTAAGGATGTTCAATGTTTAATAATTACTCCAACTAGGGAACTCGCAATACAAATTACTGAAGAAGCTACAAAGCTAAAAGAAGGTAAGGATATTGGAGTTTTAGCAATGTATGGGGGAAAGGATGTCGGATCCCAAGTAAAGAAGCTAAGTGGTAATATTCATATGATAATTGCTACTCCAGGAAGGCTTCTTGATCATATTAAGAGAAAAACTGTTGATTTAAAGAAGCTTAAGACTATAGTTATTGATGAAGCAGATCAAATGTTACTTATGGGTTTTAGAAATGAAATAGACTTAGTAATGAAGGAAAGACCAAAGAAGGTTCAAACTTTATGTTTTTCTGCAACAATGGATTCTTCAGTTAAGAAATTAGCTTATAGATATATGAATGAGCCAGCAGTTATTTCAGTTAAGAAAGAAGAGGTAACTTTAGATAAAATTAAGCAAGAAGTTGTAGAAACTGTAGATAGATTAAAAAGAGAAGCTTTATGTACAGTTCTAGATGAAGATAATCCTTTTATGGCTATTATTTTCTGCAGAACAAAAAGAAGAGCTGACGAGCTTGAAGTAGTAATGCATAGAAGAGGATATAATTGTAAAGTTATTCATAGTGATATACCGCAAAATAAACGTGAAAGAATTATAAAATCCTTTAGAGATGCTGATATTCAGTATTTAATAGCTACAGATGTAGCTTCAAGAGGATTAGATATAAGTGGAGTAAGTCATATTTATAATTATGATATTCCTGAAAAGGTTGAAACATATATCCATCGTATAGGTAGAACGGGAAGAGCTGGTGAAGAGGGATATACCTGTCTATTTGTAGATCCAAAAGATTTAAGACTTTTAGGGGAAATAGAAAAAGAAATAAAATTTGCAATACCAAGAAGAAATGTAGAATAAAATACAAAATGAGAAATTAGATTTATACAAAAATTATAAAGGTTACTTAGAATAAATCTCCATTATTAAGAAAGATGTTAAGTGAATTTTATCTATAAAGCTAGTATTAATTATGAGAAATATTATTTAGTTAAATATTTATAAAGTTTAGTAACATAATTATTAGTGTGTAATATAATATATTATAAAAGTTTTATATTAATATGGAGATGATTCAATATGGCAAATGAATGTTGTTTTGAGCATGAATTAGAATATAAATCATTAATTTTCAATGGTGGATCAATGAATGATGCTGATGAAACTATACCTGATACTATACCATTAGGAAGTGCTAATTCAAGTCTTAGATTATTAGGTTGGCTTCTTCCTCAAGGAGATACAGAGGAGTATTCTTTAACTTTTAATGTGCCTAAAGATGCTTATGATAAAGCGGGTAAAGCTAAAGTTTTAGTTCATTTATTGACTGATAATTCAAATACACCAACTGGAAATAGATTTGCAATACGACTTTCATCATTATTTGCAAGAGCTAATGGGGTTGTAAATATATCGAATTTAAAAACTATTAATAAATTTAATATTCAAATTCAAAATTCACCTGGGAACTTTAAGTATAATCACTATGTGATAGAGTTCGAATTAAAAGATATTATTAGAGCAGAAGATTTTGCATTATTAAGCGTTGCACGTATAGCATCTGCTAATGACTATGCAGGTGCATTATTTTTAAGTAGTATAGAGTTTGTATATTTAAGCTGTTAATTATAGAAGGACTAATCCAGGCGTGTAGCAGTGCTTAGCTTCCACTTATAAAAAGGTGGTAGTGATAGCAATGGTAGCTATCGGATAAATTAAGAGGAAGGGACTATTTAAAATAGTCTCTTTTTTGAATTAGAAAAAAAAGGATGATCTAAAAGATTAAGAGTACAAAATATTTGAATATAATAATATACAATATAATATTACTTTAATAAGATAAATTATACTTCAGTAATTATTTGTATTTGAAAATATAATCTATAAAATATGAGGTTAAATAGAAAATATTATTTTACCTCATATTTATTGGTTTTATAAACTTCTTAAGAAATTAGCAACTATATCCTTATTCTTAAAGTTTTCACCTGATAGTAAAAAGTGTTTCTCAAATATGTTTGAAACAGAATTAACATATGAGACTTCAGTACATAATCTAATATCTGATAAGTTTTTATTATTGAAAGTAACAAGAAACTCATTTTTTTTACACCAACAATAAAATAATTCATTATCAGTTATTGTTGTTTCAGGAATTAAACAAATATTATAATTTTCTGTAGATAACAAGTGATTTGCTAAGTCATTTAAGTGTTGCTTAAATTGTTGTTTTGTAAGAATTAGCTTTGGAGATATATCAGACTCACTTTCATAGACTATATTTTCCGATACAGAAAAGCTTATAAGTGAATCTATAGAATAAAAGTCAGTAGTACTTAAGTTTGAACCTTCGTACATATTTTTTTTAGCTATTTTAAAGAATTCAAAATACTTGTCTATATCTTCTTTATTACTTACTGAATTACAAAGTACTTCATAATATAATTCATCACTCATTACAGTGAAAATAGGGAATATATTGCAATAATATATAGTGTTGTATTTAGTAAGTTCCAAATTAATTTTATTACTCTTTAACTCAAAACTGTCTAGCACATTATAAATAGTTGATGGAAAAAATGTATTAAGTGATTTTGAAAGAATATTTTTTGTAAAGGCAATATAAAAGTTAATAGTAAAAGGATCAGTAAAAAGTGCACCATAATTGTAAGTTTCATACTCAACACGTTGTGATGAAGAGTAGAAGACACTATTGTTTTCTATAATATGTAAAGAGTAGTTTTGGCTATCATCAATAGAATCAATAAAATATGAAGAATTACAATTTTTATGTAATAGTACTGGGGCAAGATATGAAAGTAATTTTGAGCTTTTACTAAAGGAATAAATAAGGTCTAAGTCGCACCCCATGTCTAAAAGTTTTATAACCTTATCTAACCATTCATTTCGAATTTCCTTATTATCACTAAATGAGTTAAAGGACTTATTAAAGACAAAATAAAGCTTTTGAGGTTCGCCATAATTAATAGCTGAATCTAGCATATTAAGTACTCCTAAGAAACTTTGATGTTGATTATTATAAATTGCTATATTAGTAGTATATAAGGAGTTATTTGAAGTTTTATTTATATTTGAAACAGTTTTTTTATCAGAATTATCAATAATAAATCTTTTTAAAAGTTCTCTTAAATGATTTTCATAATTCGAATGATTTATAGATTCATTATAAATAGATGAAAATAAATTTTCTAGAAAATTATTTTTTTGTTCTATATTTTTGTTAATTAAAAAAGATATGGCATTATCAAAATAGAGTGCATTTAAATCTATTTTTCTTGAACCATTTTTCCATTTACTAACTAAAGTTCTATCTACATTTAATTCTTTTGCCATTTCTGAGGGTGAAATATGCAAGCTTTTTAATAGATAGCTAAACCCAAGATTATTCAAATCATTTCCTCCTTTAAGAAAATTGTCACTGTGAAAATTAAGTCACACATATTTAAAAATATATTTCAGTTTAATATAATAATAAAATATTAAATTAATGTCAATAAATGGTGAAGTAAAAAACTAAAAATATAAAATGTATAATTACTGTTTAAAATATTTATAAATTTAATAAAATAATTAGAAGTTTATATATCTATTTTCAAAGGAACTTTTTGGGTTTTTAAGGGAGGAATATGAAAAAAATTTTATTTTTATTAAATGATTCTTTAGAATATAAGAAGTTAATAAATAAATTAATTTATTCAAATATAAGAGTTAATTTTTTAGAAGGATACACAGAAGGTTTAATAAATATAATTAACGAAATGAATTACGATATTATTTTGGTGGAAGATGATACTAGTAGTAAACAGAAGTTTAATCTTATTAGATTGCTATCAAGAAGATATAGTAATAAGAGATTGATTTTAATTTCAGATAGTAAATATGAAAAGAATGATAATAGTAAATTTGAAGTTATATCTAAAGATGAGTTAATAAGAACTTATAGAGATATATTTATTAAATATGGAGCAGAAGTAAAAGGCGAAATTCAAGAAGAAAGCTCTTTAATATCAGATGATATAAAATTATTAGAACAAATAGATTCATTAGATAAATTTAGAGGTAATTTTAGTATTTCTAGAAATACTAAGAGTGTTGTTAAAAGAAAAAAGCATATAGTTATAGTAGATGATGATGATATATCATTATTAGTATTAGCGAATCTTTTAAAAACATATGGTTATGAAGTTACTATTTTTAACGAAAGTATGGAAGCCATAAAGAAAATTAAAGAAATGAGAAAGCAGGGTAAAAAAATAGATTTATTTATATTAGATTTAATGATGCCTGTCATAGATGGTTTTACAATGCTTAAATATTTAAGGGAAACTAAAAAATTTGAAAGTACAGCAGTCCTAATTTCTTCAGCAAGAAATGATCACGATGCAATTAAAAGAGTATCAAAATATAATGTTAATGGATATTTGCTAAAGCCATATAGTAAAAACTTTATTATAGATAGGATAGAAAAAGTTATTTAGAAATATTTAATTTTGGTACTTAGATTTTTAATATAGGAGAAAAGATATTATGCAAGAGAGGTTTTTATTAGAGTTAAAGGAAATTGGAGTTGATATAGATGGAGCAATTTCTAGACTATGCAATAATATAGATTTATATAAAAAATTATTAAATAAATTTTTAGAAGACAAAAATTTTGAAATGTTAATAGATTCCTTAGAAAATAGTGATTATAAAAATATTGAAATATATGCTCATACACTAAAAGGTTTAAGTGGTAACTTAGGGTTTGTAGAGTTATCTAAAACATGTGCTGAAATGGTTGAAAGTATAAGAAAAGAAGAGTTAGATTCTTTGAGTAATATAGAGGAGAAAATCAAGTCACAATATATGGAGTTAACTACTTTGATTAGGATGTTTTAAAAGTAAGGAGGAGTATAATGGTAAAGCGTGATACTATTCTTATAGTAGATGATGTGGAGATAAACAGATCTATTTTAAAAGAGGTACTTATTGATAGCTATAATATTTTAGAAGCTGAAAATGGAAGCGAAGCCATAAGTATAATAGATAAGTGTCAAGAATGCATAGCGCTTATTTTATTAGATATTGTTATGCCTGTAATGGATGGATTTGAAACTATAGAAATATTAAAAGATAAAGGCTTATTAAACTATATACCAGTTATACTTATTACCTCCTTTGACTCAGAAGAATATCAAGAGAAGGGGCATGAATTAGGGGTTTTAGATGTTATTAAAAAACCATTTAATTCTTTTATTATTAAAAGACGTGTAAGAAATTTAGTAGAGCTTTTTAAGCATAAAAATGAAATGGAAGTATTAATAGAAGAGCAGGTTAATTTGTTAAATGAGCAAAATAAAAAATTAATTAACCAAGCACAGAGAATAAGTGATTTTAATAATAATATAATAGAAGTCTTAGGCGCTATAATTGAATATAGGGATATGGATTCAGGTCAACACATTAAGAGAATACGTTATTTTACATATGAATTATTAAAGGTTGTATCACGAATATATCCAGAGTATGGAATAACTGATGAATTAGTTGAAGTAATATCATCAGCATCAATTATGCATGATATTGGGAAAATTGCAATCCCAGATTCTGTTTTATTAAAACCAGATAAGCTTACTAAAGAAGAATTTGAAGTTATGAAAACTCATTGTTCAAAAGGAAGTGAGATTTTAAGCTTAATAAACAATATAAGTGATGATGAGTACTTAAGGTATTGTTACGATATTTGTAAATATCATCATGAAAAATGGGATGGGAGTGGCTATCCTTACGGATTAAAGGGTGATGAGATACCTATTTGGGCACAGATAGTATCTGTAGCTGATTGTTATGATGCATTGACTGCAGAAAGACCATATAAAGCAGCTTATAGTCATGATAAAGCTATTTATATGATTTTGAATGATAAGTGTGGAGTGTTTTCTCCTAAATTGAAGGAGTGCCTTAAGATAGTTTCAAATAGGTTTAAGGAGTTATCAAGTTTATACTCAGATAAAATCTAATTATGTTTTGAGATAATAATTAAATTATTTAGGATAAAATATATTAAATATTTTATTTGGAAAAATTAGATGAGGTAAAAGTAAATGATTAATATCTTTAAGAAAACTAAATTTTTAGAGACAAATAAAATTACATATCCTATACTAGCTATTATTTGCACATTAGCTGTTATATTTTCATTTGTAACTATAAGCAATATTGATCAAGTGAATAAAATAACAGAGGAAATATATGATTCTCCTCATGAGGTATCTTATGCTGAATGGAGTATACGTTGGAAAATATCAAGTATTAGTCATTATATGAGGCAAATAACAAATAAATATGATAGTACACCCATTGATGAGATTGAGGATGAAATAAGAGATATTTATAAAAATATAGAAGTTTATTATAATATAATTTATGATAAATATACTGGTCCAGAGAAACAAAATTTTATTAATAAAATTTATGAGATGGGAATCAAACAAAATGAAATAATAAAAATTGCTAAAAATGGTGAATTAGATACCGCAAGACAGATATATCAAGATGAATTTTTGCCTATAGTAAATAGTCTTGATATTATATTAAATAAAATGATTGATTCCACATTAAGAAGATCATCAGATATTGTGGAGAAAGGTAAAGGTATATATTCATTTACAAGTATATTTTTAATAGCTATTTCTATTGCTATAAGTATTATATCGATTTTCTTTGCATTTATTACATCAAAAAGAAGACGTCATGATGTTTTGTCTAGAGAAGTATTATTTAATATGCTTACAGAAAATATTGATGATGTATACTTAATGTATAGTTTAAAAGACAATAAAATTGAATTTGTAAGCAGTAATTTTGAAAAAAAGTTTGGTATTACAACTGAAGAAATATTAGCTGATTCAAGTGTACTTAGGAGATATATAAAAAATGAGGAGTTAGATAACTTAAAAGAAGTATATAATACTAAGCAAAGAAAAGTAACAGAATGGAAAACAGAAATAAAAAATCCAAGAACGTTAGAGAGTAGATGGATGCATATAAGAATATATCCAGTAATACAAGATGGGGAATTAACAAGATATGTAATTAATTTTACTGATATTACTGAAATTTTAAACTCACAAAGGGATTTAATGGATGCACTTAATTTAGCTGAAAGTGCAAATAATTCTAAAAGGAATTTTTTATCACGTATGAGTCATGAAATAAGAACTCCAATTAATGCAATTATAGGAATGACTGATATTGCTAATTCAAATATAGATGATAAGAATAAGATAGTGGATTGTTTAAATAAGATAGAGATATCTTCAAAATTTCTTTTAGGTATTATTAATGATATTCTTGATATGTCCAAAATAGAAAGTGGAAAGATGAGTATTACTTCAGAGCAGTTTACTTTAAATAGCTTCACTTCGAACATTGAATCTATTATTAATCCACAAGCAAAGTTAAAGGAGATTAAATTTAATATTATTTTTTCAGAAATAAAATACAATAATATTATAGGAGATCAACTGAGAGTTAATCAGATTTTAATTAATATATTATCAAATGCTTTAAAGTTTACGCCTAGGGGAGGGGAAATAACATTAAAAATTAAAGAAATTCAAAGAAATGGAAAGCTAAGAATACGTTTTATAATTAAAGATACAGGTATTGGAATGGATGAAGAAGAGTTAGGAAGAATTTTCAGGTCTTTTGAACAAGCTAATGTGAATACAAATATAAAATATGGTGGAACTGGTCTTGGGCTTTCTATTACAAAAAACCTAGTTGAATTAATGAATGGAAGCATTAATGTTAGTAGTATTAAGGGGGAAGGAAGTCAATTTACTGTAGAAATACCTTTTGAAGTTGATAAGAATAATATTGATGATAACTCGTATATTGAAATAGAGTCAGATAGGTTTAGAGTAGAAGACCAAAATAAAGAGATAAACTATGATTTCTCTGGAAAAAGATTTTTAATAGTTGAAGATAATGAATTAAATCTTGAGATTGCTAGTGAAATTCTTAAATTTAAAGGAGCAAATATTGAAACAGCAGAGAATGGAGAGATAGCATTTGAGAAATTTGAAAATTCATCACCTGGGTATTACGATGCTATTTTAATGGATATAAGGATGCCTGTTTTATGTGGATATGATGCAACTAAAAAGATACGTAAATCTAATCATTTAGATAGTAAAACTATTCCTATTATCGCAATGACTGCAAATGCTTTTAATGAGGATGTTTCTAAAGCACTAGAATGTGGGATGGATGATCATATTGCAAAGCCTATTGACAAAGAAATTTTATACAGTACTTTAGATAAATTTGTTAACGATAGTTTAATAAATTTCAAGACATTATAAATAAAAGAATAAGTAAATAAATACACATCATTTACTATTAAAGTAGATGATGTGTATTTTTATGTGGATATTTGAAATGAGAAAAAGTAAAAATTCTTTCCTTTAATTTTTAAAGTTATAATTTAATTAAGTAGATTTTTGATAAAATATATTAAAATAATTAGTATCTTTAATAGTATAAATATTAAATCCTTAAATTATATACAAAAAAATATGTTTGTAAGCGTTGACACTAAAAAAATTCTATATTATAATGACCCTAGAAGAAAAACTAGTAGTAACGAGGTAGTTATTACTTTGAGTATGTAACTGGTAAGCAGGCAGAACTCAGATTAGATAGAAAAGGTCCTTTTCTATCTAATCTGAGTTTTTTTTCTAGAAAGGAGTATTTTAAGATGAAAGTAAGTCAAATTTTAAATAATAATGTGGCAGTTGTTAAAAGAGGTAAGAATGAGGTAATAGTTTATTCTAGAGGAATATCTTTTAAAAAAAAGGTAGGCCAAACAATTACTGAAAGTGAAATAGAGAAGACATATGTATTAGATTCTAATGATATGTTAGAACACTTTAGTTATCTTTTAGCTAATACAGATGAAAGTGAAATTATCATGCTAAACGACATAATAGAGTATGGTGAAAAGCTATTAAATGAAAAAGCTGGTGACTATTTAAGTTTGACATTACTAGATCATATTAATTTTGCACTAAAACGTGCTGCTAAAGGACAATTTATTCGTAGCCCATTAACATGGGAAGTGAAGAAATTCTATCCAAAGCATTTTGAAATAGGAATTTATGCCTTAAATCAGATGAAGAAAAAGTACGGTATAGAATTTCCAGAGGATGAGGCTGTTTCAATTGCCTTACATTTTGTTAATTTACAAGAGGGAAAAAGTAATTTAAATGAGACCATTAAAAGTATGGAAATTTTAAGAGATATTATTTCCATAATCCAATATCATTATGGATTAAAAATTGATGAATCATCATTAAATTACATGAGATTAATAACCCATCTTCAATATTTTATACACAGAATACAAAATGGAAAAATTTATAACGATAATGATAAAGATTTAAACTCACAAATCAGAATTCTTTATCCAGAAGCATATGCATGCATACAAAAGATAGAACTCTATGTAAAGGAGCAATTTAATTGTGAGCTTTCTATAGATGAAGAAACTTACTTAATGCTTCATATTCATAGAGTTACAAACAGAAGTAGAAGAGAGGAAGAATAATGAAGTATCAAGATTTTAATAAAAAGATTATAGAGTTAGTTGGTGGAAAAGATAACGTTCAAGCTGTTGTTCATTGTATGACTAGACTTAGATTTACTTTAAAGGATCGTTCTAAAGCTAAAACAGAAGAAATTAAGAATATGGATGGAGTAGTTGATGTAGTTTCTAATGATGTTGCTTATCAAATTATAGTTGGAACTCATGTAAATGAAGTACATAGCGAATTAATCTCTATGCTTGGAATTAGTGGAGAAAGTGATGCATCTGATAAAAAAGTTAAGAAGAATCCAGTAAAGGCAGTTTTAGATTTATTCTCAGAGTCTATGACTCCAATATTAGAGCCTATTATAGCAGCAGGTATGCTTGCTGGGGTTTTATCATTACTTACTTTAACAGGATTAGTTTCAGCAGAAAGTCCTACATATTTATTATTAGATAATATTCGTTCAGCAGTATTTTTCTTCTTGCCAATATTTATGGCAATGTCTTGTGCAAAGAGGTTAAATGCTAGTCCGTACTTAGCAGTTGCTCTTGCAGCAGCACTTTTATCAGAAGGAATTAATGGAGTTGAAGGATTAAGCATATTTGGAATTTCACTTCCTACAACTACTTACTCTAACTCATTTATTCCAATAATATTAGCTGTATGGTTTATGGGATATGTGCAAAAATTCTTAAAGAAGATAATGCCACAATTTTTACATTATTTCTTAGTACCAGTATTTACTTTAATAATTTGTTTACCTATTACTTTAATGTTCTTTGGACCAATGGGAGCTTGGATAGGAAATGGTATGAGCTATGTTTGTCTATTCCTTATGGATACATTAGGTAACTGGAGTGTTATTGCATTATATGCTGCTCTTCAACCATTCTTAATTATGTTTGGAGCAGGAAACTTTATTATTCCAATAGTTGTTCAATTCCATGCTGAAATTGGTTATGATCCAGTTTTCTATGCAGCTTGTACAATTTCCGATATAGCAGTTGCTGGTGCAATGGTTGGATATTTCTTAAGAGCTAAGAATGAAAAGCAAAAACAATTATTTGGTACTTTTGGATTCAGTGCATTACTTGGTGTTACAGAACCAGCTATATATGGTGCTTTTGTTAAATTTAGAAGACCATTTATTGCAGTTATGATCGGTGGTGGACTTGGAGGTCTATTTGCAGGTATTACTAATGTTAAAACTTATGCTATGGCTTGGGGATTAGCTGGACTACCATCATATATTGGAAATAGTGATTATAAAAACTTCTATTCAATGATTATTGCAGTTATTATCGGTTTTGTTGCAGCAGCCATTGCCGCATATATATTAGGAATTCCTAAAGAAAAAGATGAAAAATCTAATGATGAAAAAATAGCAGAAGTTAAAGCTGTTGATTCAGAAGTTAATGCTTCAATAATGAAAAAAACTGTAATTAATGGATGTGCAAAAGGTGATTTAATAGAATTAGCTAAAGTTGATGATAAAGCATTTTCAAGTGGTGCTTTAGGTAAAGGGGTTGGTATAGTAGCTAATACTAATTCAGTAGTTGCACCAGCTAATGGAGAAGTAGTTACTGTTTTCCCAACTAAACATGCTTTTGGAATTAAAACAGATGATGGAGTTGAAATATTAATTCACATAGGAATTAATACAGTGGAACTTGAAGGAAAGCATTTTGATTTAAAAGTTAACCAAGGTGATATGGTAACTGTAGGACAACCTTTAGTTGAAGTTGATTTTGAAAAGGTAAAGGAAGAAGGATATGATCCAACTATAATAATGGTAGTTACAAATACTGCAGATTACTTAGATGTAATTCCAGTAAAAGAAGATTTTATAACTAGCGAAGAGGAATGTATTACAGTAGTTCTATAATATAGAGTGAGGTTTTTAATATGAAACTTAAAGAAGATTTTTTATGGGGTGGAAGTATAGCTGCCCATCAATGTGAAGGTGCATGGGATAAGGATGGAAAAGGAATAGGAATCATGGATTTAGTTACTACTGGTTCCTATGAGGTTCCTCGTGAAATATGTAAAGAGATTGAAGAGGGAAAAAGATATCCATCTCATGAAGGTATTAACTTTTATAATAGATATAAAGAGGATATTGCTCTATTTAAAGAAATGGGCTTTAAAGCTCTTAGAATTTCTATTGATTGGTCTAGAATTTATCCAAATGGTGATGATGAAGAGCCAAATAAAAAAGGAATTGAATACTATATAAATGTTGTAGATGAATTGATAAAAAATGATATAGAACCAATTATAACTCTATATCATTTTGAAATGCCTGTAAATTTAGTAAGAAAATATGGTTCATGGACTAATAGGAAGGTAGTTGATTTTTACTTAAAGTATTGCAAGACTATGTTAGAAGCTTTAAAGGGTAAAGTTAAGTACTGGGTAACCTTTAATGAAATGAATCATATAGATCCACAAACTGAAGCATCAGATATATTTACTTATATTATAGCTGGTCTTAAGTTTAGTGAAATGGAAGAAAAGAAGCAAACATTAGCTACTATTGGATATAATATGACTTTAGCAGGAGTTAAAGCTGTTGAATTAGCACATGAAATTGATCCTAATAATAAAGTTGGATGCGTATTTGGATTAACACCAGTTTACCCTATAAACTGTAATCCAGTTAATGTATTAAATGCTTTTAAAGATATGGAGCGTGATTTTTATCAAATAGATGCAATGTGTAATGGCGCTTTCCCAAGATACAAACTTAATGAATATGAGGATTTAAATATTGACATTGAAATTTCTAAGGAAGATGAAATGTCATTCTTTAATGGAAAGTTAGACTTTATAGGAGTTAATTACTATTCAACTAGTGTTGGACATCATGAGGGTGATGAAGATGGAGAAGAGACACTTTTTGGAGGAGTTCAAAATCCATATTTAGAAAAAAGTAAATGGGGATGGGCTATTGATCCAATAGGACTTAGATACTTATTAAACTATGTTTATCGTAAATACTCACTTCCAATTATAGTTACAGAAAATGGTCTTGGAGCTATAGATAAGCTTGAGGAAGATGGTAGCATTCAAGATGATTATAGAATTGATTATTTAAGTAAGCATTTAACTCAGCTAAAGAAAGCTGTTGAAGAAGATCAAGTAGATTGCTTTGGTTACTTAATGTGGGGCCCTATTGATTTAGTTAGTGCGACTACAGGAGAAATGAAGAAGCGTTATGGCTTTATCTATGTAGATAAGCAAGATGATGGAACAGGAGATTATTCTCGTAAGAAAAAGAAGTCTTTTAGTTGGTATAAAGAAGTAATTTCATCAAATGGTGATATATTAGAGTAATTTATATGAAATTACGATTAATAGTAATAAAATGATAGTAAACTAAATGTATAATGAGGAGAGTTTTAATATTCAAAACCCTCCTCATTTTTTATTCTTTTGCTTCTGAAAATGAAATTATTTATAACTAATTAAGAAAAGTGGTTCTTTGAAAATTGAATAGTACGTAATTGTAATAAAATGCGCAGTAGTATATAGCATATTATGCTTAGCCTCCGTCGTAAACTCCAAGTCGGTTCACGCACAATATTTTATATACTACTTGAATTATTTTATCTTGTAAGATTAATGATACTAAAGGAAAAAACTCCTGATGGAGTTTTAAATAAGTGAGAATATGTGCAGGAAGTACTAACATATATCATAATTAGAATAGATTGATCATTTAAATTTTTTAATGCTGAATTACTTGAAAAGATAAATATAATATGTGAAATAATCATATTGCGCATTAAAAGGAGGTAAAAACATGATTTATCAAATGCAAATATATTATGGTGCTTTATTAGATGGTCAAGCGATATACTCTCTTGAAAGTTTATTGGAAGATTATACTAAGTTTCCTAATGAAATTAATGAAGAACCATTTAAAAATGTAATTGAAATGGGAATTATTCATGATGGATTAAATCAAGATAATTTTGAAAAAGGATTTTTAACTAAAGAACAATATAAGAATAGATTTAATCCTGAAACAGAAAATACAACTAATTGGAAAGTAGAAAGATAATTGGCAGATCAAGTGAGATGAATAATTTTTAAAACACATAACTTTTATTATACATTAAAATTAATACAAAAATAGGATTTTATTACAATAATTACTGTGGTAAAATTTAGATGTAATATACAATATATCTATATTATACAAAAAAACCAAAGGGGGAGATTGTATGAATAAAACTAAATCAATTAAATTATTTGCAGGAGGACTAGTTGCTTTGTTGGGAATATCATCGGCTGATATTGTTAAAGCATATGATAATATCGAAAATAAGCAAGTAGAATCTAGCATTCAATTAAATACCATAGAAATTCAAAAAACTTTAAATGGGTATTTGAGTAATAAGTGGGAAGAATCAAAAGAATCAAAAATTATTGAAAATGAATATGTTGTATCAGATAGCTTACAAGAAAAATATGATAAGCTTAAGGCAGAATATGAGAATAAATGGAGTCAAGAAATAGGAGAAATAATTCAATGGTATAAGTTGAATTTAGATATAAATTCAATAGATAATATTAATGAATTATTTAAAGTTAACTTAATATGAATAAAAAATTAAAGATTATAATAATATTTTTCATATTTATTATATTAGGTGGTGTCATATTTATAAAATCTTTTAACACTCCAGAAAAAGTAATAAAAAACCATATAAAATATAAAAATACGCATAACATCAAGAAATTAAGTAGTACTATTACTGACGAAATATCCGATAACTATATAGAATATGTAGATAATATAGAAACTATTAAATTAATTAATATGGAACTACAAGTTGATAGTAATTTTTATAATATATATATAAATGGTGGAAAAGGAAGATTAAGAAAAGATTTATCAAGAGATGATATAAAAATATACACTGTTAATTATTATATAAAATATAAAGATGATAATAAATCAGTTAAAGGTAGTGGTAAACATAGTACTAATTATATCTTAATTAAGGAAAAAAGTAGTAATAAATGGATAATAGATGATATGGGAGGATAATCTTATTTAAATGTTTTTAGAATAAGAAAAGTATCGTACTGCTAATACGATACTAGTTCAAGAAAGCTTTATTCGGGCTATTAGTTTAATTAGATGTTTAAAATAAAGTAAGACCTAGAAATTTAATATAAATAATTTAGTATGGAGGTCGTTAAATGAAAATAAGGTTATTATGTGAAATTAAAGCAGATATAGTTGATAAAAAAGAATTAGAATCAATTGAGCATGAGGTTGGAAACAGTAAGACATTAAGAGGTGTTGAAAGATTTTGGACTAAAATACTTAAGAAAAAATTAGAGGATGTATGACCTAATCCTATATATGATAATAAAGAAATTAATATCAAAGTTGAATACTATGAAAAAGAAATGGAAAAACAAGAATTTCAAGTAGGAGATATGATTTATTGCATTGATGAAGATTATAGAGAATTCGAAGATATAGTAGTTAGCGTTGAGTTAGAAAGAGATGGAACTATATGTTACACAGGTGATAATGGATGGGATTTCTTTAAAGAGGATATCGGTAAAGAAATTTTTAGAACTAGAGAAGAACGCTCTAAATTTTTGTCAAGACCATAATACATAATATTAATTTATTACGAAGATAAAAATAAATATTAACTTGTTAAAATACCGTATTATTCAAAATTAATATGTGGTATTTTTTAGTTCGTAATTTAAAAATTAAGCATAATAAACTTAATAATAATGATAGATTAGAATGTATTTGCGGAATTGTATGGGTACAATTGACATATTTGCCATGGAGTCATAGAATTTATTATAAGTTCTATAATTAAAAGGGGGCAATTATTTTGAACAAAGAAGTTAGATTTAAGAAACTAATTCAAACAGCATTATTGGCAGCACTATGTTTTGTATCTTTTACCTATCTACAAATTAAGATTCCACTACCAGGTGGAGATGCAAGTTCAATTCATATTGGAAATGCATTTTGTGTTTTAGCAGCGTTGTTACTTGGTGGATGGTATGGGGGAGTTGCAGGAGCAGTTGGAATGACAATTGCAGACTTAATTGATCCTGTATATATAACGGTAGCACCTAAAACATTTATATTAAAATTATGTATTGGATTAATCACAGGATTAATTGCACATAGAATTGCAAAAATCAGTGAAAGTAATGATAAGAAGTATATTTTCAAATGGAGTATCATTGCATCGATTGGGGGACTAGCTTTTAATGTAGTGGCAGACCCTGTTGTTGGATTCTTTTATAAGCAATATATATTAGGACAACCTCAAGATGCAGCAGTTATATTGGCTAAACTAAGTGCAGTTACTACATTTGTAAATGCAGTTATTTCTGTAATATTAGTAGCTCTTATCTATAATGCAGTAAGACCAATATTAAAAAAATCAGGCTTATTACTGCCAGTAGGTAAAAATAATGATATTTAAATTGAGCAGGAGTTTTTAACATATTATGCTCGGCTTCCGTTGCAAGCTCCAAGTCAGCTTACTCACAATATGTTAAAAACTCCTTGAATAATTTAAACTTGGGGATGTAGGTTAACTAAAGGAAGAAATTCAGACGTGCTGAATTTCAATAAAAATTAGTGTAATCTCCTAAAATATTTTAAATGCTAAATTACTAGCAAAGATAAATTGACGGTGAAGTAAGCATATGGTTAGTAGAACTTATTTTTGTAGCCATTTATCTTATGAGCTGTCAATTTATCTTTGTGATTTTATTCGTATTTTATTATTGTTGTGTGTAAAGAAAAATTTTATAAAGTGTAGATGATGGAAAAGAAGGCTGATATAATATTTCTAGATTAATTTAAAAGGAGTTTTTTATGAAATTTTATTTAGCACCAATGGAAGGAATCACAGGATTTGTATATAGAAATTCTTATGAGAAGTTTTTTCATAATATCGATAAATACTTTACACCATTTATTGTACCAACTAGCAGTAAAAGTTTTAAAACTAAAGAGCTTAGAGATATACTGCCTGAAAATAATAAAGGAATGTATATAGTACCTCAAATACTTACTAATGATTCAGAAGGATTTATAAATACAGCAGAGAAGCTACAACAGCTTGGATATAATGAAATTAATTTAAATTTAGGATGTCCTTCAGGAACAGTTGTATCTAAGGGAAGAGGTTCAGGATTTTTAGCTAAGAGGGATGAACTTGATAAATTTTTAGATGAAATATATATTAAAGATGATATAGAAATATCAGTAAAGACTAGAATAGGTAGAGATGAACCAGAAGAGTTTTATGAGCTTATAAAAATATATAATAAATATCCTATAAAAGAGCTTATAATTCATCCTAGAACTAGGGAAGACTTTTATGGAAATACACCTAATCTTGAAGTCTTTAAAGATGCCTTAAGCTTAAGTACTAATCCAGTTTGTTATAATGGAGATATTTTTACTTTAGAAAATTATAAAAATTTTAAAAGTGAGTTTTCAGAAGTTAATGAAATAATGCTTGGAAGAGGTATTCTTGCAAATCCAGGTTTAATTGATGAAATAATTAATGATAAAGTATTAGATAAAAAAGTATTAAAAGACTTCCATGATGATATTTTGTTTAATTATAGAGAAGTATTTAAGGATGATAATATTGCATTATATAGAATGAAGGAACTTTGGGGATATATGATTTATATATTTTCTGACAATAAGAAATACTCTAAGAAAATTAAGAAATCACAAAATATAAATACTTATCAGGAGGCTATTTTAGAATTATTTAATGATCAGGAAATAGTAAGAGGAGCTGGACTTTTTAGCTCTTAATATTTAATTTTAAAACTATATTATATAACTTATAATATTTTGAAGTATGTAGATAAATAAGGATGCATAACTATATATTGACAAAGGAGTTTACTGATGCTAACATAAAGGCATACAGTATTTGGTATATAGTATTTGAAAAATTACATAATAAAAAGCTAGGGGAGCTATAATTTGGATAGCTGAGAGAAGAGCCAAAACTCAAAGACTCTAATAACCTGATTAAGGTAATTCTTACGAAGGGAAGCCATTGAATTCATATTGAAAATATTAATTAGAATGTTAGTATAGAGCTTTCCTAAGAATTAGGAGAGCTTTTTATTTTTTATGTCTTATAAAGATTAGTAGATAAGTGATTATAGATATCAATCTTTATGAAGTCTTTGGGGGAGCGCCCTAAGACTTATATAGGCAGGACAATTAAATAGCGAGGGAGCTTGTGTTTCAAGATGAGAGGTAACTTTTAAGTTGCGACCGTTTTAAAAGGGGATAATATCCTTTCTTTTAATGCGCTATTTAATTTTGTTACTTCTATCTTTTTAGCAATATTTATTTTAAGAAAGGATAATCCTAAAGTTTAGTTAGAAGCTAAGCAAAAGCTTAAAATAAATATTTCAGAAGGGAAGGAACAAAATGAACAATAATTCAAAAGTATTAAAAACAGTTTTCTTATCAATTATGGTAGCTATAGGAGTAGTAATTTCGCCAATATTGCGTGTTGAGGGAATGGCCCCAACAGCTCATTTAATAAATGTTGTATGCTCAGTATTTTTAGGCCCTTGGTACTCACTTTTATGTGCAACACTAATAGGAATAATTAGAATGATATTTATGGGAATACCTCCACTTGCTTTAACAGGAGCAGTATTTGGAGCCTTTTTATCAGGTGTTTTATATAGAGCTTCTAAGGGGAAACTTATTTTTGCAGTAATAGGTGAAATTATAGGAACTGGTGTTATAGGTGCAATAGTTTCATATCCAGTAATGACTTATTTAGTAGGAAGAGATGGATTAACAGCATTTTTCTATGTTCCAATGTTTATAACAGCAACTATAATGGGTGGTTCTGTCGCATATGTATTCTTAATTGCACTTAAGAAGAATGGAATGCTTGCTAAAATTCAAGATAGATTAGGAGGCAAAATTTATGAGGGAAGTAGAACTTTTAATAAAGAGGCTACTGGATATCAAAAATAAATTAATAGTAGAAAAACCTCTTATTCACTGTATAACTAATCATATAACTATTAATGATTGTGCTAACGTTGTACTAGCTATAGGTGGTAAACCTATTATGGCTGAGCATTGCAAAGAAGTTTCAGATATAACATCTTCAGCCAAGTCATTAGCAGTTAACTTAGGTAATATAAGTGATAGTAGAATGACTTCAATGATGATTTCAGGAGAAGTAGCTTATAAAAAAGAAATCCCTTCAATTATTGATATAGTTGGAGTGAACTGTAGTAATCTTAGGCGTGACTTTGCTCTAGAGTTTATAGAAAAATGTAAACCTAATGTTATTAAAGGTAATATGTCAGAAATAAAATCAATACTTGGATTAGAAACAAAGTCTAAAGGGGTTGATGTTAGTGAGGAAGATAGTACAGGAAAAAATAATATTAATGACAATATTAATATTGTAAGAAGTCTTTCAAAGAGAACTAATTCAATTGTAGTTTCAACGGGTGAAATAGATTTAATAAGTAGTGAAAAAGAAACTTTTATAATTGAAAATGGATGCAAAGAACTTTCAATGATAACTGGTACAGGTTGTATGTTAAATGCTTTAATTGCAACTTGTATAAGTGGTGGTGATATTTTAGAAGGGGCAATACTTGGAACTTTGATTATGGGAATCAGTGGAGAATTTTCTAAAGAAGCAAAAGGAACAGCTTCATTTAAAGTAGATTTATTAGATAATATTTCAACTATTAAAGAGATAGATATAATAGAAAAATCTAAAATAAGGGTGGTAGAGTAAATGAGATTTGATTGTAGTTTATATTTAGTAACTGATAGCACTGGACTTGAAGAAAATGAGTTTTTAAACAAGATAGAAGAGGCTTGTAAATCAGGGATTACCTTACTTCAATTAAGAGAAAAAGATAAAACAGGTAGAGAATATCTTGAACTAGCATTTAAAGTTAAGGAAATTACTGATAAGTATAATATACCATTAATTATTGATGATAGAATAGATATTGCTATGGCTGTAGATGCTGCAGGAGTTCATGTAGGGCAAAGTGATATTAATGTAAGATATGCAAGAAAAATACTTGGAAGTAATAAGATAATAGGTGCTACAACTAAAACCCTTAAGCAGGCTGAAGAAGCTGTTAGAGAAGGGGCAGATTATCTAGGAGTTGGGGCTATATATCCAACTACAACTAAGGTTAAAACTGTAATAACTGAAGTTTCAACACTAAAAGAAATTTGTGAATTAGTAGATATACCAGTTGTAGCTATTGGTGGACTAAATGAAGAAAACTCTGATATACTTAAAGGAAGTAAGATAAGTGGAATAGCAGTAGTATCGGCAATTATGAAAGCTAAGGATATTAAAGAATCTGTAGTAGGATTAAGAGAAAAGATAAGTACTATTAAACTATAATCATAGCTGTATTTTTATATTTAGTTTGTGAATGGATGGTAGAAATTATTAAGAACCATGATAACAAAGAGAATTAATGGTTACTTCTAGAAATCTATTAGAGATGATTAATTCTAAGAAGAACAAAGATTTAGATTTATAATTAACTAATGTGATTAACTAGAGGGAATATTGAGAAAATTTAAATTTATTTATAATTATTAAAATAACTCCGTCAAATATTGACAAGCTTACTGATGGATGATAATATAAGAAAAAATCCCTTTAAATTGATTCGAGAAATCAGCAAGGAAGTTATAGTATGCTTGTATGTTTTAGCCTTTTATTTTAAATAAGATTAAAATAAAAGATTTAGTAGAGTTATAGTAACCTTCCTTAATATTAGGAAGGTTTTTTTTATTCTTTATAAATTAGGTATAACATGAATTTTAAGGTTTTAAATATAGTAATGTTATTAAGATAAAGAGTAAAAATATGTGCTTAGAATATAGGGCTAAATATTACATAAGTTAAGTATATTAAACCTGATAAAGTTGTTTAGATCTGACAAGTAGGGAAATAACAATTAGGAGAAGGTATCATGAAAGTAAACAACAATAATAGAGTAGCTATAAAAATGGCAATTGCTCTTATTTTAGGATTAGTAGTAGGTATAGGGTGTTTATTACTAAGAGAAAATTTAATGGCAAATGGAAATGCAGATGCATGGACAAAAATAAATAATATTTTATTCCAAGATATATCAGCAGAAGGTGCAACAAGCGCTTTAGGTATTTTTTATATAATAGGACAGTTATTTGTTAACTCACTTCAACTTATAATTGTACCAATGGTATTCACTTCTATAGCATTAGCTATGTGTAAGATAAGTGATACTAAGAAGCTTGGACGTATTTCATTTAAAACTATATCAGGATTTTTAGTAACATCATTTTTTGCATTAGCATTAGCTGGAATAATAGGTTTTATAATTAAGAACTTAGGTTTATTTACTGCTAATGTGGATAATGTTACAGCACAAGTTGGAGTTGCAAGTTCAACAAATCCATTGCTTGTAATAGTAAATGTAATACCCAATAATATTATATCTGTTTTCTCAAAAAATAGTGAAGTGCTTGCAGTGGTATTTATTGCAGTAGTAACAGGATTATGTATTAATAATTTAGGTGATAAAATAAAAGTACTAAAGACTGTATTAGAAGAAGTTAACTCTATTATTACTGTATTCTTAACTTTTGTAATAACTAAGTTTGGACCAATTGCTATATTTGTACTTATAACAAGAACCTTTGCAATATATGGCGTAGAGAATTTAAAACCAGCATTAGTATATGTAGTAGTTACAATAATTACATTATTACTATTCTTAGTATTTGGTTATGCTATATTTGTAGCAGTAGGGGCTAGACTTAACCCGTTTAAATTTGTAAAGAAAATAGGAAAAGTTGCTTTATTTGGATTCTCAACTTCATCTTCAGCAGCAACATTACCTTTAAATACAAAGACAACTACTGAAGAATTAGGTGTTGATAAGGATATTGCATCATTTATATTACCTCTTGGAATGACTGTAAATATGAATGGTACTGCAATAATGCAAGTTATAGCAACAATATTTATAGCATCTTCAGCAGGATATGATGTAACAATAGGAAATATAGTTGTTATTTCATTAATAGCATTAATAGCATCAGTTGGTACTCCAGCAGCACCAGGAGCAGGAGCTATAATATTATTTACTGTACTTTCAGGTATGGGATATAACAATGATGGAGCAATCCTTGCTTACTCATTAATATTAGCTATAAATAGACCGATAGAAATGCTTGTAACATCTTTAAATGTAGTAGGAGATGCAGCAACAAGTGTTGTAGTTGCTAAATCTGAAGGAATGCTTGACGAAAAAGTTTATAATGCAGATTAATTTTTAGGTTGTTGTTTGAACAACCAGTGACAATAAGATAATATATGAGATTAGATATAGATTCAAAAGAGTTTAGTATAAAAAATACTAAGCTCTTTTTTATATACAATTTACTACATTATAGCAATATCCATTAAATGGTTTATTATTAATTTACTTTATGCAATAATAAGTATTAAGAATACTATTTATATAGATGGGGTGGATATAAATATTAGGAAATTAAGAAAAGCGTTATTTACTATTTTAATAGCTATTTTATAAGATGCTTTTAGGGGAAGGTGTTAATTTATGAGAAAGGGTATAAAAATAATGCTTACTATAATGATAAGTATATTTGTAATGGGGTTCTTATCAACTACAGTAAGCGCTACTGATGATGTTGAAGATTATTATAATGGAAGTTACTATTTCAAAAATTTTAATGTAAGTATAGAAGCTAATGATAAAAGAGAATTTATAGTTACAGAAACAATAGATGTATATTTTAATAAAGAAATGTCAGGGATAATAAGAGGTATCAACTTAGTATCTTATTTTGAAAAATGGACAATATCAGATATATCTGTTGAAGGAGGTTCCTTTGAAGTAGAAGAAGAAGCCCACTCGAAAGATATAATAATAGATAGTGAAGGTGAAAAGGTATCTGGAGATAAGAGATATATAATTAAATATACTTTAAATTATTATGATGATGAAGAAGTAGATGGAGATTATATATATTTAGACTTACTACCTAAGTTTACAAAGGTAGAAAATTTTAAAGCAGAAATAACATACCCAAGAGGGAGTAAGCTTGAAGATATAAGATTAATAGATTTTATCAGTGATAGCGAGAATACTAATTTGGCTAAATATAGTCTTAAAGATAATAAAATCATTGTAGAATCCACTGATGTTATAGAAGAAAATAATGAGTTTGTAATTCATGCAAAGTTGATTGAAGGAACATTTAAAAATGCAAAAGAATATCCATATCCTTATATTATAAATAAGGATGTTATGAATATTAATATTACTAAGGATAAAAATTATATTATAGAAAGACACTTTGAAATAGATGTTAAAAGAGGTGGGGAATTTTATCCTTCAAATGAGTATATTAAGCTTTGGGAAGGGTATGAAGATAAAATAAGCAACTTAAATATTAGTAATAGTAGTATAGAAACCTTTGATGGGAATTATATAAATATCCCTAAAGAGCCTGGTATTTATGACTTTGTTGTATCTTATACAATAAGTCCTAAATTAGAATATATGCAAAAAATTATAATAAAGCAGGCTTATATGTACTGTAGGCTAAAGAATTTAGAAGTTAATATTAATTCTGAAATCCCAATAATAAAGAATAATATAAACTTTCAAGAGTTAGGAATGTATGGACTTAAAGATAGACATTCTCTACGAACTAATAGAAATACAATCTTTTTTAACTATTTAAACAGGTTTCATCCAGATGAAGAAGTTTCTATTACATTAATTTTTGATAATAGTGCTGAAAAAATGAAAATTTTATGGACATCTATTATAGTATCAATAGTGTCTATACTTTTATTTATAGGAATTAAGGTAAATAAAAAATCAGAAAGCAAATCTTCATTAGTTACAACAATAGCAATGTTAATTTTATCATTTATTCCTATTATTAAAATTCATATAGGAATACCTAAATTTAGTATAACTAAATTAGGTGAAGCATTAAATTTTATGCAAATAGATATTATTGTTATTCTAATGATATATACGGCTCTACGCCTTTGGAGGAAGAGTAAAGCTAGTAATAAATATATTATTAAGAGTATAATAATATATTTATTAGCAGTAGGGTTTTTTGCAGGATTTGTATTATTAGAAATGAAAAAGCTTGATGTAAATATTTCGTTTAATATATTAATATCTGTAATACTGTCATCATCTATAGCTTTTTTATTATCTGTATTTATATCTAAAATTAACAAAGATAAATTATAGATATATGAAATAATAGTATTAACTTTCTTAATAATAAACAAAACAAAGTAAAAATTGAATAATGAATAAGTGGAGCTACTTCTATAGGTTAAAAAAATACTTGAAGTTAGCTCCTTTTTTGACAGAAGCAATTCAAATAGTGTTTAACACCTATCTTTAGCTATAATATAGTTTAGTAAGGAATTAGGAGCTATAAAAATTAATTATAATAATATTTATAGGATAAATTAATTTTATGATTGTAATTAAAAAGAGAGAAACTATGAGATATAGGGTTTAAATAGGGTAAATATAGCTATATAGTTTAGATATGGGGGAGAGGGAATGTATAGAAGGATAGAGTATTTAGATAATGAGATAAAGATAAATGTAAAATTTATTAAAGAAATAGTAACATCATATCATTATCATAATAGTATTGAGTTGTTATATGTAATTAATGGGGAGTTGGAAGTAAATAAAATAGATCATAAATATATTCTAGGTGCTGGAGATTTATATATAGTTAATAATGAAGATATTCATAGAATAAAAACTATTGGGAAAGAAAACATTATACTTATGGTACATATAAATGAAGAATTAATAAGAGAACTTCATGGTGAGCTTAGTGGAGAAATGTTTAGGTGTAGATACATAAGAAATATTTCTCATGAGGATTATCTTTGTAATCCAGAATATTTAGAGGAAAAGAAGAGCGCTGTAGATAAAGTTATAGATTATATATTAAAAATCTATTTTATTAATACATTATTTGAAGAAGCTTCTAGAAATAAAAGAAAACTTAAATGGCTAAATAAGAATAAGCCAATATATGATTATTATGAGGAAAGTTTAATTGAGTTAATTATTGATGAATTTGGATTAACTGAATTTTATAGAAGAGTAGCTAATTTAGATGATGATATCCTTAAAAAGAATTATGAGTTTAGTAGATATATTAGTGAAAATTATAGTGGGAAAATAACCTTAGACAAGCTATCTAAAAATTTAAATTTTAGTAAGTACTATATTTCTCATCTTTTAAATGATAAAGGTTTCGGAGGTTTAAATAACTATGTAAATAATATAAGATCATATAAAGGTAGGGACTTACTTTTTAAAACAAATAAAAGTATAAATGAGATTAGTGAAATTGTAGGTTTTAGTTCATCAGGAGCATTTATAAAAAGGTTTAAAGAAGTTTTTTTATATACACCAAGCGAATACAGGAAGATGTATGAAGTAACTAAAGAAGATGAGATAGTTACTGAATTAGAAGATGATAAGATAGAAATTATTTTAAGAAATAGTATGAAAGATTATTTGAAATTTATAGAGAAGGTAAGGGACTTTAATGAGAGAAAGCTAATGATTAACTTACTTGAAAAGAAAAAAGTTAATAAATTTATGCCTATAATTAAATTTATTTTAAGAAGTAACAGTCCTATAGAGGATATATTAGAATTAAAAGATAGGGATAATTTATATAAATTTGATTTGAAAAAAATTGATTTTAGTAAGGATTTAATTAGTGAAAATTATGATATGAATTATAGATATAGTAATTTATTAAAGAGCATAAGAGAAGAAACCTATTATGAAGAGTGGATTTCAATAAGTGAGCTTATATTAGAAAACGGTGTAGAAACACCATTATATTATTTTTATTGTTTTTTAAATAGCCTTGAATCTAATATAGTTGATTATACAGAAGATTATATAATTACTGGGGAAGAAGAAATAGGATATAAAATATTAATATTAGGAAGAAAGATAAAAGTAGATGATAATAATGAAATGCTGGATATTAAATTTAAATTACCTAAAGGATTTAATAAGGTTATAGTCCACATATTAAATTTAAATCAGCCTACTTATGAACCTATTATTAATGAAAGGGAAAAGGAAATAATAAGGAGAATAGTAATGCCACAGTGTAGATTTAATATGGTTTATAAGGATGAATTTACATTAAGTTACAAGCCAGGAGAGCAATATTTTATAGAAATTGATAAATAAAAATTGCTATGGTCATAAATATAAATAATAAATTAAAATATAGACAATATACGATGATAAATATAGCAACAGGAAACAACATTTAAAAATATATCCTTGCTAAAATCTAAATATAAGGTTTTAGGGGGAATATGTATGAATATTATAATTAAATGTAAAGAATATTTATTTGGAAAAATAGATTTGGGAGATGACAATATTAGTAGATTGCTTATTAATCTAACTATACCATCTATTTTAGCTGTATTTGTTAATAATCTCTATCAAGTTATTGATTCTATGTTCGTAGGGAAAGTTATTGGCGAGTTAGCTATTGGGGCAGTAGCTATCGTCACTCCATTTATAGGAATTATTATGACTTTTGCTATGTTAGTTTCAACTGGAGGAGTAAATGTTTTATCTAGAAGTCTTGGTGAAAAGGATATAGAAAGGGCTAAGTACTGTTATGGTAATAGTCTTACTATTATAGTAAGTATTTCAATAGCTATATCAATTATTTCTTTAATATTTTTAGAACCTATTTTAGGAATATTAGGTGCAAAAGATGAATTACTTCTATTAGGTAAAGAGTATTTTGGCATATTTTTAATAGGAATACCTTTTATGGCTACTGCATTTATATTTGGACATCTTTTAAGAGCAGAAGGTAAATCAAAAGAATCAATGATTATATTAGTTATTGGTTCAATTACCAATATAATATTAGATTATATATTTATGATTGTTTTTAAATGGGGGATACAAGGCGCAGCTTTAGCAACTACAATAGCAAATTTTCTATCTTTTATATATGGAATTATTAAAATATTAAAAGTAAGTAGTGTTTTAAAAATAAAGTGGGAGTACTTTAAATTAGATTTTAAACTAGTAAAAGAAATATTATCTATAGGAATATCTTCTTTTATTAGTCAAAGTGTTTCGAATTTAGGGCTATTAGTGGCTAATAAAGTAATGATTAATGTTGGTGGAATTGAATTAATGCCAGCAGTAGGACTTTTTGGAATGATACAAAATCTTGTTTTTATGCCTGTTTCAGGAGTAACACAAGCAATGCAACCAATCTTAGGATATAACTATGGTGATAAAAGGATAGATAAAGTGCTTAAAGCTGTTAAACTGACATTAAAGTATGTCTTTTTTATAGTTTTATTCACAAGTGTAATGGCGATGATATTTACTAAAGAGATAGCATGGTTATTTTTAGAAGGAGATGCTTCTATTTTAGAGTATGCAGTACCTAATATAAGAATTGCTTTAATATTTTCAGCTATAGGAGCTTTACAAGGTGTAGGAGGAACTGCTTTTAGAGCTATAGGGATGGCGAAAAAGTCATATTTATTTTCACTTTTAAGAATGGTAATTATCTTTATACCATCAATTATAATACTAGGTAATATCCTTGGACCTATGGGATGTTGGTTATCTTATGCCTTTGCAGATTTGATATCTGGTATTGTTTCTAGAAAATATTTAATTAAGTCTATTAATAAGCTTAACCTTAATTATTAAAATAAAAACGGAATTTAATAAAACATTATGTCAAAAAAGACATTTCCTCATATTATATATTAGATAGATTTAGTCTAATTTAAAATGGAGTTGATGACTTTGGAGACTAATACATCAAAAGATAAATCTTGTTTTAGTGGTGAAATAGTAACAAGAAAGAGTAAAACCTATAATAAAGATAGGCAGATTTATAATAGAGCAATTCAAAAATTTCCTAAGGCTATAGTATATTGTAAAATTACAGAAGATGTTGCTTGTGCTGTAAAAGATGCCTTTAAAAAAAGATGTCCGGTTAGAGTAAGATCCGGTGGTCATAATTATGAGGGGTATTCAACTGGAAATAATATAGTGGTTATTGATGTAAGCAAAATGAGGAAAATAAGAATTAATTATAAAGAAAATACAGTGACTATTCAATCAGGAGTAGAGAACTATATGCTTTATGATTTTCTAGGAAAAAGGGGATATCCATTTCCAGGAGGAACTTGTCCAACTGTTGGATTATCAGGATACTCCCTTGGTGGAGGTTGGGGATTATCTGCAAGATTATTTGGTCTTGGAACAGATAGTTTAGTTGAAGCTGAAATAGTTAACTATGAAGGTGAAGTTTTAAAAGCAAATAAGAGAGTTAATACAGATTTGTTTTGGGCTCTAAGGGGTGCAGGTGGAGGAAACTTTGGAGTTGTAACTTCACTTAAATTTAAGCTTCCACCTAAGGTTAAGTATGTAACTATATTTAGAATTCTTTATAGTAAGACAAGTCAACAAGAACAAGCATATGTAATGAATCTTTATCAAAATTTATTTAAGCATTTAGATAGGAGAGCAAATATAAGAGCTAGTTTTTATAATTCTCATGTAGAAGGAAAAGGAATAGATATATCAGGAATATTCTATGGAAAAGAAAAAGAAATAAAAGAGATATTAAATCGATTTTTAAGATTATCAAATGTATCATATGTATTTAGATATGTAACATTTTTAGAAGCAATAAGCTTAATTGAGGATTTATATCCTGCTAGTGAGAAGTTTAAGGACACAGGGGCTTTTTCTAATAGAATGTACACAAAAGATGAATTATATAATTTAGCTGGAGTAGTAAGAAGTAGGCCAGAAGGTTCTATTTTTACTGCAGTAACATTTTATGGACTTGGTGGGGCTGTTAAAGATGTAGGAAGCAGAGAAACAGCCTTTTATTATAGAGATTCAAATTATATTATTGGAATGCAAACAGTTTGGGAAGATTCAAAGTTTGCAAAGGAAAATAGAAAATGGTTAGATAATAAAGTTTGTTATCTGAAGACATTAACAGAAGGATTTTATGTTAACTTTCCATATAACCTTTTAAAAGATTATGAGAAAGCTTATTATGGAGAAAATATATGTAGGTTAACTAAGATTAAGAAAAAGTATGATCCTTTTAATTTCTTTCATTTTCCTCAATCAATAAGGATAACTAAATAATAGAAAGATTATAAGTACAGTAGATTTAATTTTTACTGTACTTTTTAATTCACTTATATAGATTTAAAGAAAAAAATATTAATGGTTAAAAACTAATTTGAAATTATTTGAATTATATTAGTAATTGATAAGGGTTTTAATTAAAATTACAATATCAAAAATAGAGGTTATATTATCAATTTTCAGACATTGACAGTAATAGTAAAAAAGGTTAAAATATTAATAGATAATGATAATTAATATCAATTGTGAGTGATTATAAGAATTTAGTTGATATATAGATTTTTAAATATATTTACATACTTTTTGTGGACATGCACCATATAGGATGGGTTAGAGAAATTTTAGCGTAAGGTTATGATCACAAAATATAAAAAAAAGATAATTGAAGGGATGATATAAATGGAAAATAAATATCCAATGTCACAACTAATTACTGACAGAAGAACAATAAGAAAATTTAAGAATGAGGCTATAGAAACTGAGATATTAGAAGATTTACTTCAAGTGGCATCTTGGGCTCCTAATCATAAGTTAAAGGAACCTTGGAGATTTATTATTTACAAGGATGAAGGAAGTAAGGCTCTTGGAAACATAATCTTTGATATAGCATCAAAGGCTGGAAAAATGAAAAAGAGTCCTGAAGATATGAAAAATTACTTCTCATCTATTCCAGCTCATATATTAGTAGTAATGCCAGAAGATCCTCAACCGCTATTAAAGGAAGAAGATTATGCAGCTAATAATGCCTTAATTCAAAACTTCCAGCTTGCTGCTTGGGAAAGAGGAATAGGAGTATTTTGGAAGAGTGATGGATATCTTACATTACCAAGCTTTAGGGAAGCTGTTGGTGTAGTACCAGGAGAAAAAATAGTAGCAATATTACATGTTGGATATCCAGATATGACACCGAAAGCTCAGGAAAGAACAAAAGTATCAGAAAAAATTACTTTAATTGATTCGGCGATTAATTAAGAATTAGTTTAAAATAGAAAATGAATAATTAAAGAATTAAAGAATTATGGATGTAATTTTTTCAAAATTGCTAAAATTAAGTGACTATCTCATTAAAAAAATGGGGTAGTTTTTTTTATTGAAAGTGCAGAAATATTATTTTATAATAATAAATCGAAAAATAAGGCAATATAAGATATAGAAGAAGCAACTTCACAAATAACCAAATTGTATTTTTCTACAGCACCTTAAATTATGTTAATAAAAAAGGATATACTAAGGATTATTAAAATTATAAACAAAAGAAGGAGAATATATATGGGAAAAAAATTACCTAAAGAAGCTTATGGAGGAGTCCATGGAAAAGACTATGTTCCATATTTAACTGATAAATCTAAGAAAGGAAGTAATATATCAGTACTTATAATAGGTTCAGTTTTATCTGCAATATTTGCAGCTTCTACTGCGTATTCAGGTATGAAATCTGGATTAACAGTTGCTGCTGGTATTCCTGGAGCAATTATTGGATCTATGCTAATTGGAGTATTTGCAAAAGATAAGGGGATGCTTGGTAAAAATATTACTCAAGGTATGTCTAGTGGCGGAGAGTCCATAGCAAGTGGTATGATTTATGTTTTACCTGCAATTATATTAATAGGAAAAAATATTACTTTTTTTGAAGGCCTTGCAGTTGGAGTAGGTGGAATACTATTTGGAATAGGAGCACTATCTTTAGTATATAATTATTTAATGGTTGAAGAGCATGGAAATCTTATGTATCCAGAATCTATGGCTATTTCTGAAACTCTTGTAGCATCAGAAGGTGGAGGAGATGCTATAAAATATATGGGAATAGGATTTGCTATAAGTGGTATTATTAATGTTTTAACAGGATCATTTTTAAATATAGTTAATAACACTATTTCTTATATGGGAAGTAAGTTTTATAAATGGAAGTTTGCAACAGAAGTAAATCCACTTTTACTTGGAATAGGATTTATAGTAGGTCTTGAAGTATCCTTAACTATGTTTGCTGGATCAATATTAGCCAATTTTGGTATAGCTCCATTAATAGGTTATTTTACAGACCTAGCAGATAAAAATATACAATCTTGGAATGATGCTTCATTATTACTTCATCAAATGGATGTGAATGCTATATCAGGAAATTATGTTAAATATATAGGCGCAGGAATGATGCTATGTGGAGGAATAATCGGAGCAATAAAGTTAATCCCAACTATTATAGTTTCTATTAAGGAAACGTTAAAGGCTAGGTCTGGTAATAGTGACAAAGGTGAGAAGGGTTCTAGTGAGATTATTATATTATTAGCAGGAGTAATTATTGCTTTTGCTGCAGGATATTTTATATCTGGAACAATTAAGATGGCTATAATTGCAACAATTGTGTCATTAATACTTTCATTATTATTTGTTATTGTATCTGGTAGATTAACAGGTACCATAGGTACATCAAACCTTCCTGTATCAGGAATGACTATAGCTTCATTAGTTATTTTAACATTATTTTTTGTGATTTTTGGATGGACTACGAAGTCAGATAATAAATCATTATTATTATTTGCAGCCTTTATGGTGGTAGCAATATCAGTAGCTGGTGGATATAGTCAATCCCAAAAGGTAACATTTATTATTGGTGGAAGCAAAACTGAAATGCAGAACTCCTTTGCAATAGCAAGTATAATAGGAGTAATTGTAGTTACAGGTACAATAATGTTACTTTCAAGCCAATTAGCTGAAACAGGAGCAAATGCTCAATTTGCATTACCACAAGCTAACTTAATGGCAACACTAACTTCAGGAATAATGTCAGGAAACTTACCTTGGCCAATGATAATAGTAGGAGTTGTTATGGCATTATTTTTATTCTTTTTAGATTTACCGATAATGACTATTGCAATTGGTTTTTACTTACCTATTTCAACTACTTCAATAATACTAGTTGGCGCATTAATACGCCTATTAGTAGAAAAGATGAGCAATAGCGAAAAAGATAAAGAAGTTAAGATATCAAATGGAATAAGTTTATCATCTGGACTTGTTGCAGGAGGATCAATAATAGGACTTATAGGTATAATACTTCAAGTTACTGGGGTAATTACTCCAAGAACTCCAAGTGGTTTTGCTAGCGGTAATATGATTGCAATAATATTACTTATAATTTTAGTAGTAGCAACGACAATACCTATTATGATGTCTAAATCAAAGGATGCTTAAATAATTATGATAAATCATTTTTAAACTTAAAATAAGGCTGTTTTTGTAACAGCCTTATTTTAAATAATATTAATATATAATTATTCAATATTTTTAATATATTTTATTAAGTAACTTATAGTATAAAAATCCTTATCTAAATTGTCAGTAATATAATTTAGCCCATTAATTAAGGTTTCTTCATCAAAAGTCTCTAAAAGAATCATAAGACTTAAGTTATTAATTCCACCATCTTTAGTATCTAATATTCTTGAGGATTTTACATATTTATTATTGAAGGTATTAAGAGTAGCAACTCTTAGCTCTTCGCTAATTTCTATTTCAGGCATCTCATTAAATACTCTTATTTCTGGATTATCTATATCTAAGTTTTTAGCCTTACTTACATCACAAGAAACGAAGATTGTATTCTTAAACTTAGCATCTTTAAAATTAATATCATCTAATTTCACTGAATCAAAAATAGCATTTTCAAAGTTTGCATTTTTAAAATTACTCTTTCTAAAATTTGTTCCGATAAACTCAGACCATTTAAAACTACAATTTAGGAAACTAGAAGATTTAAAATGAGCCCCTCTAAAGTTTACGTAATCAAAATTTGAACCTGAGAAATTACAGTTGTAGCAATTGCTTCTTTCAAGATTTTGATACATAAAATTTTTATCTTTCTTTTCTATATTATTGAAATGAAAATTTCTTTTAACATTTTTATTATTAGCCACAGGTTCCTCCGTAATATATAATTTATTTTTTCTCTTTAGTCTACATAATATTACCACAATATTTAAAGTATTACTAATTAATAATCAAATTATAAAGTATACATTGAATTTTCAAAGATAATAAAAATCACATTAGTATGAAACTTTAATATATTAATATAAAATCAATAAATTAAGGTGATTAGATTAGCTTTAGAAAATTAGAATTTATATTATTTGCTGGTGAAGAAGCTTTGCCTGTGAATGGTGTAGAAATTATTATAATTTATACGGAGACCTCTGAATTAGTTAGTAATAAGGTGCTGGAGGTTGATAAGGATGGAAAGACAAAGGCTATAAGTTTGTATACAATCAAATTATTTATAAAATATTGTGTATGTATCTTTAGTTTCTAGTTAATATTTTTGATGGGTGTACTTGAAATATTAGGATATGATATAATTATTTTATAAATTATGGTTTTGAAATTTATTTATGGAAGCAAAATAATCGTATGAGATTTAGTGCAAGAGTAAAGTTATTTTATACAGAGGAAGGAATAAAAAATGATATATGAAAAGATAAATATAAGTGAAGTAAATAGTAATTTAAAGGATAGTAAAGCTTTTATTAATGCATATATACCTGATAATAGTGAAGAAATTGACATAAAGAAAAAAAGAAAAACTATTATTATATGTCCAGGTGGAGGATATTCTATGACTTCAGATAGAGAAGCTGAGCCTGTAGCCTTAAGATTTATTTCAGAAGGATTTAATGTTATTGTTTTGAGATATAGTGTTGCTCCAAATAAATTTCCAGATGCATTATTAGAGCTTGCAGCTACTATGAATTATGTTCGAAAAATGAGTGAAATATGGAATGTGGACAAAGATAAAATTATAGTTAGTGGATTTTCAGCTGGAGGGCATTTAGCAGGAAGTCTAGGAGTTTTATGGGATAGAGAGTTTATTTCAGAAACATTAAAAGTAAATAAAATGGATATTAAACCAAATGCTATGATACTTTCTTATCCAGTTATAACTAGTGGGGAATTTTCTCATAGAGGTTCTTTTGACTGTTTATTAGGGGAGGATGCAAGTGAAGAGGAAAGAGAAAAGCTTTCTTTAGAAAAATTGGTATCTAAGGATACTCCACAAACATTTTTATGGCATACTTTCGATGATGGAACAGTTCCTGTGCAAAATTCATTAAAATTTGCAACTTCTTTAAAGGAAAATGATGTGCCATTTGAGTTACATATATATCCAACTGGTGTACATGGACTAAGTCTTTGTGGAGAAACTTCTGCAAGAAAAGACAAGGTAAATCATATAAATCCACATGTAGGTACTTGGTTTAAATTAGCAGTTCAATGGTTAGAAAATATTTAGCTAAGTAAGGGGGTTGTCCAATTATCAGCTCAAATTAAGAATTAAAAATGAATAATTATTGATGTAATTCTTACAGAATTACTAAAATTAATTGCTTTTCAAAACTCCTATGGGAGTTTTTTTATTATTCATTCTTAATTTACATTGTGCGACATCATCTTTAAAATAAAGCAAACACTAAAAATGTAGATTATTTATTGAAACTTATATATTAATTTTTATTATTTATAGTAATAGGATTTACTATATATTAATAACAAAAAAGTTAGGAACCTAATTATTTTTATTGACATAGGATTGGTATAAAGAATATAATTAATTTAATTAGGTACCTAAATAATTATAAAATTATAAGGAGGATGTTTATATGACAGAAAAAATTTCAAATGAATTATATGATGCAGTGCAAAAACTAAATAGACATATGCATAGAAATAGACATAGAGCAGTAAAGACAAATGAAGGAATCCATAGAGGAAGAATAAGACTACTACATTTTATTTCTAAGAATGATGGAATCATTCAACGTGATTTAGCGGAAATGTTAGATATGAGACCATCATCTTTAACAGAAATGATAACTAATTTAGAAAAGAGTTCATTAGTTAAACGTGAAAAGGATGAAAATGATGGTAGGGTAATGCATGTATTTTTAACTGATGAAGGTAAAAAAATTATTGATGATTTTACTAAGGTAAAGGATGAATTACCTGATACTGTTTTTAATTGCTTAACAGTAGAGGAAAAAGAAAAAATGCTAGAGATAGTTAATAAGGTTAACTCAAATCTTGAAACTATTGATAGTACTGAAGAGGGATTGAAAGATAATACAAAGTTAGAATGTTCTCAGAAGGGGCGTGGAGGACATCATAGGAAACATGGAAGACCTGATAAATTTAATCATCATAGAGAAAATAAGAGGATTTGGATTTAACTAGAGGATACATTTACAGTATGGATTAAGGTGTGGAGCTTTTAAATGTAAAACTGTATGTAAATGGAGGAATAATTATGGCAGGAGGATTTGGAGGCAAAATGAGGTTTGCCAAAGAGGAGGATAAGGAAATAAAAATATCTAAAGATATATTACTTAGGATATTTAAATACTTTAAGCCTTTTTGGAAGCAGATGATTTTAGCTATTATTTTACTACTTATTGTATCAATATTAGGACTAGTGCCTCCTATAATGACTAAAAATATTATTGATAAGGCTTTACCAGAGAAAAGTATGTATCTACTTATTATGTTTATACTTGCATGTATTGGAGCTACAGTTCTTAAGGAATTAGTCTCTGTTGGACAAAATTATATTAATACATGGATATCTAAACATATTATTTATAATATGAAAAATGAAATGTATATGCATCTGCAGCATATGTCTATGAATTTCTTTTCACTATCGAAGCCAGGTGAAATTACTACCAGAATGACAAGTGATATTGAAGGTATTCAAGATATTTTTAAAACGACAATTGTAAATGCCTTAGGGAGTATATTAACCCTTGCAACAACTATGGTGGCATTATTTGCAATGAATTGGAAGATGGCATTGATAAGTTTTATAATATTACCAGTGTTTATATTACCAACAAGAAAGGTTGGGAAATATAGATGGAAGATAGCCATGGATAGTCAAGAAAGGTTAAGCGAATTAAATCAATTAATTCAAGAAACCTTAAGTATTAGTGGAGCAACATTAATGAAGATCTTCACTAAAGAAAAGGATTCTTATAACCAATTTGAAAGTACTAATAAAAAGGTTATTAACCTGCAGATAAAAGAAACACTAGCAGGAAGATGGTTCTTTATGACTATGAGTATTTTCACTACTTTAGGACCTATGCTTATATATTTATATGGCGGATATTTATTTATGATAGATAAGATGTCTATTGGAGAAATAGTTGCTTTTGTTGCTTTATTAGATAGGTTATATAGGCCAGTAACTCAGCTTTCCAATATTCATATTGACGTTACTAGATCTCTAGCATTATTCCAAAGGATATTTGATTACTTTGATATAGAAGAAGAAAGTAGAGATAAAGATAATGCAATTAATTTAGAAAAAGTAAATGGAAATATTGAATTTAAAGATGTTTCTTTTGCATATAAAAAGGATCTTCAAGTACTACATGACATTAATTTTTCTATTAATTCTGGAACAATGACTGCTTTAGTAGGAGCTAGTGGAGTAGGGAAGACTACAGTAACTAATCTTATACCAAGACTTTATGAAGTTTCAGAAGGAAGTATAAAAATAGATGGACATGATACAAGAGATGTAACCCTTCAATCCCTCCGTAGACAAATAGGGATAGTTATGCAAGAACCATATTTATTTAATGATACTATTGAAGCTAACTTAAGATATGGAAGTGAAGATGCTACTAATGAAGAGTTAATCGAAGCATGTAAAGCTGCATATATCCATGATTTTATTATGTCTTTACCGGATAATTATAAAACAGTAGTAGGGAATAGAGGTATTAAACTATCAGGCGGAGAAAAGCAGCGTATATCAATTGCAAGAGTAATATTAAAGAATCCTAAGATATTAATTCTTGATGAAGCTACATCTGCCTTAGATTCTGTTTCTGAAATGTATATACAAAAAGCGTTAGTTCCATTACTAAAAGGTAGGACAAGTATAGTTATTGCCCATAGATTATCTACAATTTTATCAGCAGATAATATATTAGTTTTTGAAGATGGAAAAATAGTTCAATCAGGAAAGCATAATGAATTGTTAAATGAAGGTGGATTATATAAGAAGCTATATGATACACAGTTTAAAAAAGAAAATGCTTTTATATAATGAAGGAAAGAATATAAATAATAAACAAAGAGTTATAAAAGGTTTCATGGAAATTATACATGGAGCTTTTTTTATTAAAATGAGTCGTATTTAAGGCGCTATATTTAAGATTAATATAGAGATTTTAGTATAAGAAGATACCCTTAGTTATAATTATTAAAGGGGATATTAAACAAGTGAGAAATGTAGGGACTGTAGTTTTTATGTGAAAATAGGCTTGTCATACAATATATGAAAATATGTTTAATCATATTAAATATACTTTAAAAATATTCTCATATAAATGTTTTAAAATGCTAAATTATAGAAAAAGGAGACAAAATTTTCTTGCCTATGATATAATAAGAAAATGTAAAGATGAAAATAATTATATGGGAACTTTAATTGGACACAGGGGGTAAAATAATGAAGCGGAAAAGAAACTATACCTTAAAAGTAGTTGCTGCTTTTTTTGTTACTATAGTATTTGCGTTGATTTGTTCGTTTACATATTTAGATTATATGAGAAATATATTAAATAATGATACAAAAGAAAGATTGCTTGAAGTAGCAGATCGAACTACGGATACAATGAAGATAAAGCTTCAGTCTGGTATTACTGAACTTAAAAATTTAAGTACAGCTATTTCTTTAAAAAGTGGATATAACACAGAGGAAATGAAAGATGTATTATATAATTATGTTAAAGAATCGAGTTTTCAAAGAATCGAATTAATTGATCCTAATGGAGATGGGTACTCAAATGACTTCAAAGACATTAACTTTTCAGATAGAGAATACTTTCAAAAAGCAATGAATGGAGAAGTAAATATTTCTAATTTTATGCAAGAGAAGGTTAGTGCGGAAATAGGTAGCACATTTGCAGTACCAATATTTAATGAAAATAATGAGGTAATAGGTGTATTAGCTGCCTCAAAAGAAGTTTCTGAATTTAAGAAATTATTAGATGTAAATATTTTAGGGGGAGAAGGATATTTAGCATTAGTAGATTCTAGTGGTGCCATTATTACAAGCCAGAATCATAAAAACTATGATAGTGGTATTACGGATTTAAGAGAAGTTAAGTTTGAAAATAATAATACCTTTGTTGATTGTTCAAGGAAGTTTGAAAAAGGCGTTCTAAAGACTCAATCAAGTAGTAATGATAGTAAGTATATAGCCTATGCTCCAATAGGTATAAATAATTGGTATATCATATCTATTGTTCCCGCAAGTATCATAGAGAAAAATATAACTAGTTTGAATAACATATCTTCTTTAATGTGGATTAGCATGTCAATATTACTTTTGATTATAGTAACATATATTATTTATTCCAAAAGAAAAGCTGATAACAAGTTAGAAAAAATAGCATTTGTTGATTCAGTTACGAATGATCCCAATTATAATTCATTTTTTTATGATTTTAATAAAAGAATGAGTAAAGAATATAAAAATAGTTATGCACTAGTAACATTAGATATAGATAAGTTTAAAGTAGTTAATGATGTCTTTGGATATGAAAATGGAGATGATATTTTAAGACATATGGCCTTTGTTATCTGTGAAAATTTAACGCAAAATGAAATATATGCAAGACATAGTGCTGATAATTTTTTAATTCTTCTAGAATATATAGATGAAGATAGCATGTTGAACCGGATGGACAGTATGACAATAGAGATATTGAATAATTTAGATAAAGTAATTAAAAATATGAGTGGAAGAATTTATTCTTATAAGTTTATTTTAAATTACGGTATATGCATAATAGATGATAAAAAGGATCCTTTAGATTTAATAGTAGATAGAGCAAACCTTGCTAAGAAAAGAGTTAAGGGTAGCCACAAAACTACAGGGGCTATTTACACTAAGGATTTAAGAGAAAAAATGCTAATGGAAAAAGAACTTGAAAACTATATGGATAAAGCATTGAGAGAAAAGCAATTTAAAGTATATTTTCAACCAGAAGTGTCTTTTAAAACAGGGAAAATTATAGGTGCAGAAGCACTAGTTAGATGGTATCATCCTGAAAAAGGTATAATTTATCCGGATAAGTTTATTCCATTATTTGAAAAAAATCAATTTATAAAGAAATTAGATTACTATATGTTTAATGAGGTAGCATTTTATATTCAAAAATGGGAATCAGAAGGTATAGTGCTTCCAAAAACATTATCTATTAACTTGTCTAGAGTACATTTATCTGATTTAGATTTAGTAGATGAATTATTAAAGATAGTTAAAGATCACAATGTAGAGCCAAGTAAAATAGGAATTGAGCTTACTGAAAGTGCATTTTTTGAAGATACTGATTTAATTATAAATGTAATGGAAAGGTTAAAAAATGCAGGCTTTAAAATTTATATTGATGACTTTGGTTCAGGTTACTCATCATTAAATACATTAAAAGATCTGAAAGTAGACTACTTAAAGTTTGATAGAGGATTCTTAACTAATTTAGAAGATAATAAAAAAGGGCAAGCTATATTGCATAATTTAGTTAATATGGCTAGGGATATTAGTATATGCACAGTGGCTGAAGGTGTAGAGACTGTAGCACAAGCAAACTTTTTAAGTGAAAAGGGATTTGATATTGCACAAGGATACTATTATTATAAACCTATGACAGCAAAAGAGTTAAGGGATAAATTAATTAATGATGAGAATATTTGAGAAGCATTAATTAGGTATGATAATATATAGTAAGGGAAAATATAGACTATAAGATAAAAGAGATATGGAGGAGAAAGTAGTTATGATAAAATTTATAGCATCAGATATGGATGGAACATTGCTAAATAGTGACCATGACATAGATAAAGAAACAATTGAAGCAATCAGAAGAGCTGAAGAAGCAGGAATGACTTTTGCTATTTCTACAGGTAGAGAATACGAAAGTGTAAAGGGACTTTTAGAAAAACATAATTTAAAAGTACAGTGTGTTCTTTCAAATGGAGCAGAATATAGAGATGAAGATGGAAATATCTTAGAAGTTATTAATATAAAGGAAGAAAGTGCTAAAAAAATAATAGAGCTATTAGATAAGCATCACCTTTCAGCTAGAATTTTCACTGATAAGGGAATATTTACAACTTCTACAGAAGAAGAAGCTTTAAAAGAAATTATATTTAGAACTATGACCTTTAATCCAGGGATATCAGAAGATGAAGCTAGAGAAGTTGCAGAAAACTTAGGTTTTTTCACTTGTCTTCAATATATAGATGATGTAGATGAATTTTTTAAAGGTGGAGTAGAGGTAAGAAAATTTGTTGCCTTCCATAATGATATTGAACTTATAGATAAAATGAAGAAGGTATTAAGTGAGATAGATGGATTAGCTATTTCCTCTTCCTTTAGAGATAATATTGAGATTACAGATATTAATGCGCAAAAAGGAATTATCTTAGAGAGAATAACAGCTAAAAAAGGTCTTGCTAATAATGAAGTTATGATTCTTGGAGATAGCTTTAATGACTACTCTATGTTTGAAATTTTTGAAGAGAGTGTAGCTATGAAAAATGCAATTGATGAAGTTAAAGCCATTGCAAAATATATAACTGCAAGTAACAATGATTTAGGTGTGGCAAAGGCTATTAATTATGCTGTTGATAATAATTTAGATGTTATATTAAAATCCGATAAGAATAATTAATTAATTAATAAATCTATTAAGTGGTGTAAAGTAAGTAATGCTTGCTTGCATCACTTTAGTTACTTTAAAATGATTTTAATAAATTATAAAGTGTAATTAATATATCTAAGTTGTAATAAATTTTCTATATTTTTTTAAGTTAGTTAATATTTAAAATAACATAATTACTAAATATGTAGATTATTTATTGAACTATATCTTAAGATAGTCTTATTAATATTAATTTGTAGGAGGTTATTATGGGAAAATTTGCAGAGTTTTTTGATTCGATAGATAAGTTATTCAGTGAAGAAAAGGAACAAAAATTGAAAGCTAAACTAGCTAAGAAGATAAAAGATACTATTTTTACTGATGATATATTAGAAAAATTAAATGAACATGATTTTACTGGATTAGCAGATGAAGAAGAAGAGGTGGTTATGTTATTCTCTTCTATCTTTCCAGTAATACTGGAAGATAAAGATATAGTTTTTAGATTGTATAAACATAAAATAGAAGTTGATTTTTCTTCTGAAATGAAAGATAGATATATTTATATATTATCTGATGGAAGATATACTTCGGGAATGTTTAAATGCTTCAACATTAGCGATGAAGAATATGTTATAGGAATGAAAATTATAATAGATGCTATCCCTAAATTAAAGAAATCCTTATTAGAGACATTATCGAACTATGATAAAATAGTAAGTTCTAATAATAATTCAGAAAACTATAAGGAAAAGATAGAAATATCAGAAAAAAATTATATTGAATTAATAGAATATATAGAGAAAAACAACAAGTAGGAAGTAATTTATAATATTTATACGCAGAAATAGTTAAAGAAATAGATGGAGGATTGACCCTAGTTTATATGAAGAAAGTAGAATCAGTTATATTTGATATGGATGGAGTGCTTTTTGATACTGAAAGCATATATTTAAAGGTTTGGAAAAACGTATTTAAAAAGTATGGTTATAAAATGACTAAGGATATATATAGTCAAGTTATTGCCACTGGAAGAGAAAATGTGAAAAAAGTATTTCTAAGAGAGTTTGGAGAAGAACTTCCAATTGAGAAGATGTATGTAGAAAAAGATCTTGCCTTAAAAGAGGAGATAGAAAAGTGTATATATATTAAAGAGGGAGCTGTTGAAATTTTAACTCACTTAAAAAGTAAGAATTATAAAGTTGCCTTAGCTACATCTTCAGATAGAGAACGAATGAATAAGCAATTAGAAAAAGCAAATATAAGGAAATATTTTGATGAGATAGTTTGTAAGGATGAAGTGGAAAAGACAAAGCCTAATCCTGAAATATATTTAAAAGTTGCTAATAAGCTTAATGTAAACCCTAAAAATTGCTTAGTTATTGAAGATTCCTTAGCTGGTGTAAAGGCAGCATACAAAGCAAATATGAAGGTGTTACATGTAGAAGACTTGAAGAAAGCAGATAATGAAATAAAAAAATACTGCTATAAGAGTTTTAATAATTTATTAGATATAAAAGAAGAAATATTTTAATAAAAGAGGCGATACTTAAATTAAAAAATGTAATGTAGAAATATCTAATTCATTAAACTTAAAAGTTTTTGTAGCAAAAAAAGCTAAAGAAAGGATTAAAAAGTACTTAAACACATAAAAGATTATAGAGTATTTGTATAATAATCAGTGTTTTTAATAGTAATTAATAGTAATTATTAGTATAATTATTTAAGAGAATAATTATATAAGTAGAGGTGGATTATGACTGAAAAAGAAAAAATGCTATCAGGAAATTTATATATGGCTAATGACAAAGAGCTTAAAGCTGATGCAAAGAAATCTAGAATGTTAACTAGATTATTTAATAATACTACAGAAGAGCAAAAAGAGTATAGAGCAGAACTATTAAAAGAGTTATTTAAAAAAACAGGGGATAATATTTATATTGAACCTTCTTTTAAATGTGATTACGGATGCAATATTTCCGTAGGAAATAATTTTTATGCTAATTTTGATTGTATAATTTTGGATGTATGTAATGTAGATATAGGAGAAAATGTGTTTTTTGCTCCTAGAGTATGTATCTATACAGCAGGTCATCCAATAGATGCTGAAGTTAGAAATACAGGCTTAGAGTTTGGGAAACCTGTTAAAATTGGGAATAATGTATGGGTCGGTGGAAGTACAGTAATAAACCCAGGTGTTATCATAGGGAATAACGTAGTTATAGGATCGGGTTCAGTAGTAACTAAGGATATACCTGATAATGTAATAGCTGTAGGTAATCCTTGTAGAGTTTTAAGAAAAATTACAGAAGAAGATAAGATATATTGGGAAAAGAAAAAAGAAGAATATTATAGTGGATTATAAAGTTCTGTTATAATAAAAAAACTCCTAATGGATTTAAAAAAACATTTTTTTAGGGGTCTTTAAAGAATTATATCAATAGATGTTTACTCTGAATTTTTAAATTTTAATTGGGCTGTTTGTGAAACAGTCCCTTTTTATGTTTTAAAATAAGTTTTTTTACAGTTGGAATATCAGCAGGAGCCCAATTCAAACTTTCTATGTAATCTATTGGTAGCCATAGTAGCTTAGCGTGTTCTTTAGCTAATGGGTTGTCCTGAGTTAACTCACACTTTGCTACCATTAAATTTAATATGTAATTATCATATTCATATGTAGTTGCGCTAAATAAAGAGGAGAACTCTACTTTACAACCTAATTCTTCGTATATTTCTCTTGTTATAGCTTTTTCAGGAGATTCACCATCTTCAATTTTTCCACCTGGGAATTCCCAAAAGCCAGAAAGTGACATGTCTTTTGATCTTAAAGCACAAAGAATTTCAGAATTATCATTTTCAATAATTGCGCCTACAACTTTAATAATTTTTTTCACAGTTATTCACCTCTAAAATGATATTATCACAGAAAAGCACTAATTTACATATAAATAATTATATTTTAATAGAAAAATGTTTTTGTAAAAATTAGAGAAAAAAAGAAAAAAATATTCTATATTAGGTAAAATTATGTTATATTTAAGTCTTGGGGATTATTAATATATTTATTTTGCATAATTAATTTTATATTTCAAAAACTATAATTAGGATATAGAAAAATACTTAAATTTTCAAAAATGTAAAATTATCCTAATATTATTACTAATAGTGATATATAGATTTAAAAGTTAATAGAATGTTAAAAATAAAGTAAAAAAATATAATATATTGTCATGAAACAATATTTAGTATAGTATAATTTGTAGAGATAAAAGCTTAATAAAAAAATAATTATTTGAGGTGGCACATGATACATATTGAAAAACTTAAAAAAGTTTATAGCAATGGTTATGAAGCTTTAAAAAGCATTGATCTTAAAATTAATGAAGGTGAATTAGTTTGTCTTTTAGGACCTAGTGGTTGTGGAAAGACTACTATCTTAAACTTATTAGCTGGACTTCTGGACCCAAGTGATGGAGATATAAGATTTGGTAATGAATCTGTTATAGGTAAGCACCCTAAAGATAGAGGGATTGGATTAGTGTTCCAAAATTACGCTTTATATCCGCACATGACAGTTCTAGAAAATGTAATGTTTCCACTAACTGTTGGTAAAAATAAAAAAACTAAGAGCGAGGCTATGGAAATAGCTAAAAAATATATGAAAATTACTAGTATTGAAGAGTTAGCTGATAAAAAACCAGGTGAAATGTCAGGTGGACAACAACAAAGAGTTGCAATAACTAGAGCATTAGTTCAAAATCCAAGAATATTATTACTTGATGAGCCTTTAAGTAACTTAGATGCTAGATTGAGATTAAAGATTAGAGAAGAAATTAGAAGATTAGTTAAAGAAATTGGTATAACTACTATTTTCGTTACTCATGACCAAGAAGAAGCATTATCTATAAGTGATAGAATTGTATTAATGAATGAAGGTATAGTTCAACAATTTGATATTCCTCAGAATCTTTATTTGGAACCAGAAAATCTTTTTGTAGCTAAGTTTATGGGAAATCCAATAATTAACTTAATCGATATGAAAAAAGATGGAAATGTATTAAAGTCTAAAGATTTTAATATTGATTTAAATCTTTTAAATAAAGATAGATTTAAAGGTGAGTTAACGGAAGTGAATTACATTGTAGGTATAAGACCAGAATACTTTGAATTAAGTACAAATCCATTATTTACAGCTGAAGTTGAATCAATAGAATTGATAGGTAAAGATTGTATTATAAACTTTAATGTTAATGAAACAAATGCAAAGTCTATTACAGATATTAGTAAGAAGGTATCAGAGGGAGATAAAATAGGATTTGATATTGACTATAACGGAATTTATTTATTCCAAGAGAATGGAGTTAGAGTGTACTAATGAAGAAGTTTAAGTATAGAGCAGAGAATTCACCACAAGCATGGCTGTTTTTAATGCCTGCTTTAATAATCGTCGGAATATTTAATGTGTTACCTTTAATAAGAACATTTATTATGTCCTTTCAAAAGGGGACTTTAAATAACTTAACATTTAATGGATTTAAAAATTTCGAAGTAGTACTTAAAGATCCTAAGTTTCATACTGCTATAGGTAATACTGCACTTTTTTCTTTTATTGTAGTACCTGTAGGGTTAATTATCTCTATGTTTATTGCTATTACAATATATGAAAAAATTAAGTATAAGGATGTATTTGAAACAATATTCTTTATACCATATTTAACAAGTGTAATTGCAGTAGGTATTGTATTTAGATTTTTATTAAATGGTGAGTATGGATTTGTAAACTATGTACTAGGAATTTTCAATGTAGGACCATTTAATTTCTTAGATGACCCAAATATGAGTATGATTACTCTTATAATATTTGGGATTTGGTCAGGACTTGCTTTTAATATAATAATATTACTTTCAGGTCTTAGAAATGTTGATAAAAGCTATTATAAGGTTGCAGATATGTTTGGAGCTACAAAGATGGAGCAGTTCTTTAGAATAACTTTACCTCAAATGATACCAATTATAACATTTTTATTAATGGTTAATTTTATAAATGCTTTTAAGGTATATGCTCAAGTGTTCTCTATATTTAACGGTAAAGCTGGTATTGCAGATAGTGCAACAACTGCAGTGTTCTACATATTCAATAAGTTCTATGTAGAAAATCGTTATGGCCAAGGTATGGCAGCAGCAGTCATCTTATTTGGTTTAATTTTAATTTTCACATTAATTCAAAATCGTATATTAAAAAGAATATCTAAGTAGGTGAAAAAATGAAGAAAGTTAATTTAGTTTTATCAAAAACCTTTATAGTATTAATGGCGATTATTACATTATTTCCTTTTGTATATATGATTTTGTCAAGCTTAATGACTTATCAAGAAGCAACAAGCATACCACCAACATTATTTCCTAAGGAATTTCAATGGAATAACTTTTCCCTTGCAATGGAACAGGCTCCATTTGTAAGATATTTCTTTAATACAATATTTGTTTCTGGTATATCAACAATAGGAACAGTAATTACGTCTATATTAGCTAGTTTTGCACTAGTTAAATTGGAATTCAAGTATAAAAATATCTTAGTATTAGGTATGGCTGCTTTATTAATGGTACCATATGAAGTTACAGTATTTACAAACTACCAAACTATAGCGCAGTTTGGTTTATTAGACACATATACAGCATTAATAATACCATCTCTTGCAAGTGTATTTTATATATTCTATTTAAAAGAGTACTTAACAAGTATTCCTATATCTTACTATAAGGCTGCAAAAGTAGATGGATGTTCAGATTTAGAATTTGTTAAAAGAATATTGATACCTTTAGCAAAGCCTGCATTGTTTACTATGGGAATTTTAAGTTTTATTAATGGATGGAACTCATTCTTATGGCCAATACTAGTTACAAATAGTAAGGAAATGAGATTATTAAGTAATGGATTAAGTTCCTTTGCAACAGAAAGTGGTACAAATGTACAACTTCAGATGGCAGCATCAACAATAGCTATTGTACCAATACTAATTTTATACTTAATCTTTAGAAAACAAATTATTAGAGGAGTTGTTAAGAGTGGCGTTAAAGGATAAAAAGACAAAAATCACTTTTCACAATGGTATATTAACTATTGGTGGAACAATAATTGAAGTAGTTTATGAAGATAGCCATATATTCTTTGATTTTGGTAGTGAGTATGATCCAAAGGCTCCAGTACAGCCAGAAGATTTACAAGGTTTATTAGATGAAAAGTTAGTACCATATTTAGATAATATGTTTGATCCTAGTATTCCATTAAAGGGATATGAATCAAAGGAAAATAAATTTAAAAATACAGCAGTATTTTTATCACATATGCATTTAGATCATTCAAAAATTATAAATTACTTAAATCCAGAAGTACCTTTATATATGTTAGAAGGAACAAAATCACTATTAAATACCTTAAATATTAATAATGATTTCTTATTCCCACTTCATGAAAACAAGGGTAAGAATACAAGAGATATAATTGGAGTTAAAGAATATGAAGTTATAGAAATTGGTAAGATTAAAGTTAAAGTAATGCCAGTTGACCATGATGCCTATGGCGCTTGTGGACTATTAATTGAAACTCCAGATTTGGTTATTTCTTACACTGGAGATATAAGACTTCATGGATATAGAAAAGATGCTACATTAAGATTCTGCAAAGAAAGTGAAAAATGCGACGTTCTATTAATAGAGGGTGTAAGTGTTTCATTCCAAGACTTTGACGATGATGTTAGCGATAAAGAAATATCAAATGAACCAGAATTAATAGATAGAATAAATGAAATAGTTAATAATAATCCTGATAAGCAAATAACATTTAATTACTATATTTCTAATATAGAAAGAATATTAAATATTATAAAATCTAATTCAAGAAAAGTTGTGCTAGATGCATATTATTCATATGTTCTTAAGGAAGCAACAGGATATGAGTCTTATTATTATCAATTAGATAATACAGATTATGGATTAGATGAAAAGCTTAAAATTGATTTTGAAGAATTATTAAATGATAAAGGTAGCTTTTTCTGGCAATTAGATAAACTTGCCATTGAATATATAGATAAATTACAGGAAGATGGAATTTATATTCATTCTAATGCAGTGCCATTAGGTGATTTTGATCCAGCATACACACCATTTGTAAACAAATTTGAAGAAAGAAATATTAAATTCGAAAGAGTTTCATGTAGTGGGCATGCTCATCCTTATGATTTAATTGAGATAATTAACTTAATTAAACCTAAGTTATTAGTACCAATACATTCTTATCGTCCTGAAAAACTTTATAATGAAAATGGTGATGTTCTTTTACCAGAAAAGAAACAAACTATATAACCGGAGGGGAAAATAATGAAATTTAAAAAGTTAATTGCTCTTACACTTTCATTAGGTTTATTAACTGGATGTGGAACAAAGGGAGCAGGAACATCTAACGAAGACATTGTTACAGAAATTACTTCACCTGTTGAAATTACTTTCTGGCATGCAATGAATGGAGACTTAGAAAAATCTCTACAAAAATTAACAGATGAGTTTATGGCTCAAAACTCTAATATAACAGTAACTTTACAAAATCAATCAAGTTACCCAGATTTACAACAAAAAATAACTGCTACAGTTGCAAGTCCTAAAGACTTACCAACTTTAACTCAAGCTTACCCAGATTGGATGTTCAATCCAATTCAAGATGGACTAGTAACTGACTTAGCTCCATATATTGAAAATGAAACTTTAAAATTTGATAATTATGAAGATATATTAGCAAGTCTTAGAGAAGCAGCTACTATAGATGGAAAAATATATGGTATGCCATTTAATAAGTCAACAGAAGTTATATGGTATAACAAGACTTTATTTGATGAATTAGGATTAAAAGCTCCAACAAACTATGATGAGCTTGTTCAAGTTGCTAAGACAATAAAAGAAAAGAAGGGCATCCCAGGAGCTGGATTTGACTCATTAAATAACTACTATACAACTTTCTTAAAGAGTGAAGGAAAGACATTTGATAATAACTTTGATGTAACTAGTGAAGAATCAGCTAAAGCTGTTAACTATTACTTAGAAGGTGTTAAAGAAGGTTACTTTAGAATTGCTGGAACAGATAAGTACTTATCAGGACCATTTGGTAATGAAACTGTAGGTATGTATGTTGGTTCAAATGCTGGCGAAAACTTTGTTAAGCAAGGTGTAGGCGATAAGTTTGAAGTTGGAGCTTCTCCATACCCAACAAATGCATCACTACAACAAGGTACTGATTTATATGTATTCTCAAGTGCTACACCAGAACAAAAAACTGCTGCTTATGAATTCTTAAAGTTCTTAACTAGCAAAGAAAAGCAAATTCAATGGGGTATTGAAACTGGATATATGCCAATTAGACAAAGCGCTATTGAATCAGATGAATACAAGAACTCTGGAAGCTTAATAGCTCCAATACTTGCTGATGCAACTAAGAATCTTTATACAAACCCAGTTATGACTGGTGCTGATGCAGCATATCGTGAAGCTGGTACTGTTTTAGAAGCAATATTAGCTGACACATCAACAGATGTAACTAAGAAATTAGAAGAGTTTAAAACTACTTTAAATTCTATTTGGGAATAATGCTATAATTATATAGATAGAATTACAAGGAGCTGTTATTTTAACCTATTATAAATAAGTTAAAAGCAGCTCCTATTCTCTAAATAGAATTATTAAGAATAAAATTAACAATCTTACTTTAAGTATTAGAATAAATTACTTGAAGAACTATATAAACTTTAACTTTGATTTATAAAAAATATTTTAATTAATTTAAAATAAAGAATATTATAAGCTATGAATTATTTAGAATAAACTATAATAATTTATTAATAATTAATTATTAATTGAAAAAATTCAATAAAGTAATTTGCATCAAATTACATCGACAATTGATAACTGTTAATTGTTAACTGTAAATTGAGAAGAAGATTAATTAAAGTAATTTGGAACAAATTACTTCAACAATTGTGAATTATTAATTGTTAACTGTTAATTGAAAAAATGGAGGTACTATGAAATTAGTAATTTATCAAACTAGTGATCTACATGGATTTGTATATCCAACTAACTATGTTACTGAGCAATCCCTAGGGATTTTAAAAATAGGAACATATATATTAAAAGATGAAAAAAATTATGATGCAGCATTAAAAATCGATTGTGGTGATTTAGTTCAAGGATCAGCATTAACTCACTATTTATCTAAACAAAAGTTAGATACTAATCCGATTACTGAGCTTATGGAGGATATAGGATATGATGCTTATATATTAGGTAATCATGAGTTTAATTATGGATTAGATTATTTAAATACTGCTTATAAAGATATTTCAAATAAGATTATTAATGCAAATATTAAAGGATTAGCTTTTGATAGTAAGCCTTATAGAATTTTTGATATAAATGGTTTTAAAGTAGGATGTATTGGATTTACTACATCTTTTATACCTAACTGGGAACAAGAAAAGAATATTGAAGGTTTAGAATTTTTAAATCCAGTTGAAGTATACGGCAAATATGAACAGGAATTAAAAGAAAAAAGTGATATTATAGTTGTATGTTATCATGGAGGTTTTGAAAAAAGTATAGATGGTAACAATACTCCTACAGAAAAATTAACAAAAGAAAATCAAGCTAGTGAATTATTAGAAACTTATGATTCAATTGATATAGTTTTAAGTGGTCATCAACATAGATCATTTATAACTAGAATAAATGGTGTTATATGTACACAACCAATGCATAATGGACAAAATTTCAGTAAGATAGTAATAGATACTGAAACTAAGGAATCAAGCTACGAATTAGTAAATGTTTCATTATTAAAAGATGAAATTAATAAAGAGTTAGAGAAGAGATTTATTGAAACTAATAAAGAATTACAAAAGTACTTAGATAAAGAAATAGGACATTTTAAAAATGACATTATCTTAGATAATATATTTACGGCAAGACTTAAGGGACATCAATTTATAAACTTTTTACATGATGTTCAATTAGATGTTTCTAACGCAGATTTTTCAGCTTTATCATTATTTGATACTGCTATTGGATTTAAGAAAAATGTGTCAATTAGAGATGTATTAATTAATTACCCATATCCTAATACCTTAAAGGTGCTTAAAATAAAGGGTAGCAAAGTTAAAGAGGCAATTGAAAAAAGTGTCACATATTTTGTTTTAGAAAATAATGAAGTTAAGATAAATAATGAATTTTTAGTTCCAAAGGTTCAAAACTATAATTATGATACCTTTGCAGGTTTAACTTATGAAATAGATTTAAACAGAGACTTTGGAGACAGGGTTATTTCTATGAAGAAAGATGGAAAAGAGATAGATTTAAATAAGGACTATACTATAGTATTAAATAACTATAGAGCAAGTAATACTGCAATATATCCTGCTTATGAAAATGCTGAAGTAGTTAAGGAAATAAATATGGATATGAGTGAGCTTATAATAGATTATTTCCAAAGAAATAAAGAAGTAGATGTTCCATCTGAAAGTAGTTATATAATTAAATATTAGTATAATAGCTATATCAGATAAAAACTGATATAGCTATTATTTTTTTGAATATAGTTAAAAGACTATGAAATCTGATATAAAAGTCCCCTTTTTTATGAATTGTTTTGTAGAAACTTCGGATAATACATAATAAGAAGATAAAAAAGGAGATTTTATGATATGGAAGTAAAGGATAGAGTAGATAAGGAATATTATATATTAATAAAAAAGGTATTTAAATGGGTAATACTTAGCATATTATTAGCGATACCAATTGGCATTGTAGTAGGTTTATATAATAGGATATTAACTGCTGCAAATAGTTTTAGAAAAGAACATGAGCTATTAATATTATTTTTACCAATTGCAGGAGTAATAATTACTTTTATGTATTTAAGAACCAAAAGAAATGCTTATTGAGGAGAAAACTTGCTTAAATCAGATGTACAATTAGCAGCTAAAGACATACCTTTTTATATGACCTTTGTAGTTTTTTTAGGATCATTATTAACTACATTTTGTGGAGGATCTGCAGGAAAAGAAGGATCAGCAATTTCTATGGGAGGAACCTTTGGAGATTTTATTGCTAGAAAGTTTAATCTATCGAATGATGAACAAAGAACTCTTGTTATTTGTGGAGTAGGAAGTGCTTTTGGAGTAATATATGATGTACCTTTTGCTGGGGCAATACTTGGAATGGAGCTTGTATTAAAAGGAAGGTTTCATTACTCAGCTTTAATTCCTGCCTTTTTTACTACAGTAGTATCTAATGAAATTGCTATAAGAGTTGGAAGTAAGGCAATTCAATATCCCAATTTAATATTAGATGATTTAAACTTAATATTAATTGGTAAGTTAATTATATTAGGAATTATATTTGGAATAGGTGGATTTATTTTTAATTTTGTTTTAGATAATAGCAGTAAAGTTTATAACAAAGTAACTAAAAATCCTTATATAAAAGCTATTTTAGGTGGGGGAATTACTATAATTTTATTTTTCTTAGTTGGAGATAACTACAATGGGTTAGGTCAATCTTTTATAAACGAATCCTTTAATAATTATGTAGGTATAGAGGATCCTATATTAAAGATAGTATTTACTGCAGTGGCCTTAGGTTCAGTATTTCAAGGAGGAAGAGGAAATCCAACATTTTTTGTTGGAGCTACATTAGGAAGTTTTGTGGCTAAATATATTAATTTACCGTTACCATCAGTAACGGCTCTTGGAATGATAGGAGTATTTTGTAGTGCTACATCTTTACCGATGACATCTATAGCAATGGCTCTTGAGTATTTTGGAGGTGAAGAAATGGTGGCAATTATTTTAGTTATGACTATAAGTTATATTATTTCTGGATTTTATGACATTTTATATAAGAGTAAATTACCTAAGGGAAAAGCTACGTTATTTGAAGGGTATGTACATAAGAATAAAGAATAATATTAATAGATGTATAGTATGAATTTTAGGTCATAAAATAATGCTGAAAGAAATATTAAGGAGGATTAAAATTGAAGAGTAAAAATAAGAAACATTTAATTATTACTTTATGCATCCTTGTTATAAGCATTGTAACATTAGTTTTTTCTAATATTAATAAAGAAGATGAAGACCTAGCTGTTATTGCAGAAAAGGTAAACAATACTATAATTCCAAAACCGATAAATTATAAAGAGGCAGAAGGTAAGTTTACATTAAATAAAGATACAAAAATATATGTAAAAGGTAATACAGAAGAAGAAACTACAGAAATTACTAGAATTGCTGAGTATTTAAAGGGAAAGTTAAGTCCTTCAACAGGATATGAATTTACTATAGTAAAAAATGAAGTACCTAGTGGAAATAGCATTTACTTAACTACAGTTGAAGGAAAAGAAGAACTAGGAAATGAAGGATACGAATTAACTACTACTACTGATGGAATTATATTGAAGGCATATAAACCTGAAGGATTATTTAGGGGAATTCAAACTATTAGACAACTATTACCTGCTGAAATAGCTAAAAGTACTTTAGTTAATAATGTTGAGTGGAGCATTCCTGCATCTACAATTTATGATAAACCCGAATATGCATATAGGGGATTTATGATAGATGTAGCAAGACATTTCTTCCCTGAAGATGTTATAAAACAGCAAATAGACTATGCAGCTCAATATAAAATAAATAGATTGCATCTCCACCTTACTGATGATCAAGGTTGGCGTATTGAAATTAAGAAATATCCTGATTTAACTCTTATAGGAGGAAGTACACAAGTTGGTGGTGGACCTGGTGGATATTACACTCAGGAGCAATTTAAAAGTATAGTTCAATATGCAGCAGATAGGTATATAGAGATAATACCAGAAGTAGATATGCCAGGACATACAAATGCAGCATTAGCTTCTTTGGCATTTTTAAATCCAGATGGAAAAAGAAAACCTCTATATACAGGTATTGATGTTGGATTCAGTACATTAATGACAGATAGTGAAGAGACATATGAGTTTATAGAGAATGTGGTAAAGGAAATTTCAGCAATTTCACCATCAAAGTATTTTCATATGGGTGGAGATGAGGCAGATAGTACTAAAAAAGAAGATTATGATTATTTTGTAGGGAGAGTATCTAAAATAGTTCAGAAATATGGAAAGACTCCTATAGGATGGGATCCAATAGATACAGCTCCAGAAATAAATTCTAGTACTATATTACAAAATTGGAAGGCTTCAAATGAAGCAGCTAGAGAAAAAAATATGAATATGATAATATCCATAGCTAGTAAAGCATATTTAGATATGAAATATAATAGTGCTACTCCATATGGATTAAACTGGGCAGGATATATTCCAGTAGAAACAGCATATAATTGGGATCCAACTGATTATGCTCCTAAAAATTTAGTATTAGGAATAGAATCACCTTTATGGACTGAAAATATAGCTACTGAAGATGAAATGGAGTTTATGATATATCCAAGATTATTAGGATATTCAGAAATAGGTTGGACTCCAAAGAGTTCAAGAAATTGGCCAGAATATAAGGTTAGATTAGAAAGACAAGGACTAAGAATGGAAAATGAAGGGATAAATTATTATAAAGATAAAGATATATGGAAATCCAAGTAATGGTCCTATTAAATAATAATGTTAAATAAGCTATAAATTAAATAAGGAGTATCTAGTAAGTAATTTAAAAGTAATTTACTAGATAGCTCCTTTATTTTTTTATATTATTTACTGATTTGTTATGAAAATTCATTAAAAGAGACATTATATGAAAAAAATGCAAAATTAATATAAAATATATCAATAATAGTCAGAAAATAGAGAATATAGCAAAAAGTGCAAAAATATAAAACTTCTATCGGAAAGTGCAAATACCATAATAATTAATTAATGTATAATTTTTCTTGAAAGCGTTAACAGAAATGCTTTTTATAATGACTATTTTATAATGGAAAGGATGTGTTATGTTTTAATTTAAAACAAATAATATTATTATATTAGGGGGAAAGTTATGTTTAATAAACTTAAAAGAGTTGGAGCTACAACATTGGCAGGAATGATGGCTCTAACATTATTTTCAACTCCATATAAGACGGTAAAAGCAGATGTTTTAGGTGGAGAAGTTCGTGCAAGTTATGAAAATGGTAAATTAACAATTGAGAATGACTACATAGGACGTACTTTTTCAACAACTGAAAATAAGTTAAAAACAGATAAAATTACAAATAAGAGAACAAGTAATGGAATTACTGACTTTATTCCAGCAGAAGGCAGTGAAGAATTTAAGATAAGAATGACAAAAGAAAAATCAGATCCTATTACATTGCCATCCGTTTCTAGAGATGGATGGACTGCAAATGCAGAGAGTTATCAAAATTCATCTGGTCCTAGTGATGGACCTGCATCTAATCTTATTGATGGGAATGTATCATCAATATGGCATACAAACTACGGTGGAGGGCAAGGAAAACAAGAATATCCGTATAATGTATTATTCACATTAAACGGAGTTAAAAAATTTCAATCATTTTCTTATACGCCACGTCAGCAAGGTGAAGGGGTAAATGGGAATATCAAGGGTTATGAACTTTGGGCTGCAACAAGTGATACTAAGCTTGCTGCAGATTCTAGTGAGTGGAAGAAAATAGCACAAGGTAACTTTAAGTATGATGGTATAAATCCTATTTATGTTAACTTAGATGAAGAAGTAAGTGCAAATCAATTAAAATTTGTAGCTGTTTCTTCAAATAACGGACAGAAATTTGCAGGAGGTGCAGAATTTAATTTACATGAAGAAAAAGCACCAATTGTGGTAAATGATAGAGAGTTTGTATCAAGTAATTTAGAATTAAATGGAGAGCCTGTTATTTCAGATACTAATGCAACAATAAATAATGTTAATAAAACAGGTAAAAAAGTAACATTTAATTTTAAACCTTATACATTTAAGAATGTTGAATATACTATAACTGAAAATATTGTTATGTATGAAGGCGATCACTTTATGCGTAAATATTTAGAAATAAGTGTACCAGATGATCAAAAGGCAAATGCAGTTATTGATTATATTGATTTAGAATTTATGAATGTAAATGAAAACGATGCTAAATGGACAATTCCAACAGATGCTGGTGGAATTGTTGAAATGGATCAGTTTAAGGCAAATCTTGGACAACCGATTTATATTCAAGGAATGTTCTTTGGATCTGAGTTTCCTTTAACAGATACACAAATTGTAGATGATATTGGATATATAAGATATTATTCAGGAAAATCTTTTGAAAGACTAGGACAAGATAATCAACTTGCTAAAACAGAAGATGGAAGTGCAAAATATGTTACATGGCAAACAGTTGCTGGTGCAGCAAGAAGCACAGAAAATGAAGTTATTCAAGCAGATTTCTTTGAATATATATCATCTATTGCTACACCATCTGAATTCCGTATTCAATATAACTCATGGTTTGATAATATGATGAGAATTGATGATAAGAATATTCTTGAATCATTTATTGAAATAGATAGAGAACTTAATAAGGTAGAGGCTCGTCCTTTTGATTCTTATGTAGTAGATGATGGTTGGGTAAATTATAATGATACTTCTATTGTAGATCCAGTACGTTCTGGTACTACATTAAATAAAACTGGTTTCTGGGAGTTTAACTCAAAGTTCCCTGAAGGACTTACACCTTCAAGTGAACTTGTTAAAAAGTTTGGAAGTAACTTTGGTGTATGGATTGGGCCACGTGGAGGATATAACTTCTATGGATCATTAGCTAATATTATGACAAAGAGTGGTAAAGGAAGTAAAGCAGGCGGTTCAATTGATGTTGCAGACCGTGAATATATAAAGAATTTTACTGATATGGCAGTAGATTGGCAAAATGAGTATGATGTTAACTACTGGAAGTGGGATGGTTTTGTAGACCGTGCACAATATAATGCTTTTCCAGCAGCAGATGGAGTACCTGGATATAATAACCGTCATATGACTGGTGGATATCAACATATGTACCATGTAACAGATATGTGGGAAGCATGGATAGACCTATTTGAAAAAGTTAGAGAAAAAGGAGACCATATTAATAAGCTATGGATTTCAATAACTTGTTATGTAAACCCAAGTCCATGGTACTTACAATGGGCTAATAGTGTATGGCTTCAATGTACTGCAGACCAAGCTGATGCAGGAAGTAGTAGCAGTAAAATGGATCGTCAAATGACATACCGTGATGCAGCTTATTATGATTTTATAAAGAACCATGAATTCCAATTCCCTCTAGCTAATATTTATAATCATGATCCTGTATATGGTAAAGAAGGAACTGGAATGAATCTTACTACTGCAACAGATGAGCAATTTAAGAATTACTTATATATGCTTGCTACTCGTGGAACAGCATTCTGGGAGCTTTATTACTCTGATAGCATTATGACAGATGGTAAATATGAAGTTACAGGAGAATTCCTTCAATGGGCAGAAGAAAGCTATCATATGCTTAAAAATTCAAAGATGTTTGGAGGAAATCCGAATACTGGTACTAAACTTAGTGGAAATGGATCAGGAGAAAACTATGCATATGGATTCTCTGGATTTGATGGAACAGATGGTATAATTTCATTAAGAAACCCTGCTACAACAGCTAAGGAAATTACCTTTACTTTTGACCGTACTATGGGAGTAGCTGAAAATGCAGGTGTTTTAAAGTATCATTTAGAACATTCTTATAATCTTACAGAAGGAACAGATACAACAGGAACTCTTGAGTATGGAAAAGAATACACAATTACATTACAACCAGATGAAGTACGTATTCTTCGTGTATCTAAGGATGGAGATACAACAGCTCCTAAATATACAAGAGCTTATACAGATGGAGATAAGACAATTACTGTGAAATTCGATGAGAAAGTAAATGGTAAATTATTTGAAGTAGAAGGAGCAAATATATCTTCTATTAATAAAAGTGCAGATGGAATAACTTATACTATTAAGTTAACAGAAGCACTTGAAGATGGTGATACTGTATCTATTAAGGCTAAAGATATTAAAGATTTAGCAGGTAATAAGTTAGAAAATAAAACAATTACTACAACTTATCATAAAGATAATAAAGTAATTGAAAGTAATACTACAAATGTAAATGGAAGTAAGCAAATATCAGATACAAAAAAATCTATTAATTCAAACAATGGATTTACTGTTTCTGCATCAGTAAAGACAGCATCAAAGGGAAGTGTTGTTTTACAAGAAAATGGTTATGATTTAGGAATTAATGAAGAGGGAAAAGCATATTTCACATTAAATGGTGCAACAGCAGTATCTGAAGATGTTGTTAATGATAATGTTCAGCATGTAATAACTGGTGTAAAAGAAAATAACGGTATTCTAAAATTATATGTTGATGGAGAGCTTGTTGGTTCTGCATATAATGAAGATAATAGATATTTTGAAGTAAATGCTGGAGTAACTACAATTGGAAGTACAGGATTTACAGGAGATATTGGAGTTACTGTATATGATATTGCTTATGGTTATGATGTGGTAAAAGAACTTGCTAACCCAAGCAATGAGCGTAAACCTCTAGATACTACTGGAATGACAGTAAGTGTACCAAATACTGGTGATGGAAATATAGATAAGATTTTTGATAATGATCCTACAACTTACTGGACAAGTACTAGAGCAGATAATGGTATTGCTAAGGGTAATCCATATCTAGAAATTGACCTTAATGGTTCATATGTTATTGATAGAGTAGATTATACAAAACGTTTTTATAATAACTCAGCAAACATATGGAAATGTACTGGTAATTTACGTGAATATGTTTTAGAAATAAGTAATGATAATGGACAAACATGGAGAGAAGTTAAGTCAGGAGAAACATTTAAAGATGAATCATTAAATGAAAAGGGCAATGGAGGAACTACGGAAATAACTTTTGATAAGGTTGAAGCAACTAATATCCGTATTAGTGGTACCAAGTCTTATCACTGGAAACCTGAAGACGTTGATAAGTATATGACTGTTGCTGATATGAAGATTTTCGGAGAGAAAGAAGTATCAACTAATCTTGCATTAAATAAAAATATTACTGGTAAATGGACAGGAACTAATAATGATGTAACAGTAAATGCAAGCAAACCATTATCAAATGCAGTTAATGGTAATAAGACATTAAATGACTATGCAGACTTTGGAACTGATAATAATACAGACTCTTCTTATATTCAAGTTGATCTTGGTAAAGTGAGTGATGTTGAATCTATTAATTTATATCGTTACTGGAGTGATTCAAGAATATACAAGGGAACTGTTATAGCTTTATCTGAAACAGAAGATTTCTCTAATCCTATAATAGTTTATAATTCAGATGTTGAAAATAAGCATGGACTAGGCAAAGGAACAGGTTCTACTTATACAGAAACTGCAGCTGGAAAAATATTTACATTGAATAAAGTAACAAAAGCAAGATATGTACGTGTTTATATGCATGGAAGTAATAAAGGTAATACAAACCATATAGTAGAATTAGAAGTTATAGGAAAACAAAATAAGGATCCCGAAGTAGCTATTGATATAAGTACTTTAATCGATAGACTTGCTGTATTAAGCGAGGTAGATACTACTAACGCTACAAAAAATAGTGTAATAGAGTTTAATAAATTAATGAAAGAAGGATATGACTTATTATCAAATGTTAAGACAGAAGAAGATATTAATAGTATGATTGCTAAATTAGAAAATGCAGAAAGTATTCTAGTTGATACAAGGAATCTTAAAACAGCTATTCAAGAAGCAAAAGATGTTGTTGCTATAAAGACAACAAGTAGTTCTCAAGACTTAATTGCTAAAATAGAAGAAGCAGAAGCTTTATTAATTAATGGAACTACAGATAGTATTACAATAATTATTGAAGAATTAAATGCAGATAAATCAAGTGATAAACTTGTTGATCGTGGTAACGTAGAAGCATTAGCAGATTTAATAAATTCTTATGAATCATTAAAGGAATCAGATTATACTAAGGAGTCATGGGATTTATATAAGGCTAAACTTGATGAAGCAGTTGCTATTGTTGAAGATAATAGTAATAGTTCACAGGCTGATGTAGATGCTGCAAAGTCAGCTCTTGAAAGTGCAAAGAATAATCTTGTAAAAGCTCCTGTTGTAACAGAAGTAAATAAGGATGCACTTAAGAAGGCTATTGAGAATGCTGATAAGGTAGAAAAGAATGTTTATACAAATACATCTTATGATTTTATGAAAGCAGCATATAATCGTGCTATAGAATTTATGACCAGTAATACTGTCACGCAAGAGCAAATTAATGAAGCAACAAAGTTATTAGAGGATTCATTAAATGCGCTTGAAAAGCGTGCAGATGTAACAAAAGGAGAAAAACTTTTAACTAGTATCCAAGAAGAAGATCTTAAAGCAGCTGACTATACAGAAGAAAGTTGGAATACATTTGCAAAAGCTAAATCAGCTTTAGAAGCAGCAGTTAAAGATAACTCTGATATAAATGAAGCTAAGATCAATGAGCTTATTGAAGCTCTTAAGGATGCAAAAGACAACCTTAAGAAAGCAACTCCAAAGGTTGATAAATCAGAGCTTGAAAGTTTGTATAACGCAAATAAAGATAAGAAGGATGAAGGTTACACAAGCAGTACTTGGAATACATTCCAAAATGCATTAAAAGTAGCTGATGCAATTCTTAAAAATGAAAATGCAACACAAGAGCAAATTGATAATTCTTTAGCTAATTTAATAAAAGCAATTGATGAATTAGAAGAAAAGCAAGAACCACCAACAGAAGAAGTAAACAAAGATAAGTTACAAGCAGTGTATAATGTAAATAAAAATAAAAAGAAAGAAAATTATACAGAAGATTCTTGGAATATATTTATTAATGCTTTAAATGAAGCAAAAATAGTATTAGATAATAAAGACGCTATAAAAGAAGATGTTGATAAAGCTTTAGCTAATTTAGAAGAATCTATTAAGAACTTAAAAGAAAAGACTAAGGAGCCGTCAACTGATACAGAACAACCAGGAAATAATGAAGATAAAGAAGAATCAGATAATAATAGTTCAGGGAATAATAATTCAGGAGCTAATAATTTACCACAAACAGGAGGAAGTAATCCTATGGCAGGAGTATTATCTGCTATGTTATTAGTAGTTGTAGGAGCATTCTTTCTATTTAATAAAAAAAGAATAAATAATAATATTAAATAAGCTATAAGCTAAATAAGGAGCATCTAGTAAGTATTCAAAAATAACTTATTAGATAGCTCCTTTATTTTTTAAAATTATAAAGGAGAAACAATTTTAAAAAATATTTAATATAGAAAATATTGACAATTAATAGTAAGTATATAATAATAAATATAAAATAGAAAATTGCTAGGGGTGCCATAAGGCTGAGAAATAGATAAGATATTAACCCTTGTACCTGAACTGGATAATGCCAGCGGAGGAAAGCTTTAATAATATTAAGATTTTATAAGATATTAATTTTTTATTGAAGATTATGCTATATTCCTTTGGAGTATAGTCTTTTTTATTTCGCAACTATAATTAAATATTTTCTGTCTCTATTTTTAGCAGAAAAATTTAACTTAAAATATAAAATTTATGGAGGTTGGGTTTATGAAATTTACTGATATTTTATTTGAGGATGTAAGGGAGATTTGGGGGAAGTATTTAGAGCATCCCTTTGTTAAGGAAATAGGAGAAGGAACTTTAGATAAAGAAAAGTTCAAAAATTATCTAGTTCAAGATTATCTATACTTAAAAGAATATGCTAAGGTTTTTGCGATGGGTCTTGTAAAAGCAGAAAGCTTAAGTGATATGAATTTATATTATGGTTCTATTAAGGGGATATTAGAAGATGAAACAGAAGTTCATACTAATTACTTAAAGTACTTTGGAATAGATCAAAACAAGGTATTTGATAATAGAAAAGAAATGACAACAGAAAGTTATACAAGCTATATGCTTGGAATTGGATTGAAAGGTGACTTAAAGGAGATTGCCATGACTATATTACCTTGCGCATGGAGCTATCAATTTATAGGTAGAAGTCTTTATGAAAAGCATAAGGATACCTTAGATAATAACTTCTATAAGCCTTGGATAGAAGAATATTCTTCAGTTGAATTTGAAGAAGGTAGTGAAGTCTGGAAAAATCATATAAATGATTTATGTAAAGATATTTCAGAAAAAGAGGCTGGAAATTTAAGAGATATATTTATGAAATCTAGCCTATATGAAATGGATTTTTGGGATATGGCCTATGGAAAATAGAATGGATTTTCATTTGTTAGAATACTAAGGTGTAATAATATAGTAGAAGAATATTTATTATGATATATTGGTTTTAAAAGATAAAGTTAAATAGAAGTAAATACTAATGATAAGGGGGAGATAGTTGTGAAACTTCAAGTAGCAATAGATAGGGTTTCTATAGAGAAGGCAATAGAAATTATTGAGGAAGTAAAGGATTATGCTGATATTATAGAAATAGGAACATCATTAATTAAAGATTTTGGATTAGAATCAGTTCGAAGGATTAGAGAAAAGTTTCCTAATGTAACAATATTAGCAGATATCAAAACAGTAGATGAGGCTGAGTATGAGTTTGAAGCCATATATAAAGCTGGAGCTGATATAGCAACAGTTCTTGGATGTGCATCTTTAGAAACTATAAGAATTTGCAAAAGGGTAGCTAATAAGTATAAAAAAGATTATCTAATAGATTTAATTGAAGTCTCAAAGGAAAAGCAAGAGGCCCTAAAAGAGTTTAATGATGGGATTATTTGTGTCCATATGCCAAGTGATAATAATGGACAAGATTTAGAGAATCTTATAAATTCATCAATAGAAAATCTAAAAAGTTTTAATAGATTAGCTGTAGCTGGTGGAGTTACAAAAGATAATATAAATATTATAAAAGAATATAATTTCCATATCGCCATAGTAGGTGGTGCTATAACTAAAGCAAAAGATATAAAGAAAGAAGCTAAGGAATTAAAAAAACTATTAGGAGATGAAAAGAATGGAAGTTTTTAATGTAATATTAGATGAAATTAAGGAAGTTTTAGATAAAGTTAATGATTCAGAATTTAAAAATGCCGCTGTATCTATTAAGAAGGGGAGAAGAATATTTGTTAATGGTGAAGGACGTTCTGGACTTATGGCTAAAGGCTTTGCTATGAGACTTATGCATTTAGGATATGAGACTTATGTGGTTTCTGAAACAATTACTCCTGCATTGAAAGAAGGAGATTTATTTATTGCTGTTTCAGGTTCAGGAAAAAGTACTAACATAATTTCAGATACTAAGAAAGCTAAAAGTATAGGCTCAGAAATTTTAGTTTTCACAAGTAATAATGATTCGGAATTAGCAAAATTAGCAGATAATATTGTTATAGTACCTGGAACAGTTAAAGGAGATATAGGAGCAGAGAGAAAATCAATACAATTATTAAGTTCCTTGTTTGATCAAAGCATTCATATAGTATTTGATGGATTATGTTTATACTTAAGCCAAAGAGATAATATTTCAAATGAGTCTGCTACTAAAACTCATTGGTAAATAAATAAATAAATAAATAAATAAATAAATAAATAAATAAGCTGCCTTAAGGTAGCTTATTTATTTATAAATTGACTATTTGTTCAATCTTCTGTATTGCTTTGCATAAATTTACTAATGGGTATATAATATACGTATATTTTAATTTTAGTTAAATGATGTATTTGTATAGAATGTTTATATACTTTTACTGAAGATGAGTACATTTTTTATATTAAACAAGAGCTAGAGAAAAATAAAATTAATTGAAAAATTATTTAAAGAAATAGGGAGGTAGAAAAATGAAAGTAGAGATTTGGTCAGATATTTTTTGTCCGTTTTGTTATATAGGAAAACGTAGATTTGAAAATGCTTTAAAAAGCTTTTCAGATAAAGATGATGTGGAGATAATATATAGGAGCTTTGAATTAAACCCAGATGCTCCAAAGGTAAATAATAATAACATTCATGAAGCTATAGCAGAAAAGTATGGAATGAGTGTGGAAGAAGCTAAAGCAAACAATGATGGAATAGTTAGACAAGCGGCTTCTTTAGGATTAGAGTATAACTTTGATACATTAATTCTAACTAATTCTTTAGATGCACATCGTTTGATACATTTTGCTAAAGATTTTAATAAGATGGAAGAGATGACTGAAGCTTTATTTAAAGCATACTTTACTGATTCAAAGAATATCAGTGATATAGATATATTAGGTGATATTGCAAAGAGTGCTGGCTTGAATAAAGAAGAGGCTATAAAATTCCTAAATAGTGATAAGTATAAAAATGAAGTTAGAGAAGATGAAGCTTTATCTAGAAATTATGGTATTACTTCTGTACCAACTTTTGTATTCAATGATAAGTTCAAGGTTACTGGTGCACAGCCAGAGGATGTATTCTTAATGGCATTAAATAAGGCATTAGAAGAAGATAAGCCTTCATTAGATTTAGAAAATAATGATGGCAAAAATGTATGTGTTGATGGTAATTGTGGTATCTAATATTCTATAATTATCAATAAAAGATATATAAGACTAAAAACTCTGTAGTTTATACTATAGAGCTTTTTTATTTAAAAGAACCTTCATTAGTATAATAGTTATAAATTAACTTATTAGCTTATAATTATTGATTAATTTTAAAAAGTATAATTACAGAAGTACATAATGTATAAAAAATACATAAATAATATTACGAAAATATAGTATAAATAGAATAAAACCACTAAAATAGTGTTGAATTTCCAGTGATTTATATGGTATATTTTATGTCTAAAAAATAAATAGGAGGAATTATTATTATGAAACAAAAGATATCAACTACGCTTGCTGTAGCATTAATTGCCAGCCAAATGCAAAATGTTGCATATGCAGAAACAATAACTAATAAAGAAGCCATTGATATTCTTAATGGAGAGATTCTACAAAGTGATAAGAATAATAAGGATTCAAATTTAGAAGATAAAGCTGAAAGTAATAATGATATTATATCAACAGAAGATAATGCAGATAAAGTTAATGACATAGAGAGTAGTGAAAATATTGAGCAAGCTTCAGAAGATGAAAATGTACAGGAAACTGAAAATATTGAAGTTACTGAAGAAGTAAAAGAAGTTGATGAAAAGGTAGAAACTGAGACTGAAGAAACTAAAGAAACTGTAGAAAATATTGATTATGAAGTTACGGGGAAATTAGAGTTAGATATAAGCTTCTCTACACCAATAAAGAATGAAACCACTGAAAATACTAATATATCAGTAAGATTAATAGGTGAATCAGGAGAAGTTGGAATAATAAAATTAGGCTCAGATAATAAGAAGGGATCTATAGGGGATACTGGTATTACTTATAATTTAGAGGCATTAAATTCTAAGAGAAGTTCATTAGAAGATGGAGATAATTCAGTATATTTCTATCATCTAACTTTCAACAAACTACCTTTAGGAAATTATTCTTTACAAATTCTAGGTAATGGTTATAAAACTGCAAATATAGGTAACATAGATATACAAGATTCATCAAAGAGAGTTTTAGTAGGTACAAGTGAGAGTGATGATAATCAAGTTCTAGATGAAGTTTATCCAGTAGCTTTCTTATCAGGAGATGTAAACTCAGATAATAAAGTAGATAAATCAGACTATGATGCAATAAAAGATAAAATAAAGAGTAAGGAATATGATTCTAGTTTTGATTTAAATAGAGATGGAAAAGTAGATGTAACAGATTTAAGTTATGTACATAAAAATATGGATAAAGCTAGTACTGATGCAAGTATATTAGATACAGACCCAATTTTAAATCCTAATAATATTGATATAAATGTTAATAACACTACAAAGGTAGAAGGAAACATAAGAGATATATTAGCTGATAATGGATCAGGGGTAAAATTATCACCTAAAAACAATGCAGAGATAAGTGAAAATAATGCTATTGAAATACCTATAAATCTATCAGGTAAAACTAGATCTACAACTAATGTAGAAAAAATAACTATAGAAGCACCAAAGGATACAGCTCCAGGAAAAGGACTTATAAGTATACCTGGTCAAGAGGATATTAAGTTTGATGAGACTAATTCAAGAACTATAGAAGCAAGAAATGCTGATGGAAAAGAAGTTAGCGTAATAGAAATAGATTTAGAAGGCCAAGTGGCAGTAAGTGAAATTACTATAAAGGTTACTGGTGGTAGAGGAAATAAAAATCTTGCTGAAATAACAAAGGTTAACTTTTTAAATAATGTTTATAAAGAGATGCCAAAGCCTAATATGAATATTCCTGTTATAAATAACTTTACAAGTTCAACAGCTGTTGGTAATGAAGCAATGACTTTAGGCTGGAATCATGAAAATAATATAAGTGGATATGAGATTAAAGTAGAAGAGCTAAAAGAAGATGGCAGTGTTAAATCCACAAGTACATATAAGACTACTGAGAATACTTTAAAGATAGAGAAAGTTAATGGTTATTCTACATATAGAGTAAGTATTCAATCTTTAAATGGCGATTGGAAGAGTGGCTATAAGGATGAGCAGGATGACTATAATGAAGATAAAGTTGGAAGTACTAACTTAGAGAATAATTCAAATGATAAAGATGGAATCCCAGATAATGTTGATGAAAACTATATACCAAAAGGATGGGACTCTACATCAGGAAAATTAAGCTCTAATGGAGAAGGTGGAAATAAGTTTGGGGCAGATTCCATTATTGAACTTCAAGTTATTCCAGAAACAGCACCTGAGGGACCAGAAGGTATAAAAATAGAAGGAGCATATAAAGGAATACTTAATGTTAGCTGGAAGAGCCATAAAAAGGCTAAGGATTATGATTTATACTATAGAAAGCTTGGAACTGGTCAATGGTTTAAGGCCAAAGATCCAAATGAACCTAAGTATGTAGATAGTGATCCTACTAACGATATACCAGATGGAGTAGCAAACTTAAGTCCAGCTGAAAAGACTGATAATGATGAGTTAATAAGAGCTACTAGCTACACTATAACAGGACTTGAAGATAATGCTACATATGAAATAAAAATGACAGCAACTAATCACCATGGTACTGGTGGATTATCACAGACTTATTTAGGTGCTACAAAAGGTATTAATCCTCCTAAAATGTCAGAATATAAGTTGATAAATAGAGTAGTAGAAGGTGAAGAACATACTTCAAACATAGTAGATGTAGAATATGGAAGAGTTGATCCAGGATCACACCCAGATGGTATGGAAGGTAATAAGTTTGCAATTGTAGATAATGACTTTAGTACATACTGGACATCATTTACATGGAATAGTAGCCATAATTCAGGTCCAACTGTTACTTTTGATAAAGAATATACAATAGATACTATAAGAATAGCAACTCGTTTAGATGGCGTATATGCATATGATGTTACATATGATTATGTTCCAGTAAGATATTTTGATTCAGAGAAGAATGAATTTGTAAATGTAAATGCAAAATACACTACTTTAAGAGATAAGGATAATGGAACATTATATTATGAAGTTAAACTTCCAGATCCAGTAACAACAAATAAGATACAAACTGCATTAAGAATTAATCCTTCATATGGTAAGGCACAATACTCAAGTATAAGTGAAATAAAGTTCTATGAGTATGATAGCTTAGAAAATGATGTAGCTGCATTATTTAAAGGTGATTTAATGCTAGAGTTAAATGATGATGTTACTCAAGAAAGAATTGATGAACTTATAAAAAGAGCTAATACTATAGATTCAGCAAGTATGGAATATCATCCAAAGCAAGAGCAATTATTAGCTGATTTAAAGAGAGCACAAGATTTATTCAACGATATTAAGTTAAGTGATAATATAAAGACTCTTGATGTTGGAATAAGAAATAACACTTCTAATGATGGGGGACATACCATAGGTCAATCAAATGACTATCAAGCATTAGGAGTAGCAGTTAAACCAGGTGATACTGTAAATATATATATAGGTTCATCAAGAAAAGATACTAAATTTAAGCTTGCTATAACTCAACATAACGGGGAAAGTGGAACTTATATAAAAGAATATAATCAACTATTAACTGTAGGTAAAAATGAGATAACAATTCCAGACTCACCATTTGATATGGATTATGAAAAGGGTGGAAACTTATATTTAAGATTTAATAGTGGTTTTAATGATGGACAAGAGGTTCAAGTGCGTGTAAGTGGAGGAACAGAAATACCTCACTTAAATGTTAATAATATGATGGATGATTCATCTAAGGAATCAGAAGTTAAAGACTCAATTAGACAATATATAAGAGAATTAAAATCTTATGTTAGTACAGTACAAGATAGATATCCTAAGACTGTAACTCCAGCTGATAGAGCAAAAAATATTTATGCTTATGATCCTGAAACTTCTATTTTAAATAGTACTGAAATAGAAAGTGATAGAGTTTCTCTGTCTCTTGCAGCAGATCAAGTGCTTAAGGGTATAGAAAGTGGATTAGCTGGAAATGAAGATGCTCAAGTAAATAGAGTTTATGATACATTAATGGCATGGGAACAATTAATGAAGGTATCATATGCACAACAAGGTTTACTTGAAAAACCAATAGATTTTGATAATGATGGTAAAATAGGAAACAATCCTTTAGAAGAGCTAAATGGTAAGAGTGAACAACAATTCTTTAAAGATAATAAAGCACCATTAAACCGTATTAATGTTAAATATCAAAGAATGTTTACAGGTGCATTTATGTATGCTTCAGGACACCACGTAGGTATTGGATATGGTTCAATTCAAGGAATGATGCAAGGGGTTCCATTTAAGTTCGATGAAAATGGAAACTTATTAAATAGTGATGAAGGACAATTATTTGGATGGGGTATAAATCATGAAATTGGACACGTTCATGATAGACCAGGCTTAACATATGCGGAAGTAACAAATAATATACTAGCTTTAATTAGCCAAACATTTAATGATATTAATACATCTAGAATTGAAGGAACATCATACAAGGGAGTATATAACAAGGTAACATCAGGAAGTGTTGGTCTTGCAAGTTCAGGAATTGAAAAGTTAGCAATGTTCTGGCAATTACATTTAGCGTACGATAATGACTATACTTATGATATGTTAGACCTAAATACAGATAACGACTTAGAAAATGATACTTTCTATGCTAAGTTATATAGAGCTACAAGGGTAAATGGAGTTGCACCAAAAGAAGTTGGTCATGATCAAACTGCTCAAACATTTATAATGAGATCATCAGATGCAATTGAAAAAGATTTAAGAGAATACTTTGAAAAGTGGGGTATTGTTGCAAGTCCAGAAACTAATAAGTACTTAGATAGTAAGGGGTATGATAAGGAAGATAAAGCAATATACTACTTAAATGATGAAGCTAGAAGAAAGAGATTAAAAGCAATAGATAACAATGATATGAGTAGTATAACTATGAATGCAGAAACAAAAGTTAATGGAACATTTGGTGCAGATAAGAATGGAAATGCTATAACTGAAAAGAGCTACTTAAATCAAAAGGAAGTTCCATTAAGATTAAGCGTAGATAGAGATTCAGATAAGATTCTTGGATATGAAATAATAAGAAGAGAAGCAACTGCAACAGGAATTAAAGAAACACCAGTTGGATTTGTTGAGAGAGATAAAGAGAGTGATATTACTGAATATACAGATATTTTAGATACATTAAATAATAGAGCATTTGAATATAAGGTTAAAGCTTATGACTATAGTTTAAATGTAACTAAAGAAACAACAATTGGAAATGTAAAAGTAAATCATGATGGAAGTATATCTAATAGAGATTGGGTCTTTGAAACAAACACTAGAAGTGAAGATGATGTTGTTAATGAAAATACAGGTCATGGACAATCTCAAGATGGTTCAATTAATAACATAAAAGATAGTGATGTATCTACTGTGTATAATGCATCGAAAGCGACAGATAAAGATGGACAAATTATAAGTGGTGATCCATATGTAACAGTTGATATGGGAGAGACTAAGTCAATAGTTGGGCTTAAATATACACCAGGAAAAACTGAAACTAAGAAGTTCTCTATAATGAATTTCTTTAAGAAAAATAGTGAAATTACTTATAATCCTATAAGTAAATATAAAGTTCTTGTAAGTGAAGATGGTGAGAATTGGGTTAAGGCTCATTCAGGTACATTTGATACTACAAAGGAAAATACTATTTATTTCAATGAAGCAGGTAATAGCGATAATACACAACTTTGGGCATATAATGCTAAGTATGTAAAACTAGTTGCTGAAGGTTCAGAAACTATATCAATAGCAGAGCTTGATATATTAGGACCAACAGGAGATAATATCGAAATTGGTATTGATAATGGAGATAAAGTATATAAAAATGGTATAGGAAGATTAAAATCAGATTATAAATATGCAGATGGTAAAGTTATTGAAGCTGGTTCAATAATTGTAACTGGAGAATATAAAGGAGATCCTGCATTTAACATTCCTCTTGTATTTAATGAAGATGATGAGAATTTTGCAAGAGAAGCTCAATCTATACTATTAGCTAAATTGCCAGAGGATTCAGAGCTTGGTGAAGTTGCAGAAGGAAAATGGATATATTGGATAACGCCAGAACAACAAAAGATGATAGTTGAAGGTGAGCCAAATGTAAAAGGGACTTCTATAAAGGCTGAATTATATAGATATAATAAATTAGAAGGAAATACTCCAATTGGACAAAGATTAGTAAGTGATACTTTCTATTACGATATTCCTGCTTTAAATAATTTACCACAAATTGATTTAAATGCTGGAAGTGCTAGAACTATAAATGATTCTTATGATGAAGTTGTAGAAATTAATAGTAGTGTAATGAGTGAAGCAATGGAAAATAGATAAGTTTACAATTGAGCTGTCTTTAAGGCAGCTCTCCTGTAAAGATAAGAAAGGAGAAAGTATATGAAAAGTAAGAAATCATTGGCAAAGGTTGCTATAGCATCAACTTTAGCATTAACATCAACTGTTGCAATTGTATACGCAACTCCCAAATTTAAGGAAGTTCAAAAAGCTAATAATGAAGATAAATTTGAATTAGTTGTAGAAAAAGTTGATAGTGATACTGTTAAAGTAGCGTTAGATAATATAGAAGATATACCAAAAGCACTTCAATTTAGTGTTAAGTTGGAGGGTGCATCTTTAAAGGATGGGAAAAATAGTATAAAGGATTTAATTACATCAGAAGTAGAGACAAGGCTTAGTAATAAAGATTACTCAAGCAGTTCAAATGAGATATTAGTAGATTATACTGTTAATGAAGAAAATAATACTATAGATGTATTAATAACAGCTGAAAATTCTATTCCTAAAACAGGAAATAAAATTGAGGTTTTTGAGTTAGATGTAAAATCCCCTGATTCAACTAACTTACTAGCCAAAGGTGAGGCACCTAAATATAAGGTTATTCCAACAAGTAATTACGAATATAAATACATAAGTAATACTAATAAAGAGTATTATACAACTAATGTAGAATACAATAAGAATAATATTATTACTATGAACACAGCACCTAAAATAAGCTTAGAATATAAGTATTTAGAAGTTACTGATGGAGAAAAACTAGAGTTAACTGCAGAGAATCTAGGGATATCAATGTCAGATGATGATAAAGATGATAAGTTAAAGCTTGAAGTTAAAAAAGGTAAAGACATAATAACTGAGTTTGTAGAGGACAAACCAGGAATTTATGATTTACAATGTACAGTTATAGATAGTTTTGGAGAAAGATCTGACACTGTAACAGTACAAGTAAATGTAGTTCAAGATGATATTAAGACACCACCAACATTTACTCAAAATGGAGAAGAATTAAAAGATATAACTATAGATGCTGGAGAAAGATTTGAACCATTAGATGGTGTTAAGGCAATAGATGCCAAGGGTAGGGAAGTTGCTGATATAAAAGTTACTTCAGATAAAGATATTGACTTAGATCCAGAAGCTGATACAGAATATAAAATAACATATACAGCTATAGATACTTATGGAAACAAAGGTGAGAAGACAATTACTTTAACAGTAAAAGCTAATAAGGCACCAGTTATATTAGGAGTTAAGGATCATGTATTAAAAGTTGGAGATAAATTTGATCCAAAAGACGATGTTACTGTAGAAGACGAAGATAAGAATATAGAATTACAAGTTGAAAGTAATGTTAATACAAGTATTCCTGGAACATATAGAGTTTTATATTCAGCAACAGATAGTAAAGGTAAAACTACTAAAGTTCAAAGCAAAGTAGTTGTTAATCCTAAAATAACTTCAATTAATAAGGCACCTGTAATATATGCAGAAGATAGAACTATAAAGGTAGGAGATTACTTTGATCCACTAGATGGAGTTAAAGCAATAGATCCAGAAGATAATGATATAACGAATGATATAGTAGTTACAGGGGATATAGTAGATGTAAACACTCCAGGAGAATATAAAATTACATATACAGTTGAAGATAGTCAGAAAGCAAAAACAACTAAAACTATAAAAGTAACAGTAGAGAAGAATATCTCTTTAGCAACTAGTATAACTATTGATAGTAAAATAAATCAGTTATACATAGGAAGTAGCAGTATCTTAACAGCAACTGTAAATAAGGAAGCTGATATAAAAGATATAGAATGGTCTACTAGTGATGAAAATATTGCTGAAATAGAAGTACTAGGAAGAGATGCCAAAGTAATAGCTAAATCAGAAGGGCAAGTTACTATAACAGCTTCAACTATTGATGGAAGTAATAAGTCAGATAGCTTAACTATTGATATAATAAACTTCGATAATAATGATGAGATACCATCATTTATAGTAAGTATAGTGGATAAAGATATAGTAACACCATTATATGGAATAGGTGATGTTAATGACCCACTAGTATTAGAAGTGAAAAATACAACTGTAGAAGAGTTTAATAAATTCATAAAAGACTTAGAAAAATTAAAGACAACTTTAGAAGATAAATATGTAGATGGAAATTCTACAGTATATAAAATAAAGGTTGAAAAGAAGATTAATTTATTTAAATTCTTTAAAGATAGCAATGATGGATATATAGAAATCAGAATAGATAATAGGTTAGATAACTATGAAAACTTTAAAGATCAATTAGATTTATTACTAGATGCACCTGAGAATCCAGGGGATGGAAACAATCCAGGAGATGAAAATAATCCTGAAGACGGAAACAACCCAGGCAATGGAAACAATCCTGAAGACGGAAACAACCCAAGCGATGGAAATAATCATGGAGATGGAAACAACTCAGGAGATGGAGAAAATTCAGAAATAGGAAATAACTCTGGTAACGGAGGAAACTCTGGAGAAGAAAATAACACTGAAATAGAAGATTCAAATAATAAGGATAATGTAGGAAAGTTACCTATAACAGGACAAGAAAGTATAATAGGATTTATTGGTATTGCTGCTTTAGGAACAGGTGCATTCTTATTAAGAAAAAAGAAAAAAGAAAAATAATAGTAAATTATTCTTTAGATAGAGATATAGAAAGCTATTAATAGATACTTAAGATATATTAAATTAAACGTATCTTAAGTAAATTAAAAGACTAGATTGGAAAGTTAATTAATTTTCTAATCTAGTTTTTTTATAATTAATATATAAGTTGTAATAAAATTTCTGCATTTTATTAAGTTAGTTCATATTTAAATTTCAGTTAGATAATTACATAAGCAACTTATGTAAAAATTAAAAACTCGATGCTTTCAATTGGTGTAATTTAATTTACAAATTATTTTTATACTTAAAATAACACAATTACTTATGCTGTGAATTATTTATTGAAAAATAGATATTAAAATTATTTTTTATAAAAATTTTTATAAATAGTATCTTACTTTCAATACAAAAAAGTAAGGTATTCTGCAAATTAGTTAGAAAAACGGATTATGATAGGGATAAATGAAATAAACAAAGATAAATAATAATGATAATCATTTTCAATTAAGTGGAGTATATGATATTATAATAATATATTTTAATTTTAAAGAGGAGGAAAGAAATGGCTAGAAAGAGAAGCCCAAGATTTAAAGAAAGTAGAAGGCTTGGATTGAATGTTTCAGGACATCCAAAGGCTATGAATAGAGCTACTAAAGGAACAAGTAGAGCAGATAAAAAGTTATCTGAATATGGTATAAGACTATTAGAAAAGCAAAGGTTAAGAGCTTATTATGGAGTCTTAGAAAAACAGTTTAGAAAATATATTGAAGATGCTTTCAAGGCTAAGAATGGTACAACTGGAGAGGCCTTATTAATAAGACTAGAATCAAGATTAGATAATCTTGTATATAGAATGGGTTTTGCTAACTCTATAAGAGCAGCAAGGCAAATGGTAAATCACGGTCATATATTAGTAAATGGTAAAAAGATAGATATACCATCTTATAAGGTTGAACCAGGTACAGAAATTTCTTTAAGAGAAAAATCAAGAAAGTCTTCTAACTATAATTATTACTTAAATAACCACACAAATACATTACCTTACATTGAGTCAAATTTAGATGACTTTAAAGCTGTATATAAAAGATATCCATTAAGAGAAGAAATACCTATTGAAATAAATGAAAATCTAATAGTAGAGTTCTATTCAAGGTAAATCTAGTTTTTAAATTCATATCTTCTCAAAATTAAAGTATATTTTGCCAAAGCTATATAGTGCAGTATATAGTTAGACCTTATTAAGAATAAAAAGGATGATTCTATATTAAGAATCATCCTTTTTAAATTATTTATGTTACAACATATATAATAATTTAACTAAAATATTGACTACTAACAACTGCTAAAAGAGTTTTGGAGTCGCTTAAAATTGTTATATCCGCTGGAATAACAATATCTTCAATAAATACTTTATCATCTAATTTCATATCAGAAGCATCAATTTCTATAGATTCAGGTATTTTTTCTACATCGCCTTGTAAATCTATATATAAATTATGTGTTTCTAATGTAAGTCTTTTAGCTTCTAATAAATCTTGTCCAATAAATTTAACTGGAATTCTCATTTTAATTACTTCATTAGGTTTTATATATTGAAAATCAACGTGAATGATTTCGTGTTTTTCATTTTTTTGTACTTCTTTAACAACACATTTAATTTTTCTTTCTTCAAGTGAAACTTCTAAAATTGATCCACTGCTATTTTTTCTAAGTAGTCTTCTTAGTTCTGCATTACACATTTTAACTGGAAGATTTTCTTCAAGGAATTCACCGTAAATAATTCCAGGAATTTCTCCCTTCTTTCTAAGTCTTGATTGATTTTCTTTTACATTTCTATTGTATACCTTTAAGGCTAAATTTGACATTTATAAATACCTCCTAAAAACTTAATTCTTAATTTGAATACTTAGTTTTTATTAAGCTCTATAAAGCTTTGGTAATTACATTAATAAACAATAATAGAGCTTAATCTAAAGCCCCACATATGCATCAACCTCCCTTATATTCTTATAGCTTACATTGTAATAACAAATAAAGCAAATGATGTAAAAAAAGTTGTATTAAAAAAGTGCAATAAAAATAAATAATTAATAAGAAATCATGTCTTATTTTATAAAAAATCAAGTTTTATTAGAAAATATTAAGATAATAGTAAATTTGTTCTATTTTTGGAAGTGATATTTATAAGTGTATTGGAAAGAGGTACAATTTAAGGAGTAAGATAAATATAAGTTTTATTTAAAAAGGTGAGGAATTAAAATGAGAACTATAATTGTTGATGATAATCCCTTAATTCTAGAGATTGAGAAAAATATTATTAGCAAAAACGAATACTTAAATATTGTGGGAGAATTTTATAATGGAAATAAATTTTTAAAATCTTTAAGTAAATTAAAGCCTGATGTTGTTTTTTTAGATATAGAAATGCCAGAGATTAATGGAATAGAAATTGCTGAGAAAGTTGAAGAGTTTAATGAAAATATACAAATAGTATTTTTAACATCATATGAAAAGTATGCTATGGAAGCTTTTAAAGTAAATACAATTAATTATATATTAAAGCCATTAACGAAAGAAATGTTAGATGTTACTGTAAAAAGATTATTAAAATATAGAAAAAAGAGTATTTATTTTACTGAAAATTCATATAAAAATCAAATAATCACATTAGGTAATTTCGAAGTATATGGTAATGGTGGAAAAGAGGTAGTGAAATGGCCGACTATTAAAGAAGAAGAATTATTTGCATACTTTATATATTTAAGAGGAGAAAAAGTTGATAAATGGAAACTATGTGAAATGCTATGGTCTAATTTAACCTCAGAGAAAGCACTTCATAATTTACATAATACAATATATAGGCTAAAGAAAACCTTGAAATTTTATGGAATAGAAAATCAAATAATGCATCAGCAAGGCAGTTATAGTGGAATTTTTGGAAATATCCATTGTGATTTATGGGAATTAGAAGATTTAATGAATAAAAAATTTATTTTAAATGAACCAAAAATAAAAAATATTGAGGTTATTCTATCAAAGTATAAGGGAGATTTATATGGAAGTAAGGATTATGTTTGGGCTATAGATTTAAAAGAAAATATTGAAAAATATTATCTTAATACTATAAAAGCTTTAAGTAAATATTATTATGATAAAAATTTATATTATAAGACAGAAGAGTATACAAAAAAGTTTTTAAAACTAAATCCTATAGATGAAGATACTATAGAGCTGCTTATGAAAACTTTTTATAAGTTTAATGATAAATTAAATATAATTAATATTTATAAAAAGCTAGAAATAACCTTAAAGGAAGAGTTAGATATAGAACCTAGAAAATCAACCGAGTTACTATATTTAAATTTATTAGGGAAATTGTAAGTTTGAACCCCATCTATTTGTGAGTATTTTGTGAGTATTGATAACTATAATTTTTAAATAATCAATACTAATAAAATCATATAATGGAGGGGTTCTATGAAAAAAACGAAAAAAATAGCTGTTACAATATTAGGATTATTTATAATACAGTTATTTTCTGGAATTGGGCATGGAGATATAGTAAAAGCTGAAGAAAATAAAGTCTTTAGGTTTATTAAATCAATTGAATTAACCGATTTTAATGATAAGCCTTTAGAAAATGCTATAGATAAATCTTCAGATGTACGTGTTAAATTTAATTTTGAAATTCCCAATATTGAAGAGGTACAAGAGGGAGAAATATTTACAGTTAATATTCCAAATCAAATAGAGCTTATAAGTAACTTCGATAAAGAATTACTAGATGAAGATAGAGAAGTTGTTGCTATAGCTCATTTTAAAAAAGGTGGACAAATAGACATAGAATTTACAGAATATGCTGAAGCTCATTCAAATGTAAGTGGCTATTTTTATTTAGATACAAAATTTGATAGAAATAATATAGGAAATAATGAAAGTGAAAAATTGCAATTTAATTTTTCTGGGGAAGCAGAGCCCATTGAAATAGAAGTTAAATTCAAACAGGATCCAGTTCCAGAATCATCTATATATAAGTGGAGTAGCGGTTATAATGGAGCTGAAAATGAAATTACTTGGAATATAGAATTTAATAAGGAAAATGTAAATTTAAAAAATCCAATAATTACAGATAATATTCCATTTGGACAAGAATATATTAAAGGAACAGCAAAAATAGATAATAGTGATGATACAAGTGGTTTTTCTTATAGTGAGGCAGATTCAAGTGATAAGGAGAAATCAGGAACACTAACTTATGCATTCAATAAAGAAACTAATAAAAAACATATAATTTCTTTTAAAACTAGAATAAGTGATACAAGTATTTTACCAAAAGAACAAGGGGAAAGCATAAAATTATATAATAAAGCAATCCTTGATATAAATGGTGACATTAAAGAGTCTAATGAAGCTTCAGTAGATGTTAAGACAAATTATATTGAAAAGTTTGGTAACTATAATTCTAATGAAAAAAAGATAGATTGGACTATTAAAGTAAATAACAATGCTTTAGAGCTTAATAATTTAAAGGTAGAAGATATTATACCAACAGGGTTAGAGTTAATAAAATACTCATTTAAAGTAAATAATGAAGTAAATAATAATTACAATTATGATGAGGTTAATAAAAAATTAGATTATACATTTAACGGAACAATTAATACTCAACAAATAATTACTTTTTCTACAGTTGTAGACCCAAAAGTTTATCAATCAAATGATACAAAATATTTTGAAAATACTGCAACTATAGTGGGAGGCTTAGAAGGTGAACCTTCTGCATCTGCTAATGTAGGAGTAGGAAGTAATATTTTAGAGAAAAGTGCTATGGGTGAATATGATGCTAAAAATCATTATTTAAAATGGAAGATAGAAGTTAATAATAACGAAGTAGAACTTGTGAATCCTATAATATCAGACAGCATTCCAGAGGGACAAAAGTATGTTGGTGGAAGTTTTACAATAGATGGAGCGCCTCCTGATGCAGATAAATTTAATTATAAACCAGCTTTAGAGGGAGATACCAATAAAACTGAAACTATCACTTATAGCTTTAAAAAGACTATTAATAAAAAATATGTTATTACTTTTCAAACTGAAGTAACTGATAGTAGTGTTTATGCAGGAAATGTTAGTAAAAATTATAGCAACACCGTATATATGAATGCTGGTAATATAGATAATGGGGTTAAAAGTACATCAGAACAAAAAGTTACAAGTAATGTTATTGATAAACAATCAGAAAGTTATGATTCTGTAAGTAAAGAAATTATTTGGAAGATAATTGTTAATAAAAACAAGACAGAATTAGGACAAGTAGTTGTTACTGATAATATTAAAATAGGACAAGAATATGTGGAAGGTTCTGCAACTATAAATAATAATGCTGATAACAGTAGATTTACTTATACAAAGGCAGATAAGGATGATAAAGATAAAACAGGAACCTTAACTTATAAATTTAATGATAAAATAAATGAAACTTATGAAATTACGTTTAAAACTAAGATCACAGATGAGTCTGTTTTCTATACTAATGGAAAAAAGATAGTTAAAAATAATGCTGAAATAACTGGAGATGTTATCCCTCCCAATGTATCTACAGAGGCAAAGAGGGAAATTGAAAACTCAGTAATTAAAAAATCAGCAGATTATCAATGGGGAAATGACTATATTGATTGGAATGTAGTAATAAACTCTAATTCAATTTCTATGGGAAATGTAACTATTGAAGATGATTTACAAGAGGGATTAGAATTAGACACGACATCTATAGAATTATATAAGCAAATTTTAGATTCTAATGGAAACTTAGTTAAGGGTGATATTGTTGAATTAAATGAAAATAGTGTTAAATATGATACAAATACTAGAAAGTTTATATTTAATTTCCCAGGTAAAGTAAGTTCATCATATTTATTAACATTTAGAACAAATGTTGTAGATAAAAGTAAATCACCATTTACTAATAAAGTAAATTTTAAAGGGGAAAAAACTAGTGAAAACAGCACTAGTGATTCTGTTGACGTAGAATTCCAATCAGGTGGTGGTGGTGCAGTAGGGACAAGAGGATCAATCACTGTAACTAAAGTAGATAAAGAGACTCAGGTAAAACTTAAAGGGGCTAAATTCAATTTATTAGATAAGTATAAGAATGTAATAGTGACAGGAGAAACTAATGAAATTGGTGAGGTGAAGTTTGATAAAATTAAATTTGATATACCTTATTATGTGGAAGAAATATCAGCACCAGAAGGATATTTAATAAATGAAGATAATATTCAAGAATTTAAGATAGAAAGCTCATCTGGTGTTAAAAATATAGCTTATAAATTTGAGAATACTAGAATTAAAGGTGATTTAGAGTTACTAAAATTAGATAAAAATAATAATCCATTAAAGGGAGCAGAATTTACTATTTATGATGCAGCTGATAAGGGAGTAACAAAGGGAACAACAGATGAAAATGGAGTAGTTAAATTTGAAAAATTAGTCTATGGAAACTATTATTATGTTGAAACAAAGGCTCCAGAGGGATATATATTAAATAGTACAAAACATCCATTTACTATTAGTGAAAATGGAGCAGTTATAAAAGAAACTGTGAATAATGAAAAAATATTAGGAAATATTAAAGTAGTAAAAGTAGATGAAGATAATAAATTCTTACTGAATGCTGAAATTACATTATTTGATTCTCAAGGGAAGAAGGTTCAATCTTTAGTATCAAATGAAAATGGAGAAGTTACTTTTGATAATATTCCTTACGGAGATTATGAAGTAAAAGAAACTAAAGCCCCAGAAGGGTACAACATTTCAAAAGAAGTATTAAAAGTTAGGATAAATGGAGAAGAAACTGGTTTAATTTATGAAGCAGGAAAAATTACTAATACTAAAATTAAAGCTGACATAAAGATTAATAAATTAGATCAGGATGAAAATAAGGTAGTTGGAGCAGAATTTACTCTTTATAATAACAATGATGAAGTTATTGGAACTACAGTAACTAATGAGGATGGAATAGCAGTATTCGAAGATGTAGTATATGGAGATTATTATATTAAAGAAACTAAAACTCCAGAAGGATATATAGGAACTGATGAAAAGTTTGATGTTAGTATCAAAGAAAATAATGGTGATAAATCTATTGAAATTGAAAATACTAGAATAAAGGGTAATATTGAAATTTCAAAGAATGATGGGAATAATAATCCGTTAAAGGGAGCAGAATTCACTATTTATGATTCATTTGATAAAGAAGTAGCAAAAGCAACAACAGATGAAAATGGAATAGCTAAATTCGAAGATTTAGTTTACGGAAACTACTATTATATAGAAACTAAAGCTCCAGAAGGATATCTATTAAAGACTGATAAGCATGATTTTACTATTAATGAAAATGGAATAACTTTAAAAGAAACTATAGTAAATGAAAGAATCTTAGGTAATATAAAAGCATTTAAAATAGATGAAGATAATAAATTCCTAGCAAATGCAGAACTTACTCTATTTGATTCTCAAGGGAATGAGGTTCAATCTTTAGTAACAAATGAAAATGGAGAAGTTACCTTTGAAAATATTCCTTATGGAGATTATGAAGTAAAAGAAACTAAAGCCCCAGAAGGATACAATATCTCAGAGGAGATATTAAAGGTTAGTGTAAATGGAGAGGAATCTGGACTAGTTTATGAAGCAGGAAAAATTACTAATACTAAAATTAAAGCTGATATAAAGATTAATAAGTTAGATCAAGATGGAAATAAGGTAATTGGAGCAGAATTTACTCTTTATAATAGTGCTGATGAAGTTATTGGAACTGCAGTAACTAATGAAGATGGAATAGCAGTATTCGAAGACGTAGTATATGGAGATTATTATATTAAAGAAACTAAAACTCCAGAAGGCTATATTGGTACTGATGAAAAAAAAGAAGTAAGTGTTAAAGATAATAATTCAGTATATTCATATGAAATTGAAAACACCAGAATAAAAGGAACAGTAGAAATCAAAAAAGTTGATGAAAATGGAAATCCACTAAAGGGAGCAGAGTTTACTCTATATAACAAAGATGGTAAGGAGATATCAAAATCAATTAGCGATGAAAATGGAGTAATAAGATTTGAAGCTGTTGACTATGGTAAATATATTCTAAAAGAGACTAAGGCTCCAGAAGGATATATCAAAGATGATATTGAAGTAGAGGTTGTTATAGATTCTTCAAAGACTCAAGAATTTACTTTTAAGAATGTTAAGATGAAAGAAGCTGTAAATAATGGCAATATAGATAATAATAATAGTTTAGGTAAAGGAAATCTTCCTTCAACAGGGGATGTATTTGATGTAAGACTATTTATATTAGTTGGATTAGCATTAATAGTAGTAGGAAGTGGATTATTATTTAAGAAGAAATTAAAACTAAATAAATAAAAAATAAAAGCTTTTACATAGTTTTCTATGTAAAAGCTTTTTTGTAATATTATTTATCTTCAGTTTTTAAAATTGAAGTTGGTAAGAAATATGCTGCTATCATAAATAATACACCTACTAGGAATAACCCAGTAAAACCAAAACCAAATATTGATGGGAATTTTTCTGATACATTAAATAGTGTTATCTTACCAAGATTTAAAACATCAAAGACGCCCATTTCTTTTAAAGAACCATATGAAAGGGAGAATAATAACGCACCAAATAATCCACCTAAAACTGCAGCCAATGCTTTCTTTAAGGTGCTTTTATTAGTAATAGCTCCTAGACAAGTTCCAGGGCATGTCCCAATTGAGCCAAAAGCAAATCCAAATAAAAGTCCACCTAATACTACGCCAAGATTCATAGTTTTTACACTTAAATTAGATATATCAAAGATTCCTAGAGCGTCAGATAAAGATAATAGTACACTAGAAAATCCTATAGCAAAAATAATTATTTTTGCAAGGGATAAATCTTCTAATCGTAACATTTTTAGTATTTTATTAAAATTAGTAGCTTTTGCTAGGGAAAGAGCAAATCCGAAAAAGCCACCTAATAATATTGCTAATATAATTTCCATAATTAAGCCCTCCTTTTATTAGTTCTTCTTTTATTTAAAATAATTGCTGTTGGAATAGCAGTCGCAAATACAGAAAGGGCAAATATATATCCACTTACACTTCCTTGCATCATTCCACTCATCATATGTCCACTAGTGCATCCATCTGCAAGCCTTGCACCAAACAATAATATTGCTCCACCAAAGAAACTAGGACCATATTTTTTTATAAAACATTTTTCTTCTATGCTACATGTAGAAGTTGACTTATTTTCATCAATAGAGCAACTTTGAGTTTCTACATCTTCAAAGTCAGAGGCTTCTATTAAGTTTTTCTTTTTTAACAATTTATATCCTAAATATCCTCCTAAAGGTATAGCTAAAACAAAGATAAAATCATAATTTAGTGGATTTTTAATTGATTTTGCTAGTTTACCTTCAGATTTATCATAATATGCATTTGAACTTATATATCCACCTTCTCTTGTTGGATCCTCTTTAATAACATCCTTATCTAAGGAACTATGAATTATACCTGATAAAACTGAGAATTGAGTAGATACTCCTATAGGTTTTACTAAAAAGACTGATATAAAAAAAGAAAAACCTAAAATTAAAGCTCCTATTAACCATTTTTTATTTTTCATTTATATTTCCTCCTGAAATTTATTTGCTTGATATCAATATAAACTGAAAACAATTAACTGTATGTAACATAGTCACATATAAGATGATTAATGATTTTTTAGAATCTTTAATTACTATTGCATAGTATAGTTTATAAGCAATAATAGAGAGGTATTGATTTGAGGATAATTAATAAGATTATTTCAGCATTTAGAGGAGAGGATAATTATATTGAAAATATCACTAAATATATAAATTCAGGAGATTTTTCAAGTAATACTAAATATTTTATATGGGTAGATAAAAAGAATTTTAAAGTTAATATTTTTACAGGATCTAAAAATAACTGGACTTTAATTCATAGTTATCTTTGTACAATAGGTAAAAAGTCTACCCCTACTCCAAATGGAACTTTTACAGTAGGAATAAAGGGCCTTTATTTTGGTGTAGAAAAGGGATATAAATGTTGGTACTATACTCAATTTAAAGGGAATTATCTTTTTCATTCAATTATATATAATTTAGATGGAAGTGTAAGAGATGGCAGGCTTGGAATGGCTTTATCAGACGGTTGTGTGAGACTTGAGAAAGTTAATGCAAAGTGGATATGGGACAATATTCCTGAGGGGACAAAGGTTTATATTAGTTAGTTTTATTTTAAGTTTAACTATATGTTACTATTTTATTAATTAAAAAATTAAATGTTTACAAAATATTTGTTGACCTACAATAAAGGTGATGGTAATCTTAACTTGGTAACTATAGATTTACTAGATAAAATAGTGATAGGAGACTAAAGATGATTAAAATAATATCAGACTCATCTACCCTTTATTCAGTTGATGAGGGACAAGCTAATAATATAGATATTTCTCCATTAATTGTAACTATTAATGATAAAACTTATATGGAATATGAGGAAATTAATTCAGAAGAATTTATTGAGATTATCAATAAAGGACATGTTCCTAAATCTTCTCAACCATCTATAGGTGGTGTTTTAGAACTGCAAAATAAATATAAAGATGATGAAATAATTAATATTTCCATGGCAGATGGATTATCTGGAACATATAATTCAGCTTGTATGGCTAAAAATATGGATAGTAATCCAGATAGGATAGAAGTTATTAATTCACAAACTTTATGTGGACCTCATAGGTATTTAGTAGATTTAGCAGTTAAACTTGTAGAAGATGGATTAACTAAAAGCGAAATTGTAAATGTAATTAATAAGCTTAAAGATACATCTAGATCATTTTTAATTCCTCATGATTTTGATTTTCTAGTTAGAGGGGGAAGGATTTCTTCTTTATTAGGAAAAGTAGGAAGTGTGATAAGTTTAGTTCCCGTAATGACTTTATCTAGAGATGGTAAGGCAATGGAAAAGTTTACGGCAAAGAGAACTTATAAGAAGGCTATAAAAAAGATAGTAGATCATTTAAAGGAAATAGGTGTAAATAGTGATTATAAATACTATATTTCTCATGGTTGTAATATAGGGTTGGCTAAAGAAGCGGAAGCTATATTAAGAGAGATGGTTGAAAATATAGATTTAGAAATAAAGAAGCTAGGACCTGCTTTTATAACTCAAGGAGGACCAAGCTGTTTAGCAATCCAAGTAATAAAGAAATATAAATAGAATATATAAAGCTAAGGTAATATATGAATGGCTGTATCAAAATCTAAAATAAATTTGATACAGCCATTATTCCTCTTCATTCTCTTCTTCTTTTAATTCTTCATCTTTAAGTACAAGTAATTCGTAAAAGGCTTCAAGTCTAAGGAAATTAGCAAAGGCACTTAGAAGGTATGATATTTCTACCTTTCTATAAGCATTAAGGCTATTTTGCCTTTCTAAATAATCATTTTCTAGTCTTTTAGTTTTTAATCTATTTAAAGATACTACCCATAGTATTGAATACCCTAAAGCAATAATACTTTGACCCAAAAGAAACGTTCTAAAGGCAGAATCACTATTAGTTTCATCATTTAGTAATTCGTAAATATCTATTTTAGCACCATAAGCTATTATAAGATATCCTAAGGAGTTTAAGGTAGCTCCAAGAATTTCAGCTTGACCTATACTTAAATCTGAGTTTCTTATATATTCTTCTAATTCTTCTAAAAAATCATTATAGTCCAAGGTTAGAACTCCAAAGTATTGCTTCTTTATTATATGTAAGAAAGAAATAATTGTTAAACTGTAAAAAGAGAAAACTACTTAGATAAAATAGAGTATTTAATTAATTGAGTGTTTAATTAAAGATAGTTATTAATTAAATCATCTAATATCATATTTCCACCCAATCTGTAATCATAATGGCTATTGCTATTTATGGATTTTATAAAGCTCCAAGTGGCATTCCACAATTTTACTACAAAAATATAATTCTCTAGTTTTTCTTTTAAAGAAAGATTAAAATATCCAAAATAGCTATTAAGTAATTCCATCTTTAATTTATCATTTAAGAACCAAGATAAGGTAGCTAAATCAAAAAATATATCACCCATTCCTGAGAACTCAAAGTCAACAAAGAAAATATCACTTTCTGTATATAGTATATTTGAAGTATTTAAATCATTATGGCATAAACCTAAATCCATATTATTACGATAAATCTCTTCAATATATTTTAATTTATTCAATATTCCATTTAAATCATGGTGGAAGTTATAATTAATATCTTTTAAATAATCTATATTTTTATAAATTTCATTAAAAGGGTTAAAAAATATATCACATCTATTTGTATGTAGTTTTTTTAAAGATAACAAAGTATTATAAATAAAAGCTTTTGAGTTATATATTTCTAAAGTGATTTTACTTGATGGTATAAACTCACTAACTAAGACCCCTTTTGTATTATGATACTTAATTAAAGGTGAAATATTTAGTTGTGAAATAAGGTCTAATATTTTTCCTTCATTAATAAAGTTATTTTTATTATCTTTGCTTGGAACCCTTAATACATATTTTTTATTATTAATCTGAAATAAATAATTAGAATTGTTTAATCCTCCAATTTTAGTAAGGTTAATTTTCTTGTATTTACCTTTAAGTATATTCATAATATCTCTCCCATGAAAGTAAGTAATACGTATATTATATATTAATATTATAAATAATAAATAGCATATAAGTTGCAGTAAAATTTTTATATTCTATTAAACTAGTACATATGTAAACTTTCAGCTAGGTAATTACACAGTTAACTTATATAGAAATTAAAATATTGATACTTTCAATTAATGTAATTTACTCCAAAAACTATTTTACACTTTAAATAATATAAGTGGTAAAAATGCAGATTATTTATTGAATAATATATTCTTTAAGTATGAATAATTAGTTATATAGGGAACAAAAGTTATTGAACAAATGATATTATATAAGCAAGAGGAACTTTTAATAGTGAATATTGAAGAAAGGAGAATATATTATGAAGAAACCAATTATTGCAGTTACAGCACTATTTGATGATGAAAAAGAGAGTATTTGGATGTTACCTGCATATTTAAATGCCATAACTGATGCAGGTGGAATACCTGTTATTTTACCATTAATAGATAATGAAGAGGATATAAAAAATTTAGCTTATAGATTTGACGGATTTTTGCTAACAGGAGGACAAGATATAAATCCTAAAATATATAATGAAAAAAAAGAAAATTATTGTGGATATGTTAATACAGCAAGAGATACTATGGAAGCTATTTTACTTGGAGAAATCTTAAAATCAAACAAGCCTATTTTAGCTATTTGTAGAGGCTTTCAATTGATAACTTCATATTTAGGAGGAAGCTTATATCAAGACTTAAAGGTTGAGAAGTATAATCATAAAGAAAGTAATCATAGACAAGGAAAGCCTTATAATAAACTAGTTCATAAGATTATTATAAGTAAGGAATCTTTGCTATTTGATATAATTAAAAAAGAAGAGATTATGGTAAATACACTTCATCACCAAGGTGTAAAAAGTATATCTGATAAGGTGAGTATAGCTGGAATAACTGAAGATAATTTAATAGAAAGCATTTATTTAAAAAATAAAAAGTTTGTACTGGGGGTGCAATGGCATCCTGAACTATTATATAAGGATTTTGAAGATCAAAGAAAAATCTTTAATACCTTTATAAATAGTTGTAATAAATAAAATTACAGAAAAATACTTTTAATAACTTTAAATGGGAATTAAAACCTATAAATGGTAAATATAAGAATGCTATAAAAACTATGTAAAATAGGGATAAAATTAAAAAAAGAGAGATAAATTTAGATAACAAAGGATACTAATTTTTACTTATATTAGTAATAGAGTTAATATATCATTGTTAAATATAAAATATTAGCTAGGGAGTGTTCTTTGTGGAAATTAGTAATGTTGCCCTGAGTCAGGAAGTTTATAGGGCAGATGCTGAAAAAATATGTGATTGGCTTAATGATGAGGAAATAACAAGTTATTTAAATGAGGATTCTAATGCGCAAAAAAAATTAATGAGCGTAGTAAATAGAGTAAATATGCCTATACTAACTCATCTTTTCAATAATAACTGTAGATTTTTTACTATAAAAAACTTATATGGGACAATTGGTTTCTTAAGGCTAGTACCTAAAGGAAGTTTTGTAGAAATTGTGCTTGCAGTAGGTGAAAAGGAATTATGGGGTAAAGGTATTGGTCATAATGCAGTAGTTGAAGCTTTAAAGGTTGCCTTCTTTGAAATGAGAGCAGATAATGTAATTGCAAAAATAAAGAAGGTTAATAAAAGATCTCAAAATTTATTTAAAGGAATTGGGTTTAAAGAAGTTAGATTATTAGAAAATGAAATTGAATATCATATTAATAGAGATAATTTTTTTAAGATAGCTGCTTAATTAGTCTAATTAAAATGATTTAATATGTATACCTATAAACGTTATTGTAAATAAAAGTTTCGTTTATAGGTTTTTTTATAAGGATTTTTACATACTCTTATTTTATTCCAAGTTATAATTAGAGGGGGATAGCCAAACTACTAATATTTATAAGAAGAATTATTAGAAAAAATGAAAGTCAGTATTATACATTGAAATTAATCCATAATTTTATTAAAGTAAAATAATAGATTAATTAATACAGTTAGGAGTAATGTATGAAAAAATATAATTTTGAAGCAGAAATAAAAAAGCATGATGGAAAAGATGCAACATATATAGAGGTGCCTTTAGATATTGAAAAAGAGTTTGGAGCTAAGAGATTAAAGGTAAAAGTGAAATTTGATAATGTAGAATATAGAGGATCAGTTGTAAGGATGGGTTTACCTTGCTATATGATTGGAATAACAAAGGAAATAAGGAGCAAGATAGGTAAAAGCTTTGGTGATATAGTCAGTGTTGAATTAGAAAAAGATGAAGATGAAAGAAAAATAGAATTGCCAGAAGATTTTAAAGAAAAGCTTATATTAAATGAAAAGTCTTATGGATTTTATGAAAGTTTGTCTTATTCACAAAAAAGAAAGTATTTTCAATGGATAACATCAGCTAAGAAGGAAGAAACAAGAATGAAAAGAATTGAAGAAGTAATTAAAAAGTTAGAGGAGAAAATAAAGATATAATATTAGCATTTGTATAATTTATACAATGAAAAAGTTATCAAAATAATATATAATCTTCTTATAACGATGGAGGAGATTTAATGGATTTATCAAAGTTTATAGAAAATAAGGGGCTTACAGAAATAGAAATAAAGGTATTAAATTACATAGCAGATAATATAGACGAAGTTAATAAGCTTGGAGTAAGAGGTATTGCAAAAAATAATTTTACTTCTACATCTACAGTTATGAGACTTTCGAAGAAGTTGGGTTATTCTGGATTCTTAGAAATGCAATATAATTTGGCTGCTCTTAAGAAAAGTAACTTTGGGGATACTATAGATGAGAGAGGTTTTGTTGATAGCCTTAATATGGAGGGACTTTTACAGGGGAATAGCACTGAATGTATTGATAAATTTATTGATATATTATTTAGTGAAGATAACAAGTTTATTTTTATTTATGCAAATGGATTTTCGGGAATAGTCGCTGAATATATAAATAAGAAGCTATTAGTAATGGGGAAAAGATGCATATTATCCAATGGTACAGATTCAATAGGAGTTTTTGAAAATAATTTAGATTATATAAGTTCTATAATAGTAATATCAAAATCAGGGGAAACACCTATGGTTTTAAATAAGGTAAAGACAGCAAAAGAATATGGAATAGAAGTTGTATCCTTTACTAACGAAAGAGAAAATAGCATAAGTAAACTAGCAGATATAAGTTTTAAAATTGATGATGCAAATAAGTTAGACGATAGAAATTTAATGCCAAATACTTTTTTCCCAAAGGTATTAGTTTTAGTTGAGCTTTTAATATATGAGTATTATAAGCGAAAAAACAAGTAATCTAAGTAACGTGTTATCTAATTGGGTAACACGTTTTTTTGGACCTAAAATCTATATACAGATAGTAGCCTGCTAATTATAATGATAAATGTAAATGGTTTCTGAAAACGTAATGGAGGGAGATTAACTATGAAAGAAAAGATAATGACAAAACTACAAGACTTTTCTAAGGGGATGTTTGTACCAGTTTTAATATTACCAATTGCAGGTATAATAATAGCTATAGGTAATATATTAACAAATGCAAAATTAGCAGAGTACTTACCATTTCTTAAAAATGATATGGTATATGGACTTGGTAAAATGCTATCAGGCTCACTAGTTTCAATATTAACTAACTTAGGTATTATATTTTGTGTGGGACTAGCGGTTGGATTAGCAAAGAAGAAAAAGGCGGAGGCTGGATTTACTTCACTTTTAGTATTCTTAGTATTCATAAATGCAATGAATATATTTTTAACACTAACTGAAAAGCTAGCACCAGCAGATGCTTTAAGAGGAAGTGGACAAACTACTGTATTAGGAGTTCAAATTCTTGATATGGGAGTTTTCTTAGGAATTATATTGGGAATTGTTGTTGCCTATATACATAATAAGTTCTGTGAAAAAGAATTTGATGGAGCTTTCCAAATTTATGGAGGTTCTAGATTAGTATTTATAATATTAATACCAGTTACTGTTGGTTTAGCTGTATTATTTAGCTATGTATGGCCACCAGTACAAAATGTTATTAATAGTCTTGGTGAATTTATACAAGGTTCAGGAAATTTCGGTATATTTACGTATGGAGCATTAGAAAGATTATTAATCCCAACAGGATTACATCACTTAGTTTATACACCATTCTTATATAGTTCTTTAGGTGGAGTTGCAGAAATAGGAGGCCAAGTTTTTGAAGGTGCTAGAAATATATACTTTGCAGAAATGGCTGATCCAACAATAGCTAAACTTTCAGCAACAGTAATTTGGGATGCTAGAGGACTTTCTAAAATGTTTGGTTTAATAGGTGCATGTTTAGCTATGTATCACACAGCATTACCAAAAAATAAAACTAAGATTAAAGCTATATTAATACCAGCTGCTGTTACATCAATATTAGCAGGTGTTACAGAACCAATTGAATTCTCATTTATGTTCGCAGCACCAGTGTTATTTGTAATACATGGTATATTAAATGGTTTAGGTATGGTTGTATTAAATGTACTAGGAGTTACAGCAATAGGTCCAAATGGATTAATAGACTTCTTATTATATAACTTACCACTTGGAATAGAAAAAACAGGCTGGCCAATGTATGTATTAGTTGGGTTAGGACAATTTGTAGTTTACTATGTAATATTCAGATTTGTTATAACTAAATTCAAATTAAGAACTCCAGGAAGAGAAGAAGATGGAGATACTAAGCTTTATAGTAAGAGTGATTATAAAGAAAAAGTAGCATCAAAAGATTCTAATGGGGAATCAGGATTTGCACCTCTAATAGTAGAAGGATTAGGTGGAGCAGATAATATAGTTAAGGTTGATAACTGTTATACAAGATTAAGATTAATAGTAAAAGATTCATCTTTAGTTAATGAAGCCTTATTAAAGAATGAAACACAAGCTAATGGTGTTATTATAAAAGGAGAAAATGTCCAAGTAGTTTATGGACTAAAAGTTAATGGCGTTAGAAAGAGCGTTGATGAATTCCTTGGAATAGAGGCAAACTAATAGTCTACTGTTTAAAATGCGAAGCACTTTAAAATGAAAAAATTAAGATAATGAAAAAATGAAGGAAGAGGTTTTGCATTGCAAAACCTCTTTTGCTTTAAAATTTTTTATAGGAATTATTTAATTTTTAAATTTTTTCATCCTTTAATTAATTTTTATCAGTACTTTCATTAGCCTTAATTTCGTTAGTTTTAATTGATTTCTCAAGTCTATTAAGTCTTATTTGAATTTCTTTAAAATGTAAAGATAATTTTTCTTCCTGCTTTTTTAAAAGGTAAGGTATGTAAAATACAATATTAAAAATAATTAATAATGATAATAAAATTATTATAATTTCCAATTTGTAATCCCCCCTAGGTAAATACTAGTAATTAAATTGTATCATATAAATTTTAAATTATAAAAGTAATAAGATTGTGATAATAAAGAGAATTTGGGGAACAGGTTACAACCTAGAGTAACATGTTTTTTTGGCCTCCGAAATGGTTTACCTAGATATTTTACTGTTCTATAATGTGCTTGTAAGTAATAAAAATAATAAATTTCAAATATATAATATGACAATTTTTAAATATGTCATTAGTGAAAGGTGGAAGAAATATGGATAACAGAAAATTTTCCGTAGTAATAGCAGGTGGAGGAAGTACATTTACGCCAGGAATTGTAATGATGCTTTTAGATAATGCAGATAGATTCCCACTACGTAAATTAAAATTATATGATAATGATAAGGAACGTCAAGATACGATAGGGGCAGCATTAGAAATCTTATTAAAAGAAAGCTACCCAGAAGTAGAGTTTTCATATACAACAGATCCAGAAGAAGCCTTTACAGATGTAGATTTCTGTATGGCTCATATAAGAGTTGGTAAATATGAAATGAGAGAAAAAGATGAAAAGATTCCTCTAAAACATGGAGTTGTAGGACAAGAAACTTGTGGACCAGGTGGAATTGCATATGGAATGCGTTCAATAGGTGGAATGTTAGAATTAATAGACATGATGGAAAAGTATTCTCCAAATTGTTGGATGTTAAACTATTCAAATCCAGCTGCAATAGTAGCAGAAGCATGTCGTGTATTAAAGCCTAATTCAAAAGTACTAAATATTTGTGATATGCCAGTTGGAACATTAAGACGTATGTCTCAAATAGTTGGATTAACACCAGCTGATTTAGAAGTTAACTACTTTGGATTAAATCACTTTGGATGGTGGACAAGTGTTAGAGATAAGCAAGGAAATGATTTAATGCCACAGCTTAGAGCTTATGTTGCTGAAAATGGTTATTTAAATCAAGTTGAAGTAGATACTCAACATACTGAACCAAGCTGGCAAGAAACTCATAAGAAGGCTAAGGATTTAATTGCTTTAGATCCAAATTTCTTACCAAATACATACTTAAAATATTACCTATATCCAGATTACGTAGTAGAGCATTCTGATAAGGACTATACTAGAGCTAATGAAGTAATGAATGGAAGAGAAAAGAATGTATTTGAAGCTGCTAGAAATATAGTTAAAGCTGGAACAGCAAAGGGTGGAGAATTCCATATAGATGCTCATGCATCATTTATAGTTGATTTAGCTAGAGCAATAGCATACAACACTCATGAAAGAATGTTATGTATAGTTGAAAATAAGGGAGCTATTGAAAACTTTGATCCAACAGCTATGGTAGAAGTTCCATGTATAGTTGGAAGTAATGGTCCAGAACCTTTAGTTCAAGGAAGTATTCCAAGATTTGAAAAAGGATTAATGGAACAACAAGTAGCTGTTGAGAAGTTAGTAGTTGAAGCATGGATAGAAGGAAGCTATCAAAAATTATGGCAAGCATTAACATTATCTAAGACAGTTCCAAGTGCAAAAGTTGCTAAGGAAGTTTTAGATGACTTAATTGAAGCAAATAAGGAATACTGGCCAGAATTAAAATAGTTTACAAATACTTTAAGTAATTACTTAAGATTAATATAAATAAAAATAACCTTAAGATAAGAGATATAGCTCGGAGTGTTGTAACATATCCGAGCTATGACTTTAATTTTAAATAATATAAGGGGTGAATAAAAATGATTAGCCAAGAAATAAGAAAAATTGCTCCAGAAATGGATCCGTTACGTAGGGGAATGGGATGGTCAGTTGATGATTTATCTAAACCTCAAATTATAATAGAAAGTACTTTTGGAGATAGCCATCCAGGAAGTGTTCATCTTTTGAAGTTTGCTAATAATGCAGTTCTAGGAGTTAATGAGAAAGGTGGAAAGGCTGCAAGATATTTTGCAACAGATATATGTGACGGTATGGCTCAAGGTCATGATGGTATTAACTATTCATTAGCGTCAAGAGATACAATAACATCACTTATTGAAATACATGCAAATGCAACACCTTTTGATGGTGGAGTATTTATTTCAAGTTGTGATAAGGCAGTACCATCACATCTAATGGCAATTGGAAGAATAAATATACCATCAATTATCGTTACTGGAGGAGTAATGGAAGCAGGACCAAACCTTCTAACTTTAGAGCAGATAGGTGCTTATAGTGCAATGCAAAAACGTGGTGAAATTACTGAAGAAGAATTAACTTACTATAAGCATAATGCGTGTCCATCATGTGGATCATGTTCATTTATGGGAACAGCAGCTACTATGCAAGTTATGGCTGAGGCTTTAGGGTTAATGTTACCAGGGAGTGCATTAATGCCAGCAACTTGTAAGGATTTAGAAGAGGTTGCAATTGAAGCAGGAAAACAAATTATTGAGCTTGCTAAAATGAATTTAAAAGCTAGAGATATAGTAAGTAAAAAGTCTTTTGAAAATGCTATAGTTATCCATGCTGCAATTTCAGGATCTAGTAATTCACTTTTACATATTCCAGCTATTGCTCATGAATTTGGAATAGATATAGATGAAGAAACATTTGATAGAATCCACAGATATGCACCATATTTATTAAATATAAGACCAGCAGGAAAATGGCCAGCTGAATACTTCTACTATGCAGGTGGTGTACCAGCAATTATGGAAGAAGTTAAGGATTTACTTCATTTAGATGTAATGACTGTTACAGGTAAGACTTTAGGAGAAAACCTAGAAGACTTAAGGAAAAATGGTTTTTATGATAGATGCAATGAGTATTTAAATAAGGTTGGTTTAAAAAGAGAAGATGTTATAAGACCATTTAATAATCCTATTGGAAGTAACGGAGCTATAGCTATTTTAAAAGGAAATATTGCACCAGAGGGGGCAGTAGTTAAACATTCTGCTGTACCAAAAGAAATGCATAAAGCAATATTAAAGGCTAGACCTTTTGATAGTGAAGAAGAAGCTATAGAAGCAGTACTTACTAAGAAAATACAACCTGGAGATGCAGTATTTATTAGATATGAAGGTCCAAAGGGAAGCGGAATGCCAGAAATGTTCTACACAACAGAAGCTATTTCTTCAGATAAGGAATTATCAGCTAGTATAGCACTTATTACAGATGGAAGATTCTCAGGAGCTTCAAAGGGACCAGCTATAGGACATGTATCACCTGAAGCAGCAGTTGGAGGTCCAATAGCACTAGTAGAGGAAAATGACTTAATTGAAATTGATATAGAGAAGAGAATACTTCAAATAATCGGAGTCAATGGAGAAAGATTAAGTCTTGATGAAATAGATAATATCTTAGCTCAGCGTAAAAAGTTATGGAAGCCAAGAGGGAATAAATATAAGTCAGGAATTTTAAAAATATTTTCAGATAAAGCAGTTTCACCTATGAAGGGCGGATATATGGAATAAATCATAAGGAGAGAGTAATCATGAAAAGGATAAAAGTATTAAGTGCATTAAAGAAATGTGGAGTAGTTGCAGTTGTTAGAGGAACAACTAAAGAAACTGGGGTTAAGATCTCAGAAAGCTGTATAAAAGGAAATGTTAAGGCTATAGAAGTTACTTATACTAATAAGTATGCAAATGAAATAATTAAAGAGTTATCAGAAAAATATATAAAAAATGATGATGTTGTAATAGGAGCAGGAACAGTTTTAGATGCTGAAACTGCAAGAATGGCTATATTATCAGGAGCAGAATATATAGTTTCACCATCTTTTAATAAAGATACTGCTACACTTTGTAATAGATATAATGTAGCTTATATTCCAGGAGTAATGACTATAAATGAAATAGTTACTGCTTATGAAAGTGGAGTAGATGTAGTTAAGCTTTTCCCAGGAAATACCTTTGGCCAAGGATATATCTCATCAGTTAAAGCGCCGCTTCCACATGCTAATATTATGGTTACAGGTGGAGTTAATTTAAATAATATAGATGAATGGATAAAAGCTGGAGCTGATGTTGTTGGTATTGGTGGAGAATTAAACAAGCTAGGCGAAGCCGGAAAGTTTGATGAAATAGAAGCTACTTGTAATGAATATGTTAAAAAGCTTGAAAGTGCAAGGGGGATTTAAAGTGAGAGTTGCAGCTTTTGGGGAAGTATTATTAAGGTTAGCTACTAATAAAGGACTTCGTATTTCTAACTCTAGGGAATTAAATATTAATTACGGTGGAGCTGAAACTAATGTTTTAGTTGGTTTAGGCAACTTTGGTATTGAAACTAGACTTATCAGCAAGATATCTGATGATGGATTTGGAGATGCTATTATTTCTTACTTAAAATCTAATTCAGTGGATACAAGCTTTATAAATCAAGGAGAAGGTAGAACTCCTATTTATTATTTAGAAGTTGGTAGTGGAAATAGAAATTCTAAAGTTATTTATGATAGAAAAAACTCCATATTCTCAGATATAAATGAAGAAGATATTGATATAGTAGAAGCCTTAAAAGGAGTAGATATACTTCATTTAACAGGAATTACTATGGCAATTTCAGAAAAAACTAGGGCTTTAGCATATAAAATATTAAATTACTGTAGAGATAATAATATCTTAGTAAGTTATGATTCAAATTATAGAGCTAGAATGTGGTCTTTAGAGGAAGCAAGCAAGGTTACTAACGAAATACTTCCTTATGTGAATATTTATTCTGCTGGGATCTTAGATGCTGAAAATATATTAGGTTTAAATAATAATAAAGAAGATAAAGCTGAAAAACTAAAAGATTATTATGATGAAATTATAAAAACATATCCAAATATAAAATATATATTTTCATCTTTTAGAGGAATAAAGTCTGCATCTTCAAATACTTTACAATGCAATTTTTATACTAATAATGAATTACATCAATCGAAGATTTATGATATAGATGATATTGTAGATAGAGTAGGGGGAGGAGATGCCTTAACTACTGGGATACTATATGGAATATTATCAAATAAAGATCCAATGTATATATCTGAGTTTGCAGCAGCTAATTCTGTTTTAAAACATAGCATATATGGAGATGGAAACTTAGTAAAAGTAGATGAAGTTGAAAGCCTGATGAAAGACGGAGTAGGGAAAATAGGCAGATAGGGAAGTGCTGGCGCACAATTAAGAATTAATAATTAAAAATGAAGAATTAAGGATGTTTTGCAGACAAAACTTAAGTTTTATAATGCGAAGCATTTTAAATGAAAAAATGAAGGAATGAAAGAATGAATAGAAGAGGTTTTGCCAGGCAAAACCTTCTTTATTTTAAAGATATTCTTATAAAAAATCTGTAAAGATTTTTATAAAATAATTCTTTCATTTTTTAATTTTTTTATTCTTTAATTAATAAAATGCTTCGCATTTTGTGGCAACTGGTGCTTTACTTGGTGTATAATACTAAAAAGTATTATTTTTAGGAGGGGCTATGAATTTTAGGAAGACAACTGAAAAAGATTTAAAATCAGTAATTAAAATAATTGATGAAGCAAAGGAATTTTTGAAAAATAATAATATTGACCAATGGCAAAATGGTTATCCGAATGAAGATGTTATATTAAAGGATATAGAAAATGATAATAGCTATGTTTTAGAGGATAATGGTGAAATAATTGCAACTACAGTATTATCTTTTGATGGAGATAAAAACTATGATGTTATAGAAGATGGGAATTGGATAACTAATAATAAATATGGAGTTGTTCATAGAATTGCAGTTTCAAGAAAGTATAGTAAAAAAGGAATAGGGAAATTTATTATTAAAATTTCTGAAGATATAGCTAGAGAAAATAACATAAAAAGTATGAGAGCAGATACTCACAAAGATAATAAAACAATGCAAAGTTTACTTTTGAAAAATGGATATGAGTATTGTGGGATAATTTTTGTTGAAGATGGTACAGAAAGATTAGCTTTCGAAAAAGTACTGTAAAATGAAAGAATAATAATGTATATATTGAATAAATTTAGTAAAATCTATGGTTAATTCTATAGATTTTTAATTTTGTGTATGTTACAATATTATGATGATTTTACTGTATCAATAATAAGTGTTAAATAATACAATTATTATTACTTGTTTTATATTTTATTAATTCATACGGTTTTTAAATAAGTATAGAGTATTATATTATGGACCTTTATAAAAGAAAGGAAAAGTAATATTATATTTCATACTTTTTTATTACTTAAAATTTACGAAAGGAAGTGAAATACAGCTATGAAATTAATATTAAAGTACTTAAAGAATTATAAGTCAATTCTTCTATTAAATGTAATATCGGTATTTGGTTTTGCCTTAGTTGAACTTGGTATTCCAACTATTATGGCAAAGGTTATCGATACAGGAATAATAAATAGTGATATAAATTATATTAAGAAAATGGGATTAATTATAGGCTTTATATCTATAGTGGGAGTTCTTGGAACAATTCTACTAGGTTATTGTTCATCAAGAATATCTTCAGGAATAACTAGGGATATTAGAAATGATATTTTTAAAAAAGCTCAAGAATTTTCTCACACTGAATATGATAAGTTTGGTGTATCATCTATGATAACTAGAACTACAAATGATGCATTTGTAATTCTACAATTTACTAATACACTGCTAAGGACAGCATTGCTTACTCCAGTAATGTTTACAGTAAGCTTAGTAATGATACTTAAAACTAGTCCATCATTGTCTTTAGTTTTAGCTGTTGTAATTCCATTTATTATACTAGGAGTTATGATTATTGCAAAAACTTCAGAACCATTATCTGAAAAACTGCAAAGAAGACTAGATAAGTTAAATAGAATTTCTAGAGAAAATTTAACTGGTATAAGAGTTATAAGAGCCTTTGGAAATGATAAACACGAAGGAGAAAGATTTGGAGAAACTAATGAGTCATATGCAGATGTATCTAAAAAGTTAAACAAGCTTATGGCAGTGTCTCAGCCAACCTTCTTTTTCCTTCTTAATGTGGCTATTATAGCTATTTTCTGGATATCCAGTAAGATGATTAATGTAGGAACGCTTCAAGTAGGGCAATTAGTAGCATTTATAGAATATTTATTCCATGCAATGTTTTCTATTATGTTATTTTCAATGGTTTTCGTTATGTATCCAAAAGCACAAGTTTCAGCTAATAGAATAATGGAGATTTTAAATGAAGAAAGCATAATAAAAAGCCCTAAAAATGGGGTTAAAGAAACAGAAATAAAGGGTCTAGTTGAATTTGAAAATGTATCCTTTACTTATCCTAATGGAGAAGCTCATGTTCTTAAGGATATTTCCTTTAAGGCTAAAAAGGGTGAAACTATTGCCTTTATAGGAAGTACTGGTAGTGGTAAAAGTACATTAATAAATTTAATTCCTAGATTTTATGATGTAACAGAAGGTAGTATAAAAATAGATGGAGTAGATGTAAGAGATTATGATTTAAAAGCTCTTCGTAAGAAAATAGGATTTATTCCACAAAAGACACTGTTATTTACAGGCAGTATATCTAGTAATATTAGATTTGGTAAGAAAAATGCTGAGACAGGTGAAGTAGAATATTCAGCAAAAGTAGCTCAAGCTTATGACTTTATTTCTCGTAAGCCTAAGAGATTTGATGAACCAATTAGTGAAGGTGGATCTAATGTATCTGGTGGTCAAAAGCAAAGACTTTCAATAGCTAGAGCTATAGTAAGAAGACCTGAAATATATATATTTGATGATAGTTTCTCAGCTTTAGACTTTAAAACAGACGCTGTTTTAAGAAAGAAACTTAAGTCAGAAACAAAGGATTCCGTAGTATTAATAGTAGCTCAAAGAATAGGCTCTATTATGGATGCAGATAAAATTATAGTACTAAATGAAGGTGAAGTAGTTGGAATAGGTAAACATAAAGATTTATTAAAAACTTGTGAAATATATCATGAAATAGCTTCATCACAACTTACAGAGGAGGAATTAAGCAATGAATAAGTTTAAATCAGTTGTTAAAAAGATATCTCCTTTTGTTAGTAAATATAAATGGTCTTTCTTTGGTGCAATATTATTTATAGTTTCAGCTGCTGTTTTTACAGCTATAGCGCCAAGAACAGAAGGACTTATTATAACTCAATTAACTAAAGATTTTGAAGCTATAGTAAAAGGAATTACTGGAGCAGAAGTTAATTTTAGTTACATTGTAAAAGTATTAGTTGTTTTATTTATTGTTTATATAGGAAGTGCTGGTTCAACATTTATAGCTAGTTTCTTATTAACAAATGCAATTCAAAATACAATGAAGGATATAAGAAATTCAGTTCAAAGAAAAATAAGTAAACTTCCAATTAAATATTTTGATAGTAATAGCTATGGAGATGTTTTAAGTAGAATTACTAATGATGTTGATACAATATCAAATGCGCTTCAACAAAGCTTTGTTCAAGTAGTTAATGCAGTGTTATCATTAAGTTTAGCTTTAATAATGATGTATTCCATAAATATTAAGTTAGCTTTATTAGCTACTTTAATAATACCTTTAAGTCTTATTATTACTAAGATAATAGTAAATAAATCACAAAAGCTATTTAATAGGCAACAAGCTTCTTTAGGTAAGCTTAATGGAAGAGTACAAGAAATGTACACTGGATTTAATGAAATAAAATTATATGGCAAAGAAGATGATGCTCTTAAGGACTTTATGGAAGCTAATGAAGAACTTAGAGCCACAGGATTTAAGGCCCAATTTATCTCAAGTATTATGTCTCCTTTAGTAAGTCTTGTAAGTTATTTAGGAATTGCAGTTATAGGTGTAGTTGGAGCTATTATAGCTTTAGCTGGAGGAATTACAGTAGGTAATCTTCAAGCCTTTATAAGATATATTTGGCAAATAAATCAGCCTTTATCACAGGTAACGCAATTATCTTCAGCAATGCAATCAGCAGTTTCAGCAACTCATAGAGTATTTGAGTTCCTTGAAGAAGAAGAGGAAGTACATGATATTGAAAATACTATTAAAGTAGAAGAACCAAAAGGAAATGTAACTTTTGAACATGTAAGATTTGGATATAGTGAAGATAAGGTATTAATAGAGGACTTAAGTGCAGAAGTTAAAAGTGGCCAAATGGTTGCTATAGTAGGACCAACTGGAGCAGGAAAGACTACACTTATTAATTTATTAATGAGATTCTACGAAATTCAAGGTGGTTCAATTAAAATTGATGGTGTAGATATAAGAGATATGAAACGTGAAGATTTACGTTCTATTTTTGGAATGGTTCTTCAAGATACTTGGTTATATAATGGAAGCATTTATGACAATATAAAATATGGAAGGTTTGAAGCAACTAAAGAAGAAGTAATAGAAGCAGCTAAAATTGCTAACGTACATCACTTTATAAAAACTCTTCCTGATGGATATGATATGTTATTAAATGAAGAAGCTTCTAATATATCTCAAGGTGAAAAGCAATTATTAACTATTGCTAGAGCTATTCTTAAAGATCCAGCTATATTAATTCTTGATGAGGCAACTAGTTCAGTAGACACTAGACTAGAATTATTACTTCAAAAAGCTATGAGAAATATAATGAAGGGTAGAACTAGCTTTGTTATAGCTCATAGGCTTTCAACTATAAGAAGTGCTGATTTAATATTAGTTATTAATGATGGTAATATTATTGAACAAGGAACTCATGAAGAGTTAATGAAGCAAGGTGGTTTTTATGAAAATCTTTATAATAGCCAATTTGCTGATAAAGAAGAAGTAAATTAATTTTAACATTAATAGTACCCCACTTTAAGGTAATGCATAGTTTATATTATAGCTATGGCTTAGAGGTGGGGTTTTTTTGGCTAGAAGAAGGCATCATAGGAGAAGAGGAAGGGCAGCAGCTGACTTCTTTGGAGGTAGAAGAGCAGAAGAGGCGAGAGTAGATACAAGTACAGGAGAAGCAAGAGAAGCAGGAGAAGAAAGCACGACGCAAAGTAGAGAAGAACTACTGAAGGAATTAGGAATAATAAATTTAAGTTTAGAAACAGTTCAAATAATAGTCTTTGCTACACTTCTAAACCTTTATTATGTGTATAGTTTAAGAGCTCAAACTATAGATGCCTTGTGTGACACAGATTTAAGTGATAATTTTATAGATACAACAAACTTTCCAAGAATAACAAATGATATATTTCTATATACTACAGGAGTTTTTTTAATATTAAATTATACTCTCTTTCAAGAAAGTGCATGTGAACATAAAGATGATTTAGATAATAAAGAGGTAGGTGCAGCCAGAAGATCATTTTTGGCAAGTTTATTTACTTTTCTAGCTGTAACTTTAAGTAGAAATAATTTAGAATTATAATAAGAGGTAATATCAAAAATAATTTAAATTTGATATTACTTCTTTTTTATTTAATGACTTAAGTATTTAAATAAATATATTTGTTGTTCTTTCTAAAGTTTTTTCAGTTGCTTAGTAATATATCCACCTCTAAATTGAGTAGGCTCATATGAAACTATAAAGGCATTTTTTTCAAAGGATTGAATTAAAGATATAACTTCATTTTCTCTACTTCTATGAGAAACAATTTCAAGTTTGTATCTTTTTTCTTTATTTATTCCCTCGCCTTCATATGTGGTAACTCCAAATCTTAGCTCTCTAAGTTTATTTATTAAATCTTCATTATAATTAGTTAAATTAACATGAATTGACCTATATCCTATAGCAAGCTTTTCTTCAATTTTTCCACCTATATAGACACCTATGCCATAGCCTAAGATATAAGAACCTATATTTAAAAAGTTTTTTAAGTCAGAAAAAACAATTCCTAGGCTAACTATATAAATAATTGCTTCTAAAAAAGCAAAAAGTGATGCCTGTACCTTTTTACCTTTAACAACAAAGGTAGTACGTAAAGTAAGAAGTGGAACATAAATTAACTGCAATATAAATATTGCTAATGCATTTATCAAAATAATCCCTCCTTTTTACACTTTATTATATAGTAAGAAGGGAAAAATTTCATATTAGGGATATTTAAGTATAGACAGTAATTTGTAGTATTTGGGATAATAAGATGGGTAATGTTTGATTTTAAAAGATTTAATTATAAAAAGTCTAATATCATTGTACACATTTTAGATACTTAATTGTCTTATTAGTATAAGGCCTTAATCTTAAGAAGGGAGAAGTAATGGATAAAGATTTAATTATTAATTTATATAAAGAGCAGTTTAATATTATTTGTCTTTATTTAATAAAGTGTGGATGTAGAACTAGTGATGTTGAAGATATAGTTCAAGATAGTTTTATAAAAGCTATGGAATACATAACAGAAGTAAATATTAAAAATATACCTTCTTGGTTATTTAAAGTGTCTATAAATAATTATAAAAATATGGTTAAAAGGGGTAAAATCATAAACTCTAAATCTATTTATGAAGGTAACTTTTATGAAGAATTAGTAGATAATTTTAATTTAGAAGAAAATATTTTAAATAAAGAAAAGTCAATGGAGATATTAAAAATTTTAAACTTATTAAAAGAAGAGTATAGAGGTTTAATTATATTAAAATATGAAATGGATTTAAGTTATAAGGAAATATCAGTTTTATTAGGGTTAGATGAAAATACAGTTAAAGTGTATTTGTACAGAGCAAGAAATAATTTTAAAAGGGAGTGGAATAAGATAAATGAAGGATATAGATAATTTTTTAGATGAGAAGAAATTTAAAAAATCTATTATAAGGGCTAAGATTAAATTAACTATAAAGATAATATGTATATCAGCTTTAGTTTTTATTTTAGGAAGTGTTATTAATAGTAAATTATCTTTAAAATATAGTAATATGTCATATGAAAAAGAAGAAGCAATAGTCAAATTAACTATACCTAATGGATATATAAGTGAATCTAGTGACTTTATAGGTGTATTAGGTGGAACAAGCTTTAAAAAAATATCTAAAAATATAGGTGGAAAAAATATAATTATAAATGATTCTATTACTAAATTTGGAATTAATGGAGAACAGGATAGAAACATATATGGAAGGGTTAGTGGTGGTGGATATAGCAACTCTGACAATGAATGGCCTGTTTCTATTAATAAGTATGGTTATAAAAAGCTAAGATTTTTTCATCCAGAATTAGATTATAAAGAGTATCAAAATGATTTAGATAAAATAGAAAAAATACCGGATGGGAAAATTATTGAATTAGCTATTTCTTTTGATAAAGCATACAGTATTTATGAATTAAATATGCTCCAAAGTAAATTGGAAAATGTAGAAATAAAATGGCTATGGTTAGATGAATTTACTAATGAAAAAATGGATGAGTTTAAATATGAAATTGAAAATTATGATTCTAAATCTACAGGAATAGAAGAAGGAGAAGTAATTGGTATAGAATGCTATAATTCTAAATATTTTAATATAAATGATTATAATGAAAAATATGATGAGTTAATAGATTTCCTTAATAAAAGCCCCTATATAAATCATAAACAACTATATGATGAAATAGTGGAAAGAGGAATGACTTCAGCTGATGATGCAGAAATTTTAGGAGTAGTAGTACATGGAACTAAGGAAGACCTAAAAGAAATAGTTGGATTACCAATAATAAAAGCTAGTTCTTTTGGAATAATTACAGATCCAATATATTAAAAAAGGAGCTGCTATAAAAAACAGCTCCTTTGATATTTAGTATCTTAAGAATTAATCCACTCAACTACTCCAGGAGTTAAAGATGCAACATCATCTTTAGCTACTTTTGTTACGAAAAGTAAATCACCTGATTCTAAAAATGGCTTTATCTTTTCAGATATTTCATTTGCCTTAGAAGTAGATTTAACTAAGTAGCTATCTGGCATAAAGTTAGCCCAAGCACCAAAAGATTTTATAGTTGCAACTATATCATAATCATCACGATGATGGTGATGATGTTCATGATCGTGATCATGACCTTCACAGCCACATGAATGAGAATTTTCGTTTAAATAAAAAGTTATTGCGTAAGTTTCCATATTTACCACCTTAAAAATATATTTCTTATATAAATAATAATATATAACATAAATAAATGCTAGTAAATATTAACTAGAAAAAAATATATAGGAAAAATAATAATTTTGTTATAAAATAGAAATGTTAAAATGTGGTGATGTCACATAATGTGAAATTTAGAATGTATATAAGTTGTAAAAAAGACCTACTTTCTATTAAATTTAATTTCATGTTGAAAATATTTAATAGATGAAGTTATATTGACAACTTATATAGAAATTAAAAAATTACATCAACAATTAAACATTTCTAATTATCATATCTTGTGAAAGAATCAAAAAATACAGGGGGAATTATGAATAAATTAGAGCAAATTTTAGAATTCAACAAAGCTTTTGTTGAAAACAAAGAATATGAGATATATGCTACATCAAAGGTTCCAAATAAGAAAATACTTGTGTTATCTTGCATGGATACTAGACTTACAGACTTATTACCAAAAGCATTAAATTTAAAAAATGGTGATGCTAAAATAGTAAAAAATGCAGGTGCAGCTATTATGCATCCTTTTGGAAGTATAATTAGAAGCATGATTGTCGCAATCTACGAATTCAATGTAGATGAAATATTTGTTATTGGACACCATAATTGTGGTATGTGCAACTTAAACACAGAAGATTTAATAGGAAAGATAATTGATAGAGGCGTACCTAAAGAAACAATAGATATATTAGAAAATGGTGGAGTAGACATTAAGAATTGGCTTCATGGATTTGATTCAGTAGAAGAATCTATAAAAGATAGTGTTGATATAATAAAAAAGCATCCACTAGTTCCTAAAGATATAATTGTTCATGGACTAGCTATAGACCCAGCAACAGGAAAACTAGACCTAATAGTAAATGGCTACTAAGATAAGTTATAAATTGTACAGGAGTTTTTAACATATTATGCTCGACCTCCGTCGCTAGCTCCAAGTCGGCTTACGCACAATATGTTAAAAACTCCTTGAGTAATTTAAACTTGGGGATGCGGGCCTACTAAAAGGAAGAAATTCAGACGAACTGAATTTCAATAAAATTTAATTGGATCTCTTAAAATATTTTAAATGGTGAATTACTAGCAAAGATAAATTGACGGTGAAGTAAGCATATGACGAAAAATTAGAAGTTCTTGGTTTGTCTGAGCGCATGCGAGTTCTACCAAAACTCTTGGCTTAGTAGTTTTTATGAGCCTTAGAACTTATTTTTGCAGCCATTTGTCTTATGGAGCCGTCTATTTAACTTTGTATTTATATTCGCATTTTATTAATTATACATGCTTTGCTAAGAACTTCTTTATTGTGGACCAATATAGCTCTGAATCTGTAGTTGCTGATTTTGCATGAGCTGCATTTTCTACAGTTAATTTTTCTTTTTCAGAAGCTGTGGCATTATATAATTCATCCATCATTTTATATGGAACAAAATCATCTTTATCACCATGTATATATAAAATTGGTGTTTTAGATTTTGCAACTTGTGCTAAAGCAGAAGCTTCTTTTAATGTGTATCCTGCCTTAAATCTAGTAATTACAGATGAAGCATTCATAACTGGAAAGTTTGGCAGGGAATAAAGAGATTTTAATTGATGGGAAAATTGATCCCAAACAGTGGTATAACCACAATCTGCAATTATTGCCCTAAGGTTATCTGGAAGCTCTTCTCCAGAAGTCATACAAACTGTAGCGGCTCCCATAGATACCCCGTGAAGAATTATAGTAGAAGTTTCATCTATATTTAAGATGTAGTTAATCCATTCTAATATATCTAACCTATCATCCCATCCCATTCCTATATAATTGCCTTCACTTTCTCCATGGCCCCTTAAATCAGGAATTAGAACATTATAACCCATATTATAAAACTCTTTAGCATAATTATTCATTTCTAAACCTTTGCTAGTATAACCATGAACAGTAATTACCCATTTATTTGTTGTAGTATTATTTAATATCTTATATCCATGAAGCTTTAACCCATCAGAAGAATTAACATATATATCTGAGTAATTAGAGGAACATAATAACCAAGATAAGGCTTCATTAACTGTCTCTCCACTAGTTTCTTTAGACTCTTTTTTTGAGCCGAAGATAGCTTCTTTTGAAGTCTTTGGATTAATAGCAAGATTATAAAAATAATTTCCTATTAGTGATAATGCTCCTACAGATAAAACTCCTAAAGCTCCTGTAGAAATAAGAGCTACTTTCTTTTTATTCATGTTGTAGTACCCCCTAACTTAAGTTGATATGATTATTTTAACACTATTAAAAATCTATAACAATCTATATAAATTTTTTAAAGGTTTGACATTTTTCAGAATATAGCATACAATAGAAGTAAAGTTACAATTAAATAGCTCGGTAGGTGAGGTTACCACAAGGATAAGGGTTGCTGCCGCAAAATAGTGGAGACACTATGAGAAGGTTAGCAGTCTATGTCGAAACCAAGGCATAGACTAATGCAATTTCATCGCCTTGTGATGCTGAAGCTTGAACGATAATAAAGTAAGTAATTTACTTTATATTTTGCGATGACTTTTATTTGTATATTATTTTTTATACTATATTTAAGTTAACTCACCTTACCATTATTTGTGGTAAGGTTTTTTTATTCTCAATAATCCATTTAAAAAGTTTGATTTCGGGAGGTGAAGAGGAATGGAAGACGGGAGTAGTAAGATTATAGATCCTTTAGGAGAAAGTATAAAATTATTTATAAGGAGGGATTCTGTTCCTCTCACAAACTAAAATTAAATATTATAATGCTTCTTTTGGATCTTAGTCTTACGTCTAATTTTTATTTAATATTAGGAGGTAAGAGTTATGAAAAAGAAATTATTTAAAAGCTTAATGGCAAAGGAAGTAAGAAAGAATGGATCAGCTGATAATTTGATATTAGCGTCAAAGTTAAAGGAAAAAGATCTTTTAAAGATATATAATACAAGTTATCAAGGATATGAAGAAAGTAAAGTTGAATTAATGAGGGAAAAGCATGGGAAAAATGAAATTACTCATAAAAAAGGTGAATCTCTTTTTATGAAGCTAATAAAATCCTTTATAAATCCCTTTACTATAATATTATTAACATTAGTAGCTATATCTTTTGTAACTGATGTAGTAATGGCAAATCCAGGTGAAGAAAGCTTAACTTCAGTTATTATTGTAACAACTATGGTTCTAGTTAGTGGAATATTGCGTTTTGTACAAGAGGCAAAATCTAATAAAGCAGCAGAAAAACTAGGAGAAATGGTTGAAACTACAATTAGTGTTTCAAGAACTCCTGTAGGAACTATAGAAATACCAATACATGAAGTTGTTGTTGGAGATATAATTCACTTAGCAGCAGGAGATATGATTCCTGCAGATATTAGGATTCTAAAGGCTAAAGATTTATTTATTAGTCAATCATCACTTACAGGTGAAAGTGAGCCAGTAGAAAAGGTTTCAGATTCATTAATAAGGGATTGCAAAAATCCATTGGAGCTAGAAAATTTAGCTTTTATGGGAAGCAATGTAATTAGTGGATCAGCAGTAGCTATTGTTATTAATGTTGGAGACGATACAATTTTTGGCGGAATAGCTAAGGATTTAAATGATAAAAAAGTAGTAACTAGTTTTGAAAAAGGTATAAACTCAGTTTCTTGGGTATTAATTAGACTAATGCTAGTTATGGTTCCAGTAGTACTATTTATTAATGGTTTTACTAATGGGGATTGGATGGAGGCATTCTTATTTGCTGTATCAGTTGCAGTAGGATTAACCCCTGAAATGCTACCAATGATAGTTTCTGCAAATCTTGCAAAAGGTGCAGTTTCTATGTCAAAGAAAAAGGTTATTGTTAAGGACTTAAGTGCCATACAAAACTTTGGAGCTATGGATGTTCTCTGTACAGATAAGACTGGAACTATTACTCAAGATAAAGTAGTTTTAGAATACTCATTAAATATCCATGGTATAGAAGATAATAGAGTACTAAGACATGCATTTTTAAATAGTTATCATCAAACTGGTCTTAAAAATCTAATGGACATAGCAATTATTAATCATGCCAATGACAGTGATATGATAGAGTTATGGAGAGATTATAAGAAGGTTGATGAAATACCTTTTGATTTTAGTCGTCGTCGTATGAGTGTAGTAGTTGAAAGTAAAGATAAGAAAACTCAACTTATAACTAAAGGTGCTATTGAAGAAATGCTAGAAGTATCTTCACATGTAGAATATAATGGTGAAATACAATTTATTACAGATAAGATTAGAGAAGAAATATTAAATAGAGTTTCAGAGTATAATAGCCTAGGAATGAGAATTCTAGGTATTGCTCAAAAAAATAATCCATCAAGAGTTAATGAGCTTTCAGTAAAAGATGAAAGTGATATGGTATTAATGGGATTCTTAGCCTTTTTAGATCCACCAAAGGAAAGTACTAAAGAGGCAATTAGAGCATTAAATGAATATGGTGTTAATGTAAAAATTCTTACTGGTGATAATGATAAGGTTACAGCAGAAGTTTGTAGACAAGTTGGAATGAAGGTTAATAATTTATTATTAGGCTCAGATGTAGAGGATATGGATGATGAGTTATTAAGGGAAGCGGTTGAAGAAACTAATGTATTTGCAAAGCTTTCACCAAGGCAAAAGACAAGAGTAGTAGCAGCATTAAGAGCTAATGGGCATACTGTTGGATTTATGGGAGATGGAATAAATGATGCATCTGCAATGAGTGAAGCTGATGTTGGAATTTCAGTAGATACTGCTGTAGATATTGCAAAGGAAAGTGCAAATATAATCTTATTAGAAAAAGACTTAATGGTTTTAGAAGACGGTGTAATTGAAGGAAGAAAGATTTATGCTAATATAATTAAATATATTAAAATGACAGCAAGCTCTAACTTTGGAAATATATTTTCGGTGTTAATTGCAAGTATTTTCTTACCATTTATACCAATGCTACCAATTCAACTTTTAATGCTTAACTTAATTTACGATATTTCTTGTATCACTATTCCATGGGACAATGTTGATGAGGAATATTTAAAAGAACCTCGCAGATGGGATGCTAGTTCAATTAATAAATTTATGTTTTGGATGGGACCTACAAGTTCAATATTTGATATTGTAACATTTGTTCTAATGTACTTCTTTATTTGTCCTTTAGTATTTGGTGGACATTTCAACACTTTAAATGAAGTACAGCAAATAGGTTTTATTGGACTTTTCCATGCAGGATGGTTTGTTGAATCACTATGGTCTCAAACTTTAGTAATTCATATGATTAGAACACCTGAAATACCATTTGTAAAAAGTAGAGCATCATGGCAATTGACTTTATTGACAAGCCTAGGTATATTTATAGGAACTGTTATTCCATATACAACTTTCGGAAATGCATTAGAAATGGTAGCTATGCCTGCAATATACTTTGTATGTTTAGTTGTAATAATTATTTTATATATGGCTTTAGTAACATTATTAAAGAAAAAATTCATCAATAGATATGGGGAGTTACTATAGGAAAATAGGATAGAAAAGATCTTGAAATAATTATATTTAATTAATGTAAGATAAAGCCTTTATAGTAATATAATATATAAAGATTTATTACCTTACAGTTATTTTAATTTTTAAATAACTGTAAGGTAATTTTATTTAGAAATATATTAATATATATTTTTCAATTAATAATATACATTTATAGTTTTATATCATTATAAATTAAAAATAATTCTTTAGTGAATTATCTAAATTGAAAGAATCGATCTTTTAATTTAAATATAAGTTGTTTAGATAACTTCATATATTAATTATTTTCAACACGAAATAAAACTTCAAATAATGTAAAAACTTAATTACAACTTATATGCTTATTACTTATTAAGGATTAATTAAATAAATCCTGATTAGTTACAATAAAACCTAATATATGATATTATATTTAGTATTAAGACAGATATAGAGGAAATTGGAGATGAATATGAGTAAGTATAAATGTATGTTATTTGATTTAGATGGAACAGTTCTTAATACTGAAAGAATGAATATGATACCACTTCAAAGATTAATTAAAGAAGAATTGGGATTAGAAATAAATTATAATGATTTATTAAAATATAAAGCATATGCAGGTATAAAAACACTTGAGGAGTTAGGATTTAAAGATATAGAAAGGTCTTATAGTAAGTGGGTTAAGTACGTAAATGAGTTTGAAGAAGGAGCTACTTTATTTGACGGTTTTGAAGAGGTCTTCGAAGAGCTAAATAATAGGAATATAATTTGTGGAATAGTAAGCGCAAAAACTAGAGATCAATATGAAATCGACTTTATTCAAAAAGGCCTTGATAAGTATGTAAAATGTGAAGTATTAGCCGATGATACAGAGTTACATAAGCCACATCCAGATCCATTATTAAAAGCAGCTGAAATATTAAATATTTCCCCAAGTGATTGTCTTTATATTGGAGATACAATATTTGATTACAAAGCAAGTAAGGCTGCAGGAATGGATTTTGGACTAGCGTTATGGGGAGCTGATTTTACAGAAGGTATCAATGCAGATTATGATTTAAAAGAGCCTAAGGATTTATTAGAAATACAATAGTTTATTTGATAGAGGGCGTTATAGCAAGTGCTAGCGTTACCAAGATATTGAAATAAAAGATAGAAGCTATGACAATTTAATCATAGCTTTTTTCTTTTTAGAAATATTTTGTGATGAAGAGTTTTTTATAGGGGAACGTTAAGTATTGATTAGTAATATTATTATAGTATATTAATATTTTAAGGGTGGATGATGATGATAGAAAAGAATCTACTGGAAATACTAAAATTAAAATATGATAAGTCAATAAAGGTTGCTAGTAATGAAGAAATTTACTTTTCTTTAGTGGAATTAGCTAAGAGTAAAATTAAGGAAAAAGAAATAAGTAAGACCGGGAAAAAACTTTATTATATATCAGCTGAATTTTTAATAGGTAGATTATTAAAAAATAATCTAATTAATTTAGATATCTACAAAGAAACTCGGGAAGTATTAGATAGATACAATATAGATTTTAGTGAAATAGAAGAGATAGAAATTGAACCTTCCTTAGGAAACGGTGGACTTGGAAGACTTGCTGCTTGCTTTTTAGATTCTATTGCAACCTTAGGGTTAAATGGAGATGGTATAGGTCTTAATTATCACCTTGGTCTATTTAAGCAAGTATTTGAAAATAATAAACAAAAAGCTGTAAAAAATCCATGGATTAATAATAGTGGATGGCTTAATGAAAGTAATATTGGCTTTGAAGTTAATTTTAGAGACTTTAAGGTAAATTCAAAATTATATAATATGGATATTATTGGTTTTAAAAATAGTTCTAATAACCTGCATTTATTTGATATAGATACTATAGATGAAAAGATAGTAGGAAATGATATTGATTTCAATAAGAAAGATATAAGAAAAAACTTAACATTATTTCTTTATCCAGATGACAGAGATAAGGAAGGCCAATTATTAAGAATATACCAACAATACTTTATGGTTAGTAATGCAGCTCAATATATATTACTTGAAAATGAGAAAAATGGCCTTAGTCTTGAAGATCTAGATAAAAATATAGTAATACAAATTAATGATACACATCCATCAATGATAATACCTGAGCTAATTAGGTTATTAATTGAAAAAGGAATAGATAAAGATAAGGCAATAGATATAGTATCTAAAACCTGTGCATATACAAATCATACAATTTTATCAGAAGCTTTAGAAAAATGGCCTATAAGTTATATAGAAGAGGTAGCTCCTCAACTAATTCCAATAATAAAAGAGTTAGATAGTAGAATTAATAGTAAGTTTAAAGATGAAAGTGTAAGTATAATAGATAGAAATAATATGATTCATATGGCTAATTTAGATATACATTATGGATTTAATGTAAACGGTGTTGCAGCCCTTCATACAGAAATATTAAAGAATGAAGAGCTTAATTCATTTTATAATATTTATAAAAATAAGTTTAATAACAAGACTAATGGTATAACTTTTAGAAGATGGTTATTAAGTTGTAATGAAAATTTATCCTCTTATATAGAAGAATTAATTGGAGGAGATTTTATAAAGGATTATAAAAAGCTATCTAGGCTATATGATTATAAGGATAATAAGGAAGTCTTAAAAAAAATAGGTGAAATAAAGAAGAGTAATAAAATTAATTTTAAAAATTATTTATTAAATACTCAAAATATTATTATAGATGAAAATTCAATTTTTGATATACAAATAAAGCGGTTTCATGAGTATAAGAGACAACAAATGAATTTATTATATTTAATTTATAAATATTTAGAAATAAAAAAGGGTAATAAGCCAGATACCACCATAACAACTATTTTTGGAGGAAAAGCAGCTCCAGCTTATATTATTGCTCAAGATGTTATTCATGCTATTCTTTGCTTAACTGAAGTAATAAATAATGATACAGAGGCAAATAAATTCTTAAAAGTTGTAATGATAGAAAATTATAATGTAACAAGTGCATCAAAAGTTATTCCAGCTTGCGATGTTTCAGAACAAATTTCTCTTGCATCTAAAGAAGCTTCAGGTACAGGAAATATGAAGTTTATGCTTAATGGAGCAGTAACATTAGGTACAGAAGATGGCGCTAATGTTGAAATAATGGATTTAGTAGGTAAGGATAATATTTATATATTTGGAGAAAAGAGTTCAGATGTAATTTCACATTATAAAAATAGAGATTATAATTCTAGAAACTACTATTATAAAGGCTTAATAAAACCATTAGTAGATTTTATCGTTAGTGATGAAATGATTAAGCTAGGAGATAGTACTTCTCTTTATAGATTATTTAATGAACTTATAAACAAAGACTGGTTTATGACTTTATTAGATTTAGAAGATTATATAAAAGTAAAAGAACAAGTGTTTAAAGATTATGAAGACAGGGAAGCTTGGAATAGAAAAGCATTAATTAATATTAGTAAGGCTGGATTTTTCTCATCAGATAGAACTATTGAAGAGTACAATAAAGAAATATGGAAGCTTTAGTAATCAAAAATTAATGTAATAAAAACTCCCTGAATAATTTAATCTTGGGAAAGAAGAACTTTGAAACCAAAGGTGCTGCCGCACAATGAAAAAATTAATTCTGTTTGTGCGACAGCACCTTCATTTTTTCATTATCTTCATTTTTTCATTTAAGAATGACCTGTTGTTAAGGCCTTTATAATATTCCGATGAAAAGGTATAGATATTTTTAGGAAAAGATGTAATAATATAATTGAGTATAAATTATAAAGGGGGATTTTAAATGAGCAGTTACAATAAAAGTATAACTATAAATTATCCATTAGAGAGAGTTTTTAAGGTGTTTATTGACCTTAATAAGAGAGAAATTCCTAAGTTTAATGATAAAAATCCGAAGGGGATGAGTCATACTAGAATTATAAAATATGTAGCAAAGAAAAAAATAGAAATGACTACTACAGTAACTGAATATGAGAAAAATAAGCTTTATGAAGTTACTAATACTATTCAAGAAGATAATTATGTATCTAGATATGAATTTGTTGAATTGAGTCCAAGCTCTACAGAAATAAAAATAACTGAAACTCAAAACATGAAAGGCCTTGGTTCATGGATAATGTTATTATTAGAAAAGTTTAAAGCTAAGAAAAAACTAAATGAGAAGACTGAAGGAATTAAAGTAGCTTTAGAGGCAGAATTAGAAAGAAGAGATGGTAAGCCAAGAAATGAGATTGAGGCTGAAGAAGAAATGGCTGTTGAAGAAGTTGAAAGTGAAAAATAAGCTTACTATAAGGTTTTAACATAAAAAATTGTACTGTGATACAATGTAAGATTAATAATTAAAAGAATATCTGATCTTAGTAAAGAAAATTTATTTAAGCATGTAACAGTAATTTTATTAATAATTTTTTAGGCGGATATTTAGTAATTTTTAAAATTAACATAATATAAGGTGATATGGTATATTATTATCTATAAGAAGAATGTCTATATGCAACTTGTAATTTTCTTAAAAGTAGGATTAGTTGAATGGACAGGGTCTAAGCTTAGATAGTTTGCTTTTATATTTTTTATGGGGCTGTTTTTGAAACAGCCCCATTTTTATTTTTTATAGAACTTTAATTTTTCTTAAAAAGCAAAGTTTCCATCTTTAAATATTTGAACTTCTTTATTTTCTTTATTAATACCAACAATATTTAAATCTTTAGTTCCTATCATAAAGTCAACATGTACTATAGAGCTATTTGCACCCTTTTCAAACAATTCATTTTCAGATAGGTTTTCACCATTTTCAATACATGTAGGATAAGCTTTACCAAAAGCCAAATGACAAGCAGCATTTTCATCAAATAAAGTATTATAGAATATTATATTAGAATTAGAAATTGGTGAGTCATAAGGAACTAATGCAACTTCACCTAAGTGGCTAGCACCCTCGTCACTAGATAACAATTCTTTTAATGTATCGTATCCTTCCTTAGCAGTAAAATCAACTACTTTACCATCTTTAAATGTTAGTGTAAAGTTATCAATTAAATTACCACCATAAATTAAAGGTTTAGAAGAAGATACAGTACCATTAACTCCATTTCTCTTTGGAAGAGTAAATACTTCTTCTGTTGGCATATTAGCATTGAAATCTAATCCATCTACTGATTTTTCAGCTCCACCAAGCCAAAGGTGGTCTTCTGGTAATTCTATAGTTAAATCTGTTCCAACTGAGTTAGTGTAATGTAGTTTAGTAAATTTATTAGTGTTTAAGAATTCTAAAGTCTTATTTATATTTGAATTATGTTCATCCCAAGCTTTAATAGGATCTTCCTTATCTAATCTTACAACTTTAAAAATTACATCCCATAGTTTTTGTACAGCTTCTTCAGAGTTTGAATTATTAAATACTTTTAAAGCCCAAGCCTCTGTAGGAACTGATACTACTGTCCAACGAATTTTATTAGCCATAGTATAATTATAATATTCATTTAAAGCTATTTGTCTGTACTTTTGGAATGTTGCTATTTTATCAGCAGGAACTCCCTTATAAGCATCAGGATCTTGTGCTGATATAGATATAGCACAACAACCTTCTCTTGCATAAGAATTAAATGATTCAGCAAGCCAATTAGGCACTTCTTGTAATGTTTCCATAGAAGCATATTCAAGCTTTAATCTTTGTAGCTTTTGATCTCCGTAGTGAACAACTACTTCCTTAGCTCCTTCTTTATAAGCTGCTTTAGCTATAGCTCTAGCAAAATCTGTACATTCAACAGGAGAATTAATTAAAAGGACTTGACCTTTTTGTAAATTAACCCCTTTTTTGACAGAAAGATAAGCGTATTTTTCCAACATATTATTATCCATATAATTACCTCCAATCTAGTATATGTTTATTTTTGCACATTATAGAAAAATAGTCTAGAGAAATTGATTATTTATCCTTGTTTAGAAGAATAATAATGAATATAATATAGTGTACTGAAAGCAAAGGATAAGAGGTGAGTTATGTTTAATTTACTTAATACATTAGTAGAAAACAACAAAAAATATGGAAAAGAAGGAAAGTTAGCAGCTTATATTCCAGCATTATTAGAAGCTAATCCAAATGATCTTGGAATATATATAGTTGATACAAGAGGAAAGGAATATTTCGCTGGTGATTATAATAAAAAATTCACTATACAAAGTATTTCTAAAGTAGTTTCATTAATTTTAGCCATTAAGGATAATGGAAGAGAAAATGTTTTTAAAAAGGTTGATGTTGAGCCTACAGGAATGGGATTTAACTCAATAGTTAACTTAGAAGCAAGTGATACAGGAAAGCCATATAATCCTATGATAAATGCTGGAGCTATTATGACCTCATCTTTAATAGATGGAAAAGATGTTGAAGAAAGATTAAAAAAAATATTAGATTTCTTAAAAATAGTTACAAATAATAATGATATATATGTAAATGAAAATGTCTATTTATCAGAAAAAGAAACAGGAAGTAGGAATAGGGCCTTAGCTTACTTTATGAAAAGTACAGGTGTATTAGATGGTGATGTTGAAGAAATATTAGATCTTTACTTTAAGCAGTGCTCAATAGAGTTAGATGCCAGGGACCTAGCTAGGTTTGGAGTAGTTCTTGCAAATGATGGTGTACTGCCTTGGAATGGTAGAAAGGTAATACCTAAGGATGTATGTAGAATAGTTAAATCTATAATGGTTACTTGTGGTATGTATGATGCATCAGGAGAATTTGCTGTTAATGTAGGTATTCCTGCAAAATCTGGAGTAGGGGGAGGTATTATAGCAACGGTTCCTAGACAGTATGGAATAGGTATCTATGGACCTGCTTTAGATGAAAAGGGCAATAGTATAGCTGGACTGAAACTAATAAAAGACTTATCTGATGAATTAGACTTAAGTATATTTTAAGTAAAAAGTAATGATTTATTATGCTTTTAATAGTATAATTTATAGTAAAAATAGCTTTAAGGAACTAATACCTTAATTTGGAGGATAAAGATGGAAAGATTATTAATATTAGATTCAAATTCTCTTTTAAATAGAGCTTTTTATGCAATTCCAGAATTAACGACTACAGATGGAATTCATACAAATGCAGTATATGGATTTGCAAATATGCTATTTAAAATGAGAGAAGAATTAAAACCGGATTATGTAGTTGCAGCTTTTGATAGAAAAGGTCCAACTTTTAGACATAAAGAATACAAAGATTATAAAGCTGGAAGAAAAAAGATGCCAGAAGAACTTGCAGAACAATTTCCACTAACAAAGGATCTTTTAAATCTATTATCTATTACAATATATGAAATGGATGGCTATGAAGCAGATGATATTATAGGATCATTAGCTAAGTATGCTGAAAAGAATGGTATTGAAGTATATATAGTAACTGGAGATAGGGATGCCCTGCAGTTAGCATCAGATAATATAAATGTTGTTATAACTAAAAAGGGAGTCACTGAAACAGCAGTATATAATTATAAAACCTTTATGGATGAGTTTGGAGTTACTCCAACTCAATTTATAGATGTAAAAGGATTAATGGGTGATAAGTCTGATAATATTCCAGGAGTTCCAGGGGTTGGAGAGAAAACGGCTTATAAATTAATTCAAACTTATGGTTCTATTGAGGAAGTACTTAATAATATAGATAATATTAGTGGTAAGAAGTTAAAAGAAAATTTAGAGAACAACAGGGAGTTAGCTATATTTAGTAAAAAGTTAGCTACTATAATTACAGAAGCTCCAATGGAGTTCGATTTAGATGAAATTAAGAGTCAAGATAATTATAATTATGATGAATTAAAGAAATTCTTCTTTAAGCTTCAAATGAAATCTATGATAGATAAACTTCCAAACAGTGAAGAAAATGAAGAAATTAAAGAAAAAGAAGAGAATTTTAACCTTGAAAGTATTACTGAAATAAAGGCTTTTTCAGAGCTACACTTAAATTTAGAAGAAATATGTTATATTACATATGAAGTTTCAAATAGCGAGAGATATTCAGAAATATCACTAGATAAACTTTATATTTCATCCAAGGACAAAACATATTACATTGATTTTAATGAGATTTCTTTATCTAATAATGAAGAAGCTATTAATGGATTGAAAAAAATTATGGAAAAGGAAAACTTAAACAAGGTTATCCATAATGGGAAGTCATTAATTACTATTTTAAATAAGTTAAATATTGAAATAAAAGATTTTATATTTGATACTGCAATAGCAGCTTATTTAATTAATTCAGCTAGAAGTTCTTATGATTTATTAACACTAGTAAATGAATACTTATGTGAAGATGTAAAAGGTGAAGATATAATATTACAAGGAAAGCTTAATTATAAGCTTAAAGATATTTACAATTATTTTAAGAAGAAAATTGAAGAAGAAGATATGGAAGAATTATATTATAAGGTAGAACATCCATTAATATATGTATTATCTTCTATGGAATCTCTAGGATTTAAAATTAATAAAGAAATGCTTGATGAACTAGCAGTTAAGTTTAAGGAAGAAATTATTACTACTGAAAAAGAAATATTTGATTTAGCAGAAGAAGAATTTAATATTAACTCTCCTAAGCAATTAGGTAAGATACTTTTTGAAAAATTAGACCTACCAGTAATTAAAAAGACAAAAACAGGTTATTCAACTAATGCAGAAGTTTTAGAAAAACTTCAAGATAAGCATGACATAATACCTAAAATTACTTATTATAGACAAATTACAAAGCTTAACTCTACTTATGTAGAAGGATTAAAAAATGTAATAGATGTTGATGGTAAGATTCATTCAACATTTAATCAAACTGTAACTACTACAGGAAGATTGTCTAGTACAGAGCCAAACCTTCAAAATATACCTATTAAGTATGAAATGGGAAGAGAAATAAGAAAGGTATTTATACCTAATAATGAAGAGGACATATTATTATCTTGTGACTATTCTCAAATAGAACTAAGAGTGCTAGCTGAAATGTCAAAGGATGAAAATATGATAAGTGCTTTTACGGAGCATAGTGATATTCATAGAAAAACAGCTTCTGAAGTATTTAAGGTTCCAGTTGATGAAGTTACTTCACTAATGAGAAGTAGAGCAAAGGCTGTTAACTTTGGTATAGTTTATGGAATAAGTGACTTTAGCTTATCACAAGATTTACACATTACTAAAAAAGAAGCATCAGAATATATGGAAATATACTTTGATAGATATCCTAATATTAAAGGATATTTAGATAGTTTAACTGAAGAAGCTAAGGAAAAAGGATATGTTTTAACTATTTTAAATAGAAGAAGATTTATACCTGAAATTAAATCTTCTAATAAGATAGTAAAGTCCCTTGGGGAAAGACTTGCTATGAATGCACCTATCCAAGGAAGTGCAGCAGATATAATTAAGCTAGCTATGGTAAATGTCTTTAATAAATTAAAGGAAAAATCATTAAAGAGTGAGATTATCCTACAAGTACATGATGAATTGATATTAAATGTTAAAAAGGATGAATTAGAAGAGGTTAAAGCTTTAGTAAAAGAAGAAATGGAAAATGTATTAAAACTAGCAGTGCCTCTAGAAGTTGATATTAATCTAGGAAAAACTTGGTATGAGGCTAAGTAAGGGGGCTTAACTTAATGATTAAAATAGGGTTAACAGGAGGAATTGGGTCAGGAAAAAGTACAGTAACGAAAATGCTCTGTGATAAAGGGTTTATTGTCATTGATGCAGATACTATATCAAAAGATGTACTTAAAAAATATCCGGAAATATTAGAGAAAATAAAAATAGAATTTGGTTCTGGATTTTTTGACTGGAGAGGTGAATTTAGAAGAAGAGAGTTTGGAAATCATATTTTTAGGTTTCCTAAGCAAAGGAAAAAGTATGAGGATATAATTATTCCTTATATAAAAGATGAGATATTTAAAGAAATAGAAAAGTATGAAAAAGCAGGAGAAAAATTAATTGTTCTTGATGCTCCAACCTTAATAGAAAATAATCTTCATTTAAATATGGACTATATAGTAGTTGTTTGGGTTGATAATAATACTCAAATAATTAGAATAAGAAATAGAGATAGATTAACTAGGGATGAAGCAATTAATAGATTAAACGCACAAATTTCTTTAGATAAAAAGAAAGATTATGCTCATATTATTATAGATAATAATGGAGATCTATTAAAAACTAAAGGTCAGGTAGATAAGGTAATGGATTTTTTTAATGTTATAAGGAAGTAAGGAGAAGGTAATGAAATTTAAGCGTATATTAACTGTTTTAATTGTACTACTTGTAGCTTATTTTGCATTTATGTTTGGAATGAAAAAGTACGTATACCCTTACAAATATGAGGAATATATTAATAAGTATAGTGATGAGTATGGTTTAGATCCTTATCTTGTTTTAGCAGTAATAAAAACTGAAAGTAATTTTAATAAAGAAGCAGTGTCAAAGAAAGATGCTAAAGGCTTAATGCAAATTATGGATAGCACAGGGGAATGGATAGCTAAAGAGCTAGATGTTAATTATTTTATGTCATCTATGCTATTTGACCCTGAGTTAAATATAAAAATGGGATGTTGGTACTTAGATAATTTAGAAAATGAATTTGATGAAGACTTAGATTTAGTTCTTGCTGCCTATAATGGAGGAAGCGGAAATGTTAATAAGTGGCTGAATCATGAGGAATACTCCGAGGATGGAGAAACATTAAGTTACATACCATTTCCTGAGACTAAAAAATATGTTGATAAGGTAAAAGCAAACTATAATATTTACAAGTACTTATATAACAAATAGAGGGTGCTAGAGCACAATGAAAAATTAAGAATTAAGAATGAAGAATCGAGGAAAAAACTCCTATGGGAGTTTAGAAATAATTTTTAGCAATTCTAGAGAATTACATCAATATGTTTTTGAATATTAAATGGGTCTATCCATAAGGATAGACCCATTTAAATTTGATTTATAATTTATAGTACTACTGAAAAATAGCTGTTACCCATTCATTGCTTTGATGTTTTTCTAATAAAGTGAAACCATTTTTATTAAGAATATCTTTTACTTTATTAAAGCTCCATTCAACAAGGCCAGATACTAGTAAGTTTCCGCCTTCTTCTAAATGTTCCTTTATAAAATCCATAAATAATTCAGTTTCTTCTCCACCAATATTGATAAATATCCAATTGAATTTATCATTAATGTTAACATCACCATTTAGGGCATTTCCTATTAAAACTTCTATATTATAAAGTCCATTTAATTTTGCATTTAAAATAACTTCATCTCTAACATCTCTTATATCAATTGCAGTTACTTTGGAAGCACCTACAATAGATGCCGCAATAGATAGTATTCCAGATCCAGTACCAATATCCATAACTGTCTTATTATGTAGATCTATTTTAGATAAGATAACATTTAATAAATCCTGAGTAGTTTCATGAAGACCTGTACCAAAGGCTCCTTGAGGACAAAATGTGATTACATTCTTACCTTTTTCCTTATCATCATCTGTAGAGGATGATAGCATCCATTCGTCATTAATATGAACATCAGGAAAATCAAAATCCTCATAATCATAATTTATTTCCTCAATAGAAACACAAGTAGAATCTATAATAGAGTTAACTTTATTTATAAAATTATTAAGTGATGATTTATCTTCATCATAGGCAACTTTTATATCTATATCACTAACTTCTTTTTCTAAATAGCCGTAGCCATATTCATCAGTAGTGATTTCTAAAGGACTATCATAAAAGACATTATAAATATCATTGATATTTAATAATTCGATTTTTGAATCTAGTTCTTTAAATTTAATATTATAAGTTAATATAAACATAGAATAATCCCCCGAATTAATTTACTTTAACATTATTGAGTATAGTAACATTTCATTCTTATGTCAAGGAAAGGGATGGAAGAATGAATATTATACAATTTATTTACTATTTTTTATTAAATGATTTTTTCTTCTTTCTAATTGAATACCCAAAAGAACCTAGAGGTTTTGCATTTAATCCAAAGTATTCTCCATGATTATAGCAAATTAAGTTTGCTTTATTGAAACAGATCTTTCCTTTTTCATCAATTATATCTTCAGATACTTTTACATTTAAAACATCTAATAAAAATAAATCATGAGTACCAAGTGGAGTTATACTCTTAACTTTACATTCAAGGGCTACTGGTGCTAAATCTATAGAAGGGGTAGAAATAGATACACCTTCATTTAACTTGTAGCCAAAATGCTTAATCTTATCTATTTTTCTACCGGATACTACACCGCAGTAATCTACAAATTTAACCATATCCCTAGATGGTAGATTTATTACACACTCTTGACTTTCTTTTATATAATCATAAGATAATCTTTCAGGCCTAACCCCCATAGCTATTATTGGTTCTTTAGTACATACAGTACTAATCCATCCTACAGTGAAGGCATTAACTTTATCTTCAGAATTTTTACATGTTACTACTACTACAGGAGTTGGGTTAAGCATTACGCTTCCCTTAAAATTTTGTTTTTTCATATTTATTACCTCTGTTCCTATTAATATAAAAGAGGTGGAGTCATAAGTCCTGTGATAATACAGAACCTTTGATATTCCACCTAAGTATTAAACTATATTACTGTTTAATAATATCTTCTTCTTCTTCTTCTCTTATTAGTATTAATAAGTCTAATAATTAATACTAAAAGAACTACTATTATAACTATAATTACTATTGATAATATATATAACGAAAGGTTAGTCTTAATTAAATCCATTTTTGAAAGATTAATAGTACCTTTAACATCCATTGAATATCCAGGAGTACTGTAAGTTAACATTACTTCTTTATTACCACTTAAGCTCCAAGCATCTTTATTATTATTAGCATATGTAATACTTGCTTTTGCATCATTAAAATCATTTTTATAATATTGAACGTCTTCATTTAATGTAATTGGAGCAGTAATTTCTTTTTCAGTTCCAAAGAATTTAAAAGCTTTATAAGTTAAATTCACAGAACCTACTTCATCACCAGCTTTCTTGAAAGTTTCTTTCTCAGCTGAATAACTATAATTAGCTATTTTTTCTGTATCTTCAAATACATTAAGACCAGTTGCACCATATTCAGATTTTAATACTACAGTTACAACATCTCTTCCATCTCTTTCATAAAAGCCTACAAAGCAGTGCCCAGCTAATTCTTCAGTACCTGTTTTTCCACCTATATTACCATTTTTACCTAGATTCTTATTTCTAGACTCTATAATAATAGGTGCACCATTTATAGTAACAGAAGTATTAGCGTTACTTGGAGAAATAATTTCTCTTACCCATTCATTTTGGAAAGCAGCAACAGCCATTTTAGCTAAATCATAAGCTGTAGTCTTATTAACCTCTGTATTGCTAGGATTTAATGGGTCTATTTCTAGTCCAGATGGATTTTGAAAAACAGTATCTGTAAGCCCAAGTTCCTTAGCTTTATCATTCATCATCTGAACAAAATTATCTACAGTTCCACCGACAGATTCAGCCATTAAATAAGCTGTATCATTAGCAGAAAAAATTAGTACAGCCTTCATAGTATCTTCTGCAGAAATCTTATCACCAGGTTTAATACTAGTATAATTATTTAATGATGTTTCTGTAACCTTTAGAACATTTTCAGAAAATGTTAGTATATCTGCTTTTGATTTATTTTCTGCAAATAATAGTGCTGTCATTAGTTTAGTCGTACTTGCAGGAGAAAGCTTAACATCTGCATTTTTGGAATAAATAATTTCTCCAGTTTCTACATCCATAGTAATAGCAGATTCGCCAATTATTTCTGGTGCACTAGAATTATTCTCTATTGCACTAACGTTATTAGCTAAAGGAGCTAATAATGAAACAGAAAGAGCAAGCGCTAGTGTTTTTAATAGTTTTTTTACTTTCAAGTTCATCTCCCCATTTCTTAAGGTTTATTTTGTCACATATCTTAAAGTATAACATCTACATCTAATAATAACAATAAATAGAGTAGTTGTTAAGTGGTTTAAATTACATATAATATATTTTTAATATTTGTACAAAATAAAGTATTATAGGAGGTGGTTACTATAAGAAAAATATATATTTTTATATTGTCTCTTTTTATTTTTATTAGTTATAATTCTATCCATGTATCGGCACTATATACAACAACTCCTAAAAAAACAGTTTACTTAACTTTTGATGATGGACCATCAGTTAAAATAACTAAGGATATTATTGATATTCTAAAGGCCAATAATATTAAAGGAACATTTTTTGTAGTTGGAGATTATATAAGTATTTATCCTTATTTGCTAGAAGAATTAGAAAATAGTAATATGTCTATAATGCCTCATTGCAATTATCACGATTATAAAGCCTTATATAAAAATGAAGAAGCATACTTTACGGATTTAAATAAGTGTATAAGTAATATTAAAAAAGTAATAGGGGATAAGAAAATGAATTTTGTAAGGTTACCTGGTGGAGCAGATAATACTTATTGCGAAGCTGAAACATTAAAAAAAATTAAATCTAATCTTTTAAGTAAGGATATAAATTATATAGATTGGACAATAGATACAGGAGACTCTGAAAGTTATGATATATCTAAAGATTATTTAATTTCTAGAATCAGGGATGAAGGTTGTCTATATGATGTTGAAGTAGTATTAATGCATGACCTTGGTGGTAAGAATACTACAGTTGAAGCACTTCAAGGAATAATAGATATATATAAGGAAAAGGGATATGAATTTAAAACTCTTAACTATATTGAAGATCAGGAAATAGAATACTTAAAGAAGATAAACGTTCTTAATAAATAGAGAGGTGCTGTGGCACAATTAAAAATTAAGAATGAGAAATGAAAAATTAGGGGGAAAACTTCTTACGGAGGTTTAAAAAATAATATTTAAGGCTGTAGCACAATTAAGACTTTTGTACTACAGCCCTAGATTTATTTACTTTCTAGTCTTTTTATCATATAATTTTTAGCTTTTAGTTCTAATGTGTCATCTAATGGCTCTAAAGTTACATTTTCATATTTATTATTTAAAGCTATAGATAAAAATCTATCAGCAAGCTCTGGATTCTTTGATAAAAGGGATCCGTGGAAGTAGCTACAATAAGTATTTTTATAAATACATCCTTCATATCCATCTTCACCATTATTACCAAATCCAGTTATACACTTACCAAGTGGTTTTAAGCCGTTTATATAAGTTCTTCCAGAATGATTTTCAAAACCTACATAAGTTTCATTAAATTCTTCATTATGAATTACTGTATTTCCAATGAATCTTGTTTCACCACCATCGGTATGTATATCTAAAATTCCAAGACCTTCGATTCTTTCACCATTTGGAGCCATATAGTAATTACCTAAAAGTTGATATCCACCACAAATTGCAATTACAACTTTATTAGATTCAACGTATTCTCTTAATTTATCTTTTTTATTAGTTTTTAAGTCATCAGATACTATTGATTGCTCGTAGTCCTGGCCACCACCAAAGAAAAGAATATCAGTATTTTCTACATCGAATTCATCATTTAATGAAGTATTGATTATATTTACCTTTATACCTCTTGCTTCCGCTCTATGTTTTAATATTAATATATTACCAACATCACCATATACATTAAGTAAGTCAGGATAAAGGTGACAAATATTTAGTTCCATAATTATTTCTCCTTTCTTACCATAATTTCTTTATATATCCCTTAGAATAAAGATGTTTTCTATAATTTATCATTGCAGTATAAGTAGCTAAAATATATATTTTATTATTAGTACTTTCCTTTATTTTAGAAGTTAGATTTTCAAATTCAGTTTCAATAATAAATTTCTCTTCCTCTAACCCTGCAATCTTAAGCCTTACAGCCATATCATAACATCTAAGTCCAGATATAAAGACTTCATCTATATTTAAATTATGTAGTTTTTCAAAATCTACATCCCAGATCCAAGATACATCAGTACCATCTGCATAATTATCATTTAATAAAAATGCACAAGAAAAGCTTTCTTTATTTAAGCATAATGTATCTAGTGCTTGATTGTATCCAGCAGGATTTTTAACAAGAATTATCTTAACTTCATTTCCATCTATATTTAAGGATTCCTGTCTACCGAAACTAGAATCTTGGTTTTCTAATGATTTAATAATTGATTCATCCTTAACTCCAAGCTCTTTAGTTATAGCAAAAGCACAAAGAGCATTATAGATATTATAAACTCCAGATTGACTAACCTCTATATCTAAGTTGTTAATTTTAACAGTAGAGCTATCAGGTGATAGGTCTAAAATTTCATTAACAGCATACTTTAACTCAGCTCTTTTAAAACCACAGCCTGTACAGTAAAAATCTCCAAGATGGTTATATGTAATATGATTATATTCATAAGGAGCCTTACAGAATTTACAGAACTTAGCATCTGCATTAACATCTATCTTAGTATCTTCATTTATTTTTGCATTAAAGCCATAAAACACAGTTTTATTTGGCAAATCTAAATTGCCTAATAAAGATTCATCACCATTTAAGACTAAAGTTGTATCTTTAGTTAAAGTAATTCCTTCTAATATTTTATTTAAGGTAGTATATACTTCTCCATATCTATCTAACTGATCTCTAAAAAGATTAGTTACAGTGATTATTTCTGGAGTTATATATTTTGTTATATATTTTAAGTTTGCTTCATCTACTTCTATGATGGCATAGGCATCTTCAGTTTTACTAAAGAATTTGTAGTTATCTATAAAAGTAGTAACTATACCAGGGAATAAATTTGCTCCTGTATTATTTGTAATTACCTTTTTACCATCCTCCTTTACTATGTTATAAATCATACTTGTTGTTGTTGTCTTTCCATTAGTACCAGTAACTAATACAACTTTATAGCCTTGAGATACTCTTTTAAGAATATTTCTATCTATTTTTAAGGCTACTTTACCAGGGAAGGTAGTTCCCCCTTTTAGTATTGTTTTTGTAAGAAAAATTGTTATTTTTGAAGCTAATATGCTTACTATAGATTTAATACTAATATTATTCACCACCTTAATATACTTATCAAATATTATTTACAATTATTTAATTATATAAACAAGTATTGTAATAATTTTTGATTTTAACTATCAATAGTATATCATAACTTTTTATCTGAAAGAATAATGATATTATAAGAATTTATTAAATATAGAAATTTCATAAGGTTAATTAAAGAGTGGTCGTTACATATGTAGAAAAGATGTAAAAGTAAATGGAAATTGACAAGACTAATTAAAGAAGCAATAATTATAATAAAGGTAATTATATTTATGATATTTATAGGAGATGAGTGATATGGAAAGATATAGCTTTAAAAATAGTATTGGTTCTGATATTGCATATTATAAATGGGGAAAAGATATAAAAAATCCAAAAGGTGTTGTACAAATAGTCCATGGAATGTCTGAGTGGGTAGGTAGATATGATTATTTTGCAGAAAAGTTAGTGGATGAGGGATATATAGTATATGGTCATGATCATTGTGGACATGGTAATAGTTCCTTAGATAAATCTAGTTTAGGCTTTTTTAAAGAAGGTGATAGTTTTTATATAATGTTAGATGATATAAGGAAAGTTAACGAAATAATAAAAACTGAAAATAAAGATTTGCCTATAGTTCTTTTTGGACATAGTATGGGATCATTTTTAAGTCAAAGATATTTACAGGAATATGGAGATACTATAGATGCTTTAATTTTATCAGGTACTAATGGTAAGCAGAAATCATATACTAAAGCTGGGATTTTAGTATCTAGATTAGAAAATATCTTAAGGGGACGAGAAAATAGAAGCAGAGTAATGGATAAGCTTTCCTTTGGAGGATTTAATAGTAGTGTTAAAAACTCTAATACCGACTTTGATTGGCTTAGTAGTGATGAGAAGGAAGTTATGAAGTACATTGAAGATGATTTTTGTGGTTTTGTATATCCTTCAGAGTTTTATTATTACTTAATTAAAGGAATTCATGATATACATAAAAACGAAAATTTGGAGAAGGTAAAGAAAGTTAATATTCCAATATATATTTTTGCTGGGGATAGGGATCCAGTAGGATATTTTGGAGAAGGAATTAAAAGTTTATATAACACTTATAAAAGCTTAGGAGTTAAGGATTTGAAATATAAGTTATATAAAGATGGTAGACATGAAATGTTAAATGAAGTGAATAAGGATGAAGTAATAGAGGATATATTAAACTGGATAAAAAGGTAAAATATTATGAGTGCTGTCGCAGAATGAAAAAAATTAATAATGAATAATTATTCATTATTAATTTTTAATTCTTAATTTGGGTTGTTTATGCGACAGCCTCTTTTTTTATATTAATATAAATTTTTTTTGCATATTCACATATAATAGGAAATGTTGTAAAATTATGTAGTAAATATAGATAGTGAGGAGAATTAAGTTGGACTATAATGCTTTTAGAGAAAAAATATACTATATGACTCCAAAAGATTTATTAACTTATGTTTTTTATAGCGTAATAGCTTATTGTATATTTGAAATTATGTCCTTTAGATACACAGAAATAGTTTATGATATTGTTGGACTTTTAAGTTTGATAATTTGTATGATATTAATTATGTTCTCAATGCATTTGAAAAATCTAACTAAGAAAGAGATATATGGATTAGTACAACTAGTTTTATTTATTACTATGATTGTGATAATTATTTCTATTACTCCAGAGTATTACTTTATAGATTTTAAGATTTTCTTAAGTAAGATTGGTTTTTTAAGTTTTAACACTTTAAAATACAATAACTTAATTATTATGTACTTTATAATAGCAAAATATAGGGTAAGTGAAGTTAACAGTAAAATTATTTATTTTGAATATATATTATTATTAGTTATACTCAGTTTCTTAGGCTGTATTAATAATAAGTATGAATATATGTTTTTAGGATTAATATATAGAATATCTTCATTAGTGCTTATTTTTAAAGCATATAAATATATATGTAAATCTGGAGTTAAATTTGATGGAAAGGTAGATTTATTAAAAATTAATTTAAATTTTGCTACATTGAACTTATTTGTTAGGTTGTTTTCAAATATTTTTAATATATATATGGTTATAGATTTAATTGATATTTTAATGAGAATAATTTTTATAGCTATTTTAGTTTCTATAGTTTTTAATATTACAAAAGAAAACTATAACTTTATATTTAAGGAAACTGTAAACACAAGTAAGTATTTAGAGGAAATAAATAATAAAATAATAAAGAATAATTACAAATTGGAAGTAGCTTATAAAAAAATAAAGGACAAGCAACAATTATATAAAAGCTTTCTTAGCAGTCTACCTCATCCAATTGTAATAGTTAACCGAAATCTTAGAATTTCATATTGTAATTTAAATTTTTTAAATTCTATTGGAGAAAAGAATTTAAGAAGGGTAGTTAATAGAAGAATCGAGAGCTATATTGATATTAGTTCAAGTACAAAGGAAATATTGTCAGGATTTAATAAAAATGAAAAAGTTTCATACTCAACTTCTATTACAATAAATGGCAAACAATTTGAATGTAGATTTTTAGGTCTAAATACTGAAGAAAATGAATTTATATTATTGTTAAAGGACTTAACTGAGGAATTAAAGTTAAGGGATATGAAAGAAGAGCTAGAAAGTATAAAGATGAAAGAAGAAATAAAAAAGAACTTTCTATCAAACATATCACATGATTTAAAGATTCCAGTTAATATAATTTATTCAGCAATTCAATTAGAAAAGATATTAATAGATAATAATGATATAGATAAACTAGCTTTTTATAATGAAATAGGCAAGGAGAATTGTTTTATCTTAACAAAGTTTACTAATAACTTAATAGATATTAGTAAGATAGATTCTTCAAATTTAGAAGCTAACTTAATATATGATAATATTGTTGTATTTATAGAAGATTATTTAATTTCTTTAAATACATATATCAAAAATAGTGGTATAAATCTTCTGTTTGATACAGAGGAAGAGGAAATCTATACTTATTTTGATACAGAAATGATGCAAAGGGTTATTCTAAATTTAGTTTCAAATTCTATAAAATTCACTAAAAAAGGTGGAACTATATTTACAAGAATTAAGGTTGAATTAGACTTAGTAATAATTGAGATAGGGGATAATGGAGAAGGAATGAGTGAAGAGTTTGTAAAGAAGGCATTTAATAAATATGAAATGGAAGAAAGAGCAAAAACATATAATCCTAATGGTTCTGGGGTTGGATTATTTGTAGTATATAATTTAATAAAAGCGCAAAATGGTAATGTTGAAATTAAGAGTGAAGAAGGTAATGGAACTACCTTTAGAATTAGCTTTAATAAGGGGAAGGGTGCTTAATTGAAGATGACTAGTGAGAAGGTTAGTTATAGATATAAGGGTTCTGCTTCTAATATTTTTATTCCTATGATTATCATATTAACAATACTAAGTATGGTATTTAAACTGAGAAGTGAGTATACGTTTATAGTGAAAATTATATGTTTTGCTATAGCAGTGATGATATTTATTATTAGTATGATAAAGATTGGAAATAAAGATTTAGGAATATTAAAGCATATTGGAATTGGAAGCATTTTCATAGCTTTAGTTAGGTTTATAGATATAGAATTCAATACTGGCATTAATGATATTTTAATAATATTATTTTATACTCAGGTTATAAGCTTAAGAGAACTTATGAATATAATGCTTAGTATGTTTTTTTATGAGAAAGGAAAATCACCTTTATGGCAATCTATATTCTTTTTATGCACTACACCTTTTATTTATTATTGGATAAAAGGTGGCAATAAAGGATTAGTACTTATTTCTAAAGCACATAGTGATTATTCTATATTATTCATTAGTGAAGTTATAATAATATTATTATATGTTATAATTATAGTTTTATATAATAAGTATAATTACAAGAGAGATAAAATTTGGATATTAATAAATGGACTATTAATAGTACTTAGTAGCATATTTGTTTATTTATCTAGAGTTTTAAATATAGATTTAACATATTTAATAGGATTATCAAAGATTATAATGTATTTCTTAATATATGATAAATTTGAAGAAATATTGTTATATAATGCATTTTCAAATGCTTATGAAAGCTTAAATAAGGCTAAAGAGACTAAAAGAAATTTAAATAAATCTTTAAAAAGAAGGGAAAAGGAACTATTAGAGTTAAACCTTCTTATAGAAAAAAGTGAAAAACGATATTACGATGTAGTACAGGCTTTTTCTAAGGGACTTCTACTATTTGAAAATAATTTTTTAACTTATTCTAATTACAATGATGAATGTTATTATGAGCGAGATCCATCTATGTATCCAAGGAAGGATTTAATGGAATTAAGTACGATAATTGGTAGAATAACAGGAAGAAATTATTGTAAAGATGAAGAAATAGAAGACTTTACAACAGAAATTGATATTACTGATGAAAATGGTGAAAAAAGAAACTTAGAAATATATTTAGTAAAGATTTATGGTAATAAAAAGCTATTAGTATTTAATGATATTACGGATATTATTAAGAAGAGAAAAGAGATAGTTAATATTGAAAAGAAAATTAAAGATGAAAATATAAAAGAAGAATTTTACTCAAACATTTCTCATGAGCTTAGAACACCTATAAATGTAATTTATTCAGCATTGCAACTAAATGATATATATTTAAAAAATAATGAGATTACTAAAATCAATAAGAACAATGAGATTATAAAACAAAACTGCCTAAGGCTTATAAGAACTATAAGTAATTTTATAGATAGTAATAAGCTAAACGAAGGTTTCTTAGAGGTAGATAAGAAGATTTATAATGTTGTAGAAATAATTGAAAATATAGTTTTAGCATGTGATTATTATATGAAACTTAGGAATATAAATTTGATTTTTGATCCTGAGAGAGAAGAAATAAAATTCTTATGTGATAAGGGACAAATTGAGAGGATAATGCTAAATATTTTATCTAATTCATTAAAATATGGTAAAGATAATGGACATATTTATGTAACTGTAAATATTAAAGATTCTAGTAGCATTGTTATAAAGGTAGTTAATGATGCAGAAGCTATTCCAGAAGATAAGAGAAAAGATATATTTGAGAAATTTACTAAGGTTAACTCTTCATTAAGTAGAACTTCAGAAGGAAGTGGACTTGGATTGTTTTTAACAAAAGGACTAGTTAAAAACCACAATGGAGAAATAAGTATTAGCACAGGAGTAAAATTTGGAAACACCTTTAAGATAGTATTTCCTTATGATAAAAGCATAGAAGGTGAAGAGGTTATATCAACAGTAGGTTTGAAAATAAATCCTCTTGAAGAAAAGGTAGACATAGAATTTTCAGATATCTATTTTTAACATAACACTATAGTTTTAAGCATATATATAAGTTGTGGATTTTGCAAAGTAAAATGATTAAGAGTGAAGGGAAAAATCCTTGGGGATTTTAAAATAAGAGAGACGTTTTCAGTAATTAAATTCTTTCATTCCTTTATTTTTTTCATTTTTCATTTTAAACTTAAGTTTTGCTCTGCAAAATGTCCTCAATTATAAGTTAAATAGGGAGTAGTGTTATGAAATCAGTTCTAAAAAAAGATAAAAAATATGCTGTGAAGAAAGAAAATAAAAGAATTAATAAGATAATTCCATTATTAATAAATATAATGATTCCTATATTGGCAATAATATTAATAGGATATATAAATAGAAATACATTGGATACATATAGATCTCTTAAGGGAATATTAGTAAATGAAATGGTAATAATTTTTCCAGTAGGATATGGAATTATATATATTTTAATGGGGGTTTCAGCTTATAGAATATATATGAGGAATAAAAGTGGTGTAGATGATAAGGGAGCGTACTTTACTTATTTCATACAACTATGTATTAATTTTATTTGGCCATTTCTTTTTTTCACCTTTAGATTATATGGTTTATCATTTATTTGGTTAATAATATTATTAGTAGCAGTTTTAATAACTTTTTATAAGTTCTTTAGAGTGGATAAATTTTCTTCTGCATTATTAATTCCTTATATAGCATGGATTGTGTTTATAAGCTTTTTAAACTATTTTATATGGTTTTATAATGAAATGTAACGAAAAATATAGTATAATTGTAAGGGTTGTTATGAAATTATATTATGATATAATTTTAAAGCCCATAAATATTCTATGGTTATTGAAAGTAAAAACAGGGCTGTTGTACAAAATTGACTTAAATTTTTTGTGCAAGAGCTTTTTTATTTAAAAAGTAGGAGATATAAATGAAAAAAGTAATAATTGCTGAAAAGCCATCTGTTGCTAAAAATATAGCAGATGCTCTTAAAATAAAAAATAGAAAAGATGGATATTATGATGGGGATGAATATCTAGTTACTTGGGCATTTGGTCATCTATTACAATTATATGATGCAAAAGATTACGATGAAAAGATGGTAGGTTGGAGGATGGAGAAGTTTCCATTTATACCTAATGAATTTAAATATAAGATTAAATGTGATGGCTACAATAGAAATATAGTAGATAAAGGTGCAGAAAAACAAATTAATTTAATAAAGAGTCTTATAGATAGAGATGATGTAGATGGAATAATATCTGCAACAGACTATGATAGAGAAGGGCAAGTTATTTCAGATGAATTGTTTATTCATTTTGATGTAAAGAAGCCTATATATAGAATACTTCTTAATGAATGGACAGAAGAAGAAGTGAAAAAAGGAATGGCAAATTTAAAGCTTAATTCTGAAATGAAGCCTCTTCAGGATGCTGGGATTGGAAGACAGTTAGCAGATTGGGTAATTGGTATTAATTTAACTTCAGTTGCTACATTACGTTATGGGGGAACTGGAAAAGATAGAAAAGTTATTAATATTGGAAGAGTGCTATTACCAACACTAAAGATTATTTATGATAGGGATAAAGAAATTGAGAACTTTGAATCTAGTTCATATTATAAATTAGCAGTTAATTATAAATCTAAGGATAATATTGAATTTGAAACACTTTATTATGAAAATTCTAGTGAAAAATTTGAGAAAAAAGAATATCTAGATGAGATTAGTAAAATTTTAGCAGGTAAAAGTGGTGTAGTAGTTCATAAAGAAATAGAAAAGAAAAGGGAATATCCGCAGCCTCTATTTAATTTATCTAACTTACAAGGATATATTACTAGCAAATATAAAGGGTGGACTTCAGATAAAGTATTAAAAGTTGCTCAAGGTCTTTATGAAAAGAAGTTTATTACATATCCTAGAACTGCGAGTACTGTATTAGAAGAAAGTTTAGAGGATAAAGCAAGAAAAGTATTAGAAAATATAAAAAAGGGATTGCCTTATGAAAATCAAGTTAAGTTTGTAAAGTCAAAAAGAGTTTTTGATAACTCTAAAGTAGAAAGCCATAGTGCGATAACTCCAACATATGTAATTCCAAAAGGTTTAAGTATTGATGAGCAAAATGTATATAATGCTATAAAGAATAGATTTATAATGCAATTTATGCCTGTTGCTGAATTTGAAGAAACAAAGATAACAATAAAGGTCAATGATGAAAAGATACCTGGAGAATTTATAGCTAAAGGTAGGGTTGAAATTGTTAAGGGATGGAGAGTAGTTGAAAAGATAGATACTAAAGATACTATATTACCATTAGTAGAAAAAGGTGAAAATCTTGATGTTACTAGTAGTAAAGTTAATAAAGTTACGAAGAAACCACCTAAGCATCATACAGAAAAAACTCTTTTAAGAGTTATGGAAACCTGTGGGAAAAACTTTAAGAAGGAAAAAGAAGATAAAGACGAAAGTTCAGATGATGAAACTAATACTGAAGAAATGATGAATGCAATATTAAGTGGATTTAGTATAGGGACTCCTGCAACAAGGGCAGAAACTATTAAAAGACTTAAAGATATTGGATATATTCAAACTAAAGGAAAAAGTTTAATTACAACTGAACTTGGCAGAACAATAGTAGAAATTTTCCCAGCTAAGGAGCTTTTAGATTTAGAATATACAGGTAGATTAGAAAAAACATTATCAGATATAGAAAAAGGTAAATATCAAAAGGTTGACTTTTTAAATCTTATTTACGATTTCACTAAGAATTCTGTTGAAAAGATAAAAAGTGATGATTCGCTTTTACATAAGTTTAAGGTAGAAGTACCAGAAGGTTTAGAGGAAGTAGGAAAATGCCCTGTTTGTGGTAATCCAGTAGTTGAAGGAGAAAAAAGTTTTGGATGTACTAACTGGAAAAATGGATGTAAATATACTATTTGGAAAGAAGATAAGTATATAGCTTCCTTTGGAAAAGCAGTATCTAAAGAAATGGTGCAGTTATTACTTAAAAATGGTAAAGTAGGATTTAGAAATCTTAAAAGTAAAAAGGGAAATACTTTTAGTGCATATTTTAAATATGAAAAAAATGAAGAAACAGGATACTTCAACTGGAGTATGGAGTTTATTAAGTAAAATGCGCAGCATTTTAAAATGAAAAAATTAAGAAATGAAAGAATTAAGGAAGAGGTTTTGCAATGCAAAACCTCTTTTATTTATAGATGATCTAATAAAAATCTTTAAAGATTTTTATAAACATTTTTTCATTCTTTAATTATTTCATTTTATTAAAGTTGAGAATTAATTTATCTTCTTTAAAGCTTCTTCTAATTTTGCAACAGCTATATACATAATAAAAGCAATTACTGAAAGAATAACTATACTCATCATAACCATATCTAATTGTGAAATCTGTCCACCATAAACTATTAAGAATCCAAGTCCACTTCTTGCCACTAAGAATTCTCCCATAATTACACCTACCCAAGACAAACCTACATTTATTTTTAAGGCTGAAATTATCACTTGAATATTAGCAGGAATCACTAAGTATCTTAAGGTTTGGAATTTAGATGCTTTTAAGGTTTCCATAAGCTTAAGTTTACCCTTATCTACTTCATTAAATCCTGTTAATACAGTAATTATTGTTGTAACGATAGATATTAATAGCGCTATAGTTATAATTGCAGTTATTCCATTACCTGCCCAGAAGATAATTATTGGGGCAAGAGCAACTTTTGGAAGAGCATTTAGAACTACTAAATAAGGCTCCAAAACTCTTGAAACAAAAGGGAAGGACCATAAAATAATAGCAATTAAAGCTCCCAGGAAGGTTCCTAAAGTAAAACCTAGAATAGTTTCATAGCAGGTTATTAATATGTGTTTTAATAAAGTTCCTTCTTTAATAAAGTCCATTAATGAATTTACTATTCTACTAGGACTTGAAGTTAAAAATGCATCTAGGATTTTTAAGTCAGCGAGAATTTCCCATAAAGCAATGAATAGTATTAATAATCCAACTCTAAAGAGGGCAACTTTTATTGTATCTTTTTTTACTTTCTTTATATATTCTAAATGCTCTCTACTCATTTAATTCATCAAGCTCCTTCCATAGTAAATTAAAATATTCATTAAACTCAGGTTCTTTTCTTCTTTGGAAAGGAGTAGCATCTTTATTCATAAATTCTATTTTTACATCTAGCTTTAATGTTGCGGGTCTCTTCGTTAATACTATTATTCTGTCAGAAGTAGCAATGGCTTCACCTAAATCATGGGTAACCATTATAGCTGTTTTACCTTCCTTTTTTATTATTCCCTTAACATCATCACAGACCTTTAATCTAGTTTGATAGTCTAGAGCGGAGAAGGGTTCATCTAATAACAAAACCTCTGGATTTAGGGCTAAAGTTCTTATTAATGCAACTCTTTGCCTCATACCACCTGATAATTCAGTAGGTTTATGGTTTACAAATCTATCTAGCTGATAGTTTTTTAGTAGATTATCGGCACTAGAAATATTATCTTTAGTATCAATTTTTTTAATCCTTAAACCTAATAATACATTACTTCTCACAGATAACCATTCAAATAAATAATCCTTTTGAAACATGTAACCCATTTTGTCTAATCTATTTTTAACTGTATTATCATTATATAGTATTTCGCCCTTTGAAGGCTTAAGAAGACCACTTATTATATTTAAAAGTGTTGATTTTCCACAGCCAGAAGGACCAATTATACTTATAAATTCTCCTTCTTTTATTGAAAAATTTAAGTTTTCGATTGCTTTTGTTTCTGCTTTTAGTGAATGGTAAGTTAAACTTACATTTGATACTTCAATTAAGCTCAAAATATTACCTCCTTTCGTTATGTAAACTCTTAATTATAGTTAGGAGGATAATACAGGTATGAATTTATATCTTTGCTTTTTAAAGTAGGGCTTAATAAATTATTTTTATTAAAGTAAATTACTTTATAATTGATAAAAGTTTTGATTTTTAAGTTGGGGCTGCCCAGTGACAGCCCCATAGAGATAAACTTATTTGGATTCCATTGCTTTTTTAGCAAAATCATTATTAACTATTTTTTCAAAGGAAGGTCTATTTGGTAATAATGTTTTGTCATAACTTTCAATAACATCCATTAATCTATTTAAGTCTTCTTCTTCAATAGTTGGTTTTGTAGCAATCGCATCGATTGATCTATAGTTCTTAACTACAGAAATAATAATGTCTCTATCAGTTCCAGGGAAGAAAGATGATATAGAATCAGCCACATCTTCATCACTATGTGACTCTACCCATTTTTGTCCTTTATAAATGGCATTAGTGAAGTGTTGAATTATTTCAGGGTTTTCATCCATATAAGATTTAGTTGAATAAAACCCTGTATAAGCTATATTACCAACAGATTCACCAATAGAAGCTACTATTTTTCCACTTCCTTCTTTTTCAAGCATGGAAGCTGTAGGTTCAAATAATGTTACGTACTCACCAGTTCCTGCTTTAAAGGCACCTGAAGTAGCAGTATAGTCTATATTAGTTACTAGGTTAACATCTGTTTTGGGATCTAATCCATTTAACTTCAAAGCATATTCAAAAGCCATTTGTGGAACTCCACCAGGTCTTCCACCAATAATTTCTGCACCTTTTAAATCTGTCCACTTAAAATCATCTTTAGCTTCTCTTCCTACTAAGAAGGAACCATCAGTTTGAGTTAATTGAGCAAAAAGAATTGGATAATCCTCTCTACCTTGATTGTTAATGTATATAGTTTGCTCAGGACCAGAAAAACCAATGTCAGCATTTTTACTTAAAACTTGTTGCATTGTTTTATCAGCACCTTGTCCAGTGGATAAATCAATTTCAAGGCCTTCTTCTTCAAAGAATCCTTCATTTATTGCAACATACATAGGAGCATAGAATACTGATCTTACTACTTCGTTTAATCTTATTTTTGTTAATTCTTTAGGTTCCTCTTTTGTTGGTTTACCGCAGGCAATAAAGCTTAAGGTTGTTACACCAATTAAAGCTATAATAGAAGCAATTTTTATTAATTTGCTTTTCATTTGAACCTCCATATCATTTAGTCCATGTTTTATAATATGACTTCCTATCATATTTTGTTAAATAATACTAGATTATAACGGAAAAGATTTAATTTTAATGTATAAATCTGGTTTGACATAAATGTATAGATAATTTATAACTATAACGGAAAAGATATAAATACTTAAAAAAATATAGAAATGAATCAATCACTAAAATAATAGGAGAAGAGAATGGTATTAAGTTTTTTTCAAAATGCATGTATTCTCATTACATTTTTAAGTATAATCCAGCATTTTGCTAGGGATAAGAATATTTTTGAGAACTTGTCAATAAACAAAAGGATTATAGTTGGAATTTATAGCGCTATATTAGGTGTAATATTAATGATCAATACCGTTCCAGTTACGGATGAAGTGATTATTGATTTTAGATATGTACCAATTTTGTTAAGTGCCCTTTATTGTGGATATTTACCTTCAGTTATTTCTTCAATAATAATAGGTATTTTTCGTTTTTTATTTTTTGGAGTTTCTACTTCTTCTATAATTGGATTAATAGCAGCATTGGTGATAGGAATTGGATTTGGATTTATTTCTTCATTAAAAGTATCAAAAAGAACTAAATATATTTACAGTATTATTATAGTTAGTGTGGTATCGATAGCTTCATTAGCTATCGTATTAGAAGACTTTATATTGATTTTTAAATCTTTGATAATGATAATAGTTGGATATTCAATTGTTTCGTATTTTTCTATTAAATATACGGACTATATAATTGAAATAATTGAAATTTATCAAAAGCTAAAGAAAGAAGCTTCAAAAGATTATTTAACGGGGTTGAATAATGTAAGAGAATTTAATGATAGTTTTAATAGAGTTTCTAATCTGACTATTCGTAGAGGAGAGGAATTATCTGCATTACTTATAGATGTTGATTATTTTAAAAATATAAATGACACATATGGTCATGATGCAGGCGATACCATTCTAAAAGAGTTAGCAAGGATTTTTCTTGACATATGTAGAGATTATGATGTGATATCTAGAATGGGAGGAGAAGAGTTCTCTGTTTTATTATTAAATTGCCCAAAGTTCAAAGCTTTTAAAATTGCAGAAAAAATAAGAAAGAAGACTGAAAATACTGATTTTTATATTTCAGAGAATAAAGCTATTAAAATAACAATTTCCATTGGAATATCATCATACCCTGAACTGACAAATAAAACAGATAATTTAATTAAAGATGCTGATATTGCTTTATATGAAGCTAAAAATAGTGGCAGAAATAAAGTTGTTATATTAAATGAAAAAAAACTTAAGGATTCTTAGATATAGTATTAATATAGATATAGGATAGGTAGTATAAATTACTACTATATCCTATATTTTTTTCTTATATATTTATTGTAAATATATAATTGAAAAATATAATTAATTTTGAAAAGGTTTAATGGATTTACATATCTTTTTATTAGTGATAAATTATAATTTAGATAGTAAGGAGGATAATAAAATGAAAATTTTTAGAGAGGCACTATTAATCCTCGGAATATATTTAATTGGAGAAGTTATTTCAAAAGGATTTTCACTTCCTTTACCAGGAAATATCTTAGGAATGCTAATTTTATTATTATTATTAATGACTAAAGTTATTAAAGTAGAAAAAATAGAAAGTGTATCAAATTTCTTTCTAGATCACTTAGCTTTCTTCTTTATACCTGCAGGTGTTGGATTAATTTCATCCTTTGACTTAATTAAGGCTAACCTTATACCAATTTTAGTATTATGTATTGTGACCACAGCAATAGTAATAGTAGTAACGGGGACTATAGTACAGTTAGTTATTAAGGTTAAAAAAGGAAAGTAAGAAGGGAAGTAGGATAGAAATGAGTTTATTAACAGAAAATATTTTATTTGGAGTAGTTATTTCTTTACTAGCCTTTGAAATTGGATTGTTTATTTATAAGAAAACTAAAATCCCTGTATTTAATCCACTTTTAATTGCAATTATTTTAGTAATTGGATTCTTAATAATTTTTGATGTAAATGTAGAGGACTATAATCGTGGTGGGGAGTTTATTAATATGTTCCTTGGACCTGCGACTGTTGTTTTAGCAGTTCCTTTATATAAACAACTTAAGCTTTTGGAAAAGTATTTACTTCCTATAATAATAGGGATTTTAATTGGAAGCGCAGTAAGTATTTCTTCAGTAGTATGGATAGGAAATATTTTAGGTATGGAAGATGTATTAACAATGTCCTTAGTTTCAAAGTCTGTTACAACACCAATAGGAATTGAAATAACTAATCAGTTAGGTGGGTTAGCACCAGTTACCGTATTGGCTATAGTTGTTTCAGGAATAATAGGAGCTGTTATAGGACCATTAATATGTAAGATATTTAGAATAAATGATAGGGTTGCAGTTGGTATTGCATTAGGAACAGCATCTCATGCTGTTGGAACTACGAAGGCTTTTGAATTAGGTGAAACAGAAGGAGCAATGAGTTCCTTATCAATAGGAATAGCAGGAGTTATGACTGTATTTTTAGCACCAGCAATATATTACATTTTAACTAAATTTATCTAAGAAAACTACATAAATTATTAATATAGATTAAAGTATTTATGAATTATGACATTTAAATAGTAATTATAAATTGGGGTTATTTTAAACTCTAATTTATAAATTTATATTTACAAATTTTAATATTTAATTGTAAATACTAAAAAACTTTGATAAAATTGATAATATCATAAAACACTAAGATAATCTTAATTTGTGGAGGTAGAAATGAAGGAGACTAAATCACTTTTTTCTGCTATATTGAAACCGTTGAAACCGTTTATTGAAAAGGTATCAGGAGGTTTTATGTCATTTTTTAGATTTATAAAAAGGGCATGTAATAAAGTAGCTACAAAATATAAAAAAGCCAATGAAAAGAACAAATATACAGAACCTATAGTAATAATTGGTACATCATGTTTATTAATATTATTTATGGTACTAGTTATTAGAGGTGCAACCACTATAGAGCAAGTTGAAATTACTAATAATACTGCTGAAATTTTAGCTTATGAAAATAAGTATGATGAAGCTATTGAAGAGTACAAAGTTCTACAAAGTAAAGAAGCTTGGCCAATATGGAATGCTAAAGTTGCTGATATTTATTCATTAAAAGGTGAAGCAAAGAAATCAAACTCTCTTTTAAAGGAAATAATAGTTATTAGAGATAAAATAATAAAAGAAGAAGGTTATGCTAAGTATAAGGAAAAAGACATTGAATTAACTAATTCTATGCTATTTACATTTGTCTCAAATGGTGAATATGATGAAGCTATAACTTTTGGAGAAAAATATATAAGTGATTATGGTAGTAATAAAGATACGTTAAATATATTATTCCAAGCTTACTTAGTTAAAGGATATACATATAAAGCAGAAGAATTAATAGACAAATATCCATTAGATGATAAATCTGCTTATGACACAGCAGTAGTTGCTAATATGAATATAATGTTAGATAGATGGGATAAAGGATTAGAACTTTTAAAATCTGCTATGGAAATAGATAAAAATGAACTTAAGATTTATGATGTTATAAATAATATTTACGTTTATGATGGTGAAAAATTAACTAAAAAGTTAGAAGAAAAAGTTAATGATACTGAAGATAATGCATATAAGACACTATTAGCAAAGACATATGCTATATCAAAAAGTACATCTGAAAAAGCTGTTGAATTAACTAAGGAGTTAGAAGAAGATGGCATAGTTAATATAGGTGTAGATTTAGTTAATTTTGAAGCTTATAATAATCTTGGAGAAAAGGCTGAAGCAGAAAATTATATATCTGAAGCTGTAAAGAATGCAAAGGCATGGAATAAAGAGTCATATACAACATATTATTTATTATCTCTAAAGAGTGAATATAATAATAAGTTAGAAGAAGCACTAACATATGCAAAAAAAGCATTACTTGCTGATTCTAAATATTCAAATACTTATGGAAGTTTAATTCCTAGACTTCAAATTGAAATGGGGAAATTTGAACCAATAGAGGTTTATTATAGAACAGCCCTTCAAAAGGATCCATTTAATTATAAGTTAATAATGAGTATTGCAGATTATTATACTAATTATCAATTAAATAATGATAAAGGTATGAAATACTATGAATTATTATTAGAAATAAAAAAAGAAGATAGTAGTTTATATAAGAAGATTTTTGACTTTAAGATTAAAAATGAAAAGTATGATGAAGCAATTCCATATTTAGAAGAAGCAATAAAACTAGATGAAAATAATTCAGATTATTATAGAATATTAGGTACTATACACCTTAACAATTCAAATTTTGATGAGGGAATAGAACTAGTTAGAAAAGCTTACTCAATGAATGAAAAAGATTCTATAGCTTTAAATAATGCAGGATGGTATTATATGAATGTTGAAAATGATATTGCAAGAGGCTTTGATAATATTAAGTCTGCTTATGAAGATATGCCTGTTTCATTAGATGAATCTATTAAAGAAAAGTTGATAAGCAACTATAATAAAGCAAAGAAGCTTTATGACGAATTTTTAGAAGATGAAACAAAAGACTTCGATACAGCTAGTATTAATCTAATCTTTTAAAATCGCATAAAGATGAATTTATAAATAAAATAATTAATATTGTTATTTAAGGGGCTGTCACAAAAATAGCTCAAATTGAAAATTAAAAATTAAGAATTATTTATGTAATTCTTATAGAATTACTAAAATTAATATCTTTTAAAAACTCCTTCGGGAGTTTTTTCATTAATTTTTCATTTTTCATTATTAATTTTTTATTTTGCTACAACACTATTTTAATACTATGTATATAGGGGGAGTTTATATGAGGATATTTAAGAGAATTCTTATTGCTGGAATTGTAATTATGATTTGTTCTTTAGCATTTATCTATACATTTAATGGTAAGTTTACTAATGATTTAGCTATTAAAAATTGGGACAATATATATAATGAAGATGGTATAGAGTTTTTCTATAGCAATTCTAGTGATGAAAAGATAAAAGTGCTAAAAGATAATTATAATTTAGAAGAAAAAATTAAAGGCGTAGATGGACAACTTAATAAAGCAATTAGGGTTGCAGAATATTTAGGAAGTATTATTACATTTGATGATGTACCTAGTACAAGCAGAATTAATGGCTTCGATATTCTTAAAGAAAAAACAGGTGAAAAAAAGGTATCAGCAAAAGACCTTGGAATAATATATAGAGATTTTCTAGAAAGTTTAGGGTATACAGCAAGAGTTGGTGAATTTAAAAGAATGAATGTAGGCTATAATAAAGAAAAATCATATTATGTTGTTGAATATTGGAGTAAGGAATATAATAAGTGGGTTATGATAGACTTTATAGATAAGGGATACTTTGACAATGAGGGGTTCCCTTGTAGTGCTATGGAAGTTTTAGAAAATGATATAAGAAATTATAATTATACAGGAAGCAGTAATAGAAGTGATTATATTCCAATGCTAAAGAAAACATTATATACATATACAATTAACATTGATAATACTACTGATATGAAAAGAAGTAATAGTTATATAACTTATATTAAAGATAAGGAATCTATAGCTCTAAAATTTAAAGGGAATTATATAGGTCCAACTATATTTACAGAGAATAAAGATTTAATTAATAAAAATCCTATTGATAGTACAGTATCAAAGGATGAAAAAGCTTATTTAATATTAATGAAGAAACAAGAAAAGACCGAAGATAAGGATAATAAAAAACAAAGCTTTATTGTTGGAGCTTTTAAGGACGGAAAAATTCTAGAAGAGTATTACTTAAAAGAGAATAATAATGAATATAGAAAAGTTAATATGTATACAGATATATTATTTAATGAAGGAGATAATATTATTTCCCTTTCTTTAGATGGAGAAAATACAGTAACCTCTATAGAAATAAAAAATTAATAAGAAAATCTTAATATTTTAGGTAATAGACAGTAAATAGTAATACAGTTATAATAAAAATTGTTGTAATATAGGAAGTTTTAAGGAGGGAAAATAATGGGTTTAGATTTTATCTATATCTTTAAGGCTATAATAATAGCAATAGTAGAAGGACTAACAGAGTTCGTACCTGTATCATCTACTGGACATATGATTCTAGTTGGTAGTCTTATTGGATTCAGATCGGGGACAGCAGGTGCTGAGGAATTTGCTGCGATGTTTGAAGTTGTAATTCAACTTGGAGCAATACTTGCAGTAGTGGTATTATATTGGAATAAATTATGGGGAGCTGTTGTAGATTTCTTTACTTTTATCTTTTCAGGTGGAAAGAAAGGAAAGAAAGGTTTTCAATTTGGTATAAACGTAATTATTGCATCAATACCAGCATTAATAATAGGATTAACTTTATATGATAAAATTAAAGGTTTATTTAAGCCTTCAGCAGTTATAGTTGGTTTTATAGTTGGTGGTATATTATTAATTATTATGGAAAACTTATTTAGAAACAAGACATCTAAGAGAGGAAAAACACCAACTGTAGATGTTTTTGACTTAACTCCAATGCAATCATTAAAGGTTGGATTATTCCAAGTTTTATCTATGTGGCCAGGAATGTCAAGAAGTGCATCTACTATAATGGGAGGTTGGGTTGCTGGACTTTCAACTCCAGTAGCAGCAGAGTTTTCATTCTTTTTAGCAGTTCCAGCTATGGTTGGTTCTTCAGCTATGGATTTATTTAACTTTGACTATTCTATAATGAATTCTACATATATAGTAGCTTTAATAGTTGGATTTATAGTAGCATTTATAGTATCGCTAATAGTAATGGATATGTTTGTAAGTTACTTAAAGAAGAAACCTATGAGAATATTTGCTATATATAGAGTAATTGCTGGTATAGTATTATTTGCTTTATCTTTAGCAGGAATAGTAACTTTAACAATGTAGAAAATAAAAATTAAAAATGAGAATTTAGTAAGTAAAATTATTAAATAACTTTATAAATACTGTAGATAGGGGCTGTTTAACAAACAGCCCCTTATAATAATTTAAAATTAGAAATTAAAAATTATTAATGTAATTCTTAAAGAGTTACTTAAAAATGATTGTTTTGCGAAACTCCGTAAGGAGTTTTTTTCATTAATTCTTCATTCTTCATTATTAATATTAGATTGTGCTTTAGCACTTACTATTGCTTCTTCAAGATCTTTCTTTAGTGAATTAATTGAGAAGTCTAAATTTACTAATTGAGATTTTAAATTCTTTTGTATTTCTATAACTTTATATTTTAATACCTTAGCAGAACGGAGAGCAGATTCTATTTTGTTTTGAATAATATAGTCAGTGAAGAAGTTATCAAACAAATAATCCATAGCCCCAGAGAAACCATCTAAGTCTAAAGATATATTTATATTAGTACTTAAATCATTTAATTCCGCATTATATCTATTTAGAATTACTTTTATAGAATTAATGGAATCAGCAGCATCATTCATATTAGATCTTTTTCCCATAGTAGCAAAAAAGCCTCCGCCAATCATATCATAGATTCCCCAGTTTTCAGCACTATTTAAACTTGAAAGGGCATTATCTATAGTAGGTAGAAGATTTTCACCTTCATTTATTGCTTCTTCAACTTCTTTTTTTTCTAAATGAAGCTTTTGTATCTTATGTTGTAACCTAGTAACTTCTTGGCTTTGTTCATTATTAAGCCTAGATATATAATCAGAAGCTTTTTCTAATAATTCATTGCATTTTTTCTGAATATTACCAATATCACATATTTCCTTATTTAAAGATTCTTTATTAGAAATAAGCCTATTTAAATAATCCTCTACCTCAATAAATTTAGCTTGTGCCTCTAAGTATTCATATTTCTCTTTAGTAAGCTTTTCATCCATATTTCCCTTAAGTTTATGAAGAATATATGATAAGCTAATAGACTCTAGCTTATCAACATCTTTTTTCTCGTTAGCTAGACTAGCTTTTAAATTGTTATATTTACCTTTTGTAATAGATATTTCTTCTTCTAAATTGGAAAACTTAGATTGTAGTTTTCTTAAAGTATTTTTTTCTTCTTCTAGTTTCATAAATTCTTTTTTATAATTGATCAAGATATCCCTCCTAAAACAATAGTATTAAATACATTATAAGGTATTTAATACTATGTATCAAGGATTTGTAATAAATTATTTTAAATTATTTTAAATAAGTAATAAAATGAAAATTTTCTTTAAAATATAAAATAATATACTTTCCAGTACAAAATCTTTATGATATCATTAAATAAGAAAAGTGAAATAACATTTTGAAAACAATTGCAAAATTAGATTTTTTTTACGAGCAATTGACAGAAAATTTCAAAAGTATAATCAATTCTAAAAACTAACGTAGTGGGTAGGGGGAATTTTTATGTCACAACAAATAAAAAAAATAGCATTACTAACAGGTGGTGGAGATTGTCCAGGATTAAATGCAGTTATTAGAGCCGTAACTAGAACAGCAATATTGAACTATGGAATGAAAGTAATAGGCTACAAATTTGGTTATAGGGGATTATATAATAATGATTTCGTACCTCTAACATTAGATAGCGTATCAGGAATCCTTCATAGAGGAGGAACTATTTTATATAGTTCAAATAAGGACAACTTATTTGATTATTTAGTTGAAGAAGATGGCGTTATGGTTAAAAAAGACGTTTCAGATGTGGCAGTTGAGAATCTTAAGAAAGAAGGTGTAGATGTATTAGTTGTAATAGGAGGAGATGGTACTTTAACTTCTGCTAGGGATTTTGCAAGAAAAGGAGTTAAAGTAATAGGAGTTCCTAAGACGATAGATAATGACTTAGCATCAACAGATGTAACTTTTGGGTTTAATACAGCTATCGATGTAGCAACTGAAGCTTTAGATAGACTTCATACTACTGCTGAATCTCATCATAGAGTTATGCTATGTGAAGTAATGGGAAGAGGTGCTGGATGGATAGCGTTAGAGTCAGGAATTGCTGGATCAGCTGATGTTATTCTTTTACCAGAATTGCCTTATGATATTAATAAAATTGTTGATAAGATTAAAGAAAGAGAAGAGGCTGGAAGAAGATTTAGTATAATAGTTGTAGCTGAAGGAGCCAAGCCTAAAGATGGTGAGGTAGTTATAGCTAAGATAGTGGCAGATAGTCCAGATCCAATAAGACTTGGAGGTATTGGTAATAAATTAGCTGATGATTTGGAAAAGCTATTACCAGATAAAGAAGTTAGATGCACTGTTCTTGGACATATTCAAAGAGGTGGAATAACATCAACATATGATAGAATACTTTCTACTAGATATGGAGTTGGAGCTGTAGAGTTAATTAATGAAGAAAAATTTGGACATATGGTCTGTTTAAAAGATGGTAAAATCTCAAGTGATAGCCTAGAAAATGTTATTGGTCAAAAATCAAAGCTAGTTGATCCTAATGGTGAATTAGTTAGAATGGCTAAGAAAATAGGAATTTCTTTTGCCGATTAAGGGAATTATAGGTGGTGGAGATATTTCTTCACCACTATTTTTAATAAAATTATAATTTTTTTAATGAAGACTTCAAAATTTTCTGACAATATGATATAATTTTAGTAGGCATATAATTACAGTAAAGAAAGCTGGAGGGTATTATGAAGGAGATAAAGAAATATTTAGAATCAAGAATGGGAACATACGGATTTTTCTTTGAGGATTTAAAAAGCGGGTTTATTTATGGGTATAATGAAAACGTTCAGATTACAGCTGCAGGTTGTATGAAGTTGCCTATAGCAGTATCATTAATAAAAGCTGTAGAAGATAAGAAACATGATTTCTTAGATAAAATAAAGATAGAGAGTAAGGATAAGGTTTATGGTACGGGTATAATTCACGAGTTTAGTGAAAGGGAATACACTCTCTTTGAATTATTAGTTGCAATGTTAATCCAGAGTGACAATACTGCTGCTAATAAGATTATAGATATTCTGACTATGGATAAAATTAATGAAGATATTAAAGGAATGGGTCTTAGAAACACAGTTTTAAATAGAAAGACTACTGATGAAAGAAATGCAAAGGATGAAATAGAAAATATTACTTCAGCATTAGATTTATCTAAGATATGGAAGCATTTATATAATGGAACATATTTAAATAGAGAAAATAGTCAGATGCTTATTGATATATTAATGAGACAACAGATTAAGAATAAATTAGCACTATATATTCCTGATGATTTAAAATATGAAATTTCTAGTAAAACAGGTGATAAAGCTGGAGTTGAAAATGATACCCAACTTATTAGATTATCTAAAGGTAATTTTAGCTTTACAGTTTTATCTATGGGAATACCTAATAGCGTCTATGGAACAGTTACATTAGCAAAATGTGGTAAGATGATGTGGGATAATGTAATGAATAACTGGCATTGAATTTGAAAACGTGATAACTCCTAGGTTTCTAGGGGTTATTTTTTGCGTTTTGAATACCACAGGTTTGACCTGTGGTTCTAAAAAGCCTCTAGCGATGAGTAGAAATTCCCTTATTGTAAAATTATAGTAGGTTTGCCGACTACAATTATAATATAAGGAGGGATAAAATATGTAAATAGGCACTTCAAAAGAACGTTAGTTTACTAAAATTTTCTTAAGAATTACCAATAGGAGTGTTATTATAAATGTTGTAGCTAAACTGATTCAAATGATATCATGATTTAATGAAGATGCGTATATTAATTTCAATATTTAAAGTAGAAGAATACAGTTCTAAAGTAATGAAAATTAATAAGAAACTAAAGAACGAGAATTAAAAGTTAGCAGGAAATATTATGGAAAAATCTTGATTACTAGACTTTTTTTATTTTAGCTAAAACTGTCACAGTGAAAAAAAGCAAGTGATATTGAAAACTTTAATATTGGAACTTATAATTTATTTATAGATACATAATAAGCTTTTGTATTTATATTCACAAATAAACCTAAAAAATCACATGAAAAGAAATAGCACCTAGTTAATTCTAGATGCTATTTTTTTATTGTATTGAAAACCACTGGCTATGCCAGTGGATAAAATGGCTTAAGCTCTGAACAGAA
>NZ_SRYR01000006.1:0-132500 GCF_004794105.1 Clostridium sartagoforme
GGCCTGTCACGCCGGAGGTCGAGGGTTCGAGCCCCTTCTGAGTCGCCATTTTAAAATTTAACTTTATATTATGCTGGCATGGCTCAACGGTAGAGCAGCTGACTTGTAATCAGCAGGTTGTAGGTTCGATTCCTATTGCCAGCTCCAAAATTTATGGCTCCTTGGTCAAGCGGTTAAGACACCACCCTTTCACGGTGGTATCAGGGGTTCGATTCCCCTAGGAGTCACCAATATGGAAGCATAGCTCAGCTGGGAGAGCATCTGCCTTACAAGCAGAGGGTCACAGGTTCGATCCCTGTTGTTTCCACCAATATTGGCTCAGTAGCTCAGTTGGTTAGAGTGCCGGCCTGTCACGCCGGAGGTCGAGGGTTCGAGCCCCTTCTGAGTCGCCATTTTAAATTTACTTTACGCTGGCATGGCTCAACGGTAGAGCAGCTGACTTGTAATCAGCAGGTTGTAGGTTCGATTCCTATTGCCAGCTCCAAAAAAGCTTTAGATTATTCTAAAGCTTTTTTTGTTTAGATAAATTTATTATATTAGGTATTAAGATTGATGTTGAACAATGTAAAGTTAAGAATTAAGGAGCTGTTTTTATAACAGCTCCTTTTGAAATAGTATTTATTTTATCTTCTTCTTAAATTTGATTGTATTCTAATATCTTCATTATAAAATTTATATAGATTAAAATTTCCTATTAATCTAGAAGAGATTCTTTCTGTGTAAGTAACACTTATATCTTTTAAACTTAGATTTGTAGAAATAAGCATTTTCTTTTTCTTAAGAAGTTTTTTATTTAGAAAGTTAAAGAATTCAGTTGTAGTAAACTCTGTAATTTGTTCAGTTCCTAAATCGTCTATAACTAATAAGTCACAATTTAGAAGTAAATCTTCTAGTGCAAAATTATTTTCTATTTTAATTTCTCTTAAATTTTTCATTAACTCATCAACTGTTCTGTAAACTACTAAATATCCTGAGTCTAGCAGAGCTTTTGCAACACAGCAACTTAAAAAAGTTTTTCCTGTTCCAGAGTTACCATAGAAGAGTAAATTATCATCTAAGTTTTTAAAGTTAGGTAAGTATTCTTGAGTTAAGTATTTAAGAATATTCTCCATATTCTTTCTTGGTGAAAATTTATCTTCCTCACTTAACTTATGTGTAGAAAATAATGAAATATTGAAATTATTAAAGTTGTTATTTAGTAGTGATGACTTTAAGTCAGAATCTTTATAATAAAGATTAACAAGTTTCTTTTTATAGCATGAGCATCTGTTTATTCCAATATAACCTTCATCTTTACATTTAGGACACCCGTATTGAAGGTTTAGATAATCAGGATTATAACCATTTTCAACCAAAGCTTCACACTTCTTAAATCTTAACTCAGTTATTTCATCCTTATACTTATTTAAAGTTGATTCATCCATACCTCTTAGAATATCTAGAGATAATTTAAGAGATTTTTTCTGGATTAAATTATCTAACTCTAATATTTCAGGATGTTTGTTTTCAATTTCTTTTCGTCTATTATCTAAATTCTTCTTTTCATCATTTCTTATTTTTTCATAGATTAGAGTTAATTCTTTTTCATATCCCTTAATCATCGCTATCCCATCCTAATAATTTCTTTTCTAAGGCATCGTAATCATAGTCACGTCCTTTAAAGTTATCAAATCTTAATTTTGGTTTGCTAGTTGCCTTTGAGTTGTTATAGTTTTTCTTTGCAGATGAATTCTTAAATTCAGCTTCTTTCTTTTCTATGTCTTGAATAGTTCTTAATTTATCTTTATTCCAACTTGATAATATTCCATCGATGTACTTAAAGTCAGCTCTATTTAATCTTTGGAAGCAAATATCACAGGCTTTTTTTATAATATCTAAGGAGTAATTATAAGTTGAAGTCCACTTTTCAAGCATATCTTCTTGAGGTTTCATAATATCTGTATTTCTAATTCCTAAGAAGTTTAATATTTCTCTATAAGTAACCCATTTATCTTCGCTTTTCCTTATATAACTTTGTGCTGCTTCAACATCAGTAATGTTCATTTCTTTCCAAGCTAAAGCAACCTTTTCAATGTATCTAAAGTTATTCTTTCCTTTAGATAAGCAGAATTCAATTAGTAATAGTATTAACTCAGGAGTGAATTTATAATCTTTTTTCCAACTAATATATATTTCAACTTCACTAGGGGATAGTGGCCTGCCAAGAAGTTGACTAATATCCTTAAGCATATCACTATTAGATGAATCTGTTAATTCTTCAACTAAGTCAAATTTCTCTATTTTTGTAGTGCCATCATTACTTAAGTCTACAAATTCTATATGAAAGTTTCCCATTTTATCTATTGGAACTAATTTAACGATTCCTTCTTCTTGCCAATAATTTAGTGCATTAATAATATCTGATTCTAATAGGTCTAATGAAGTAGCTAATACTTGAGCATTAACTCCAAATTCACTTGCAAAATTATATTTAAGCATTAATAAATAGACCTTAATAAACTCACCTCTAGCCTTTGGCATATATTTTTCTAGAAAAATATTGCTTACAGGAGTAAAATCAAGAGGCTTAGATTTAAACATAAAAGTACTCATAAATACATTTTCCTTTCTAAAAAATAATTATACAATAAGTTCATTATAACAAAGTGGAACAATAGCCTCAACATAACTAGAAATTATAAAAAGGAATATTATTTATATTTTTGGCAAAACTAATAAATGGATTGCTTAACTAAAAGAATAGGAGATTTTATGAATATAAACGAAGACTATAAAAGTCATATTAAATTAGCTAAGTTAATAGCACTAAGTTTAGTAATGATAATCATTACTTTAAACTATAACTCTGTAAAAGCTAATGCAGCAGTTAATGAAAAACTAAATATTAATAATACTAATATAAGTTTCTTAGAAAATAAGACTGATGAAAATATATTAGATAATTTATTAGTTGCATTAACTGGAAAGGTTTTTGGATATGAAGTAATTCTAAATGATGATTTAATTGGATATACCTTTATTGAAGATAGTTTAGATAATATAGAAGAATCTCTTTTAAACATATATTTAAGAGAGAAGGGTATAAAAAGAGAAGATGTTTTATCATATAAAGTAGATATGAAATTAGATTTAAAGAAAAATAGATTTGATGTAGAATTACTTCAAACTAGTGATGAAGTTGCAAAAGCTCTATATGATATTGCTAAAAAAGATAAGGATGAAATTAATATTACTGTAAAGTATATTAAAGAGGAGAAAATAGAGATTAAACCGAGTACCGTAATAATTCAAAGTGACAACTTGTATTTGGGAGAGAGTAAGGTAGAAGAAGGAACTAAAGGATTAAGCAAAGTAACAAAAGAAATTACTATAGATATAGATGAAGAGATAGAAAATAAAGTGATAAATAAATCAATTTTAATAAAAGAAGTAAGTAAGATAATTTATAAGGGAACTAAGAACCCATATGAGTATGGGGTAGCCTTCTTAAATCACCCAACAGGAGGAGGATATATGACTTCGGGTTATGGAGAGAGGTGGAACTCTTTTCATAAGGGAATTGATATTGCAGGGGACACTGGAGATGATGTTATTGCAGCAATGGATGGAGAAGTAATATATTCTGAGTATAATGATGGAGGATATGGAAATTTAATAATAGTTAAGCATGAAGATGATATGGAAACATATTATGGACATTTAAATGAAAGCTACGTAAAAGTAGGAGATAAAATTAAAAAAGGAGATATAATTGGTGCTGTCGGAAATACTGGATTTAGCACAGGTCCTCATTTACACTTTGAGTTAAGAATAGATGATGAACCCGTTGATCCAACTGATTATATAGTAAAAAAAGTAAATGGAGCTGCATAGAGTAGCTCCATTTACTTTATTATTGATTTAATATTAATGATTCCATCACCTTGATAATTTTGAGGCATATCTAATGGTTCACAAGAAACCTTTAATAATGATGATACATCTTTAGGAGTAAGGCTTTCATTATCTGAATATATTAAGGCACATACACCAGAGACAAAGGCTGCTGCTAGAGATGTACCTGTATATGTGTTATAGGAAGTATCTAATTTTGAGGGATATAGTTTCATACCATCTCTTTCAGAAATATAATTTGTATCACTATTTAAAGAAACTATATTTACGCAAGCTGCACAAAGGTTAGGTTTTGTGATTTTTTTAGTAGGTCCAGCTGATGAATATAAGTAAGGTTTTATATTTGAATTAGAGTCATAACCAGAAACAGTTATACAATTATTATTAAGAGCTATTCCTGTTAATGATCCATCTACATTAACATTGCTTCCACTAGGAAGAACGCAAGTAATATTTTTACTATTAACTAGAGATACCATTTTATTAAACATATTTTGAATAAATGAATTATATTTTAAGAGTTCGAATGGCATGCAAAGAACTTTTACATTTCCTTTATCACCTTCATTTAAAATTAACTTCATGGCATATAAAATATCAGAAATATATCCCTTTCCACTTTGATCGAAAGCTTTATAAGAATATATTTTACTTTCTGGAGCTATTCCGGTATAAAGACCATTAGACTTATTGCCATTAGCAGCAATTATTCCTGCTATGGAAGTACCATGTCCATTATCATCATAAGGAAATTTATAGTTATTAATTAAATCTACAAAGGAAGCTATTCTATTATAAGGATTTATCAAATCATGATGGGGATAAACTCCTGAATCTATTATTGCAACACCAATGCCTCTTCCTTTATTTTTTATATTCTTATTATTTAGTTTAGCTTTATTTGCAGTAGTAACACTTATACCGCATAAAAATAAGTACTCATCAAAACAAATATACTCAACTTCAGGAAATTCTAAAAGTCTATTAATGCCTTTTGAATTTAAATACGCTGATATTAATAGGCAAGGTTCTATGTGATTAATTACTTTACCTTTATAAGAGGATACTTTTTTTATAATATTGTCTTGGAATCTTTTATATTTTATAAGAATCCTATAATTATTATAAGGATTCGCTTTTATACAATCTTTTAAGTTTGGTTCAAGCTTTTTATTAAAAGAAAACATACTACACTCCTAAAATTGCTTACTATATATAGTATATTAATGAGTGTTCTTTTGTTAATACATATAAAATAAGTAATAATTATTTATTTATGAAAATAAAAAAACCTTCAATAAAGAAGGCTTTTTTATTACGTATTTATAAATCCATTACTAATTTTAGAGTCTGAATATCCTAGTGTGATTCCTAAGCTAATAAAGTCTTCAATAAGAGTTATGTAATGATCTTCAGAAGGTGAAATTATTAAATCATTTAAATCAATAAATAAATTTAAAAATTGGTCACTTAAGCAATAATCATTAGGTTTTATTGGAACTTCATCAATACTATCATAACCTTTATCAATACCAACAGAAATTATATTAGAGAAACAATCAATATATTTTGAAAATACAACATCATTATCAAAATTAATCTCATCGCCAATCCAATACTTATAGCATTTTGTCTCATCAGCTAAATGACCTAACTTAGTGTGTAACTCTAGGTGTTTTCTAGCTGAAATTTTGTAGTTACTTAAACTTTCATCGATTACTATCTTAGTGTTTTTTTCTTTTTGAGCTTCAAAAAAAGCTTTAATGTTCATATATATCCCCCTATTTTTAAGGATTTACTATTATTATATTTTACAAAAATATTTCGAAAATGAAAAGCAAAGAAAACGAATACAAAAAATAATTTTAAAAATACTAAAAAAATAATCTTAGAAACCTAATAGTAACTAAGATTATGTGTAAATAAATTCCAATAAAATACTTACAAATATAAGTTTTTCTTTAAAGGATAGCTTTTAATTAAGGTTTCTCTTTTATTATTTGAAAATTTCCATAATTCAATTCTATCTACTTTTAAAGTTTCACATTTTTCTTTTAAATTAATTTCACCATCTAATCTTTTAGGATCCTTAGGAATGAAATTAAGGTTTGCAAGAGAAATGTGCATTTGATCTTCAGTGTTTTCTTCAGGTACATTAAATCCATATAGTTTTAATGTATCATTCATTAATCTATTTAATCTTTTGATATACCCAACATCCTCTATTTTAACATTTAAAGTTTTCTGCGCTTCTGATACTGAAACCCTAGGTAATAATTGAACTTTAAAGTTCTTATAGGGCTTAATAATCTTATCTACTACAAGATCTAGTTTATCTATATTTGGATTTTCTACAACTTCTAATGGTATATAAGGTGCTGGCGAATTTCTATTTGCTCTAAATTTTTTAGATAAATTCCTTTGAATAGGATTTAAATGCTTATATGATTCATCATCAAATAATGCAACTAAGTAATACTTCATAGATTTAGCCTCTCATATCAATATTAATATATGAAATTTATCATATATAAACTTTTTATAAATTATAACATATTACAGAAAATTAAGAAAGATTATATAGTGAAAACTTTTCTTTCTAAGATGCAGTAAAAAAGCCTTATTGGAAGAAAAAACTCTATTTAAATAAATATATTTTATGTTATAATGAATATTGTAAGTTTTTTAGAATGTTACTATACGATGGATAAGAATTAAAATACGATGGATAATAGTTGAAATAAAAGGAAATATTATATATATAAATAGTGATAAGGGTGAAACGGATGGAAAAGTTAGTTATAAATGGAGGAAAAGCATTAAAAGGTTCTGTTGAAATAAATGGTGCAAAGAACTCAGCGGTTGCTATATTGCCAGCAGCTATAATGGCAAGCGAAGGAAAGTGCATTATTGATAATGTACCAGATATTGAAGATGTTCATTGTCTTGAAAGAATCTTAGCTAGTCTTGGATGTTCAGTTAATAAAATAGATAACAATACTTTAGAAATAGATGCCAGTGATGTTACAAGAGTAGAGGCTTGTACTGATGATGTTAGAAGAATGAGAGCTTCATATTATTTTATAGGAGCTTTACTTTCGAGGTTTAAAAAGGCTAAAGTAGAACTTCCAGGGGGATGCCCCATAGGTGTAAGACCTATAGATCAACATATAAAAGGATTTGAAGCTTTAGGAGCAAAAGTTACTATAGAGCATGGAGCTGTTACTGTTGAAGCAGAACATCTTCACGGAGCAAATATATTCTTTGATGTAGTTACTGTTGGAGCAACTATAAATGTTATGATAGCAGCTACATTAGCAGAAGGAACTACTATACTTGAAAATGTTGCAAAGGAACCACATGTTGTAGATGTTGCCAACTTCTTAAACTCTATGGGTGCTGATATTAAGGGTGCTGGAACAGATGTTATAAGAGTAAAGGGAGTTGAAAAACTTCAAGGATGTAATTATAGTGTTATTCCAGATCAAATTGAAGCTGGAACATTTATGATTGCAGCAGCAGCAACTAAAGGTGATGTTACTATAAAAAATGTAATACCTAAGCATTTAGAATCAATTGCAGCTAAATTAATTGAAATGGGAGCTATAGTTGAAGAGGGTGACGATAGTATTAGAGTATATGTTGAGGGAGAATTAAAAGGAGTTAATGTAAAAACAGCTCCATATCCAGGATTCCCAACAGATGTTCAACAACCTATGTCAGCTTTATTAAGTACAGTACCTGGAAAAAGTTTAATTGCTGAAAGTATATGGGAAAATAGACATAAGCATATAGATGAATTAAAAAAGATGGGTGCAACAATAAAGGTTGAAGGAAGAACAGCTATAATAGAAGGTAACAAGGATTTAGTTGGAGCTAAAGTTATTGCAACTGATTTAAGAGCTGGAGCAGCAATGGTTATTGCAGGTTTAGTTGCAAATGGAGTTACTGAAATAACTGAGATTGAACATATAGATAGAGGCTATCCTCACATTGAAAACAAGTTTTCTAGCTTAGGAGCGGATATTACTAGAGTAGTAGAAGAGTAGTATCTAACGGGGGATAATAATATGAAGTTTTGTTCATTATATAGTGGAAGTAGTGGAAATAGTATTTTTATTGCTTCAGATAATGCAAAAGTACTAATAGATGCAGGTTTACCTGGTAAGAAGATAGACGAAGCGTTAAATAGTATTGGAGAAGACCCAAGTAAAATAGATGGAATATTTGTTACTCATGAGCATTCAGATCATATTAAAGGAATAGGTGTATTATCTCGTAAATATGATATTCCTATTTTCACTAATGCTAATACTTGGTCTGCAATGGAGAGTAGCATAGGTAAAATCAAAGAACATAATATAAAGATTATGGATAGAAGATCCACTGTATCTATTAAGGATTTAGATATAATTTCTTTTAACATACCACATGATGCAGTTGCACCAGTTGGCTATACAATTCATAGTAATGGCAAAAAGGCTAGTGTTACTACTGACTTTGGAATATATACTGAAGAGATAAGAGATAATATTAAGGATTCGGAAGTTATATTACTTGAAAGTAATCATGATGTTAATATGTTGAAGTTTGGTCCTTATCCATATACTTTAAAAAGAAGAATATTAAGTGAAGTAGGTCATTTATCAAATGATGATTGTGGTAAGGCTATAGTAGACTTAATAAGATATAAGCAAAATAAAAAGATTATTTTAGGGCACTTAAGTGGAACTAATAATCATCCCGATTTAGCATTAGAAACAGTTCTTGGAGTTCTAAGAGAGAATAACATACAGCAAAATGTAGATATTGATTTAACTATGGCAAATAGGCATAGCCCTAGTGAGGTTATAGTATTATAATCAATTATATAAACAATACCACATAAAAAGGAGAATGAGTATGAGCTTATATAAACAATGGACAGATATGGTAGTTGAATATGTAAAAGCAAGAGGAGAAGAGGCTTTCTGGAATGAATATATGCAAATAGAAACGGCTCTTTATAAGGATATTTTAGCAAAGCATAAGGAAGTTTTAACTTGCAAAATAAAGGATTTAGCTAGCAATCAAAATACTACTGAAGAATTTATTATGGGATTCATAGATGGAATTAATGATAGCTTAAAGAATCCTCTTGATTTAGAAGCTGTAAAAGCTGATGATGAAATTACATTAGAAGTTGACTTAGAAAAGCTTTATTTCAATATGTTAGATGCTAAGGCTGAATATTTATATACTTTACCTCAATGGGATGGAATTTTCTCACCAGAAAAGAGAAAAGAAATTCAAAAGAAATATAGAGAATCTGTTATAGTAAGAAATGAAAATAAAATTGGTAGAAATGATCCTTGTACATGTGGAAGCGGTAAAAAGTATAAGAAGTGCTGTGGAAAGTAAATAGAATTTAATTAAGGTGGAATGTAAGACAATTTATAAGGGTTTACATTCCGCCTATTTACTTTATAAATAAAAGATAATTCTAAAGTTAGTTATAGCATATTAATATAAAGAGTAATGATGAATCTGGGGGAGATAATCTATGGATGAAAATTTAAAGTGGATTAATAGTCAAAAAATAATGAGAACAATTGAAGCTTTAGAAAAAAATAATATGAATGGATATTTGGTGGAAACAAAGGAAGGTATTATAGATAAGATTTGTGAACTAGTTGATGAAGGATCGAAGGTTTCTTGTGGCGGTTCTATGTCATTATTTGAGTGTGGGGTTATAGATCATTTAAGAAGTAATAGGTATAACTTTTTAGATAGATATAAAGAAGGTTTAAGTAAAGATGAAGTAAAAAAAGTTTTTAGGGAAAGCTTTTTTGCAGATGCTTACTTTACAAGTAGTAATGCTATAACTGAAGATGGTAAGTTATATAATGTTGATGGAAACGGAAATAGAGTAGCAGCTATGTTATATGGACCTGACAAGGTAATAGTAATAGCTGGTGTAAATAAAATAGTAAAAAATATAGATGAAGCTATCAATAGGAATAAGCAAATATCTGGTCCTGCTAATGCAAAGAGACTAAATAAGCTAACACCTTGCACTAAAGTAGGTTATTGTATGGATTGCAGAGGAAATGATAAGATTTGTAGGGAATTTACTGTTATATCAAGCCAAGGTAATAAAGATAGAATTCATGTAATCTTTATCAATGAAGATCTAGGGTATTAAAATAAATATTTTTGTATCAAAAGTAATAATCTCCAATAATTATATTATATAGGAATTAATATAATAGGAGATTATAATGTTTGATATATTACCCTTTTTAATGAATAACTTACTAGGGAACAATACTAATGTAAATGGATTAAATAATAATTATAATAATAACTTAAATAATAATCCAAATAGCAACTTATTAAATACTTTAAATAGCTTAAATAATCAAAGTGGTAAAAATATTACTCCAGATAATGACTATCAATATAATACTTATACAAATGGAAGTAATGTTTATGGAGTATTTACTAGCAGCTTTAGTGGAAGTTTTAGTGGTAACCTTAATAATGGCTTTCAAGGTATTCCTAATATGAATGGTAATAACATAATAGGAGGTACAATTGGAGGCTTTGGAGAAGCCTTTTCTAATATATTTAACGAAGTATTTAATACCTTGGCATCTAATGAGGGTTTAATTAATAATATAGTAGATACAGTATTAAATAGTGAAGTTGTTAATAATATTATTGAAGCAGAAGAAAAATTAGAAGAGGAAGAAGTATTAAAACTAGACTTTAAGGATTATGGGGATAGATATTTAATTGAAGGAAAAATCGAAGGTGTACAAAAAAGAGATATAGATATTGATTATGATAATGAGCATATTAGCATTAAAGTAAATAGAAATGCTTTAGAGGATAGAGGTAAAACTATAAATATACTTGAAGAAAATAATTATATTGAAAAGAACTTTTTTGTTCCAAATGTTGATTTAGCTAGAATTCAAGCTGTTTACAACTCAGAGGTACTAAGAGTCTACCTAAAAAAGAAACCAGAAGTAGAAGAAGGTACAACTATTATAGATGTAGATAGTTATTTAAATGAATGATGAAATATAAGTAATCTTTATTAGAGATTTTTCAGATTAAGTATAATAAAAAAATTAAACTCACGAGGAGACATTATGAATATTACAATAATTTCTGTTGGGAAACTAAAGGAAAAATATTTAAAGCAAGCAATAGATGAATATTCAAAAAGATTAAGTAGATATTGTAAACTAGATATAATTGAGCTTCAGGATGAAAAGACTCCTGATAATGCTTCTGAAAAAGAAGAGCTGCAAATTAAAGATAAGGAAGGAGATCTTATATTATCTAAAATAAAAGATAATATGCATGTAATTGCCATGGATCTAAAGGGGGAAAACCTAACTTCAGAACAATTTGCAGCCTACATAGAGAATTGTGGAGTAATGGGAAACTCTAATATAGCTTTTATTATAGGTGGAAGCTTAGGCCTTTCACAAAAGGTATTAAAAAGAGCAAACTACAAGCTTTGCTTTTCAAAGATGACATTCCCCCATCAATTATTCAGAGTAATGCTTTTAGAACAAATATACAGAGGCTACAGAATAATGAAAGGGGAGCCATACCATAAGTGATGCTCTAAATCTATGATTTAGTCAGCAGAACTTACTCAGCGAGCGGACGCGAGTCGAGATTCTTGTAAATAAAATAGTGCTTATTAGTTTTTAGGAGACGTTGTTATGGCAAGAAAAGAAAAAATGTTAGAGGAAATATCATGTACATACAATGAAGAAGATATAGATAGGCGAGAAGTGGGATATTATGCTACTCCTGAATTTATAAGTAACTATATTTCATTAAGAATGTTGCAAATAAATAATAATGGGACAAGGGTATTAGATCCATGTTGTGGAAAAGAGGAACTATTATCTTTTTTCTTTGATAAAGGATTAAGTATAGATGGAATAGATATTATTAGGTATAAAGATAAATATAAGTGTAATTTTGAAAACATTGATTTTATAAATTATTATTGCAATAAAAAGGACTCTTCTATTAGTGGCCTAACTCATGATAATATTGACGATGATGAAATGTTAGAATTGGATTATGATTATTATATTGCAAATCCTCCATATAATTGTCATGAGGTTGACTTTATAAAAAATAATAAGGGTAGATTAAAGAAGTATTTTAGTGATGTTGGAGTACATAATATGTATAGTATGTTCATATCTGCAATCATAGATTTAGCTAAGCAAGATGCAGTAATTGGATTAATAACCCATGATTCTTTTTTAACATCTAAATATCATGAAGGGTTAAGAAAGAAAATATTAAATGAATGTACAGTTCATGAAGTAACTATGTGTTCAACAGATTTGTTTTTAAGTCAAGGTGCAGATGTGAGGACAAGTATAATAATATTACAAAAAGGTAAGAAACACCAAGGAGAGGTTATAGTAAATAATCGTTCATTGAATACAGAAAAGTTAAAAGACGTATTGGATAAAAATATAAAGAGAGAATATAGTAAAAAATATTCATTAAATGATATTATATTGAATAATGAAAAAGATAATACCGAATTTATAATAGAATGTCCAGATGATATTAAATCTTTATTTTATGAAAAAAGATTAGGACAAATATTGAAATGTGTTACAGGTATTTCAACAGGTAATGATAAGTTATATTTATCTGAAAAAATGGAGGAGCCATTTACAATTCCATTTTATAAAAATCCAGGTAAGGATAGATTTTACACAAATAAATATATTTATTTACATGAGGACTTTTTGAAATTTGATAAAGAGATAAAGAATTTCATGGTAAGAAATAAGCCTTTATTATTTAAGGCAGGAATAACTTGTTCATCAATGGGGGTAGAGTTTACAGCATCTAAATTGCCATCAAATAGCACATTTGGAGTTAATGCAAATATTATATGCAATGAGTATGATTCATGGTGGCTATTAGCTTATTTAAATTCTACATTAGTTACTTATCTAGTAAGAGGTCTTCTAATTAGAAGTAATATGATAACTTCAGGATATGTTTCAAGAATACCTATAATAAATCTTACAAAAGAAGAGAAAGATAGATTAATATGCCTTTCAAAAGAAGCTTATGAACTAGCAGCTAATAAGAAAAGTATAAGTTATGTAATGTTACAGATAGATAATATCGTAAATATGGCAGCTAAAATATCTAAAGAAACTATTAATTCAATAAATAACTTTAAAGATAATTTAGTTAAAAATACTTAGGCTTATATTACGGAATATTTCATTTGAAAGATATTGAAATGTGTATAAAAATATTATCAGAAGTGAAATGATAGTATTAGGTGTTTATATAGCTTACTTAAGATGATTTTATTGCTAAAAATCGGTTATGACAAAAATTATTTACAAAAAAGGTTGCAATTAAACAAAAACTGTGTTATTATAAATGAGTAGCAAAGTTTGCTAACAATAAAAAGTTTCATTTAGGTAAATAGTTTCTCATAATTTAGAGATTATTATATCAATTTAGAATCTTTAATTTCAGGAGGACTATTTATGTCAGATAAAACAATAACATGCAGAGATTGCGGAAGCGAATTCATATTTTCAGTAGGAGAGCAAGAATTCTACAAAGAAAAAGGATTTGAAAATGAGCCAACAAGATGTGTATCTTGTAGAAGAGCTAGAAAAGAACAAAATAGAAGATAATTTTAGATTGTTATAGGTTGTAGTTTATACTACAACCTTTTTTGACGTTTATTATCATGAGAAGACAGTATAATATTATAATTATTATTGTTTAGAGTTATGATTTTAAAATAAATATATAGAGAATTTAGGGTAATGAAGAATAAGCTGTATTATAAGTGATATCTTAAAACTTATTTTGTTAGGAGTATTTAATCAGTTAGCAAATACGATGAGAATTTTCTTAGAAATGAAATGATAGTATTAGATGTTTAGATAGCTTATTTAAGATGATTTTATTACTAAAAATCGGTTACTAGAAAAATTATTTACAAAAAAGGTTGCTATTAAACAAAAATTATGTTATTATAAATGAGTAGCAAAGTTTGCTAACAATAAAAAGTTTCATTTAGGTAAATAGTTTCTCATAATTTAGAGATTATTATATCAATTTAGAATCTTTAATTTCAGGAGGACTATTTATGTCAGATAAAACAATAACATGCAGAGATTGCGGAAGCGAATTCATATTTTCAGTAGGAGAGCAAGAATTCTATAAAGAAAAAGGATTCGAAAATGAGCCAACAAGATGTGTATCTTGTAGAAGAGCTAGAAAAGAACAAAATAGAAGATAATTTTAGATTGTTATAGGTTGTAGTTTATACTACAACCTTTTTTGACGTTTTCTTAGTTACACTAGTTTTTATTAGTTTAAATATTAATTAATATAGGTCGTGAATTAAATTTAAATTAAATCTAATAAAAGATTTTATATAAATAAAAACCTCATGGATGATGTTGTTCGTCCATGAGGCTTTTAAGTTTAAATTAATAAAGAAAACCAATAAATCCGTAGATAATTCCAATGTTTATAAAGTCTATAAATAGTGATCCTACTATTGGCACTACAAAGAATGCAGTCTTAGAATAGACATATTTTTCAGTAACTGAATTCATATTTGCCATGGCATTTGATGTAGAACCCATCACAAATCCAGTTAAACCTGCAACAATTACTGCGGAATCATAATTTTTTCCCATTAATCGATAAGATACAAACATACCATATAGATACATCATTATACATTGAGCTATAAGCAAGATTAACATTGGAAGGGCTAGATCTATTAAATGCCAAAGTTCTAATGTTATAAGAGCCATTCCTAGGAATAGATTTAATGACATTTCTCCAACTACTTCAATACTAGGGGCTACAGCTGCTGCTGTACCATGTCCCCATGTTAGAGATGGAGATGCTGTAAGTAGTGCCAGAAGAGGATTAATTCCTACAAATCAGCAAGAACAATTGCTGGTGAAGGTATTGCGTATTTTGAAAACAAAGGCACAGTATTTTTGATTGACTTTCCGATTAAAAGAAAAATGACAGCTAATCATATAGATTGAATCATGTTAAGTTGAATTATCATTTAAAGTCATCCTGAAATCTATAAAAATATGTTTAAATTCATAATTAAAGCCTTAAATCTTAACCTTATATAGAAACTAAGTAGGTATTTAATTTGCAGAATGAAATGAATTATATGATTTTGTTATATTATCTGAGTATATAGATTGTTAAAATGAAAAAAGCTATTGCATAATTAAATGCATAGCTTTTTTTAAATATGTAATATTCTAGCTCATATATATATCTTTATCTAAACATCCTTCAGAATTTGAAACAACTATAGCAGTTGCAGAATCACCAGCAACATTTAAGCAAGTTACTAACATATCCATTGGACGGTTTATGGCAAGAATTAAAGAATAAGCAACTAAAGTTGCACTATTACTAAAGCCCATACCTGTTAAGACTGTAAATAGAATTATAGCTGAGGATCCAGGGGCTGAAGGAGTACCAACTGATGCTATGAGTGCAAAAACTGCTATTAATAATATATTATGAAAATCTAAGGCGTATCCTGAAGATGCTGCAATAAAGATAGTTCCTATAACTTGCATAATTGCAGTACCATTCATATTTATAGTCATTCCTAATGGAAGTACAAAATAAGCTATATCTTTATTTGCACCTAGCTCTTCAACAGTAGTTTTTTCATTTAATGATAATGCAGCAGAAGAAGAGGCCGCAGAAAATCCTAGTAAAGCAACTTTTGCAAATTTTTTTATAAATATCATTGGATTTAGCTTAGTAAATGAATATATGAATAAAGGATAACATGTAAAGAAAACAAATATTGATGATATTGAAACTATAGCCATATACATTAAAGCAGGTCTAAGTTGGTTTATTCCATATACAGCAAAGGTTCTAGTTATTAATACAAATACAGCAATTGGACTAAATTTAGATATAATAAAATTTAAAAAAACAGAAATAATATTATTAATATCTATAAGTAAATTCTTTAAAACTAATATCTTATCACCTACGGAATTAATACACAGACCTACAACCACAGCTAAAAATACTATTGCTAATACCATACTATTATCTGATAAAGTAGATGAAATATTGCTTGGTATCATATCTATAATAACTAATAATGGATTACTACTAACACTAGTGTTAATAGATGAAGATATATCTGCATTAATATTTATACTAAAAAATCCCAATTTATAAGATATAAATCCAAATAAACATGCTACTATTAAAGAGTATATAGAAGTAGCTAAAAATCCTAATAAGGTTTTTGAAGATATTCTTCCTAATTTTTTTGTATCACTAATATGGCACATAGAAAGAGCTATTGATGAAAATACCATTGGAATTATTATTAATTGAAGACAATTAATAAATAACTGACCTAATATATAAAAAATACCTATAGAATTTTTCCCTTCTTCAGTAGATATATCTTGAAATAATAGATTATTGATAATTTCCCATATTGAAGCCTTGTCATTGCTAATTAAAAATTCTCTTAATAACATAAAAAGTGTACCAACAATTACTGCAAGTACAAGAGAAATAGCCATTTTTATAGCTAATTTAGTAGATTCACTTTTTCCCTTTAAAAAATTAAATGTCATAAAAATATCTCCTAATAATATTTAATATTTAAATTAAGTGTTTGACATTGTATTAGCGAAATATAATTATTTAACGTTAGCATAAATATATATTAGATAAATAAATATGTCAATAATTTAACTATCAACTAATGATAAATAAGTGTTGATATATAAATAAAATCTATAAATTCAATAGAAAATTTCTATATATAATTACTAAGATTAAAATAAAGTGATAGAATATAATGTAGAAAGTTTTATACAAGGGGGGCTTTAAAAAATGAAATTTAATAAAGAAAACATGGGGAAATATAACTTAATTAAAAGTAAGGATACATTTAAATGTAGTGTATGTAATGAAGAAACTAATTATATAGATTATTGGAGTGATAATAAGTTTTGCTCTACAGAATGTAAGGATAAGTATTATAATTGGATAAAAAATAATAAGGATATGATTGTATAAAGTATATTAATGTAAGAGCTATATTTATTAATATGCCATTTATAAAGAAAAATAATATAATTTTTAAAATATATAGATTTAATCTATAGATAATGTAGTAAAAATCAATTGGATTAATATAACTTATTATAATATAATAAAATTAAATTAAGTGTTAAATATTTAACGTTCATTTTGTTTTAGATATTATGAAAGAAATAAAATATTCTAAGTTGAAGTTTAAATAAAGTTTGGGTAGTTATAAAGTATCCAGATATAAAGGAGAGAATACAATGGAAAAACGTATTTCAGGTTATACTACATTAATAGGATTATTAGCAACACCGATAAAACATACAAGTTCACCAAAGATGCATAACGAAGCATTTCAATATTTAGGATTAGATTATGCTTATCTTGCATTTGAAGTTGGAAATGACGGTTTAGAAGATGCAGTAAAAGGATTAAAAGCAATGCAAGCTAGAGGATGCAATGTATCAATGCCAAATAAAACTGTAATTCATAAATATTTAGATAAGCTAACTCCAGCTGCTGAACTTGCAGGAGCTGTAAATACAGTTATAAATGATGATGGAGTATTAACAGGACATATTACTGATGGTGTTGGTTATATGACGTCATTAAAAGATGCTGGATTTGATATTATTGGTAAGAAAATGACTATAGTTGGTGCTGGTGGAGCAGCTACAGCAATATGTATTCAAGCAGCTTTAGATGGAGTGTCTGAACTTTCAATATTCAATCAAGATGACGAATTCTTTGCAAGAGCAGAAGAAACAGTTAAGAAGATTAATGAAAAAACAAATTGCAAAGCTAAACTATATAGACTAGAAGATAAAGAAGCATTAAGAAGAGAAATTGCTGATTCTGTAATATTTACAAATGCGACAGGAATGGGAATGAAGCCATATGTAGGCCAAACATACATAGAAAAAGATATGTTAAGACCTGATCTTATAGTAAGTGATGTTGTATATCAACCAGCAAAAACTAGATTATTAGAATTAGCAGAAGAAGTTGGATGTAAAACAATAAATGGTCTTGGAATGATGTTATTCCAAGGAGCGGAAGCATTTAAGTGTTGGACTGGTAAAGAAATGCCTATAGAACATATGAAGGAATTTTTATTTGGAGATAACAAATAGGTATTATTATAAAAGATATTTAATAAAAACATTTTGCTAAATGAGTTTTGGAGGGAAAATATATGAAATTCATGGTTATTAATGGACCAAACATAAATATGATTGGTGTTAGAGAAAAAGGAATATACGGATCAAAGAGCTTTACTGAAATATGTGAATATATAAAAGAAGAGGGAGAAAAGAGAGGACATGAAGTTACTCTTCTTCAAAGCAACTGTGAAGGAACTATGATTGACTTTTTACAAAGAGCATACTTTGAAAAGTTTGATGGAGTTGTAATAAATCCAGGTGCATACACACACTATAGCATAGCTTTACATGATGCAATAAAAGGTAACACTGGAATTCCAACAGTGGAAGTTCATATATCAAATGTACATGCTAGAGAAGAGTTTAGAAAAGAGTCTAAAACAGCTCCAGCTTGCATTGGACAAATGTGTGGATTTGGTGAAAAAGGATATGTACTTGCAATGGAAGCACTAGAAGATTATATAACTAGAAATAGATAATTAATAAAAGAATATATGAAAGGCTGTTGCAAATAGTTGCACAGCCTTTTTAAATGAGGAATTAGTAGATAATATTTTATAAAGAAAAAATAATAGTAAGTTTAACTACTCTAAATCATAGATTATTTCTATGGAAAATCCTTAAAACATTCATTAGATTTATAGAAATTTTAAGTTTATAATGAAATTAATAATTTTAATAGACGTAATTCATAGACATAAAAGTTAAAACTTTATCAATTGTAGGGAGAATGGAAGATGAATAAATACGAAAATATATTTAAGCCACTAACAGTTAAAAACATGACTATTAGAAATAGAATTGCTATGCCTCCGATGGGGACAAACTATGGTGGAGCTATGGGTGATTTCACTGAAGAGCATGTTCAATATTATGAAAGAAGAGCTAAAGGTGGAACTGGATTAATAATAGTGGAAAATGCATGCGTTGATTTTCCAATGGGATCAAACGGCACAACTCAAATAAGATTAGACCATGATAGATATATTCCGAATTTATACAGATTAACAGAAAGATTACATAGACAAGGTGCTTGTGTAGCTATCCAAATAAATCATTCAGGAGCATCAGCTGTACCAGGAAGAATAGAAGGAAATACTCCAGTATCATCTTCAGATATACCATCAAAAACTGGTGGAGCTATTCCAAGACCTCTGACTGTAGATGAAATATATGCAATAGCAGATAAGTATGCAGAAGCAGCAAAAAGAGCTCAAATGGCTGGATTTGATGCAGTAGAAATACATGGAGGACACTCATACTTACTATGCCAATTCTTATCTCCTCTATATAATAAGAGAACTGATGAGTTTGGTGGAAGCTTAGAAAATAGAACAAGATTTGCAAAATTAGTATTAGAAAAAGTTAGAGCAGCAGTAGGACCAATGTTTCCAATAAGCTTTAGATTTAGTGCAGATGAGTTTATTGAAGGTGGTAATAAGTTAGAAGATACTTTAGAAATGATGGAATACCTTGTTGATGAAATTGATATATTAAATGTTTCAGCAGCAGTTAATGATACACTACAGTATCAAATAGATGCTAATTACTTAAAAGATGGATGGCGTTCATATATGGCTAAAGCTTTCAAAGAAAAGTTTAATAAGCCAGTTATAACAGCAGGAAATATTAGGAATCCAGAAGTAGCTGAGAAGATATTAGCAGAAGGATATGCTGATTTATTAGCAATGGGACGTGGACTTATAGCAGATCCAGAATGGGTTAATAAAGTTAAAAGCGGAAGAGAAGATGAATTAAGAAAGTGTATATCTTGTAATATAGGATGTGCAGGACATAGAATAGGATTAAATAGACCAATAAGATGTACTATAAACCCAGAAGTTATTTTAGGTGAAGAAAATCATAATTCAATGAAAGTTAACAAGCCAGTAAATGTTGTTGTTATTGGTGGGGGTACAGCAGGACTTGAAGCTGCTTGCACAGCGGCTGAAGTTGGATGTACTACATTCTTATTTGAAGCTAAACCTTACTTAGGTGGATTAGCTAGAGAAATAGCTAAATTACCAGCTAAAGATAGAATTAATGACTTCCCAGATTATTTAATTAATAGGGCTAAGAAATTAAGAAATCTTTATATATTTACAAATACAACTGCAACTATTGAAGCAATAGAAAACTTAAAACCAGATGTAATAGTGAATGCGACAGGTTCAACTCCATTATTACCTCCAATAACTGGATTACATGATAGAGTTGATAAAGAAAATTCAAAAGTATTATCAATATTTGGATTAATAAATAATATTAAAGAATTTAATGCAATGGACTTAGAAGGAAAGAAAATAGGCGTTATTGGTGGAGGCGCTGTTGGACTAGATGTAGTTGAATACTTCGCTCATAAAGGTGCTGACGTTACTATAGTTGAAAGAATGCCAGCTGTAGGAAATGGAATGGACATAATAACTAAACTTGACTTCATGACTATGCTTAAGAAGAAAGAAGTAGATGTAAGAGTTGAAACTTCATTATTAGAAATTAAAGATAGCAGCTTCATAGTTAATAAAGATGGCGTAGATGAAGAAATAGAATTTGATTATGGATTTGTATGCTTAGGAATGAGAGGATACTCACCATTAATGACTGAATTACAAGAGAAGTTCCAAGCTAAGAACGTTGAAGTTGTTAATATTGGAGATAGTGTTAGAGCTAGAAGAATAATTGAAGGTGTTGAAGAAGGAAGACATATTACTGATACACTTAAGAGAATTGGTGCTCTATAATTTAAATGTCAATAGAAGTATTTATTTATATACAACTAGTATGACTAATTAGAATGATATATTAAAAATATTTATATTTAATATATATATAGGGGATGTTACATAATGAAAGTTGTGTGACACTACAATTACTTTCCCATCTAGAATAGCATTTGGCTGCTACACAACTAAGGTTGTGTAGCAGTCCGTTTTTATTATAAAACTGAAAAAGATGTTATAAAGTTACTTAAAATAATGATTATGATATATTCACTTAAATAACTAATTATGAAAGTTTACTTGGTTTATCTTGAAGCATAAAGGCTTCTTTAGTTTTATTTAAAGGTAATCCGAAAGCTATAGTTATAATTATAACATCAATTAAAGAATTTATATCTATTTAAAACTCTAAAAATCTATAAGTAAAATAAAAGGCTATGCACATTAACGCATAGCCTTTTATTTCATTATTCTAAGAAGCCTTTAATTCATTTTTCTTAACTACATTGTATCTTATGTTAACGATAAGAGCTAGTATAACTCCTAAAGCAGTTACACCTATATCAAATAGTATTACGTGGCTTAAGTTTATATCTGCTAATATACCTGTGATACCTGGAACAACAGTAGAAGATATACTTGAAGCTGTAAATACTATACCAGTAATTTTACCCTTGCTTGTTGGGAATAACTCTGACATTGATGTTAAAGCTAATTGTAAAACTCCACCTGCAGCAGAGAATCCTATTACGAATGCAGCAACTACACAAGTTAAAGTACTTGGGAATATCCAAAGAACTATTAACATTATTAAAGAAATTAGTGGGTAAACAAATGTAAATCTAACTTGTTTAATCCATTTCGCAACTAATATTGAAGTAACGAATACAGATACTATTGATCCAGTACTGTAAATACTTATAAGTTTAAGTGATATTGTTTGTTCAACACCAGCAACTTCTCTTGCAAATGATGGTAACCAGTTTGCGATTATTTGGAATGTTGCAGTAGCAGTAAATCCGATTAATATTAAACATATACCTTCGATCCAGAAGTTAGCTTTAACTTTATTTTCAACTTTTTCTTCTGAAACAGAATCTTTTTTACTGTCATCAGTTTTGAAAGCTGGAAAAGGAAGCTTCAATATAAATAATCCATTTATTACAAATATAATTATACATAGTATGAATGACCATCCATAGTAAAGATTATTGCTAATTAAAAAGCTTATTATCCATGGTAATAAGAATTGACCAGCAGATATAAAGGCTTTAATAGCAACGTTTGCACTTCCTGATGCATTAGGGAAACATTCGGTTAATGCAGGATAAGTACCAGCATCCATAAATGAATTAGCCATACCAGCAAGTAGTGCAAAGAAGAATGCCATTGTTACATTAGTACTTATTAAGATACCGCCCATAAATATTACATAAGTTATCATTCCTAAAAGAATAAATGGTTTTCTACCATATTTATCAGATAAGACACCTGATACAAATAAAACAATCAGTCTACCTAATCCAAGGGCTGAGATAACATAGGCTACACCAGCTTTGTTAGTATTTAGTTGTTCAATTAAAAAGTCAATATTTTGTGCTAATATTATACAGCCCATACCATGTAGAAAGTAGTTAATATACATGGATAATGCAGTAGGCATGTACTTATTTTTGGTAAGTGTATTTTGCATTTTTAATACTCCTTTGATAAAATTTTAACGTTATTAATTACAAGATTGTTATTTAATTTACAATATAAATTTTAATATATTATTTTCAATAAATCTAATACATATTATTGCATTTATTTATAGAAATAATCTATAAATATGTTATACTTAGAATATTATTGTAGGTTTGCTTTAATATAATTGAGATAAATTATATACAAAAGAATGTTATTTTAATATCTAAGTTTATATATGGCATATAAAATTTTGGATTTAAAAATTTTTGTTATTAAGAAACTTAATAGGAAAGGGAAAATCTTATGAATTTAAATCACTTAAATTATTTTAGAGTCTTAGCAAAGCTTGAACATTATACTCAAGCAGCTGATAAATTATCAATAACTCAACCAAGCTTAAGTCATGCTATGTCATCATTAGAAAAGGATTTAGGAACATATTTATTTGAAAAGCAAGGAAGAAATATAAAGTTAACTAAATATGGAAAGATATATTTTGAATATGTAGATAGAGCATTAAGCGAGCTAGAAAAAGGCGAAAGAAAGCTAAGAGAATTAACTAATATTTCATCTGGAACTATTGAATTAGGATACATATATACACTTGGTCCAACTTTCGTACCAATGTTAATTAAAAAATTTGTAACAGTGGAAGAAAATAAAGATATAAAATTTGTATTTGGTCAAGGGACGACAAAGGTTCTTATAGAAGAACTAAAAAATGAAAAATATGATATGGTACTTTGTTCATATGTTGAAAATGAAGATGAAGTAGATTTCATACCAATAGAGAATGAGGAATTAGTTGTGATTGTATCTAATGAGCATCCCCTAGCTAAAAAGGAAAGTATTGATTTAATAGATTTAGATAATTATCCATTTATAGGTTTTAGTGAGAAAAGTGGAATAAGACCATTAATAAATAAATTATTTGAAAAAATAGACTTAAAGCCTAATATAATATGTGAAGTTGAAGAGGATAATGCAGTAGCAGGATTAGTAGAAATAAATTATGGGATTGCAGTTGTTCCAAGGATATCATCTTTGAAGAATTATAATATAAAGATTCTACCAATAATAAAACCAACACATGAAAGGTTTATATATCTTGCAACTTTAAAAAATAGATACTTAACGCCTTCAGCAAACTTATTTAAAAACTTTATTACAGAAAATAGTAAAGATAAATTTTCAGATATTAAAAAATAAAAAAGTGTTGGAATATAATATTTAATTACTACAAAAGGAAGCAAAAATGCTAATAAGAAAGGTTTATAACGAGACAACAAGAGGTGTATCTTGTAGAAGAGCTAGAAAAGAACAAAATAGAAGATAATTTTAGATTGTTGAAGGTTGTAGTTTAAACTACAACCTTTTTTGACGTTTTCTTTAAATTAAATAATAAAGGCGCAAATTATCTTTGGATGAAGTATTTTTTATCACTTTTGAATACGATTAAATATAGTTAGTAATGTAGTTCTAGAATAAAAATTAAAAAAGTAGAATTAATTAGACCTAACTAGTTATTAGAAGAATAATGTAAAATTTTATTTACAACAATTTTACATTAATAGGATATAACTAACAAAATTATTCGGATATAATTTTAATAGATTTAAATGATTTATAGAAATTCTTAATTAAAATATAATTTAATATTTTCAATTACTTACGATAAATTTAATCATTTAATTTGTAAAAATAAAAGAAGGAGAGAATTTTATGAAGAAAAAGATGTTATGTTTAGCGATGATGCTAATGGTAGGAATGACAGCTATAGTAGGGTGTAATAAACAAGTTTCTAATGATTCAGGAAGTACTGCGCAAGAATTCAATGAAGATAAGAACATAGATAAATTAAGAGTATATTTTGTTCCATCAAGAGAACCACAAGAAATTATAACTGCAACAGAACCTTTAAAGGAGATGTTGACAACGGAGTTAGGAAATGAAGGTTATAACGTAAAGGAAGTTGAAATTACTGTTGGAACGAACTATGAAGCTGTTGGAGAAGCTTTATCAGCAGGAACTGCAGATGTAGGATTAATTCCAGGAGGAACTTATGTATTATATGACGATGGAGCAGAAGTATTATTAACTGCTACAAGGGATGGATTAAAGAAGGATTCTGATAATGCAAAGGATTGGAATGATGGAAAAGAAACAGAAAAGACCACTGAACAAGCTGTATCATATAGAGCATTAATGATTGCTGGTCCATCTGAAAAGGGAAAAGAGTTAGCTGAAAAAGTAAATTCAGGAGAAAAATTAACTTGGGATGATTTAAACAGTGCAAATCTTAGTGTAATGAGTTCATCATCTCCAGCGGGATATATCTATCCATCATTATGGCTTCAAGAGAATTTTAATAAGAGCATTACAGATCTTCAACATACAGTACAATCAGATTCTTATGGAAGTGCTATGGCTAGACTTGCATCAGAACAAGTAGATTTAATTGTTGGATATGCAGATGTTAGAAATGATTATGTAGATAAATGGACAAGTGAATATGGAAGAAGCAGTTCTGTTTGGGAAGAAACTAATGTAATAGGGGTAACCCCAGCAATTTATAATGATACAGTTAGCGTAAGTAAGACATCTAAAATTATGACTGATGGTCTTAAGAAAGCTTTATCCAATGCATTTATTAATATAGGAAACACAGAAGAGGGCAAAGAGGTTATAGCTATTTATAGTCATAAGGGATATAAACCTGCAAAATCTTCAGACTATGATAATGAACGTCAAGCGCAGGAGTTAATTAAGAAGTTAAACAAGCAATAAGATAATAGGTCTATGGCAGGAGTAGTCCTGCCATTTTTTACTTTGTAATATGAATATTAAGAAAGCTAAGGTGACAGTATGATAAAGTTTGAACATGTTTCTAAGGTATATTCAAATGGCGTAAAGGGACTGGATGATGTTACATTAACTATCGATAAGGGGGAGTTCGTAGCTATAATCGGCCTATCAGGAGCTGGTAAATCTACTCTTATTCGTACAATTAATAAAATAATAGATATTTCATCAGGAAAAGTTATGGTAGATAAAATAGATGTTAGTCAATTGAAAGGTAAAGAGTTAAGAAAGTTTAGAAGAAAAATTGGAATGATATTTCAATCCTTTAATTTAGTAACTAGAGCTACTGTAATTAGAAATGTATTAACAGCAAAAGTACCAGATATGCCCTTTATTAAGGTACTCTTTGGATTGTTTTCAAAAAAGGATAAGATAGAAGCATTAGAAGCATTAGATAAAATGGGAATTGTAGAAAAAGCATTTTTAAGATCTGATCAATTATCTGGAGGTCAACAACAACGTGTTGCTCTGGCACGTACTTTAGTGCAAAATCCAGAGATTATACTTGCAGATGAACCAGTATCTTCTTTAGATCCTGTAACAGCTAAACAAGTTATGGATGACTTTAAGAGAATTAATAAGGAAATGAATATATCAATTTTAATAAATATACATCATGTTGAGTTAGCATTAGAATATGCAGATAGAATTATTGGTATTCAAGATGGAAAAATAGTTTATGATGGCAAAGCTGAGAATGTTAATAATGAAATACTTGATAGAATTTATAAAAAGGATTTAGATAGAAAGTCAACGGTGTCATTATGAAGATATATGACAAGCTTATAAAACCCCAAAAAGTTAAATTGAATAATGGTAAGATTATTGATATAAAGCCATCAAAAACTCCAATTATTTTAATTATACTTATAATTTCAATGATTATTTCTATAAAGGTAACAGGATTTGATTTATTAATATTAATTGAGAGAGGAAATGAATTTTTTGTAATTTTAAGGGATATGGTTCCACCTAACATTGAGTATATGCCAAGCGTATGGAAGCCATTATTCGATACAATTAAAATGTCTGTGTTAGGATCATTTATTGGAGCAGTTACAGTAATTCCATTTGCTATTATAGCCTCAAATAATATTGTGAAAAACAAGATTGTATTATCAATAGCGAGGTTGTTTTTAAGTATAATACGTACTCTTCCTACATTAGTTATAGCATTGATAGCTACTTATATGTTTGGACTTGGGACTATGGCAGGTACTATTGCTATAGGATTATTTACTTTTGCATATGTAGGCAAGCAATTATATGAACTTATAGAAACTGTGGACATGGGATCTTATGAAGCAGCAGAGGCAATAGGAGCAAGTAAGGCATCAGCTTTTGTAACATCAATAATTCCTCAAGTTTTACCATCATTTTTATCAGTATCTCTCTTTTGCTTTGAAGGAAATGTTAGATATGCATCAATTCTTGGATATGTCGGAGCAGGAGGCCTTGGAGTAATATTAAATGAAAAGATAGGATGGAGAGAGTATAGCAGTGTTGGGATGATTTTAGTTGCACTTTTTGTAACAGTAGTAATAATTGAATGGATTAGCCACTATTTAAGAGTGAAGCTTACATAGGAGGGATGAAATGAAAGAAGCAGTTAGAAATCAATATGAAAATCAACCTAACTATTGGTTATGGAAGTTAGTAGTTGCAATTATAATAGCTATTTTATTAGCATGGTCTGGAACTACAATTAATATAAATGAACTAACTAATAATGGGTTCAAAATTGCCAGCAATATATTATCAGGAATATTCCATCCAGATACGAATTTATTATTTAATTTTACCACTTCTGGTGTAGCGTATCTACTTTTAGAAACAGTTTGTATAGCTTTTTTAGGGACTGTAGTTGGAGCAGTATTAGCAATTCCACTTTCATTTATATCAGCTACTAATGTTGTTCCGAAGGGGATAGCTTTAATTGGACGTTTTATTATTATGGCAATTCGTACAGTGCCTGCCTTTGTTTATGGGCTAATGTTTATAAGGGTAACAGGGGGAGGAGCTTTTGCAGGGTTATTAACAATGTCTTTATGCTCAATTGGTATGATATCTAAGATGTATATTGAAGCCATTGAAGATCTTGATATAAAAATATTAGAATCTTTAGATGCTTGTGGTTGCACAACCTTCCAAAAGATACGCTATGGAATCCTTCCTCAGCTTTTTCCTGATTTTACATCTACAATAATATATCGTTTTGATATGAATTTAAGAGATGCTACAGTGTTAGGAATAGTTGGAGCTGGTGGAATAGGAGCGCCTCTTATTTTTGCAATGAACTCTTATAGGTGGAATGAAGTAGGTGCAATATTAACTGGATTAATTATTTTAGTATTAATAATAGAATTTTTTTCAACTAATATTCGTTCAAAATTGGCAAGAGGATAAAAGTATATTATCTAATATTTCAAAATATAACTTATTATATACGAGATAGTAGCTCTATTAAGATAGGGCTACTACTTTTTTTATGAGGAAAGTACTTTAATTCTAAAAATATAAATTATTAACAATTTTTTATTTATTTTATATCTTATTTAACAAAACAATATTTGAAAATGATTAATATTAAAATCAGTTACATAATTTAACAATAAAACTTCTGATTTAATATAAAAATCACTTTCTGATAACATTTACTTTTAATATACAACAATATATATATTTGCCTATATTACCACATAATGTATAATTAAAATATGCAGAAGAAATGAGCAATAATGAATATAAATAAAAGTAATTAAAGGAGGAAAGTGATGAAATTGAGAAAAGTGAAAAGAGTAACGGCATTTATTTTATCAGCTTTGATGATGCTGATAAATATGACTAATATAACATATGCTGAAGAAAATGTAGTTTATGAAGTTGGTATAGGAAAGATGGTTGGAATTGTTGAAGCAGCAAATGATCCTGGAGAAAATATGAGTGTAGCTGATCCAGATATAGCTGAACTTGTCTTTGCAATAGATAATAAGGATGGTAAGTGGAAGGTCATGGCTAAGGGACTTAAAATAGGTGAAACAACAGCATCTATTAAATTAGTGGGTGAAACAAGTGCTAAAACTTATTCTATTAAAGTCGTAGATGGATCAATAAAAGATGGTGTTCAAAGAATTAGTGCAAATAACTTAACATGGACTCCAGTATCAGGCAAAAACCCACTAGGTGGGGCAGATGACTTTAGTGCTTTATTCTTTAATGAGTTTAAGGATTTTAATGAAACAGGAGGACCGGTTGTAGCTAAGAAGATTACCAATGTTAAAATTAGTACATTCGATAAGGGCTTAATAGGTGGAATTAATCAATTTGATGATATTGAAATTCCACAATTTAATGTAGGTCTTATAGCACAAGAAAGTATAAATGGTGACTCTAAAATATTAATTAGTAATGGTGATGTAGTTGTTGGTACAAATGTAGATATTAGCAAACTAGATGTTAAGGATAAAGAAGGAGTAATTTATAAAAATCAAGAACAAATAGATAGCTTCTTAAAAGATGCAAGATCTGACCTTATAAAATTAAACAATGATTTATGGAATAAGGAGATAACATCAAAAACAAAATATGATGATAAGACAATTACATTTGATTTGGTTAATGGACTTAATGTTTTTGAAGTTGATTTTTCTTCAGGAAGAAAGAATATTAATTTTAACTATATAAATGACGATGCAAAAAATAGTACAATTATAATTAAGGTTAAAGGGAATATTGTTGACTATAAGGATATGTTTCTAAATGGAAAAATATTACATAGTGAGAATACTGATAATCTTGCTAATCGTATAATTTGGACTTTTGATCCATCTATAAAAGGTAATGATATTGATATTGAGGTAAAAAATACTATAGTACGAGGCTCCTTACTTGCTCCAAGTGCTAATATAGCTTTTACAAGTGGATATTGTGCTATTGATGGTACTATTATAGCTAATGGATTAGATGCGAGTAATGGAAGTACTAATTCAGAAATACACTGGGTTGGACGCTTTATGGGGAACTTTGGGAATGAGCCTATTGAAGAAACAGGATCATTCCAATTTAATAAAAAGGATAACCACGGAAACGTAGTTAGTGGAGCTGAATTCTCACTATATCAAGATGAAGAAGTTAAATATACAGCAACTTCTACAGGTACTGGAGTAGTATCTTTCAGTGGTATAAAAGAAGGAAATTATATATTGAAGGAAACAAAGGCACCTGATGGGTATGAAATATCTACTGATGAAATAATAGTAACAGTAGATAAAGATGGAATAGTTACCTTCAATTTAGATGGTGAGGAAGAAGCTTTAACTGATCTAAATGGAATCTTTGTTAATAATATTAGCAAAACTGAATTTAGTTTCAGTAAAGTAGTATCTGGAACTGATACAGGAATTCCAGGCGTAGAATTTAAGTTAATGCAAGATAATAAAGAAGTTGCAACGGCTGTATCTAATGAAAATGGAGTTGTAAGTTTTGAAAATATTGAATTAGGAACCTACACATTAATAGAAACAACTCCAACTGGCTACAAAGAAGCAGGGCCATGGACAGTAAATGTTACAAAGGAAGGTACATTTATTGATGAAAGTAAACTTGAGATAATAGAGAATGAGAAGATCATTGAAAAGACTGGTTCATTCCAATTTAATAAGAATGACAACTATAGAAATCCAGTTAATGGAGCAGAATTTGCCCTATATCAAGATGAAGAAGTTAAATATACAGCAATTTCTACAGATACAGGATTAGTATCTTTCAGTGGTATAAAAGAAGGAACTTACACATTGAAAGAAACATCCGCGCCAAAGGGATATGAAGTTTCTAAGGTGGAAGTAGAAGTAACAGTAAATAGTGATGGAACAGTTACTTTCAAGGAAAGTGGTGTAGTAAAGACAGATGAAGATTTAGAATCACTTTATATAAATAAAATGATTTTAGGTAGAATTAGCTTTACTAAGTATATTAATGATAAGAAGGGTATTCTTGCTGGTGCAGAATTTGAATTACTAATTAATGGTGAGAGATATGGAGTAACAGTATTCTCAGATGTAAATGGTTTAGTAACATTCTTAAATGTAAAACCAGGAGAGTATGAAATTAGAGAAGTAAGTTCTCATAGTAAGTATTTCAAAGCTTCAGACAAGGCTTTCACTGTTGTAATTGATGAGAATGGAGTAAGCTCCCTTGTTGGTGAAGCTAAGACTGAAGCAGAAACACTATTTATAAATAAAGTAGAAAATTCTATTCAGTTTATTAAATATGGTGATAATAACTCTGTTTTAAGCAATGCAACCTTTGAACTTCTTAAGGGAACAGAAGTTATAGCAACATCTATTTCTGATAAAAATGGAGTTGTAAGATTTGAAAATATACTTCCTGGAGAATATATAGTACGTGAAAAATCAGCACCAAATGGATATATAAAATCAGAAGCTACTAGAAGGTTAGTAGTTAAGGATAATGGAGAAGTTTCAATAACAGATTCAGAGATAAAAGAATGGGAAGAAGCATTTAAGAATAAAGCTGATAAGTCTGAAGAAGGGCCTATAGAGGAGAATGATAACACTACTAATAATAATGAAGATAAGATAACAGTGCCACAAACTTCTGATGAAACAAATGTTATATTCCCAGTGTTAGCAGCTTTCCTTAGCTTAGCAGGTATATTCTTAATTAGAAAAATAAAGTAGAAATAATAAAAAGATTCTGTTGCACAATATAAAGTAAATAATTAGTAATAAAAAATAAAGGGGCTGTTTTATAAACAGCCCTTTTAATTATATCTAATAACAAAAACATCTCTTATTTGATGTTAAAAATTGAACAAACTTTTCTTCATGATCTGTAAAATTATAGTTTTTTCTAAAGGCTATGTAGTAATTATATGGAATTTCTAGGCCTTCAATAGTAATTTGTCTTAAGGCACCTGTCCTAAGTTCGTGGGTAACTACTGATTCTGGAAGGAAGGAGTACCCTCTACCAGAAGCCACTGATGATTTTATAGATTCAAGAGAGTTTAAGGAAATTAATATATTTAAGTTATCTAATGAAATTAATTTGTTTTGAAGAGCTTTTTCTAGTAAAGCAAGAATTCCTGAGCCTTCTTCTCTTAAAACTAAAGGCAATTCAGTTAATTCCTTTATAGAAATAGAACTCTTAGTAATATTTCTACCTCCAACTAAGATTAGTTTATCAGGCATTATAGGAGTTGTACTAACATTATCAGGAACATCCATATCTTGAATAATAGCAATATTAGTAGCGTGGTTTGTCAGGTTTTTTATAACATTATATGAGTTATCTATTTCCATTGATATATCTATATTGAAATGGATTTCCTTAAAGGTATAAATGCTACAAGGCAATATATGTTCACCAATGCTTTTACATGAAGAAATAAATAGTTTAGACTTTTTATTTCTTAGATTCTTTAAATTACGCTCAAGGTTGTCCTGTAATGAAAGCATACTTTCAGCATATTCAAAGACTACCTTACCTTCCTCAGTTAAGGCAACTCCTTTATTACTTCTATTTAAAAGGTTTTCACCAATATCATTTTCTAAGCTCTGTAATTGCATACTAAGGCCAGGTTGAGTTAAATGTAGCTGCTTAGCAGCTTTAGAGATACTATTACACTTTACTGTTATATAAAAAGAACGTAAGTAAGTTAGATTCATTTGTTCACTTCCCCTAAATTTCATAGTTCTTATATTCTATATTAACCATATAATATATGTCAAATTTTGAAGATATATAAAACTTACGTTGGAGATGTATAAAATATACTTTTTAAGTGTATATAACATTTGCTTATTGTAGATAAGGAATACTTATTACACCTAATGAGTTATTATATGTTATCCTAAAGAAGGATAAAAATTTAACAATCTATACTGGTCAGTCAAAGTAATTGTTTTATATAGATAGGAGAGTAATGGTATGAGTAAAAAAGTAGTTATTGTCGGAGGGGTTGCTGGGGGAGCATCAACTGCAGCTAGATTAAGAAGATTAGATGAAAGTGCTGAAATAATAATGTTTGAAAGAGGACCACACGTTTCATTTTCAAATTGTTGTTTACCATATCATCTAAGTGGAAAAGTTGAAGATCATGAAGATTTAGTTTTAATGAAACCAGAAAAGTTCTTTAGTCAATATAAAATTGATGCAAGAGTATTTAGTGAAGTAGTTAGAATTGATAGAGAAAAGAAAGAAGTCACAATAAGAAATGTAGTTAACGGAAAAGAGTATGTTGAGAGTTATGATAAGCTAGTACTTTCACCAGGAGCTAAAGCAATAGTTCCACCTATTAAGGGAATTGATGAGGTGAATTTATTTACAGTAAGAAATGTAGTAGATATAGCTAAGCTTAATGTATTTATTAAAGAAAGTAGAAGTAAGAACATTACGGTAATTGGTGGTGGATTTATAGGAGTTGAGGTTGCAGAAAACTTAAAAGAGGCAGGATATAATGTTTCTTTAGTAGAAGCAATGGATCAAATAATGAAACCATTTGACTATGATATGGTACAAGTATTACATAAAGCTATGTATGACAATGGAGTTAATCTTATAGTTGGAGATAAGGTAAGTTCATTTGAAAAAGATACAGTAGTTTTAGAATCAGGAAAAAAGATTATATCAGATGCAGTAGTTATGGCAATTGGAGTTATCCCAGAAACTGATTTAGCTAGAGAAGCTGGATTGGAAATAGGACAAACAGGTGCTATAAAAGTAAACACTAATTATATGACTAATGATAACGATATATATGCAGTAGGAGATGCTATAGAGGTTCATCATGCATTAACAAATAGCATAACTAAGCTTCCACTTGCAGGACCAGCTCAAAAGCAAGCAAGAGCAGTAGCAGATCATATTAACGGATTACCTGTTAGAAATACTGGATTTATTGGTTCATCATGTATCCAAGTATTTGATTATAATGGAGCATCTACTGGTTTAACAGAGGGTCAAATTAAAGCTCTTAACTTAAATATTAATTATGAGGTTGTTAGAGTAATACCTCAAGATAAAGTAGGATTAATGCCAGGAAGTGAGCCACTGCATTTTAAATTAATATTTGAAGTACCAACAGGAAGAGTATTAGGAGCACAAGCAATAGGTAGAGGAAATGCAGATAAGAGAGTTGATGTAATTGCTACATTAATTAAGTTTAATGGAACAGTTTATGATTTAGCAGATTTAGAACTTTGTTATGCACCACCATTTGGAACTGCAAAGGATGTTGTTAATCATGCAGCATTAGTGGCAACTAATCTTCTGCAAGGAACATTTAAACAAGTTTATTTACATCAAGTAAGGGACTTAGTAGAAAGTGGAGCTTATATCATAGATGTAAGAGAAGAAGATGAGTATGAATTAAGTCATATCAAAGGAGCAAAGAATGTTCCATTAAGTCAATTAAGAGATAGAGTTAATGAAATACCTAAGAATGTACCAGTATATTTACATTGTAGAAGTGCACAAAGAAGTTATAATGCAGCACTAACTCTAGGACATTTAGGTTTTGATAATATATATAATGTTTCAGGTGGATTTATGGGAATTAGTTTCTATGAATACTATAGCGATATGATAAGCGGAAGAGAAAAGATAGTTACAGATTACAACTTTGATTAATAAAAGGTACTTTGGGACAAGTTTTAATTTTTAATGAGGCTATTTGTAAAGCAGCCTCTGAATAAAAGTAGGGATTTAAAAACTTTAAATAAATAATTAATTAACATAGGAGGATATCATGAAAAAAGGACAAGTATTTATAGGATTTGGAATTATTGCTGCAATTACTGCATTTATTATGACTAGTTATGCGGATAAAAGTAAGTTAGCATTATTTCTAATTACAGGGTTAATGTTAGGTTATGTACTACAAAGATCTAGATTCGGATTTGCTGGTGGAGTTAGAAAGATAGCTATGACTGGTGATGGGAAGCTAAGCAAAGCATTATTATTCTTATTTGCTATAACTGTAATTGGTGTAGCTGGAATTCATTATGCAGGAGCACAAAGTGGAGCTGAAGCTGCTTTTAGAGCTGCTAAGGATGTTGCTACTATTCCTGGTACAGGCAGCGTATCTGCAATTTCATTAGGATTTATAATTGGTGGAATATTATTTGGTATCGGTATGGTACTAGGTGGAGGATGTGCTTCAGGTACATTATCAGATACTGGTGAAGGTTCAGTAAGAGGTTTAATAGTTCTTTTCTTCTTCTGTATAGGAGGAATGCTTGGTACTTGGAATTTACCTTCATTAAAGAAAACATTCTTATATGAGAATTCATTAACTGTTTATTTACCAGATACTTTTGGATATGTTGGTGCAGTATTAGTATCATTATTACTACTTTTAGGACTATATTTTATCGTTAAGATATATGAAAACAAGAGAAAGAAAGCTGGAACTCAAAAGCTAGAAGAGTATGCTGAATGGGAAAAGGCAATTGAAGAAGAAAAAGAATATAAGGTTTTAAGTAATAAAACTTATCATAAGCTTTTTGTTGAAAGATGGTCTTTCTTTACAGGAGCTGCATTAATAGCAATATTATTTATATTTATAATTAATACAACTAATTCAAGCTGGGGTGCATCAGGCCCATATACTCACTGGGGAGTATGGTTATTTAGTAAGTTAGGAATTGACTTTGGAGCAATAGAAGCATTTAAAGGAAGTGCTGAAGTAGTTACTAAAGGAATATTAAATGATCCAGTTTCAGTAAGAAATATAGGTATTATTTTAGGGGCTGCTATCTGTATGTTACTAGCTGGAAGATGGAAGCTAACTGTAAACTTTAAAGCTAAGGATGTTGCATTCTATGGCTTAGGTGGTATATTAATGGGATATGGAGCAAAACTTGCAGGTGGATGTAACGTTGGTGCTTTATTCTCAGGAATAGCTAACCTTTCATTATCAGGATGGGTATTTTTAGTAACACTTGTTGTTGGTGGTTTACTAGGAGTTAAATTAGTTAAGAAATTTAATATACCTGCATAGATAGCAATAACATGATAATATAATAGAAGAAATATTTTACAAGCCTATGTAGTTAATTCTACATAGGTTTTGTTGCTAAAGAAAAGTAGAAAGGAAAAAATATGAAGAAATATCTTAATAGGCTAGATGTATTTTCTATTGTTGTAGGTGGTATTATTGGTTGGGGATCATTTATGCTACCAGGAACTAAATTTTTAAAGGAAGCTGGAGTAATAAATACAGCTATAGGACTTATACTAGGAGCATTATGTATTATTGTAATTGAAAGAAACTATGAAGTTATGATGTCCAATCAAAATGAAGAGGGAGGAGAATTTGCCTTTACATATAATAATTTAGGGAAAAAGCATGGGTTTATTGTTGGGTGGTTCCTTACCTTAGCTTATTTTACAATGATTCCTCTAAATGCTACTGCTTTTCCATTAGTTATAAAGAAGTTAGTGGGTGGAGTTTTAGAGTTTGGATATCTATATAATGTTGCAGGATATAATGTGTATATAGGTGAAATACTTGCAGCTAGCATTATTATTCTGATTTTTGCTTATTTTAATATAAGAGGATTAAAAGAATCTACTAGGATACAGAATATTATAATAGTAATACTAATATCAATGGTGTTTTTAGTCTTTATAGGAATGATATTTAAGGGAGAAAGGGAAGCCTTCGTTCAAACTTATATTAAAGAATACTCATTTGATATAAAGGCAATAGCTATGGTATTTGCTATAACGCCCTTTGCTTTTATTGGATTTGATGCTATTCCTCAATTAAGTAATGAATATAAATTTTCAGCTAAAAAGGCATCAATAGTTGCTGTAACTGGGCTTATTATAGGAACATTGATATACAATATATTAAATATAATAACAGCTTTAGCTTATACACCTGAACAAGCAGTACTCCTTGAGTGGGCAACTGGTAGTGCTGTGCTAGGAACACTAGGAAAAGTAGCATTCTTTATGCTTATAATGGCATTATGTGGTGCGGTATGGAGTGGAATTAATGGATTTATGATTTGTAGCTCAAAGCTACTAGGATCTGTAGCTAGATATAAGATGCTACCAGATAAAATGGGGAAGGTAAATAGAAGTGGAGTATACAAAAATGCAATACTATTTTTAACATCTATAAGTTTAATAGCTCCATGGTTCGGTAGGGAAGTTATAATATGGATTGTAGATATGTCATCTCTTGGAGCAGCTGTAGCATATCTTTATGTTTCATATATTGCATATAGAAAGACTGAAAAGAAATCTGGTAAGGTATTTTCAATATTAGGAGTGATGATAAGTATTTTATTTATATTATTATTACTACTTCCAATGTCTCCAGCTGGATTAGGAAAGGAATCTATGATATCCCTACTAATATGGAGTGTTATGGGGATTATCTTTTATTTTAATATTAAGTAAATTAGTAGAAATACTCGTAGTATTATTAAGGATTTTAATATAATTATGTGATTATCATATTGTTATATTTTCACCTATTAGATATTAAATTTAACGTTTAAGATAATTAGGTTATAACCGTACTGACAAATAGGTACGGTTTTTTTATTGGTTTTTTATTAATTACAAATAATACATAAAGTGTATAAAAAAGTAAATAAACTATTATAGCAATTGTTTATTTTTATTTATTTTTAAAATAAGAAGAGATATCGATATTTAGAAATATAGTAAATTAAAATACTAATGAATATATTTAGAGATACAGTGCTATAATTAAGATAATAAAATAGAAGGATAAATAAGGAGAATAGCATTGTCAGTTGATAAATTAGAAGTTTTAGAAAAATATTTTGGATATAAGAGCTTTAGAAGAGGGCAAGAAGAGATAATAGATGAAATAATAAATGGTAGAGATGTTCTTGCAATTATGCCAACTGGAGGGGGGAAGTCTATTTGTTATCAGATTCCATCCTTAATTTTGGATGGAATAACAATAGTAATTTCACCACTTATATCCCTTATGAAAGATCAAGTTGATACCTTAAATTCTACTGGAATTAATTCTGCCTTTTTAAATAGTTCATTATCTATGTATGAATTTAATGAAATAATGAATGGGATTGAGAATAATAAATATAAGATAATTTATGTTGCGCCTGAAAGACTTCTTTCAAATGATTTTATTACAGCAATTACTAAGATTAAGATAGCACAAGTAGCAATTGATGAGGCTCACTGTGTATCTCAGTGGGGACATGACTTTAGGGTAAGTTATAAAGGTATTGCAACCTTTATTGATAAACTTATAGAAAGACCAATTATTACAGCTTTTACTGCAACTGCATCAGAAGAAGTAAGGAGTGATATTGTAAATTTATTAAAGCTTAATTCGCCTAAGGTATTTGTAACAGGATTTGATAGAGAAAATTTAAGGATTAATATTGTTAAAGGTATAGAGAAAAAGAAGTTTTTAGTTAACTATATAAAAAATAATATTAATGACTCTGGAATAATATATGCAGCAACAAGGAAAGAAGTAGAAAGTATATATGAATTATTAAAGAAGAATAAAATTAATGTAGGAAAGTATCATGCAGGCCTTTCTAATGATGAGAGAATTAAAAATCAAGAAAGGTTTATAAATGATGAAGTTACTGTAATAGTTGCAACTAATGCCTTTGGAATGGGAATTGATAAACCTAATATAAGATATGTTCTTCATTATAATATGCCTAAAAATGTAGAAGGATATTATCAAGAGATAGGTAGAGCTGGGAGAGATGGTGAAGCAAGTGAATGTATTATGCTTTTTTCACCAGCAGATGTTATTACTCAAAAATACTTAATAGAAGTTAGTACTGAAGATCCAATAAGAAAGAATAATCAATATAAGAAGCTTCAACAAATGACAAGCTTAGTTTATATAAATAGCTGTTATAGGAAATATATATTAAATTACTTTGGAGATTCCTATGAAGGGGAATGTGATAATTGTAGTAATTGTTTAAATAAAGGTGAGGTTAAAGATAAAACTATAGATGCTCAAAAAGTTATGTCTTGTATTTATAAGATGAAGAGAAGCTTTGGAGTAGGTATGATAGTAGATGTTCTTAGAGGATCTAAAAATAAGAAGCTTTTAAACTTTGGTTTTGATGAAATAAGTACTTATGGAATTATGAAAGAGTACTCAAGTGATGGATTAAAGGAATTTATAAATATATTAATTGCTCATGGATATTTAGATGTTAATGAGGAATTTTCAACTGTGGCTTTAAATAATATATCTTTTAAAGTTATAAAGGGAGAAGTTGAAGTTCTACTTAAGGAAGTTAATATTGAAAGTAATAAAGCAGAGAATAATGACTTATTTGATAAATTAAAATACTTAAGACGTGAAATAGCTGAAGAAGAAAAGAAGGCTCCATATATGATATTTGGTGATGGTACTTTAAGAGAGATGAGTATAAAGTATCCTATAAATAAGGATGAAATCCTTCAAGTATCAGGAGTTGGTGAGATTAAGTATGAGAGATATGGAGAAAGATTTATAGAAATTATTAGAGAGTATGTAGCTGCTAATAATATTAAGAAGGAAGTAGCAATAGAAGAAGTACAATTAGAAGAAATAGAAGATGATTACTTTGAAGTGAATAGTGATAATGAGCTTTTAGAAAGACTTATAAAAATAAGAGAAGAATTAGCTAAAAAGCTTAACCTACCTGTATCAATGGTTTTAAGTAAGAATACATTGAAAGAAATAAGTGGAAGATATCCTAATACCTTAGATAAACTTAAAGATATAGGCGGAATTGGACCAAAGAAGATTGAAGGATATGGTCAGCAAATAGTTGAAGAAGTTAATAATTATATTATTGAAAAGGGCATTGAACCTATTTGGAAAGAAAAGAAGAGGAAAAAGCTTATTATAGATGGAGAAACTAGGGCATCTTCTGAAATAGCTTTAGATAGACTTAATATGGGGGAAGAGATAGAGTATATATCAGGGGATATGGAAATATCAATTTCAACTATCTTAGGATATGTTACAGATTATATAAAAGCAACAGGAGATTATAGTATTAAGATAGACCTAGATAAGTACTATGATAAAGAAAATGAAGATATAATTTTAAGTTCTATTAATAAAAATGGAATAGATAAAATTCAAGTTATTAAAAAGAGTTTACCAGACTATATTAAGTACGAAGCTATAAGAGCTGTAATACTAAAAAACAAGTTTATGAATGATAAAATTTCTTAATATATAATAAAAGGAGCTACTAAAATCCATATGTACTTATGGGGGATAGTAGCTCCTTTTATATTTCCAAGGAAATTATGTTAAATAATATAGTACTAATTATTTAACATTTCTAATATTTCATCTTCTGGAGTGGAAGAATCGCAACGAACTTCAACTTCATTATTCTTTCTAACAATAAAGCCTGGTACAGTTACTATATTATATTTTGATCTAAATGTTTTAAGATTATTATCTGAAGAATCTTGGCTATCTACATAATAAATAGTTGTATTGATTTTATCAGTTAATCCACTTAATTTATTAGCAAACTTACGACAAAATGGACAAGTTTCTCTACCTATATAAACAACAGCTAAATCCTCATTAGATAATAAGTTATCTGCTTCTGCAGAAAATATTCTTTTAAATACTTGTATATCTTCGTTATAATTGTTTCCTTCAATCATATTACGCCCTCCTACCTTTTAGAATATTATACCAAATACAAATTATTACATCAAATAATTGGATTTAGAATGTAAAAAAAGGTGCCGTTTGTGTAACAGCACCATTAAAAAATTAAAACTAAAAATAATTGTTTTTTCATTAATTTTTTATTACTTATTGGTTAGTATTTAGTATCTATTGTGTGGCAATACCATTTTATTTATATAACTTAAAATAAGTCATCTAATCCATTTACTGTAGTTTGTTCATTTTCATCGATAGGAATAACTATGCATTTTTGTCCATCAATCATTTGAGATTTTATTTGAGGTATCTTTTCAGGTTTTACTTGAAGTATAACATCATATTCAGAATCAGCTTTATCATCTGTCTGGATATTTTCTTGAGTTTCTTCAGCAATAACTTCTACTGTTACTTCTAGATCATTATCTTTAGATTCTTCTAAATTAGGTTCTATATGTTCATCTAAATTAGATTCAACAGAATCTTCTAAAGCCGAGTCATCATTATTATCTGATAAAGTAGCAGATTCCTTATCTATAGCAACTTCTTGTTTGACCTGCTCAAGTCTATTTTGTAAAATCTCAACTTGCTTTTCAAGTCTTTCTTCTCTTTTTCTTTGCTCATTTGCCTTCAGTACCTTTGTATCAATTAAGTTTTCTGCTAAAGGAAGGTCATCACCAAAGCATGCAACATAAGACTTTTCTATCTTAGAAGTAAGTTCTTCAGGGATTCCACTTTCTATTAAAAGATTTTGAATATCTTTATTTGTTAATGTTATAGGATCAGAATCTGGATCATCGTATATGGCATTATATTCATCGATAATATTATTTAAATTATCCTGTACTTCCATAAATATTTTATCTGCCTTTTGTTCATCAGCACCGAAGGAATCTTTAATAATTGATTGGAAGGTATCCTTTTGAATAGCAGCAGTTTGCTTTGAGTAGCAGCCTAAAACATTTTCCATTAACTCTGGATGAGTATCCTTAGCATTCTTTGTATAATACATAATGGAGTTAACATCTGAACTACGATTAATAAATGCAGGGAATATAAAGCCATTAGTTGGATTTTCCACTACCCAATCTCTGATACGTGCTTTTATTTTATTTTCTTCTTCAAAGTATCTAAGGCCTGGATCTGAAAGTGAAACAGGGCAAATTGCACATAATACATATTCATATACTTCTTCAGATTCATCTAGCTTTAGGTTATCCTTTGTCTTTGTAATAACATCATAAGCATCATGAAAAATAAGTATTAAAAAGTTACCAGTATAATCATAGCTTTCAATAATAGATTGATAAAAATCATCTAATAGAGAGTCATCCTTAAGTTGACTATTTTTTAATTGCATAAGAGAAACTTGCTTTTCATTTATAAGGTCATCATTAAATGGAAAGTTAAGTTCTAAAATATTATTTCCTATAGTACCAGAAAGAACTTTTTTAGCAATTTCTAAGTACTTAAAGTATTCATCTTCATCTAAATTTAAAAATGTTTCTCTAAATTTTAAGATAACATGTTTTTCTCCATTAACGTAGCAACCGCACATTTTAGTAAAAGTGCAATAATCTTTCTTCAAACGTTTTTTTAGTTCAAGTATATCTTTTTTTCTCATATATAAACTCCTCAATCTATTTTTATATTTGAAGTTCAACTCTCTAAATCAGAGATTTAGAGTCTCACTTAAGTATAAGCTTTTTTAAAAGTTAAATAAAGATTTTAAAGTTTATTTACTTTTATTAATTGAATAAATAAAATAAGTAAATAATAGTCCTATATTAATTAACATGTTAGGGAGGAAAAAATGAGTAAAGAACTAAAGAAGAATATTGGATTTTTAGCTGCCTTATCTACAGTTGTTGGAGTAGTTATAGGTTCAGGGGTATTTTTTAAGCCACAAGCAATATATACTGCCACTAATGGAGCACCAGGTTTGGGGCTTATAGCTTGGATTCTAGGAGGGCTTATAACTATAGCTGGAGGACTTACAGCCACTGAAGTATCTGCAGCTATACCAAAGACTGGTGGTATGATGGTTTATATTGAAGAGGTATATGGAAAAAGCTTAGGTTTCTTAACTGGTTGGATGCAGACAGTTTTATTTTTCCCTGGTACTATTGCGGCTTGTGCTGTAATATTTGCACAACAAGCTTCAGAACTTTTAGGTTCTACTTCAGATAATATGATACTTGTATTACCTATAGCAGTAGGAATAATATTATTAACTGCATTCTTAAACACTATAGGTTCATCCTTTGGAGGATATATTCAAACTATAGCAACAGTTGGAAAATTAGTACCATTAGTATTAATTATTATATTTGGATTTATAAGAGGAAATAGCACGTCAGTATTTAATCCCATGGTGGGAAGTGGTGTGAATACTATAACAACCTTAGGGCAAGTGCTAGTATCTACATTATTTGCTTATGATGGATGGATAAATGTTGGAGCTATTGCTGGAGAAATGAAAAATCCAGGTAGGGATTTACCAAGGGCTATAGTAGGGGGATTATCATTAGTAATGGCAGTCTATCTAGCTATTAATATTGCTTATTTATGGGTAGTACCAGCAAGTGATTTAGCGATGGTTACATCACCAGCATCTCTTGTAGCGACAAAGATTTTTGGAGCAATTGGAGGGAAGGTAATTTCTATCGGTATATTAATATCTGTATTCGGTACATTAAATGGATACTTATTAACTGGTCCTAGAGTTGCATATGCATTAAGCAAAGATGGATTATTACCTGGAAGCAGGATGCTTATCAAGGTAAATAAGGGGAGTTCACCTTATAACGCTATATATTTAATTTCAATTCTTGCTAGTATATATGCTTTAACAGGACAATTTAATTTGCTAAGTGATTTAACTGTATTTGCAATATGGGTATTTTATGTACTTACTTTTATAGGGGTAATTATGCTTAGGAAAAGTAAACCTAATCTTAATAGGCCATATAGAGTTCCACTATATCCTATAATTCCTTTAGTAGCTATATTAGGAGGAGGATTTGTTGTAATAAATCAGCTACTTACATCACCTATTATATCTTTAGGGGGAATTGTTATTACTATTATAGGGTTTCCAATTTATAAATATAGAATAAAGAAGAATAGTCAGTAAAATTAGTAATTAATAAAATCACCAGATTAAAATAATACAATAAATTGTATTATGATTTTAATGTACTATGATTAAGTTATGCTAAGAAGGTCAATAATAATAAATAAAGAAAAGAGGACTGCTAGTGTGAATAACATGTCCTCTTTAATTTCTTAAGTTATATTATACAGCGAATACTCCGAAGAATCCACCAACGATACCTATTACAAGTAATAAACCTATACAAGCAACTGGAGTCCATTTTCTCTTCTTAATTAAGTAGAATAACATTAATGTAAGAAGTAGTGGAATCATTTGAGGAAGAACACCATCTAATATATTTTGGATATTAATTGGAGCTTCTCCATTTGGTATTTCGATAGCTAATTTTGTTGCTCCATAGTTTGAAGTAAGAGCTCCAACTATGAATACACCTAGCATAGAAGCTGAACGTGTAAATTCTTTAGCATTTTTAGTTAAGACATCAATAGCTTTTGAACCTAAGTTATATGACCAATGCATTAACCAATATCTAATTATGAATTGAATAGCATTAAATATTAGTAAGAATAATATCGGTCCAGCTAAGGAGCCATTAATAGCCATATTAGCTGTAATACCAGCAGTAATTGGAACTAATGTGAACCAGAAAATAGCATCTCCGATACCACCTAAAGGTCCCATTGCAGCAACACGGACAGCACGGATAGTATTAGTATCAGCTTTTTGTTGCTCTAATGATAGTATTATACCCATAACAAAAGTAATAAGGAATGGGTGAGTGTTAAAGAACTCTAAGTTGTGTTTCATAGACTTAGAAAGATCTTCTTTATCAGTATGAATCTTCTCTAATCCAGGTAATATACCATATAGCCATCCAGCAGCTTGCATTCTTTCATAGTTAAATGAAGCTTGTAAGAATAATGAACGCCAAACCATCTTATTTAAGGTTTTCTTATCAAGTTGCTTGGCAGGAGTCAAATCTTTATATAATGTATTATTAGATTCCATCTTCGTCATCTCCTCCTATTCCTATATTGGCTGTAGCAGATTTCATTTTTACATTAGTTTGGAAGTCATATACGCATACTGCAATTCCAATAAGTGCAATTAATAATAATGCTGAGCCTGATAAGCCTTCTATTTTTCCTATAATTGTTGCAAGTGCGAAACCTGCAAAGTAAATTCCCCATAAGTCATTTGATAACATAATACGTAATAAGATTGCAAATCCAACATAACGCATCATTCCACCAGCAGCACTAAGTCCATTCATGAACCAAGCATATTTTTCTGATAACTCTGATAATGTAGCACCAGCAGCACTACCACCTATTAATCCTATAACAACTACAATTGCAAATAATATTCCTAAAGCACCCATTGCGCCATAGTTAAGCATTTCAATACCCTTTGGATTTGCCTCATCAGCATATTTGTCAGCCTTTGACATTAATGGTGACATAACTGTGAATAAGAAAGTAACAAAATATTGTCCAAGTAGTGCAAATGGAACTGCTAGTCCAACTGCAGCTGCTGGATCTAATTTAGAAGAAATAGCAAATACTACTGCCATTATTCCGCCGATAACAGCATTTGGAGGTTGAGCTCCTCCAACAGGCATATTTCCAATTGTCATTAATTGATAAGTACCACCTACAATAAGTCCAGTTTGTAAATCTCCAAGAATTGCACCAACAACAGCTCCGGATACGATTGGTTGATATAATGACTCTAAGAAACTAAATTGGTCAATAGCTGCTATAAATGCAAATACTGCAACCAATAGAATTTGTATAAAATTAAAATCCATTTAGTATTCTCCCTCCTTATTATTTAAATATCTTTTCAATATTCTCAGTACCTTCAGTAGGAACTCTTCTTATTTCAAGCTCTACCCCTAATTCCTTTAACTTTTTGAATGCCGCTACATCCTTGTCATCTACTGCAACTGAACCGGCTACTTGCCTTTTTCCTTCAGCCATATGCATATTTCCAATGTTGACCTTTTTTATTGGAACTCCACCTTCAACAAGCCTTAATACATCAGAAGGATTTTCACAAACTATAAATATAAGCTGTTTAGCACTAGCTTTATGGATAGTACTTATGGTTTTGTCTATTGTCCAATAACGAGTTGCAGCATAAGATGGAGCACACATATCCATTAAACCTTGTCTAAGCTTGTCCTCAGCAACAACATCATTTGCAACTAAAATTAAGTTTGCTCCAATAGAGCCACACCATTGAGTGGCAACTTGTCCGTGAATCAATCTGTTGTCTATTCTTGTTAGTACAATATTTGGCATAATATCACCTCCTTTATTTTTTTTGTAAGGAAACCCTTATTTTGGTCCTTGATATTATTATATAGATTAAAAGAATCGTAATCTTTACACTTTTTAGTATATATTTTATTGTTTTTAACAACGTTTTCAATAAATATAAGTATATTGCTTTTTTATTAAATATAGGGATAAAATTTTTGTAAAAATATTTTTTTGATGGTATTATTAGGATATGAATTGATGATTTAAATCAAATTACTATTTATATAGTTATTTCTAAATTACTGAATAAAACTGTCCATGTTAACATTTACATAGTTATTTCTAAATTATTGAATAAAACTGCTTATGTTAACATATTATTCAATAAAGAAATAATAATATATTTTAGTATTTATTGACTAATGATTTGATAGTGAGGTGACTTAGTATGTATGATAAAACAACTAGTGCTCAATTTAGAAAGTATGGTTCTATTTATGATGAAGAAAAAGATATGAATAAGAATGATTTAATACGAAAACAAATTGTAACTAGTGATAAAGTTATTTCCAGCTTATATAATTTCTTAGAACCAGCATATATAGAGATTGTTGAAGGAATGGCGTCTATATTAATTAGTGATTCAAATAGTGGTGATTTTAAGCTATTTGCAGTTCATAGGAACTTAGAAATTAAACCTAATATGTATTTCAATATTATCTCAATGACAGATATAGTAAAATTTAACTTAATAATACCATCTAGCTATAATCTAAAGCTTGAGTTTTTAAACCCACCATATGTTTATAATCGAATATTGCCTACTATAAATATACCTGAAATAATGGCTTATTATTATACAATAAAGAGTCCAAACTATAAGTTTAAAGGAGAAAAACATAATTTATATGAATTAACCTTTGTTGATAGAGGAACTCTAGATACATCAATTGATGGTGTTAATTACACCTTAAATTCATCTGATCTAATTATCTATGGAAAAAATCAGTTTCATACGCAAGCTGTGAATAATGATTTATCATGTTCATATTTAACCATTATGTTTGATATGAAGTGTGATGACGAGAGTTTAATATGTAATAAAGTATTTCATTGTAGGAAGGAATTATATAAGATTATAAGGAAATTTGCTAAGAATATATCAAGTGAAATACCTTACTCAGAAAACTTAATTTTAAGCAATTTTCATGAGATTATTATTAGATTATTTCAATATGATTATTTAGATGTTGATGATGCCAAGCTACCTACAGAAGCGCAACAACATTTCCAAGATGAGATATTAGAAGCAATACTTGCTTATATTAATAAGATGATTTGCTCTCCAATTACTATAGAAGAACTTTGTAGTAAATTTGCAATTTCAAGATCATCTTTACAAACACTATTTAAAAATAATTTAAATACATCACCTAAAAAATATATAAATGATTTAAAACTATCTAAAAGTAAGGAATTAATTAAAGAGAACAAGTATACAATTAGTGAAATAGCATTTATGTTAGGTTTTAATTCAATACATTACTTCTCTAGGGCATTTACTCAACATTATGAAATAAGTCCTAGTGAGTATGCTCAAACAGTATTTAAATAACAGAAAATATGTATAATATAGTTAAAATAAAAAATAGAGAAGGAGTTGCCTAGAAGGCAGTTCCTTCTCTTTTCTTTAGGAGTTATTAATAAATTGCTTAGCAAGTAAGCTGTTATAAAGTATTTTGAATTGAATATCTAGATATAGTTATTACTACATTTTTAGCAACTTCGACCTCTACAGTTTCTTTTCCTGCAGATACAACCTTACCATATATACCGCCACAGAACATTACTTTCATACCTGATTTTAATTCAACATGAATATCTTTAAGTTCAGAAGTTCTTTTTTTAATGTTTTTAGCAGATATAAATATTAATATTAGGGCAACTATTCCAGCTAATACTGCAACAGTAATACATGTCCATAAAACTACTTCCCAATTTACCATATTAAATACCATCCTCACATTCAATATCTTCATGAGCCTTAAACTCAAACTTTACGACACCACTTTTACCAACCTCAATTGCTGATTCAGATAAAGAAGGCACATCATCTATAATATCTTTAGTCATAGAGATTTCAAGAGCCATAGGAAGGTTTGTACCACCTACTACCTCCATTGGTTTTTCTATTTCCGTCTTAACTTCAACTAGTGTTTTAAATGGTGATCCCCCAGCTAAGTCACTAAGAGCTAAAATACCATCGCAATTGTTTAAATTTTTTAATGAAGCATAATATTTTTCTTTTAGAGTTTCTGTAGAATCTGTTTCTTCAAAATCAACATATTCTACATTATAAGGCTCTCCTGCAATTAGTTTTATAGATGTACGTAATCCAGATGCAAAGTTTCCATGTCCACTTATTATTAATCCTATCATTTTCATCATCTCCTAGAATAGATTGTTAAATACCTTAAGTAATAATTTTATTTACATGTATAAGGGTATAATGTAACACCCTTAACAACACGGTTTACCTCTCCAGATGGGCAAGGATTATCAGGTGTTAAGCCTAGTGATAAGGACTTTAATACTGATAGTGTTTGAGCAAAAGTAATATAAGCCAATCCTAATTCAGCATTATTTAAGTTATGGTTAATATCATAGGCATATGTGTAATCTGCCAAAGACTTCATTTCGTAATAAGGCTTATTTGAAATTACAATTAACTTATTATTTTTTCTTTGACTACTTATTTCTTTTATTAGATCAAATTCATATTTATAAGTGTATTCATCATCACTTACATATACCACTGTTAATGTTGAATCATCAATAATTGACTTTGGACCATGTCTAAATCCTAAAGGTGTATCAAAGACTGCAACAGTTTTACCAGCTGTTAATTCAAGCATTTTTAAAGAAGATTCTTGAGATATTCCCTTTAAAACATTACTACCTAAATAAACTATTCTATCAAAGGCAAATTCATCAACTATATTAGATGCGATTTCAAAACCCTTATCTAAGAAAGCTTGAGTTGCTGAAGATATGCTATTAATTACTGTAGATTTTTCATCTAATTTATCAAGGTTAAAGCATAAGTATGCTGCTAAATACATATTAGTAAAGCTTGATGTCATAGCAAAAGATTGATCATGAGTTTCGTCAGTAAGATTTATTGCATAACAATTATTAAGTTCCTCTGCCATTTTAGATAGAGCACCATTTTTATTACAAGTTATGAATAAATTATATAAGTTATTAGAAACGGCGCTAGCAGCCTCGACAGCCCCTATAGATTCAGGAGAGTTACCTGAACGGCCAAAGCTAATTAATAATGTTGGTTTATTTCTTGATATATAAGATTCTGGAGAAGCAACTATATCAGTTGTTCCATAAGATTTAACTTTATAGTTTAGTTTTTTGTTTAAATAAGCATATAATGAATTCCCTACAAATTCACTAGTACCAGCACCAGTAAATATTACATCAAAGTCATCACAACTAATAACTGGATTAATAAAATCTTGTAAGGATTTTTTACTTTCTTTAATTTGCGCTAATGTTTTTAGCCATGTAGTAGGTTGTTGATATATTTCTTTCAAGGTAAATGTAGAAGATAATTCTTTCATTTTATCCTCATCAATATTAAAAATATTCATATGAATGTCCCCCGTCTTTATATTATAGATTATTAATTCTAATTATAATAAAGAGTTTTTTAAATTCAATGGAAGTGGTGAAAGATGTAATATGTCTGTTGAAAAGTGCAAATATTAGCTTAATAAACTTATGTATAATTAGAGATAAAGTGGACAAGGGGGTATAGCATGTTAATACAAAGTAAAAAAGTTTGGATTGCTGATCAATTTATTCCAGCTCAAATTGAAATTGATGATAATAAAATAGTTAATATTTATACCTATAATGAAAAAGAAGGTGCTTACGATTATGGAAGTAAGAGGATTGTGCCAGGATTTATAGATATTCACTGTCATGGAGCATATGGATTCGATACAAATGATGCCAATGAACAAGGATTAAGAACTTGGACAAAGAGAATAGTTAATGAAGGAGTTACATCAATACTACCTACTACAATAACTCAAAGTAAGGAAGTTTTGACCAAGGCATTAGCTAATGTAGCCAAGGTAGTTGAAGAAGGATATGAAGGAGCAGAGATATTAGGAGTTCATTTTGAAGGCCCTTATCTTGATATGGAATATAAAGGAGCTCAACCAAAAGAATATATAGTCAAGCCTACAATTAAAGAGTTCCAGAGTTATCAAAAGGCTGCAAGGGGATTAATAAAATATGTAACCTTAGCAACAGAGACAGATGAGGATTATTCACTTACAGAGTATTTATTTAATAATGAGGTAGTGGTTAGTGTAGGGCATTCAGCGGCTACATATGAAGAGGCTGTACTTGCTTTTGCTCATGGTGCTAGATCACAAACACATGTATATAATGGCATGACTCCATTTAATCATAGAAAAAATGGTTTAGTGGGAGCAGCTTTAAGGATTAAGGGAATGTATGGAGAAATAATCTGCGATGGTAATCATTCCACTACAGCAGCATTATATAATTTCTTCAATGCAAAGGGACCAGATTACGGAATTATGATTACAGATGCTTTAATGGCAAAGGGGTATGAACCTGGATCTAGATTTACTTTTGGAGGAAATGAGATTGAGATCTATGATGATGGTAGTGCTCATTTAGTAGAAACAAAAGGATTAGCAGGATCTACATTAAGAATGAATGAAGGACTTAGAATCCTAGTAGAAGAAGCTATGGTACCGTTTAATTATGCTATTAATTCCTGTACTACTAATCCAGCAAAATGCTTGGGGATTGACAAACGTAAGGGAAGAATAGGAGTTGGATATGATAGTGACTTAGTAATTCTTAATGATGATTATTCAGTACAGCAAACATTTTGTTTAGGAAAGGCGATGTTATAGTGAAGAAGAATGTATCAAATTTATCTGGAAATAACATTTATTTAAATAGATATGGAGAAAAAGTCTATTATAATATATTCAATAAAAATGGTTATATTGTATCTAAGCAAGTTGAATCAAAGTTTAGATTATTTTATTATAGATACTCAGTTATATTTATTGTAATGATTTTGCTTGGAGATTATTTTAATTCGTTGCAAAATACATTATTAGTAGGGATTGGAGCTATAGTTTTAGTAGAACTATACTTTAGGCTTTTCTTTTTAAATAAGTTAAAAGTAATAAAGGATTTTAAAAGAGAACATAAGACTTCAATATTAGAAAGCACAATTAATAGCAAAGAAAAAGAGAAGACAATGATGAAGGCAATTGCTTATGTTCTATTAAGTATTCTTATTATTATAAATGCAATACAACAAAATTTTAATGTAGTATTTTTAATCTTAAGTGGATTAGTAGCAGTATATAGCTTTTATATTGCAATTATTAATACTATTGCCTTTAGCAGGATGAAAAAACTATAAATTTTAATCTAATTTTAATCTTTCTTATATTTTAGATTAATTTTCTAGACGTATTATATAACCATAGTAGATGAGATATAAAAAATAAAAGCTGTGGAGGTAATAATAATGGAAAGAAATGAAATGATTCCAATTTTAATGGGAAAGGTTAATGTTAGTAATGAAGAGGCTATAGAAGCTTTAGAAAACTGTGATTGGGATCTTCTAGATGCAATTATTTATTTAGAGAGAAAAGGTAAAGTAGAAAATAATGAAACTACAACTATAATTGAGGTACAGTCAGAAGGTCAAAAGGAAGAAAATAAAAAAGGGCATAAGAGCCATGATGAAAAATGCGGTGGTATTGGTGAAATAGTTGGAAGAGTATTTAGATTTATAGGTAAGGTATTAAAAAAGGGAAATGAAAATTACTTTGAAATAAGAAAAGAAAATGAAAAACCTATAAGAATATCTTTAACTATATCAGTATTATTATTAATATTTTTATTTATACCAAGTGCTATATTATTAGTAGTAGGATTATTCTGTGGATATAAGTATTCTGTAGTTGGTCCTCACATAAATTATGAGGGTGTAAATGATATATTTGAAAAAGTATCAGAATCAGCAGATACTATTAAAAAGGATTTTAAAGAAGGATATGAGAGCAATTAACAATTAGCAGTTAACAATTGATAATTAACAGTTAAGGAGATAATTTGTTCCGAATTATTTAAATAGAATTAGTGGAATGTTTAAAAGAGTTCTTATGAATATATTGAAAGCCCCTGTTAAAAAAACAGAGGTTTTTTCTTTATGGTTGGTATTACTGAGTACTTTTAAGCTATGAATTCTTTTTAATGATATCTTCTTATTTTTTATTATAAAGATAGAAAAATAGATGTTATAATTTAATAAATAAGCCTTAGTAAAGTTAATTTTATATAAGCCATGAATAAGGAGGATTATTTATGGATAAGTTCAATTTAGTAGAAAAATTAAAGGATAAAGCTAATATTAATTACGAAGAAGCCAAGGAAGTTTTAGAGAAAAACAATTGGGATATATTAGATTCTATAATATATTTAGAAGAGATAGGAAGAATAGAAAAACCTTCTGTAGGCGTGTTTTATACAAATGATAGTATGGATTATAATAAGGAACAATCAGAAGTAACTAGTATTGTTGAGAGTAAAAATAATAAAGAATACAAGGAAAGTTTTCAAGGAATATTTGAAACTGTATGTAGATATATAGATGATTGTAACAATATTATAATTGAGATTATTAGAAATAATACTGTAATTTTAAAGATACCTTTAACAGTAGTTATACTGCTTTTATTATTTACTTTCTGGATTACTATACCCTTAATAATTGTAGGTTTATTCTTTGACTTAGAATTTTATGTATCAGCTAAAAAAGTAAATGTAGATAAGGTTAATAAGATATCTAATGAGATATCAAAAAGCATAAAGGAATTAAAAGAAAAAATTAAGAAGAGGTTTAATGATGGTTAAGATTTTAATAGTTGAAGATGAAGAAAAAATAGCTAGATTTATAGAACTAGAACTTAAACATGAAGGGTATGAAGTAATAAAGGCTAATAATGGCAGAACAGGACTAGAGATTGCAGAGAAGGGGGAAGTAGATCTAGTTATTCTAGATGTAATGCTTCCAGAGATTAATGGCCTTGAAGTATTAAGAAGAATTAGAAAGGTTTCAGATATTCCAGTTATTATGCTTACAGCAAGAGATGCAGTTATGGATAAGGTATCAGGCCTTGATGCAGGAGCAGATGATTATGTTACAAAACCTTTTGCTATAGAAGAATTACTTGCAAGAATAAGAACAGCTTTAAAGAAAAGGGTAGTTACAGTGAAAAAGGATGTAGATGTATTAAGCTGTGGTCTACTATCATTAGATAAAAAGAAGCATAAGGTAGTATATAATAACACGGAGATAGAATTAACTAATAGAGAGTTTACATTACTACAAATATTAATGGAAAATAAAAATATTGTATTAACCAGGGAAGTACTTATTGAAAAAGTATGTGGATATGATTATTTTGGAGAGACTAATGTAATAGATGTTTATATAAGATTTTTAAGAACAAAGATAGATGATGTTTTCAATACTAAAATTATTACTACTGTCCGTGGTGTAGGGTATGTAATAAAGGATGAGTAAGAAAAATAAATCTAAAAATGTAACATCTATTGCAATAAAAATTAACTCTGTTTTTGTAAGAAAACTATTTTCTAAGTTTCTTCTTATAGATATAATTCTGGCTTTAGTGTTAATTGGATTTTGGAGTGTTGAAAGAGAAGTAAGTTATTATGGAGAGTTTGTTCAAAGTGCTAAAAGAGTACTTAACATCTTCCCTATAGAGTCAGCAAATTATGTAGTTACATGGAGTGATGGAAGAAGTTTAGTTATAGATTTTACTAACTTCTTAATAGATTTAAAAAATATAATGATACCTATTTTAATAGTTGAAGGTGTATTTTTATTACAAGAAATAATATTTGGTACAGCAAAAACTAGATATATTTTAAAGCCTATTGACGAGATAGCAGAAACAGCTAATAGACTTAGTAATATGGAGTTTGATGAAGAAAAGTTCCAGAGCTTAGAAGATGCTATATTAAAAATAAGTCCTGTTGCATCCAATGAAAGAATCCATATTGGAGATAGTGAACTTCAGGGGTTAGAAGATGCAATTAACAAGCTTTTAGATAGAATGAGAGATTCCTATAGGCAACAAGCAAGATTTGTTTCAGATGCCTCTCATGAACTAAGAACCCCTATTTCAGTAATTCAAGGGTATGCAAACATGCTAGATAGATGGGGAAAAGATGATGAAAGTGTATTAGAAGAATCTATAACTGCAATAAAGAGTGAATCTGAAAATATGAAGAACTTAATTGAGCAATTATTATTTTTAGCTAGAGGCATTAATGGTAAAACTCAACTTACAATAAAAGAATTTTCACTAAATGATATGATTAGGGAAGTTTTTGAAGAGTCTAAAATGATAGATGAAAAACATAATTATTCATATATTGAGTCAGAGGATATAAGGATAAGTGGTGATATTGGCTTACTAAAACAAACTGCAAGAATATTAGTTGAAAATGCAGCTAAATACACAGTAGAGGGAGAGTCTATAGTATTTAGAAGTGGAAGAAGCAATAATGGAGATCCATTCTTTTCTATTCAAGATAATGGTATAGGTATGGATGAGGCAGATGTACCACATATTTTTGAACGTTTCTTTAGAGCAGATACTGCAAGGGTTAGAAAAAATGGAGGTACAGGATTAGGATTATCTATAGCTAAATGGATTATAGATAATCATAAGGGATACTTTAGTGTATTAAGTAGAAAACAAATAGGAACAAGAATAACGGTGTTTTTACCACAAAATAAGATATAAGTGCTTAGTTTAGAAGATAGTAGGATTAATAGTTCTACTATCTTCTATTTTTTAGTAATAAACTAAAAATTTATCTATAGATAAATTTTTAAGAAAAGCATATCATTTTAAGTAAAAATAATAGTTTTGCAATTTTGAAAATAAATACTTGCATAATTTAGGAGGATATTTTATAATTTTAACACAATTAGAAAAAACAAGAAGTAACAATTAAATAAATATTGGGGGCAAATAAATGAGAAGATATCCAAGTTGTATGGCAACACAACATCCAGATAATTCACAAAAATATATAACAATACAACAAGAACCAGAAGAAGCAGTAAGGGATTTAAACTTGCAAGAAAAAGGTGGGTTAGGAATTGAAGAGGTGATGGTTGATTTTGAAGGAAAGCTTACACCATATCATCAAACTTCACAAATAACATTAGGATTAATAAATGAGGGGTTTATTCCAGGTGAGGATGTATTTGTAACACCAAGAATTCCTAATGCAATAAAGGAGCCTGTATTTAGACAGTTAATGAGTATAATGTCATTAGTTGAAACTAATATGTTAGCTTATAAGCAAACAGGCAAGCAAGCCATTATTGAAACTATAATTCCAATGATTGAAACTGGTGAGGAATTAATAAAAATTCAAGAGAGAGTTAACTCTATAATTGAGCTTGGAAATAAAAACTATGATATAGAATTCCCATTAAACAGTATTAAGTTAATACCACTAATGGAAGGAATTCCATCCTTAGTAAATATAGATAAAATAATTGATAAATATTATAGACACCTTTGTAGTAAAGATTATAAATTGAAAGATTTAAGGGTAATGATAGCAAGATCAGATTCAGCTATGTCATATGGAATAGTATCTTCAGTATTAGCAGTTAGAATGGCTATTAGTAAGATTCATAAGTGGGGACAAGAAAATGATGTTGAAATAGCACCTATATTAGGTTGTGGATCTTTACCATTTAGAGGACACTTATCAGCAAAAAATATAGAAAACACTTTTAAGACTTATGCAGGAGTTAAGACATTTACTATTCAATCAGGGTTAAAATATGACCATGGTACAGAGGAAACAATAGAAGTAGTAAATAAGCTTAAAGAGCATGATTATATGGAAGATTTTAAGATACTTTCTGAGGAAGAAATGGATCTTATGAAAGAATATATAGGAATTTTCTCTAAGCACTATATTGATATATTTACTAGAGTAATTAAAGATGTAGATGGTATATCCAAGTTTATACCTAAGAATAGAGATAGATTAGCAAGTTCTAAATCAGGCTTACAATATGTTAGAGAAGCAATAGATGTAAGTGAAGTAGTAGAATTAGTTAAGGATACAAAGCTAAAGGAAGAGTTATTAAGCTTAAATACAGATGTAGACTGTTCAGTACCAAGAGCTATCACATTTACTGCATCAATGTACACAGCAGGTATTACTCCAGAATTCTTAGGGGTAGGAAGAGGCTTAAGAGAAATTAAAGAGAAATATGGACAAGAAGGTATAGAGAAATTATTAGAATTCTATCCAAGCTTAATAGACGACTTAATATTTGCAGCTAAATATACAAATACTAAGATATCTAAAGGAATAGTTAACGAAGAATGTAGAGATACTTATAAGGAAGATTTCAGTTTAGCTTGTGATATTTTAGGGATTTTAGCTAAGGATTATCCAGAAGAAGAATTTTATCATACTCTATTAAAATCTGTAAGACCAATCTTACTTCATTTAATGGGTAAGGAAGAAGATATGTTTAATGATGTTGAGGAAGAAAAGAAAATTCTTAAGGAATGGATAGTTAAGTTAGGGAAATTAAGAGGTAGCTTAGGCTAATAGATATATTAAAAGAGGATGTTTGTTATATCAAATATCCTTTTTTATTTAACATAAATTATATAGAATTGTTTATGAGATATAAAAAATTTAAATATATGAGTTAGAATATATTTATAAATAGAAATTAGGAGGTATAAACTATGAATACGAATAAATACGACGATGAAATATTTTTTGATAAGTATAGTAAAATGGCTCGTTCAGTTTATGGCCTTAATGGCGCTGGCGAGTGGCATATGTTTAAAAAGATGTTACCGGATTTAGAAGATAAGAAAGTATTAGATTTAGGATGTGGACTTGGATGGCATTGTAAATATGCTATTGAAAATAATGCTAAAGAAGTACTAGGAATAGATTCTTCAGAGAAGATGTTAAATAAAGCAGAAAAGATTAATAGAGATAAAACAATAAAATATGTAAAAACTACAATAGAAGAAGTAGAATTGAAAGATAGATATTTTGATGTTGTAATAAGTTCATTAGCCCTGCATTATATCAAGGATTTTAATATGGTATGTAAGAAAGTGTATGCTACTCTTGTAGATAAGGGAGAATTTGTGTTTTCAGCTGAGCATCCAATCTTTACTGCAGAAGGCAAGCAAGATTGGTATTATGATGAATTAGGAAATAGACTTCATTGGCCTGTAGATAATTACTTTAATGAAGGTAAAAGAATAAGCAACTTCTTAGGAGAAGAAGTAACAAAGTATCATAAGACACTTACTACATATATCAATACTTTAATAAAGAATGGATTTGAAATAGTGGAAGTAACTGAGGCGCAGCCAGCAGAAGAGATGCTTAAAGATAACAAAGAAATGCTAGATGAGTTACGTAGACCCATGATGATATTGATATCTGCTAAGAAAAAATAATATGGTAAAATATTAATATGGAATTTTTGTAGCAAGGAGGATGGTTTATGGAAAAACTTTTAACAGTAATGAACTTTTCTCATGTATATGAAAAGGAAAGATTCTTTTTGGATGAGGAATATAATTGGGTTGACTGTAGTAAGGTTAGAGGAACTAATGGATATTGCGATAAAAATGCTTTTCATATTTTACAAGAAAAAGTTAAATCATTAAAACCTGAAGGTATTCATTTTATTGACTCAGGAAATTATCATTATGCCAGTGAGCTATGGATAGATAAAATAAAAAATGATTTTACACTGATAGTTTTTGATCATCATTCAGATATGAGAAGGCCAAGCTTTGGGGATATATTATCTTGTGGTTCATGGATAATGGATGAGATTGATAATAATAAATATATAAAAAAAGTTATTATAATAGGTTTAAGTGAAGAGCAAAAAGAAACTATTCCAAGGCAATACTTAAATAAGGTAGTAGGGATTTCTGATACTGATTTAATGTCATTGAACAAAAATGATTTATACAAACTTATAAATAGCAGATACCCAGTATATATTTCTATAGATAAAGATGTTTTAAGTGAGGATATTGTTAATACATCTTGGGATCAAGGTGATATGAATTTTGATTTTCTCAAAAGAATTCTTCATAGTATTATTCTAAAGTACGATATCATTGGTGTTGACGTGTGCGGAGATACGGACCCAAATAATATAGAAAATATAAGAAGTAATGATAAGGTTAATGAAAGATTACTAAAATTTTTGTTAGATGAAGATTATAATGAGTAGATTAGCAATCATTATAAAGAAGTTAGAATAGCATTTTATTAAAAAAGGAAGTTCGAATATGAACTTCCTTTAATTTTAGTTGTATAAATTAAAATAAATTTTAAACATTCTAATTTTCACATTATTTAGCTTTATAAGATTTTATCATCCAAAGAGCCTTTTCATATTCTCCTATAAATCCAGCCATTAAATCAATAGAACCTTGATCATTAGCATCTTCTGCTAAAGCTAGTATAGATCTTGATTGACCAAGCATACTTAAGAAGTCAGCTTCTAATATATTTATTGATTCTTCAGCAGATAAACCTTTGCTATCTAATTCTTGTATAGTAGCAAGATTTAAGTATTCTTTCATTGAAGCTGCGGGTCTATGACCCAAAATAAGAATTCTTTCAGCAACCTCATCTAATGATTTAGCCATTGCTTCATAATATCCTTCAAATACACTGTGTAATTGGAAGAAAGCATTACCTTCTATATTCCAATGTAAGTTGTGAATTTTAACATATAATAAATTAAGATTTGCAAGGTAGTCGTTAAGTGATTTTACTACTCCTTCAATTTTTTCATTTTCTAGACCTATATAATTTTTACTCATAAATATTACCTCCAACATTTTATATTAATTTCAAATTTGTAATGATTACAATATTATAATAACTCTAAATCCAAGGAATGTCAATACTATTTCCAAAATTTAATAAAAAAACATAGTTCACATATTAGTTAGATGTGAACTATGTTTTATATTACTTTTATAAAACTATTTAATTTGTATTTCTACATTTTTTACAGATACCCTTAAAATAAAGAGATTGTTCATGGATATCAAAGTCCTTTAAAGAATCTATATTTAGGCTATCTAAATCAATTTTTATATCGTAAAGAGTATGGCAGGACTCACATTTAAAGTGGCCATGTTTCTTTACATCCAATATTTGATACCTAAGTTCATTTTCATCAATTATAATAGCTTCTACAATTTTCTTTTCAATAAAAATGTTTAAAGTATTATATACAGTTGTTTTTGATAATGTTGGAATTTCATCTATTAAAACAGAATATATTTCATTCACACTTGGATGTTCTTTACTATTATATAAATTTTCAAAGATTCTTTTTCTTTGATAGGATGGACTGATTCCATGATCTCTTAGATATTTTTCAATATTATCAACGAGTGGCATAAGTATCCCTCCTGTAATTATTATTTTTTATTAATTATATAATTTTAGCATAGTTTAAAAAAGTAATCTATAAAAATATAATTAATACTATATTATATTATTGATTTTTTATAATATGGTGAAATTTTTAATTAAAGTGAAAGATAATGATATAATTAGTATAATAAAAAATAGAAGATATATTATTAAGCTATAATTAGTAAAAATAAAATTTATTGAAAGGTAACGTATATATAATGATAGGAACTATTACTAACACAGGAGCCATACTTGCAGGAAGTATTATAGGCTTTGTAGTGAAAAAAGGAATTAATGAAAAATATAAGGGAGCTCTATTTACGGCTATGGGATTAGCTGCAACTGGTCTTGGAATTAATTCAATTGTATCAAATATGCCAAATAGTAAGTATCCAGTATTGTTTATTTTAAGTCTTGCAATTGGAAGTTTGATAGGTACGATTATTAATCTTGAAGGAAGATTTAATAATTTATCTAGTAAGTACACTTCTAGCAATTTGGGACAAGGATTATCTACAGCAATTTTACTATTTTGTATTGGGACATTATCTATATTAGGACCTATGGAAAGTGCATTAAATGGAGATAATACATATTTATTTACAAATGCTACTTTAGATTTTGTAACATCTATAGTTTTAGCATCTACTTATGGAATTGGAATTGCAATTTCAGCAGTTGTACTATTTTTATGGCAGGGATTTATATATGTGTCTGCAGGATTATTATCTGGATTTTTAATCCCTGAACTTCTAACTGAAATATCAATTATAGGAGGATTTTTAATCGCAAGCTCAGGTTTATCCATACTAAATATTAAGGATTGTAAAACATTGAATATGCTTCCTTCATTACTTATTCCAGTTCTTTGGTTTATTATTAAAGGGATTTTTGGACTTTAAATTAAATAAGAAGTAATATCAAATCAAGGTGGATATATTAAAGTTAAATCTAGCACTAAAGGTTCTACTTTTTCTATATTTTTACCTAATAAATATTATTTAAAATAGAAGAGGGGTGTTAATATTAACAGTAAAGAAGTTAAAAATAATGTAGATAGTAATGATTTAGATCTTGATGTAATGATGGAAAAGTTAAAAGCGTTAGGTTCTGAATCAATTAAAAAAGTATTAATTAAACATGGAATACAAGAGCCATTCTTTGGCACTAAGATAGGTGATCTTAAAAAGCTAGTTAAGTATGTTAAGAAAAATGATGAGCTAGCAAAGGAATTATATAATACAGGTAACTATGATGCTATGTATTTAGCAGGCTTATCAATAAATCCTAAAAGTATGAGTAAAGATGAACTAAAGGGATGGTTAGATAAAGCATATTGTACATCTATTGCTACATCTATAGTTTCTAATATAGCAGCAGAAAGTGATTTTGCATTAGAGCTTGCAAGAGAGTGGATACAGCAAGATAACGAGATTGCTCAGTGCTGTGGATGGAGTGTAATTTCAAATTATATATCAATTACTGAAGATGAATTAATTGATATGGAAGAAATAAAAGAACTCTTAAACAGCATTGAAGCCAATATTCATAGTAATAAAAATATGGTTAGGTATAGTATGAATTCTTTTGTAATAAGTGTAGGAACATATATAAAGAAACTAAATGAAAGGGCCCTAGAAGTGGCTAAGAACATAGGAAAGGTTCAAGTTGAGTTAGCAACCAAGGGGTGTAAGGTTCCAGTAGCAGAGGAGTATATAGAAAAGATAATTTCTATGAATAGAGTAGGTAAGAAGAGAAAAACTTGTATTTGTTAATTAAATATAGATAGTTAATTATAATTTTTAAGGATAATTATTGTATGAAAATACAGTGATTGTCCTTATTTATTTTTCGGGAAATATATAAAACATGTATATTAAGTACCAAAATCTGTACATCATGCAAAGTATATTGTGGGAGGAAATTAAGGGATATATAATAAAATCAACCTAGGGATAAATAATAATGATAAGGGAATGAATAATTATGGAGGTTATTACAATGAAAAATAAAAGAACAAAATTACAAAGGGTTATAGACTTTATTTCAATGGTCATAGCAGTAGCTATTATTACAAGCACTATTTTAAGTTACAGTGAATTACCAGAGACTGTTCCTATTTATTTGAGACTAGATGGTAGTTTTGAGTCTTTTGTTGCAAATAAATATGCAATATTTGTTTATATTGGAATAGGGAGTGTAATGTTTTTAATTACATCAGTCCTATCAATGTATCCAAGAATTATAGTTGAGAAGCTTAAAATGACAAAAGTTGAAATTACAAATGAAAATAGAGATAGACAATATAGCCTAGCAAAAACTTTTATAAAGATATTAGGATTAGAATTTATAATTTTATTTGGATATATGCAATACTCTGTTACACAAGCAACTATAAATAATGTAAATACAATAGGGGCATCATATTTAGTAGGACTAGCTATAATAATTTTTTCTATTATAGGATATTCAATAAAAAGTACTAAGATGAAATAATAAATGGTTATGAAAACATTGTCATAAATTTGAGTGAATTATATAATATTCATGAACAATAATGATTATGGAGATAAGTAATGATTAAAATTGCAATTTGTGATGATGACAAAAATATAGTAGAGGACATAAGAAAATATATTGAAAGTTATAAAGGTGCTTCCTTTGAGATAAGTTTATTTCATAGTGGGGAAGCCCTTATAGAGAATAAAGAGAGATTTAATCTAATATTCCTTGATATTGAGATGAATGGAGTAGATGGAATAGAGGCAGCAAGAAAGATAAGAGAGTATGATAAGTTTGTTAAGATAATTTATGTTACAAGCTATACTGATTATTTAAATTTAGCATTTAGTGTCCATGCTTTTGGGTATTTAAATAAGCCAATAAGTGAAAAAGAAATACATAGTCAACTATCTGAGGTAATAAGTTATTTTAAGGAAGAAGAGATTGAGGAAAAGTTAGAATTTATAACTACTGATGGAGTAGTAAGATTAGCACCTAAGGAAATATATTATTTTGAGTATATTGATAGAAGGGTAGTTATAAAAACAAAGGATTGTAGTTACTCAATAAAAGGTAAGATAACAGAAATAGCAAGGGATATGAAAAATTATGATTTTATTATGCCCCATCAAAGCTTTACAGTGAATTTGTTTTATGTAAAGTCAATAAAAGGTTATGACATTTTTATGATGGATGGAAGTCTTATTCCATTATCTCAGAAAAAATCAACTGAATTTAGAGATGAATTTAATATATTCTTAGAAAAACGCATTTTAAGTTAAAGGAAGAGAGGGTTTAGGTTTGTATATCTTTCCTGAAACAATACTAATAGGTATGAGCTATTTACTTTCTTTTTTATCAAGTTATATAGTATTTGACTTTATGAGCAAGATAGATAGAAATAAGTTTTATAAAAGAAAAGTTTATATAGCATCTTATATTATCTTTACTTTGGCACTTATAATTCTTTATGGAATTACAGGAAGTGAAGTGCTTAATGTTATATTTAGTTTAATATTAACTGTTATTGTAGGACACTTTTTATATAATGACCAAAAGGTTTATATTTTATATTATAGTTTGCTTATAGTTGTATTAACTATATTTCAGATTGTTATAAGCTATATATTTAATTTGATTTATATTATGGGGATAATTAATTTTTATGATATAAATGCATTGTCATTAGCAATATCAATAGTAATACAATTTGCTAGTTTAATAGCTTCAAGGTTATTTGTTAATTGGTACAAGCAAAAGAGTATAACAAATTTTACAAAAGTACAGTTTTTCAATTTTTTAGTTCTACCAATATTCAGCATATTGTATATTGTTACTTTAATGATGTATATGGAGACTTTCGTTTCTACTACTGATAATCTATTATTAATATTTAATATAACCTCTATCATATTTCTAAATATATTTATTACAAATATTTTTCAAGAAATATCTAAGAAGAATGAAATGAAAAATAAGATTAATCTTTATGAAAATCAAGCCAATATGGAATATGAATATTACAATTCCCTTGAAGAAAAGTATAAGGAATCTAGGAAGGTTATTCATGATATAAAAAATCATATACAAACTATTGAGAACTTATATAAAGATAATGAATTCGATAAGGCTGAGCTATATAAGGGTGATTTATATAAAATGTTCAATAAATTGGAACAAAAGTATTATACCTATAATAAAGTTTTGAATATTATTTTAAATGATAAATGTGAAAAAGCTAAAAGATATGGAATTACTATCGATTGTAAAATAGGAGATGTAAACTTAGAAAAGATAAGAGATATTGATGTAACTACTATATTTTCAAATCTTTTAGATAATGCAATTGATGAAGTAAAAGAATTTAAGCAAGATAAAGAGATATTTGTTAAGGTAGATAAGTTCAATGAATTTATAGTTATCAATGTAACTAATAAGTTAAAGTCTAAAATTGTAAAGATAGATTCTGAGTTAAAAACTACAAAAAAGAATCATGAAGGCTTAGGATTACAAAATGTAAAAATGGCAATTGAAAAATATGAAGGAACTTTAAGAATTGATTTTGATGATAATCATTTTAAAGTTAATATAGTTATTCCAACTAACTAAGGGTGAGGAGGATTTATGAAGAATATTATTAGCATTTTATTAACATTAATTTGTGGATTATTTTTAATTGGCTGTGGACCAAAAACCTTAAGTGAGAATTATAATGAAGATGTGTTAAGAGAGGCCTCCCAAGTAATAATAGATCAGTTAAATAATGAAGAATATAATGAAATAGTTGATAATGCTGGAGAGACAATTAAAAATGATGAAAGTGCAGAAGTTATAGAAAATGCATATGACAGCATAAAAAAATCAGCAGGTGGATTTGATTCAATAGATAAAATGTCCTTCCAAGAAAAGAATGGATATGCAGTTGTTGTATCAATTGCAAAGTTTGAAAAAAGAGATGTTCAATTTATTTTTTCCTTTGATAAAGAAATTAAGTTAGTAGAGATATTTATGAAATAGAAACTAATAATTTATTTACTCCTTTATAAGTGGTAAAATAAGTAATAATAAATAAGGGGGGTAATAAATGATAGTAGATATTACTCAAGTAACTAAAATAGGTAAGGAATATAGAGGTGGTTCTGAACCTTTAAAGGTTAAGAAAGTAACTAGAGAAAGTAAAAGTGGTAGTTCATATATTACTACTAATTTTTCTTGTGATGTTCATAATATGGGAACCCATATAGATGTAATGTCAGCAGATGCCTATATAAGTGAAGATAGGCTAATAGCTGAAGGAATAAAGTTTGATGTATCTCATATAACAGATAGAGAAGTTACATTAGAAGACTTAGATTTATCTATAGTCAAGGAAGGAGTCTATGTTTTCTTCCAAACAAACTGGGATAAGTATTTAGAAGATGATGAAAAATATAATAATCATCCTGATATTTCTTTTAGTGTAATAGAATATTTATCTAGTAAAAAGGTTAATATGATAGGAATAGATGCTTTAGGCTTAGGAAAAGGAAGACTACATGGAGAAATAGATAGGTTTTTAGGAAAAGAAGGTAAGTACTCTATAGAGAATCTTACAAACCTAGATAAGATACCTGAGTCTAACTTTAAGGTGTATTGCTTGCCAATAAAAGTAGAAGGTATAGATGCATGGCCAGCAAGATTATTAGTAGAATTTTAATTCTTATATAAGTTGATTGTGTAATTACCTAACTGAAATAATCTACTTTTAAAGGAACTTAATAAAATGTAGTAACTTTATTATAACCTATATACTTAAATAGTAAGATAAAATTGGTATATAAAAATAATTGACAATATAGTAGTTCTTAGAATATATTAAAGAAGATAGATTTCAAAAAGAAGTGAGGGAAGTTTGTGAGTGTTTAGTATCAAATAGTTAACTTAATATTGATTCCAAAAAGACAGGGGTTTATAACCTTTATTTGTTGTGGAATTAATTGAACTATATTGATACAAGTCCGCGAATGAAATTACAAGGGGTATAGTATACCTTTCTTTATGATTGAATTTTTAGCTGTGGAAGTATCCGCAGCTTTTTATATTTTTAAGGGTTTTAAACTATGAAATCTATCTAGATTTCGTGACTTGTATGTATCTAATGCAAGAAAGGAAAATAAAAATGGATAAAACAACATTAGAAAAATTAAATTATTATGAGCTAAAAGAAATAGTCAAGGGATATTGTATAAGTGGTTTAGGAAAGTCATTGATAGATAAGCTTGAGCCAAGTAGTAATATAAAGATTGTAAATAAAAGATTAGATGAAACTTCAGAAGGAAGAAGGCTTTTAGAAGCTTCATATCATATACCTTTAAGTGGAATATTTAATATATCTCCTCATATTGAGAAAATAGAAAAAGGTTCATCCTTAGATCCTGAAGATTTAACTATGATATCTGATTTCTTAAGAGGATGTAATAAGATAAAAATATTTATGAAAGATAAGGAAGGTTATGCTCCTACATTAAGTAGTTATGGAGAGAGTATTACAGAATTAAGTTATATAGAAGAAGAAATAAATAGGTGTATAAGAGGTTCTGTAGTAGATTCAAATGCTAGTAAAGAGCTTAAAAAAGTAAGAAGACTTATAGATGAATGTGAAGGTAAAATAAGAGAAAGATTAGATAAATTTTTAAAAAATAGTGATAATAAAAAGTATATCCAAGAGTTCTTTATAAGTAAGAGAAATGGAAGATATACTATTCCAATAAAATCATCTTATAAAAATTATGTTAAGGGAGTAATTATAGAATCTTCATCTAAGGGGACTACAGTTTTTATGGAACCTGATGTAGTATCAAGATATACTTCTGAATTAGCTAATTTAAAAATAGAAGAAAGCATTGAAGAATATAAGATACTTGGAATGCTTACTGAAATGATTAATGAAAGAATAAGAGATTTAAAAATAAATATAGAAGTAATAGCTGAGTATGATATGATTTGGGCTAAGGCTAAGTATAGTAATGAGATATCAGGAATAAAGCCTAAGTTAAATGATCATGGATATATCAAAATAGTAAAAGGTAAATATCCACTGCTTAAGAATGCTGTACCTCTTGATTTTGAAATTGGAGAGGATTATAGAACATTAATTATTACTGGCCCGAATGCTGGGGGAAAGACTGTAGTATTAAAAACAGTAGGCATTATAACCTTAGCTGTACAATCAGGATTTCATATAGAAGCTAAAGAGGGAACTGAAATTTCAGTATTTAATAATCTTTTTGTGGATATAGGAGATAATCAAAGTATAGAAAATGCCCTAAGTACATTTTCTTCACATGTAAAGAACTTAGCAGAAATTATTAAACAAAGTACAAAATCGACTTTATTACTATTTGATGAAATAGGAAGTGGAACAGAGCCTAATGAAGGGGCAGCACTTGCTATAGCAATATTAGAAGAGTTATACCATAAGGGATGTATTACAATAGCAACTACTCATTATGGTGAAATTAAAAATTTCTCTGAGGGTCATCCTGATTTTGAAAATGCAGCTATGGAATTTAAAAAAGATACACTTGAGCCATTATATAAACTTCATATTGGTAAAACTGGCGATAGTAATGCCTTATATATTTCAAAGAAGATGGGAATTTCAGATTCCATAATAGAAAGAACAAGAAAATATATAGAAACTAAAGACTATAATTATGATCTAATTAGGTCTAGTAAAGTGATAAAGAAAAGAGAAGAAGATGTAGAAGCTGTTGAAGCAAGATATAACTATTCCGTTGGAGATAGGATTATTCTTTTAGACAAAAATGATAGTGCCATAGTATATAAAGAAATAGATGATTTAAATAATCTAGTTGTCTTTTACAAAAATGATTTTATTGAAGTTAATTATAAAAGAGTAAAATTAGATGTTAAAGCTAGTGAATTATATCCAGAAGGTTATGATTTAAATCAGCTATTTACAAGCTATAAGGAAAGAAAATTAGAGCATGATATAAGTCGTGGATCTAAAAAGGCATTAAAGAAAATAAGAAAAAATTCCATATAAAATAATATTAAAGAAGAGTACCCTTATAAATTAAGGATACTCTTTTTTATTTACCCACGAAGTGAAATGATTTAAGGGCTAGTATTTATGCCATCTTTTCTAGTAACTTAGTATTATGTCTAACCAACCTTTTGATGTGACCTTACAGATTGTATTGTAGAGGCTAAAACTATTGATATTAAGCATAAAGCTCCAATAATTATAAATGTAGGTTTGAATCCTCCAGTTAATGATCCTATAAATGATCCTGAGATTGCGCCTAAACCAAATCCTTGATATATAATTCCATAATTTTTAGTTTGATTTTTAGTACCAAAGAAGTCACCTACTATAGCAGGGAATACTGTAATGTTTCCTCCAAAGCAAAATGCAATTGAAGCAACAGAAGCAAAGAAGATTGCAAAATTTAAATGTACAAAGCTTAATGCAAATACTGAAATAGTTGTAACTGAAAGGGATAGAATTATAACTTTTAATCTACCCATTTTATCTGATAAAGCACCTAATACAATTCTTCCAGCAGTATTAAATATTGCTACCATGGCAACGGCATTTGCAGCTACTTCGGGGGTAAGTCCTACTAATTGAACTCCGATATCTTTAACTATTCCTATTAGATATAATCCACTCATACATGCTGAAAAGAATATTAAGAACAAAACATAAGCTTCTTTTGTTTTAAGCATTTCTTTTACAGAAAACTCATTTTCATCTTTATTACTAGAATAATTATTTACTAATGGAGCATCGTTTAATAATTGAGCACCTATCAAGATTGAAATCATAGCTAGTAATCCCCAGTATAAAAATGTTTTTGAGACTCCCACATTATTGATTAAGCTTCCATTTATATATTTAAAGATTAAACTTCCTGTTCCATAAGCACCTACTGAAATACCAGAAATAAGACCTTTTTTATCAGGAAACCATTTAATACAATTTGAAAGTGTTGTAATATAAGCAATACCATCTGCAGCTCCAACTATTACACCTGCTGTAATATAAAGCATAGGTAATGAAGAAACAAATGATGTTAATATTAAACCTATCCCTAATATTAAACCAGCAATTGAAGTAAGTTTTTTAATACCTAGCTTGTCTTGAAGTTTTCCAGCAGCCAAAGTAGATACTGCTAAAGCAAAACTAGTTATAGAGAAGGTAATTGCAACTTTATTTAATTCAAATCCAAATTCATTTACTAGGGGTTGATTAAATAAACTCCAAGTATAAATAGTTCCTAATCCTAACTGAGCAACTACTGTACCTAAAACTATTAACCAACGACTTTCTGATAATTTTTTCATTTCATTCACCTCTAACTTTATTTTCATAGATATAAGTTCTACATTTATAGTGTTTATAACTAATGTTTATGAGTTCATTATAATCCCACTAAAAATAAAGTTATTATTTTATGAATGAAATGTATGAATACTTAAATGAAATGCATTTATATGTTCATGAGTTGCTTGAATACTTTTACATTACTTCTACTTACAGGAACTTCATAATCGATATCCTGAAGTTTTAAATTATAGGTATTATTAAACCAAGGTATTATTTCTTTAATTTTATTAATATTTACTATGTAAGATCTATGGCATTTAAAAAATATATCATTTGGTAGCTTTTCATAAAAATCTGATATACACAGGTTTACTGAGTATTTTTCATCCTTAGTAAAAACATAAGTTATTCTTTCTTGTGCTACGCAATAATATATATCATTAATATCTACCACTATTATTTTTTCATTTTTCCATAGATTAATTTTATTCGATATAAAATTAATATGAGAATTATCTTTTTTATTATTATAAGTGTTTTCTAATTTTTTTAACATTGAAATAATCCTAGACTCTGAATAAGGCTTTAATATATAATCAAAGGCTTCTACTTCAAAGGCTTCAACTGCGTGTTCTTTATATGCTGTGATAAAAACTATATTAGGTTTTTTAGTAAATTTACTTATACTTTTAGCAAGTAAAACTCCATCTAATGAGGGAATGTTTATATCTAAAAATATAATATCAACATCATTATTTTGAATAAATTTAAGAACCTCTATTCCATCTGTAAATTCTGCAACTATATCTATTTTACTATAATTTTGAATAAAGTATTTAAGCTCTTCTCTTGCTAAGAATTCATCATCAACTATTATAGCTTTCATATATTTCACCTTCTTATATCTTTTTCTTTATATAAAATTCAATCATAGTTCCTTTATCTAATCTTTTTATAATGAGCCCTTCTCCATAAATAAGCTTAATTCTTGAATGGACATTATATAGTCCTATTTTCTTTTCTGGAACATCATCGTTATAGATTTTACTTATCATATCTTCACTTATTCCAACACCGCTATCTATTATAGATATTTTAACTTTTTCACTTTCATCCTTTAAGCTTATTTTAATTGTTCCATTATGGTTGTCCTTTAAGATACCATGAACTATAGCATTTTCAACTAATGGTTGTATTGTGAGACTTGGTATTTTAATATCTACATCATCTATATCGTAGATTACATTTAGTTTGTCTCCAAAGCGAGCTTTTTCTATTTCAATATAATCTTTTACTTGTTTCAACTCTTTCTTTACATCAATAAACTCACTATTTAACTCTAAATTAAACCTTAAGTAGCTTGATAGATTTATTATAAGATCTCTTGCAGTATTAGGATTTATCCTTATGGAAGAAGCTATTGCATTTAATGCATTAAATAAAAAGTGAGGGTTAATTTGAGTTTGAAGTGCTTTGAGCTCTGCTTTATTAGCCATTTCCTTCATTTCTTCTACCTTTGACACTTCCATAAGAGTTGAAATAATTTGAGAAAGTCCTACAGCAAGGGTTTTTACAGTATAAGTTATGTTATTAGAAGCCTTATAATATATTTTTAAAGCACCAGTAACTTCATTTTTATCCTTAAGAGGTATAATAATAGCTGATTTTAGAAGGGAGGTTTTTTCCTTAAAGCCAGTATTTTTTATAACTATTTTACCACTACTAATAGCTTCTTTTGTCTCAGCAGTTATAATTTCATGCCCAATATTATAATACTCTTTTCCAACGCCAATATAGGCCAATATATTTTTGGTATCAGTTATTGATACTGCATCAGCCTGAATATCTTCTTTAATAATAGTACATATTTTATTTAAAGATTCACTGTTTATTTTTCTAAAGTAAGGGAGAGTTTTATTTGCTATATCTAGAGCTAATTTTGCTTGCTTGGCAGCAATTCTTTCTTTGTCATCCTCTATCCCTTGAACTAATAAAACAATAAATCCTACACATATTTGCCCAATAATCATAGGAAGGGCTATTTTAGATACAATGTCATAGCCTAAGGAGTGAGGAGTACTTAATAGAAGGATAAGTAGCATTGTAATAGTCTCAGAAAACATTCCAGCTAATATTCCAGCTATCCACCTATAGTTTCTCCTTACTTTTCTATTAATATATCCGGAGATTATGCCTGCACAGATACTACTAATTAGACATGGAATAGAGGTTACCCCTCCAATATCTATTAGATATCTATGTATCCCAGATACTAAACCAGTTACTATTCCTACAATTGGACCAAATATTATTCCGCCAGAAACTATAGTGATAGTTCTAACATTTACTAAAGAGCCCTCTACATTAAGCCCTGTATAAGTAGATAATATGGCAAATATAGAAAATACCGTACATGCAATTAAATAGTCTTTTTTACTATATGTATCTGTTTGAAATATATTTCTAAAGCTTTGTAACCTTGTAATAGTAAATAAGCATACAAGAAGTAATACAGCTCTATCAACAAATTGAATTAATATACTAAATATATAATCCAAAATAACATTTCTCCTTTCTCTAATAAAATATATTGTTGTAATTTTATTTTATTATTTGTCAGTTAAATCAATAAAAGACTATATTTATAATTTAAAGATACTCCTTTGGTATCATTTAGTAAATAAGGGCTTTAACAAAAAACATAAAGAAGTGAATAGAAAATAATTAATATAACTTGTTAATAAAGTTATTATAAGGGCAAAGATAGGCATTATCACAACTTCAATAGTAAATTATTGAGGAGAAAAGAAAGAGATAAGTATACCATTGACAATATCACTAATTAGTGATAAATTTAATGTATGGATAATATAAAAGATTTACTTGAAGAAAATAAATTAACTTTATCTACTTTAGTTGTTTTTACAAGAGCAGAAAATGCAATTCATAAACGTGAATACGAAACAATTAAGGAAAGTGGATTAACTATATCACAATTTGGAGTTTTAGAAGCTCTATATAATAAAGGTAACTTAAGAATATGTGAGTTAATAGAAAAAATGTTAACTACATCAGGAAATATAACAGTAGTTATAAAGAATTTAGAAAAGGATGGATTTATAAAAAGAAATATAGACCCTGAAGATAAGAGATCTTGTATAATATCAATAACGGATAAAGGGAAAGACATAATAGAGGGTATATTACCAAATCACATTAATAATATTAAAAATATTTTTGATGTTTTAAGTGATGAGGAAAAAGTTACTTTAAAGAATATACTAAAAAAGTTTAAGAATATATAAGTTGTAATTAAGCTTCTACATCTTATTGAAGTAGTTTATATTTAAACTATTTAAGGTGATAAGTTATTTAAGCAGCTTATATAATATTTTTAAATAAATATCACTAATTAGTGATAAATTTAATTATTAATGAATTAAGAGAGGGATGTTTATAATGAAACAATATAGATCAATAGAAAATATATTTAGAGGACCAATGCCCCATATGGTTGGAGATGGCTTTAAGGTAGCACAGTACTTACCAGCAGGGGTAAGTAGACTGGATAGATTATCACCATTTTTCCTTCTAGATTATCATGCACCACATTACTATGAACCATCACCAGTTAGACGTGGAGTAGGAGCTCATCCTCATAGAGGTTTTGAAACTGTAACAATTGCTTATGAAGGAAAAGTTGAGCATCATGATAATAAGGGTAACCATGGTATTATAGGACCTGGAGATGTTCAATGGATGACAGCTGCATCTGGAATTATGCATAAGGAATATCATGAAGAAGAGTTTAGTAAGAATGGTGGAACTCTTCATATGATTCAACTTTGGGTTAACCTACCAGCTAATAAAAAAATGTCAGAACCTAAGTATCAACCTTTATTGAAAGAAAATATGGGAGCTATTAAGTTAGAAGATAATCAAGGAGAAATAAGCATTATTGCTGGAGAAGTTCAAGGCGTTAAGGGGCCAGCTAGCACATTTACTAATATAAATCTTTATAATGTAAACCTAAAAAATAAAGGAAAAATAACATTAAGTGAACCTAATAATTTTAATACTGGAATAATGGTATTAAAAGGAGATGTTAAGATAAACGGAGATAAGATAGCTAAGGAAAGAGACTTTGTTATATTCAATAATGAAGAAGGAGATATATTAGTTGAATCACTTACTGAAGATACATTATTTGTTGTATTAAGTGGTGAACCTATAAATGAACCAATTGAATCATATGGACCATTTGTAATGAACACAAGAGAAGAACTATATGAAGCTTATGATGATCTTAGAAATGGTAAATTTGGCACAACAGAATTTTAATTTAGATATTAGTTAATAACTAATATAGCTAGCTTTAAGGAATTATTATATTTGCTTATGGCTAGCTTTATTTTTTAAGATTACTTGACTTAGAGTTAACTTCAAGTGTTAAAGTTAATATAGAAAGATATAGGGTGAATAGATAGAGAGGAAAGTATTATGAATAAAAAAATTATATTTTTTGATGCAGATGGGACAATAGTTAAAGGAAGCAATATATCGCCACTAACTTTGGAAGCTTTCAAGAAGCTAAAAGAGAATGGACATATATTAGTATTAAGTACGGGAAGAGCTATACCTGCTATAGATGGTATTCTTAAAGATATGAACTTTGGAAATACAATATGCTCTGGTGGAGGAGTAGTTGTAATAGGAGATAAAATAGTGTATTCAAGGCCAATGTCTAAAGAAAGCCAAAAGGAGTTATTAGATTACTTTGATAAACATAATGTCTTATATAATTTAGAAGCTAATGACTATATTTATATTAAAAAAGGATATAAAGAAAAATATCTAAGATTATTTCAATTACCGGATAAAGAAACTGTAACTATAGAGGAGTATAACAAGCATAAAGCAATGCTAGAAAAGGTATCAAGTAGAACTAAGGAAGTTGACGATGCCATGGAAATAGATATTAATAAGTTACATTATTATGCTGCAGATATATTATATGATGGAGGGGGATGTCCTATTTCCTATGATGATTTGGAAAGAGATCTAGGTGAAAAATATAAATGTGTTCCACTTTCTTTAAGTAAATTATTTGCTGGTGGAGAGGTATGTGAAATAGGAGTTTCAAAAAAGGGTGGAATGGAAGTTATTCTAAAACATTATAAAGTTAATAAGGAAGATATATATGCTATTGGTGATGACTATAATGATATCGAGATGTTGGAGTACGCTACTACTAGCATAGCTATGGGTAATGCTCCTAAGCAGGTTAAAGATATGTGTGACTATGTAACAGATGATGTTGATAACGATGGGTTTTATCATGCAATGAAGCACTTTGGATTAATTTAAATTCAATCATATGACTTGTTCTCATTTTATAAAAATATTACTTAATGAACTAACTCTAAAAGCATCTAAATACAAGTATGCAACATAGTATGGAATAGGTTATTATATTATGAATTCTTGGATAGAGGTTGATTATGAGGGGATGTATGTTGGAATAATTTTAATAAGTATTTTGGGAATAATTATGTTTAAGGTAATAGATGTTATACAAAATAAAATATGTAAATGGAAGATAAAATAAGGGAGGACATAAAAGTCCTTCTTTTTTATTATTAAAGCTTCTTTATTTTTAATTAATAAAATAGATTTAATTCAATAGTGTCCCTTTTATTAGCAATGAATATCATACTATTAGAAAGGAAGTGATATAGTTGAACTATGACAGAGATGATAAGAATAATAACTTACAGGAGTTATTTGATGAATGTAAAAACTTAATGGACTACCATATTATTTTAGTAATGAAAGATGGTACTTCGTTTGATGGAGTTATTGACAAGGTAGATTCTAATGGTGTAATGATGATGGTTGGAGAGGATATATTATATGATGATGACGATGATCAAGGTCAATATAATACTCAAAGACAGTTTAATAGACCAAGGAAAATGAGAAGGCATAGACGTTTCAGACGAAGGGGCTTTCCTTTTAACTCGATTTTTAGGATATTCCCAATACCTTACCCATATCCATTCTACCCAATAGGTCCATTTTCTCCATTTTAGAAATACTTAATATATTTAAGAAGAGGAGTACTTAACCAATAATACTATAGAATTAGAAATCATTATAAAAAAATAACCCTTGTTACTTTAAAGAAATAAATTAAAAGAAAATATAGTATTTTAGCTAGTTGCAACTAATAGTTGACAAAAAGAAATGGCTAGTTGGTAGATTAAATTGCCCCACTTTTATATAATTTCTATAGGAGGTGGGGCAAATGAATTTATCAGCCAAATTACAATTGTTAAGAAAGAAAAATGGTTTATCCCAAGAAGAGTTGGCAGAGAGATTAGGTATATCTAGACAGGCAATTTCTAAGTGGGAATCTGGACAATCAACACCTGATTTAAATAAGCTTATTTTACTATCAGAAATTTATAATGTTACTATTGATAGTTTAGTTAAAGATAGTGATGAATATGATATTTTACAAGGCTCATTTAATAACAATAAAATTGACGATAGTGATAGAAAAAATACAAGTGATGATAGTAAGAATACTCAAATAGTAATTAATTTGGGTTCAAATAGAATTGAGTATGAATATAAGAGTAAAAGAACATTATTTGGATTACCTCTAGTTCATATAAATCTTGGAAGAGGAATTAAGAAGGCAAAGGGGATAATTGCCATAGGGAATATATCTTGTGGAGTAGTATCTGTGGGACTTTTATCTTTTGGTATTTTTAGTTTTGGGGTATTATCAATAGGTTTAGTTAGTATTGCTGCAATAGCCATAGGATTGCTACTTGGAGTAGGGGCTATTGCAATCGGAACTTTTTCAATAGGAGCTATATCTATAGGTGTTTTCTCAGCTGGAGCATTGGCTATTGGGAAGTATGCTGTAGGAGGTGGAGCAATAGCCGCTGATATAGCAATAGGTGATCATGCTAAAGCTAATATAGCTATAGGAAATAGAGTAGATGGATTAAGGACTTTATCATTAGACTCATCTAAGGAAGAAATTAAAAGAGTAATTAAAGAAGAATATCCTAATATAAAAAATTGGATTGTTGATTTAGTAAGTTACTTTGCTAGTAACTTTAATTAATAAAAGTATATAGAATTATAAAAAGCAAAAAATATCTCGTAATTAAAGTTGGAGAAGGAGTTAAAGCTTTTAAAGAGGGGAATATTAAACTATGTTATGAACATTTAAGAAAAATGAAAAGTATTTCTGAGGATGTTATTAAAGTAATTGATAAGATAAGCATATAGGGTATTTTATAAGGCAGGGTATTGGGTACACTGCCTTTGCTTATATATTTATAAAAACTTTATTAATCTAAATCCTTGCCTGTAAATCCTAAAGGTAAAAGTTCTTCTAGGGTATATTCTTTAAATTCATCCTTATTTTTTGCAAGATAAATTTTAAAGGTTTTAGGATCGCAGAACTCAGCAATTACTTGTCTGCAAACTCCGCAAGGAGCACAATAATCAGTTTCTTCAGCATCTGCTTTATTTCCTACTATTGCAATTGCAAGGAAATCCTTTTGACCTTCAGAGACAGCCTTAAAAAAAGCAGTTCTTTCAGCGCAATTAGTTGGAGTAAAAGCTGCATTCTCTATATTACAGCCTAGATATATCTTACCATTTGTACCAAGTAGTGCTGCACCAACATTAAAGTTAGAGTAAGGAGTATAAGAAAACTTTTGAGCTTCATAAGCTTTTTCAACTAATAGTTTTGCATCAATCATAAATTTCACCTGACACTTTCCTTAATAATAAAAATAATATTTACTTTAAATGTATATAACATTAAATGGATTTTAATTATAGCACTATTGAAATACCCTTACAAGGAATCTTTTTAAAGAAAACAACTTATCCTAAGGTAGAATATATAAATTCTAGTTACCAAATATTAAATCAGGGTTCTTACATAAATAATTTCCTATTTCATATTCAAAGTTACCTAATTCAATGTTAGGTTTATTTTTACCATGAAAATCTGTTCCACATGTAATTAACAACTTATTCTCTATAGCTTTATTATAGAAAAAGTCTATAGTTTCCTTTGAATGATATGAACTAAATACTTCAATACCATCAATTCCTTCTACAATTAAATCATTAATGATGTTTAAATTGTTTTTTAAATTGTTTCCAGGATGAGCTATAATTGCTATTCCACCATTATCTTTTATCATTTTAATAGCTTCTGATAAACTAATATATTCTATATGAACATAAGCTGGTTTTCCTTGAGAAAAGTAATCCCAATAAAAATTAACATAAGGCATATCACTTCTTTTTCCACCAGCTCTATATGGTTTTAGTATTTCTGAATCTTTATTTCTTTCATCTTCTAGCAATACTTCTGCAATTAACTCACCAGGTATTATTCCATTTGTAGCTTTATTTAATACATCTTGAGAATCTAAATATAAATTAGTAGCTTCTTTAATTTTTTCTATTCTCTTTATTCCTGCCTTTTGCTCTTCCTTGATTATGTTTTCTTCTAAATCAGCAAAGCAGCTTTTAGTAAAATCAAAATTATATCCTAAAAGATGTAGATTTAGTCCATTGTACTGGCAGTCAATTTCAATTCCAGGTATATATGAAATGTTTTTCCCTTTAATATATTCTAAAGCAACAGAATTAGCTTTTACAGAGTTATGATCTGTAATTGAAATAAGATTTAAACCATTTTCAATAGCTTTATCAATTATTACTTCAGGACTAAGCTCTCCATCATCACTGAAATATGAATGCATATGCAAATCTAATTTTTTCATAAAATATCTCCCCTATAATATTATTTGTAAGATTAGTATAACATCTTAATTGAAATTAATAATTTCATTAGTTGAAAGTTTGTAATTTATTTTGAAAAAAATAAAATACTTATTGACATTAACGCAACGTAAAGGATTATTATTAAGTTGTAAGGAGGAATGAAGATGGAATATACAATTAAAAAGCTAGCTGAGATGGCAGGTGTAAGCACTAGAACTCTTAGGTATTATGACGAAATTGGTTTATTAAAGCCTTGTAGAGTTAATTCTTCAGGATATAGAATCTATGGAGAAAAAGAAATAGATATACTGCAACAAATTTTACTTTATAGATCAATGGATATTAAACTTGAGGATATTCAAAATATAATTGCTAACCCTAACTTTAACATTTGCCAATCATTAATTGAACATCGAGAAAGCCTCATTTCTAGGAGAAATCAACTTGATCAATTGATTTTAACTGTAGAAAAAACTATTGAATATAAGAAAGGGGAAATAAGTATGTCTAATAAAGAAAAGTTTGAAGGCTTTAAAAAGGAAAAATTAAAAGATAATGAAGAAAAGTATGGAAAAGAAATTAGAGATAAATATGGTAAAGAGACAGTAGAAGCATCTAATAAAAAGTTCATGAATTTAAGTGAAGAAGATTTTAATGAAATGCAAAGGTTGGAAGCTGAAGTCTTCGAGAATCTATTAAAGGTATCTGATAGTGGAGATTTAGATTCTGAAGAAGCTAAGAAAGTATATGAAAATCATAAAAAATGGCTTTGTTTCTCATGGCCTAGCTACTCTAAAGAAGCTCACGCTGGATTAGCAGAAATGTATGTAGCAGATGAAAGATTTGCAAAGTATTATAATGATAAAGCTGGTAAAGAAGTAGTAGAAATCCTAAGAGATATAATTGTTAAATATGCAAGATAGTAATATAAAAATAAAATAAAAACCAAGAAAAAAAGATGGTCCTGTCGCACAATATAAAATTAAGAATAGATAATTAATTTTTAATTCTTAATTTGAGTTCATAATGCGACAACTCCATCTTTTCTATTTATCTTGAAGAATACAAATTCTTTTCTACATCTATAAATACTTCAGCAAGAACTCCATAAGTCTTTCCCCAAGCATCTATAATTTCATCTGTTGCAGCATCTCCTAAGACTTCTTTTATAGCATCTAATAAGTGTTTGCCAACTATAGGATAATGCTCTGGTTTAACATTAGAGTTACAATGTCTCTCAGCTATTTTATTTACCACTGGCATTATTGCAGGTAAGTTGTCTATGTTTTGAGCAGAAGCTAATATAGACATGGCTAGAGCTTTTGGCTGTTCTCCTGATGACTGTCTACCCATATCAAATAAAGGCTTAACTTCTGGGTTTTTTTCAAACATATTTTTATAAAATGTAGTTGTTATTTCCACTCCGTGAGTTTTTAAAACTGGAACTGTACTCTTAATTATATCTATTGTTTTTTGATCTAACATAATTTCTCCTTAAGAATTCAATATCAAATATTATATAATAATAAATATTATATAATAAATCTTAACACCATTAAGACTAAAACTCAACTTATTTAGAAGAGATATAGGAGCAAATTTATCCAAATAATAAAAATATCAACCACAGCTTGCCTTTTCCTATGAAGTCTAAAGTAGGCTGATTGCTCCATAAGTGTGATATTATTATTTAGGATTAATATTATTTTTAATTAATTTCATGAAAACATCTGGAGTTACAATTCTTACTTTATGATTCTTATTTAATTCAGTAACTACATTTTGGAGGATAGTCATATCATTACTCCATACATGAAGATAAACAAAGGTGTAGGCGGCTTCATTAGTTAGGTCTATATTATCTGTATTAGCTCTAGAATTTATATTTTCAATTAATTGATTTGAATCCTCTAAACCACCCCATAGTAAATCACGGCAAGAGACTACTGGCTTATTATTGGACCAAACTATTTCTCCATTATAATTATTATTTTTCTTATAATCTAAATAAAAAAGTCCATCTATATTGGAATTTTCAGTATATTTATCCCATAAGTTAGTTTTATAAAAGGCATCATCGTCAATAATCAATACATATTTTTGATCTACTTTTTTCATATATTCATTTAATCTTTTTGTATAGGTATTTAGTTTATTTTCTGGATACATGCTTGGATAGATATATCCATTACCTGAAGGAGAAACAAGATAGTAATCTGAATACTTCTCTGAGCTTGCACTCTCATAATATTTATTGAAAACAGTAGGTGCTAAATAATAAAGAGATGGGCTTAGTGACCAACCTAAATCAAAGTTACCTCTATTTTTAGAACCATACCATTTTTCTGAACTATAATTACTTCCAAGGAGCCATTGTTGATTGTCCCCATCAGACATAATAAAGGTTACATAATGAACATTACCTTCCTTAGGAGTTTCATTATTAGATTTTTGCACTTGTTTATCTGTAGGAAATGAACTTAATACAGATAAATTATAAGACCAATCTGCTGCAATCATATCTACTCCATACTTAGAGGATATACTTACATTGTTAAATTCATCTGGTCCCCATCCTAGGCAACGAGCTATTTTATCCATAGATTTAAATATATTTTCTCTTAGGGAAAAGTCTTTTACATCTTCCTCATAAAATATAAGAGACTTAGACATTATTGCATAATCTCTTAAAGCCATAGACTTTTCGGGAGATAATAGTATAGCTGTAGAATGGTTTAAGCCAGAATTCCATAAGTTTTTATATGCCCAGTATTTATCTGTATTTCTGCAATCTTTAATTAAGTTATTTATCCCAAGTTCATTAAGTTTTGGTTCAAGAGATTTCTCTATAGGTATTGAATTATTTAAACCTGCAAGGGAAAATGCATTATTGATAGAAGGTGGATTTTCATTACTATACAGTATGTACCCATTTAATGATGATTTAAATTTATCCAAGAGAATCCAAGGATCTGATATATTTTCATAAGTGATATTGTAATTAGATGTTAAATCATCAAGCCATATTTTATAATCAGGTTCATCATTACTTAGAATATAAATCTGTTCCTTATATTTTGTAGATATAATACCTTGAAGAGCAGAGATCATACTCTGCTCTTCCTTTGTCATATAACTATCAGAAATAACATAAAGATGTTTAGGAATATTAGAATTCTTAATATAACAATAATTAGAATTTAAATATTCAAAGGTTATTGATGATGTAGTTTTAGCTTTAACTTTATTATAAAAGCTATTTAAAAATTCAAAGCGTTTTCCAGTATAGAAGCTTTGCGCATTTTTTTCTTTAATTGTAGAAAGTAAAACTTGACGCTTTATAATATCATTTAAACTTACTTCTTTGTGATTTCTCATAATATCGTACATTATCATAAAGGTAGTAGTTCTTCCTATACCTTCCTTGCAGTGGAAGTGATACCAAGTATTTTCAGGAGTTTTATTAACAATATTAATAAAATAATCGACCATTTCATCACTTGGGAGAGAACCATCAGTTACGGGAATACGAATATATCCAATATTTTTATTAGATGTAAGAGTAAGTTCATCTTTAACGCAATCTGGTGTTACTGTAACTTTAGTATTATAAAAAGTTAATGGTGTATTTATTTTAATAGATTGTAATAAGTCTTTTTCAGTAGATAGAACTTCAGGTAAAGTTAATCCTTTATTAGCATTGTTTTTAGGGTTTTCAAAACTGACTCCTATTCCATTAATAAATCCATGAGATTCTTGTCTTAGATCAATATCAATAATAGTAAGGTTATTAGGGAGAGATTTTTTAATTAAATCAAGGCCAGTTTCTGAAAATTGCCCACTACCAGAAATATTTAATTTATCTAATCCAGATAAGTTAAGATCCTTATATTCTGATAATGATGTAATATTGGTAGTCATACGAAAGTGATTAGGAAGCTTATTGTCGTTAGGAGCATTTTCTAATAAATTAACATCAGCAAATGCTTTGGGGAAATAAATAATATTAAACACTAAGCAAATAGTGATCAAAAAGATACGAAAACTATAACTAATAATTTTTTTCATATATATACCTCACATTATAAATAGTAGTTTATATATATTAGGATTAGAAATTAGGACATAGTTTATTCAAATAATTTGATTTATTATTTTATTACCTATTGTTGTTGGATAATTTTTAAAAGTAAAGTTAAATATAATCTAAGTGCAACTTATAATATGAAAAACAATTAATTTTTTTAATTAATGAAAATAATACATATATCTAAAGGGGTATAATTTAATTAAAGGATATTAATAAATGAATTATATAGGGTGTATAACTATGTATGGAAATTTATACACTTTACTAGAGAGAGGGGAAAATATGAAGTTAATAGTAAATGCTGATGATTTTGGGTATAGCAGAGGTGCAAACTATGGAATAGTAGATGCTTTTAAAAATGGTATAATAAGAAGTACTACAATAATGGCTGGAATGCCAGGGTATGAACATGCGGTAGAATTATTAAAGAATTGTAATGGTTTAGGCTGTGGTGTTCACTTAACTTTATCTGCATACAAGCCATTATTAAAATCTCACAAGACAATAGTGGATGAAAATGGATATTTTTATAAAAAAATAACACCTGAAGTAGCTAAGAATATAGATATAGAAGAAGTATATAATGAGTTTTGTGCTCAAATTGAAAAGGTAAAAGCTAGTGGAATAGATATAACTCATCTAGATTCCCATCATCATGTTCATACATTTGAGGTGTTAAAGCCTGTTATGGAAAGAATAGTGGAGAAGTATCCTTATCCAATAAGGGGAGGGCTTGAGTATAAATTAGACTATGAGAAAATTATGCCTTATGAAGGGATATTTTATGAAGACACAGTAAGAATTGATACATTTAAAAACCTTAAAGATAAATTTGCTAACTATGATGTTTTAGAGACTATGTCTCATCCAGCATATTTAGATAGTTTTATTTTAGAGAATAGTTCATATAACTTAAAAAGAATAAAAGAGTTAGAAATACTTACTTCTAAAGAATTAAGAAACTTCCTTGAAGAAAATAATATAGAAGTGTGTAATTATAGAGATATATTTAAATAAGTATAAAATTGTTTAATATTGCAAAACTAATATAGAAATAGTTTTGCAATATTTTTTTATGGAAAAAATTAAATGAAAAAAATTTTAAATAAAATACTTGAACTAAAATAATTTTCATGATAATATGTAAATGTATTCAGAAGAAAATAATTTTTATAAGAAAAAAGTATTGAAAATGATTTTAATCAAATGAGGGAGGAATTATTTTGTTTAAGCAGCTACAAAAAATAGGTAAGTCCTTTATGTTACCAATAGCGATTTTACCAGCAGCAGGTTTATTACTAGGTATTGGAGGTGCATTATCAAACCCTAATACAGTACAAGCCTATCCATTCTTAGATATTGCATGGTTACAAGGCATATTCTCAATTATGTCTTCAGCAGGAAATGTTGTTTTTGCTAACTTAGCACTTATTATGTGTATAGGTCTTTCAGTAGGTTTAGCTAAGAAAGATAAGGGTACTGCAGGACTTGCAGGTGCAGTTTCATTCTTAGTTATGAATGCAGCAATTAGTGGAATGATTACAGCTTTTAACCCAGCAGTTGAATCAATAGATACAGGTGTTGTAGGAGCTATAGTAATTGGTTTAACAGTATCGTTCTTACATAATAAATATGGAAATATTCAATTACCAGCAGTTTTGGGATTCTTTGGTGGATCAAGATTTGTACCAATAGTATCATCTTTTGCAGCTATATTTATCGGAGGAGTATTCTTCTTAATATGGCCAACATTCCAAGGATGGTTAGTTTCAGCAGGTAATGCAATAGCAGGTTTAGGACCAATAGGAACATTCCTTTATGGATTCTTATTAAGATTAACAGGTGCAGTAGGATTACATCACATGATTTACCCATTATTCTGGTATACAGAATTAGGTGGAGTGGCAACTGTAGCAGGACAAACTATTACTGGCGCACAAAATATATTCTTTGCTCAATTAGCTGATCCAAATCACACTGGATTATTTACAGAAGGAACAAGATTCTTTGCTGGACGTTTTGCAACTATGATGTTTGGCCTACCAGCAGCATGTTTAGCTATGTATCACTGTGTTCCTAAGGCAAAAAGAAAATTAGTTGGTGGATTATTCTTAGGAGCAGCAATAACTTCATTTGTTACTGGTATTACAGAGCCAATTGAATTTATGTTCTTATTCGTAGCACCATGGTTATATGTAGTTCATGCACTATTTGATGGATTATCATTCTTCATTGCAGATATATTAAATATATCAATTGGTAATACATTCTCAGGTGGATTAATAGACTTTACATTATTCGGAGTTCTTCAAGGAAATGACAAAACTAACTGGATACTTGTATTAGTAGTTGGAGCAATCTGGTTTGCACTATACTACTTCACATTTAGATTCTTAATAACTAAGTTTAACGTTATGACTCCAGGAAGAGAAGTTGAAGGAGAAGAAGTTAAAGTTGTTACTAAGGATAGCTTAAATGAAGTTGCTGAAGAAATTTTAGCAGCACTTGGTGGAGCTGATAACTTAGATGATGTTGACGCTTGTATCACAAGACTTAGAGTAGCAGTTAAAGATGTAAGCAAAGTAGATAAAGCTAAGATTAAATCTTTAGGAGCTACAGCTGTATTAGAAGTTAAGGGAGGAATACAAGCTATATTTGGAGCTAAGGCAGACCCATTAAAGCAAAAAATAAATGAAATTATAGGGAGAGATTAATAAGAGTGAAAGAGATAAATAGAGGATTAATTGTATCATGTCAAGCACTAGAAAACGAACCACTTCATAGCTCTTATATAATGAGTAGAATGGCAGTAGCAGCCAAAGAAGGCGGTGCTATAGGGATAAGAGCAAATAGTACTGAGGACATAATTGCTATAAAAAAAGAAGTAGATCTACCTATAATAGGTATAATAAAAATAGATTATGAAAATATGAAGCCATATATTACTCCTACTATGAAGGAAGTAGATGCCTTAGTAGAAACAGGAGTAGATATAATTGCACTAGATGCAACTATAGATCAAGATGAAGAGTTCTTAAAGAGTATATTTAAGAAATACCCAAATCAAGCTTTTATGGCTGACATATCAACTATAGAAGAAGGATTAAGAGCTGGAGAGCTTGGATTCCATTATGTAGGTACTACTTTAGTTGGTTATACAGAGCATTCTAAAGGTGCTAATAACTTTGAGGTTTTAGAAGCTTTAATAAAAGATTGTAAGGCAAAAGTTATTGCAGAAGGAAACTTTGATACACCAGAAAAGGCAAAGCTTTCTCTAGAAAAGGGAGCATATGCAGTAGTAGTTGGTGGAGCAATAACAAGACCACAATTAATAACTAAAAAATTTAATGATGAAGTGTTAAAAGCACTGTAAAATAAGCTGCCGTAAAGGCAGCTTATTTTACAATGGATAATTAATAATTAATAATTGACCATTAAGGAGGTAATTCCTTTGAAATTACTAAAAAATTTAAATTTGAAAGCTCCGAAGGGAGTTTTTTTCTTTAATTAAACATTATGATTTATCAATTATTCATTATAATGAACTCTTTTAATTATTTTAGATTAGTGATATTCTAATTATAAGTATGTTTTAAATATGTTAATTCAGTTTTATAAAATTTGAAACAAAATAATTATTTAAGTAAAATATAAAAATTGAAACTATATTTTCAATTTATTTTCAGTTGTTTGGAGGGGTAAAGTGGATATCTTATGTGAGATACAAAAAATATATAATAGTTTTTCAGATAAAGAAAAAGACATAGCTAATTATATAATGCAGTATGGGGATAAAATTAAGAATATAAATATTACTGATTTAGCAAAAGAAATTGGAACGTCAGGGGCCACTATAACTAGATTTGCTAAGAAGATAGGCTGTGAAAGCTTTGTGGATATGAAAATTAAACTTAGCTCTAATAGGGTAGAAGTAGTAGACGAGAATGAGGATGAGATATTTTCTTATGCTTATCAATATTACAATGAGGTTATAGAGAGAACTAAGGCATTGATAGATAAGGAAGCTATATTTAAGGCTGTAAATGAGATTAAGAAGGCTAGAAATATATATATTCATGGTGTTGGGAGTTCAGGATTAACAGGGACAGAAATGATGCATAGGCTTTTAAGAATGGGATTTAATGTCCATAGCATTCCAGATTCACATATGATGATTATTAATAGCTCTATAGTAAAGAAAGATGATTTAGTTATAGGTATATCTATATCAGGAGAAACTGAAGAAGTAGTACATTCTCTTAGAAAAGCAAAGGAAAATGAGGCAACAACTATTTCTATTACTAGTTTTGAAGGAAGTAGTTTAAGCAAGCACTCAGATATAGAATTTATAGTTTATAATCCTAAGTTTGTTGATAGAAGTAAATTTATAAATAGCCAGTTTTCTGCTATGTATCTATTAGACTTAATATCTATGGTATTACTAAAAGATGAAGAGTTAAGAGAAAAGATGCAGATAACTATTAATGCTATAATAAGCAATTAAAGTTAGAATATATAGTGTAGGATATAATAATGAAAAATTAATCCTACACTTTTTTATACATAAACTAATTATATTTAAATTAAAAGATATATATATCTTTTAATTTAAAAAATTTACTAAAGAATTATTTTTAATTTATAATGATATAAAACTATAGATGTAGATTATTAATTGAAAAATATATATTAATAAAAAATTATAAAACCTTAAAAAATGTATATTGAGAGAGATAATCATTTTAAATAAGATAAAAAGGCTTAAAAAGGATGTTTTACATAAATTACAAACTGAAAAATAATGGTATAATTTAGTTATAAATATGCTTATGTAACGTGCTTAAATAGATATCAAGATTATATTAAGAGGTGAAGAAATGGAAAAATTAAATAAGTTTATAAGTTACTCAAAGGGTATCTTTAATAATGACAATCAAATAAAAGAAGAAAAGGCTGCAACTGGTGAAGTAAGAACACCTGAGGCTAAACATATAGCTGAAGTATGTAATGATAAGATTCAAAATCTACCAAAGGACTTTAAGGGTTACTTTATGATAGATGAAACTTACTATAATCATGGGGATAAGGTAACAGAATTACATCATTTATTTTTATATACAGTAAATGAAAATAATCAAGTTGTTTTAACTTCTTATGAGATGCCAAAGGAAATAGAATATAAGGATTTTATAAATTCTAATGATAAGTTAACTTTTGACTATAATAAGTTAGAGAAGAACAGTAAGTTTAATCCAATAGTATTTAAGGAAGAAGATGGAGCATTTATTGCAGAAAGTGAAGCTGAGTTTGCACCAGGAGTTATATTTACAGCAAAGCAAAAGAACTTAGATGGTAAGATGTATGTAACAGAAATTTTCAGAAAGAACGGAGAAATAGTTTCAGGATCTGAAGAACCAATAGTTTATCATAGAGTAAAATAAATTAATAATGATTTACCTTTAGGGGCTGTTTTTAAGCAGCCTCTTTTTTATTTACATATAAATTGGAGATAATTAATTTGTATATTAATGCTATATAAATCTTACTATATTACACAAAATATTTATTCTTTGAATAAAATAATATAGAAATCATTTTAAGGAGCATGTTATGGATACTATTTATATGCTTCCATTTTTTTTGAATAAGAACGGAAGTGACTTTATTTATGATTTAAAAATGTCTAATGACTTTTTTAAGAGTCTAGAAAATTGTGATTATAAATTAATACTTATTTATAATCAAGGATGTTTCACCAATGAGGAACTAGACTATTATTTATCTAACTATAATATTAAATTTAAGATTTTAGGAAATGGAATAAATGAAGGAATAACCTTCTCAAGGCACTCTATGATAAATTTTATTAAGGAGAATTATAATGATACTAAATATGTTGCTGAAGTTCATTTAGATATGATATTTACACCTAATTGGGATAAACCATTAATTTACTTTTTAGAAAAGACTAAAGAGCCTATAGTATCTCCTAGAATAGTTTACTATGAAGATAATGAATATAAAGCAACGGGCAAAAAGGAGAGTTTTACTTTCCCTGAAGGGTTAGATGATAAGGTGAAGTTTATGGAATCTATTTGTGAGAATAGAGTGGATTACGGATTTGTACATCCAGTGATTCATAGATTTAATGCTTTAAAGAAAATTAATGCCTATGATATAAACTTTTTAACAGGAAAGCAAGGTTATGAAGATGACAGTATAATATTGGGCTATAACTATTATATGGGTACTAAGGAAAACTGGGCACCGAAGATATACTATAAATCCTGTGTATATCATAAAACCATTGGGCAAAGAAATAAGCTTAAAGAGCTTAATGAAGATTTTGAGAAGAATTTAATCGGATTAAAAACTCAGTATGGAGCATATGGACAAAAGGAATTATCAAGGATTTATTCTAACAATGAGAGCTTTAAACTAAATTATGAAACTATGCTTGTAGATAGAGATGCGGCATTACGATTAGAAGATATAAAGATATATTCTGATGATGTAAATAATAATTATAAAAGTTTAGATAACTATGAATCTAGATATATACTAAGAACTGATAATATTATGTATAAATCCATATTTGATATCCCTAAGGAGTGGTGGAGTAGATTTTATGAATATGGCTGGGCATCAAACTTTGCAAAGGAAGAAGATGTAGTTTTAGATGCAGGGTGTGGTATTATTCATCCATTTAAATATTACTTAGCTAGTATTTGTAGTGAAGTTCATGCAGTAGATTTAGATAAAAGAATAACAAGTAAAGAAGAAGTATTATTGGAGCATAAAAGCTGCTTTGGAGAAGATAGCGAGTATTTAGTCATGGAATATTTAGATCAAATGACCTTAAAAAATGAAAATTTAGCATCTTTAAGTTATGATGATGAAACCTTTGATAAGATATTTTGTATATCTGTCCTCCATTTATTAAGTGAGGTTTCCTTATTATCAGTTCTAACAGAAATAAGGAGAGTTCTTAAGAATAAGGGCCTACTAGTTATAACTGTAGATGTGCCAACTATAGATATAGAAAAGTTAGTAGAATCAATATATGAAGCAGGGTTAGTAATAAAAAACAATTTATATCTTACAAGGTACAATAATAGTATTTATTCTGACTTATTTGATGGATTATACTGCTTTAGATTATTAGTTACAAAGTAATTTAGAGATGAGCTTAAAAAAAATATAGTTGTAAAGATTGTTGTCTTTGCAACTATATCGGTTTTATTGTATAATATAAATATATTATTATAAGAAGAGGAGGGTTATATGGTAGAATTAATGATTATTTGTGGATTAATTTTACTAATCTGCATTTCGTCGAGCAAGATATTATACAGATTCGGGGTTCCAATGTTACTAATATTTATAGTACTTGGAATGCTATTTGGATCTGATGGACTAGTAGGTATATATTTTGATAATTATGATTTAACTAGTACTATATGTTCCTTGGCGTTAGTATTTATTATGTTTTATGGTGGCTTCGGTACTAATTGGAATATAGCAAGGAAGTCAGCAGTGCCATCAATATTAATGTCTAGCTTTGGAGTTATAATAACAGCTGGACTTACCGGATTATTTTGTTATTTTGTGTTAGGAACTAGTCTTTTAGAAGGGCTTTTAATAGGTGCTGTCGTTGGATCAACAGATGCAGCTTCAGTATTCTCAATTTTACGTTCTCAAAAACTGAATTTAAAGGGAACATTAGCACCTCTACTAGAAATAGAAAGTGGAAGTAATGACCCAATAGCTTATATGCTTACCATTATCATATTGACTTTAATGTCTAATGCAGGAGCATCACTAATATTACCAATGCTTATTAAGCAAATAGTGTTTGGTATATTAGTTGGTAGTATTTTAGCTATACTTGCAGTGAAAATTATGAGAATGGTTAACTTTGAAGTAGAAGGTTTTTATACCATATATGTAACTGCTATAGCAATATTATCCTATGCTATTAGTGAGTATTTTGGTGGAAATGGATTCTTAAGTGTTTATATGGCAGGTATTATTATTGGAAATAGTAAAATACCACATAAAAAGAGTTTATATCACTTCTTTGATGGAGTATCTTGGATAATGCAAATAGCTCTATTCTTTATTTTAGGATTGCTATCATTCCCATCTAAACTACCTGAAGTTTTAGGAATATCTATAGTTATATCATTGTTTATGATGTTTGTTGCAAGACCATTAGCAACTTTTATAATATTAGATAGATTTGATTATTCAAATAAAGAAAAAGTATTTATATCATGGGTTGGATTAAGAGGCGCAGCATCAATTGCTTTTGCAATTTTTTCTGTAACATATGGAGTTAATATTGAAAATGATTTATTTCATATTATATTCTTTATAGCTCTATTCTCAGTAGGAATACAAGGTACATTAATTCCTATAGTTGCGAGAAAATTAGATTTAGTAGATGATAATACACCAGTATTAAGGACTTTTAATGACTATAAGGAAGATAAAAAGACTAAGATTTTAGAAGTTAATATAGAGTCAGATAATAAATGGGCTGGTAAAAGTATTATGGATGCGGATATACCAGAAGAAGTTTTAATAGTTATGATAAGGCGAGCTGAAGAAGTCATAGTGCCTAAGGGGTCAACTGTAATCAATATAGATGATACTTTAGTTTTAGCTGCTAATAATTTTGATAACTTATTAATGAGCTAATACTTTATAAAAGGTTAAATAATTTAAAAAAATTATTTAATTTTCAAGGGAATATTGATGAAATTATCAATTTAGTTATTAGCTTATTTTAATTATAATTGAAAGAAAAGGGAATAATGAATTTATATAAATTAAAAGAGTTGTATCGAGATTATCTTAATATCTTGATACAACCTTTTTTCTTATTAGTCGTCTAATAAATCAAATTCATCCTTAATGGCACCGCAAACAGGACAAACCCAATCATCTGGTAGGTCTTCAAAGGGAGTATCAGGATCTATTCCATTATCAGGATCACCGTACTCTGGATCATAAACATAAGTACAAGGAATACAAACAAATTTCTGCATAATAAAGCCTCCTAATTTTGTTATACAATTAAAATGTATTGGGTATACAATGAAAATATGATATAAATTATTATAAATAAGTATTATATATATGTTTCAATAAATAATCTAAATATTGAGTAATTACTTTATCTTTAGTGAAAAATATTTTTGAAAGTAAATTACATCAATTGAAAGCATATAGTTTTTAATTTCTATATAAGTTTTTTGTGTAATTGCCTAACTAAAATATTTTGAGTATAAAATATAACTAAATAGAATGCAAAAATTTTATTACAACTTATATACATATAAATTATTAAATTGAAAGAAGGTGAAAGGCTTGGGAAGAAAAACTAGTAAGAATAATGATTTACTTAGTAGTGTCAGAAAAGATACATCACCAAAGGTATATTCATTATTAGTAGACTTAGTTAATGATAATAGAGAAGATTTAGCAGAAATAGTAATTAAAATAGATTATTTATTAGAGTACACTAGTGCATGTATCCGTCAAAAGGACTTTAATGAAGCTAAGGAAACTATAAAGAGTGTAGAATCTAGGATGAATATTTTAGAAAAAGAAAACATTGATATGGAATATCTAAAACACTTATATGAAGGCATAAGGAAGAAATGCAAATAAAAAAAGCTGCCCTTGGGCAGCTTTTAAACTATCTTCTTTTCTTATTTCTATTTGCGACTTCTATATTAACTTTTCTCTTATTTAACTTAAGTCCCATACATTTATTTATAACCTTATCTTTAACATCTGGAGCTATATTTACAAAAGAGAAGTTTTCTAATATATCAATATCTCCGATTGATGAAGGTTTAACTCTTGCAGTATCCTTAATGAAATTTACTAAAGACTTAGGATTTATTCCATCTCTTCTACCTACTGATAAGAATAAACGTACATCTTCAGATTTTGGAGCTTCTAATACATCAGATGAATAAGTATCCATAAGATCGCTATTGAATTTGCTCTTAATTAAAGCTGCAATTATTTCAACAGAATCAAATTTCTCTGATAGCTCTTGAGCTACAGGAAGGAATTTATCGTAATCTGAATCATTAATAGTATCACTTACATCCTTTAATATAGTTTTTGATTTACTAGCGAATATATCATTAACAGTAGGGATAGGTCTTCTAGTTATATCACCCTTAGTTACTGTTTTAATTTGCTTAAGCATTGAATATTCTTTTGGAGAAACTAAAGAATATGCCGTTCCTTCTCTATTAGCTCTACCAGTTCTTCCTATTCTATGAACATAGCTTTCAACATCCTGAGGTAAATCATAGTTAATTACGTGAGTAATACCTTCTACGTCTATTCCTCTTGCAGCTACATCAGTTGCAACTAAGAAGTTTAAAGAACCTTCTTTAAATTTCTTTAAAGTTCTTAATCTATGAGCTTGAGACATGTCTCCATGCATTCCTTCTACTATGTAACCTCTTGATTGCATTCCTTCTACTAACTCATCAACACCTTTTTTAGTTCTACAGAATATGATTGCAGAAGAAGGAGTATCAAAGTCTAAAACTCTACAAAGAGCTTCAAATCTAGTTTTATGTGATACTTCATAGAAACTTTGACTGATTTTTGAAACAGTCATTGAAGTCTTCTTTATAGCAATATGCTTAGCATCATCTTTCATGTATCTCTTAGCAAGTCTTTTTATTTGATCTGGCATAGTTGCAGAGAATAGAAGTGTTTGCCTTTCACTTGGAAGTTTTTTAATAATATCTTCTAAATCATCTATAAAGCCCATGTTTAGCATTTCATCCGCTTCATCTAAAACTAAGAATTTAATCTTATCTAACTTTATAGTTCCTCTTTTAATATGGTCTAAAACTCTACCAGGAGTTCCAACTACTATATTAATATTTCTTTTTAAAGCTCTAATCTGATTAGTTATTGGATCTCCTCCGTAAATAGGTAATATTCCTAACTCATCATACTTAGCTAATCTTTTAAGTTCATCATTAACTTGTATAGCTAACTCTCTAGTTGGTGCTAATATTATTGCACTAAGTCCGTCTTTTTTTGATATATTATTAATTATTCCACATCCAAAAGCAGCAGTTTTTCCAGTTCCAGTTTGAGCTTGCCCTATAAGGTCATATCCTTCGATGGCAACAGGTATAGCCTCAGCCTGAATTTGTGATGGCTCTTCAAACCCTAAATCAGTTATTGATTTCAGTAAGGTTTCCTTAAGCCCTAAGTTACTAAATTTAATTTCGTTCATTCAAAATCCTCTTTCTATTTCCTAAATAATTTATAATTAAACATAAATGTTATTATATTTCTAAATATTATTATATTTTTATTCTTAACTAACTTAGTATACACTATAATTGAGAAATATGCTCGTATTATTTATTAGTAAATTAAGTTATTTTGCAAAAATTTATAAAAAGTTAATAAGTAAACCTTTAGGAGGAGGGAATTATGATTAATTTTAAAGAGATATTATACTATTCTAAATTAAATACTGAAATTATTGGAGAAATAATAATAGTAAAAAGTGATATGGGACTAAAAAGAATTGAAATAATTGAAGATTCCTTTAAAAAGTTTAAAAATAATTGTGATTTAAAAGAAATTACTTTAGTTGAAAGTATTAAAGAATGCAGCGATGTAGCTGAGCAAATTAATGAGTACTTTAATGGAGAGAGAAGTCAGTTCGATTTAAAAATAGATTTATCAGGAACAGAGTTTAGAAAAAGGGTTTGGGAAGAATTATTGAAAATACCTTATGGAGAATCAAGAAGCTATAGTGATATAGCAAAAGCCATAGGTAAAGATAAAGCAGTAAGAGCTATAGGTCAGGCAAATAAATCTAATCCAATTCCAATAATAATACCTTGCCATAGAGTTATAGGTAAGAATAAAAAGTTAATTGGATATGCAGGAAATCATACTGACATTCAAGAAAAGCTTCTTAATTTTGAAAAAAGTAACAAGGAATATATAAATAATAGGTGCTGTCGCACAATGAAAAATTAATTTGGGCTGTTTGCGTGACAGCCCTATATAAGATTAGTAATATTTCTTTATGATAATATATCAATTTTCAACATCAATTAAATTACTAATATATTCTGTCTTGCCAGTTAATACATCATCATAAAAAGATTGTTTATTATCAATAAAATCAATACATTCATTAAGTTCTTTAATTCTGTTTAATAAGGATTCCTTTGATTTGTTAAGCATCTCTTTTCTTTCTGGAATTGTAGAGGGACCTTCCATACAGTAATTCATATATAACTTCATATCTTTAATAGTCATTCCACATTTTCTTAGACATTGTAGTCCTTTTAGCCATGCGATATTTTTTTCATTAAATTTACGATAATTATTTTTATCCCTTTGGACATTAGGCACTAGACCTTCTTTGCAATAAAATTTCAACGTTTCATAAGATATTCCAACGAGTTCACATGCCTCTTTAGTTGTATACATGAAATTACCTCCTAATTTAAAAAATAAAAAACTCTTGCTAGGTAGTAACTACCTACTGGTAACATTATTATAAGATTAAAAATAATAAAAATAAAGGAGAAATTAAAATGGAATATGTAAGCTTAAATAATGGTGTGAAAATGCCATCAGTTGGATTTGGAGTTTTTCAAATCACAGATAAAGAAGAATGTGTTAGAGTTGTATTAGATGCTATTGATGTAGGTTACCGTTTAATTGATACAGCACAAGCTTATGGTAACGAAGAAGCTGTTGGAGAGGCTATCACTAAGTCATCAGTGCCGAGGGAAGAGCTATTTATAACAACTAAAGTATGGATTGGTAATAGTGGCTATGAAAAAGCCAAAGCATCTATTGAATCTTCTTTAAAGAAAATGAAATTAGATTATTTGGATTTAGTATTAATTCATCAACCAGTAAATGATTACTATGGAACGTATAGAGCTATGCAAGATTTATATAAAGAAGGAAAAATCAAAGCAATAGGAGTATCAAATTTTTATCCAGATCGTTTAGTTGATTTAGCTTTATTTAATGAGGTAAAACCAGCAGTAAATCAGATTGAGATTAATCCATTTCACCAACAATTAGATGCACAGACTTTTAATCAAAAATATAATGTGCAACTACAAGCATGGGCTCCTTTTGCTGAGGGGAAAAATGGAATGTTTGAAAATCAGGATTTAAAAACGATAGGAGATAAATATAATAAATCAGTTGCGCAAGTTATTTTAAGATGGTTACTTCAAAGAGGAATCGTTCCATTAGCTAAAACAGTTAATAAGGAAAGGATGCTACAGAATATAGATGTTTTTAATTTTGAGTTAAGTGAAGATGATATGAATAAAATATCTTCTTTAGATAAAAAAGAAAGTTCTTTCTTTAATCATCAAGAAGCATCAGCAGTAGAAATGTTAGCAAGTCTTGTTAGATAGGGGGAAGGGCTTATGAAAAAAACATTATACTTAATGAGACATGGACAAACACTTTTTAATTTTAGAAGAAAAGTTCAAGGATGGTGTGATTCTCCATTAACTAATTTAGGAATTAGACAAGCGGTCATTGCTGGTGAATATTTTAAAAGAAATAACATAACTTTTGATCATGCATATTCATCTACATCTGAAAGAGCTTGTGATACATTAGAATATGTTGCGAAGATTCCATATACAAGAGTAAAGGGACTTAAGGAATGGAATTTTGGAACCTTTGAAGGGGAAAGCGAAGACTTAAATCCACCATTACCCTACAGAGATTTTTTTGTTAAGTATGGTGGTGAAGATGAATTTGAATTGAGAAATAGAGTAGTAGAAACTCTTAGTTCAATTATGAAAAATGATGATCACCATACAGTTTTAGCTGTTTCTCATGGAGCTGCTTGTCGTCAATTTATGATGCATTGGGCTTATAATAGTGATATTAATCAAAAAGAAAGGCTAGATAACTGTTGTATATTAAAGTTTGAATTTGAGAATGAAGAGTTTAAATTACTAGAAATAATAAATCATGATTTTAGCAAATTATATTAAAAGGTATAAATTAATAAAAGTCGGCAAAATTGCCGACTTTTATTTTACAGTTTTATTATGAATTCATTTTAAGCTTTATGAAGTTGATTTTTAATAATTTCATAAACCTTCTTAGGTAATGCATCTTGTTCTTCCTTACTTAAGTCAGCAGTTTCTATAGCTGGATGTATATAAAGATTAACAGTTGCTGGTTTTAAAGTCCATTTTCGCTTATTAGTTTCCATAATTCTATAAGATCCATCCATAGTAACAGGAACTATAGGACATTTAGATTTAGTTGCAAGCTTAAAGCTTCCAGCTTTAAATTCTCCCATATTATTTCCCTTACTTCTAGTTCCTTCTGGAAAAATAACTAGTGAGTGACCAGACTTAAGAATCTTAATACCATGAACGATAGCTTCTCCAGCTTTTCTTATATTGCTTCTATCCATAAATACACAATACATGTATTCCATCCAAGTTCTTACACCAGGTATTTTCTTTACTTCTATTTTAGATACAAAACCTTTTAATCCAGGTATTTGACTCATATAAATTGGAATATCAAAATTTCCTTGGTGATTTCCTATATATAATACATTTTTATCCTTAGGTAAGTTTTCTACACCATGAACAATTACCTTAACTCCAGCTACTTTTAAAAGTGTTTTAGCCCACAGTGTAGTAACTTTGTAAACTAAAGCATCTCTTTTCTCTATTTCACCTTTTTTATCTAGCATTTTAGTTCTAATTAATGCAGGTATGGTTAAAATTATAGTTCCAAAGAACACAATATACCAAACTATAGATCTAAGCATTCAATCAAATCCTTTCAATCAATAAAAATAATTCCATAATTAAGTATATACCAAAATAATTACATATAAAAGTTTTTATTTGTTCATAATATTGACATGTAGAAAATGTTATTATACAATTTTATTGGTATATGTCTCCATAGTTCAATGGATAGAACAGTCCCCTCCTAAGGGACAGATACAGGTTCGATCCCTGTTGGGGATACCAGTAAAAGCTCACAAGCCAAGTTAATTCTAGGTTTGTGAGCTTTTCACTTATATATTTTTATATTTGTCTTCAATACCATTAGTTATTAATTCTAATCCAGCAGTGAAGCTTTTATCTATTGAAGTAGACATTTCAAATAACTTATTTTGTTCAAAATTTATAAATCCGTGAAGGTAGCTCCTTAAAGTTCTTATAATATGAATATTTTCTTCCTGAGAATAATTATATATAGAAATGACTTTAGAAATTATATTTATAATATCTGTAGAAAGCTTCTCAATATTAACATCAGTAAAAGTACTGACTAGCTGAGTTGATTCATATAAGGGAGGATAATCTCTAGAAAATTTTCTATATTCATTACTCATAGAAATTAATGCATCCTTGCCTGAGAGGCCAATAGTTGCCTCCATAAGGCATTCTTTAAGCTTATTTAGTCCATAATTAGCTAATATATTATAAAGATCATCTATCCCTTTTAAATGATTATATAATGATGGAGTTTTTATTTCTAAAGCATCAGCTATATCTTTTAAGGTGATATTTTTTAAGCCTTTTTCATTTGCTATAGAGATAGTAGTTTGAATAATTATATCTCTTGTAATTCTTTTTTTCATATACTACTGCCTCCTTTAAGATTTTTTTCAGCCCTCTTTATTGCATTAATTATTAATTCTTTTGGGCTTTCTATCACATCACCATGACCAGTAGCTAATAAATCAATTTCTAATTTGCTTAACTTTTTAGCACTTTCAATAGCAATTTCCTTACTCCAAGTTGCTAAAGCAGGGAAGGGAAAGAAAAGTCTTTTATCTCCAGAGACAGATAATCCACCCTTTACTTGAAAAGCATCACCTGTAATAAGTATTCGTAATTCTTCATTATAAAATGACATGGATCCAGGGGTATGGCCTGGTGTTGAAATAGCTTTTAATGAACCAATATAATCTCCGTCATTTAGAAGTACATCTGATTTTGTATTTACATCTATAAATCCTCCATTAATTTTTGATGAGGGCTCATTTTCTTCTAATGAAAAGTCTCCATTCATTAATAAAGAATCACGTTTTGATATATAGACAGTAGCATTTGGTAATTTTTCATTTAATTTATCTAAGCCTCCTATATGGTCAGAGTGGGGATGAGTAAGAATAATATTACTAATAGGCTTTCCTATTTTTTTACTTAGGTTAAGAACTGGTTCACAAAATGATTTTAAACCTATATCAATTAAGGTTAAATTTGAATCTTCTTCAACTAGATAACAATTTATAGGAAAGAGCATACTTAAAAAAGTTATTTGATAAATGTTTTTATAATTTCTAATTCTCATATTTATAACCTCCTATTTACAGAATCTATTTATACTAATCTATGCTAATGATGTTAGTTTAGTGACAAATATAATTAGTATTTTTAATAATGTAGTTAGTTATATTATTTATAGATATTTAAACTTTTAAACATCTATAAATAATGAAATAGATAAAAGGGTTTTAATGAAATTAAGTTAGAAGGTATTATCTTGACAAACTTCTTTTATTATAAGAAAATATCAAGAGTAATTATACGTAAGCAAAGAGCAGATGGGCGGCTTGACTACCCATTTGTTCTTTTTTCTTTGTAAAAATAGAATTTAATATTTAACCTAGGAGGAAGTCATGAGAAAAGTATTTAAAGATAAGGCTTTTATAACAACGATGCTTACACTGGCATTGCCAATAACATTGCAAAGCTTTATAACATCGTCATTAAACTTAGTAGATAACCTAATGATAGGAAAGTTAGGAGAAGAAGCAATTGCTGCAGTAGGACTAGCCAATCAATATTTCTTTATTTTTACGCTATGCCTTTCAGGAATAAATGCTGGGGCAAGCGTGTTTATGTCTCAGTATTGGGGAAAGAAAGATGTTAAAAGTATAAAGAAGGTATTAGGATTAGACTTAAGCATAGGATTTATAGCATCTATAGTATTTGGTGGAGCTGCACTTATTTTTGCTGAGTCAATAATGGGATTATTATCTAGGGATACAATGGTAATAGAACTTGGAAGTCAATACTTAAGAATAATAGGAATTACTTTTATATTTACTAATTTTACGCAGGGTTTTTCATCAGCATTAAGAAGTTCAGAACAGCCTAAGGTTCCAATGTATGCTAGTTTAATAGGAGTTATATGTAATGCCTTTTTAAACTGGGTATTTATATTTGGTAACTTAGGGGCAAAACCAATGGGAGTTGCTGGAGCTGCTTTAGCTACTTCTATAGCACGTGCCTTAGAGATAGCTTATATAATTTATATGATTTATGTAAAAATTAATATAGTAGCTTCAAAAATTAAAGAACTATTTGCCTTTGACTTTAGTTTTGTAAAGACTTATTTCAATACTTCAATATCTGTTATAGCAAATGAATTATTATGGTCACTAGGAATGACTGCATTTTCTATAGCATATGCTCAAATAGGGACAAGTGCAGTAGCTACTATGCAAATTGCAACTACATTAAATAATATGTTTATGGTGCTTTGTATAGGATTAGCTTCAGCAGCTGCTATTATGGTAGGTAATAAGGTAGGGGCTAATGAAGAAGAAGTAGCAGTAGATTATTCACATAAGATAGGGAAGGTTGCTCCAGCTTTAGGATTAATTATAGGTATAGCAGTATGGATATTAGCACCTGCTATAGTAAGGCCTTTTAATGTAGAAGCTGAGACTTTCAAAGCAACGGTATCTGTTTTAAGAATAATGGCATTAATATGTCCTATAAGATCTTATAACGTAGTTATGATAGTTGGAATATTTAGAGGGGGCGGAGATACTCTTTACTCTACATTAGTACAACTAGGAACAATTTGGTTTTATGCAGTACCTATGGCTTTTATAGGAGCAACAGTATTATCACTACCAGTTACAGCAGTATATTTCTTAATCTGTTCAGAAGAATTTATAAAAATAATCTTTGAAAGAAGTAGATTAAAATCAGGAAAGTGGATACGAAGTGTAGTATAGGATAGTAGGGAAAATTAGAAATTATCACACTAACCAATTAAAATTTTTATTAAAATTAATTTTTTGAATTTTTTATATGATATAATATAAAAATAAAATTATATAAAAATTAAAAGATATATAAGCTTTCAATTAATGAAATTTACTTTAAAAACTATTTTTTACTTAAAATAATATAAATCTTCAAAATGTAGATTATTTATTGAAACATATATATATAAAATTTAGGATGGTGAATTAATTTGGAGAGTTATACGTGGCAGATAATATTATTAGTAATATTATTAGTTATGTCAGGATTTTTCTCTATGTCAGAAACGGCCTTAATGGCACTAAGTAAAATTAGAATAAGACATATGGTAGATGAGGGAGTTAAGGGAGCTAAGTTAATAGAGAAGTTAACTGAAGATCCAAGTAGATTATTAGGAGCAATATTAATAGGTAATAACATAGTTAATATAGGTGCATCTGCACTTGCAACATCAATTGCAGTTAAAACTATTGGAGAAAGTGGAGTTGGGTTAGTTACTGTTATTATGACTATTTTAGTTTTAATATTTGGTGAAATTACTCCTAAGTCAATAGCTAAGCAGAATTCTGAAAAGGTTGCATTAAGAGTAAGTAAGATTATAAATATAGTGGTTAAGGTTTTCAGACCATTTATATTTATATTTACTGCTATATCTAGTTTGTTTATCAGGCTTTTAGGAGGAGACCCTAAGGCTACAGAACCATTTATTACAGAAGAAGAATTAAAAACAATGGTTGGTGTAAGTGAAGAAGAGGGCGTACTTGAAGATGTTGAAAAGGAAATGATTTTTAACGTTTTTGAATTTGCAGATTCTCAAGTAAAAGATGTAATGGTACAAAGAGTAGATGTAGTTGCAGTAGATATGAATGCTACTTATGATGAAGTAATAGATATAATAAAAACTGAGCAATTTTCAAGAATACCAGTTTATAATCAAACTATAGATGATGTTATTGGTATATTAAATGTAAAAGATTTAATAATAGCTTTTGAAAGTAAGGAAAACTTTAAGGTTTCAGATTATATGAGGGAGCCTTATTATACTTATGAATTTAAGAGAATTACTGAGTTATTTAATGAAATGAAAAATACAAGAAATCATATGGCAGTTGTATTAGATGAGTATGGTGGAAATGTTGGGATAGTTACTATTGAAGACTTAATAGAAGAAGTAGTTGGCGAGATTGAAGACGAATATGATGATGAAGTTGATGATGAAATTATAGTAGTTAAGGAAGATGAATATATTGTAGATGGAAGCGCAAGGCTTGATCATATTGCTGAATTAATAGGTGTAACTATGGAATCAGAAGAATTTGATTCAGTAGGTGGATTAGTTATTGGAGAACTTGGAAGGTTCCCAGAACAAAATGAAGAAGTGGAAATGAATAATATTAAGTTTATAGTAGAAGAAATAGATAAAAATAGAATTAAAAAGGTTAGAATATTTACTTAAATAGTTAGAGAAATATCATATTACTTATCTGTAGTTAAACTTCAGTTGTGGTGGTATGATATTTTTTATACATAGATAAAATTATATATAAAAATTTATTAATTAAATTTAGATCTACATCATTTCTACATATTTTTACTATATAATAATTTATGTAGTAAGAAATATAGATTATTTTATATTAAGGTGAAGATTGATATGGATTATATGAATATTGCAATAGAAGAGGCAACTAAAGCCTTTATTAAAGAGGAAGTGCCTGTTGGAGCAGTTATAGTTAAGAATGGAGAAATAATAGCTAGAAATCATAATTTAAAGGAAAGTTTAAACTTAACTATTGCTCATGCAGAGATACTAGCTATTGAAGAGGCCTCTAAAAAACTTAATAACTGGAGACTATCAGGATGTGAAATGTATGTAACATTAGAGCCATGCCCTATGTGTGCAGCTGCAATAGCTCAAAGTAGAATATCAAAACTATATATAGGAACCTTTAATAAAGATATGGGGGCATGTGGATCTACTGTAAATTTATTAGATTATGATATATTCAATTGGAAAGTTGATGTAAAATGGTGTTATAATGAAGAATGCAGTAATTTATTAACAAAGTTTTTTAAAAATAAAAGAAATATAAGGAGGGATTAGATGAATCCAATAGCATTTAATGTATTTGGTTTAGAAATAAGATGGTATGGAGTAATAATTTCTATGGGAGTTGTTGCTGCTATGCTATTAATATATATGCTGGCAAAAAAGAAAGATCTAAATTATGATACTATAATAGATGCATTTTTAGTTACTTTCCCAATATCAATAATAGGGGCAAGATTATACTATGTGGCCTTTGAATTTCAAAATTTTAACTCATTTAAGGATATGATAAATATTAGAAATGGTGGAATGGCTATTCATGGTGGAGTAATAGCAGCATTATTATCAGGATATTTCTTTGCTAAATATAAAAAGATTAATTTCTTAAAATATGTTGATGTAATAATGCCAGGGGTTATTTTAGCGCAAGCTATAGGTAGATGGGGAAATTTTATGAACCAAGAGGCTCATGGTGGACCTGTAACTCAAGAGTTTATAAGTAAATTCCCAGAATTTATTCAAAAAGGAATGCTGATTAAAGGTACTTATTATCATCCAACATTTTTATATGAATCCATATGGAATCTATTAGTTTGTGGTATTTTAGTGTACATCCTTCTAAAGAAAAAAGAAGGAAAAGATGGAGTTATCCTTGGTGGATATATGATTCTTTATTCTATAGGAAGATTCTTTATTGAAGGATTAAGAACTGATAGTTTAATGTTTATGGGATTAAGAACTGCACAAATAGTAAGCTTAATTGGAATAGTATTAGGAATAGGTCTTATTATTTGGGCTTATAAAAAGAATAAAAATCAAGCTAGATAAAAATTAAGTAGGTATTATTATACCTACTTTTTATTTTTATAATAAATTTTAATAATTAAAATTTTAATTTAGGTTAAAATAATTAAGTAAGATTTAAATCACATTATTAACTATTTAATTCTTAGTTGGATGTCTTTACAATAGTCGCCAGCTTTTTAAATCTTGCAATATTTATTGGTATATGATAATATATAGCAGTAGTTAAGTTAAATAGCTATATAGGCAATTCAAAATCAAAGATTTTGTAATTGAACAACTTATTATATTTAAGTTAATAGAGAGTTTTAATAATATGGAGAGATGTCCGAGTGGTCGAAGGAGCACGCCTGGAAAGCGTGTATAGGGGCAACTCTATCAGGGGTTCAAATCCCCTTCTCTCCGCCATGACTGTGCTAGATGGGGAGTTAGCGGTGCCCTATAACCTGCAATCCGCTATAGCAGGATTGAATTCCCAGTCTAGGCTTTAATCTGTAGAGCCTGCCTATGCAAGTGGTGTTGATGGCAAGGTCCCATACGACGTAAGTGCATGAACCTCGTCAGGTCCGGAAGGAAGCAGCGATAAGTGATTACTGCGTGTGATATGGATAAATCTTGTCAGAGCTAACTACATAGTAACGTCTATAGATTACTGTCGAAGCTGGGTGCACGGTTTTAATTTTTAGGCCTTTCTAAGAAGAAGGGTTTTTTTAATGCAAATATGTAATTATTAATGAAAATATATAATTAATAATTAATTATTTATAGGTTACTCTTCAATAGGATTAACATACAATAGGACAAGAAAACGAGGGCATTCCATAAGGAATACCCTCGTTTTCTATTTCCTTATTAAATTTATAAAATCAAAATTTAAATTATCTTTTTCATTAACTAAAATTTCAGATTTATAATCAGTTATCCAATCATTAAGACCGATACTTGGGAATTTTGTATCACCATCAAAATCTTTATAAACTCTAGTTAAGTATAACTTCTTTGTATTAGGTAAAAGAGTTCTATATATCTCTCCGCCGCCAATAACAAAGGCTTCTTCAGTAGAATTTTCAAATCTAGTAATAATAGAGTCTATATCATTAACTACTTCTACATCAGGTGAAGTAACTTTAAAGCTTTTATCTCTTGTAATTACAATATGATGTCTATTAGGTAAAACCTTAGGTAAAGATTCAAAAGTCTTTCTACCCATTATAATAGTATTACCTGATGTAATGGACTTAAATCTCTTTAAGTCTTCAGATATATGCCATAAAAGCTTGTTATCTCCGCCAATAACATTATTAGAAGCTTTGGCAACTATAATAGATAACATTACACACTTACCTCCATTTTAATTGGGTCATGGTGTTTATAATCTATTAATTTAACATCATCAGCTGTGAAGTCATAGAAATTCGTTATTTCCGGATTTATCCAAAGCTTTGGTGCATCAAAATCTTCATTTTCTCTAGTTAATTGAAGTTTCATTCCTTCAACTTGATTTTCATAAATATGTGCATTATTAATCACGTGAGTGAATAATCCAGGTTTAAGATTAGTTACTTGTGCTATTAAATGAACTAATACAGCATATTGGCTAGTATTAAATGGAACTCCCAATGGAATGTCCCCACTACGCTGGATTAACATGCAATTTAAGTAACCATCTGTTACGTCCCATAAAGTTTGATAGCAACAAGGTTGCAATGTCATTTCTGGTAGATCTTCTATATTCCACATAGACATAATCATTCTTCTGTCTTGAGGATTATTTTTTAAGGACTCAATAAGCTTATCTACTTGGTTAAACTTTGCTATTTGGTATCCATAAGCCTTACCTATTGTATTATTCTCATCTACCCATTCATCCCATATATGGACATTTTGTTCTTGAAGCTTAGTCACGTCATTTGATTGATCTCTATATATCCATAGCATTTCCTTTATAGCAGTTTTAAATGCAACTTTTTTAGTAGTTAGTATAGGGAATTCCTTTTGTAAATTAAACTGCATAATTTGATGTGGTAGCTTGTATGTAGGCATCCCAGTTCTGTTATTATCATAATAACCATTTTCAAAGATATCTTTAACTATAGATAAGTATTTCTTATCGTATAAACTCAAGTTTTATCACTCCTTACTATTATTTAAATTTATTGTACTATAAAATTTAATAAGTATAAATGATATTAGGATAAGTTTGAGTTTTTGAATATTGGTATATAGGGCTGAAGCATAGTATAAGAATAATAAACTAAATGATGAATAATATTATAAGTAATATATGTAATATTTAACAAATAGCAGTTAAATAAGCACTTGTAAATATTTATGAAATAATATATGCTTGAAATAGATTATTTTGGAAGAAAGGAGAAATAGACTATGAAGTTTCCTGTAAGAAAGATGAAATATGAAATTTTATCTAGTAGTTCACAGTCAAAAACATGCATGTTTTTTGAAAATTGGATTACTATGCCCTTTTTTAGGGGAAATTTGAGAAAATCTATTTCTTAAGTTGCAATATAGTAACTCCAATTAGGCCTAGATTAAGTATCTTAGGTCTTTTATTATGCTTAAAAATAATTATAGAAAATTGGAGTTGATTAAAATGAATAAAATAAAAAAGAATATAAGAAATGATTATTTATATAGATTTCTTTCATCCTTTGATATAACATCTGCTATTTGGGTATTGTATTTAGGGTATAAGGGAATGAATTTAGCAGAAATAGGTTTGCTTGAAGGAATATTTCATATTACTGGTTTTATTTCAGAAATACCAACTGGAGCATTAGCCGATTTATTTGGTAGAAGAAAAATAATGATAATTGGTAGAATAACATCATTAATATCAGCAATAATAATGCTATTTTCAAATTCCTTTCTTGGATTTGCCATTGGTTTTATATTATCAGCTTGGGGATATAATTTGAATTCAGGATCTGAGGAAGCTTTAATATACGATACACTTAAAACATTAAAAAGAGAAGATGAGTATTTAAAGATTAATGGTAGGTTAAATTTAATAATAGAAATTTCACAGGGGTTAGCAGTATTTATAGGTGGACTTTTATCTCAAATAGATTTTTCTATAAGTTATATTACTGCAATTGTTATTGGTGTATTTTCTTTAACTGTATCTTTTAATTTTACTGAAGTTGATATAAGGGAAACTCATGAAGAAAGAGTAACGGTGATAAATCATTTTAAAACCTCAATAAATATATTGAAAAATAATAGGAGACTTTTAAATATATTAATGTACTTTCCTTTAATTTATACTTTTTCAGCAATAATATATTTTTATGGGCAACAATTCTTAAGTGATTCAGGTTACTCAAGGGTAAGTATTTCAACAATATTTTTATTTAATGGAATACTTTCATCTTTAGGAGCAATTTTAAGTGATAAGATATATAAGAAGTTTAAATCAAAAGGATGGATTTCTATATCTATGTTAATTAGTTTGCTGATAGTATTGATGGGGTATTCAAGTAAAGAAACAACAATATTGATTTTTGTATCTATAGGATTTCTAACTTCTATACTTCAACCTATTAGTAGTAAATTAATAAATTCTAGTGTTGAATCCAGACAAAGAGCAACTATAATTTCAGTAGAGAGTATGTTTTACTCATTAATGATGATATTATTATTCCCTTTATGCGGATATATAGGAGATATTATTTCCTTGGAAATATCTTTTAAGCTAATTGGAGTTATAGGTTTAGCAATTACTATTGTTGAATTTTTAGTTATAAAGAAAAATAGCATAAAGTAATTTTGAAGAAACTCAAGTTATCTTGGGTTTCTTTTAAATTTATTAAGTTCTAACTTTTATTTCTTCATTAATTTTAATCTTTAGTCTATAATATAAATAAATGATAAAAATAAGGAATGATATTATGGGATATACAGCTTTATATAGAGAATGGAGACCACAAAACTTTTATGATATTGTTGGTCAAGAACATATAACAACAACTGTTAAGAATCAAATACTAAATGATAGAATAGCTCATGCTTATCTTTTCTGTGGTACTAGAGGAACTGGTAAAACAACTACAGCTAAGGTTTTCGCTAAGGCCTTAAACTGTCTTGATTTACATGATGGAGAACCTTGTAACAAGTGTGAGATGTGTAAGAAGATAGATGAAGGGCTAGCAATAGATGTTACAGAATTAGATGCAGCTTCTAATAATGGTATTGATAAGATCAGAGATATAATAGATGATGTTAAGTATCCACCTCAAGAAGGTAGATATAAAGTATATATAATGGACGAAGTTCACATGTTATCTACAGGTGCTGTTAATGCCTTCTTAAAAACATTAGAAGAACCACCTAAGAATGTAATATTTATATTAGCAACAACAGATCCACAAAAATTACCTATTACTATTCTTTCAAGATGTCAAAGATTTGACTTTAAAAGAATAAACAATAATGAAATAATAGGTAGACTAAGAAAGATAGTAGATGATCAAAATGCAATAGCAGATGACAAGAGTTTAAGCTTAATTGCAAGAGTTTCTGATGGGGCTATGAGAGATGCCTTAAGTATATTAGATCAAGCTATTTCAATGGGAAATGGTGCAGTAGAATATGATACTCTTATTAATATGCTGGGCCTTGTAACTAATGATCACTTATTTACATTAACTAATGCAGTTAATCAAAGAAATGTAGAAAAGTCTATAGGAATTATAGATGAAGTGGTTTATGCAGGTAAGGATATATATCTTTTTATAAAAGATCTTATAAGTCATTATAGAAATATTCTTATGGCTAAGGTTACTAACAATCCTGAAGATGTATTAGATATGTCTGAAGAAAACATAACTTTAATTAAGGAACAGGGCAGTAAGCTAAGAGCTGAAGAAGTTATGAGATATATAAGAATTCTTCAAGAAGCAGAAGGTAATGCAAAGATAAGTAAACAAGCAAGATTGTACTTAGAGCTTGCCATAATAAAAATGTGTAAAATAGAATATGATACATCTAATGAAGTTATTTTAAGTAGGTTAAATAAACTTGAAGCATCCTTAAAGAATGGAAGTATCAAAGTTCAAACTGAAGTTGTAGCAGATGGAAAAGTTAAAGCAGATGCAGCTGTTAAGGAAATAAAGAAGGAAGTAAGAAGAGAAGTTATTCACAATACTTCTGGTAATGATTCCTCTAAGGTATCTTTAAATGATATTCAAAAATCTTGGAAAGATATATTAGAAAGAATTAAAGCTAGAAGAGCGATGATTGTTTATGCATCTTTAATTACTGGAAAACCTATAGATTGTAGCAAAGGAATTCTAACTATAGAATATGAAGAACAATATAAGTTTAATAAGGATAGATTAGAAAAACCTGAATATAGAGCATTACTTCAAGAAATACTTGCAGAGATTTTCAGAGAAGATATTAAGATAGTATTTACAGTAGAAGAAGGAAGTAGTGATGAGAAATCTACTGCAGATATGCTTCTTGAAACTTTAGGTTCTGATATGGTAGATATACTGGATGAGTAAACCACATAAAGTGATTCTTAGAAGAACTAATCCAGACACGTAGCGGTGCTTAGCTCCTACTTATAGAAGTTAGGAGTGTTAGCAATGCTAGTAATCGGATAAAATAAGCTTTAATTAAGTATAATAAAAAAGATCGATGCTTTCAATTAATGTAATTTACTTTAAAATTATTTTTCACTTAAAATTCTATAAGATTGCAATATGCAAAATATTTATTGAAACATATATATTAATAATGTTATAAATATAGTAAAATAAATGAAAATACTATATAATTAAAAATAGATTTTTATGATAAGGAGGATGTTTTTATGGCAAGAGGAGGATTCCCAGGCGGATTTGGGGGAGGAAATATGAATAACCTAATGAAGCAAGCTCAAAAACTTCAAAAGGAAATGGAGCAAATGCAAAAGGACCTAGAAACTAAAGAATATGAGGTTTCAGTAGGTGGCGGAGCTGTAGTTGTAAAAGCAAATGGAAAGAAAGAATTACTTTCTATTAACATAAAGCCTGAAGTTGTAGATGCAGATGATGTAGAAATGTTAGAAGACTTAGTTCTTAGTGCAGTTAATGAAGCATTAAGAAAGTCTGAAGAAGAAAGTGCAGAGAAAATGGGTAAATTAACTGGTGGAATGAATATACCAGGATTATTCTAATTTTATATATTATGTTTAATATAGTCCAATAAAAGGGCTGTGGCACAAATAGTTCAAATTAAGAATTAAAAATTAAAAATTACTAAAATTAATTTCTTTTCAAAACTCCTTCGGGAGTTTTTTCATTAATTTTTCATTGTGCGATAGAACCTTTTATATATTCAATTGACAGAAAGGGTGATTATATGGATTTTTATCCAGTAGCTATAGAAAAACTTATTGAAGAGTTTGCAAAGTTGCCAAGTATTGGGCAAAAAACAGCTCAAAGGCTTGCTTTACATGTTTTAAATCTTCCAGCTGATGAGGTTAGAGAATTTGCAGATGCTTTAGTTAAAGCTAGGGGAACAATAAAATATTGTTCAATATGTGGGAACTTCACAGATTCAGATCCATGTGCAATATGTGCTAATCCTAATAGAGATAAGGATGTTATTTGTGTTGTAGAACAACCTAAGGACATAATGACTATGGAAAAAGTAAAAGAATTTAATGGTACATATCATGTGCTTCATGGTAACTTGTCGCCAATGCAAGGAAGAGGTCCACAAGATATAAGAATTAGAGAATTAGTTGCAAGAATGAGTGCAGATGTAAAAGAAGTTATTATTGCAACAAATCCTAATATTGAAGGTGAAGCTACAGCAATGTATATTTCAAGAATTTTAAAACCATTAGATATTAAGGTAACTAGAATAGCATCAGGAATTCCTGTTGGTGGAGACTTAGAGTATGCTGATGAAGTAACTTTATCTAAGGCCCTTGAGGGGAGAAAAGAGATTTAAGTAAAGGGTGAATATATGAGTAAATTATTAAAATTTCTATTTAGTAGAATGGTAATTGTAGGGTTACTAATACTTATTCAAGTAGGTATATTAGCTTTTACTATTTGGACTTTATCTGAATCCTTTGTTTATTTATATGTATTATTCACTACTCTTAGCATAGTGGTTGTAATATATATAATGAGCCAAAAAGATAATCCATCTTTTAAACTGGCATGGATAATACCTGTATCCTTAGTACCTGTTTTTGGAGGATTGTTTTATTTAATTTTTGGATTAAGGAGAACAACAAAAAGGTTTAGAGGAAGAATAAATAAGATTCATACAGAAGGAGCTAAATATTTAGAACAAGATCCTGAAGTATTTAAGGAAATTGAAAAGGAAGACAAATCAATTTCTAATCAAGTAAAATATTTAAATAAGTATGCAGCAGCGCCAATATACAAAAATACCCATACTAAATACTTGTCACCTGGAGAAGAATTTTTTGAAGAACTAAAAAAAGAGCTTAAGAAAGCTAAGAAGTATATATTTATGGAGTACTTTATAATTCGAGAAGGAAAGATGTGGGATAGCATTCTTGAAATTCTTGAAGAAAAAGTAAAGGAAGGGGTAGATGTTAGGCTTATATATGATGATATGGGATGCCTTAGAACATTACCTTATAAGTATTATGAAAAACTAAGGAAAATGGGTATTAAGTGCTTAGTATTTAACCCATTTGTACCATTTTTATCAGTTATAATGAATCATAGAGATCATAGAAAAATAACTGTGATAGATGGACATACAGCCTTTACTGGAGGTATAAATTTAGCTGATGAATATATAAATGAAGTAGTTAGATTTGGACATTGGAAGGATGCTTCTATTGTGTTAAAAGGTGAAGCGGTATGGAATCTTACTATGATGTTCTTGCATGCTTGGGAGTTTAACTGTGGAGAAAAAGAAGACTATAATAAATATAGGCCACATGTTAATTATGAAGGAGCTTTTGAGGATGATGGATATGTTCAGCCTTATGGAGATAGTCCATTAGATGATGAAACCGTAGGTGAATATGTTTATTTAAATATTATAAATAAGGCTAAAGATTATATTTATATAAATACTCCTTATTTAATAGTAGATAATGAACTAGTAACTGCATTAACTTTAGCAGCAAAAAGTGGAGTTGAGGTAATAATAGTTACTCCTCATATAGAAGATAAGTGGTATGTTCACTTAGTTACTAGAGCTTACTATGCTCAGTTAATTGAAGCAGGCATTAAGATATATGAATATACTCCTGGATTTATTCACTCAAAAACCTTTGTATCAGATGATAAGATAGGAGTAGTTGGTTCTATTAATATGGATTATAGAAGCCTTTATTTACATTTTGAATGTGGAGTGTTTTTATATAAGACTAAGTCAGTAATGGAAATAAAGAAAGACTTCTTAGAAACATTAGATCAGTGTCAATTAATGACCTTAGAAGATTGTTACAATGAAAAGTGGTATAAGAAATTATTAGCAGCAGTAATTAGGGTTTTTGCACCTTTGTTATAGATAGTATAAATTTATTAAATAGCATTAAATAAGTATATAATATTGGTTAAAAGTTTTTTCCTTCTGAATAATTATCCTAAAAGTGGATAGTACTTAAATATACAATATTTAGGAGGGAAAGCAATGAATAAAAATATAATTTTAGATTTATTACTAAGAAATACAGAGAAAAGTAAAAAAGAGCATAGTGAAGAGGATATAGCTCTATTAAATAATATTAAAGAAACTATTTCAGAAATGGAAGTAGCTAGAGCTTTATTTGATTATGTAAGTGATCCTAAATTAGTTGAATTAGCCATATATGCTGAAGATACAGCAAGAACAAGATATGATTATTTAATAAGTGTTGCAAAGCGTCGTGACTTAAGAATGATAGAATAATATGTTATACTGAAGAATAAGATAAACTGGAGGGGATGTTATGGATGTTAATTTAATAATATATGGATTGATAGGGCTGGTATTATTATATTTAGTTATTAAGCTTTTAAAATGGCCGTTAAAAATATTAATAAATGGTGTAATTGGAATAGTATTATTATACTTAGCTAATGTTCTAGGTTCATACTTTGGTTTTGCCATAGCAATAAATTGGGTTACTGCATTAATAGCAGGATTTTTAGGAGTACCAGGAGTGATTTTTCTGGTTATATTTCAAATGTTTCTATAGAGTATTAAGAGCTGTCTAAGGACAGCTCAATTAATAATTAACAATGAATAGTTATTTATGCACTTCCTTAGGAATTACTAAAACAATTTGGTTTTGAAAACTCCTAAGGGAGTTTTTTTTATCATATATAATAAAAACTGCCTAAATGATCAGTACTAGACTTTAAGATTTAAAGAATAAATCTAATTAGTAAAAAGAAAAAGCTGTTGTATAATGAATATTCATTTTCAACAGCATTAGTCTATATAGATGGGAGTTAGAAGTTTTATACCAAAAAGTGAAAAGCTTCTTATAGAAACACAATATGAGAAGAGATAAAAAATGGTTACTAATAATTAATTGAAATATGGTAAAATATTATTATTAAAGTAACATTATATTATGCAAAAGAAGGAGAAATATATTATGCCAGCTGGAAATGGAGTTAATTGCAAATATTGTCCTTATTATAAGAAAAGCTGTAATGGAGATGATAAAAGTTGTTTATGTTATAAGTGTCCAAGGCATCTAGGACAATGTATGTGTGTTAAATATTGCAGAGAGACAGAATCTATTTTAATTTTTGATGAAGAATATAAATAAGGAGGATTAGAAATGAAGGATAAAGGAAAAAAGTTTTTACAAGAGTTTAAAGAATTTGCTATGAAAGGAAATGTACTAGACTTAGCAATTGGGGTAGTTATGGGGGGAGCTTTCAATAAGATAGTTTCTTCATTAGTTGAGAATATAATAATGCCTTTAGTTGGATTATTAATAGGTGGAGTAAAATTTGAGGATTTAACTTATGTATTTAACATAGGGATAGGAGAAGCTGAGATAAAGTATGGAATATTTATTCAAAATGTAGTGGACTTCATAATTATAGCCTTTTCTATATTCGTATTTATTAAGGTTGTAGCTAAGTTAAATAGAAAGAAAGAAGAAGAGGAAGTAGAGGAAGAATCACCAGCTGAAGCTGAATTAACTGCTGAGCAAGTATTATTAACAGAGATAAGAGATATATTAAAAGATAGTAAAAAGCAAGATAATGTAGAAGTTTAGTTAGCATAACACAATAAAAAAATTATTTGGGGCTGTTAATTTGTACATTAATAGTGAAATATTTGTAGAATTTTGAATATTCTTTCAAAAAATTTAACAAAGTAGTTGTTAAATATATGGAAAAGTAGTAAAATTAACAATAAAATAAACAATCAATAAGCAATAAAAAAATATTAAATGGGGGAGAAACACAATGCACAAAAAGCTATTTATTCCGGGGCCTGTTGAAGTAAGACCTGATGTCTTAGAGCAACTATCAAGGCCTATGATAGGTCATAGAAGCAAGGATGCTTCAGCGCTTCAAAGAAGAATAAGTGATAACTTAAGAAAAGTCTTCTTTACTGAAAGCGAAATATTATTATCTACTACTTCAGGTAGTGGACTTATGGAGGGTGCTATTAGATCTTGCACAGCCAAAAAAGCAGCTGTATTTTCCGTTGGGGCATTCGGAAAAAGATGGTATGAAATGGCTATATCTAATAACGTTCCTGCAGATTTATTTGAAGTAGAGTTAGGACAAGCTATAACACCAGAAATGGTTGACAAAGAATTAGCAACAGGACAATATGACTTAGTTGCAGTAACTCATAATGAAACATCTACAGGAGTAATGAATCCTATTAAAGAAATAGGTGAAGTAGTTAAGAAATATCCTGAAATTGTATTTATAGTTGATACAGTAAGTTCGGCAGCAGGTACTAAGATTGAAGTAGACAATTGGGGAATTGATGTATGTATAACTTCATCACAAAAGGCACTAGGATTGCCTCCAGGACTTGCAGTATGTACTTTCTCTAATAAAGCAAAAGAAAGAGCTGAGAAAGTAAAAAATAGAGGATTCTATTTAGACTTACTATCTTTATATAATTTTATTCAAAAAAAGGACTACCAATATCCTTCAACACCATCTATTCCACATATGCATGCATTAGATTATCAACTAGACTATATTCTTAATAAGGAAGGTTTAGAAAATAGGTTTGCAAGACATATTGAATTAGCTGAAGTTGTAAGAGCTTGGGGTAGAAAGTACTTTGAATTATTACCAGAAGATAAATATTTATCAAATACTGTAACAACAATTAAGAATACTAGAAATATAGATGTTGCTGCATTAAATAAAGAATTAGGAGAAAGAGGTTTCCAAATTTCTAACGGATACGGTAGCTTAAAAGGAAAGACATTTAGAATTGCTCATATGGCTGACTGTCAAATGGAAGATATTCAAGAACTATTAAGCAATATTAATGATATTTTAGGCTTGGAATAGTATAGATAAAGTTTAGTATTACTACTAAAGGAAGTTTGGACAATGATATAAGGATAAGAGTTTAGGCTAAGGTCTAAACTCTTATTAGCATAGTAAATATAATTATTTTTAAAAAATAGGGGGCAAAAAAATGTATAGAATATTAGCAAGTGATGGCTTACAAGAAAAGGCCATTAATAATTTAATAGAGTTAGGTTTTGAAGTTGAAAATAAGCACTATGATAAAGAGGTTCTAGGAGAAGTTCTTAAAGATTTTGATGCTTTAGTAGTTAGATCAGCAACTAAGGTTACTAAGGAAGTTATTGAAGCTACTAAGGGTGGAAAGTTAAAGTTAGTAGTTAGAGCAGGTGTTGGTATAGATAATATTGATGTAGCTGCAGCTAAAGAAGCTGGAATAGAAGTAAGAAATACTCCAAATGCAAGTTCAGATTCAGTTGCAGAATTAGCGTTAGCTCATATGTTTGCAGTTGCAAGATTTGTAGGCACTTCTAACTACACTATGAGAAATGGTGAATGGAATAAAAAGAAATATGAAGGTATTGAAATCGGTGGAAAAACCCTTGGAATTATAGGAATGGGTAGAATAGGAAGAGCTTTAGCTAATAAGGCTACTGCTTTAGGAATGACTGTAGTTTACAATGATATGTTTGGAAAACAAGATGATTTAGCTTATGATTTCTTAGAGCTTAATGATTTATTAAAGATATCTGATTTTATTTCTCTGCATGTACCATATGATAAGAATGCCGGTGCGTTAATTGGAAAAGATCAATTAAACATAATGAAGGATGGATCATATATTATTAACTGTGCAAGAGGTAAGGTAGTAGATGAATCAGCTTTACTTGAAGCTTTAAATAGTGGAAAGATTGCAGGGGCAGGAATAGATGTATTTGAAGTTGAACCTAATACTAATGAAATTTTAGTAAATCATCCAAGAGTAAGTTGTACACCTCACATTGGGGCATCAACTCTTGAAGCGCAAGATAGAATTGGTGATGAAGTAGTTTCAGTAATAAAGAATTTTTTTAAGTAAGCTACAGATAAACGGGAGGAATATAGATGGCAACAATTAGACCTTTTAAAGGTATAAGACCAATTGAGGAATTAGCTTCAAAAATTGCAGCACTTCCTTATGACGTTATGAATAGTGAAGAAGCAAGGGAAATGGTAGAGGGTAATCCATATTCATTTCTTCATATAGATAGAGCAGAAATAGATCTAGATCCTTCTATAGATGTGCATGATAAAAAGGTATATGAGAAAGCTAGAGAAAATCTTGATAGAATGATTGAAGAAAAGCAATTTATTCAAGATGAGAAACCATGTTTATATATTTATAGACAAATAATGAATGGCAGAGCTCAAACTGGATTAGTATTTTGTGCATCAATAGATGATTATATAAATAATGCAATAAAGAAACATGAGTTTACAAGAGCGGATAAAGAACAAGACAGAATAAATCATGTTAATTATTGTGATGCTAATACAGGTCCAATTTTCTTAACTTATAGAGAAGATGAAGTAACTTCTGAAGTTATTAAACAATGGTCCAAAGAAGGAACTAAGAGAAAACCTGTATATGATTTTGTTTCAGAAGATGGAATAGGACATCAAGTATGGGTAATAGATAATGAATTAATAGTAAAAGAAATCGTAGCACTATTTGGAGAAATAGAAAACCTATATATTGCAGATGGTCACCATAGATCAGCTTCAGCAGTGAAGGTTGGACTTATGAGAAGAGAAGAAAATCCTAACTATACAGGAGATGAGGAATTCAATTATTTTTTAGCAGTTGCGTTCCCTGATAATGACCTTATGGTTATGGATTATAATAGAGTAGTTAAGGATTTAAATGGTCTTACTGAAGAAGAGTTCTTAAATAAGGTAAGTGAAAAGTTCATAATTACAGAAAAAGATGAACAAGTGAAGCCTTCTGATAAGCATACTTTTGGTATGTATTTAGAAAATAAGTGGTATTTACTTGAAGCTAAGGAAGGAAGCTATAATGCTGAAGATCCAATAGATAGCTTAGATGTTGCTATATTACAAAACAATGTCTTAACACCTATTTTAGGAATTGAAGATGTTAGAACATCAGATAGAATAGATTTTATAGGTGGAATTAGAGGAATAAAAGAACTTGAAAGAAGGGTCCATAAGGATATGAAGATTGCCTTTTCAATGTATGCAACAGAAGTTAGTGATATAATGAATGTTGCTGACACAAATCAAGTTATGCCACCAAAGTCTACTTGGTTTGAACCAAAGCTTAGAAGTGGACTATTTGTTCATAAGCTTAAATAAATGTCTCCACAAAATAAAGATCAACTACGAATAAAAAAGTTTGAATAAGAGAAAAAAGTGAATAAAAAATAATAGAAGTAAAGAGTGAGGAAAGTTAGGGATCACAAGGCTTTAGATAAGTTTTGAAACCTAAGTCCTTACTCTTTTTTTATTTGAAAATTTACTTTGATTTGAAGATTTTATAGTCAATCTTTATTTTACTTAAAGTTTTGGAAGTTGATTGTTAGGGGGGTGAAGTAAAGCAGAGAGGGAAGTTGAAGGAGTTATGGGAGTAGATGGATGCGTGCAGTCTTTATTTTATGTGTATAATAAATATATCTACAATATTAAAATAAACTAAGAATAAAAAAGTTTGATTAAGAGAAAAAATGAAAGAGACAGTTAATATATTAGAAAAATAGACTTGAATACTTTGTATTTATTATGTAATCTTATATATATGTAAATAAATACATTTTTAAAAATAAGATTAAAAGAAATATACAGTATAAGGAGTAAGTTATGACGGATTCGTTAATTAATTGGTTTACTAGCACATTAAGTTTTATGCCAAAAGAGCTTGTAGTGTTTATAATATCCATGGTGCCTATTTTGGAGTTAAGAGGTGGTTTAATTGCCGCTTCATTACTAGGAATTGGAGTGGTTAAAGCTATATTTTTATGTATTGTAGGAAATATAATACCTATTCCATTCATTTTATTTTTTATTACACCAATATTTAACTGGATGAAAAAGACTAAGTTATTTAGACCAATGGTTGAAAAGTTAGAGAAAAAATCAATGGCTAAAAGTGATCAAATCAAAAAATATGAGTTTTGGGGACTTGCATTATTTGTTGGAGTGCCTTTGCCAGGAACAGGTGCATGGACAGGTGCTCTTATAGCATCATTACTTGGAATTAAAACGAAGAAAGCTTCATTAGCAATTCTTCTAGGATTAATAATGGCAACAACAATAATGACCTTTATATCCTATGGAATTCCATGGATTATTCAAGCAATTGCTTAAAATATAGTAATCCATAAGGTTAAATAGACCTACATATAAAATAAAGATAAGCAATAAATAAAAAGTATCACTAAGAGAAAACAGTGAACAGATAATAATAGAATTAAAGAGTAAGATTTAATGATTATAGGTTTCATCCAATATTGATCATAAAATCTTACTCTTATTTATTTTAAGAAATTTATACATAAGTGAATTAAAATTACCTTTTATGGAATAATTAAGATGTATAAGTTGTAATAAAGTTTTTACATTTTATTAAATTAGTTCAGATAAAAAATGTTTCAGTTAAGTAAATACAAAATCAACTTATATAAAAATTGAAAGATATATATGCTTTCAATTAATGTAATTTACATTTTAAAATTATTTTTCACTCAAAATGATATAGGCACTTAAAATGTATATTATTTATTGAAACATATATATATATTTTGAAAGGATGTGTTTAAAAATGTCAGTAAATAATGCAATGACAGTAGATTTTTTATGTTCAGCTTATGGTGGAGAGAGTATGGCTCATATGAGATATACTATTTGGGCAAATGCCGCTGAAAAAGAGAAGTTCCCTAACATAGCAAGACTCTTTAGGGGGATAGCTTATGCAGAGTGGTGCCATGCTAACAATCATTTTAATGCTTTAAATAAACCAGTTGAGGATAAGACTGTAACTGCGGGGGCTGTATTTGGTCATACTAATACAGTTGAAAATCTTCAAGGTGCTATCGATGGTGAGTTACATGAAATTGATCAAATGTATCCAGTTTACTTAGAAGCAGCTAAGTTTCAAAATGAGAAGGATGCACAAAGAACATTCCATTATGCCTTAGAGGCAGAAAAAATACATGCAAAATTATTTAAAGAAGCTCAAGATAAAGCTAAAAAAGGTGAAGATATAGGTAATGAAACTATTTATATCTGTCCAATATGTGGCTTTACTGAAATTGGGGATCAAGTAGAAAAGTGTCCAGTTTGTGGTGTAAGTAAGGATAAGTTTAAAGCTTTTTAACTTACACTTTAGAAATTTATCTATAAAATGATAACTGGTCTTTTCTTGGGAAAATAATAAAATACATATTATCTTACATTAGATTTGGATCTTGATAGTTCGTATGTAAGATAATATGTATTTCTTATAATAGTCTTTATTATAACTTACGTATTATATTTTTTAATAATATAGTTGAGTTTCTAACAGCTATAGGAATGAATTTTTCATAATCCATATGAGCTCCATTATTAGCATTATCAGAAATAGATCTAATAACTACAAAAGGAATATTGTTTAAATAACAAACCTGAGCAATACTAGCTCCTTCCATTTCACAAGCCATAGCATTAAATTCTTTTTCAAACCATTGAATTTTTTCAACGCTTGATATAAATTGATCACCAGAAATTATTCTACCAGAGAAAGTGTTAATTTCTTTTATTTCTTCACAAGCTTCTAAAGATGCTTTAATTAAAGCTTCATCACATTTAAAGTCAAAAGTATCTAATCTAGGTATTTGACCATGTGGATCTCCGAAAACTGTTGTATCCATATCATGTTGAACTAAGTTAGTTCCTACAACTACATCTCCTGGATATATATCTTTACCTATTCCGCCAGCAACTCCAACATTTATTATAGAAGTTACATTGAACTCAGATATTAAAATTTGAGAACAAACAGCAGCATTAACCTTACCTATTCCACATACTACAGCTATAATATCTTTATTATCTAAAGTTCCCTTGTAAAAGGTCATATTTGCTTTTTTAGTTTCTTCATTAATAGTCATATCTTTTAGAAGAAGATCTAATTCTTCTTGCATAGCACTTACAATACCTAAAATCATAAAATTTCCTCCTTAAATTTTATGTATTAAAACATAATCTTTTAATATAGTACCATATTATTTAATTCATTTAAATAAAATATAAGTTTATGTTATTTGTTAAATTTACAAGTTTTGAAAGAAAAATATTGTTGTTTAAAGCTTTATAATAGTCTAAAATAAGATATATTATATTTATATATTTTAAAGGTAGATAAAAAGGAGAGAAACATAAATGATACAACATCCATTATCTAGAACAGAATTACTTATAGGGAATGATGGACTAGGAAAGCTAAAGAATGCTAAAGTTATGGTTTTTGGTGTTGGTGGTGTAGGAAGCTTTGCTGTAGAAGCTTTAACTAGAGCTGGAGTTGGAACTTTAATATTAGTAGATGATGATACAGTATGCCTAACTAATTTAAATAGACAAATACATGCAACATATCAAACTGTAAGTAAAGTAAAAGTAGAAGTAATGAAGGAAAGAATACTTTCTATTAATAGAAAATGTAATGTTATTACTCATCAAATATTTGTAACACCTGAGAACTTAAGTGATTTAATACCTGATGATGTTGATTACGTAATAGATGCTATAGATACAGTATCTGCAAAAATTGCATTAGCTGAGTATTGCTATGAAAAAGGAATTAATGTAATAGCATCTATGGGTACTGGAAATAAATTAGATCCTACTCAATTTAAGGTTGCAGACATATATGACACTAAGGTTTGTCCACTTGCTAAGGTGATGAGATATGAACTTAGAAAAAGAGGAGTAAAGAAATTAAAGGTTGTTTATTCAGAAGAAAAACCAAGAAAGCCTAGAGAAGAAGATGTAGTAACTTGTAAGACTGGCTGTATTTGTACAGGTGGAACTAAGAAATGTGCATCTAAGAGACAAATACCTGGAAGTATATCTTTTGTACCTCCAGTAGCTGGAATGATACTAGGTGGAGAAGTAGTTAAATCTATTTTAGAAATTGAATAATAGGGTGCTAGCGCACAATGAATAATGTAGAATTAAATAAAAAACTCCTATGGAGTTTTTAAATTTGAATTATTTTTAAATGGGCTATCTTTATAGACAGCCCATTTTTCTTTAAACTTTCTCTAAAACAGAATTTTCAATTCTATAACTTTTAGGAGACATGCCAGAGACTTTTCTAAACATCTGACTAAAGTAGGATGAGTTAGAAAAACCAACTATTGAGGCTATATCTCTTATTGAGTAATTAGTAGTTGCAAGTAAGTTTTTTGCTTCTTGTATTCTCCTAGTTATTACATAATTAATAGGAGATACTCCTATTTCCTTTGTGAAAGTATGGACTAAGTGAAATTTGTTCATATAAGATAGGTCTGATAAAAAATCTAAGGTTATATTCTGCGAATAGTGTGCATCTATATAGTTTTTTATTTTCATGCATTCTAAATTTATTTTTTCTTGAGATTCTTCTATGAATAGAGAGGATGTAGTGTTACGAATAATGTGAGTTATAAATAGTATTAGTATGCTTTTACAGACTAGTTCATAATTAAAAGCTTTATTCTCAACTTCTAATAGTAATCGATCAAAATAATCTAATATTATCTCTTTGTCTCTAAAACAATTCTTAATTATATATTGTTTAATTTGCCTATCATTATCAATTAAGCTATATGACTCAGGGAAATTTAGCAATAGGTTGTCCACTCCGAGGACAGTGTATTCCAATGGAACATCTGAAAGAGAAGACTTTTCAGTATGTAAGCAATTTGGATTAATTATAATAAGGTCCCATTTGTTTACCTTAACTACCTTATCATCTAGTAAAAATGTACCTTGACCATTAGTAATAAAGAATATTTCAGTAAAAGGATGAAAGTGAGCAGTGCTATGCCAATCGTTTTCATATTTTGATTTACTAATATAGAGAAGCTCATAATTAGGATCAGCATTATGCTTATCAATCAAATACCGTGTATTACCCATTTTATACCTCCAATAAAAACCAATTATATATATTATACCACAAGATATATAAAAATATAACTTGTTGCTGATAGCAACTTTACACAAAAATAAAGCAACAATATTATTGTGTAAAAGATTACAAACGAATACAATTAATGTATAGACACAGAGAGAATATGAGGGGAGCGTCGATAAGGATGCGTAAAAAAAGTACTGTAAACAAGGTGTTTATTGGGTTTTCCGTTATTCCTGCACTTATACTGTTCACCGTATTTATGGTAATTCCAACTGTAAATGTATTTTGGATGTCACTATTTAAATGGGGTGGATTATCAAACAACAAGAAATTTGTAGGATTTGACAATTTTGCAATATTACTAAAAGACACCAATTTTATTAAAGCATTTCAAAACACAATTTTTTTATTAGTAGTAGTAACCATAATAACTATGGTTCTAGCAATAGCATCAGCTGCTGTATTAACTAAAAAGGATACTAAGTTTAAAAACTTCTTTAGAGTAGTTTTTTATTTTCCTAACATATTATCAGTAGTTGTAATATCTGCTATATTCTCAGCGATTTTAGATCCTGAGAAAGGAATAGTTAATTCTTCATTAGGTGCCTTAGGATTGGACAACCTAAAGAGGATGTGGCTTGGAGATCAGAAGATTGTAATATGGTGTATAGCCTTTGCAATGATATGGCAAGCAGTTGGATATTACATGGTTATGTATATGGCAAGTATGAGTAGTATTCCAGATAGTTTATATGAAGCTGCAGATTTAGAAGGGGCTTCAAGGCTACAACAGTTTTTCCAAATAACACTACCTTTAGTATGGAATGTTATAAGAACAACATTAACTTTCTTTATAATAAGTACCATAAACTTAAGTTTCTTATTTGTAAAGGTTATGACTGCAGGGGGTCCAGATGGTTCCTCAGAAGTATTTTTAAGTTATATGTACAAGCAAGCTTATTCTAATTCATCCTATGGATATGGAATGGCTATTGGAGTAATAATATTTATTTTCTCATTTGGTTTATCTTTATTTATTAGTAAAGCAACTAAAAGAGATGTAATTGAGTTTTAAGGGGGGATTAATATGGAGAAGTCAAACAAAACTATATCAACAGAAAAACTTGTAAAAATATTTACTTATTTATGTTTAGGTATATTTGCTCTTAGTATATTAATTCCTTTAGGATGGGCAATTCTAGCATCATTTAAACATAAATCAGAATTCTATGGGAATCCATGGGCATTACCTCAAGGATTTTATTTAGAAAACTTTAAAAAGGCTTTTGTGGAAGCTAATATGGGAGAATATTTTATTAATTCCATTATAGTGACTGGACTAGCTTTGATAATATTATTAGTTGTTTCTATACCAGCAGCTTATGTATTATCAAGATTTGAATTTAAAACCAAAAAGTTCTTGAACTTATTATTTTCAGCTGGATTGTTTATAAATGTTAACTATATTGTAGTTCCAATATTTTTATTAGTCCTAGATGGAGAAAAGTATATTAGAAGAATTTTTGAGCTTCCAGCTAGTATGACTGTGTTTTTAGATAGTAGGATAGTTTTAAGTATTATATATGCTGCAACAGCATTGCCATTTACTATACACCTTCTTACAACATTCTTTAAATCATTACCTAAGGCTTATGAGGAAGCTGCTTACGTAGATGGATGTAGTAATTTAAAAACATTAATTCATGTAATAATGCCTATGGCAAAGCCAAGTATAATTACAGTTATATTATTTAATTTCCTAGGATTCTGGAATGAATATATAATTGCTTTAACATTATTGCCAAACAAGGCAAAGACATTACCTCTTGGATTAATAAACTTAATGCAAGTACAAAAAACTGCAACAGATTATGGTGCTCTATATGCAGGGTTAGTAATCGTTATGATACCAACAATGATTTTATATATATTAGTACAAAAGAAATTAACAGAAGGTATGACTGTAGGCGGTATTAAAGAATAATAAGGAGGACAAAAATGAGTAAGGGTAGAATAACAATCCCAACTGATGATAATTTTATTAAAGAAACAATGGAGATAGCTGAAAAGTGGGGGGCAGATGCTATAAGAGACTGTGATGGTTTTAAGCTTCCTAAGAACATAAAAGATTTAGCTAGAAAGGTTTATTCAACATATTTTGTTGCTCGTGGAGACAATGAGTGGGCAGAAAAGAATCCTGAAGAATTACAACAAACTTACTTAATGACAAAACATCATTTAGCTAAAAGTGATACTTTAGTTATTGATATAATGGAAGGGTATTTTAAGGAACAAGTAAAACCAGATAGTTACCATGATGTAAAAGAATTCTGGGAAGTAATAGATAGAACAACAGGTGAAGTAGTATCTCTAGATAATTGGAGTTATAATGAAGAAACTCAAGAAGTGACTATTAATAATGTTACTCCTTGGCATGAATATACAGTTTCATTCTTAGCTTATTGCATATGGGATCCAACGCAAATGTATAATCATATTACAAATAATTGGGGAGACAAGCCTCATGAAATGCCATTTGATGCAAGACAGCCTAAGACTAATAAATATATTTTTGAAGCTATGCATAAATGGTTAGATGAAAATCCAGATGCTGATGTAGTAAGATTTACAACTTTCTTCTATCATTTCACATTAGTTTTCAATGATAGAGCAAAAGAAAAGTATGTTGACTGGTTTGGTTATAGCTCTAGTGTAAGTGCAGATGGGTTGAGGGAGTTTGAAAAGGTTAAAGGGTATAAGTTAAGACCTGAAGATATTATAGATCAAGGATATTATAATAGTTCTTTTAGAGTTCCAAGCAAAACTTACTTAGATTATATGGACTTTACTCAAAAGTTTGTATCTGAAAATGTAAAGAAGTTAGTAGATATAACTCATGAACATGGTAGAGAAGCTATGATGTTCTTAGGAGATAACTGGATAGGAACAGAGCCTTATGGAAAGTATTTTGAAAACATTGGACTTGATGCAGTAGTTGGTTCAGTAGGTGGAGGAGCAACATTAAGAATGATTGCTGATATCCCAGGTGTTAAATACACTGAAGGAAGATTTTTACCGTACTTCTTCCCAGATACATTCCATGAAGGAAATGATCCAACTATAGAAGCAAGAGAAAACTGGTTAACAGCTAGACGTGCTATAATGAGAAAACCAGTTGATAGAATAGGTTATGGTGGATACTTATCCTTAGCGTATAAGTTTCCTAAGTTTGTAGATTATATAGAAGGAGTTTGTGATGAATTCAGAGAAATATATGATACGATTGATGGAAATAAGCCTTATTGTGGATTGAAAGTAGCAATATTAAATTGCTGGGGTAAATTAAGAACTTGGCAAACTCATATGGTTGCACATGCATTATGGTATAAGCAAATATATTCATATTTAGGAGTTATAGAAGCTTTAAGTGGGATGAGTTTAGATGTTTCATTTATAAACTTCGAGGATATTAAGAATGAAGATACTCTTAAGGATATAGATGTAATAATTAATGCAGGGGACGCTGGTACTGCCTTCAGTGGTGGAGAAAACTGGTTAGATGAGGAAGTTACATCAATTATAAGAGAGTGGATTTATAATGGTGGTGGATTTGTAGGAATTGGTGAACCATCAGCAGCTTTAGGTGGAGGACACTTCTTCCAATTAGCTAATGCACTAGGTGTTGATAAAGAGTTAGGCTTCTCATTAAGTACAGATAAGTATTTTAAAGAAGAAGTATCTTCACACTTTATTACAGAAGATGTATTTGAAGATATAGATTTTGGAGAGGGTCAAAAGAATATATACTCATTAAGTGAAAATACAGAAATAATTAAGTATGAAAATGGCGACTTACTTATGTCTGCTAACACATATGGAAAAGGACGTGCTGTATATATAGCAGGATTACCTTACTCAATACAAAATACTAGAATATTAAATAGAGCTTGCTTCTATGCAGCAAATAAAGAAAGTGAAATGAAAAAATGGTATGCAGATAACTCATATTGTGAAGTGTCAGCTTATATAGAATCAAAGAGATATGCAGTTATTAATAATTCTAATGAAAAGCAAGTGACGAAAGTTTATGATGGTGAAGGTAACTTTATGGAAATTGAACTTAAGCCAACTGAAATAAGATGGATGGATATAAAATAATATTTTTACTAAAACCCTAGGGGGGATACTATGTTAAAGAAAATTGTTATGTTTATTGCGTTTATTATATTTATGTTTTTAGTTGTTAAGGGCAATTCAATTGTTGGATATTCAGGCTTGGCAATGATGATTATAGGTCTTATTGGCGTAGTTTCTGAGTTGTATATCTACAACAAGAAATATCAATAAAATTTTGTTGTCCAAATAATAGCAACATAGATATAATAATCAGCAAAAATATTATATTAATAACGTTTACAAAGATGTAAAATTAATTTATAAACATTATGGTATTTAAATGAGTTTTAAAAGGGAGGAATAAAAATGAAAAAAAGGACATTAGCTTTAATATTAAGTTCACTTATGGCCCTAACTACTTTAACAGGCTGTGGAAGTAATGGTGACGGTAAGGATACTGATAGTGGAGCTGCAGAAAACAAAGTATTAAAGGTAGCTGCGTTCCAAGGTGGATATGGGAAAGCTTATTGGGAAAAACTAAAAGAAGGCTTCGAAAAGCAACATGAGGGAGTAACTGTAGAATTAACAGTTGAATCTAATATAGAAGAAGTTATTCGTCCACAAATACAAGCTGGAAATGTTCCGGATTTTATATACTTAGCTACTGGTAGACCAGATGCATTAACAGAAACGTTGATTAAGGAAGAAGGATTACATGATTTATCAAAGGTACTAGATACAAAGGTACCTGGTGAAGATGTAACAGTTAAGGATAAATTACTTCCAGGATTTATAGATAGTTATGCGACTAATCCATATGGAGATGGAAAATCTTATTTATTACCATTATTCTATAGCCCAACAGGATTATTCTATAATAAGGGATTATTTAAAGAAAAAGGGTACGAGCTTCCAACTACTTGGGATGAAATGTTTGCTTTAGGAGATAAAGCAAAAGCTGATGGTATATCATTATGGGCATATCCAACTGCAGGATACTTAGACTGTATGATACCACCAATGTTAGCAGCTGCTGGTGGTGAAAAAGCATTTGATGATGCAATGAATTATGCTGAAGGTGTTTGGACATCTGATGCTGCTAATAAAACTTTTGAGACTTTTGGAAAACTTAAAGATTACTTAGAGCCAACAGTTGTAGCTAATGCTAATAACCAAGGTTTTAAGAATAACCAACAATTAGTTTTAGATAATAAAGTATTATTTAGCCCTAATGGTACTTGGTTACCAGAAGAAATGAAGGATGCTCCAAGAGCAGAAGGATTTGAATGGGGATTCATGCCTTATCCAGCATTTGAAAAGGGTGGAGATCAATATTCAGTAAGCTTTATTGAACAAATGTATATTCCTAAGGATGCAGAAAATATAGAATTAGCAGAAGAATTTATGGCATACCTTTATAGTGATGAAGCAGTTAAGATAATAGCACAAGATGCTAAGGGTGTAGTTCCAGTAGCTGGATCTATGGAAATAGCAGCTGAATTCTTAGATCCATTACAAGTAGAACTTTTAAAGATGTATGATAATGGTGCAAAAGCTTTAATCGGAGTATTTGCAGCAACTGAACCAGTAGAAGGTTTAACTTATTCTGATGTTTATGCTGGAACTATTGATTCAGTTATGAATGGAAGCAAGACAGTTCAAGAATGGCAAACATCATTACAAGAAGCTACTGATAAAATGAGAGCTAGTATCATAGCTAACTAGTGATTAATTAATAAAAATATATAATAAAAACTCAGCAAGTTGAACTTATCAATATCCAAATGATATAGAAAGATTCACTAGCTGAGTTTTTTATTATAGCTTTATATTACAGTTTTATATGGCAATAGCCATTAGGATTTTTCTTTAAATATTTTTGGTGATACTCTTCTGCTTTATAGTAATTTACTAATGGAGTAATTTCAGTAACGATTTTTTTATCATAATTCTTTTGATTTTCTTCTTTACTTTTAATTATAGTAGGGAGATCTTCTTCACTTGTATAGTATATTCCTGTTCTATATTGGCTACCAACATCAGGCCCTTGTCTATTTAGAGTTGTTGGGTCTACTATTGACCAGTATTCCTTAAGTAAGGTTTCTAAAGTTACCTTATTTTCATCATATTCAACTTTACATACTTCAGCAAAGTAAGTATTTTTATAACAAACATCTTCGTAAGTTGGGTTTTCAGTCCTTCCGTTAGCATATCCAACTTCAGTATTTATAACGCCTGGAATTCTAGATAGGAATTCTTCTACTCCCCAGAAACATCCTCCAGCTAAAACTATTTTCTTCATTCTAATTCACTCCTTTTAATTTTAATATTTTAATATTTAAATATATTATATATTTATTTCAATAAGTAATCTATACTATGAGTAATTATGGTATTTTAAGTGAAAATAATTTTAAAAAAATATCGATTAAAAACATCAATCTTATATACATCTAATAATATAGTTATCTAAAATATTTTTCCTTTTAAAGGTGTATTTTAAAAATACTAAGTATTATAAATAATTTAAATATTTAATAATATAATTGCTTTTTTTTGATATTATTAGAGAAGGTATGATTTAATTAATAATAATAGTTAATTACTTTTAGAATTATATTAAAGGTTTGATTATAAAATAATGTTGTGTAATTTAGGTGTTTATTTGTATAATAATAACTATGCAAAGATAATTTACTTAGGAGAATTTGTTATGAGCGAAAGTAAAGCAATATCTATTAATCAATCAAAAGGAAATATTAATGATTATATTATTAAAGATAAAGATAATATTCTGATAGGAAGATTTACTATTACTGAATTAGATAAAGAGAGTAAAAAGTGCAATATTAGATTGAAATTTTTTAAAAATGATAAGCATAATTTATTAAGGGAATCAGTAATTAGTATAGTTAGGGCTATCTTTAAGGATAATAATACTTATAAAGTTAATATTTTAGTAGATGAAAATACTAACTATAAGGTTTTTTTAGACTTAGGATTCAACTTGGAAGGAATATTTTCAGAAAATTTATTTTCAAATGGAATATTTCTAGATGAACTTAGCTTTGGTGTTAATAGAAATGACTTTAATAATATTCAAAGAAATTATATAGTTAAACTAAAGGGGAAAAATATATTACTAAGAAATCTTAGCCCTGAGGATTCAGAAGATTTATTAGAGTATTATATTAGAAATGAAGATCACCTAAGAAATTATGAGCCAAGTAGAGATAAAAATTTTTATACTATAGAAGCACAAAAAGATATTCTTTTAGAGAGTTATAAGGGATTAATGTCTGGTAAGTGTGTTGATTTCGGAATCTATAAGGATGATAAGCTTATTGGGAAGATAAAAATATCAAATATAGTATATGGTGTGTTCAAAAGCGGTATAATTGGTTACTCTATGGATAAGGATTATCAAGGGAGGGGTTATATGAAGGAAGCTTTAAGGATGGCATTAAGATATGCTAGAGATGAACTTGAGCTACATAGATTAGAGGCTTCTGTTTTAGTGGATAATGAAAGATCTAAAAATGTATTAACTAGTTGTGGTTTTAAAGAAGTTGGGTTAAATGAAAAATATTTATTTATTAATGGTGGGTGGAAAGACCACTTAACGTTTTATAGGGTATTAGAGGACTTCTAATATTACATAAACTAATATTATTTTTAGTAAAGGTAGGAGTATTATGTATAAGGTTATATTAAACAAAGATGCAAGTGTTATAAAATCTTTTAATAATAACATTTTGCTTGTTAAAGAAGAGGGGCAAGAAAAAATTCTTTTTCAAAAAGGTATTGGATTCGGTAAAAAGCTAGGGGATATTGTAAAAAAGGGCACAGTAGTTGAAAAAGTATTTATAATTGAGGATAAGGAGAATCAACGAAACTTTAATGAAATATTAAATAGAGTTGATACGAAATTAATTGCTATTGTAGAAGAAGTTATTGCAGAGATATCAGATGAGCTAGGGGAAGAACTTAATGAAAATATCCATATAGGATTAGTAGATCACTTATTCTATGCTATAAAGAGATTAGAGAATAATGAAGAAATAGATAATCCATTCCTAGTTGAAATAGAAACACTGTATGCTAGGGAATTTTCAATGGCATCTAGGCTGGCTTATAGAATTAAAGAAGAACTAGGAGTTGAAGTACCAGAAGGAGAAAAGGGATTTATTACTCTTCATATACATTCTGCTAGAAATAATGGTAAATTATCTAATACTATAAAATATAGTTTTTTAAGTAATTCTATTATAGAGCATGTTGAAGACAGGCTTAATATAGAAATAGATAGAAGATCTCTAGATTATGCTAGGTTTTTAACTCATATAAGATTTGCTATTGAAAGAATTATAACTAATAGTCCTATAAAAAATGATTTAGTAGATATAATTAGAATGAAATATAAAGTATCATATAAAATTGCAGAGGAAACAAGAAAGATTATATGTAAGACTTTAGATATAAAAGAAATATCAGAAGATGAGGTAGCTTATTTAGCTATGCATATTGAGAGGTTTAGGGTATCTCTTGAAAAATAAGTTTATAAAAAATAAGAATCAGTATTAAATACTGATTCTTATTTTTGATGTAGTTATTACACTTCAAAATTTACTAATGTAGTTTCTCCAGCTACTACACTACCTGTTTCAACAGCAGATATTGATTTAGTTGCATCAACATTTGTTATTAAAACTGGAGTTGCAAGAGATAATCCTTTGCTTAAGATAAACTCTCTATCTATTTTTATTAATGGAGTACCAGCCTTAACTTTTGTTCCTTGTTCTACTAATTGTTCAAAACCTTCTCCATCAAGGGAAACAGTTTCTAAACCAATATGAACTAATATTTCTAAGCCGTTTTCTAATGTCATAGCAAAAGCGTGCTTAGTTTTAAAGATTAAAGTAACTTCTCCATCAGCAGGAGCAACAACAGTATCTCCTTCAGCCATAATAGCTGCTCCATCACCTGCTAACTTTTCAGCAAAAACTGGATCTGGAACCTCTGATAAAGGCATTGCTTTACCTGAAACTGGTGCAACTAAAGTATTAGCTTTAGCAACTACAACTTCTTCTTTATTTTCTTCTGAATTGAATAGGTTTTTAAAAAACTTAAACATAGTACTTCCTGAATAGTCAGGAATCCACATCCTTTCTATTTCATATTTTAATCTTGTTTATATAAATAGTATTCATTTAAAACAAAAAATAAATACACAGATATATCATAATTAATAAAAACAAAAGGCATAAGTCCTATATTATAATAGTGGACTCATGCCTGATTTAACAGTAACACGTCTAGTATGATTATATCTATAATTATTTATAATTGTCAATAAATTATAAAAAAAAACAGTACATTAATTATAATAAAATAAATATATTATTACATAAAATAAATAATAATATAATTAAGAAATTAAAGATATTCAAAATTACAAAGGAAAAATAAAAAAAGTTAAAAAAACTATTGAAAACAATAACATATGGTGATACAATAACATTGTAAGTTAAATATATGTGCAAGTTTAGGCGTGTTATCAATTAGTTGAGCATGAGCCGAGGAGGATTTATTCTATTAGAATATCCTTTTCGGCTTTTTTTATTTTATAGGAATTATTTATGTTATGGTTTAAATTTGTACATAATAAAAACAAGGAGGAATTATTATTATGATGAAGTATCTTCAAAGACTAGGAAAATCATTAATGCTTCCAGTTGCAGCTTTACCAGTTGCAAGTATCCTAATGGGTATTGGTTATTGGATTGACCCAACAGGTTGGGGAGCTAATAATGTAGGAGCAGCTTTCTTAATAAAAGCTGGTGGAGCATTAATAGACAACATGGCAATACTATTTGCTATAGGGGTAGCTGTGGGGATGTCAGATGACAACGATGGAACAGCAGGACTTGCAGGTCTAGTTTCATGGCTTGTAATTACAACATTATTAAGCCCAGCAGTTGTTGCTATGTTTAAGGGAATTGATGTTGCAGAAGTACCAGCAGCATTCTCAAAGATTCAAACTCAATTCGTTGGTATAGTTGCAGGTATAATTGGGGCATCTTGCTACAATAAGTTTAAAGGTACAAAGTTACCAGATGCTTTAGGATTCTTTAGCGGTAAGAGATCAGTTGCTATAATGACAGCTTTAGCATCATTAGTTGCAGCATTAGTATTATTCTTTGCATGGCCAGTAGTTTATGGTGCATTAGTATCATTTGGTGAAGCTATTATTTCAACTGGAGCTATTGGAGCAGGTATTTATGCATTCTTTAACAGATTATTAATACCTACAGGATTACATCACGCACTTAACTCAGTATTCTGGTTTGATGTTGCAGGAATCAATGATATAGCTAACTTCTGGGGAACTATGGGAGATGGAGTATATGGTCAAACAGGAATGTACATGACAGGATTCTTCCCAGTTATGATGTTTGGTTTACCAGCTGGAGCTTTAGCTATGTATCATACTGCTAAATCTAACAAGAAAAATGCTGTATATGGATTATTATTAGCAGCTGGATTATCTTCATTCTTTACAGGAGTTACAGAACCATTAGAATTTGCATTCATGTTCTTAGCGCCAGGACTATATGTATTACATGCAGGTTTAACAGGTATATCTGCAATAGTTTGTACATTATTACCAGTAAGATCTGGATTTAACTTCAGTGCTGGTTTCGTTGATTGGATATTAAGCTTTAAGGCACCAATGGCACAAAATCCATTATGGTTAATACCAATAGGTTTAGTATTTGCATTAATTTACTATGTATCATTTAGATTTGTTATTACTAAGTTTGACTTAAAAACTCCAGGTAGAGAAGATGATGATGAATTAACTGAAAACACTGTAGTATCTGGAGATATGGGAGAATTAGCTAAGGCTTATATCGAAGCTTTAGGTGGAAAAAACAATATAGTATCAGTTGATAACTGTGTAACTAGATTAAGATTAGGTGTTAAAGACAACACTATAATCGTAGATAAAAAGTTAACAGCTTTAGGAGCTAGAGGGGTTATAAGACCAGGAAAAGGCAATATCCAAGTTATAGTTGGAACAAATGTACAATTCGTTGCTGATGCTGTAAAAGCTGAATTAAAGAAATAATTTAATAATAAGTAATTAACGGGGGAGTCGAAAGATTCCCCCTTATTTTTGTTCCAAATTGAATCTTATTACTATTATTAGTGGTTATTTTATATAATTAAATATGAAAATATAAAATAGTTGCAATTAACTTATCCAGGTGTATCAATAATAGAAAAACAAAGAAAAAAGAAGAATTTTATATTATTATATATATAAACTAAAAATATAGAGGTATTTATAAGGGTAGTGCTCTAGTTATCATGATATTAT
>NZ_SRYR01000007.1 GCF_004794105.1 Clostridium sartagoforme
GATAGAAGTACAGATACATGGACAGTATTAAGTGATTGGAGTACAAAGAATACAGCAACATTTGTACCTAAGAAAGCTGGAAACTATAGTTTTGTAGTTCATGTAAAACATAAAAACAGTGGAACAACAACACAAGACTCATATAAGTCAGTAGATGTGAAAGTTGGTAGTGCTAAATCTAATGCTAAGTCATTAAGTGTTACTGGAGGTAAATATGTTGGATCCACATTAACTATGTCAGCAACAGCAGATCCAGCAGATAAGACATTATATAAGTTATGGGTAGCGGATAGAAGTACAGATACATGGACAGTATTAAGTGATTGGAGTACAAAAAATACAGCAACATTTGTACCTAAGAAAGCAGGAAATTATAGTTTTGTAGTACATGTAAAACATAAAAATAGTGATACCAAAACTCAAGATTCATATAAGTCAGTAGATGTAAATGTTCAGTATAAAAAATCGACTGTAAAAAGTTTGACTTTATCAGGGGGAAATGAAATAGGACAACCTATTACTATGACTGCAACAGCAGATCCTTCAGATAGTACTTTATATAAGTTATGGGTAGCAGATAGAAGCACAGATACATGGACGGTATTAAGTGATTGGAGTACAAAAAATACAGCTACATTTACTCCTAAAAAGAAGGGAAATTATTCATTTGTAGTTCATGTTAAGAATAAGTATTCAACTTCAAATGTTCAAGAAGACTATATGTCTAAGGATATTTTCGCTCATGAAAAGGATAAGGCTACAGCTATTTCACTAGATGTTACGGGTAATTATAAGGTTAACAATAAAATTTCAATTAATGCTTTAGCAGAACCTCAAAATAATGCTTTATATAAGATATGGGTATGTGATAGGGTTACAGAAACATGGACGTTGTTAAGTGATTGGAGTACTAATAAAACTGCTAGTTTTACACCTAAAACTTCAGGGACTTATAGTGTTGTAGTTCATGTTAAACATAAGAATAGTAAAGCGGAAAAAGATGATTATATTGCTAAGGATATATTAGTTAAACCAGATAAAACATTAATAGTAATAGATCCAGGGCATAATTATGGTGGAGATGCAGGAGCAGAATATAAGCATAATGGTGTTACTTATAATGAAACTATTTTAAATATGGAAGTAGCTTCGAAGCTTAAGAGGGAACTAGTTTCAAGAGGTTATGAAGTAGTAATGACAAGAGAAGAAAATGATAGGGATACATTACCTATGAGAGAAAGTTTAGCTAAGAGGGTTAAACTTGCAAATGATTTGAATGCGGATTTATTTGTTAGCATTCATCACAATACAGCTCCTGATGCCCCAACAGCAAATGGAACTGAAGTTTATTATAGCACAGCTGCACCAATTGCTGGTATTGCAGTAACAGATTCAGGGAAAGACATTGGTCTATTCCCAAAAGGTAATTTAGAAATTAAGGCTACTAACAACAAAATATCTGCAAGTAAGAAACTTGCAACAGATATGGTTAATAATATAGCATCACAACTAGGTTATACTAATAGAGGGGCTAAGGATGAGGATTTTTATGTAGTTAAAAATACGCTTATGCCTTCTGTATTAGTTGAGTGTGGATTTATTTCAAATCCAAGTGAAGCTAAGAAATTAGCAGATCCAAATAATCAATTAAAGTTTGCTAAGATATTAGCGGATCAAATACAAAAACAATTTTAAGAAAATATTAATAAAAGAGTAATAGTATTCTATTACTCTTTTATTTTTTTTATTATAAAATATATATGATATAATTAGTAATAGTATGCATGAAATAAAAAGGAGAATAATTATGAATATTGATATATTGGCTATAATACCAGCAAGAGGAGGATCTAAAGGTGTTCCTAGAAAAAATATAAAGAACATTAATGGCAAACCATTAATTAGTTATACAATTGAAGCAGCGAAAAAAAGTAAGTATATAAATAGGGTAGTGGTTTCTACTGATGATAGTGAAATAGCAGAAATTTCTAAAAAATATGGAGCTGAAATACCATGTTTTAGGCCTAAAACACTAGCTGGAGATGTATCGCCTACAGTAGATGCTGTAATACATATGATAGATTATTTGAAAAAAAGTGAAGGATATTTGCCAGATTATATAATGTTACTACAGTGCACATCGCCACTTAGAAACTACCAACATATTAATGAGGCAGTAGAAAAATTAACAGATACTGGAAAAAAAGCAATAATATCAGTGTGTGAAAGCGAAGTGAACCCATATTGGACAAATGTTTTTGAGGGAGATAATTTAATACCATTTATCAAAGATGGAATAAATTTTACAAGAAGACAGGATTTACCTGAGGTTTATAGAATAAATGGAGCAATCTATTTGATAGAAACAAAATTATTTTTAGAAGAAAGATCGTTTCAACCAAGTAATTTGACTGGATATGTAATGGATCCATATCATTCAGTAGATATAGATACTGAACTTGACTTTAAAATAGCAGAAGTAATAATAAGTGAATTATTAAAAGATGATAATAAGTAGGAGAATCAATAATGAGTAGTAAAAGAAACTTGCTGAAAAATTCAGGAATATATAGTATAGTACAAATTTTACAAAAGGCCATAGGATTATTTTTATTACCTGTATATACTAATTTATTATCTCCCAATGATAAAGGAATAACAGATGTAGTGCAACCTTTGGTAGCTTTTCTATCAATATTTTATACACTTTCATTAAACTCAGCTATAGTAAGGTTTTATGTTGATTATAAGGAAAATGATAAGAAATTAAAAGAATTTTGGGGGACTTGTATATCCTTTATTATATTAAATAGCTTAGTATTAACTATTTTACTAATTATATTTAAAGATATAATATTATTACCATTAGCTAAGGGGGTTAACTTTTATCCTTATATAATTTTAGGATTAATATCTATTACATTTAATCCCATATATACAATATTCCAAAGTACATTACAAGCAAGAGAACAAAGTACTACCTATGGATTGAATAATTTATTATATTTCATAACTAATTTAGGATTGAACATATTATTTGTTGTTGGATTAAGAATAGGAGCACTAGGAGTACTTTTAGCTTTAGCTATAACTGATACTATTTTTTTCATTTATACAATGATAAAATTTATTCCATCAATTACTCTAAAAATAAAAAAGAGCTATTTAGTTCAGGCAATGAAATATTCATTACCATTACTACCTCATACCTTATCTGGGTGGGCTGTCTCAATGATAGACCGTTTATTCTTAAATGGATATGAAGGCTTATCGTCACCAGCCATATATTCTACGGGATCTCAATTTGCAAATATAATTAATGTTATCACCGTAGCAGTGAATCAAGCTTATGTACCTTGGTTTTTCAATAAAATGAAGGATAAGGAAAAAAATGAAGAAGAAATAGTAAAAACAGCAGAGTATATTGTAGTTATTTATTGTTTTTTAGCTATGGGAATGTCTTTATTTGGCCCAGAAATATTTAAAATAATGGCCAGTGAAGCTTATTATGAGGGTTGGAAAGTAATCCCTATGTTAAGTTTCTCATTTGTTTTTAATGGAATATATTATTTTTATGTGAATCCTTTATTTTATAATAAAAAGGGTGTTAAATTTATTGCTTTAGGAACCTTTACTGGGGCAATATTAAATTCTTTATTAAATATGCTATTCATCCCTAAGTACTCAATGATGGGAGCTTCATTAGCAAGTTTAATATCAATGATAATATCCTGTTTATTAGTATATTTTATTTCTAAAAAGATTGAGCCTATAAAACTAAGTATAGTAAAGCTGTTTTTAATTTCAGGAGTATTTTTAATTGTATCTATGCTTTCTTTCGTAATAATTGGATTTAGCTTTTGGAAATCTGTTCTTATCAAATCAGGAATAGTGTTGGTAATTTTATTGATTTTGATGATTATTTATAGAAATGAATTTAAAAAATATATCATTTTAATTAAAGGTAGTATAAAGAATAGATAATTATAAGAATATCCTAAGCTTAAGATTTATAGACAATGTAGATAATAAGTAGTATAATTATTAGGAAATTAGAAGTAGATAAAATTGAATTAGATAAATGGTTACAGTATGGAGGTTATCCAAATGAAAAAATGGAGAATGCTGATATTAGCATGTGTTGATGTATTTCTAGTAAATATGGCATATTTAATTGTAATAAATATGACGTATTCAGATGAATTTAGAAAGATAGTTACAATATATAAGGATGATTTTATAATAGTTAGTTTAATTTATTTAATTAGCTTTTTCATTTTCAGAATGTATAACTCTCTTTGGCATTTAACTGGGACAGATGAATTTCTTCTTGGGGTTGGAGGTAGCGTATTAGCAGGAGTTGTATCTATTATTTATACTAGGTTTATAGGGAGTGTTATACCTTTAAATGTAAGTGTATTATCAGTAATATTAGTAATATGTTTTGTGCTTGGAATAAGAATTGCATATAGAGTATATAGAAGAATGTTAATATATATGCCTTATAAATATTCGCCAGATCAAAAAAGGGTAATGATAGTTGGGGCTGGTTCAGCTGGAACTATGATTATTAATGAAATATTATCTAGAAGGGATTTGAAATTAAATCCTGTTGTTCTTATTGATGATAATCCTTATAAGAAAAGAAAAAGAATTTCAGGTGTTAAAGTACAAGGAACAACTAAGGATATTCCTATGATAGCTGAAGAAAAGAGAATAGACTTAATAATAATTGCAATACCTTCATTAAAGAATGAAGAGAAAATGAAGTTGATAGATATCTGTAAGCAAACAAAATGTAAATTGCAAATAATACCTGGAATATATGAAATAATTTCAGGTAAAGCAAGTGTAAGCAAGATTAAGGACGTAGAATTAGAGGATTTATTAGGAAGAGATCCTATACTATTAGATAATGATGGCATATCTGATTATATAACAGGAAAAACAGTTTTAGTAACTGGTGGAGGAGGGTCAATAGGTTCCGAGTTATGTAGACAAATTGTAACCTTTAAGCCAAGTAAATTGATAATTTTTGATATATATGAGAACAATGCTTACGATATACAAAATGAGTTATGGTCTAAGTATCCTAATATATATGTTAAGACGCTAATAGGGTCTATAAGAGATGAAAAAAGATTAGAAGAGATATTTGATGAGTATAAAATTGATGTGGTTTTCCATGCAGCTGCTCATAAGCATGTTCCATTAATGGAAGATAGTCCAAAGGAAGCAATAAAAAATAACGTTTTTGGTACATTAAACTTAGCTAGGCAGGCCCACAATCATAATATTGATAAATTTGTTATGATATCAACAGATAAGGCAGTAAACCCAACTAATATAATGGGAGCTACAAAGAGGTTGTGTGAAATGATAGTTCAAGCAATGAATAAGGAAAGTAAAACCGATTTTGTATCAGTTAGGTTTGGAAATGTTCTTGGTAGTAATGGATCTGTAGTTCCTTTATTTAAGAGGCAAATTGCTGAAGGTGGTCCAGTTACAGTAACGCATCAGAATATAACTAGGTACTTTATGTTAATACCGGAAGCTTCCCAATTAGTTCTTCAAGCAGGAGCATTTGCAAAAGGTGGAGAAATATTTGTATTAGATATGGGAAAGCCTGTAAAGATATATGATTTAGCTTGTGATTTAATAAGATTATCTGGGTTTGAACCTAATAAAGATATAAAAATTAAATTTACAGGATTAAGACCAGGTGAAAAATTGTATGAAGAACTTTTAATGAGTGAAGAAGGCTTAGGAGATACTTCTCATAATAAGATATATATTGGAAAACCTACTTTTGAGAGTATGGATAAATTAATAATAAAATTAAATATGCTTAAAGAATTATTAAAAGAGGATAGTAATGAAAAAATTAAAGATATGATGGAAAATATAGTCCCAACATATCATAGGGTAGATAAAAGTGAAGTTGCTATCGATAAAGATAAATAAGTAATTGTTAATTTATAAGGAACTATAGTAATATAGTTCCTTATAAATTAATTAGAGAAAATGGAGGAAATATGATAGAGTTTTTGATTGATGATAATAATATATACATCTTAGAAAACGGAGAGAAAACTCCTATAGAGAAAAAGTTAATAGAATATAATTATAATTATGAGATAGATAATTTTATAAGTTCCATAGAGGAACAGAAGGTATCTAACATAGGTATTAAAGATATATATGTATATGATGAAATAGAAGTATACAACTTCGCAAGAGGAACTATATGTAATAATATAAAAAGCATATTAAATAAGTTTTTATTAATTGAGGCTTTAGTAAAGAAATATAAGGGTAATAAGTTAAAGGTATATACTAATGATTTAGTTTATAAATATATTTGTAAATCTATGTTTAATTTAATATGTGAGGATATAAAAGATAATATTGAAAATAGTAAGTCAGAGAGTAAATTTAATAAAAATAAATTAAAAAAAATTTTTAGGATAATAAGAGGATATAGATATCTTATTAAATATAAAATAAGTAAGAATAAAAAAGAAAATATTTTATTTATGACACATGCAAGTGATATTAATACAATAAAGATAAAGGATGAAGTAATTAATTATGATTGTCAATTTGGAGAATTAATAAATTCCTTTAAAGAAGAAAAGAATATATTTAGAATGCAATTCTTAAATAATGATTTAGTATTAGACAAGTCTAATAAAATAGGAAGGGACTTTTTCCCTTTTGAAGATTTTATAATTTTAAAAAAGACTATTTTTAAAATGAAATTTGATAATAAAAAGTTGAAGAATAATTTATCTATACTTAAAAATTTTAATTTTAATTTTCATAATTATAATTTATACGATTTACTTAATGAAATGATATTTATTAAAATGGAAGAAATTTTGAATAGCTATATTTATGAGATATATTCAGCAGAAAAACTAATAAAATTTTTAAAAATAGATAAAATAATATGTACAGATGAAGCTGATAGAGCTAGATGTTTGATTTATTCAGGAAATAAATTGAATAAGTCAACCTTTGCGATTCAACATGGAATAATTACTGAAGCATCAGTATCGTATTTTATTCCTACAGAAAACTATATTTATATTCCTAAGAAGACATTTGTATGGGGAGAGGAATATAGGGATAAGCTATTAAATGGAACAAGAGTTTATAATTTTGATAATGTCGTTGTTTCGGGACAGCCTAGAACAGATTATCTTTTTAAGAAGATAAATGATGGAGAAAAAAATAATAAAAGTGACAATAAGGTGAAAATATTATTCGCTACTCAATATGTTAAAGACCTATCTAAAGAAGCTACGGAACTTCTGTTTAGTAGCTTATGCAAGTATAATAAAGAATATGAGATAGTTATAAAATTACATCCTAATGATACATTTATTGAAATGTACCATGATTTAATTAAAAAATATAATATAGGTAATTATAATATAACTAAAGATATGGATATTTATGAAGCAATTATTTGGGCAGATGTTGTTATAAGTGTTCATTCAACAGTTAATCTAGAAGCAGCTATTCTTAATAAACCATCAATATGTTTATTATTAAGTAAATATTGGGACCATGGGAATTTCGTTAAGAACAATATTTCTAAAGGGGCAAAAAATACTGAAGAAGTATTAGAATTATTATATAATATTAACTGGGAAATAGATAGAGATTATATAAAAAGAAATTTTTATAAAATAGATGGATTAGTTGGAGATAGAATCAAGAGTGTAATTAATTCTTACTAAAGGAGTTTGTATGTGTAACAAAGATAAATATATTAAATTTTGTGAGCAAGTAAATATAAATATTTTTGCGCAGCCATGGTGGCTAGATGCTATCGTAGGTAGCGAAAACTGGGATGTTGTTTTAAATGATAAAGGTGGAAAAGTTATAGGTGCATTACCATATTCATTTGAAAAAACAAATAAAGGAATAATTATAAAAGAGGGGAAGCTAACTCAAAAGAGTGGTATATATATAGATTATCCTAAAAATCAGAAATATACTTCTAAATTATCTTTTGAAAGAAAAACAATAAATTCATTAATAGAAGAGTTAGAAAAGAAGGAAATTAGAAGTTACTCCCAAAATTTTGATTATTCTTTTACTAATTGGTTACCATTTTATTGGAAAGGGTATAATCAAACTACAAGATATACTTATGTAATAGAAGATACATCAGATTTTGAAAAATTATATAATGAAATTGATGCCACTACTAGAAATCTTATTAGAAAAGCAGAAAAGATTGTTAGGGTAGAAAAGGGAATAAGCATTGAAGAATTCTATAAGATTAACAATATGACCTTTGAAAGGAAGGGTATGAAAATACCATATAACATTGAATTATTAAAAAGAATAGAAAATGAGTGTAGTACTAGAAATTGTAGAGAAACAATTTATGCTATTGATGAAGAAAATAATATTCATGCTGCAATTTATTTAGTTTGGGATAAAGAAAGTATGTATTATTTATTAGGAGGAATAAACCCAGAATTTAAAGGTTCTAATGCTACATCATTATTATTATTAGAAGCCATAAAATTAGCCAGTAGCATGAAACTTAAATTTGATTTTGAGGGTTCTATGAATAAAGATATTGAAAAGTTTTTCAGCTCATTTGGGGGAATTCAAAAGCAATACTTCACTATAACAAAAGATTTTAAGTTTGATTTAAGAAAATCAATGGAAACTTTTATTTTAGGTGCTCCTAAGCTAAAAGGAATTATTAAAAAGGTTATTAAATAATAGTAGAGAGGTATTTTATGATCTGGATAGATATTAGAAATGATGAATATATACTTGAAAAGAAGTATACATTTGACTTGATTTTTTCGTCTATAGGAATTGAACATAGATTTTTAGATATAGATAGTAAAATAGAAAATGATGATTTAATTATTTATTATTCTCCTGAACTTAAAAAGAAATATTCAAATAATTATATTTGGATTAAAGAAAGTTTAAACTTATTTAATGATAATTATTTAAAGTTACAACCAAATTATAGTGTTAAAAAAATAGAGTTAGAAGAGAGTATTAAGTCAATCAAGGATATAATATCTATATTTTCTCAGGAAAATATAACATACCTTCAGGAAGATAATGGATTCAAAATGTTGGTGGATATAATATCTGATATATTTTTTATGGTAACAAGATATGAAGAAATTATATGTAAGGAAAAAGATTCTCATGAGAGATTTCAATTAGAAGAATCAATAGCATATAAGTTTAATTTTTTAAATAGACCAATTGTAAATGAGCAAATTGAGTTATTTTTATCTATATTAAGAAAGTTAGATGAAAAAATTGAAAAGAAAAATAGATGGTTAAATAAAGAGTTTGTATTCTTCTTAAGTCATGATATTGATTCAATATTTAAGTATAAGGACAAGATAATTAAAACTATTGGAATAAAAATCTTAAGAGAAAAAAATATAAAAGATTCAATTAAATTGATGTCAAATTCACTTAAGGTTTTGTTAAATAAAAAAAAGGATCCTTTTTGGACCTTTGATTATCTAGCTACATTAGAAGAAAAGTACAGTATAAATGCTTCCTACTATTTTATGTGTGGTGGTGAAACTGGGAAAGATAATTATTATAATATAAATAATAAAAACTTAAAGAATGTTTTTAAAAGAATAAAAGATAATTCTAGTGAAATTGGTGTTCATGGAAGTTATAATAGTTATAATAATTTTAATTTGCTAAATAAAGAGGCTGAAAAAATTAATGAATTTACTAACTTAGTAGGTATTCGTCAACATTATTTAAGATTTAAAGTTCCTGACACATGGAATATACAAGCTAAGTGTGGATTGAAATATGATACAACATTAGGATATGCTAAATATGCAGGATTTAGGGGTGGCGTATGCACACCATATAAACCTTTTGATATATTGAATAGAGAAGTTATTGATATATATGAAATACCACTAATAGTTATGGATGGAACAATATCTGAAGCTCAATATATGGGTTTAAGTCCAAATGAAGCTATTGAATATGTAAAACAAGTTATTGATAGAATTATAGAGGTTAATGGTGTGTTTTCTTTATTGTGGCATAATTCAAGTTTAGATAAAAATTCAGTGTGGAGTGATTGGATAACAGTTTATGAAGAAATAATAAAGTATTCTATAGATAAGAATGCATTAGCCATTTCTGGTGAAAAAATAATTGAGTTATATAAATAAAAACGGTTAATCTATAGAGGGAGTTGAATCAACTTAAATGAAGAAATTAAATAAGAATTATTATTATATTATTTTATGTTCAATACTTGAAATATTGACAATTGTTACGTTGTGGGGAACAGAAGCAAAATTAACTTTCTTAGCTGCTATATTAGGAATTCCCTTTATATTCTTTGTTTTTTGGTATATGGATAAATCCTATGAAAATACTATTTTGGCTGCATTTTTTAGTATTTTCTTATTACCACTAGGTGGATATATTTTTTTAAGATTAAACTTATTAGATGAACAATGGATTTTTTATACTGCATTTTATTTAATAATTTTATTTTTCCTTTTTAAAAATGGCCTTTTAAAAAGAATCAATATTAATAAAAATAAGATGAGTAATAAGTACATAAGAATATTATTATTTATCATGATAATAATAAATGCATTTTTTGCATTTAATAAACAAGTAGCAATTATGATTATATTATTATCATTTATTCCATTTATATTCTTGTTTTATGTTGTTAGAACATCGGACTTTGGTGATAATAAGATGTTTTATAATAAAATTTTAGAAGCTACAGTTTTGGGCTCATTAATTTCTATAGCACCAGATTTTCTTTATTATATGCTATCTTTATTAAAAGGGAGTACTGAAAAGCTATATGGACCTTTAGGCTCTAATGCTATTTTAGCATATTCATTATTGATGTTTATAATTGTACTAGCAAAGTGGGCTAAACAAGATGGAATAAAAAATAGATGGACTATTTATGTGATTTTATATAGTTTATCAATAGGTATTCAAAGATCAAGGGGTGCCTTAATTGCAATTTTTTTAACTTTTATATTATATCTAATTTTCAATATCAGAAATTGGAAAAAATATGGTGTTGTATTTTTAATAGTTGGTGTAATGGTATCAGGAAATGTTATGTCTAGGGCTGACGTAAATGATGAAGATACAATAAATGAAATTCAGACCATAATAGATAAGCCAAGTACTACTAAGAGCAATAAGATGACACAAGTTATAAAAAAAGTCATAGATTCTCAAAGCAGAACAAGACAAATTATTTGGAGTTCAGCAGTAGAAATATCAGAAGATTATCCATATATAGGAGTTGGATTAGGAAATTTCAAGTATTTCTTTAATGAGTATTCTGGAACTACTAAGTCATATATTGATGCACATAATTTATTGTTAAACTTCTCAGCAGAAATGGGATTACCATTTATGATTATTTCACTAATTTTAATAATTAAAATTGGTATAGATGCTCTAATTGCTTACTTTAAAACTAAGGGAAAAGAAAAATTAACATATTTATCATTAGGTGTACTAATATCAATATTCTTTGCTTATGGAAATTTAACGGGAATAGCATTTAATTTTACAGGAGAAATATATAGTTTTTCTAGTACTTTCATGATGTTATTTGGTTTGTTTTATATGGATTATATTAAGGAATTTATATAGAGGTGTAAATTATGAAAATTTGTTTTCTAGGAGACGCAGGAAGCATTCATACAAGAAGATGGATAGAATATTTTAGAGATACTGGAAATGAAGTACATCTTATTTCTTTTAGAAATGCTGATATTTCAGGGATAAAGTTCTATTATATGGGAGATTCAATAAATATTGATAGTGATGGTGGGAATAAAGCATATTTAAAAAAGGTTCCTAAGATAAGAAGTATTATTAAAGAAATTAATCCGGATTTAATAAATGCACATTATCTAACTAGTTATGGATTTATAGGAAGTTTAGTTAAAGGTAAAATACCATTAGTAGTTTCCACTTGGGGAACCGATATATTAGTAACTCCTAAAAAGAATAAAGCTTATAAATTACTAACTGAATATGTGTTAAAAAAATGTGATTTAGTTACTTCTGATTCAGATTATATGAGTGAAGAAATAGTTAATTTAAAAGCAGATAAAAATAAAGTACTTACTGTACCAATGGGGGTAAGTTTATCAGATATTGATTATAAGAATGTAAGTGAAAGCAGAGACAATATGTTTTTAAGTATGAGAACATTATGTGAAAACTCAAATGTAGAATGTATATTAGATGCTTTTAAAATAGTTTTAGAAAAATATAGTGACTCAAAATTAATAATTACTAATTCAGGCAGTAGTGAGAAGTCTATTTTAAATTATATAAATGAGTTAGGAATAGAAAATAATGTTGATTTCAGAGGATTTATAAATAGAGAAGAGTTATTTGATTTACTTAATAAAGGGTTAAGCTTTATATCAATACCTACATCGGATTCTACTTCAGTTACATTATTGGAGAGTATGATTAGTGGAAGTTTTCCGATAGTTTCTGATTTACCTGCTAATAGAGAATGGATTGAAGATGAGGTAAATGGTCTTATTTTAAAGGGGTTTAACTCTAAAGAATTAAGTGAACTTATGATAAGAACTATTGAAGATAAGAGTCTTGTGAGAAAAGCACAGGATACTAATAGAGAAATTATTAAAGAAAGGGCTATATGGGAAGATAATATGCAGATTGTATTAGATGCATATAGAAATTTATAAAATTAGAAAAGCTGCAATTATATAAATTAATTGCAGCTTTAATATTAACTTATTATTTCAGAAATTATATCAGCAGCATTACCATTTCCAAATACATTTATAGGTTCAGTAGTAGGATTAAAATTTAGAATAGAGTTTTTAATTTTCTCTTTATCACAACCAACAAGAGTATTCCATCCATTATTAACGGTTTCTACCCATTCAGTTTCATCCCTCATAGTAATGCAAGGTACTTCTAGGAAATACGCTTCTTTTTGGATACCACCACTATCTGTAACTATTTTTTTTGAATTGTTCATTAATTTTATCATATCTAAATATCCAACAGGATCAATGATTTTAATTCTATCTGATAGGTGTAAATTATAGTCCTTTATAAATTTTTTAGTTCTTGGATGAAGTGGAAGTATTATATTTTCATCTGAACTATTTAAAGCTTCTATTATATTTGAAAGTCTATTAATATCGTTAGTATTTTCAGCTCTATGGATAGTTGATAATATATAGTGTTTTTTATCGATATTTAGTAAGTCAAGAATTGAAGACTTGGTTTCAGCTTTATTTTTAAATAAGTTAATAGCATCAAACATAACATCACCTGTATTATAGACACCTTCAGATATTCCTTCAGCTTTTAAGTTGTTAACAGCTGTTTCTGATGGCACAAAAAGATATTTAGAAAGGTGATCTGTTAATATTCTATTTTGTTCTTCAGGCATGTTTTTATTAAAGCTTCTTAGCCCTGCCTCTACATGGGAAACTGGAATTAATAATTTACTAGCAACTAAGGCGCCAGCTAATGTTGAATTAGTATCTCCGTAGACTAATACCATATCAGGTTTTTCTTTAAGATATATTTCTTCTAATGAAATTAACATATTACCAGTTTGGTAACCATGATTTCCAGAACCTATTTTTAAATTGTAATTTGGCTTAGGAATTTCTAACTCCTCAAAAAATATATCAGACATATTTGAGTCATAATGCTGCCCAGTATGTATCAGTATTTCTTCGTGATTTTGTCTAAGTTTATTTGATACAGCGGCAGCTTTTATAAACTGTGGTCGTGCACCAATTACTGTTATAATCTTCATTTTAATCCTCCTAAAATATTAGTTTGAATATAATATTATATTAGCATAATTAATGATAATATAGAATAGTACACTATATTATAGCAATAAAGAAATATTTATAGTATAATTAAATTTAGTTTTTATATTATAAAAATTGATTTTATAAAAATTGTGAGGTATTTGTATGAATAAAAATGTGTTATTCATTGCGTATCATTTTCCGCCTATAGGAGGAAGTGGTGTTCAAAGAAGCTTAAAATATGTAAAGTATTTACCTGGTAATGGATATAATCCTATAGTTTCAACTGTGAAAGATGGACATAATTTTGCTTATGATTATGGGATGTTAAAGGAAATTCCAGAAGAAGCTAAAATTTATAGATCTAATTCTGGGGAAATGCTTTGGTTAAGAGAAAAAATAGAAAAAGTTAATTCAGTCTTGAGCAAAATAAGAGGATCAAGTGGCAAAGAAGAAGTAAGTGATAGTATTACAATTTCTGAAGAAAGAGATACTATTAAAGATAAAATATTTAGGTATTTAGAATATAATTATTATATACCAGATACAAAGATTAGATGGTATAAACATGCAGTTAAGGATATAGAAAAGAGAATATTAAAAGAAAATGATATAGATATTATTTATTCTACATCTGCTCCATATACAGACCATTTAATTGCAATGGAAATAAAGAAAAAAACTAATAAACCATGGGTAGCTGACTTTAGAGATCCTTGGATAGGAAATGATACTATAATGAATAGGTATAGTGGCAAAAGAATAGAAATAGAAAAAAATATGGAAGCAGAGGTTATTGCCTTAGCAGATGTCGTTATAAATGTTACAGAGCCTATTACGGATATGTATAAGAAAAGATATCCTAAATATAAGAATAAATTTATTACAATTACTAATGGATTTGATGGTGGAGATAAAGAAGGTATAAAGAAAATAGAAAGTAGCAAATTTACAATTAATTATGCTGGTTTACTAGATTCATCAAGAACACCAAAAAGTTTAATAAAAGCACTAGAGAATATAGCAAAATATAAACCTGAAATAGTTAATTGTTTGGAAGTTAATTTTACAGGATATGTAGCAAATGATTTAATAAATATGATAAATTGCTCAGAAATATCTAATAATATCAAAGTTAATTCTTATGTAGAACATAAAGAAATATTAAATATTATGGGAAATTCAAATATTAACCTTATTATTTTACCTGATATTAGTGAAAGTAAGGGAGTGTTTACTGGTAAAATATTTGATTATATATTAGCAGAAAGGCCTGTTTTAGGTATAATGCCAGTAGAAGGTGTGGCAGCAAAGTTAATTAATGAAAATGGTATTGGATTAGCAGTTAATCATGGTGATATTAGTAAGATTGAGGAATTTATTCTTTCAGAATATGAAAAGTTTAAGTCAGGGGAAAATATAAATACTAATAGTATTAGTAGATGTGCACAATTTGATAGAAGAAATTTAACTAAACAGTTAGTAGATATTTTTAATAGATTAACGTAACTACTTATTATATATTATTAGAGGAAGATTAATATGTTTAATAAAATTATAAAAAGAATATTCGACTTTGTTGCATCTTTTGTAGGATGTATTATAATATCTCCAATTTACATAGTAATTGCTTTACTAATAAAACTAGATTCAAAGGGACCAGTGTTTTTTAAGCAAAAAAGGGTTGGGCAGTTTGGAAAAGAGTTTGAAATTTTAAAGTATAGGACTATGGTGGTAGATGCTGAAAAAATTGGTAAGCAAATTACAGTCGGTAAGGATTCCAGAATAACTAAGATTGGTCATATATTAAGAAAGTACAAGTTAGATGAATTACCTCAATTATTTAATGTTTTAAAGGGAGATATGAGTTTAGTTGGACCAAGACCTGAAGTTCCTAAATATGTTGAGCTTTATAATGATAAAGAGAGAGAAGTACTTAATGTAAAACCAGGAATAACAGATTTTGCTTCGATTGAATATAGAGATGAAAATGAATTACTAGGTACTGTAGAAAATCCTGAAGAATATTATATTGATGTCATTATGAAGCATAAGCTTAAATTAAACTTAAAATATATAAATAACAATAATATATTTATTGATATAGGGATTATATTTAAAACCATATTAAAGTGTTTAAATTAATTTGTAAAGGTGATGAATATGAAGAATTTAAATTTTGCAATTATAGGATGTGGGAGAATCTCATATAAGCATGTAGAAGGATTGCATGAAAATAAGGATGTAGCAAATTTAGTAGCAACATGTGATGTTAAGGTGGAACTTGCAGAAGCTAAAGCAAAAGAATATAAAGAAAAGATGAATGATAATTCTTTAAATGTTGGAGTATATGAAGACTATAAGGAAATGCTTGAAAAGGAAGATATTGATGTAGTTACTATAGCTACAGAAAGTGGATATCATGCAGAAATTGCAATTTACTGTATGAATAAAGGTAAGCATGTTATAGTTGAAAAGCCAATGGCTATGTCAATTGATGATGCTAATGAAATGATTGAAGTTGCTAAAAAGAATAATGTCAAATTATCAGTGGCTCATCAAAATAGATTTAACAAACCTATCCAAAAGCTTAGAGAAGCTATAGAAGATGAAAAGCTTGGTAGAATAATGAATGGTACTGCAAGAATTCTTTGGAGAAGAGATGACAACTATTATAAGCAAGCTCCATGGAGAGGAACTTGGGACTTAGATGGTGGTACTCTGATGAATCAATGTATTCATAACATAGATTTATTACAATGGATGGTTGGATCTGAAGTTGAAAGAGTATATGCAGAGTGTGATACGTATAGAAATCCAATAGAAGCTGAAGATTTCGGTGCTATAGTAATTAGATTTAAAAATGGTGCTATAGGAATAGTTGAGGGAAGTGCTGTTGTATATCCTAAGAACCTAGAAGAAACATTAAGTATATTTGGTACTGAAGGTACAGTAGTTATAGGTGGTCTTGCTGTAAATGAGCTAAAAACTTGGAGATTCGAAGGTGAAGATGAAGAAAGAGTTAAGAAGGACTTACAAGTTGAAATAGATAGCGTTTATGGAAAAGGACATACACCTTTATTTAGAGATGTAGTAGATGCTATAAATGAGGATAGAAAGCCATATGTAAGTGGAGAAGATGCAATAGTTCCTCTATCAATTATTTTAGCTGCATATAAATCAAGAAAAACTGGAATGCCAGTAAATTTCCCATTTACTAACTTCTCAAGCTCAGATATGAAGGAAAAATAAGAGGGGCCTTTCAGCTTAAGAAAATTTTAAGATTACAAAAGTTTTATTAAGAAAATATTTATTGTTAATAAAGAAGATTAAAAATATAATACTAAGTGTAGGAGTTTTTTACACTTAGTATTTTTTTTACAATTTATCATATTAGGAGAAGGAAAGATGAAAAAGTCTACAGTATTAGCCTGTATAGGTGTTATAATAGCTTTTCTTATAGTGGGAGCCTTAGGGAATAAGAAAGATTTTTATGAAAAACAAGAAAATTTTAAGACACCTGAAGAAGCTATAGTTAACTTTATTGGATATGCCAATATTAGTGAAACTATAAAAGCTGAAAATGGATATTATGAGAAGATTTCAAGGAAGTTTCTAGAAAGCATTTCAAGAAGATATAGATTATATATAGGGGATGATAGGTGGAGCTATATAAATAGTCAAATACCACAATTTTCTAGTTATGATTTAAAAGAGATTACAGAAAATGATTTGGATTTCATAAGGGATTATTATGAGGGCTCTTTAGAACAAATACCCAATTATATAAAGCCTATAGACAAAAGGTTTTATTCTTTAAATGGAAATGCAAGTAATATGAAGTATAATGATGATAGACATCCTAATGAGGATGGTACTTTTAATAATGAATTTGATATTGAAGAAGCTGAGATGATTTTGTATCTAGTGGTTGTTGATGAAGGTGAAGGATACGTAGTTGATTATTACTATGTAAATAATGTAGTGGAAGGTTAAATAGATATGTTAGAGGTTAAGAATTATTCTTTTAAGCATGGAGACAATAAAATATTAGATAACATAAGTTTTACCTTGGAAAGTGGAAAAATATTAGGACTAGTAGGACCAAGTGGAGTTGGTAAGACTTCATTAATTAGAGGAATAGTTGGCTTATATAAAGGTGAAGGATCGATTTTGCTAAAAGGAGAAGAAGTATATGATAATCCTAAAGTGAAAAATAAGATAGCTTTTGTACCTGATGAACATAGTAGCTTTTATTTAATTAAGATATCTGAAATTATTAATTATTATAAATCAATTTATAAGAGTTTTGATGAAGAAAAGTTTTATGAAATCAATAAAATATTTAAAATTCCATTAAATAAAAGATTTCTTCAGTTATCAAAAGGTATGAAGATGAGAGTAAATCTAATGATTGCTTTTTCATTAAATTCTGAACTTCTTATTTTAGATGAGCCACTTTCAGGGTTAGATCCTATATTAAAAGAAAAGCTTTTAAAGCTTATAGTAAAAGAAGGGGCTAAAAATAATAAATCTATAATAATAAGTACTCATAATCTTATTGAGCTTGAAAAAATTTGTGATGAAGTTATTATTTTGCATAATGGTAGTATAGATTATCATAATTCTTTAGATAAGATTAGACGTAACTTTAAGAAGATACAAGTTGCTTTCGATATGCCTGTATATGTTGAGGACTTAACTTTTAAAGGTATTTTTAGAATTTCTCAAGTTGGAAGGGTATTTACTATAATAGTTGAAGAAAATTGTGAGGAGTTTAAAGAATGGCTTAAGAGATTTAAACCTTTATTTTTAGAAGAAATAGATTTAAGTCTTGAGGAGGTATTTATTAATAGAATAGAGGGGAAGTGCATTGATGAAGAAATACTTTAATAAGGCTATATTTTATCAAGGTGATGGAAGCATTCTAGTTCCCTTACTAGTTACTTATATTTCAGCTTTTATAATAAATTTATTAGCTACATCTACTTATTTTAGTTGGTATATTAGAACTCAATTGTATAATCATAGCAATAAAGAAAATATTTTAACTATTCCTCATATTTTTTTATTTGGCTTATATATGGTAGTTATATATGTAATTACTGTTGGGGTTTTTAAAAGGAAAAAGTGGTCTACATTGCTTGCAGGGCCATTTTCTAGGATGGATATAAGAAAAAGAGAATTTCTTATAATTAGCATGTCCTCTTTAGTATATATAATTGCTTTTTTATACGCTATATTAAGGGGTTGGTCTAGTGAAAGTGAAATATTAAGTTATATTGGAGGTTTCTATGAGTTAGTACTTCTAGATACTTTAAAATTAATATGTATAGCAGTTTTAATAATAGGAGTTCTAGCTCTATTAGATTCTATTTTTTCAAATATTTATTATTTATTTGGAACTATAGTATTTAGTTTTATATATTTAGTTTTTTTATACATCAATTTTGGACAATCATTAAGTTACTATAAAAATAGTTATATATATGGATTAGACTATATTATTAATGGTACCATGGAGTATATTGGTTATTCCAGTATAGGGAATCCTATGACTAATTTTCAAGTAATAATGATATCTATGATTCTTTTATTAGTGGGTATTGTACTTATATTTATATCAAAGAAATTAACTAATAAAATGCTACTTGAAGATATGAATGAAGGGATAATATTTAATTTACCAAAAAAAATTGCAAGATTTATGATTATTACTTTTCCAGGGATGCTATTAGCATTAGTTATATCAGAAATGATTGACTCTATGTATTTTATGTATTCTTTAGGGACATATAAATTATCTATTATAAGACTGGGAATAATAATAGTAGTAAGTATTATTTCACATTTTATATTAAAGAAAATTACCATAAAGCCTAAGGAAATATATAGACTTTAGTGGAAGTAAGGGTTAAGAAGTAAGAGTGAAGAGACAAGAGGTAATAGTGAGAAGGTAAGAGTGGAGAAGTAATAATTAAAAATTAAGAATTGTAGAGGAAACTGTAGCGGATCTGAGTTTCTGAAATTAAATAATCTTAGTAATGAAAGAAATAATAATATGAAAATACTTATTGATTTTTACTAGGCTATCTATATAAATTTCAATTAATTATTACTAGTTACTAATAATAAAAAAGGTTGTCGGAAAGACAACCTTTTTTTAGCTTAACATTTAACACTCCGAAAGGAGTTTTTTTCTTAATTTTCCATTCTTAATTCTTCATTTTTCATTGCAAACTAAGCTTGATTAATTTGCCACAACATTTTCATCTTTTATTTCTCTAAATATAACATGTCCCAATACAATAGAAATTATAGTTGGAATTAACCATCCAAAGCCTAGTTCAGCAAGTGGAATAAAGTTTAAGTTTATACCAGGAATAGCAAATAATATCCCAAAGATTAATGAAGTATAAACTCCAAGTCTTATAGCTTTTATGTTAGTTAAGAACTTTGACATTAGTGTAGTTAATATTAATGTTATACAAACAGGATATAAAATATTTAATACTGGTGCTGATAGTACAACTATCTTATCTACACCTAAGGTTGCAAGTAATAAGCTTACTATAGATATTACAACTGCATTTATCTTAAAAGGTAACCCTCCATTAGAAATTTTTTCGAAGAAGGAAGAACCAGCAGATAATAAGCCTATAGATGTAGTTAAGCATGCAAGGCACATGGCAATTCCTATTAAAGCAGGTCCAACAGAACCTAGGATATTTCTAGATATTAATAATAATAATCCAGTCTTACCTATTTCACCAGTAGCTAGTTCAGTAGTTTGAGCTCCTATATAAGTTAATCCACCATATACAAAAGCTAGTCCAATAACAGCTACTAAGCTTGATTTCAATATCATTTTAGGCATTTCTTTGTCTTTATATCCCTTAGTTTTTAATGAAGTAGTTATTACTCCAGCAAATAGTAATGCAGCTATAGCATCCATAGTTTGATAACCTTCTAATAATGAAGTAGAAAAAACATTTATAGCATTAGTTTCTGTAATAGCACCTATTGGCATAACTAAGCCTTTTACTATTAAGATTACTAAAAGAGCTATAAGAGCTGGGGTTAGGAATTTACCTATAGTATCTATTATTGAAGTTTTTCTTAATACGAAAAATAAGTTAATTGCAAAATATATAGCCATTGCTATAAAAGGTGTAACCTTTGGGAAAAAAGGATTAACAGTTAACTCAAAAGTAGTTGCAGCTGTTCTAGGTATTGCAAGCATAGGCCCTATTGTTATAAATAAAATAGCAGTAAATATTATTGAAAATTTATTACCAATTTTACTAGATAAGGTCTTAAAAGTACCATCCCCTTTAGAACAAGCAATTATTGCAAGAAGAGGTAGTCCAACTCCTGTTATGGTAAATCCAATAATTCCAAGTATATATTGATCTCCAATTGTGTTTCCTAAGAAGCCAGGAAATATTAAATTACCAGCACCAAAAAACATTGAAAACAATGCAAATCCAACTATGATAGAATCTTTCGTGGTTTTTTTCATTAGTATCCTCCAAATAAGTTAATATAAATTTCTACAAAATTTTCATTTAAAATTATTAAAAATTTAATATTTCTATATAAATATTAAATAATACTTATTGATATTATCATATTATTAAATATTATTCAATAAATAATTGGATTATAAAGTTAGCGAAAAATTGGTATAATGTATATAAGTTGTAATGAATATTCTATATTTTATTAATATATATTTGATATTTACAATATTTAAGTGAGGAATTCTTTCAGCAACTTATATAAAAATTAAATTAGGAGGACCTTATGTTATTAAGCGAAGTTATTAATTTAAAAGAAGGCTTAGAATTATTAAAAGATGGGGAGTTTACGTCATTAGGTTTAGCAATATCTGAATGTGATGAAAAGATACTTACTTTTATAGAAAGTGAAAAGTATATAAGTGGTTTAAGTGATAAAATTACAGCTCTTATTACAACGAGAGAAATAGGAGAAAAGTTAAAATATAAATATGGAATAATAGTTACAGAAAGACCTAGGAATGATTATTTTAAGTTACATAATATACTTTCTTTAAAAGATGGATATAGAAGAGAAAGTTTTGATACAACTATAGGAGATGGTTGCAAAATAAGTAAGCTATCTTCTATTAGCAATAAAAATGTTGTAATTGGAAATAATGTAATTATAGAAGAATTTGTAGTTATAAGAGAAAATACTGTTATAGGTGATAATAGTATTATAAGAGCAGGAGTTATCCTTGGTGGTGAAGGGTATGAGTATAAGAGAACTGATGGAATAATTATGAATGTTAATCACTGTGGTGGAGTTATAATTGGAAAAAATGTTGAAGTGCAATATAACTCATGCATAGATAAAGCATTGTATACATGGGATAATACAATAATTGGAGATTATTCTAAGCTTGATGATTTAGTTCATATAGAGCATGGTGTTAAGGTTGGAGAAAGGTGTTTGATTGCATCAAGAAGTACTTTTGGAGGAAGAACTGTAATAGGTAGTGACTCATGGGTTGGACTTGGAGCTATAATATCTAATGGACTAGTATTAGGAAGTAAGGTAAGTATAAGTTTAGGATCAGTAGTTACTACAAATTTAAAAGATGGAGAAAAGGTTTCTGGTAATTTTGCTATTAATCATGATAAGTATATAGATTTTATAAAGAAAATTAGATAAGAGCTTAGTAAGTTAAATATTAACAATTATCGATTGTTTTATACATTTTATTATGATAAAATTAAATATGATAATTATGTAAAGATAATTGATTGTGAGGGATAATAATGAAAGTAAGAAAAGCTATTATACCAGCTGCAGGACTTGGAACAAGATTCTTACCTGCAACTAAAGCTCAACCAAAGGAAATGCTTCCTATAGTTGACAAGCCTACTATTCAATATATTATTGAAGAAGCAGTAGCATCAGGAATTGAAGAAATTCTAATAATTACTGGTAGAAATAAAAAATGCATTGAGGACCATTTTGATAAGTCTGTAGAACTTGAAATGGAGCTTGAAAAGAATCATAAAGAAGAGCTTTTAGAGTTAGTTAGAGGAATATCAGATATAGCTGATATTCATTATATAAGACAAAAGGAACCTAAAGGTTTAGGTCATGCTATTTTATGTGCAAAGGCTTTTGTAGGAAATGAACCTTTTGCAGTACTTCTAGGTGATGATGTAGTTGATTCAGAAGTTCCATGTTTAAAACAATTAATGGATTGCTACAAAGAATATAAAACTTCAATACTAGGAGTTCAAACAGTAGCAAAAGAAGATGTAAATAAGTATGGAATCGTAGATGGAATCCATATTGAAGATAGAGTATATAAGGTTAAAAAGCTAGTTGAAAAACCAGCAGTAGAAGAGGCACCAAGTAATGTAGCTATATTAGGTAGATATATTATTACTCCTCAAATATTTGATGTGTTAGCTAACACTCAGCCTGGTAAAGGTGGAGAAATTCAATTAACAGACGCTCTTGAAACTTTAATAGAAAATGAAGCAATGTATGCATATAACTTCGAGGGAAGAAGATATGATGTTGGAGATAAGCTAGGATTCTTACAAGCAACAGTAGAATTTGCTTTAAAGAAAGAAGAGCTTAGAGAACCATTTATTGAATACTTAAATAGTAAAGATTGGAATAAATAATATAGAGTGATTCTTAGCTTCAGATGGAGTTTTCTTAATAGGAATACCTTACTCTATCTGAATCTTAGAAGAACTAATCCAGGAGCGTAGCAGTGCTTAACTCCCACTTATAGAAGGGGGAGTGTTAGCAATGATAGCGATCGGATAAAAGGTTGGATGAAAATTATATCGTCCAACCTTTTTTTGCTATCCTAGAATAAATGCAATCTTATTTTAAATTAATTTTAATGTTTTTAGTATTTAAATTCATGATTTAATTTTAATACTATTAATTTGAGTTGATATTCCTAATATAATAACCATCGTGGTTATTATTTTTAAGGATGAATAATAACAATCAATTAGATTCATAGCTTGAAAAGAAATAAAGGAAACTGTTATCCCTATTAATACTGATTTATTGAAAGAATTATTAGCATTAGTAATATATTTATATAATGTATATATTGTTAATAATAAAAACAATAGAAATACTATACTACCAACAATACCAAGCTCAACTTGAATTTTTAAAAATATATTATGGGGATGTAAAGCTTTATAGCTTCCATGTACCATTAAGTCTTTATTATGATAAATATAGTTTGGGTATTTTACTGAATAGTTCTCATATCCTATTCCAAAGTAAGGATTATCTTTTATCATTAATTCAGTAGCTTTCCATATTTTTATTCTACTACTATTTTGATCTGGGCTCAAAATATCTAATAACCTAGCACGACTTTGAGGAATAATTATTAAGGCAATAGGTATAGCTACGGATGCAATTAAAAATCTCTTATCATATATTATAGCTATTAAAACACAGCCGATAATTAATGCTAATAAAGCATTTCGAGATTGAGATAAAATTATATTAGCTACAAGTAATAGTGAAGAGACAAATAATATATATTTAACTTTTTTATTTTTTTCATTTAAAAATAAAAGTAATAGAATAAATAATGCCATTACGCTATAGGCACCTAAATTATTAGAGTTTTCTAAGAAGGAAACTATTCTATTCTCTTCATCTAAATGTAAGCTTGAAAAGTTAAGTTTAATTACTTGGAATATACTTATAAGACTAGAGATAACGGAAATACTTAAAAATGAATAAATTAACATTCTTGAATCTTTCTTTATTTCTACTTTATAAGCAATTGAATAATATACAAAGATATACATAGTAAACCTTATACTATTAACGATAGATAATCGTTTATCTTCAGCAAAAAGAACTGAAAAATACATTAATAGATTAAGTAGAAAAAGAGTAATGAATATTTTGTCTTTTAATAGTATTGGTATACTTTTAAGTGTTTTTAATCTTTCTTTCTTAAGTATAATAAAGCCTAGGAATTGGATTGCAAATAGTGAGTATAGAACTAAGTCTGAACTTAAAATTCCGTAGCTAGGAAGTATAGGATATAATGTTACGTATAAAATAGTAGAAATATTTAAAAGCTTTTTATATAAATTCATAATATACCTCTTATAAAATTTTAAAGTGAAAAGTTTTTGTGAAAAATATATTTATAGAAGAATACATATTAATTTATTTAATTTTAAATAAATTAATATGTATTAGTTAACTATCTTGGAATAAATCCAATCTTCTTTTGCATTTTTCTTAATGTTTTCATTGAAACATAGCTAGCCTTTTCAGCACCTAGCTTATAAATTTCTTCAAGGGCTTTTTTGTCCTTAAGAATTTCATTTACTTTATTTTGGACTGGCTCTAATTCAGAAACTATTGCATCAGCAACATCCTTCTTTAAATCAGCATATCCTTTATCTTTATAGTAAGCTACTAACTCTTCAGATGTAGAACCATTAATAGCTATTAATATATCTAAAAGATTCTTAACTCCTGGTTGTTCATCAGTGTAATTAATAACACCAAGACTATCTGTAACTGCTCTAGAAACCTTCTTTTTAATTACTTCAGGTGGGTCCATAATTAGGATATAACTATTTGGATTATCATCTGATTTAGACATCTTCTTTGTAGGTTCTTGTAAGCTCATAATCTTTGCCCCTATTTTAGGGATATATGGGTCTGGTACTTTAAATGTTGGACTATAAGCATTGTTAAATCTATTTGCAACATCTCTAGCTAACTCAAGGTGTTGTTTTTGATCCTGACCAACAGGAACTAAATCTGTATTATATAAAAGGATATCAGCAGCCATTAATACTGGATAAGTAAATAGCCCTGCCCCTATAGAATCACCATATTTTTGAGACTTATCTTTATATTGTGTCATTCTTCCTAGTTCACCCATATAAGTATTGCAAGTTAATAACCAAGCAGCTTCACTATGAGCTGGAACATGGGATTGAATAAACAATGTATTTTTTTCAGGTACTATTCCTGAAGCTATATATATTGCAAGAACTTCAAGTGTTCTTTGTCTTAAATCTTTTGGCTCTTGTTTTACAGTTATTGCATGTAAGTCAACTACACAAAAATAACAATCAAATTCATCTTGTAGCTTTACCCAATTTTTTATAGCACCAAGATAATTTCCTAAGGTTAATTGCCCAGAAGGTTGAATACCACTAAAGATAACCTTCTTCTTCTCTGTATTATTTTCCAATTAAAGCACTCCTTTCATTTGTGCAAATCCATTACTATATAACGTTTAACTATATAATTAATTATAGGTATGCTAAATCACCATGTCAATAAATGAATTAAATTGTATAGGAGTATTTAACATATTATGCTCAGCCTCCGTCGCACGCTCCAAGTCGGCTTACGCAAAATATGTTAAAGACTCCTTGAATAATTTAAATTTACGGATGAAAGCCTACTGAAGGAAGAAATTCAGGCGAGCTGAATTTCAATAAAAATTAGTGTAATAGCCTAAAATATTTTAAATGCTGAATTACTAGCAAAGATAAATTGACGGTGAAGTAAGCATATGGCGAAAAATTAGAAGTTCTTGGTGAAGTAAAAACTACTAGGCCTTAGAGTTGTTGGTTTGTCTGAGCGTATGCGAGTTTTACCAAAACTCTTGGCTTAGTAGTTTTACGAGCCTTAGAACTTATTTTTGTAGCCATTTGTCTTACGAGCCGTCAATTTATCTTTGTGGTTATATTCGTATTTTTTTACGATTGTTATTGATTTATCAATCAAAATAGTTATATACTATTAAGGCAATTATATTATTTAGATTTATTGATTTAGATTTACTAATTTTTATGGAGGTGATTTAAATTAGTTATATAGAGTTTGATAATTTATCAAAAAAGTATAAGAATGCTGATAGATATGCCTTGAAGAATATAAATTTTAATATTGAGAAGGGTGAATTTATAGTTATATTAGGTCCTAGTGGAAGTGGAAAATCTACTCTTTTAGATTTAATTTGTGGATTTGAGGATATTACTGAAGGAAAAATTAAGGTAGATAATAAGGTTATTAATGATATAGAGCCTAAGAGTAGAGATGTTTCTATGGTTTTTCAAAGCTATGCCTTGTATCCTCATTTAACAGCTTATGAAAATATTGCTTTTGGAATGAAGATAAGAAAAGCTAATAAAAAGGAAATAGACGAGAAAGTAAAATGGGCAGCTAAAATACTTAAATTAGAAGAGTGCTTAAAGTCTAAGCCTAAGAATTTATCAGGTGGGCAAAGACAAAGAATAGCTTTAGCTAGAGCTATGGTTAGAAATCCTAAGTGCTTTTTAATGGATGAACCTTTATCGAATTTAGATGCTAAATTAAGGAATTCAACTTCAAATGAAATTAGGAATTTACACAATGAATTAAATGCTACAACTATATATGTTACTCATGATCAAGTTGAAGCTTTGTCTATGGCTGATAAAATAGTAATACTTAATAATGGAGAAATTCAGCAAATAGGAAGTCCTTTTGAAATATATAATAATCCAAGTAATGTTTTTGTAGCTACTTTTATTGGAAGGCCTCAAATAAATTTATTTGATTTATTTATAGATGATGATTATATTCTTTTAGGTGAGTCTATTAAGTTTAATAAGCCTAAAGAATTTAATGATTTAAATAAAGGAAAATATATAATTGGACTAAGATCAGAAGATACTATTAAGGTAGATAATTCTAATGAAGAATATATTGAAGGTATTGTAGAAAAGATTGAGTATCTTGGAAGTGAAACAATTTTTTATATTATTTATAATGAAATGAAATTTACTTTTAAAGATTATGGAGTAAATAATATAAAAATAGGGGATAAAATTAATATTAGTTTTAATTTTAATAAGGCTAATATTTTTGATATATTAACAAGACAAAATATAAGGAGTAATTAAAATGAAAGCAAAAAAGATAATAGCAACTTTATTGATGTTACCAATGCTTATGGTGGGATGTACTAAGGCTGGAGAAAAGCAAAGTGAAGAAATCGGAGGTACTATTAAGGTTGTTACCTCTAGAACAGATGCTGATAAATTATTTGAAAAAATAGAAGAGGATTTTAAAAAGCTATATCCAAATGTTGAAGATATAGTATGGGAATCATCTGCTGACTATGATAAATACATAATGACTAGAATGAATACTAAGGATTATGGTGATGTTTTATTCCTACCTTTTAGTATGAATGGAACTCCTGAAGAATATGAAAATTACTTTGAGCCATTAGGAACAGTTGATGAGCTTAAAGAAAAGTATATTGATGTTACAGAAGCGGATTACAATGATGTTGCATATGGACTACCAGTTGCTTTAAATAGCTTAGGAATTATTTATAATGAAGAAGTTTTAAAGAAGGCTGGAGTAGAAGAAATGCCAACTTCTACTGAAGAATTTATAGAAGCTTGCAAAAAGATAAAAGAAAATACTGATGCTATACCTTTCTATACAAACTACAACAAGACTTTAGGAACTTGGGGTGGAACATTAACTTCTTATGGTGGAGAGCAATATAGATCTGCAATGCTTGAAGCTGGAACTGGATTTAAAGAAGGTCAACCAATACGTGAAATAATGGATTTATTTTATGGATTAGCTTCAAATGGATTAACAGAAGCAGACCCTATAACAGGTGATTTTGCTAAGTCTCTTCAAATGCTTGCAGATGGAGAAGTTGCCATGATAATGAAGGGTTCTCAAGATGCAAAGATGATTCAAGAACTTAGTACAAATGGAAGCAAAATTAATATAGCTCCATTACCAGTTAAATTTAATGGCCAAACAAGTATTGCTTTTGGAGCACCATCAGTAATTGTAATGAATAAGAATAGTGAAAATAAAGCAACTGCTAAGGCATTTTTAGAGTTCTTTATTTCAGCTCAAAGTGGATATGCAGATGATTTAGGTGGAATGTCACCAAGTAAAGAAGACTTAACTGCAGAACAAAAAGAAATGTTTGAAAATAATAATATAGTATTAACATCATCTACAGAAACTCCAGAAATTGATAGTAAGTATGCTGCAATTACTAATGAAGTAGGTGTAGGAAGATTAACAGATGTACTTCAAAAGGTTATTAATATAGGTTTATATCCAAATGAAAATGAAAGTTATATTGACTATGTAAACTCATTAGAATCTAAGTGGGAAGCTGCTGCAAAGGCAAATGAATAATGTAAACTTAATAAAAAAAGAAAGACAAATTATTTTTCTCTTTCTTTTTTTTCCTATTTTATTATTATTCTTATTTGGATTTTTACCTATAATTGAAATAGTTATATATAGTTTTACATCTTGGAATGGTATATCAAAGGTTAAGGAGTTTATTGGCTTTGATAATTATATAAAAGTTTTAACGGACCCAACTTATTTTCAGGTTTTTAAAAATAGTTTATATTACTTTTTATCTGGAATACTTCAAATTATAATAGCTATGCTTTTTGCTATTATGCTATCTTTTAAAGTTAAATTTAAAGGCTTTTTTAAGGCAAGCTTTGTTTTTCCAACTCTTATAAGTGGAGTTGCAATATCAATGATGTTTAGAGTGTTTTTTGAACCAGGAGGAACCTTTGATGCAGCCCTTGGAAGTTTAGGACTTGGAGAGTTTGTACATTATTGGCTTGGAGATCCGAGAATAGTTAATTACACATTAGCTAGCATATCCCTTTGGAGATTTACAGGGAGAAGCTTTATTATGTATTTTGGAGCAATTCAATCTATACCGAGGGAATATTTAAAGGCTGCAGAAATAGAAGGAGCTTCTATAATGCAAAAGGTTAGGTATGTAATATTACCTAATATCCACACAATAATTAAGATAAATTTTATTTTACTTATTATTGGGTCTATCTCAGTATTTGAAATACCTATGATAATGACTAATGGATCTAATGGTACTAGCACATTCTTATTACAAACTATTAAAACTGCCTTTGAGCAAAAGAAAATAGGACTTGCAGCTAGTATGGCTGTAATAATTTCAATAGTAATTATATTAGCTACAACTATTCAAAAGAAGGTATATAGTAATGATGAAGGTGAATATTAAATCTATAATAGCAAAAATATTAAAATATTCTACTTTAATAGGTTGGACAATAGTAGTGTTTTTACCTATAATAACTGTTATTTTTGGCTCCTTTAAAACTTATGATGAATTCACTAGGACAAGTGGAATTACTCCTCCAAATAGCTTTGCTTACTTTGAAAATTATATAAAGGCCTTTGTAGATGGTAAAATGCTTATGGGATTTATTAATACATTTATATTAATACTCTTTGGAGCTACAGGTAGTGTAATTATAGGTTCTATGGTGGCTTTTGTTATAAGTAGATTTGAGTTTAAGTTTAAAAAGTTAATTTTATTTATGTATTTGCTTGTATCAATAGTACCTATGGAAATGTCTCAAGTTGCAACCTTTAAGATAGTTGATGCATTAGGTATATACAATACTAGGCTTGCACCAATAATAATATATTTAGGTGCAGATGTATTAATGGTTTATATTTATATGCAAGCATTAGAAAAAGTTCCAAGGGATTTAGATAAAGCAGCAATGTTAGAAGGAGCAGGATATTTTCAAATATATAGAAAGGTAATATTTCCTTTACTAAAACCTGCAACTGCAACTGCAATTATGCTTAAAATAATTTCAATATATAATGATTTTTATGTGCCATTTTTATATATGCCAGGGGAAGGGCTAAATACTGTCTCAACAACTTTATTTAACTTTATAGGACCAGCCTCTACAGAATGGCAGGTTATATGTGCAGGAATTGTAATAAGCATGATACCAATGATTTTATTTTTCGTATTTTTACAAAAGCATATTTATCAAGGAATAACATCAGGAAGTATTAGATAGAGAGAAATATTATTTCAAAAGAAGTTAATAATTAAGAATAGAAACTTAAGAACATAAGATGAATGAAAAAGAAAAGCTTCAGGGAGTATTGGACAAATGAAGAAAAATAATTTTTTAAAACGAATTTATACAGTAATGGAACTTAGAACAGGCTTTGCAACAGGACTTCCAGCTTTAAGTGGAGGACTCTTCGGAGCGTATTTAGCAAGGGATATAAAAATACTTCCATTAGTATTAATGTTTATTTCAGGTTTTAGCTTAAATATAGTAGCTAATATAGCAAATGAAATAAGAGCATTTTTAAAGAATGAAGAAAATGAAGATACATTTACAGGGCATTTAGGTAGTGAAGGTTTAGTTAGAGGAGACGCTAAGTTTTTAGATGCAATAATAGCTCTAGGTTTTATGTTAGCCTTAGGTGGAGGAAGTGGACTTTTAGTGGTTTTAATAACTAAGGATATAAGCATATTAATTATAGGTATATTAAGTGCCTTAGCAGCAATAACTTATTCCTTAGGACCAAAACCATATATAATTTATCCTATTGGTGAATTAGTATCAGGAATATTTGCAGGAGGTATAAGTAGCTTTGTATCTTCATATATACAGCAAGGAAAAGTAAGCATAGAAATAATTTTATATGCACTTATATCAATGATAATGACTGTATTCTTAATGTCCACAAACAATACATCTGACTATGAAAAAGACAAAGGAGTTAGAGTAACTCTACCTCACGTTATTGGTTTTAGAAACTCAATTAAGATAATAATACCAGAAGCTATAATTATGATATTAGCTTGGATAGCCCTATTTTTAATGTCAAAAATAAGCTTAATAATATTTATATCAGGACTATTGATATTCTATTATTATGGATATGTTAAATGGTATAAGGATTATTATAAAATACAAGAAGTATATAAAGAAATGGGAAAAGAATGGGGACCAAGACCTCTGCTTCTTATATATAGCTTTCACTTCATAATGTCACTAGAATTTTTAATATATACAATATTGTTATAAAATGCGAATAAAACATAATGATATGTATTAACTTTCCGATTTTTAAATAATTTCGAATACAATTCTAAATTTAAGCTATCTAAGCTGGCTAAATTTTTATAACTCGCTTTGCTCAAACAATAAAAATTCTTAACGCCATCTTAGCTATCTTAAATAAGAATTGTAGTTTCTCATTATAATAAAATCTCCAATTTAATACATATCATTAATGTTAGAAACGTCTTAAATAATTTAAACTTGGGGATGCTAGCCTACTAAAAGAAGAAATTCAGATGAGCTAAATTTCAATAAAAGTTAGTGTAATCACCTAAAATATTTAAATGCTGAATTACTAGCAAAGATAAATTGATGGTGAAGTGAGCATATGGCGAAAAATTAGAAGTTCTTGGTGAAGTAAAAGCTACTAGGACTTAGAGTTGTTGGTTTGTCTGAGCGCATGCGAGTTTTACCAAAACTCTTGGCTTAGTAGTTTTTACGAGCCTTAGAACTTATTTTTGTAGCAATTTGTCTTACGAGCAGTCAATTTATCTTTGCAGTTATATTCGCATTTTATTACAAGGGAGGAAGTTATGGTAAAGATAAACTTAAATTTAATAAAGAAGAATCCACTAAGCTTAACTTCAATATTGGCAGATAAGCAAGGGATATTTAAAAAGTATAATATAGATATGAACTTATATTTAGATGAAGACTTTTTCTTTAAAGGAAATGTTGAATTCTTAGAAGGTAGATCAGATGCGATGATGGGAGATACAACATTTTTCTTCTACATGCTTGAAAAGGGAAAGAAGGCAGTCATAACTTCTAATCTAACAAGAACTATAAATCTAGTTGGTGGCGAAGATTTGCCTAAGGATTTAAATGGAATTAGGGTAGGAGTTAATAGAAGTGGATTGTTTAGATTATTTTTAGAAAATGATTTAAAAGATATTATAAAGAATCCTAAAATAGTTTGGATTAATAATACTTATGATAGGATTCAGGCACTAGAAAGTGGAGAAATAGATGCCTTAGTTGCAATTGAGCCCTTTGTATCTAAAGTAGTTAATAATGGGGGAAGTATTATTTGGGATTCAAGAAATAGTGATAAAAATCTAGTTATGTGGTGCTTTGATGAAGATTTTTATAATAACAATAAAGAGGCAGTTAAAAACTTTCATAAAGCATTAAATGAAGCAGCAGAACTTATCAATAACTCATCTAGTGAAGAGAAAGTTAATTACTTTATGGAGTACTGTGGGTTTCCAAAAGAAGTAGCAGAGAGCTTTAAAAACTTTAACTTTGAAATCAATGGTGATTATAGAAAAGAAGATTTTAATCTATGCCAAGAGTGGATGCATCGAGAGGGAGAAATAAAAAGATTATATGATGCAACTTCCTTAGTTAAAGATTTAAAATAGTATAAGTGGCGATTGCATCAAAATATAAGGGGCTGTCACATAAAGTGATAATTATGAATTGAAAATTTATAATAAATAAAATAACTTATAATAAATTACTTAAAAAGTGCATTTATTAAAGTGGATGCCGTACAAACAGCCCAAATTAAAAATTAAAAACGAAGAATTATTTTAGTAATTCTTAAAGAATTACTAAAATTAATTTCTTTTTAAAACTCCTTCGGGAGTTTTTTCATTAATATTTCATTCTTCATTCTTCAATGGCCCCTTAGTATTAAAAATCTAATCTTAGATAACACTGAAGTTTATTTAGTTATAACTTTATTAAAATAAAAAACATCTGCTAAAAATAATAAAGTTGCCAGAATTAGTATAGAATTAACTGCCCAAAAAGAATATTTGAAAAGCAATGATACAAGTACTATTAATACAAAAATAGTAAACATTGATTTTAAAAAACTCAAAATTATTACCTCCTATATCCATACTAATTATAGCTTGTGCAATTTAACGATAATAATACTTGGTAAGTTTTAAGAAATTCTGGATTCTTAGGATGTTTAGTGGAAGGAGTATGGCTAGCTTAATATGGTGAGTTTTAAGAAATGCTAGATGATTATGCATTAAGCTACAAGGGGGTATATAAGATATATATTTTACTACGTTTTTAAACAAAAAAATAGAGTTAACCAGGAAAGGTTAACTCGGTAGAAGAAATTATCTTCTATTGTTTTGAGCTTTTCTAGCTCTTCTACAGTCAGGGCATCTAACTGGATCGTTATCAAATCCCTTTTCTTTGTAGAATTCTTGTTCTCCAACAGTGAAAACAAATTCATTTCCGCAATCTTTGCAAATTATTTTCTTATCTTCCATTTATAAATCCTCCTTAAAATTCATAAGAACAAACTTGATATATTTCTTCCTTAAGGCGATTATGAACTTTAAGGGACAGAACCTATCGAAATTTTTCCTAATCATTTAAATATTCAAACTAATTATATCACAATATCAATATAATTCAAGAAATATTGTGTTAAAAAATTAGCTATTAATCTACATTTTACTTACCTTTTTAGGGGTAAACTTAAAGTAATACAATACAAAAGTTATTAGTGGTATTATCACAAAAGCTACTACATTTATGCCTTGAATATATTTAAGCATTTCATACAAAATATAGTTATTTAATCCTAAGAAATAAGATAGGACAAACACTAGAAAAGTATAAATTCCAATGAAAATAGCTTTGTTCTTTATAAGCTTATCACATATTAATAATATGCTATATGTTGCCAAAACGTACTTAACAAACAGACCTACTACAGTTTGAATTATAAAAAATAATTCTCCAAACTCTAAAAATCCTGCAACTTCAATTCTTTGACTTAACACAAACTCAGGATAAAAGATATTAGCAGCTCTTAATGGACCAAAGGCAGTTATAACCCCTATAAAAGATAAAATAATAAAGGCTGATGATATTACTCCAGAATATAAACTATGTATCCTAAGATGTTCTGTTTTATCTATGTATTTTAAGAAAGGCATAGCTATCATAAAGCTAGATAAACTCCCTAATATCATTACAGCAGAATATATAAAACTTGAAAGTGATTTATCTCCTAATATAGGTAGTAAGTTATTAATATCCTTATAACTTTGTGTTAGTAAGAAGAATAGAACTCCATTTACTATTAAAACAAAAACACTTATTATTACAAAAATAAGAAGGGTACGTAGCTTTTTACTAAATATAAATAATGAAGGAACTATAAAAAATATTAATGCATACCAAATAGGAGTATCAATAAACAATGTTGAATGAAGTACATTAGCTTCTACAGCTGCTGCTTCAATTGAATTTAAAAATAATGCCAAGACAAATATTATTAAAAATATACTACTAACAAATTTAGGGGTAGATTCCTTATAAATATCTACAATATTAAAGTTATTAGTTTTTTTACAAATATTCATTATAAATAAAAGTAATCCAGTAAAAATAAGAGAGGATATAATTGAAGCAAGCCAAGTGGCTCTCCCCCCAACATCTACAAAAATAGATAAATATGTTTTACAAGATATAATAGCTGTTCCTAATATAAATAATATAAAATGCTTAGTAGAAATTTTGTTCATAAAAAAACCCTTTCTTTCAATTAACAATTAATAATAATTAATAATTAGCAATTAATAATTAACAATTGCTGAGGAAACTGCAGCGGAGCTGAGTTTCTTATAATAGATTTATTTAATTAAAAAGTAAAATCTAAAATCAATTAATAATTAGCAATTAACAAGTAACAATTTATGATGAAGTTCAGCAAATCTGAATTCTTAAAAACTAAATTTCAGTAATTTGGAATAAATTACTTCCCAATTCTTCATTCTGCATTATCCATTCTTCATTATCTTAGTATTAGCAAAAAAATGAATATTAAACAGATTTCAAACAAATAATACAATCAGGTGATGTATATGAAGAATTTAGATTATATAAAGGAAAAATTAAAGAATTCCTTTGATGTAAAATATAGGCCGGTTCAAACAGTATTAGGTAAGGCAACCATTATATTTATAGATGACTTGTGTAATGGTGAAATGATAAGTGAATATGTGGTATCTCCACTGCGAGGTTTTGGAGATTTATCACCTAAAGGCGGCAAGTTCACTTCTCTGCAAGAGGTAATAGAAAATACTTTAGATATAAATGCAGCTGGAATAGCAAAAGATATTGATGACGCTATAATGCATATTTTATCAGGTGATCCAGCAGTTATTTTCGAAGATTATAAGGAAATAATGTATGTAGAAGCTAAAGGATTCCCTGTAAGAGGAGTAGGAACCCCTGAAACTGAATCTGTATTAAAGGGACCTAGAGAAGGTTTTAATGAGCTAATTGTAAATAATGTAGCTTTAATTAGAAGGCGTATTAAAAATCCAGCTTTAAAATTTGAAGCTACTGTAGTTGGAGAAAAATCTCAAACATCTGTAGCAATTTGCTACTTAGATGGAATAGCTCCAGTAGAATTGGTTAATAAAATAAGAAATAAAGTGAAGAACTTAGACCTAAGATTTATTTTAGATACTAATTATATTGAGGATGCATTAAAGAAGCAAAATAGCTTTTTTGATACGGTTGGATATACTGAAAAACCAGATGAAGTATGTGCAAAGCTTTTAGAAGGAAGAGTTGGAGTTATAGTAGATGGAACACCTTTTGTAATAACAGCCCCATATTTCTTCTTAGAAAACTTTCAAATGCCAGATGACTATTATTTAAATAGGTATTATACAAACTTTAATAGAATATTAAGATGGATTGCTTTTTTTGTGGCAGCATTAGCTCCAGGTCTTTATGTAGCAGTAATGACTTATCATTTCGCTATGATTCCATCTTTATTTATGTTTAGGCTTGCAGTATCTAGGGCAGGAGTACCATTTCCTACATTTATTGAGGTAATACTCATGATGCTAGCCTTTCAATTTATAAAGGAAGCTGGACTTAGGCTTCCACAGCCAATAGGTGGCGCTATGAGTATAGTTTCAGCTTTAATATTAGGAGATGCAGCTGTAAATGCAGGAATAGCATCTAGAATAACAATAATAGTAGTGGCATTAAGTACATTATCATATTTCTTAATTCCTAAACTGTATGGAGCACTATCCTTTTGGGCAATAGTACTAGTATGTTTTTCAGCAGCTTTTGGAATACCAGGATTTTTAGCAGGTGCACTAATATTTTTAATTCAGCTTGCTGAATTAGATTCAGTTGGATATCAATTTTTATTCCCTGTTGGAAGTACAAATGAGTATAGATTTAAAGATGTGGTATTAAGGGGATCATTAAGTAAGATATCAAAAGATTTTGTAAAAGAAGGAGAAGAAGATGAGAGCTAAAAGATTTATAAGATTAATAACAGCCTTATTATTTCCAATCCTTTTAGTAGGATGTTTTAATTATAGAGATATAAATAAGGTAACCTTTGCAACTAGTATTATATTTGATACTGATGATTTTGGAAGATCGGTAGTATATGTAGATTGTATTAAGCCCTATAGAAGTACAAACGAAAGTTCAGATAAGGGCAGAAGGATGATATATAAAGGTATAGGAAAAACTGCTCTTGAGGCTTTGAAGGATGTTAATTTAGCTTCAAGTTATGAATTAAATTACTCGCAAAATAGAGCTTATATATTTACAGAAAAAGCAGCTAGAGATGGATTAAAAGGTTATTTAGATTTAATTAATAATAATCAAGAGTTTCAAATAAAGCCTGATATCTTTGTCTATTTTGGAGAGGTGAAGGATTTACTTAAGATAACATCTAATGATGAGGAATATTTAGGTTTATATTTAGAAGAGTTAGTACATAGAAATAAAAGGAATCCTAGAGCAATAAGAGCTAATATTAATGAGTATTTAAGCAAGTCTATAGAGGACGATAAAACTTATATAGTTGGAGCAATAGAAATAAGAGATGATGCTTTAGATAAAAAAATTCAAATTGGTGGAGGCGCAGTTATAAAAGATAGCAAATTAATTAATAGATTAGAAGCAAAAGATGCTTTAAGTTATAATTTATTAATGGATAATGTAGCAAAAGGAACATTAGAAATTGCTAATCCACAATCAGATGGAAGTTTTATAACTCTAGAAATACTATCTAACTCTACTAGAAGTGATATAATATATGAAGATAATAAAATTAAACTTGTGAAAGATTTAGAAATGAAAGTTTCAATAGCAGAAGCTCAAGATAGTTTTATAGTAGATAAAGAAACTTTAACATATATAAAAGCAGCTAAAGAAATGGAAGTACAAAGTTATTTAAAAAATATATTTGATACTTATAAAAATGAAGGATTAGATATATTTGAAATACAAAGATTATTAGATGTAAAGTATTCAAATATAGAGATAGAAGACCCATTAAGCATAACAGAACTAGAGGCAAATGTTAATATAATCATGGAGGGAACAGGAATTGTGAAGGACAGTCTTTAAAAATTATTCACAATTGTGGTTTTTTAAGGAAATATAGGTAAAAGATATTGATATTAAGTAAGAAATAAAGTAATATTAATTTATAGGGAAAAATAATTCGATTCATACTATTTGAAAGAAAATAGGGAGGGAGTATGGACGATTATAAGTTAAAATATGAGCAAACAAAGTCTGAGTATGAAAGTTATCAAAGAATCACTGAAAGTAAGCTGCAGGAATTAAGCACAATTAATGTTCAGTATGAAAAAAACTTAGATATGCTTTCTAATGTGCTCTTTATTAGTAATTATGTAAACTCTAACTTAAGCAGTAAAAATATAATACCAATTATTAATGATATGATAATTGGGATTATTGGTGTTACCCAATCTACTGTTTATTTAAAAGAAGAAGAGATTTTTGTAATAAGTGCTACTAATGGTACAAAGGAAAGTATTAAGTTAACTGGCGAATGCATTAAATATATAGATCAGCATAAAACTTTTATTTTAAATTCTAAGATACCAATTACAAAAGATGAGGTCAACAAAATATGTATTCACTCAAGGATGGGTGTGCCTATAAAGGTTGGAGAAGAGTGTATAGGTTACATTGTAGTTGATCATACACATTTTAATTTCTTAAATGAGTTCCATGAGCTATTTTTAAATACTATAGCTAATCAAATAGCAATTGCTTTAGAAAATGCTATACTCTATAAGAAAATAGAAAAAGCTGCAAAGACTGATTCATTGCTTGGAATATATCATAGAAGAACCTTTTATGAAATTATAAATGAGAGGTTGACTGAAGAGGATATTAAAAAGTATGCAATAGTTATGGTAGACTTAGATGATTTTAAGAAAATTAATGATACATTAGGACATCTATTTGGAGATAAAGTTTTAATAGAAACTACTAAGCTTATAAGAGAAAAATTAGGACCAAAAGATATATTAGCACGATATGGTGGAGAAGAGTTAATCTTATATATAGATTGTAATTGTCCAGTTAATGAAATCTTTAATAAAATTGACAGTATTAGAGAAGCCATAAGTAAGAATTTTATTCAAGATGGTAATATAAGAAAAAGCATAACAGCTAGTTTTGGACTAGGATTTTATCCCTATGATGGTGATACTATAGAAGCAGTTATAAAAACTGCCGATCAGTATTTATACAAGGCAAAAGACGCAGGAAAAAATAAAGTTTTAGGTTCACATAAATATATGTATGTAGATTAGTAAAGATAGGGAAACTAATAGTATCTCTATCTTTTTGCTTTATTATAGAATATATTGTAAATATTTTCAGTAATAAAGAATATACTAAAAGTAAGAGAATAAAAAAATTTATTAAAGGAGTGGATTCCAATGATTCAAGTTTTTTGTGCAAAGAGAGGTTCAGGAAAATCTAAAAAGTTAATTGAGATGGCAAATGAGGTCTCAATAAATTCTAAAGGTGATACAGTTTATATCGATGACGATTCAAGACGTATGATGCAACTAAATAAAAAAATAAGGTTTGTTGACACTGAGGAATTAGACATAGTTGATTGTGATAGCTTTTATGGCTTACTCTGTGGTGTAGTATCCCAAAATTATGATGTTGAAAATATTTATATTGATGCTTTATCGAATATAATAAATAAAAATATAGCTGAATCAATTACTCTGTTCAAAAAAATAAAGGAATTCTCTCAAAGATTTAATGTGAATCTATTTATCAATTTAAATTGTGAATGTCTAGAAGAGCTTCCAGACTTCATAAAATCCTACGCAGCTTAATTGTAGTAAATTCTGTAGGAGTCTTTACCATTATTATGCTGGTCTAATCTCGTAAACTATAAGTCGGCTTACACACAATATGTTAAAGACTCCTTGAATATTTTAATCTTATATATCTAAGTAAACTACAGGAAAAATTCAGACGAGCTGAATTTTTACGATTGTCATAAGTGTGAATATAAAGTCAAGGATAAATAGATAGTTCCATAAGCTTATAGCTGCAAAAAGAGCCACTGAATACTTAGTGAAGTTGAATGAAAGAATAACTGAACTTAGTGTGAAAGTCCATCTACTAAAGCTTAACTGAAGTAGATGAATCTATTAGAAATTAGAAAACTGCTAAGAAAAGAGTTAAAAAAAAACTAAGCCAAGTTCAGACCAAGCAACAACTCTAAGGCCAAGTAGTTTTTGCTTTATCAAGAACTTTTTGATTTTAATATATACCTATTTTACAGTATATTTATCTATGTGATAGTCCCATAATTTAAAATCAAAATATAATTATTAACTTTTTTACTTTAAACAATTTTGAATATAATTATATATTTAAGATATCTATGTTAGCATCTCAATGAGACTTTGAGAGATTAGTGTTAGAAGAATATCTGCTAACAAATAATTATTCAACTAACTCTAATACTTTATTTATACACTTATCGTCACTAAAATTCTTTGTTCTTTTTGGATTTTCAATTATATAATCTGGAGTAGTTTTAAATTCTTCATTACATATCCCGGAATTAGTTAAATACATATCGCTAGCCATTCTAACAATTAATCCACTATTTTTAAGCTTAAATAATACAGGATCATATCCACCACCATCACCAGCTGTAGTTTCTCCAATTAAAGTAGCAATACCATTTTCCTTGCAAAATATTGAAAATGATTCAGCTGCTGAAAATACAACCTTATCAACTAGCAAATAAATATCTCCTTTAAAATTTATACTATCTTTTGATTCTACAATCCAATCGCTTTTAGTAAAAGATTTAAATTTACTAGTTATTTCAACAGGGCCATTATTTACTATTTCTTTTGGTAAATCTTTAATATCTTTTGTATTAATATCCCTTGATTTAACATAGTTATTTATTATAGCACTATCTCTAAATAAAATATAACCTGAAGTATTATATGACTTTGGAATGATTCTGGAGATTACTTCTTCCCAATATGCATCATTCCCTCCAGAATTACCTCTTATATCAATTACTATTGATTCATGATTTTCCAATGTCTTAATATATTCAGAAGTTATACTTATATTTTCTTCAATAGATTCACCTCTGGGAGTCATTTCTGGTAGAAATATATATCCAACTTTTTCTTCTACTATATCCTTTAATATTAAATCTTCCGTAGAAAATGTTTTTTTATTAAATTCTATTTTGCCTATACTTTCATATCTTTTTTTTACAATCTCATCATCAAAAAAATCATACCAGCCCAATCTATCATAAGCATTAGTAACAATTTCAAAAAAACTAGAATCACTAATAACGTGAGTATGATTATTGTTTAGATCTGCTAAAATGTTATTTAATTCTTTAATAAAATTAGCATCATTTTTGGTTTTTTTTATTCTTGCTAAATAATTCTCCTTATTAGCAAGCCAATCAACATTGTTAACTCTTTTATTCACTTCAAGATATGGATAACTTTTTTCAATTACATCATACATATATAGAAAATCTTCAACCTTTTCCTCTTGAGTAAGAGTGCTTTTAAAGATATTTATACTTTTATAACCTATTAAAGATAACACCGAAATTAACAGTAATAAAACCAATAAGTGTTTTCTTTTGATTTTCCCCTTAAATATCTTTTTCAAATTTTTACCCCCTTGTTTATATAATAAGAATATAGTAGCTATAAGCTTGCTTTATTTAACAATACATATTTCATATCATCAAAAGTTAAATTAAGTTGCTTAGCAAAATACTTACTTTGCTTTACAAATTTAAATCCGCATTTTTCTATAACTCTTTTGGATTGCGTGTTAGAGGAAAAGTGGAATATTGTCAATGCATCTAGCTTGCATGTATTAAAACAAAATTTAATTACTTCTGTAAGTGCTTCAGGCATTAATCCATTTCCCCAATATTCTTTAGATAAAACGTATCCCACTTCCTTAAGTTTAAGATGTGAATAAGAATTTTCATCATTAGCCCATGATTTATGTAATCCTAATGAACCAATTACCTTATTATTCTCTTTATAGACGATTGCAAAGACGTTTTTCCCTGAAATAAATGACTGTAATATATTTTCTGAAACTTCAATTGAGTCATGATGTTTCCAACCTGCCATTTCACCAACACCAGGAGTTGATGCATACTGGTAAAAGTCCTTTAGATCAGTTTCTTTCCATGGCCTTAAAATCAACCTTTCAGTTTCTAAAGTAGTTTTTGTAATATCAATAGTTATATCCATGTTACCCCTCCTAATACTAATAATTTATATAGTCTATTTATGCTTTTTCTCAATAATTATATTTATTAGTCCTATAGTAAATACTAGAATACCAATTGTCATAACTGAATGTATAAAACCATTTAATAGAGTAGTGTACTCACCTGATAGATTTTTATTAGAATAGAGTGCATTAATCATAAAGTAGCCTATAGGTGAACTAAATAATATTATTATAATACCTGATAAAAAGTATTTGAGTTGATTTTTCATAAAATACCTCCTTATAATTCTTGGAAAAGTAAAGTTGTGACTTCGTTGAAAGATTTTTGCTAAGTAATATTCTTTAATTGGTAAAGACATTTTTATAGTATATAAATTGACTTGATTATGATTTTAAGACTAAAAAATAGCGTATTATTTGAATTTAGAATCGTATAGTTATTTAGATTTATATTATAGGTATAAATAAATTTTTTCTGAATAATGTAGAATTTTTTACTTTTTATAGTAATGATTTTTGTCATTATCTATTACATCAAAGTTACTATCTTGAATATAGTAGAATATAATTTACCGAATTATGTTATTAAGTTTTATCTATTGGTAGAGTGAAATATTCAATCTATTTACTAAATAAATTGGAAATTGTCATAAAGTTTATGAAAGTTGATTCTGGCTAAATCGCACAGTTATAGCATACACATGCTCATAACCAAGTTTTTCATATTCCTCTGGATTCTCAAAATATTCTACATTATATGTAGAAATTTCGTTTTTTGAAGTAATTATTTGAATAACTAAAGGAATTTCTTCTTCATAAGTAATTTCTGTTTTATCAGATAGCGTTGAAGTTGCATATCCCATATCAGGAAACTCATAATCAAATTCTTCCTTGTACGAAGTAGCAGAAACAGTATGGTCACTTTGAATAGCAACTCTTAACTCATCTGTAATTTTGACAAAAGCAAGTGCGATTCGCCCCTCTATATCTGTAGATACTTGCCCCCCTTCACCTCTTACAAGTTTCCAATCACCATCTACTAACTCATAAGTGTTAATCTGCATACTCTGCACAGTATCATCTAAAACAAAATCAAAAATGTGTTGTTCAGTATTTGCTCCCAACAAATCAGCAATACTTTGTTCTTCCTCAGTTAACTGTGCAACTTTAATATACATTTCATATCCTTTATTATCTTTCATAACTTTACTTGTACAACCACAAAGCACTATTACTATTAACAGGGATAATAAAGCAGTCAATACTTTTTTCATACAGAATCCTCCTATAAATTCTAATCTATCTATAGAAATTTAAAATAAATATAATTCAAAAATACAATATTTATCTGATTCCATAGTATTGGATTTTCAAATCTCATTTACTAGCAGTAATTTATAATAATGTATTTGTTATTGTTAAAACAAATATTATTGAAATAAATACTATAGATATTGCTTTTCCTGATTTTGCAAGGTAATCATTCTTATATTTGTATCCTATAAATAGAGATATAAATAATAAAATTAGAGAAATTATCAGAGCAGGGAATGATACTCCAATTGAGTTTAAAAAGTGTTTTCCTAACTCTTTTCAATTCCAGAAAGTAAATGAAAACATTGCTCCAATTATAGAAAGAAATAAAGAAAGACTTCCTATCCCCAATTTTTTAGCAGTAGTTATTTGACTCATATATTTCTCTCCTTACATATAACTTTATTTAAATATTTTATGAAAACTAAATAATGTTATCCTTAATTATAACATATTTTACCAAGAAGTATATTAGAGGGTTTATGAATGCTATAATTTTTAATTACTTGTAAGAATTTTATATTAGAAAAAGTATGCAACTTCAAATAAAAAAATACCGTATATTCATTATTGAATAGTACGGTATCAGCATTTATCTACATTTAATTTTATCCGATCGCTACCATTGCTAAAACTTCTTCTTCTACAAGTGGGAGCTAAGCACTGCTACGCGCCTGGATTAGAATCACTTTATATTCGTAACTTAAAAAATAATTTTTATAAATTAATTAGATATATAAATATTGCTAAAGTTCCTAAAAGAATAGATAAATCAATAATAGCTAATTTATTTTCTTTCTTTATGATTGCTATTATAAGAGAAATAATACTTAATATAATATTAATACAAGCTAATATAGGATTAGTAAATAGTCCAGCAAGAAATATAGATTCTAATAGATATAAGCCTGTAATAATAAATAGAATAATATGTATTATTTTATTTAATTTACTTTTGTTCATAAAAATATTATTTAGCATAGTATTGTGCCTCCTTATTATAATAAATGCACTTAATATAATATTGATAATTTCATCTTGAGATTTATATATATTTTTTGTTGTTTTAGAAAATATATTAAAAGATAGAGAAATATTATATAAATTTTTTATAGAAAACTTAGTTGATTAGATAATATTAGACATATAGGAATTATATGGTACAATTTAAATTATCTTATGTAAATTTATAAGTTTTTCAATTTCCTTTAATATTAGAGTTGCAATTATTTTACTATAGAAAACAAATATATTTCAATATTTTTTTACTTAGTATAATTGAAAGATAAAAAGATTGAAGCAATAAATGAAAATGAATTTAGATTGTTTGAATTTTTATAATGATATAAATACTACTTATAGATAAAGTAGAGTTTAAGAATGAATAAATTTAAATAATGTTAGTAGTAAATTAAATAATAAAGTTATTGAAGGGAAATAAAATTAGAAATTTAGCTTTCTTGAATTTAAGCTTTTACTCTTATTTAATTAAATATTAATGATATTTATTTAGGAGAATTGAAGTTATGACTGAATAAAAAGTAGGTAGAATTTCTATTAATTCAACATTGATATTATGTCTATAAAAAGATATACTATAATAAGTAATAAATAGGAGGTTACGTGGAATGGCTAATGTTTTAGATGAATTATTAGATCGTGGATACATAAAGCAATTTACTCATGAAGATGAAACTAGAGAACTTTTAGAAAAGGAAAAGATAACTTTTTATATAGGATTTGATCCAACTGCTGATAGTTTACATGTTGGACATTTTATTGCGTTAATGTTTATGGCTCATATGCAAAGGGCTGGTCACAGACCAATAGCTCTTGTTGGTGGTGGAACAGCTATGGTTGGAGATCCATCAGGAAAAACTGATATGAGATCAATGTTAACTAAGGAACAAATTCAACATAATGTTGATTCTATTAAAAAGCAAATGGAAAAGTTTATAGACTTTTCTGATGATAAGGCTATATTAGTTAATAACGCTGATTGGTTATTAAATTTAAATTATGTAGATTTCCTAAGAGAAGTAGGAGTTCATTTCTCAGTAAATAGAATGCTTACAGCTGAATGTTTTAAGCAAAGATTAGAAAAGGGACTTTCTTTCTTAGAGTTTAATTATATGTTAATGCAAGGATATGATTTCTATGTATTAAACCAAAAATATGGATGTAAGATGCAATTAGGTGGAGACGACCAATGGTCAAACATGATTGCAGGTGTTGAATTAGTTAGAAGAAAAGCTCAAGGTCAATCAATGGCTATGACTTGTACACTTTTAACTAACAGCCAAGGACAAAAGATGGGTAAAACTGTAGGAGGAGCTTTATGGCTTGATCCTAATAAAGTATCTCCATTTGATTTCTATCAATATTGGAGAAATGTTGATGATGCAGATGTAGAAAAATGTTTAGCATTATTAACTTTCGTACCTATGGATGAAGTAAGAAGTATTTGTGCAGTTGAAGGTGCAGCAATTAATGAAGCTAAGAAGAGACTTGCTTTTGAAGTAACTAAGTTAGTTCACGGAGAAGAGGAAGCTCTTAAAGCTAAGACTGCTGCTGAAGCTTTATTCTCAGGTGGAGTAGATATGAGTAACGTTCCAACAGTTACTATATCTAAAGAAAAGCTTGGATCAACAATCTTAGATATAATGGCTGAAAATAAAATAGTACCATCAAAGGCTGAAGGAAGAAGATTAATTCAGCAAGGAGGACTTTCTTTAAATGGTGAAAAAGTAACTGAAGTTACTAGAACTCTTGAAGAGTCAGACCTTGAAGATGGAACTGCTTTATTAAAAAGAGGTAAGAAAAACTACAACAAAATAGTAGTGGAATAAAAATGGGTTGCTGAGGCAACCCTTTTTTCAATTAACAATTAGGGAGGAAACTCCTACAGAGTTTTTAAAAAGTGCTTTGCACAAATTAAATTTTAAGTTTTTTAATGCAAAACATACTTAATTATTTCATTCTTTCATCTTAAATCTCGAATTACTAGCAAATATAAATATAATATGTGAAATAAGAATATGGTGAAAAATTAGAAGCTCTTGGTGAAGTAAAAGCTGCTAGGCCTTAGAGTTGTTGGTTTGTTTGAGCGCATGCGAGTTCTACCAAAACTCTTGGCTTAGTAGTTTTTACGAACCTTAGAACTTCTTTTTGTAGCCATTTGTCTTATGGAGCATATTATATTTATATTTGCAGTTATATTTGCAATTTAAAAGGGGAGGGATACAGTTGCTTCGACTTTATTTCCATTTGATAAAGTAATGCTTCCATTATGATCTTTTATTATTTCACTACAAAGATATAGTCCTAGGCCAGAACTATAGTTGTCCTCATCTGAATTTATTTTTATAAAGGGTTCAAAAACATGGTTATATATTTCTTCGGGAATTGGATTAGCTTCGTTTATAATTGCAACTTTGTATAAGTTGTCCTCTATATATCCATTGATTTTAATATTATTATCATTAGTATTAATAGAGTATTTAATAGCGTTATCTATTAAGTTAATAAAAACTTCTTTTATTTTATTAGCTTTAATCTTTAATATGCTATCTTCTAAATTATAGATTATGTTTAAATTATATTTTTCAGCTTTTATAGACATATCAGCAATCACTTGTTCAAGTAATTCTTTTATATTAAATTCTATATATTCTTCTTTTATTGAAGAAAGTCCTTTAGATATTTTTATAATTTCCAATACAAGGGTATTTAACCTTTGGCTTTCTGAATATATTCTACTTACAGCTCTTTTTTTAAAATCTTCATCATCTACTACATTTTCCAATATCATTTCTGAATATCCAATTATTGAAGTAAGTGGAGTTTTAAGTTCATGAGTTACTGTATCGAAAAATATTTTTCTACTTAGTGCTAATTTTTCTACCTTTTCTTTTTCATTTTCTATATCTAATATTTGCTCTTTAATTTTATTTTTCATATTAAGAAATTCTCTAGATAAAATTGATATTTCATCAGTACCTTCAGTGTTTAACAATACATCATAATTACCTTCTCCAAGGCTTTTTGCCGCTATAGTTAGATTAGTAATAGGCTTTGCTATTTTATTAGTTAGCCTAGTTGATAATAGAAATATAAAGACTATTAATATTATTTCAATTAAGGTTAAAATATTTGTGGCTTTATAATATTCCTCATATAGTGGTGTATAGTCCTTATTTAAATTTATAATTCCAATATAACTTTCATTTATTATAATTGGATAAGATAATACCCCAATTAATTCATTATTTTGATATTTAATATTAACTATAGTTTTACCTTCCTTAACTTCACTAAGGTTTTGACTTATTTCTATTGGCTTAAAAGATAGATTTGAAGCTAATACATTACCACTAATATCACAAATTTGTAGTGTACTATCAAAATTTTGTGATATGTAATCTAATAAATAATTTGCTTCTTCTTTTAAAGCTTTATCTTTATATAAGTAGTTTCTTTGAGATAAGGTATATTTTATAGATTCTCTAGTGCTTTTCATAACCTCTTTCATTGAAGAAGTAATTGAACTTTCCATATTATCTTTAAGTATTTTTCTTACAGAAATATTTAGGGATAACCCTAAAACAATAAGGATACTTGTAATAATTAAGGTGAATTTATATTTAATTTTCATAATCTACCTCATAATATATCCAACGGAAAATACTGTTTCAATTATAGATGGGGTGCCCTTAGTATCTAATTTACTTCTAAGCCTTCTAATATGAATATCTACTGTTCTTAAATCACCATCATAAGAAAACTCCCAAACATTATCAATAAGCTGTTCTCTAGAAAATACTTTATTTCTATTTTGAACAAAGAATTCTAAAAGTTCATATTCTTTTGGCTTAAGTTGTATAAGATCATTATTTTTTAATACTGTTCTATTTTTAAAGTTAATTTTTATGCTGTCATTTATATTGGTGAAATTTGAATTTGAACCATTAGTAGTTTTCTCGATTCTTCGAAAAATAGCTCTGATTCTGCTTATTACTTCTTTAATATGAAAGGGTTTAGTAATATAGTCATCTGCACCAAGTTCAAGACCTAAGACCTTGTCCACAATATCACTTTTAGCAGTAAGTATTATAATCGGAATAGAATTATTTAAGTTTATTTCTTTGCATAACTGAAATCCATCTCCATCAGGTAAGTTTAAATCTAATAAAATTAAGTCAGGCAAATTAATATTTATATAATTTCTAGCATCTTTTAAAGAAAAGGCACTATAAGGTGCATAGCCTTCTGATTTTAAAGTGTGAAATAATATATCATTTATAGATTTATCATCTTCAACAATGAGTATTTCATTATTCATATTAGCCTCCTTTATAGATTGTTATAAGTAAATTATAACAATTTTTACAGATTAATAAATACTTTGCAGAAATAAGAGGGGGTTGAAAAAGGAAAAATAATCGGGGCTGCCATAAAGACAGTCCCTAAAAATTATAGAACGAAAAACTACTATAGGTATTTGGGGGAACTAATTTATTTAGGTAATTCCTTAGGAATTACTGAAAATACATTTTTATTAAAAAATTATCTAGAAGTTTTATCATTAATTTTTCATTCCTTCATTTTTTCATAATTCACTGTGCGATAGCACCTAAGGTGTGTACTGTCTATATATAGATTGAGCTATTCCACCATCTAATTCAATCCAGCATAATGTTGCTCTATTAGTAATTGGCCTGCCCTTATCATCAAATTCTTCTTTTTCAAATTCATTATATAATTTAATAACTTCCTTAAAATCTTTAGCTGAACAATCAAAATTAATATCGGATGTTCCTTTATTATCAATTTCATAACCTAATCTTTCTTCTAAATCATGTTCTAATAATTTATAACTACAATTATCTGAAACCTGGTAGGTAGTTATAGTTGTATAGTTATTTCTTATATAATAACCATCTGGAACATATGGACCTTTTTCTTCATCGTAAGCAATCTTTTCATTATCCTTCATAGCTTCTTTTAAAGCAATTTCTTTACCAAAGTAAAACTCAACTAAATCTACATCAACATAAGTTTTTCCATTAGAAGTATATATTTTCTTTATGGAACCAATAACAGTTTCCTTTCTATTTAAAATAGTAACTTTAGCTTCAATATTTCTAAAATGCTCTTCACTAAATCCTTTATAAGAATATTCACCAATCTTTTTTGTATTTACATTTGAATTATCCCAAGCTACCTTTAGAGTAACTTCCTTATTATCTAATGTAGTAGTAATAATAGATGGTAAGATAAAGCTTGATCCTTCATAAGTTGAATAGTTAATTTGTATAGTTTGAAAATTTGAAGCAATATCCTTAGCAATATTCTTCATATTATCTACATCTACATTATTATCAATGGCTTTTTTAATTACAGTATAAGCATCCTCGTATCTATTTGAATTAAGGAGAGTATCTTTAACTTCTATATATAAGTCCTTATTTGTATTATCTAAGGAAAGTGCTTTATTATATAAATCATTAGCTTCACTAAATTGATTATCAGAAAGAAGTTTTTTTGCAGTATTCATAGATTCAGCTACTTCATCTTCTTCAACTAATATATCTTCTCCAGTGTTTTCAGAAAGTGTAACTTTTTTTGTACTATCTGTACAAGAGTATAGAAAAATTGATAAAGATAAAATGATAAAAATTATTCCGTATTTTTTTACTTTCTTAAACATATTAATTCTCCTTTCTATTTATTAAATATTATTTTGTTAAGGTGTGAATTTTCTATAAATAGAGTATGCAGAATTGTTTTTAAGTTCAATCCAGCATAAAGTCTCCTTATGAGGATATGGAGTGCCAAAGTCTGTGAAGGAAATTTCATAGTCTTTATTAGCAAGTTCTATATATGATTTAAAGTCATCTAATGAAGAATCTATTGTTATAGCAGAATTTCCAGAAGTATCTATATCATATCCAAGCCTTTGAAGATCATGTTTTAATAATTTGAAGCTACTACTATTAGAAACCTCATAAGTAGTTATAGTACTAAATTTATTTCGTATATAATATCCAGGCGCTAGATAAGCTATATTATCTTCGGTATAATCTAAAGGAGCATTGTCTTCTAAGGCTTTTGTTACTGCCTCCGTACCTGTATAAAATTCAACCAAATCCACATCTATATAAGTTTTTCCATTAGAAGTATATATTTTATTTATAGAGCCTATTTGCTTATCATAAACATTTTCTAAAACAGTAAGTTCTACAGTTATACTCCTACCATACTCCTCGTTATATCCTTGGAAAGTAGAAGTTCCTACATTTGCTGTATCTACTACTTGGTTTTCCCAAGATACTGGAATATTAACTTGTTCACCTGAAATCATAGTGGTAACTTGCTGAGGCAATGAGTAATTGCCATTTTGATATACTGAAGTTTGAATATTTATTTTTTCAAATTTATTAGATATATCTTTTAATACAGATTTCATATTATCAACATCTACATTATTTGTAACAGCAGTTTTAATAAAGTAATATGCTTCATCTGTTTTATCTACAGATAAGTATTTATCTTTTATTCTTAGGTACATTTCTTTATTAGTCTTATCTAAAGTAATTGCTTTAATGAATTCTTCTTTTGCTTCCTCAAATTTACCTTCATCTATAAGTTTTTCACCATCAGTTATTGCAGCTAGGACCTCGCTTTCTTCCAAAGCAACTTCACTTTGTGTATCATCCGATATAGTTATTTTTTTACTAGAATTATTACAAGAGATAAATAGTAGAGGAACTAGAATAACAGTTGATATTAAAAGCTTTATTAATTTTTTTCTTTTCACAATATAACCTCCTTTTATTGTATCTTTGATTTTATTATATAAGGCAATATTTTCTAAAGATAATAATAATATTTCCAAGATGTTTCCAAATTCAAAGTTAAGATTTTTTATTAATTACTCGATAATATAAGTAATATATAAGTTGCAGAAAGAGTCTAATATTTATTATGTTATGTGTCGTATTAAAAATATTTAGGACATGAAGTTATTTTAACAACTTATATAAAAATTAAAAGATCGATGCTTTCAATTTTGTTATTTTACTAAAGAAGGTTTAAATCTATACTGTTATAAGATTATAGATGTAGATTATTAATTGAAACTTATATATTAGGATGATAAGAGGTGGAATTATGCCAGGGATTTTTAATGTTGGTAATGCCTATAATATAAATAATAAAAGAATAACTAGTAAGATGACTTTTGATACTGGAGAGAAATTTTCTGGAAAAGTAGTAAAGAAAGAAGGAAAAGAAGCAGTTATAAAGTTAGTTGATGGTTGGGAATTTCAAGCAGAGATAGAGGGGGACATTGACTCTTTAAGTAAGGGCTTTCATAGATTTGAAGTTGATGGCTTTGAAGGAGGAAAGCTTAAACTTAAAATAGTTGCTAAAAATATTGATGTAGAAGATTTAAGTCCTGGAGATTTTGAAAATATAATTACAAAAGAAGGGCTTAGTAAGGAAAATATAGATTTATTAAGAGCTATGGTTAAGTTTAATATACCTTTAACTAAGGAAAATATTAAAGAAATTCAAGCTTTAGGTAAGTTTCTAGATAAAATTAATCTTAATGAGGGTGAAATAGATGAGTTTATTTCTAAATACCTAGAGACAAAGGGTATATCCCCTGAAAGTGCAGAAGGAAATAAGGTTATTAATGAGCTTAAGGAGTTTTTAAATGCTTTTAAGACTTTAAGCAAAGAAGATTTATTATTAATCTTTGAAAATAATATAGATATCACAAAGGAAAACATAACAGCCTATAATAATCTTTTTAAAGGTGATAAGAGTATCCTTAAGATTTTAAGTAATATCCAAGGAGACGTTGCATCTTTAAAGGAAGCTTTAATGAATAATATGGGTCTAAACATGGAAGAAGTTAATGAATTATTATCACAATCATCTTCTGATTTACAAGGAGATTATGAAGGGACACAATTAGGAAAGGATAATAATTCAATAGGAAAAAATACAGAAAATATTGAAAAAGTAAGTACATTAGATAATAGTGTAAAAGATATGGCTGAAGTTAGTGAATTAGTAAATAAGGCCAGCAAGGAAAATTCAAGTGATGGTTCAATAATCAATAAAGCCTTAAATACTTTATATCAAAAGTCAGAAACACAAAATTCAAAGGTAAGTTTGTTATCTATTTTAAAATCGATTTCTGGACAAACAGAGGATTATTTAAACTTAAGCTTAAGGGATATATTATTAAATAGAAGATCTTCCTTTACAAGTGCTGAGTTTGATAGATTATCAAATTTAATTAATAACTTAGACCCAGAGGAGTTTATAAATAGCCTTAAGTCAGTTATTGCTGAATATAATTCTATTGGAGAAAATAACTTAATAGATGATTTTAATAGTTATATTAATAAATCTAATAATGAAGCTTTAGGAATTAGTAATTCTTTAGAATTTACTAAAGGGGAAGCAGAAGCTGTATTATCTAATCTTATGGGAAAAGGAATAACCCTAACAGAAGAGGAGTTTACTAAGCTTCAAGATGGGATAAACTTAAAGTATCAAGAAATAGCTGAAAGTGAAGAATCTCTAAAAAATCAATTAAATAATTCAAATATAGATGCTAAAGATATAAAGACAATAGGAAGTGAAAATACTGAAGAAGCAATAAAGAATTTAAGCAATGTAAAATCAGAAGTTAATGATTTAAATTCAAAGCTTTTAAGTAAAGATATAGTGAAGGCATCTATTCAAAATGCAGGAGAAACTAGTAAGGAAATAATAAAAGATATTTTAAATTCTCTAAAAGGTGAAAATATAATATCAGAGAAACTTATTGAAGTTATAAAAAATAATATAAATGAAATAAAACTATTTAATAAGTTAAGTTCAGAATACTATTATGCAGATATTCCAGTTAAAATTAGAGAAAATGAATATCCATGTAAGCTTATAGTTAAGGATAAAAGAAAAGATAGTAAGAAAATAGATAGCACAAATATAAAAATGGTTATAACTATAGATACTAAAAATTTAGGCATAGTAGATGGATATATGAAGGTTTTAGATAAAAAAATAGATATTGATTTAAAATGTGAAGATAAATTTGTTAAAATAATAGATATAACTAAAAATAAGTTAATATCCAATATAGAAAATATGGGATTTTTAGTAGATGTAAGAGTAAGTAAAAAGGAAGAAGAAGTTTCATTAACTACTTGTAGAGATTTCTTTAATCCTGATTCTGGCATTTCTCTAGATAGAATGGTTTAATTTTTGAAGATTAATTCTAGGGAAGAACTAATCCAGGTGCGTAGCATTGCTTAGCTCCCGTTTTGAGAAGATGGGAGTATTAGCAATGGTAGCGATGGAATAAAATAGGGGGAAATAATGAAGTGGAGTAAAAAAGCAGCAGCCTTAAAATATGAAGAAAATATAGTGGCTCCAATAGTTACTGCAAGTGGTATGGGACATATTGCAGATAAAATTATTGAAAAAGCAGAAGAAAATGATGTTCCTATAGTGTATAATAAGGAATTGACAGATTTACTTTGCAATGTAGATGTTGGAGAATATATACCAGCAGACCTTTATGAAGCAGTAGCACATATAATTGCATATATAACAGATTTAGATAGTTTAAAATAGAGCTAAAGCTCAATGAAGAATGAATAATTAAAAATTAACGAAAAAACTCCTGGAGGAGTTTTGAAAAGTAATTAATTTTAGTAATTCAGTAAGAGTTACATTAATAATTCTTCATTTTTAATTTTAAATTTTAGAAAGGTGAGTTGAATTAATGGCTTTATACGCTATTTCAGATCTTCATCTTGCTAATGCAGCAGATAAGCCTATGGATATCTTTGGAGAAAAATGGCTTAAGCATGATGAAAAGATAAAGGAAAATTGGACTAATAAAATTACAGAAAATGATATGGTATTAATTGCAGGAGATATATCTTGGTCAATGAGATCAAGCGATAGTAAGGCAGATTTAGATTGGATCAATTCATTACCTGGCAAAAAAATTATATCAAAAGGTAACCATGACTATTGGTGGGGTGGAATATCAAAGCTTAATAGTATGTATGAAGATATGAAGTTTATACAAAATAACTTCTATACATATGAAGATTATGCTATTTGTGGCTCAAGAGGATGGATACTTGAAGGAACAGATAGATTTACTGAAAAAGATAAGAAGATATTTGATAGAGAATTAATAAGATTAAGATTATCTTTAGATAAAGCAAAAGAAGCTGGATATGAAAAGTTCATAGTAATGATTCATTATCCACCATTAAATGATAAGGGAGAGCCATCAGCTTTTACTGAATTATTTAAGGAGTATGGAGTAGAAAAAGTTATTTATGGACATTTACACGGACCATCTTTAAATACAGCTTTTTCTGGAGATTTTGAAGGAACTGAATATATAATTACTTCTTGTGATTACTTAAACTTTGATCCAATTAAAATACTATAGTATTAAGTAATGAAAGAATTATGAAGAAAACTAAGAGGACTATATCCTGTATCATTGATAGGGGGATGGTTCTCTTAGTTTTTTTATTCTCGAAATTTTTTAGGTAAGAAAATCAAGGCTAAAATAAGTATAAATACTATTATAAATAAATCCCATAATCCAGTTATTACAGCAATTACAGATATATTAAAAATAGCTAATTGCAAAATCTTAATTTCTTTTCTTTTTTCATCTTTAAATTTCATTTTATATAGTCGTGCTATATATATTATAGATAATATTAATAAAGTTAAAATTATTATAGTATCCATTTCACACCTCGTAAATACATTATATTGCAATTATAACATAGTTTACATAATAAAGTTATTTTCTTAAATAGAAGTATCTTAATAACAATTTATAGTAAATAAAGGTATAGTAGTATATAATCAAATGGGAAATATTTACTTTAGCGAGGTGGTTTAATTTATGTTTAATATAATATTTCATGTAACTTGGTTATTAATTATAGTATTTGGATTATTTATGATAGTTAGAGATAAGAAGTCAGATAATATAAGAAAAAATGAAGAACTTAAAAATAATATAACAAAGAAAGATAAAAGAGTTGTATATATTATTATTTTTAGTACGGTATTTGGATATTATATATTAAGCTACCTATTAGATTTAGATATACTAAACTTTATTACATTTAGGGAAAATGGTATTACTTTTAGTTTTGTTGGACTTATTCTATTAGTGAGTACATCTTTGATTATAGGTTTAATTTATGAAAAGCTAAAAAATAAGAGAATAGAGAATAATAATTGAAAGGTGATAAGCAATGAAGAAATTATCTTTATTACTTTGGACTATATTAGTTGCTATAGTTTTAATTAGCTTTGGAAGTATCCAAGGTAAAGAAACTAAACTTACAACAGAGAAACTTTCAGATACAGAAGATTATTTATTGAGTATTTCAGGTAATAAGGTTTTTAAATATAAGCTTAAGAACTTACCTAAGGACAAGACATATCAGATTTTATTTACTTATGAAGTTTATGAAGGGAAAGAAAAAGTTAAGGAAGAAATAATTACAGGGATTTGGCAGGATTCTCTAGAGGATGCTCAAAATGAAGAAACTATAGGATTTAACTATCAAGAAGATAAATTTAGAGGGATTATAGGAGGCGTTGGAGCCTATGCAACTTTTGAATATGAAATAAAAGAGGATTTAAGGAAAGGTTCTCAGCTTTAGTTTGGAGATGATATAGATCTTCCATTAGGAAGTGAAATTTATATTTATCGTGCAGTTAGTGGTGATTCTAATCAAAGCAATGTATTAGGAGTTCAAATAGATTCAGTTAATATGGATATGATATTAGATGAAAATGAAACTAATATTTTTATTAAATTATCATTTATAGAGGTTTAGAGGGGGAAGGGTTATTAGTAGTATTGCTAATATATTTCTTCTATTTAATTATGGATAAATATTAATACAAATAGTTTTAGTTGGGTTATAGATTTATGCATTAATACTAGTAATAAAAGCTTTAAAAATCTACATTAAGAAGAATTCAAATATGGAAGGATAGGAAGGGGGTTGTTGGAGAATAAAGAATTAAGAATGAAAAATTAATTCTTGATTTGGGCTGTTTGTGCGACAGCCTATTTTTTATGTGGAATATTAGGTGTTTATTAGTGAATTATTTAAGGTAATCGAAAAATTATGTTAAAGTTTTAATTTGCTATTGAAAATGCATATCATTTAAGGTATACTATCAACTGTGTTTATCATATATAAATGAGTATCAATATCAATTATGTTAGGAGAAGATATTATGATGATTAATAAAAGGCTAATAAATTTATGTAGCCAATCAAAAAAGTACATCGGTCTAACTATACTAGTAAACTGGCTTGCAATCATTTGCAATATAATAATAATTTTTCTTGTTGGACAGTTTATTAATAAAGTTTACATGGGTGGATTAACTTCCATAAATATGGAGTCAATTTTAAAACCAGGAATTATTATAGTTATTCTTTTAACTATCAGATTTATTTCAAATATTCTATATGCTAAGTTTTCTAATTTAGCTTCAGCAGAGGCTAGATCGACGCTAAGAGAACTTGTATATAAAAAATTGCTTAGACTTGGTACAGGCTATAGTAGTGTGGAAAGCACATCTTCAATAGTTCAAGTTATGGTAGAGGGAGTAGAACAATTAGAAATATACTTTGGAAAGTATTTACCTCAATTCTTTTATTCTTTATTAGTACCAGTTACATTATTTGTTTTTATGAGCTTTGTTTCATTTAAAGCTGCTCTAGTATTTATACTTTCAGTACCTCTAATTCCTGTTTCTATTATTGCAATAATGAAGATTGCAAAGAGAATTTTAAAGGATTATTGGAAAAGTTATTCAGACTTAGGTGGAAGTTTTTTAGAAAATCTTCAAGGACTTACTACTTTAAAAGTTTTTGATATAGATGAAGAAAGACATGACAAAATGAATGTTGAAGCTGAAAAGTTTAGAAAAATTACTATGAAGGTTTTAAGTATGCAATTAAACTCTATTACAATAATGGACTTAGTTGCATTTGGAGGAGCAGCTCTAGGAACTATAGTTGCATTAATTCAATTTAGCAATGGAGACTTACTTCCAGGAAGCTTACTTATAGTAATACTTTTATCTTCAGAATTCTTTATACCACTTAGACTTTTAGGATCTTATTTCCATATAGCTATGAATGGTATGGCAGCATCAGATAGAATCTTTGGAATTCTAGATGCTAAGGAAAGAGAAAAAGCAGTAGATAATTCTATAAAAGAAATTAAGGATGATATTAATATAAGTCTTAAGAATGTTACTTTCAGCTATGATGGAGAAAGAGAAGTTGTTAAAGATGTTAATATGGAAATAACACCAAAGGGAATAGTTGCAATAGTTGGAGAAAGTGGTTCTGGAAAGAGTACTATAGCTTCAATAATCCTAAATAACCACAAGGTTAATAAAGGACAAGTTCTATTAAACTCAAAAGATATTGAAAACTTAGATTCAAATCTTATATATGAAAATATAGCTTTAATATCTACTAATAGCTATATATTTAATGGAAGTATATTAGATAACCTTTTAGTAGGTAAAAAGGATGCGACTACAGAGGAAATAAATGAGGCCTTAAAAGTATCGAGATTAGATAGCTTTATAGAAGGATTAAAAGATAAATTAAACACTAATGTAGGTGAGGCAGGAAGTGCCTTATCAGGAGGACAAAAGCAAAGATTAGCCCTAGCTAGAGCAATACTTGCTAATAGAAAGATGATAATATTTGATGAAGCTACATCAAATATAGATGTAGAAAGTGAAGAAGCTATATGGGAAGCTATATATGAACTTTCTAAGGATAAAACTATATTAGTTATATCTCATAGATTAGCTAATGTTAAAGAAGCTAAGAACATATATGTTATGAATAAGGGATCTTTAGTAGAAGAAGGAACTCATAATGAGTTAATGAAGGCTGAAGGATATTATAGTAACATGGTTAACAAGCAAAATGAATTAGAAGAAATTAGGGAGGTTTGTTAATATGAAAAGAAGATCAGGCTTCCAAATAATGAAGAGGTTAATAGTTGAACTAAAACCTCTAGCACCAATAATGTTAATAACAATATCTCTAGGAGTTTTAGGATTTCTAGCAGCTACATCTATAGCTGCCTTTGGAGCAGTAGCACTAGGCGCTCATATAGGAGATATAACTTTTATATCCTTTAAGGGTGCATTAATAGTTATGGTAGTTTCAGCAATTCTTAGAGGGTTCTTAAGATATGGTGAGCAATTATCAGGTCACTATATAGCTTTTAAGATTTTATATATTTTAAGAGATAAGATTTTTACAGTATTAAGAAAGCTTGCACCAGCTAAGCTTGAAGGTAAGGAAAAAGGAAACTTAATAGCATTAATAACTTCTGATATAGAGCTGTTAGAAGTATTTTATGCTCATACAATAGCACCAATTTCAATAGCAATTATAACAAACTCTATAATAGCTATAATATTATTTACAATTAGTCCTATCTTTGGAGTAATTGCAGCTATATTTTATTTAATAATTGGTTTTGTAATTCCTTATGCATCTTCTAGTTTTGCTAAAGAAGCAGGAGTAAATTACAGAAATTCATTTGGAGAAAGTAACAACTATGTTTTAGATTCTTTAAGAGGATTAAAAGAAGTATTACTATTTAAAAATGGTGAAGAAAGATTAGAAAAAATAAAAGAAAATTCAGCTAAGTTAAATAAGAGCTTAGATAAGATAAAGGAACATGAAGGAATAATAAGAGCTTTAACAGATCTTACAATTATGATAGCAATATTAACTTTTGTAGTTCTAGGAGTTCACAAGTTCTTAGCAGGAGATATTACATTTACAGCTGCAATAGTAGCTATAGTAGTAATTGCATCCTCTTTTGGACCAGTAGTTGCATTAAGTAATCTTTCAAATACATTACTTCAAACCTTTGCTTGTGCAGAGAGAATATTTGAGATTTTAGATGAAAATCCATTAGTTGAAGAAGTAGAAGGAAAAGCAGATGTAAACTGTGAAGATATAAGATACAATAACGTAACATTCTCTTATCCAAACAGAAAAGAAACTATATTAGATGGAACTAATATCAATATTAAAAAAGGAGATAAAGTTGCATTAATAGGTGAAAGTGGGATAGGTAAGAGTACATTTATTAAGCTTATAATGAGATTCTTTGATGTAAATTCAGGGGATATAAAAATAGACAATATAAACATAAAAGAAGTTAATACAAAATCTTTAAGAAATACTCAAAGATTAGTAAGCCAAGAAACATTTTTATTTAATGAATCTATTAAAGAGAACATTAAGATAGGAAATAAAAATGCTACTGAAGAAGAAATTATAGAAGCATGTAAGAAAGCATCAATTCATGACTTTATATTAACATTACCTAAAGGATATGATACTAAAGTTGGGGAACTTGGATCAAATCTATCTTCAGGAGAAAAACAAAGAATTGGCCTGGCTAGAGCTTTCTTAAAAGATAGTGAAGTACTTATATTAGACGAACCAACAAGTAATTTAGATGCTCTAAATGAAGGTGAAATACTTAAGTCTATTAAGGAAAACTGTGAAGATAAAACTATAATTCTTATTTCACATAGAAAGTCTACAACTGCTATATGCGATAAGGTTTATAAATTAGAAAATAAGAAAATTGAACTAGCATAAGAAATAAGGTGCTGTCGCAAAATGAAAAATTAAGAATGAATAATGAATAATTAATGAAAAAACTCCTTCTGGAGTTTTGAAAAGAAATTAATTTTAGTAATTCTTCATTTTTAATTCTTAACTTGGGCTGTTTTTACGACAGCCCCTTATTTAAAAAGATTCAATGATAATGATTATCAGTATCTATAAAGATATATTTAAAATGGACATTAAGATTTTACTAATATAAAGTGATTCTTATCTTCAGGTGGAGTTTTCTTAACAGGAATACCCTATTCTCCAGCTGAAGGTTAGAAGAACTAATACAGGCGCGTAGCAGTGCTTAGCTCCCACTTGTAGAAGGGGGAGTGTTAGCAATGGTAGCGATCGGATAAATATAGGAGTGGGATATATGACTAAAATTGAGAGAGAAAAAAGAACTATTGAGCTTATGATAAATATTTATTGTAAGAAAAAGCATAAGAATAAAGAATTATGTGAGGAATGTCAGGAGTTATTAGAATACGCTCATAAAAGACTTAGCTACTGCAAATTTGGTGAAGAAAAAAGCACCTGTGCAAAGTGTCCAATACATTGCTATAAGAAGGATATGAAGGAGAAGGTTAAGGAAGTTATGAGATTTTCAGGTCCAAGGCTTCTTATATACAATCCAATAGAATTATTTAGACATATGACGTATTAGACAATTAACAATTAGCAATTAACAGTTAATAATTAAGGAAAAAACTCATGATGAGTTTTAGAGGATTAGATTTTCAGTGAATTTATTTTAAATAACTTTAATTCGATATTGAGACTTAGTTTAGATATTGGATGTTAGAATAAATTTTTATTTTTAAATTTCTAATCAATATTCTTATTTATCTGCTCATTAATTTTTAAGTCAATACATTTTAAGTAATTTGTTTTAATTCTTTAGGAGTTAGATAAATATTAACTCATAGTATCAAGTTTTTTTATTAGAACTCAATACAAATCTATATGTGGAAAATTATTAATAAAAAGGGGAATTATTATGAAGTCTATTAAAAAATATATCTATATAACAGTAGGTCTTATTGCTGTAGTGTTAGGGGCCATAGGAGTGGCATTACCTATATTGCCAACAACACCATTTTTACTTCTTGCATCATATTGTTTTGCAAAGGGATCTGAAAGATTTAACAATTGGTTTATAAATACAAAGCTATATAAAAACCATTTAGAATCCTTTGTAAATGAAAGAGCAATGACATTGAAACAAAAGGTTGCTTTATTAGCTTTTGCAGACTTTATGTTAGCATTTCCATTAATACTTATAGATAGTTTAATTATGAAGGGCGTTATAGTTTTACTTATTCTATGTAAATTCTATTATTTTATCTTTAGAATAAAGACTATTTCACCAGAAGAAAAAGCAATTAGAAAACTTAAAGAGGAACTATAATTGGAGGAACCATGGAAAGAATATCATCAAATTTATTTATGTTAGCACTTATTGTTTATTATATACCAAAGCTTTTTAAAATAAGAAAGTTCAATTATAGAAAAGCTCATATTGCTGTTGGTACTTTATCTGTAGTAGCCATGTGCTTGGCTTTATTTCAAAAGATAGGAACTGAAGATTTTATTAAATATATTGGTTTTACTTTAGTTATGCTATCTATTGGAGTTACAGGATATTTTTTAACGAAAAAAAGGGGACTTTCGAAAAAACTTCATATAATTAGTACTATTGGATTCTTTGTATACTTATTTTTAGTTGTAGCTGTATTTTAAATATAATTGTTTTTAAATAAGATTATTTCCTATAACTTTAGAAAAGATCAACAACTATTATTTAAATTTAGATTTTCTTGACTACATCATTTAGTGCAGTACTTTTTAATTATTTTATAATTCATTCTTAATTATTTTGTGACTTTGTTACAGTCAAAAAGGGTGCTTAAGAATATACTTATATCATAATAGAATTTATGATACGGAGGAATTTAAAAATGAATAATATAAAAGTATATACAAGCAACACATGTCCATGGTGTACAAAGGTAAAGAATTACTTAAGAAGTAACCATGTTGGATATGAAGAAGTAAATGTTTCTTACGACAGACAAGGAGCTATGGAAATGGTAGCAAAGAGTGGACAAAGGGGAGTTCCTGTTCTAGATATAAATGGTAATATAGTAGTTGGATTTGATAAGAGACAAATTGATCGCTTATTAGGACTTTAAAGTATAATATAAGTTGTATATTATATTTTAACTTCTATAAAGATATATTTTATACAAATAATATTTAAGAAATATTATTATTTCAGTAACTTATATATAGGGACTATTGATTATTAAAAAGAGTAAAGCTACAATTAAGGTAGTTTTACTTTTTTTATTTAGAAAGTAATTTAAATCATTCAATTGAGTAGGTGAAGTATGGTTAAAATAAAAGATATATGTGAGAGCTACCCATTTTTAAATGAATTAGATACAGAAGCACTAAGTACTTTTTCTGAGAGAATAATTTTAAATAGTTATGAAATAGGACAAAATGTATTTGATAATAAAGTTAGTTGTATAGGATTTTCTTTTATATTAGAAGGAAGACTTAGAGTATATAAATTAGGTGATGATGGTAAAGAAATTACCCTTTATAGACTAGGAAAAGGGGACAACTGCTTTAATACTATTCTTTGTGCACTAACTGATACTGATGAAGTATCTTTTGCGGAAGTAGAAGAAAATGCTTTAATTGCAGTACTTCCTATGGATTTATTTAAGAAATATTTACTTAATAATAATAGTTTTTTAAAGTATATATTTAAGAACTTATATAATAAGTTTGAAAATGTTGTTGAAGGGCTTCAAAAGGTTACCTTTGATAGTATAGAAAATAGAATAATAGATTATTTTAAGACTACAATGGCTAATAACAATGGTAGTAAAATAATTTATACAACTCATGAAAAAATTGCAGCTGATATAGGATCTTCAAGAGAGGTAGTAAGTAGAAGTCTTAAGTCTCTTGAAAGGAGAGGAATATTAGAACTTGGTAGGGGAAAAATAAAAATTAAGAATTGGATTTACTAAGCAACTTGACAAATTATTAACAATGTTTTAAAATTTGAATATAAGAATAAAATGATGTTAAAAGGGAAAGTCGTAAATGAGGTGGTATGGTGGATAGTAATTATAAACAATACGAAGAAGTAGCAGAATTTTTAAAGGTATTAGCACACCCAGTAAGAATCTGTATAGTTAAAAACCTTTTAGAAAAGGGATGCTGTAATGTAACAAATATGCATAGCTGTTTAGGAATGCCTCAATCAACTATTTCACAACACTTGCAAAAGTTAAAAAGCATAGGAATTATTAAAGGTGAAAGAAATGGTCTTGAAATAGTTTATGAAGTAGTAGACAAAAGAGTAGAAGGAATAATTAAATCCTTAATAAGTGAATAATTTCATTTTTAACAAGTAATAAAAGTAGATTAGGTAAAAAAGTTTTTTAAATGAATATGGGTAACAAAAGAAAGTATCAAGAAATTTATTATTTATATTACTTAATATGATAGTAAACATATCATATAAGTAATGTTACTGATTATTATAAAATTTTAAGATGCTTTTTTTATACAATATATATTTAAATATTTGAATATAGTGATATAATAATATTAATTGATATTTTAGGAGGAAATTTAATGAGTAAAAAAGCATTAATAGTAGGGGGAGTAGCAAGTGGGGCTTCTGCTGCTGCAAGACTTAGGAGATTAAAGGAAGATTTAGATATAGTAATATTTGAAAAAGGTGAGCATATTTCCTTTGCTAACTGTGGACTGCCTTATTATATTGGAGAAGTTATAAAGACGCGAGAAAGTTTATTATTACAAACTCCTGAAAAAATGAAAGATAGATTTAATATTGATGTTAGGGTTAATAGTGAAGTAGTTTTTGTAGATACTAATGAGAAAAAGGTTAAGGTAAAATCTTTTGATAAAGAGTATGAAGAAAAATATGATTATTTAATTTTAGCACCTGGAGCAAGGCCTATTAAACCAAACCTTCCAGGCATTGATAGCAATAAAGTTTTTACTGTAAGAAATGTAAAAGATGTTGATAGAATTAAAGAGTATTCAACTAATTCTAATATGAAGTCAGCTGTAGTTATTGGTGGTGGATTTATTGGTATAGAAATGGCTGAGAACTTAAGGCATAAGGGATTAGATGTAACTATAGTAGAAGCAACTCCACATCTTTTATCTAACTTTGATGATGAATTTTCTATATTAATAGAAAAAGAATTAAATGATAATAAGGTAAGCATAATTTTAAATAAGAAAGTAGTAGCTTTTAAAGATGAGGATGCTACAGTTAAGGTTGTACTTGAAGATAATAGAGAAGTAGAGACTGATATAGTTATTTCAGCTATAGGGGTATCTCCAGATACAAGTTTTATAAGAGATAGTGGAATAAGCCTTGGGGAAAGAGGTCATATACTTGTAAATGAAAAAATGGAAACAAGCGTTGAAGGAGTATATGCAGCAGGCGATGCAGTATTAGTAAAGGATATAGTAAGTGGAAAGGAAGCTTATATTCCTCTAGCAGGACCAGCTAATAAGCAAGGAAGAATAATAGCAGATAATATCTCAGGAAATGAAGCTAAATACAAGGGAAGCCTTGGAACAGCTATAATAAAGATATTTGATATGGTAGCGGCTGCAACTGGGAATAATGAAAAAGCTTTAAAGAGAAATAATGTAAATTATAAGAAGGTTTATTTACATCCTTTAAGTCATGCTGGTTATTATCCAGATGCAACTAACTTAAACATTAAGGTATTATATGATACTGAAAATGGTAAATTACTAGGAGCTCAAGTATTGGGATATGAAGGTGTAGATAAATTTATAGATGTAATTGCTACTACTATTAAGTTTGGAGGCACCATGGAGGATCTAAAAGATTTAGACTTAGCATATGCACCTCCATTTTTATCAGCTAAATCACCAGCTAATATGGCAGGCTTTATAGCGGAAAATGAAGCTAAGGAATTAGTAGATATAATTAACATAGAAGATTTAGAAAATCTAGATCTAGATAAGCAAATATTATTAGATACAAGAGATGAATCAGAAGTAGCTTTAGGAAGTATAGAAAACTCAATAAATATACCAGTTAATGAATTAAGAAACAATTTAGATAAATTAGATAAGAATAAAGAAATAATAGTGTATTGTGCAGTGGGTATAAGGGGATATATTGCTGTTAGAATTTTAAAGGCTTATGGATACAGGGCTAAGAATTTAAATGGTGGATATAAGAGTTATGTTAACTGGAAGTATGAGGCTAAGGATTTAAATAATAGTATTAGCAATAGGAGTGAAGATTTAGCAATGAAAGAAGTTGCCTTAGATAAAATTAGAGAATTAAATGCTACAGGATTATCTTGTCCAGGACCATTAATGCAAGTAAAACAAATGATGGATATGATGGAAGATGGAGAAATATTAAAGGTTAGAGCATCAGATGAAGGGTTCTACAGAGATATAGAAGCATGGACTAAAATAACTAATAATAAGCTTTTAGATATTGAAAAGAACAAAGGTATAATAGAAGCTACTATTTTAAAAGGCAGTGGAGAAGGAAATTCTACAGGTAATAGAAATTCAGAAACAACAGATAAAGCATTAGCATCTACTACATCAAATACAATAGTAGAAAATAATAACGGACAAACTATGGTAGTATTTAGTGGAGATTTAGACAAAGCAATTGCTTCATTTATAATAGCAAATGGTGCAGCTACTATGGGTAAAAAAGTTACAATGTTCTTTACCTTCTGGGGATTAAATATCTTAAGAAAACCAGAAAAAGTTAATACACCTAAAAATATCATAGAAAAAGCCTTTGGAATGATGATGCCAAGAGGAAGTAAAAAGCTTGGTTTATCAAGAATGAACATGGGTGGAATGGGCGCTAAAATGATAAGAGGTGTCATGAAGAATAAAAATATCCAATCCTTAGAAGACTTAATGACAGCAGCTATAGAAAATGGAATAGAAATAGTTGCATGTACAATGTCTATGGATGTAATGGGAATAAAGAAAGAAGAATTAATAGATGGAATAACTTATGGGGGAGTGGGATACTACTTAGGAGAAGCAAATTCCTCCAACGTAAATCTATTTATTTAATTAATTAACTAAGAACTTTATACATTTTATGCTAAGGCTTCCGTCGCAAGCTCCAAGTCAGCCCACCGCATAAGAATGTATAAAGTTCTTTTGTTATATTTAAATTGAGGGTGTGCTGGCTTACTGAAGGAGGAAACTCATGCGAGCTGAGTTTCAACATTAATTTATAATTATTAATAAAATTTATTCGTTGAAAATTGAATAGTGCCTTATTTGAATGTATTACGAAGTAATTAATAAAAAATAGTCTTTAATAATTAAATAATTCAGTATTTACAAAATATGTTATAATCAACTCGTAATTGTATTATTTATGTATAATTGAATAAGGGGGTTATAATAAAATGACTGTTAGTATTCAAGATCTATTTAGATACTCACTTGCTATTGTTATCATCGTTGCATTTATTGAAATGATTGTTTATTTTTTGATTGGTTTAAAAAATAAAAACTATGCAAAGGCAAAAATATTTGCGATGATTTATGTATGTTCAAATGTATTGCGACTTCTATTAAATCATTTTAATCTGTATTAATTTAAGGCTGTGTTTTAAAGTATTACGAAGATAAAATTAAATATTAAATTGTTAAAAATACCGTATTATTTAAAAGAATATGCGGTATTTTTAATGCGAAGTTCAAATATAATGAGTGATTTGAACCTATTACGAACTAACTAAGAAAATTTATTCATTGAAAATTGAATAACATTGTTTTGGTAAAATATGTTATAATTAGTTTTTAATAGTATTTTATAATTCATTATATGTGTATAAAAAGGAGAGGGAGTTATGATAAAAAAAATCCTTTATGCTTTATTTATTGGTGCTGGTGTTGGATTAACAGGAACATTCATATATATTAATTTTACAATACCCATAAAAATATTAGGTATTACGCTATCACTTTGTATGTTAATTAGTGGAATGGTTCTTAGTTATAAAAATAACCTAAAAAAATAAATTCCATTGTTAAACTAATACATTTATAAGCAAAAATTTTAATATAGTACGAAGATAAAATTAAATTTTAATGATTAAAAATACCGTGTTATTCAAATGAATATGCGGCATTTTTTATTTAGCAGTTCAAAAATAACAAGTAGTCTAACCTATACAAAATTCTGGGAGCTTATGAAGAAATGAATAGTGATAGATTAAGTGCAATTAATATTTTGTTCAAGAACTCAAAATAGGAATTAAAGTCCAGCAATAACCTTGCTGGACTTTGTTAATACTCAATACTACATATGTATAGTATATAAAGATTAGGTTTTATTATACTTTTTATTCTTAATGATCTTTATGCTGTCTTTCTTACTTTTATAAATTTGAATAGATTTAATATAACTAAAGTAGCTAAACAAATTAATATTATATAAATATATGGTAATGAATTCATATGGTAGTCAGTATTAATATTTTGAGGTAGTCTTGAATCATTATCTATTTTTATAGTCATGAAAAAGCTAAAAAGTGTTATTACTGATATTGCAATGTTAAACAAATAGTCCTTTGCATTTTTTCTCATATAATTCGACCCCTTTATATAGATTTATTTATTGTTTTTAAGCTTACCCTAATATAATCAGTTTATCTTTCAATTATATAGAGCTTAAGATAATTATATCAATAACTTGAAAATATTATAAGAGAATTATATGAGGTTATTTCTTATTTCTATATTGTAGTAAGACATAGAAAGAGTGATATTGAAGGAAGAAACCCATATAAGCTGAGGTTACATAATAATTGTTAAATGTTAACTGATAATTGTTAAAACGGTAGTACAAGTTGATCTTTGTATTAAAATGTATAGATAATCTAGGGTACTTATGAAAAAGTTATATAATATAAATATTAACTAATGAAAATTTTATTTTGATAAGGAGATCATATGAAGAATTTTAAAAGAATTGTTAAAGCCATTACTGGATATGGATTAGTTACAATTGTACTTATTGCTATTATATCTGTTTTTGCTATTTTATGTGGTGGTGTTATGAGAGTTTTTGGATTTAGATATAATTCTGTTGGGAGTGTTATTTTATATTTTACAATAGTTTCAGTTGTAGGTTTTCCACTGGAAATTATAATAAAAGCCTTATCAAAAGCTTTGAATTCACTTTTGAAAATTGATAGAAAAATAGAGAAAACTTTATTTATATTAATGGATACCCTTGGAACAGGAATTACTATGGCAATAGTTGATTATTTTATGGAAAGTGTATCTGCATCAGATTTATCAATTTTTGTAACATCTTTTATATTAGCTATTTTATCCTTAGATAAAGGTGAAAATTAGAAAAAATAATTGTTAACTCTTGAATGATAATTGTTAATTGAAAAAGGGATCTATTGTTATCAGAAAAAATCTGATAATAATAGATCCCATACTTTAATTTGGTAATTTCGTAGAAATTACTTACTTAATTCTTCATTTTTAATTTTTAATTTTTAATTGTGCGGAGCACTTAAAGGTTGTTGTTTAACACTGAAATAGTGGAGTCTAATTCTTCAAGGCTTCCTACTTGAAGATCCATGTTTGCAGCTATTTCTTCACATAGGGCAGAGTGCTCTTGTGATAATGTTGAAACCTTTTCCATAATTGCTGAAACATTATCTTTTTCAGATGATGCTACAGTAAGATTTTCTATGCAGCTATCAATTTCTGTTATAGATTCACCTATAGAAGATTTAATATTATTAAAGCTTCCTTTAGTATATTGAAGAGTTTTTTGTTGATTATCTATAACATCATTTGCAGCTTGCATTGACTTAGAAGTATCAAGTATATCTGATTTAATATCGTCTAATATTTTAGTTATACTTTCTACAGATTGCTTTGAGTTTTCAGCTAGTTTTCTAACTTCTCCAGCAACTACTGAGAATCCCTTACCAGCTTCGCCAGCTCTAGCAGCTTCAATTGCAGCATTTAAAGATAATAAATTTGTTTGACTAGCAATTTGACTTATAGAGTCTGTAATAGAATTTACAGATTCTAATTTAGAAACTAGTGAATTGACAGTATTGCTAACTGTTGTGAAAGCTTCTTGTAAGGACTTTAAGGATTTATCTAAATCAGTAAAAGTATTTAAGCCCTCATCTGCAACTTTATCAGTATCTAAAACTGATATTTGAACATTAGTTACATTGTATGCAAGTTGTTCCATACGGTTATTGAAGTTTTCTAAAATATCTCGAGCAGTACCTAATTCTTCAGCTTGTGATAATGTAGCATTAGTTAATGAGGAAAGTGAACTATTTACTTCTTGAACAGCAGAAGAAATACTTGAGCTGCTTTGACTTAATTTAGCCATCTCATCCTTTAAAATACCATTTGTTTCATCCTGTGTGTTAACCTCATAAGTAGGCGTTTCAGTTACTGTTTCAACTTTAGATTCTTCTTTAACTAAAGTATTATTTTTAGATCTAGAAAATAAACCCATATTAGTACCTCCCAATTTTATCTTTACTATCTCGAGCCATTTCTTTTACTTTTTGTGGAGCACCTATAGATGTAATGACTTCTGAAAACCATCTTAGTGCTATTGTTTTTTCATTGAGCCTTCTATTTAATTCACCAATAAGGTACATAATAGAGAATCTATCTAAGCCGTAGATAGGTAACTTCTCATTTATGTAAGCGTCCTCTAGTGCTATTAAAGCTTGTTTTATGTAGTTTTTTTCATTACTTTCATCTAGTAGAAGTCTATATATCCAAGCAATTTTCAAGCAAATTATCCCTTTAGTACTAGATTTACTTTCAATAATTAAAGAATTTACTAGGGCTAGCTTGTACCTTTCTATTGCTGTATTCTCATTAAAGGGTAGAGCATATTCTCTATTAACCCATTTAGGGGTAATTTTTTCTTTAACTAATTTAGCTTGATAATCTCTAAGTTTTGGAAAATCGCTTTTTAAAGCTGAATATCCACAAGATGGACAAATCCAGACTTCATAAAAATAAGGATTGTCTGCAACATATCTAATGAAAAAATCAGAGTCCCTTGAGGCTACTCTTGGAACATTAACTTTTATTGTTGGCGTTTTAAAAGAGTTTTTGCACGCTGGACAATCAACTGCTTTAAAAAATATATTATTAATTTTACTAGTATCATTATCGATATCTAACAATGACTCTTTAGTGTTTCTAATATTTTTATTTTTATCTATATTACTTTTTATCATAAGTATTCCCCTTAAAAATGTAGTTACATCTAATTATAGCATATTCTAGCATTATTTGTAGATATATGAATTTATAATCTATGTTTCAATAAATAATCTACATTTTAAGTGCCTATATTATTTTGAGTGGAAAATAATTTTAAGATGTGAATTACATTAATTGAAAGCTGCAATCTTTTAATTTTTATATAAGTTGAGTATGTATTTACTTAATTGAAATATTTTTTATCTGAACTAATTTAATAAAATATAAAAACTTTAATACAACTTATATATTAATTCAATTATATAATTACACTTTTTGATATTTTTGATATAATGATTAAGGTGAAGTTTGAAAAGGGTGATGAATATGGTTAATCATGATTGGAAAAAATTCTTCATGCCTTATGAGCAGGCAGTAGAGGAGTTAAAAGTTAAGCTTAGAAGTATTAGAAAGGAATATAGAAAAAGAAATGAGTATTCACCTATAGAATTTGTAACGGGTAGAGTTAAGGAATTATCTAGCCTTTTAGAGAAGGCTAACAAATTTGAAATTCCTTCAGATAGGTTAAAATATGAAATTGAAGATATAGCCGGCATTAGGATTATGTGCCAGTTTGTTGATGATATAGATAAGGTAGTTGAAATATTAAGAGGAAGACGTGATATGCAAATCCTTTATGAAAAAGACTATGTTAGAGGAGTTAAAGAAAGTGGATATAGAAGCTACCATATTGTAATAAAATATCCAATTAATATGGCAGAAGAACAACTAGAAATACTGGCTGAGTTTCAAATAAGAACTTTATCCATGAATTTCTGGGCTACAATAGAGCATTCTTTAAACTATAAGTATAAAAAACAATTACCAGATGTAGTAAGAGAAAAGCTTAAAAAAGCAGCAGATGCAGCCTTTGAACTAGATGAACTGATGCTTGATATTAAAGATGAAATAAAAGATGCCCAAAAGTTATTTGAAATTAAATCAGATATAATTTCAAATATAATGCATAATATATTGACTTTAAGATCTTATGGCAAAAGCGCAGAGGCAGTTAGATTTGAAAGTTCATTAAATAAGCTTGTTGAAGATGGTGAAATAAATGAACTTAATAATTTATTAGTTCTAGTAAAAAAGGAAGTTAATAAATACAGGGAATAAAAAGCTCAGCTTTGCTGGGCTTTTTATAATTAACAATTTTAATTTATAGTTGTAGATTATTTATCATAATATATTCTTCTTCTTTTTCAGAATAAATTTCAAATCCCACTTTTTGATACATCTTTACTGCATAATTGGCCTTTTGTACTGAAAGAGAGACTTGTTTGTATTCGCTTGCTTTTAGGATGGAAAGCATTTCTCTCATCATAGCTATTCCTATTCCTAATCCACGATATTCTTTATATAGAGATATAGCAAATGATGGTGTTTCATCATTGACGTGTCCATAATCATTCATAATACGTACCCAGACTGCACCTATAACTCTTCCATCTATCTCTGCAATCAATGCTTTGTCATGTTTAGAACTTCCAAAGTCTGAAACATAAACTTGAAATTCAGGAATGTTTATTATAGATTTAGGTGGTGCTTCAATTCCTTCTGATATAAAAATTGATTCAAACAAAAAATCATTTAGCAATGGGTATTCAGATTTTTTCATTTCTCGTATTGTATAGTCCATACTCAGCCTCCAAATTCTAATTTATTGACTAACTCACATAACAATATAATTCTGAGTTTATTATAATATATTTTGTAAATATACTAATATTCAATTTTAGAAGATTATAATTTTTAATTTATTCTCTAAAGTCCATACCTAGCACTTCAAAAGTATCTGTATCTAAATAAACTATAACTGGCCCTAATAAATCATCATCTTTTGTAGTAAAAGTTACTCTAAAAACTTCTGTGTTGATAATATCTAAAGTTTCTCTTTCATTAATAATTAAATGTTCTTTATCAAATGTTATATTTTCTATTTTTGAGGTCTGCCAATCTATTATTGTGTATTTTATATTGTCATCAATCCAATTATAAGCTGCTTCCCTAATATTATCTTTTTCAAGGATAGATGATTTGTCACTACATCCAATAAAAAATGTAGAAAAGATCAGTATCAATATTATAGAAGTTAATAATTTTTTCAAAATTAAGCCTCCTTTATTTTTATGTTTATGTAATTATTTTACAATAATTATATATTAGGAGACAATATTAAATAATCCAAGGAGTCTAAACATTTTTATAAAATGGAATAATTGACAATTGAAAATTCGCAATTAATAATTATGGGAAAAAATTCTTAAGGATTAAAGAATACTTTACACTAACTAATACTTAAGTTTTACCCTGAAAAACAACCTGAATTATGCATTACGCATTACAATTATTCATTAAAAGATTGCATAGAAATCTATAATAGGGAATCATAGTGTAAAAATGGGAAATTATTTTCAATATGTATTGACATTGATAATCTTTATCAACTATAATAGTAATCAGTTGATACGGATTATCAAATAGCGGGAGTGGAGCATATGACTAAAAAATCTTTATTGATTATTACTATAATCTTATCAGTGATATCAATCTTTATCGGAGTATCAGAAATAAACATTCTAAATATGGAGTCTAAGGATATAGAAATCCTTATGATAAGTAGATTACCAAGACTTTTAAGTATATTGGTAGCTGGGGTAGGAATGAGTATAAGTGGTGTTATTATGCAGCAAATAAGTAATAACAAATTTATATCACCTAGCACAGCAGCAACAGTAGATTCAGCAAAACTTGGAGTTCTATTTTCTTTAATATTATTTACATCAGCTAATATATTTCAAAAAATGATGCTAGCATTTATATTCTCTTTAGTAGGAACGTTTATATTTATGGGTATCCTAAAGAAGATAAAAATAAAGAATATAATATTTATACCACTGGTTGGTATTATGCTTGGTAATGTAATAGGATCGATAACAGATTTCTTTGCATATAAATACAACTTAAATCAAAGTATGGGAGCCTTTTTACAAGGAAATTTTTCAACTGTTTTAAAAGGAAACTATGAAATACTTTATTTGAGTATTCCCTTAGTAATTATAGCTTTTTCCTATGTACATAAATTTACATTAGCAGGTATGGGAGAAGAGATGTCAGTAAGCCTTGGATTAAATTATAAGAGGGTTACTAACATAGGAATTACAATAGTAGCATTAATCTCATCCTTAGTTGTAATAACAGTAGGTAGCATTCCTTTTGTGGGACTTATAATACCTAATATAGTTTCTATATGGAAAGGGGACAACCTTAAGAATAATATGCCTATAGTTGCTCTCCTAGGTGCAAGTTTTGTACTAGCTTGTGATATTATTAGCAGACTAATAATTGCACCATATGAAATCCCTATAGATTTAACTATTGGAGTTATTGGAGCTGTAATATTCCTTTATCTAATATTTAGGAGGAATAAATAATGAGAAATAATAAGAAAAAAATAATTATAATGTCCTTACTTGCAATAACATTCTTAGTATTGTTTGTAGTATGGGGATTAAATGCAAAAAACTATAGATTTAATTTATCTCTTAGGATTCCAAAAGTATTAGGAATTCTAATAGCTGGAAGCACTATTTCAGTAGCTTCGCTTTTATTCCAAACAATAACTAATAACAGAATCATAACACCAAGTATTATTGGTTTAGATTCATTATATGGGTTAGTACAAACCATTGTAGTATTTATATTTGGATCAACATCAATATTTATGGTTAATAAAACAGTTAACTTTTTAGTATCAGGAACCTTAATGGTAATCTTAGCTATGATTTTATTTAAGGTGGTTCTTAAGAGTGGAAGAAACAATATATTTTTCTTACTACTTGTAGGTACTGTAGTTGGAACATTATTTAGAAGTATGTCATCTTTTATGCAGGTTCTTATAGATCCTAATGAATTTGATGCCCTACAGGCAAAATTATTTGCTTCCTTTAGCTTAGTTAATACAAAGATATTAGTAGTTTCAGTAATAATACTAGCTATAATAGCAATTTTACTATACAAGGACTTTAATAAGCTAGATGTTATGTCCTTGGGAAGAGAACAAGCAGTAAACTTAGGAGTAGATTATGATAAGTTTAGTAAAAAGATATTAGTAATTGTAGCAATATTAGTATCATTATCAACAGCCTTAGTTGGGCCAATAACATTCCTAGGAATTATAGTTGTTAACTTAACTTATGAAATAACGAAAACTTATAAACATTCAGTCCTTCTTATAGTTGGAACTCTTATTAGCATAATTGCTTTAGTAGGAGGACAGTTCTTAGTAGAAAGAGTATTTAACTTTACTACAACTATAAGTATAGTAATTAATTTTATCGGTGGAATATACTTTATAAATCTATTATTAAGGGAGAGTAAGCTATGATAGAAATAAAAAATATTAATAAAAGTTATGGAAGTAAAAAAGTTGTAGATAATGTTTCTTTTAATATAGAAGAAGGAAAAATAACTTCTTTTATAGGGCCTAATGGAGCTGGTAAGAGTACAGTTTTATCAATAATTTCGAGACTTTTAGATGCTGATTCAGGTGAAGTTTTTATAGATGGAAAAGAAATAAAAGCTTGGGATTCTAAAGAGTTATCTAAAAAACTATCAATATTAAAGCAAAATAATAATTTAAATATAAGATTAACTATAAGAGAGTTAGTTTCTTTTGGAAGATTCCCATATTGTGAGGGAAAGCTTAAAAAAGAAGATGAAAAGTTTATTGAGGATGCCTTAAGTTATATGCAGCTTACAGATATTCAAGATAAATATATAGATGAGTTAAGTGGTGGTCAAAGACAAAGAGCATATATTGCAATGATATTAGCTCAAGATACAGATTACATACTTTTAGATGAACCACTAAATAACTTAGATATGAAGCATTCAGCTGAAATGATGAGAATGCTTAGACAAATGGTAAATGATTTTGGAAAAACTATCGTAATAGTAATTCATGATATTAACTTTGCATCATGTTATTCAGATACAATAGTAGCTCTAAAGGATGGGAAATTAGTTAATCATACTTCAACAGAAGAAATGATAACTGAAAATAATTTAAAACGTCTTTATGATATGAATTTCAATATTAAAGAAGTAGATAATCAAAAAATATGTATTTATTTCTAAAAATATAAAAATTAAAAGATATATTTAATTAAATAGCTATTTATTAAAAAATTAAACAGAGAAATTTTATACAAGCTTTATAAATAATAAATTTTAGCAAGTTGGAACAAATTACATCAATAATTAGCAAATATCAATTAATAATTTTAAACTTCTGCAGGAGTTTTAAAAAGTAATTAATTATTAATTAAAAGCATGGAGGTATTATACAATGAAAAAAAGAATCGCAGCCATCTTAGGTATGGTTATGTTATTAGCAGTAGGAGTCGTAGGATGTGGAACTCAAGGTGGTTCAGGTGAACAAGCACAAGAAGAAAGCAAGACAGTAGTAGTTACTGATCAAAAGGGTGAAGTTGAAGTTCCAGTTAATCCTAAGAATGTTGTAGTATTAGACTATGGTTCATTAGATATAATGACTAAATTAGGGGTTGAGCCAGTTGCTCTTCCAAAGGGTTCATTACCATCATATTTAGAACAATATAAAGATGAAAAATATGTTGATTTAGGTTCTTTAAAAGAATTTGACTTAGAAAAAATAAATGAAGCAGCACCAGACTTAATTATAATTGAAGGTAGACAAGAATCATACTATGAAGATTTAAAGAAGATTGCTCCAGTATTATATTTAGGTACAGCTAACAGTGATATATTTGCTTCAGCAGAAAATAATGCTAAAGTTTTAGGTAAGGTATTTGATAAAGAAGAAGGCGTTACAACTGAATTAGAAAGCATCAATAAGAGATTAGAAGCAGTAAATGCTAAGGTAAAAGAAAATAACACAACAGCTTTAATGGCAATGTTTAATGAAGGTTCATTATCAGTTTATGGTGAAGGATCAAGATATGACATGGTTTATAGCAAGTTTGGATTCACTCCAGCTGATGCTAATATTGAATCATCTAACCATGGACAAAACATTTCATTTGAATACTTAAAAGAAAAGAATCCAGACTACTTACTTGTTTTAGATAGAGGAGCTATAACTGGAGCTCAAGCATCAGTTAAAGAAGCTATAGAAAATGAATTAGTAAAGACAACTAAGGCTTATCAAGATGGACATATTGTATATGTTGATCCACAAGCATGGTATGTCGGCGGAAGTGGAATAATGGCAATAGATACTATTATTTCAGATATGGAAACAGCAGTAGGAATTAAATAGTATATAAGTTGTAATAAAATTTTTACATTTTATTAAGTTATGTTTATACCTAAACTATTAGTTAGTAAATTATATACACAACTTATATAATATAAAGAAGTTTTAAATATTAAAATCACCTGTAAAGAGACTTTAAAAGGTCTTAACTTTGCAGGTGATTTTTTTATTTAAAAAATTTTTAAGTTTCCTCTTTACAAAGAACAAATGATATTATATAATAACAATTGTCAGTGGATAATAATTATTGATTAGATGATTACCACTAATAAGAATTATATCAAATATTAAAAATAAGTAAATAAGATTTTAAAACAATAGTTGTGAAAGTGGAGGAGTTTAATAATGAAGAAATTTGTTTGTACAGTATGTGGATATGTTCACGAAGGGGATATGGCACCAGCACAATGTCCAGTATGTAAGGTTGGAGCAGATAAGTTTATAGAACAATCAGGAGATTTAGCATGGGCTGATGAACATAGAGTAGGAGTTGCTAAGGATGTAGATCCAAGAGTTATGGAAGGATTACAAGCTAACTTTATTGGAGAATGTACAGAAGTTGGAATGTACTTAGCAATGTCAAGACAAGCTGATAGAGAAGGATTCCCAGAAGTTGCAGAAGCATATAAGAGAATAGCATTTGAAGAAGCTGAGCACGCTGCTAAGTTTGCAGAACTTATCGGAGAAGTTGTAGTTGCTGATACTAAAGCTAACTTACAAGCTAGAGTTGATGCAGAGCATGGAGCTTGCCAAGGTAAGATGGATTTAGCTAAATTAGCTAAGGAATTAAACTTAGATGCAGTACATGACACAGTTCATGAAATGTGTAAAGATGAAGCTAGACACGGACAAGCATTCAAGGGATTATTAGATAGATACTTCGGTCAAAACTAGTATTATATAAGTAAAGAGGTTTAGTGCATATTGTACTAAACCTCTTTTTTCAATTGAGAATTAAAAATGAATAATTAAGGATGAAATTGCTAGGAATTTCTGAAATTAGAATTATGAAGCTGACTTTTGGGCAGCTTTTTTTCTATAAAAAAATTATTTTTAAAGTTTAACTGGTCTTATCAGTAAATGTAACATTAATTAAATAATCATGATACAATTATAAAAAAAGAAATTATAAAAATTTTATTTTATAATTAGATAGATATCTATTTGTAGGAAGGTGTAATTATGTTTACTGAAAGACAGTTTAAAATAATAGCAGGCTTAAAAGGAGCTGGAGAATGGGTAAAAGGCTCAATATTAGCTGAAACTATTGGGGTAAGTGTGAAAACCTTGCAAATAGATATTAAAAAAATTAATGAACAGTATCAAGATAAACCTATAATTTTATCCAATAATAGACTTGGATATTTATTAGATTGTTCTGATGTGATTTTTAATGATATACAAAATTTGGAGGATAGAAAAGAGTTAAATTCTCAAGGGGTTTATGGGAGATCTAAGCAAATATTAATGTTACTACTTTTTGAAAAAGACTATATTAAAATCGGGGATATAGCAGATAAATTATTTTTATCTAAATCTACAATTAATACTAACTTATCACAAGTTAGGAGGATTATAGAGAGAACTTTAGGCGTAAATATTGAAGTATCAGCATCTAGGGGGATTCGTATACAAGCCTCTGAAAATAGGAAAAGAATAATTTGTATGAAAGCTATGGAAAATAAAGTAGACTACGCTACTATTTTAGGAATAGATGAATTCAATAATATATACCATTATGAAGAAATATTAAGTGATATAATATCTAAACTATTTATAGAATATGATATTATTGCTACAGGTGAATCTTATAAGGATTTTATAAGATTTCTTTCAATTAGCATCCTTAGATCCAAGCTAATGTTTGAAGAAGTAGAACTAGAAAATGATAATGTTGATATTGAGGATTTAGTGATTGAAATATCCTCAGAAGTAAAAGAAAAAATTAATTATGTCTTTAGCAATTCAGAATTATATTATATTCAATTAAGAGTTCAAGAGTTGAATTTGATAAAAAAGAAAAGACAAGAAAATAAAATGATTATAGACTCTTTAAATAGATTTGAAAAAGAAGTATATATGCAAACTGGATATAGCCTCAATATGGATAAGGAATTAATTGATATCATGGCGAATCATATTATGCGTATGAAAAAAAGGATTTTAAGTGGAAGAAATAATATTGGAAACTATACAAAAGAGCTTTCTCTTAGATACCCATTGGAGCAACATTTATTAAAAACATGTCTATGCTCAATTTTAGGATTTGATATTCCAGAATCTGAATTAGATTATTTAGTTTTATATCTTACAGCAACTATAGAGAAGAATAGACAGAAAGTTAAGCTTCTTCTTGTTAGTGATAAGAGTGCGGCAAGTATATATAATTTACAGCAATACTTAAAATATTTCATAGGTGAAAGAATAACTGAAATTGAAACTATACCGATATATATATTTAAACAAAAACAAAAAGAATATATTTCTAAATATAAGTTATTTATAACAACAGAAGAAGAACTAGCATTAAAAAGTAAAAGGTTTTTCCTTATTAATCAATTTATAATATCAGATGAAATAGAAAGTATTAGGAAAAAAATAAAAGATATAGAAAAGGTTGAAGCTGATAATAACGTAAAGGAAATGTTTGATAGGTATTTTAAACGTGAACTTTATGAGGTTGAAAAAGATGAACAGATAACATTGGATAAGGTGTTAAGAAGATTTAAAGTAAATAAGGACAATAAAGTTTCAATAGAGAGTATAGGAAGTAAAATTTTATGTGTAACATCACATTCTAGAACAAAAGAAAGTAGTATTAAAGAGGTTATAGTAAAAAATGCATTTACATATAAGAGAAAGCAAATTTCAAGATTACTTATTGTTCATTATGGAGGCGATGAGGATATGGTGAAGTTTTTTGATTTGGTAAAAACAATATTAAATTCATATATGTAAATATATTGTAGCTTGGTCTTTTTCGCTATTAATAGCGAAAAAGACCAAGTTTCTTATGGGTAATTTTAATATTATAATACAAATGTAAACGTAATAATTAAGAGGAACGGAGAAGATAAATTATGAGTAAAAATTATGATGAGCTTGGAAAGAAGATAGTTGAGAAGCTAGGTGGCCCAGAAAATATCACTAAAATTTATCACTGTGCAACTAGGCTACGTACAGAACTTAAAAACTTAGATATTGTGGACCTTGAAGAAATAAAAAAAATTAATGGTGTATTAGGTGCTGTTAGTAGCGTGGGAGGAATACAAGTAATTATAGGTAATGATGTAACTAAGGTATTTAATGTAATAACAAAAAAATATAACTTAGGTACTAGTAATGATTCAGGTGAAAAAATAGAGTCTAATAAGCAAAACATTTTTTCAAAATTATTAAATGTTTTATCTGCTATTATGGGACCAGCTATTCCATTAATAATGTGTAGTGGTTTAATTTCAGCTTTACTTGTAATTTTAACAAGATTTGGATTAAATCCAGAAAGTAGTACTTACACTATTATAAATATGGTTGGAAATGCAGCACTATATTTTTTACCTATACTTTTAGCCTATACTTCAGCTAAAAAATTTGGTACTGATATTATGATTAGTATTTTTCTTGGGGGTATAATGATTAGTCCAGTATTAATAGGACTTACTGAAGTTGGATCATATGTAGATTTATTTGGACTTCCAGTAAGAACAGTTAATTATACATCTACTTTAATTCCCATTATATTAACAATATTTGCTTTTAGTTATGTAGAAAAATTAGTTGATAAAATAGTACCAAGTTCAATTAAATTTGTATTTAGACCATTACTTTCTTTAATAATAATGATTCCAGTTATGTTATGTGTAACAGGTCCAATAGGTAGTTACCTTGGAGAGCTTTTATGTGAATTAATGACATCAATAAATAATGTTGCTCCTTGGGCATCTGTATTAGTTATAGGAAGTCTTGTACCATTATTAGTACTAACAGGTATGCACTTAGCACTTATACCATTAGTTATGACAATGTTTAGCACTGTAGGATATGACAATATGCTTTTTGTAGCATTTATTGGTATGAATTTTTCTCAATTTGGAGTTGCATTAGCATGTATGATAAAAACTAAAAACTCAAACTTACGTACATTAGCATCTTCTTGTGCCTTAACATCATTTTTAGCTGGTGTTGTAGAACCTACATTATATGGTATTTCTGTACGTATGAAAAAGCCATTAATTGCAACTTGGATAGCATGTGTTGTAAATGCAGTATTTTGCGCAATTGTTAGTGTACGTGTATATAGCTTTGGAGCACCATCATTCTTCACTATGCCAATTTTTTTAAATCCTGATGGAACTATGACTAATTTTTATTTTGCAATTATAGCAATAATATTAACTATTGTAGTAAGTTTTGCAGCAACATGGTTAATTGGATTTGATGATAGTTGTTATGAGTAGGAATATAATATTACAAGAATTTAAGAAGGTGACAAAATGTCAGAATTAAATAAAGTAAAAAAATTATCCGATGATTTATACGTAATTACAGAAACAGATAGTGTACATTGCTATTTAATAATAGGTAGTGAGAAAGCAGTAGTTTTTGATATAGGATATGGTTATGAAGATATAAAACCTTTAATTCGTGAAATCACAGATTTACCAATTATGTTGGTATTAAGTCATGGTGATCCAGACCATGGGTTAGGGAGTTCGCATTTTGATGAGATTTGGATTCATGAGTTAGACTATGGAAAATTACTATGGAATGATAATTCAGAACTTAGAACAAAAGCTGTTGAATATAGAATTAATAAAATGCCATCATTAGGAAAAGTAATAAATAAAGAAGAGTTTATAGAGACTAGAATTATAAATAAAGTAACTCCACATTTTTTACAGGATAATGATGTAATTGATCTTGGAAATAAGAAGTTAGAAGTCATTCACACTCCTGGGCATAGCTATGGTCATATTATGCTTTTAGATAAGGAAAATAACAGACTATTTAGTGGAGATCAAGTTACAGGACATAATATTTGGTATTTTGCAACAAGTGATCATCAAGCGCCATTTTCAACGGCTTTAAATAGTCTAAAAAAGATTATGAAATATAAAGAAGAAATAAAAGATATTTTCCCAGCACACGGAAAATCACCTATAGATATTACATATGTTGAAGATCAAATAGAATGTTTTGAAAGAGAATTAATAAATAATTATAAAAATGATAAAGAATTCCGATCTTTTATGGGGAATGGTTACCAACATTTTTATAAAAGCGTAAATTTAATTTATTCAGATGAGAGATTAAGTGAGTATATTGGAAGGAAAATCAAAAGATAGGAAGGTGAAATCATGGCATTTCCAAAAAGTTTTTTATGGGGAGGAGCCATTTCTGCTAATCAATGTGAAGGTGGTTGGAAAGAAGGAGGCAAAGGTTTAACAATTCAGGATTTTGTAAAGGGTGGAACTGCATCAAAGCCTAGAATGTTTACGCCAGTTATTAATGAAAATGAATATTATCCTAGTCATAATGCAATAGACTTTTATAATAAATATGTTGAGGATATTGCATTATTAGGAGAAATGGGATTTAAATGCTTTAGAATGAGCATTAGTTGGGCAAGAATTTTTCCGAATGGTGATGACTTAGAACCTAATAAAGAAGGGTTACTATTTTATGAAAATATTTTTCTTGAATGCAAAAAATATAATATAGAGCCCATAGTAACTTTAAGTCATTTTGATATTCCATGGGAAGTTGTAAAAAAATATAATGGTTTTTTAAGTCGTGAGACTATTGATATTTTTGTAAAATATTCAAAAACTGTTATGAAATATTATAAAGGAAAAGTAAAGTACTGGTTAACTTTTAATGAAATTAATTTTGGCGTTTTAGAAATGGGAGCCTATAAGTCATTAGGATTAATAAATAAAGAGGATTTAAATAGCAAAGAAGATATAGCAAAAGGTGATTTGAAAGTATCTATGCAAGAGCAAATCCAAGCTTTACACCATCAGTTTTTAGCCAGTGCTGCTACGGTAATTGCAGCACATGAAATTGATCCTGAGAACAAAGTTGGATGTATGATTGGACATATAACTCAATATCCATTAACTTGTAATCCAAAGGATGTGTTGGAATGTCAACATAAAGATAGAATTTTAAATAAGTTTTCAGGTGATGTAGTAGTTCGTGGTGAATATCCTTCTTATATCTTTAGATGGATGGAAGAAAATAATATAAATATAGAATTTAAAGAAGGAGATATTGAATTACTTAAAGCTGGTGTAGTAGATTTTTATAGCTTTAGTTATTACATGTCAAATTGTGTTAGTGTACAAGAAGGTGTAGAAAAAGTAAGTGGGAATTTAATGGGAGGAGTTAAAAACCCTTATTTAAAGGCATCTGAATGGGGATGGCAAATAGACCCAGAAGGATTACGTTACACATTAAATGATTTGTGGGATAGATATAGAATTCCATTAATGATAGTAGAGAATGGTTTAGGAGCACCTGATAAGGTAGAAAATGGTAAGATTCATGATACTTATAGAATTGACTATATGCGTGATCATGTAAAAGCCATGGGTGAAGCCATAGCTGATGGAGTAGATTTAATTGGATATACTTCATGGGCACCTATAGATTTAGTAAGTGCAAGTACTGGAGAAATGTATAAAAGATATGGTTTTATATATGTAGATCGTCATGATGATGGAACAGGTGATTACAAAAGAATAAGAAAAGATAGTTTTTATTGGTATAAAAAAGTTATAGAAACTAATGGTGAAGATTTAGATTAGGATTGTAAAATAAATGGAGGTCATATCTGATATGAACTTCTATAGTAGACAGTTTAAATAATAAAGCTGTAACTATAGGGAACCAGATCAGATTATGATCTCCCTTTCTTTTATAAATCTAATGAAGATATTTGAATATGGATATAAATAGCTAGGATAAGGGATTATTAAGTAATTTAAACTATTTTTCTTTATACTTTTCATTAGATTTTGCATTAAGTATAATACCTATTAAGAGTAGTACACAGTTGACTAACTTCCCAATAAAAAAATATTGAAGTATAAATAGTCTATAATTGAACTTGTAAGTATTTGACCTATAAAGAGAAGTATAGCTGTATATACTATTAGAATTTTATGAACTATTATATTGAATATATAAGCAGTTAAATAACCTATAACACAATCTATAAAATAAACTAAAGAGCGTTAGTTAAAGTAGAAGTGCTTTATAGAAAGTTTAATATTATTTAAAAGCTTAATGGTTTTTCTTTTTTTATATTATTTATTATATAATTAAAGTAGTATATAATATGTACAAATTACTAATTAATGTATATAGAAATTGATTGGTATAAAAAACTAACATCTAAATATAAATTTATATGATAGAGTTTAATTATATAATTAGATTGGGGGAAATGATGAAAGTTTCTAAATTAAGCAAAGAAGATTTAAGTGAAAATATAATTGATAAAATATTATTTGAAGGATTAGAGTATTCAGGAGAAGCAGCTGAGTGTGCTATGGTTTTAGGAAGTATGACAGCTCCCAAATATAGAGTGCCAGTTGCAAGTAATTTATATAAAATACAAAAGGTGAATAAGCTATTATTATGTGGTGGAAAAATTAGAGAAACAGAATATGGAAAAATTACAGAAGTCCAGCTTATGAAAAATAAGGCTATAGAACTTGGTGTTAAAGAGACTGATTTATTATTTGAAGAGAATTCTCTAACAACAAAAGAAAATATTATTTGTGCATTATTACCACTAGAAAGAGAATTTAAATTAAGTAATTTAAGAAAAATAATTTTAGTTACAACAGCATATCACATAAGAAGAAGTATGCTAATGGCAAAAACATATTTTCCAAATTGGATAAAAATAATTCCTTGTCCAGCTGAGGATATAAAGACAAGACGAGATAATTGGTTCTGTACTGAAGAAGGAATAACTAGAGCAAGGCAGGAAGCATGGAAAATAGTTTGTTACATTAATGATGGATCAATACCTGATTTTGAAATATGACAAAGGGAATAAGATATATAATTATAGATTAGTATGATAGGGAGAAGGCTTATAAAGGTGTTTAAGTGAATTTTGCTATGTTTTCAGATTTGCATTATGATGATATACCAGATTGAGATACAAGAGCTTAAGAACTAACTGCTTATGATATAAAACAAAGTGGAATTTATAATAGACTTAGAAGATTTAAGCTGCCTTTTTGAGCAGCTTTTTTTTCAGTTAATAATTATTTCTTTATTAGTATAAGGTGAAGGGAGGCTATTTAAAAGATAATAAATAACCCTAAATAAGAGTGTTATTATCGATTATGATTATTTAAGTGATAATTTATAACCATTAGAACATCTTCACATTTATAACTTGTGGATTGAAGAGTAATATTTATTTTTGAAAAACCAAATCTTGAATTTAAATTAATAAACCAACGCTTTGAAGCAGATATGTTTTTAAAAAGAATATCTGGATCTTTAATATCTAGTGAAATAAATTCTTGATCCAAAACTTTAATTATGAAAGCATCATTTATATATTCCCACGGAATAAAACCAATACTTGTAGTAGAGGAGTTATCAGTAATTCCTAAATGATTTACAATAAGTATTTCCCTTGGACTTATTAAATTCTTTAATATAAATAAGAAACAAGTACCAAAAAAGATTGTTCCAAATAAACCTACAATTCTAGCTAAAATTTTAGTAGATATAATATTCACATCTATAATTAATAGTAAGATAGAAACTAGAACCATTAAAAGTCCTAATAAGGTTAAACCTAATTGCTTAAGTCGATTTTCTCTAATTCTAAGTTCATCCATTTTTAACACCCCCATAGCATTATATTCTCAATATAATACTATCATGAAAATACAGGAAATAAATGTTAAAAGATAGAGGGTCACAAAGTAAAATTCTATGAGTTACCCCAATTTTTATTTGTAATACTTATATTATATATAGTAAAAGTTGCTTTTAGTTTTGCTGTGGACCATTATGCAGAGAGAAATGTAAATATGTAGAGATAATTACAATAAGGAAGTGGAAATTTTTTTTATAATTAAAACATTAGTTTAAATCTGGAGGAGAGGATATGAAGAAAGTCGGTATCATTTGTGCTGGAGATGTAGAATTAGAACCATTTTTAGCCCATATTGAAAAAGTTACTATAAAAGAAAAAGCTATGCTGAAATTTTATGAAGGAAATATTAATGGTGTACCAATAGTTGCATTATATAGCGGAGTTTGCAAGGTGAATGCTGCTATTGCAGCGCAAATATTAATTAACACATATGATATTCATTCCATAATAAATGCTGGAGTAGCTGGAGGTATGGATGAAGGAATAGAATTATTTGATACTATAATTTCAACTCAAGTAGCATATCATGACGTAGATGATGATATATTAACAGAGTTTCACCCATGGATGTCTTCTATATATTTTAATTCCGATGAGACACTTCTATCAGTAGCAAAAACACTAAGCAAAGAAAATAGGATGCACTTTGGTACTATGGTAACAGGTGAAAAATTCATTGAAGATAATTTCCGAGATAGCATAAATGAAAAATTCAAACCTTTATCAGTTGATATGGAAACAGCAAGTATTGCCCATGTGTGTTATGTAAATAAAGTGCCATTTATTGCAATACGTTCAATAACAGATACAGCAACACATGCAGGAATAGAAAATTTTGAGAAGAATTGTAAGAAAGCATCTGTTATTGCTAAGGATGTTACCTTAAGTTTTATAGATAAGTTAAGGAAGTATTTATAGAAGAGGCAGTAGTCTTAAGGTATAATTTAATAAAAATATCCGAATGATACTAAAGGATATTGCGATGGTAAAGATTTCTTAAAGATACTATAGCACTCTAGAGTTACTACTATACAAATAGAACAAATGCAATTAATATTAAGAGTGTATATTTTATAAGTTATGTAGAATTAAAAGAAAAATTTTTAGGAGTATACAAATGAAAATAATTAAGTTAATTACTATATTCTGTTTTATGCTAGTAATGTCTGGCTGCGACAGTAGTGCAGAATATATTATGGAATCAGAGGCTTTACCAAAAGGAAGTCCAGTAAAGTTAATGGTAGCTACTGATATACATTACCTTTCTACAGAACTTGTAGAGAAAGGACCTAAATTTGACAATATGTATCTTTCTAGTGATGGAAAGCAAGTGAATTATATAAATGAAATAACTGAGGCATTTATTGAAGAAGTTATAGAAAAGAAACCAGATGTACTTATTTTAAGTGGTGATTTAACTTTTAATGGAGAGAATAAAAGTCATGAAGAATTAGCAGAGAAACTACGAGTTATTATAGATAATGGAATTAGGGTTTTAGTTACACCAGGTAATCATGATATTAAAAATTATAATGCTATTGGATTTAATTATGATTCTATATATTCTGTAGATAATATTACTGCAAAAGATTTTAAGAATATATATAAAAATTGTGGTTTTAACAGTGCAATTAGTTATGATCCAAGTTCTTTAAGTTATGTATCAGAAATATCAGAGGATTTATGGGTTATTATGTTAGATTCAAATATCTATGAAAATAATAGGATAAATAGATCTGAGGTATCAGGTGAACTTAGAGATGATACATTAAAATGGCTAGAGGAATGGTTAGCTAAAGCTGAAAGTAAGGGAGTTACCCCAATTACAGTTATGCATCATAATTTAGTTAATCATAATCAGGTGTTTAATAAAGGCTTTACTATAAATAATAGTGAAGAAGTTTGTGACTTACTAAATAAATATAATGTAAAAGTTAATTTGAGTGGGCATATTCATGCTCAAAGTATAGCGGAAAAGAAGATGGCAGATGGTAATAGAGTAACTGATATTGTAACAAGTTCTTTAAGTGTTTACGCTAATCAGTATGGTATGATAGATTTTTTACCAGGAGAAAAAATTAATTATAGTACAAATCCTATTGATATAGAAGCATGGGCAAAAAGAAATGGTATAACTGATGAGAAACTAGTGAATTTTGAAAAGTACTCTTATGATTTTTTTAGAGAAAGTTCATATAAAAAGGCATTTGAAGATTTATTGGAATATGAGATGACAAATGAAGAGAGAGTTTTAATGGCAGAGACTGTAGAAGAGTTAAATCCCAATTATTTTTCAGGAACTGTTAAGGATGTATATTTAGAAATATTAGAAAGTGATAGCTATAAGCTATGGATTGATAAGGGAGATATTTCATTACGTTCTTATATAGACAGTATTTTAAATGGAGATATTAAGGATGAAAATAATATAACTATAAAATTAGATAAATAGAATTATTGGTAGTACAAAATTGTATTATCAATTTTTTTATTTATAATGATAAGAGATATTTTTAATTAATATATGATTTGTAAGTAAACATCTAAATTGTTTCCTAGAAGTAACTATACCACTTTAAAGTGCGTACTTTTATAACTACGGTGAAGGAATATAATAGAAGTATAGATAGTAAGTTCTATCAAGAAGGAGGAATAGGTTATGAAAATTGCAGTTATTGGTGCAAGTGGAAAACAAGGAAGTTTATTAGTGAAAGAAGCAATGTCAAGAGGGCATGAGGTTACAGGATTCGTAAGAAAGGGAGAATCCATAGCAAATAAAACAATAGTAAAAGATGTGTTTGATTTAAAATACGATGATATAAAAGATTATGAAGTTATTATTGATGCATTAGGATTCTGGGCAGAGGAAGATCTACCATTACACGGAAAATCATTAATGTATTTATGTAACATATTAAAGAATAAAGAAAATCGTTTATTAGTAGTTGGAGGGGCAGGAAGTTTATATGTGAACCCTGAACATACAGTGAAATTAATGGATGGAGTAGATTTCCCAGAAATGTTTAAACCATTAGCAAGTGCACAAGGACAAGCATTAGAAGATTTAAGAAAAGTAGATAATGTAAAATGGACATTTTTATCACCAGCAGCAGACTTCAGAGCAGATGGGGAAAGAACTGGAGAATATAAATTAGGTGGAGAAGAATTAACATTAAATTCAAATGGAGAAAGTGTTATAAGTTACGCAGATTACGCTATTGCAATGATTGATGAGGCAGAGAATGCTAACTATATTGGTAAAAGATTCTCTGTAGTTTCTAAATAATCGTGATACTTAGTTTATTGTTTTATATATTAGAATAATTAGCTAATCCTTTAACCATAGTTTCGGCTACTTTAAAGGTGTTTGTTGTTTTATATATTAGAGTAATTAGAATTTTTAAAGAAAGAATATGAAATTAATGTAGAAGAGGCTTAATTAAAGTGATTTAATACAGCCTCTTTTCTTTAATTTATTTTTTTATTAGCCATGTATTCTGTTCCCCAGTTAAACATTGAGTCTAGGATTGGTTTTAAGCTATAGCCAAGATCAGTTAGAGTATATTCTACTTTTGGAGGTACTTCTGCATATACTTTTCTTGTTAGTAATCCGCTTTCTTCCATAGCTCTTAGATTTGAAGTTAGAACTTTCTGACTTATATTACCTACAGACTTTTTTAGTTCTCCAAATCGTTTAGTACCAGTTAGTAAGTCCCTCATTATTAAAACTTTCCATTTATCACCGATAAGTTGCAGAGTCATTTCAACAGGGCAATCAGGAAATTCTTTTTCCATTTAAGTCACGTCCTTTCCATTAGTATCTATAAGAATACTATAGCTCTTTTAAGCACTTACTGTATAATTGATATCTTTCGATATATTATAATATTAGAAAATTGAAAAATCAATTTTTAATAAAAGTGTTTTGTTAATTACTAATTTAATGAGACTATAGATTTAGCAAATGTAATGTTTAAAGGTGATGAAGATTTATAAATTAGTAAGTGATATTTTATTAGATTTAGAATATGTTATAATGAACCGTACCATAAATAAGTGCGATTTGTAGCTTTAAGCATCAATATAACTTGCTTAAAGCTATTTTTATTATTAAAAGTTTTTCATAGCAAGAAATTAAATTATATATTTAAATATAATTAAAATGTGACTAGTTGTAAAATTAAATTGAAGTAAAAAAATCCATAGTGATTTTTCGTGTTAAAATTGAATTTGCAGAAACAATTCACGAAAGGAAATCACTATGGACACTAAAGAGAATATCACAAATACAAAGAAAAATAAACACTTAAGTTTACAAGAAAGGTGTTTTATCGAAATTAGATTAAAAGAAGGTTGGAGTGATTATAAAATTTCTAAAAGTATTAACAGAACAATAAATACAGTTCTTAATGAAATTAAGCGTGGATCAGTAAAACAAATAAAAAATGGAGAAGAAATTACAATATACTTTGAAGATGTAGGTGAAAGAGTCTATACTCAAAATCGTGAAAATTGCAAAGGAAAATACAAGCTTCTAAAATGCTCTGGATTTATAGATTATGTTACAAATAAGGTGTTAAAAGATAATTGGTCATCTAAGGTATATTTCACGAACCCTTATTCATCTTTTAAAAAAGGGTTCAATGAGAGATATAATGGACTAATAAGAAGATTTATCGCAAAAGGAAAAGCTATATTACGATATACTATCGATGAGATATCTCGTATTGAAGATTGGATTAATACTCTTCCTAGAAGAAAGTTAAATTATAAGACACCAGAAGAACTCTTTGATTAATATTTAGATGCTATTTATTCAATTTAACAAAAATAGTTCAATTTGATATTGCAATTTAGATATAAAATGATATTTATTATCCAATAGAAATGCAATTTTTTACTGAAAAAGATTATATATTTAATATGTTATTTCATAAGTATGGTTATAAATATAAAGATAGTACTATAAGAATAAAGTTAAAAGAGTTATATGATAAAGGAAGTATGAATTGAATCATTTAATATAGTAAATAGTGTTGGTGAATTTAGTTACATGGCAATTTTGAATCAATTATATAGAGTAAGTTAAAAATCATAATTATCTTTATGGATTTTTATTTAGTACTTTTAAGAAATTAATAAAAAAATTGAAATTTTATTTACTAATATATATGGAGAATTCTATAGTTTTGATTTCACGTTTTCGTTGTATAAGTTTGAATGGCTAAATAATAGATTTAGATTCTAATTTACAGTGCAGTGAAGAGTATCTGTTGTAAATATCAATATCTCTAAAATGTTTAATATAAAGTTAAAAATAATTATAAAATCTTTGAGATAAATCAGTTTATATTAGTTCAGAGTTTTTTACCCTAATAGCCATAGAACTTCCCTTAGCAAAGGAAATGAATGGTCTATTTGAAAGTATATATTGCTGATAAAATAAAGACATGACGAGGTGAAAGCAATGATTAATAAAAGGGAATTAAAGATTATAAGCTTTTTACAAGATAAGGATCACCACATTACAGGTGAAGAAATTGGAAGTTTTATAGGGGTTTCATCTAAGACATTAAGACAAGATATTAAAAGTATTAATCAAAGATTAGTAAAGATTAGTTCAAAAATATCCTGTGTAAAAGGAAAAGGTTATATTTTAGAAATAAGCGATAAAGATAGCTTTAATAACGAGTTAGTTAAACTTTATGAGGAAAATATAAATAGCAATAGTCTTATCCCCACAACCTCTAAAGGAAGAGTAGTTTATATTATAAAAAAACTATTATTATTGGAGTTGAAACACAATAAAGGAATTACACAAGGAAAACTATGTGATGATCTATATATAGGATTAACTACTCTAAAGGCAGATTTAATTGAAGTAAAGAAAAAGTTAAAGAAGTTTGATATAGATCTTTTGAGGGATGGAGTTAAAGGAATTGCTTTAAGAGGAAGCGAGGAGGATATAAGAAGCTGTATAAGCTATTATATTTTTAGACGCTTTGAAAACGATATAATAAGTTTAAAATCTATTGAACCTATATTTGAAAAAGAAGATATAGAAAAAATGGATGATATATTAACCAATGTAATAAACAAAAACAAGATTAGTATTACTGATATTAGCTTTTACAATTTATTAATTCATATATTAATAGCTATAAATAGAGTTAAAAATGAGAATATACTTGAAACTACTCAATGTGATAATGAATTAAAGGAAACTCTTGAATATAGAGTTGCTAAAGAGGTAACTAGTAGTATTTTTAAAGAATACAGAATTATACTTCCAGAAGAAGAAATATTTTATATTACTCAGCATCTATATACAAGAAAATTTATTGATGATGAAGAGCAAGAAAAAACAGTAGATATAAATGATGATTATACTTCAATGGTTTTTGAAATGTTAAAGTATGTCGATTCTACTATAGGAATAGATTTTAGTAAAGATAATTCACTAATTTGGAGTTTATCCACTCATTTAAAATCAGCTATAACTAGAATAAAGTATGATATGCACATTACTAATGACATGCTTCATGAAATAAAGAAAAGTTATTCTTTCGCATATAAGATAGCTTCAATTGCTACACAATATATAGAAAAAGAAATTAATAAAGAAATAAATGAAGATGAAGTAGGATTTATTTGTTTACATTTTGCAGCATCATTACAAAGAATAAAAGATAGAAGAAGTAATGGTAAACTTAAGGCTTTAATTGTATGTGCCTCAGGATTAGGAACTTCAATGATAATGTCAGCGAAAATAAAAAGTGAGTTTTCTAACAGCATTGAAATAATAAAGATAATACCTTTAAATGAGTTATCCAAAATTGATAGAAATATCTATGACATAATTATATCAACAATAAAAATAGATACTAATGAGTATGGGGTTAAAGATAAAAAAATAATGTATGTATCACCTATACTAAAAGCAAAAGATTTAACAGCTTTAAAAGAATTTATTCATGAAAATAAAGAGGATTATTTATTAAAGTTTTTAGAGTTTACTGATGAAGATTTATTCTTTGTTGATGAAAATTTGAAAACTAAGGAAGAAATTCTTGAGTTTATGTTAGATAGAATGGTTTCAAAGGGTTACTTAACTAAAGTTGATAAAGAAAGCTTTTATAAAAGAGAAAATATGTCATCTACGGAAATTGGAAACCAGATAGCAATTCCACATGCGATTGATATTGATCCAGATGTTAGCAAGGTCTGTGTATTAATTAATAAAAAAGCAGTATCTTGGGAAGATGAAAAGGTAAGATTAGTAATCTTAATGAGTATACAAAAGGAGATGTATTTAGATTTTGGAGAAATTTTAGAAAATCTTTATATGACTTTAAGCGATGAAGAAAAAGTTTCTAAGGTTTTAAATATAAAAACATATAAGGACTTTATTAAATTATTAAGGTAAGGTGAAGAGATGGACATAAAAGAAATGATAACAGTAGATACAGTAGAATTTGATGTAGATTTAAATTCACAAATTGAGGTGTTAGAGAAAATAACAGACATCTTAATGAAAGACAATAGAATTACAGATAAGACTGAAACTCTTAATGGATACATTGCAAGAGAAAAGGAATGTACAACTGGAATAGGTTTTGGACTAGCTATACCTCATTGTAAGGTTGAGAGTGTAATAAAACCAACAATAGTATATTTAAAATTAAATATTCCTGTTGATTGGAACTCTTTAGATGAAGAGCCTGTAAATGTGGTAATAGGATTAGCTATACCAAAGAAGGACGAAGGAACTTTACACCTTGAAATATTATCGAGTTTAGCATCAAACTTAATGGAGGATGACTTTAAGGATTCTCTATTTAGCATGGATGATAAGAATAAATTAATTCAATTTTTACATAATAATTTAGTTTAAGGGAGGAAAATGAAATGAAGATAGTAGGAGTTACAGCGTGCCCAACAGGTGTGGCACATACAAATATGGCAGCAAAGGCTTTAGTTAAAACAGGAGAGAAGTTAGGTCATACAATTAAAATTGAAAAGCAAGGAGCATTAGGAATTCAAAATAGACTAACTAAACAAGAAATTGAAGAAGCAGATGTAGTTATTTTTGCAGTAGAGCAGAAGGTTAGAGAAGAAGAAAGATTTGCAGGAAAGGTTATACACAAGGTTCCAGTAGCAGCACCAATTAAGAATGGTGTAAAAGTAATTGAAGATGCATTAGCATTACTTTAATTTGAAATTTAGATATATGTAGGGAGGATGAAAGGAATGAAGGAATTTTTTCAAAATATTAAAAGACATATATTAACAGGCGTATCATATATGATTCCATTTACAATTGCTGGTGCTGTTATAATGGGAATTGCTAGAGTGGGTGGAATGTTTTATGGAGTTACAGATATCTGGGACAGTGCACATAAAACAGCTCAAGGCCTTATACCATTTTTCAATACTTTAGATGGATTAGGTGGACTAGCATTAGGTTTAATGTTACCAGTATTTTCAGGGTTTATAGCTTATTCAATTGCTGATAGACCAGCATTAGTTGCAGGTTTTGTTGGTGGATTACTTGCTAATAATCTAGGAACTGGATTCCTTGGAGCGTTAGCATCAGGTCTTATTGCTGGTTATATAGTATATATTATGGCAAATAATATTAAGTTACCAGAGAGTGCAAGTAGTGTAGTACCAGTATTTATATTACCAGTATTCGGAACATTATTTACAGTTTTAATAATGCAATATGTTATCGGTGGGCCTTTTGCAGCATTAAATAATGGATTAATAAATTGGATGAGTACAATGAGCACTGGAAGCAGCGCATTAGTTCTTGCTCTTGTAGTTGGTGGAATGATAGGTTTTGACCTTGGTGGACCAATAAATAAAGCAGCGGTTGTTACTGCAATGGCATTAATTTCAGAGGGATTATTTATAGCAAACACTGCAGCTCAAGTTGCGATTATTATACCAACATTAGGCTATGGTATAGCTACATTAGTTAAGAAGACTAAGTTCTCTGAAGAATTAAGAGAAGCTGGTAAAGCTTCATTTATAATGGGACTAGTAGGTATTTCAGAAGGTGCTATTCCTTTTACATTAGTTAATCCAATGAGAATGATTCCAGTAAATATAATTGGTTGTGCAGTTGGATCAGCTATTGCTGTATCACTTGGAGCAGTAAATACTATTCCTATATCAGGTATATATGGATGGTTATTAGTGGAAAAATGGCCGGTATATGTTTTAGGAATCTTAGTAGGAAGCCTAATAGTAGCGGCGGGAGCTATATTCTTAGGAAAAGGTTTTGATACTGACGAGTTTGATGGAGTAATGTAATTAAAATAGTAGAGGGGATGTTGAAGAATAAAATAGAAACATCTCCTCTTTTATTTTGAAATTCAGTATAAGAGAAAGGCATTAGAAAAGAATGAATTTAAGTAGTTTCAAAAATAGAATTATATTATTTGTAGTAGGAATTATGATATTAACACTTGGAGTTGCTCTTACTGTAAAAGCTGACTTAGGAGTAGGAACTTGGGATTCTGTTAACGTAGGACTAAGCAATAGATTTGGGTTATCAGTTGGAACATTTTCTTTCATAATAGCAATAATAATGACAATAATAGCAGCTATTTTAAGAAATGGAAAGTTTAATTTATATACATTAGGCACTGCCTTTGTTTTAAGTAGTTTTACAGACTTTTGGTTATTTGTAGTTAACAAACTTCCTTTAGGAGATAGTTATATAAATAGAGTAGTGTATTTTTTATTGGGGATTCTGATTCTTTCTATGGGATTAGCTATTTATTTAACACCAAATCTTGCCCCTAACTCATTAGATGATTGCATGATGGCTTTTAGGAATAAATTTAACTTAAGCGTAGGTATGGCAAAGTTAGTAACAGATGGTGTAGGAATAATTTTTGCTATCCTTGTAGGAGGACCAATTGGAATAGGAACAATAGTAATAATACTTTCAGTAGCACCTTTAGTAAATATATTCTTTAATAGAATAAATTCAGTAATAATAGTATCAAATTAAGATATACTTACATAACAAATTGACTTCATTAGGCTTAAATAATATATCAATAAAAATAGTACTAATGAGGCATATATATTAAATTTGGAGGAGAAGTTATGACTAAAATTAATATTGTTAATCATACACATTGGGATAGAGAATGGTATTTTTCAACTATGGATGCTTTATTATTAAGTGATCAAGTTTTTGAAGATGTATTAATTGAATTAGAAGAGAATATTGATGCTAGGTTTTGTTTAGATGGTCAAGCATCCATAATAGAGGATTATTTATCAATAAGACCAGAAAGATTACCTCAAATAAAGAAATTAGTAGAAGAGGGAAGGCTTCTAATTGGACCATGGTATACTCAAACAGATGCTCAATTAGTTTGTGGTGAATCTATATTAAGAAATTTAAGTATAGGGATACATGAGACAAATAAAATTGGTAAGCATATGGAAGTTGGTTATTTACCAGATACTTTTGGGTTTAATGCACAAATGCCAACTATACTTAGAAATTGTAATATAGATAACATAATTTTCTGGAGAGGTATAAACTTAGATAAGCATGTTAAGTCTCCCTATTTTAAATGGAAGGGCTTAGGTAATGAAGAAGTTTATGCAGCTAATTTAATTGATGGTTATGGAAGCATTCCAAGACTATTTACTAATGAAGAATTTTTAAATAATAAGCTATTTAAGTTAGCTGACAAAATAAAGTCAATGACTGACTTAGATGAAATTTTAATACCTATTGGGAATGACCAAGTAGAAATAACTTGTAATATTAAAAATAAGATTGATGAAATTAATAAAATTAGTGATGATGAATATGTTCAAAGTACATATTTAGATTTTATTGATTATATAAGAAAAAATAGTGAAAAACTAGAGAGATATGAGGGTGAATTTAGAGAACCTAAAACTGGTAGAATTCATAAGACAATAGGATCAGTTAGATATGATATAAAGAAAATGAATTTCGATATGGAGCAAAGCCTTTTAAAAAGAGTTGAGCCATTATATGCTATAGCTGAAAGCCTAGGAATAAAAATAAGTAAGAATTTAATTACAACAGCTTGGAAAAAAATAATGGAAGGTCAAGCTCATGATGGTATGGCTGGCTGTATAACAGATGATGTGGCAAATGATGTATTATACCGTATGAAGCAAGCAAGGGAAATTGTAGATGGAATAGAAAACCTTGTTAAGAAAAGAATTGCTGAAGGATTAAAATTAAGTAAGGATGAAATTTTAGTATTTAACACATTACCTTACAAATATGATGGTTTTAAAGTTGTTGAATTTTTAAGTAGCACAAAGGATAAATTTGTAGCAGATGTTGAAAAGTGTACTGTACTAGATATTCATGAGTATGAAGGAAAAGAAAATATATTAATTGAAGCACCAGAAGGCAATTATTTTATAAATGAGGATGGATATTATAAAATAACTGCTTTAATTAAAACTACATTACCGTCTATGGGATATAAGGTATTCAAGTTAAGTGAAGGAAAAGTAGATATAATTGAAAATAGTAATAATTTAGAAATAAAAAATGATAATTATAAGATATTTGTAGAAAATGAAAAACTATGTGTAGAACTTAAAGATGGAAGAAAGATTGAAGATTTCATTACTTTTGAGAACTGTGGTAATGATGGAGACACTTATGATTTTTCACCACTTAGAGGAGATTCAAATATAACATTTAGAATAGTTGAAGGAATTAGAAAAGCTTCAGAAGGCATTGAAAAGTTAGAATTAAGTGGGAGAGTATTATTACCAAAAGATCTTGAATCAAGACTTGATAGAAATGAATTAAAACCATTAGATATTAAACTAATAATCTCTTTACTAAAAGATGATGAGTTAATTAATTGTAGGATAATTGTTGATAATAATATATTAAGTCACAGATTAAGAGCTTGTATAAAGTCTGATATTTTATCTAATGAATCAATTGCGTCTATACCTTTTGGTTATATAAAAAGACCAATATTAAATGGCAAAATTGGGGATTGGAATAGTAGTTATCTTGAAATTCCAATAGATATTGAGGTGTTCGAGGGGACTGTTTCTATTACAGATGATAAAAATACATTAAGTATATATTCTAAGGGGATAAAGGAATATCAAGTTATAGAGGATAGAATGTATTTAACATTGTTATCCACTACAAGCCAATTAGGAAAACCAAATTTACTATATAGACCAGGGAGAGCATCAGGAGATACGACAAAGCAAGGTCATGTAATGATAGCTACACCAAATGCAGAACAGTTAGGTAAGAATGAATTTGAGTTTTCTATATCACTTTTAGAGGAAAGCTTTAATGAAAACAAAGTTGAAAAAAGATATGAGAAAGTTAATTCACAAAATATATTCTATCAATTACAAGGTTTAAATAAATTTATAAACAGGTTGGATAATAAAATACAAAACTCTAGAACAAAATTAGATTTAAAGAGAGAATACAGCCTTTTAGAATTTGATAAAAACATATGTATAAGTTCTATATCAGCATCACTTAAAGATAACGCAATACTATTAAGAATGAAAAATTGTAGTAATGAGGAGCTAATAGTAGACAGATATGATTTTAATAAATTTAAAAGATGGGAAATTGTAAATGCTATTGAAGAAGTGCAAGATAATTCTAAGTTAGTAATTGACCCATATAATATAATAACAATAAAATTATACTTTTAAATAATTATGATTAGAAAATCATTAGTATTTTATGTTAAAGGTATATGTAATAAATTAAAAATATCATTTATAAATTAATATTTTTAATGGATAGGGTTGTATCATATATATTTTGATACAGCCTATTTTGAAATATGGAATATAGTATTGTTTAAAGTAAATATGACATGATAAAGCGAAGGAGATTAAACTATGTATCCAATAAAGTTTGAAAATTTATATTATAAGAAAATATGGGGAGGAAGAGATTTAGAAAAATTTAGGGATAATCTGCCGGAAGGGAATATTGGTGAAAGTTGGGATGTTGCTTGTCATCCAAATGGAATGAGTATAGTAGCAAATGGAAAGTTTAAAGGAAAAAGATTTGATCAGTTGATTAAAGAATATGGTACAGATTTATTGGGGAAGAATTTTGAGAATAAGGAATTTCCTTTATTAATTAAACTTATAAATTCAAAAGAAAAATTATCAGTACAAGTGCATCCTAATGATGAATATTCAAGAATAAATGAAAATTCTTTAGGTAAAACAGAAGCCTGGTATGTAGTTGATGCAAAGCCAGGAGCTAAATTAATAGTTGGAACTAAAGATTGCTATAAAGAAATTTTTGAAAAAGCTATAAAAGAAGAAAGAACTGAAGAATATTTAAATGAAATAGAAGTTAAAAAAGGAGATTGCTTTCTTATAAACAGTGGTCTTGTCCATGCTATTTGTGAAGGAGTTATTATTGCGGAAATTCAACAAAATAGTGATATAACTTATAGAATTTATGATTATGGAAGACCAAGAGAATTACATATTGATAGAGCATTAGATGTAATAAAATTTAATTTATATGCAGTAAACTATGGGAACAATAAATTAGAAGAACATATTGAATATAGAAAAAATATTTTATGTAGAACTAAGTATTTTACTATTGAAAAATATATTATAAATGGAGAATTAGTTGAAGAAAGTGATATAAATAAGTTTTATATATTAACTTGTGTAGATGGAAAAGGAATCATTGAATGTAAAAATAATATGAAGTTAGATATATCAAAAGGAGAAAGTATATTAATCCCAGCTACATTAGGGGAATATATTATTAGTGGAGATTTGATAGTTTTAAAATCTTATATATAGGAAAGTTTAGAATATAAAGTTTTTGTGTTTAGAAAACCCAGTGTTATATGTGGGGTTCCGTATAGCTTATACCTATGAGTATGAAAAGCTCCTTCTGATATAAAAAAATGTGGCCTGGCAATTGCACATTAATATCAGAAGGAGAACATTCAAAATGTTAAGTAACATAAAAAGATATTAGAGCAAAGAGATAATGAACTTATAAAGAAGTTTATTGCACTATATGTAGAAAAGGTAATGGTGTTTGAGTACTACATAGATGTAATCTTTAAATTATTACCACTTTTTGTTCAACGTAGTTATGGTGAATCGTACCATAAGTAAGCCTCCAAATTTTATATTTGGTTAGGTAAACTTACTAAGCGAGAAAATACTAGTCGAGTTTTCTTAGAAGTGAGGTTTATAGTCTTAGGTGTTTATATATCTTGCCAAAAGCTGTTTCATTGTTAAAAATCGGTTGTAAGAAAAATTATTTACAGAAAAGGTTGCTATTAAATAAAAACTGTGTTATTATAAATGAGTAGCAAAGTTTGCTAACAATAAAAAGTTTCATTTGGGTAAATAGTTTCTCGCAAATTAGAGATTATTATATCAAATTAGAATCTTTAATTTTAGGAGGGACATTTATGTCAGATAAAACAATAACATGCAGAGATTGCGGAAGCGAATTCATATTTTCAGTAGGAGAACAAGAATTCTATAAAGAAAAAGGATTCGAAAATGAGCCAACAAGATGTGTATCTTGTAGAAGAGCTAAAAAAGAACAAAATAGAAGATAATTTTAGATTGTTAAAGGTTGTAGTTTATACTACAACCTTTTTTGACGTTTTATTATCTATTATGTATAAATATGTTTCTAAAAATACTTAGTAAGGAAGGCTATAAATTAGTTAATGTTTTAGGTGGGTTTTGTTCATACAGAGGAAGAAATATTAAAAGATAATAAAGTATTAATATTTAGGAAGTAAATTTAAATAATAATAAGAATAAAAGCCAAGTTAAATAGCTAATAACTATTTAACTTGGCCTTGTTTTTTTAGTATATTAATATACTTATTGATATAGTTTTAAGAAGCAAATAATAGACCTATTATAGAACCATATATGATAGAAGCATATGGGTTTGATGTTATTGGACATGTTCCACTAGCGCAACCAATTTTTTTATAATATAAATAACCTAATGATCCGCCAATAATTGGAGCAATAATATATTTTATCATCACTAAAACTCTCCTTATTATATAAATAAAATTTTATGTATTTACTATATTAAATTAAAACTAATATTTTTTATGTAACTTAATTACAGAAGTAGTTATTTAGTTAAGGTATTATTGGGGCTACTATTTTTTCGATACTTTTTCTATAATAATCATCATTATGTAAATAATGATATTAAGAGAAGATAATTAATAAAATAGAAAAATTGACTTTTAAATACACTTTATGATAAAATAATGTGGACAATGATTGTCCTGGTTATCTAGAATATATAAAAGTTAAAAAGGTATATATAAAGGCGGTGCTTATAATGAAGATGAAAACCGGAGTTGAACAGTCTGTGTATGCAATTCTTATTTTAAATATGTTACCTGATAAGGCTGTATTACCAGGGGAAGCAATTAGTCAACAATTAGGTGCCTCTTCAACATATTTTCAAAAATTATTGAGGAAGTTAGTTAATGCAGATTTGATTATTTCTGTTCCAGGTGTTAAGGGTGGATTTAGATTAAGTAAAAGGCCTGAAGATATTAGGGTATATGATATATATCTTGCTATAGAGGGACAGCAATCTCTTTATTCTTCAAGAGGTGTATTAAATGATATGCTTGAATTAGAATGTGAAGATGGAGGGTGTTTACTAACAGGATTAATGAAGGAAGCTGAGGAGTCTTGGAAATCTGTATTGAAAGGTGAAACAATAGCATCCTTATATGAAAAAATAAAAGAGGATTTTAAGCCTAAAGTTCAATCTTTAGAAGAATGGATAAAAGAAAATATGGTTTTGTAATAAAAAGCATTATATAGATATGTCTTAGGATAATCCTTGAAAAACTCCACTAATTTATAAAATATTATTGGAGGGAATGGATCCTAAGAAAATACTTGAGTAATTAATGAAGATATCAAATAAGGCTCAAGGTGACATTAAGAAAATATTTTAAATAATATGAAAAGAAGGGAATTTAAATATGAGAAAAACACAAGAGGTTAATGATTTTAATGAAATTTTAAGGGGACGCCGTTCAATTCGTACCTATGATACATCTGTAAAGATAAGCAAAGAAGAAATGGCAGAAATACTTGAAGAAGCAACCCTTGCACCTTCTTCACTTAATATGCAGCCATGGCGTTTTCTTGTAATTGAAAGCAAGGAAGGGAAAGCAAATCTTGCTCCACTTGCAAGCTTTAATCAAATTCAAGTTGAAACATCTTCAGCAGTAATAGCTATATTTGGGGATCTTAAGAATTTTGATTATAGTGAAGAAATTTATAGTAAGGCTGTAGAGCTTGGATATATGCCTTTAGAAGTTAAAGAAAAACAAATAAGAGGTATTACAGCCCATGCATCAACAATAGATCCACAAGTAAACAAAGAAACAGTATTAATTGATGGTGGTCTTGTAGCTATGCAACTAATGCTTGTAGCACGCTCACATGGATATGATACATGTCCAATAGGTGGCTTTGAAAAGGATAAAATTGCAGAAGTATTTGATTTAGATAAAAGTCGTTATGTTCCAGTTATGCTTATTTCAATTGGTAAAGCTGCTGATAATGGTTTTAAATCTGTACGTCTTCCAATTGACCAAATTGCACAATGGAAGTAATTTAGGTAACTTAGAAATTTTTTAAATCTAAATGAATTAGAGTTTAGATATTATTAAATAGTAATGATTTAGAAATACACTATAGGCTATTAATATAAAATTCACCCCATAGTTAGATAGGATAAGAGTGTCTAGCTATAGGGTGTTTTGTATATTAAGAAAAATAGATAGCAATAGCTATTAGAATAGAAGGAGATGTTTAAATATGAAATTAAGTGTTTTAGATCAAGGAATAATATCAAAGGGAAATACAGCAATTGATACTATGAATAATACAGTAGAACTTGCTAAGGTCGTAGACGAATTGGGGTATCATAGATTATGGTATTCAGAGCATCATTCTAGTGAAGGATTAGCTTGTACAGCTCCGGAAATATTAGTGGCACATATTGCTTCTGTAACGGAAAATATACGTGTTGGAACAGGTGGAGTAATGTTAATGCATTATGCTCCTTATAAGGTTGCAGAGGTATTTAATATGCTTAGTACATTAAATCCAAATAGAATAGACATTGGGATTGGTCGTGCACCTGGTGGTGATTATGCATCTATGCTTGCATTATCTCAAGGAAAAGATCCTGAAATGCATAACTTATATAGTAAAATATCAGAAACACTAATGTATATTAGTAATAATCACCCAAATAAAAAGGCTTTTGCAGCACCTATAGGATCACCCCTTCCTGAGGCTTGGATGTTAGGTTCAAGTGGAAATAGTGCTGTTCAAGCAGGTAAATTGGGACTTGGATATTCTTATGCTCATTTTATTGGTGGTAGATTATTAGAATCTGTTTTTGATGATTATAGAAGAAGTTTTATTCCATCAGAATTTATGCAAAAGCCACAAATAAATGTTGGGTATTCTGTTGTAGCAGCAGAAACTAAGGAGGAAGCAGAGTTTGAAGCAGCAAGTCTAGATTTAATGTTTTTAAATATAGGAAAAGGTATTTCAAGTTCTCTTGTATCTCCAGAAGAGGCATTAAGGTATTCTTATAGTGAAATTGATAAGATGAGAATTCAAGCTAATCGTAATCGTATGTTAGTAGGATCTTCAAAGGAAATTGCAGATATATTAAGAAGTAACGAAGAAAAGTATGGCATTGATGAGGCTATGATAGTTGGAATAAATTATTCAATAGAATCTAAACTTAGAACATATAAATTATTAGCTAAAGAATTATTATAATTAATTGAAGGTCAAGGAACTATTAGGGGCTATTGGATTTAATTAAAAAAGTTTAATTAAGAAAAAGAAGGCTGCTAATTAAGTATTTTATTATAATTTTAAAGTTACGAAAATAAATCCAGCAACATATAAATTGCTGGATTTTATAATATTAATTTAGATATTTATTTATGAATTGTGAAATGTTTAAATGTAATTTGTCTAAGGCTGGTTCTTCTATTGGATAATGACTTCCCTTTTCTAATTCTACAATTTTTACTGGAACTTTCTTAATTTTATTTAAAAATTCTGTGCTAAGATGTAGTGGAGTCCATCTATCTTCTTTAGGCTGTGTTAATAGAATTGGACAAATATTAAAATTTTCAGGTTCAATATCAGGTATATAAGTCATATAAGTGTAAATGAATTTTAATGGTACACTACTTCCAGCCGAAGTTTTATCTTTTAGCATTACTTTAAGAGCATTTTCATCATTGCATAAAGTATTCATTTTTGAGCAAATAGTCATTTTCATTCTAAACTTTGAAAGACCTATGTTAGAAGATAATTTTGATAATGGAACACCTAATTTTGCCCAAAATATATTTTTAGTGGTCTCATCTCTAACCTTTTGATCTCTTTGATCTAAAAATGTCATTCCGATTATACCTTTTACTTTCTTATTTTTGCAGGCAACATGATAGGTTTCCATACCACCAGCTGATAAACCATAAAGAAATATTGGTCTTGAATCCTTGCTTAATTCGTAATTGATATAGTCATTCCCTAAATTAATCCAATCATCATATGTAATAGTCATATTTTTATTAATTTCAGTTACACCATAAAGGGGCATATCTATAGCTATTACCTCAAAATTATCTTTAGAAAGTGGACCTCCAATAATTGTTGACATTTGCCTACCATTTGTTCCTACACCGTGAAATAAAATAACTTTTGCTTTGGCATTCTTATTTCTAAATGTATCTAAATGCACCTTATTTCCTTTCCAATTCCACCATTCTTCTTCAGGATTGTAATTAGAAGTGAAATGTAATTTTTGTGGTAAGAATTTTTGGATTTCTTTCCATGCTTTTTGTTCATTATAATTCATACTAAATCTCCTTTCGTATTAATTTTCTTCTTTAATAGTTCTTCTTATTCTGCTTAAGGATTCTGGTGTTATACCTAAATAAGAAGCAATATAATGCTGAGAAACTCTTTCTTTAATATCCTTATATTCTTTTTGAAAAGCTATATATCTTTCTGTTGCACTCATTATTTGAAATGCATATTCTCTTTGCATTTTATAAAGTAGATTATTTTCTAAAAATTCCATATATAAACGAGTTAGGCTTTCATTTTGTAAAATTAATTCTTTTAATTCTTTAGCCTTAAATTTTAATGCCTTTATATTTTCTAATGCTTCAAAGCCTTGAATACTTTTCTGATTAGAAAAAAGACTTTCTCCTATACAAAAATCATTTTCTTTCATAAAAAATTTTGTGATATCATTTCCGTCTTTATCTAAATAATAGCTTCTAGCTATTCCAGAAAAGATTATGTATACTTCATTTTGTTCATCCCACATATTTAAGATCATATCATTTTTAAGGAAGTGAGCTTCAGAACTTATTGCTAGTATTTTTTCAATTATTTCATGGCTAATACAGTAATTACTATTACTAAAAGTATTTTTAATTAATATATATTTATCTTCTTTTTTCAATTAATATCAACTCCAAATTTATTTTATATGTTATTTCTAAGAACAACATTAACATTTGTTAATAGTTAAGAAGAATTAGCAGATTATTATGTCTTTTTAGTAGATTTTTATTATTATTTTTCACATAAAATATAGATTGCCTTCATTTGAAACACTGATTCTAATGATACTATATGTCATAGAAGTTTTGAAAGGATAGTGATAGTAAAGAATATTGGAGTGACTATTATAGATAAACATGAAGATATGAGATATACAATGGAATCAGATGAAAATTTTGTAATGTTTAAATTATATTATAATTATGGAGATTTTCTTATAAATAGTTTTGTCTTTAATTAGGCCAGTGATACTAAAAAGTGTTATTGGCTTATGTTATAATTATTATGGTAAATTATTAGAAATATATTAGGTAAATTGGAATTTATAGATGAAACAGATATATGCAAAATAATAATTTACATAAGAGATGATGTATTATAGGAGAATTTTTATGAAATATAAGTGTTTAGTTTTAGACCATGATGATACAGTAGTGAATAGTACTTCTACAATTCACTATCCAGCTTTTTCTTTAACATTGGAAAAGCTACGTCCTGAAGTGAAAATTTCATTAGAAGAACATTTTTTATATAATTTTGAACCAGGTTTTAGTGTGTATTGTAATGAAATTTTAGGATTCACAAAAGAAGAAATGGATTTTCAAACAAAGAATTGGTTAGAGTATGTGGATTCTCATATTCCAAAGACCTTCGCTGGAATTAATGAATTGATATGGGAGTTTAAAAATAGAGGTGGATATATTTGTGTTGTTTCTCATTCTATGAAGGATAATATTATAAGGGATTATAAAGCAAATGGATTACCAACTCCAGATATGGTATTTGGTTGGGAGCTGTTACCTGAACAGAGAAAGCCTTCTCCATATCCTTTAGAAAGTATAATGAAGGAATTAAAAATATCTTCAAAAGATATGATAATGGTAGATGATTTAAAGCCAGGAAAAGATATGGCTGATAGTTGTGATGTAGATTTTGTTGGAGTAGGATGGGCACATTCTATACCTACAATTATGAATTTTATGAAGAAGAATTGCATTAATTATTGTACTACTGTAGAGGAGCTGAGAAAGATTCTTTTTGAAGTGTAAATGGACATGCTATAAAGGAATATGAGAAATAGAAAGCAAATAAAATAATTTAAATGATATTTTTGATTATTTAAAATGAATAAAAGAACTTATAGCTACCTTTTGGTAGCTTTTTTTGTTATCAATTATTTAATTATTATTTTCTAGAAAATTAGGTTATAATTAAGTGAAGGAAAATTGTTGAAAAATGAGGTGATAATGATGAATAGTTCTATATTAATAATAGCTTATTTAGTTAGTATTTTATCAGCAATATCTTTAATTTTTATAGAAAGAAAAGAACCTAATACAACTTGGGCATGGTTACTGATATTATTTATATTACCTGGAGTAGGGTTCATTATATATTTGATACTAGGACAGAACTTAAGTAGGCAAAAAATATTTAGAGAAAAAAAGGTTGTAGATGAAAAGAAATCAAAAGTTTTAATGGAAAAGTTTAAGGAAGAAAAAGAAAAGGGAACATCAGCAGAATTCTTAGAATTAGTTAGAATGAATTACACTCATTCTGGAGCCATATATACTGATGGAAATTCTGTTACTACATTTATAAATGGTGAAGAAAAGTTTAACTCACTAATTAATGATATAAGAGGAGCAAAAGAATTTATACATATAGAATATTATATATTTAGAATGGATAACCTAGGTAAAACATTAATTGATGAGCTAAGCAAAAAGGTCAAAGAGGGTGTAGAAGTTAGATTTGTAGTAGATGCTATGGGATCTAAAAGTATAAGGAATAAAGATATAAAATATATAAGAAGTCTTGGAATTAAGTTTCATATCTTCTTCCCAGGAATATTACCTTATGTAAACATACGTCTAAACTTTAGAAATCATAGAAAAATAGTAGTTATTGATGGGGAAGTAGGATATGTAGGAGGCTTCAATGTAGGAGATGAATATGTAAATAAAGGTGATCAATTTGATTACTGGAGAGATACTCATATAAGAATAAAGGGTAAAGCAGTAAATGAATTAAATAAAAGATTTATCTTAGACTGGGACTATGCTTCAGAAGGTGAGCTTAAAAATTATGATAAGTATTTTAAGTTACAAGAGGATTCAGGTAATATAGGAATTCAAATAGTTTCCTCAGGACCAGATCATAAGGAAGAGTATATAAAAAATGCTTATATGAAGATAATTAACAATGCTAAGGAAAGTGTTTATATTCAAACCCCTTATTTAGTGCCAGATGAGCCAATGAAGGAAGCCTTAAAAATTGCAGCTTTATCTGGAATAGATGTAAGAATAATGGTTCCAGATAAACCAGATCACTTCTTTATGAAATGGATATTAAGTGCTAATATGGGAGATCTTATGGAGTGGGGTGTAAAATTTTACACTTATCAAAAGGGATTTATACATTCTAAGACAATAGTTTCAGATGGTAAGGTATGTAGCATTGGAACAGCTAATTTAGATATTAGAAGTTTTCAGTTAAACTTTGAAATAAATGCTATTATTTATGATGATAAGTTCTCTAAAGAACAAGAAGATATATTTATTAAGGATATTGAAGATTGTAAGTTAGTTACTATGGAAGAATATGAAAATAGAAGTAGAGCACTTAAGATTAAAGAAGCCTTAATAAGACTTGTTGCACCTATTTTATAGATTAATTAATATGGTAATAAATATTTTATATAAGTTGCAATAAAGATTCTACTTTATATTAAATTATAATTTGTGCTTAAAATATTTAAGTAGGTAGTTATCTTGGCAACTTATATCTAAATTAAAGAACGATGATTTCAGCTTAGATAATTTATTAAAAAGCATTTTTAATCTGTAATTTAATAATACTATAAATGTAGATTCTGTAGTGAAATATGGAATGTTAAATTGAAAAAATATTCTTAAAAATATTGACAATGACTTATGGTTTGGTATAATTAGGGAAAGAAATTTTTAAAAATAAATTTATGGAGGATTCTTATGAAAGGAATTATAAATAAAGCAGCACAATTTAATAGCTTTTTTTACTTTATATTCTGGGGCTTTTTCTTTAGCGCTGGCTATTTGTTCTGCAAAAAAAATAATAATTCCATTCTTATGAGTGTATAGTATAAATTTATATATTTTTTAACTAAAATATTTTGATTATTCAAGAGAACTCATAGGAGTTCTCTTTTTTAATATAAAAAAGTGATTTGAATTAATAAAGATAATAATTTAATAGAAATTTAGTTTCAATATTTGATTTTAAATTTATTTAAAATATGACTCTAAATTTTAAACAATCTAGCTTACTAGATTATAACCTAAATTATTAATTGTTAATTTTTAATTATTAATTAAAATAAAAGGGGGCTTTATTCATGGTAATAATTTTAAAACCAAAAACAAAACAAGAGGAAATTGACAAGTTAACAAATGAATTAGAAGGAGAAGGTGTTAAAGTTAACCCTGTAATAGGAACAGATCTTATTATTTTAGGATTAGTTGGAGACACTAGTAAAATTGATGCTTTAAAAATTGAGGCTAATGATATTGTAGAAAAAGTAATGCATGTTCAAGAGCCATTTAAGAAGGCAAATAGATTATTCCATCCAGATAATTCAATAGTTGATGTAAATGGAAGTGAAATAGGTGGAAATAAGCTAGCAATGATAGCTGGACCTTGTTCAGTTGAAAGCGAAGAACAGCTAACATTTGTAGCAGAAGAAGTTAAGAAATTAGGGGCAAACTTCTTAAGAGGAGGAGCATTTAAGCCAAGAACCTCTCCATATAGTTTCCAAGGGTTAAAATATGACGGATTAGAACTTTTAAAGATTGCAAGAGAAAAAACAGGACTTCCAATAGTAACAGAAATTATGTCACCATATGATATTGAAATCTTTGAAAGAGATGTAGATGTTATTCAAGTTGGTGCAAGAAATATGCAAAACTTCGATTTATTAAATGAATTAGGTAGAACTAGAAAGCCAATATTATTAAAGAGAGGTTTATCAGCTACTATAGAAGAATGGTTAATGTCAGCTGAATACATTATGGCTGGAGGAAATGAAAATGTAATTCTTTGTGAAAGAGGAATAAGAACTTTCGAAACTTACACAAGAAATACACTAGACTTAAGTGCTATTCCAGCTGTTAAGAAGCTAAGTCACTTACCAGTAATAGTAGATCCAAGCCATGCAACAGGAAAGAGATTTATGATATCTCCACTAGCAAAAGCAGCAGTAGCAGTAGGAGCAGATGGACTTATAATTGAAGTTCACAACAATCCTGAAAAGGCATTATGTGATGGTCCACAATCAATAAGACCAAATGATTATGAAACATTAGTACAAGAATTAAAAGCAATAGCAGCTGCAGTAGGTAGAGTTCTTTAATTATAACTCAGTGTGCTGAGTTATAATTAAAAATATAGAATGGATAATGAAGAATGTAGAATGGAGGAGGAAACTCAGGCAAGCTGAGTTTCTTAATCTAATTTTTATTTTAATAACTTAGCTCTGAAAAGTTATATCATTCACTTTTTATTTTTAATTCTTAATTTTAAAAAAGTAATTCCGAAGGAATTGCATCCAAAATTGTTAACTGTTAATTGCTAATTATTAATTGAAAAAAGGGGTGTAGAAATGAAACTATCTATAGATTTATCTCATAGCAAGTATGACATAGTTATAGAAAGAGGCTTATTAAGTAGGATAGGTAAAGAAGTTAAAGAATTTTTATGCACGGGTAATAAGATTTTTGTTCTTACTGATGAAAATGTTGATAAATATTATGGCGATAAGGTGGTTATGGCTTTAGAAGAAGAAGGATATCTTGTTAAAAAGCTTGTTTTAAAAGCAGGTGAAGAAACCAAATCTTTTAATACTTTACCTAAAGTTTATAATGAACTTTTAGATTTTAAGGTTAATAGAAATGATTTAATATTAACTTTAGGAGGAGGAGTGATAGGAGATTTAGGAGGATTTGTAGCATCTACATATCTAAGAGGTGTTCCATTTATCCAATGTCCAACTACTCTTTTAGCTCAAGTAGATAGTAGTGTTGGTGGTAAGGTAGGAGTAGATTTAGAAAGAGGGAAAAATCTAGTAGGAAGTTTTTATCACCCGAGGAAAGTTATTATAGATCCAGAGGTATTATCTTCATTAACTGATAAATTCTTTAATGATGGAATGGCAGAAGTTATAAAGTATGGATGTATTAAAGATAGTGAATTCTTTAAGAAACTTGAAAGTTTTAACAGTAAAGAAGAAGTTATGAACAATATTGAATACATTATTAATAATTGTTGTAAAATTAAGAAGGAAGTTGTTGAAAGGGATGAAAAAGACACTGGGGATAGAATGCTTTTAAATTTTGGGCATACAATTGGTCACGCTATTGAGCAATATTATAACTTTGGTAAATATACTCATGGTGAGGCAGTTGCAATTGGTATGTATGAAATAACTAAGTTAAGTGAAGCTCTAGGTGCAACTAAACAAGGTGAATCTGAAATAATAAAAGAAATTTTAATAAAATACAATTTGCCTTATAAGTTAGATATAAATATTGATGAAATAAAGGAAGCTATGACTTTAGATAAAAAGAATTTAGGGAAAAAGCTTAATTTAATTTTTATTACTGAAATAGGAAATAGCTTTGTTAAACCAATAGATCAAAGTCAATTATCTATTATTCATTAGTGCTGTTGCACAGGTAAGAGATAAGAAGTAAAAGGTAAGAGGTAAGAAGAAAACTCTATAGGAGTTTTGAAAGTAATTTACTCTAGTAATTCCGAAGGAATTACATCAATAATTGTTAATTACTAATTGCCAATTGTTAATTGAAGAGGAGGTTTTTATGAAAATTGAAGTGTTAAATACTAAATTAGAAGGAAAGGTTAAGATACCACCTTCAAAAAGTATGGCTCATAGAGGAATAATTTGTGCTTCTCTTAGTAGTGGAGTTTCAGTAATTGATAATATTGATTATTCAGATGATATTAATGCAACTATAGATGCAATGGTGTCTCTTGGAGCAGTTATAGATAAGAATGAAGATAAATTAACTATAACAGGTGCATTTCATAAAGATGCAAAAAGGAGTGCTGCAAGAACAATTGACTGTAATGAGTCAGGCTCAACTTTAAGATTTTTAGTTCCAATATCTCTATTATTTGATGGAATGACTAAGTTTATTGGTAGAGGAAATTTAGGCAAGAGACCACTAGATACTTATTACAATATATTTAAAGCACAAGGAATTAAATATAATGCAGTAGATAATAAGTTAAACTTAATGGTAAAAGGACGTATAAAGGCTGGAGAATTTGTTATACCAGGAAATATTAGCTCTCAATTTATAACTGGATTATTATTTACCCTTCCATTATTAGAGGGAGATTCAAAAATAATAATAAGCACAGAATTAGAATCAAAAGGATATATTGATTTAACCTTAGCTTGTATGAAGGATTTTGGTATAGATATAGAAAATAGAGATTATAGAGAGTTTATAATTAAAGGTGGCCAAAGCTATAATTCAAGAAATTATAGAGTAGAAGGTGATTATTCTCAAGGAGCTTTTTATCTTTCTGCAAATGCTTTAGGTTCTAAAGTTGAACTTCTAGATTTAAGAGAAGATTCTCTGCAAGGAGATAAGGAAGTAATAGATATTTTAGAAAGAATGGGTGCAAAATTCGAATTTAAAGATAGTATAACTATAAAAGAAAATTGTAAATTAAAATCTACATTAATAGATGCATCTCAATGTCCAGATATTATACCTGTAATATCTTTAGTAGCAGCCTTATCAAAAGGAAGAACTGAAATTATTAATGCTGGAAGACTTAGAATTAAAGAGTGTGATAGATTAAAGGCTGTTGCAACTGAGCTTAAAAAATTAGGGGCTAAGATTATTGAAAAAGAAGAAGGTTTAATAATAGATGGAGTAGAAGGATTAGAAGGTGGCATTGAAGTTTGGAGCTGGAAGGATCATAGAATTGCAATGACATTAGCAATTGCAGCTACAAGGTGTAAAAAGCCTATAATTATAAAAGATTATGATTGTGTAGCAAAGTCTTATCCAAGCTTTTTTGAGGATTACAAAATGCTAGGAGGAAAAGTAAATGAGTGCAGTATGGGGGAATAACTTGAAGGTTTCTATATTTGGAGAATCTCATGGAAATGCAATTGGAATTAATATAGATGGATTACCAGCAGGATTTGAATTAGATATGGATAAGATTTTAGAAGAAATGGCAAGAAGGGCACCAGGTAGGAATCAGCTATCTACAGCAAGAAAAGAAGCGGATTTACCTGAAATTTTAAGTGGAGTTTTCCAAGGGAAAACTACTGGAGCACCACTATGTGCAATTATTAGAAATGGAGATACAAGATCTAAGGATTATGAGAAAACTAAGGACTTTATGAGACCTGGACACTCTGATTTTGCAGGTAATGCAAGATACTTAGGTTTTAATGATTATAGAGGCGGTGGACACTTCTCAGGAAGAATTACAGCACCACTTGTATTTGCTGGAGCTATATGTAAGCAAATACTAGAAGATAGAGGAATAGTAGTAGGAGCGCATATAGCTTCTGTTAAGGATATTAAGGACAAAGCTTTTGATAGTATTAATATTTCAAAAGAAGAGTTAAAAGAATTAAGAGAAAAAGAACTTCCTTTATTAGATTCAAAATTAGAAGATAAGATTAAGCATACAATAATGCAAGCTAAATATGATGGAAACTCTGTAGGGGGAACTGTTGAGTGTGCGGTAGTTGGTATTAAGCCTGGAGTTGGAAATCCGTTCTTTGATTCTGTTGAATCTACATTATCACATTTAATATTCTCTGTACCTGCAGTTAAGGGAATAGAATTTGGAAGAGGCTTTGATATTACTACTTTATATGGTTCAGAAGCTAATGATGAGTTCTACTATGATGGAGATGTAGCTAAAACTAAGACTAATAATAATGGTGGAATTAATGGAGGCATTTCTAATGGAATGCCAATAGTGTTTAAGGTTGCTGTTAAGCCAACTTCATCTATATTAAAGGAACAAAATACTATAGATATCAAGAATAAGACAAATGTTAAATTACAAATTCAAGGAAGACATGACCCTTGCATAGCTCAAAGAGCAGTACCGGTTATTGAAGCCGTTACTGCAATTGGAATATTTGATTTATTAAAGGGGAGAGAGTAATGGGGAACTTAGAAGAGTATAGAAAGGAAATTGACTCCATAGATAGGGAGTTAGTTTCCCTTTTTGAAAAGAGAATGAATGTTGCTTTAAAGGTAGGAGAATATAAAAAAGAAAGAAACTTACCTATATTTCATAGTAAAAGAGAAGAGGAAGTAATAAAAAAGAATATTTCTCTCCTTAAGAATAAAGAATATACTGATATAACTAGAGGATTTTTTGAAAATATAATGGAGTTAAGCAGATCCCTTCAAGGAAACTTAATGGATAATTGTGAAGGGAAAAATGAAGAGCTTAATATTGATGAAAATGATGTTATAGGATATCAAGGAGTAGAAGGATCTTTTAGTGAAGAAGCTCTTATAAAATATTTTAAATCATATAGTAAGCTGCAAAATTATGAAGAGTTTTATGATGTTTTTAAGGCTTTAGAAAATAATGAAGTAAAATATGCAATTCTTCCAATTGAAAATTCCTATACTGGAGCTATTACTGCAGTTTATGACCTTTTAGTAAAATATAATTTTTATATTATAGGAGAAGAATGCATAAAAATAGATCAGCATCTTATGAGTGTTGAAGGTGCAAGCCTCGATACTATTAAAGAAGTATATTCTCATCCACAAGGCTTTGAACAAAGTAAGGGATTTTTAAGTAAGTATCCAGATCTAAGATTAATTCCATATCATAATACTGCAATAAGTGCAAAACATATAGCAGATTTGCAGGATAAAACCAAGGCGGCTATTGGAAGCAGAAGAGCTGCTGATATTTATGGATTAAATATAGTTAAAGAAAGCATTAATGATAAGAAAGATAATCATACGAAGTTTATTATAATAGGTAAGGATTTAAATTATGATGATTCCTTTAATAAGGTTAGTGTAGTATTTTCTCTAGATGATAAGGCTGGTGCGTTATATAGATTGTTAAGCCATTTTGCTGAAAATAACATCAATATGATTAAGATAGAATCAAGACCTAATAAGCATGAGTCTTGGAAATACTTATTATATGTTGATTTTGAAGGTAATTTAAAAGAGGAAACTGTTAGAAATGCTTTAGAATTAATAGAAAAGAATAGTGGATATTTTAAAATCATAGGAAATTATAAAAATAGTTTTTAAAATGTGAATAAAACTAAAAAGATAAATAGAATATGCTCCATAAGACAAATGGCTACAAAAAGAGGCATTGAATACTTAGTGAAGTTGAGTGAAACGATAGCTGAGCTTAGTATGAAAGCCCATCTACTGAAGCTTGCCTGAAGTAGATGTTCATATTAGAAGTTTAAAAAGCTACTAGACCAAGAGTTTTGGTAGAACTAAGGCTAGCTCAGACAAACCAACAACTCTAAGGGCTAGCAGCATTTACTTCACCAAGAACTTCTAATTTTTCGCCATATGCTTATTTCTCATATTCTATTTATCTTTATTTAGTATTTTGACATTTAAAATGAAAGAAGTATGGGATAAAAAAATAAGGATTCCTTGAATGATTTAATCTCGTAAATGGGATGATTTTTTTCTATATATTAGCTTATGTAGTGTATTCTAGTTATTTTTGAAGTTATATTCTTAAATATTTAATAAGAAAATATATTTTTTCCAAATAGGACTAGATTTTTATAAAAAACTATTATATAATAAAAATATAAATATTGAGAATTTTCTGAAAATTAAAGAAGCTATGGGGGTAGCAAAATTTTCAAGGGGAGGATAGAATTATGATTGGCTTTGATATTAGAAATGTACAAACAGAAGATTACAAAGCAATACAAAAACTTAATTCTAAATTAAATAACACAAAGCTTAAGGAAATTAAAGGGGATAAAAATTGTATAGCTTATGCAGCACAATTAAATGATGATGTAATAGGATATGCAATTTTCCATATTTCTAATGAAAATGATTACAAAGGAAAAATAGACATAGATGATATATTTGTAGAAGAAATGTATAGGGGATTAGGTGTTGGTCATCAACTTATGATTGAAGTAGAAAAAGCTGCAAAAGATCATAAGGCTAATTATATAACAAAATCTGATGATAATTTTGATGAAGAGGGAGGGGATTTCTTAATAAGAGAAGGATTTAATTATAATATTGAAAGGGGTTTTGAAGCAAAAGTTTCATAGAAAATTAATCCAGTCGCAGAGAAGTGTTTATCTCCCACTTTGGAAAGATAGGAGTATTAGCAATGGTAGTGATGGGATAAATAAAAAGGAGGGATGATAAGCTAAGATAAAATATCTTTAATAAAAGTGAAATTATCAGAAATGAGTAGAATAGGAGGGAGATATTAGAGTAACAAATAGAGGAGGGATATGAATATTATATTAGTATAACTAGTTGAAATAATTATTAAGAAAGGAAATTAATAAAATTTATTTAAAAAGTATGAATAAAAAGGAGTGTGGCGTGAAGGTTTGAAGAAAGATAGTAAGGAGGACAGTAAGGTAAATAGTAAGAAACCTATTTTAAGAAAAATAGTAAGAACAACGGAATTTAATTATAAGGGAGGAATGTACTATTATTAATTTAAATAGTAAAGGAGGAGTGCCAGATAATAAAATTTAATTATGAAAGGGGGAATAGGAAAATTATTTGCTCCATAATTAGAAGGTAGCAAAAGTTGATTATAGATATCAATTTTTGCTACCTTTGTTGTTATGTAATTATGTTATAATATAAAGTAAAAAAAGGGGGCATGATTATGGAATTTTACGGTTTACTTGGGGAAAAGCTTTCTTACAGTTTATCACCAGAGATTCACTTTGAAATTTTGAATTCTATTAAGAGAGAAGGGGCTTATAAATTATTTGAAATAGAAAAAGATAATTTATCTGATTTTGCAAAAGCACTTAAACTGTTAAAAGTAAAGGGCTGTAATGTTACTATTCCTTATAAAAAAGATATAATGAAAGAATTAGATGGAATCTCAGAAGAAGCAGCTAAAATAGGAGCTGTTAATACTATTTATTTAAATAATGGAAGTCTTCAAGGATTTAATACAGATTATTATGGATTTGGAGTAATGCTTAAAATAAGCGGTATAGAAGTTAAGGATTCTGTAGCAGTTATATTAGGCAATGGAGGAGCTTCTAGAGCAGTTCTTCATTATTTATTAGATAATGGAGCTAGAGAAGTTTATATAGTAAGTAGGAAGCCTAATAATGAAGAGTATAGCCTAAGCAATGTTAAGGTTATTAGTTATGAGGAATTAAAAGGGATAAAAGGGGATATATTAATTAATTCAACACCAGTAGGAATGTACCCCAATATATTAGAATCTCCAGTATCTAAAGATATTATAAGTAATTTTGCTTCAATAGTTGATTTAATATATAATCCATATGAAACTAAGTTTTTATCTTATGGAAAAGAGTTAAATAAGAAAATAGTTGGAGGTCTTTATATGCTTGTAGGACAAGCAGTTAAGGCTCAAGAAATATGGCAGGAAGAGGAGATAGATCAAGGGATTATAAAGGATATATATAATAGAATTAATATAAGATTTTTAGGTAATAAAGATAGATAGATATAAGGTAAGAGAAATTACAAAGTGTTATAAAGTGATTCTTATCTTAAGGTGGAGTTTTTTTAAAAAGTAGAGAACCCAAATCTTGTATTTTGTGTGAAGCGCTTTTACAGAGTATAGGATGCCTACTCCATCTGAAGGTTAGGAAAACTAATCCAGGCGCGTAGCAGTACTTAGTTCCTACTTGTAGAAAGGGAGAGTGTTGGCAATGGTAGCGATTGGATAAATAGAACTAGATTATATAATTTGTAATAAAGTAAAACTTTAAATTATTAAATAAGGATTAGCAATTATTATCTACGGTATTAAGAGAGGATAGGTTATAAATATGGGGAAAAATGTAGTATTATTAATTGGTATGCCAGGCTGTGGCAAAACTACTATTGGATTAGAAGCTTCAAAGAAATTAGGTTATGACTTTTATGATATGGATAGATTTGTAGAGGAAATATCAAATTCAACAGTTAAAGAGCTTTTTAGTATAAGTGAAGATTATTTTAGAGATTATGAAAGTAGAGCCTGCAGGGAATTAAGTAGCTTAAAGGGAAAAACTATTATTTCTAGTGGTGGAGGAGTAATTAAAAGAAAGGCAAATATAGATTGTTTTAAAGAGAATGGAATTATAATTTTTATAGATAGACCAGTTGAAGAAATATTAAAGGATGTAGATTTAGATTCAAGACCATTACTTAAGGATGGAAAGGATAGACTTTATAATTTATATAATGAAAGGTATGAATTATATAATATATACTGTGATTATAAAGTTATTAATAAATATACCTTAGAATATGCTATAGATAAAGTTGTAGATATTATAAAAACTTGCGAATAATAGGTAGAGAATATGAAAAAATAGAAAAAGATTTTATGAAATTGATTAACACACTTGTTTTTTTAGTTTATAATTGGTAAATTATTATAAAGGCATTTATATTACCTAATAAATGCTTATTATTGTAGTATGGAGGGATAGGATATGATTATTGTAATGAATCCAAAATGTAGTGAAGATGAAGTATTGAAGGTTAAGAGGGAGCTAGAAGGTAAGGGGTTAGGAATCCACTTATCACAAGGAGAGACATTTTGTATTATAGGAGTACTTGGAGAAACTAGAGCTATAGATTCAAATAAGCTTTTAAGATTCCAAGGGGTAGATAAAGTTCTTAAGGTAGAGGAACCTTATAAGAAGGCAAATAGATTATTTAAACCTGAGGATACAGTAATTGATGTAAAAGGTAGCTTAATTGGAGGTAACAATTTAGCTGTTATGGCAGGACCATGTTCTGTTGAAAGTGAAGAGCAAATTATTGAAATTGCAAAAAGTGTTAAAGAGTCTGGAGCAACATTCTTAAGAGGCGGGGCATTTAAGCCTAGAACATCACCTTATAGTTTTCAAGGCCTTGAATTAGAAGGATTAGAACTTTTAAAGAAGGCTAGAAAAGCAACAGGACTACCAATAGTTACTGAAATAATGTCAACAGACTATATAGATGTTTTTGAAAGAGATGTTGATGTAATTCAAGTTGGAGCTAGAAATATGCAAAACTTTGACTTATTAAAACAACTTGGTAAGACAAGTAAGCCTATTTTATTAAAGAGAGGTTTATCTGCAACAATTGAAGAATGGTTAATGTCAGCTGAATACATTATGGCAGCTGGAAATGAAAATGTAATTCTTTGTGAAAGAGGTATAAGAACCTTTGAAACTTACACAAGAAATACTTTAGATTTAAGTGCAATACCAGTAGTAAAGAGAAAATCACACTTACCAGTAATAGTAGATCCAAGTCATGCTTCTGGATACTGGTACCTTGTAGAACCACTAGCTAAAGCTGCAATAAGTGCTGGAGCAGATGGTTTAATGATAGAAGTTCATAATAATCCTCAATGTGCATTAAGTGATGGTCAACAATCAATTAAGCCAGAATCATTTAAGAGAGTAATGGATAAAGTTAGAATCTTAGCTGAGATGGAAGGAAAGAAGTTATAATATATAATTTAGGAGAAAACTCCTTATGGAGATTTTTAATTAAATTTTTAAGAGGAACTCAGCTTAGGCTGAGTTTTATCTATAATTAATGATAATAATAAGAAGTATTAAAGAGATTTATAAAACTTTAAATCTAAAGAATTTGGTACCAATTCTATTCATAATTGATAATTATTAATTGTATTAAGGGGGTTTTTATGAATATTTTAATAGTGGGACTTGGGGTTATAGGTGGAAGTTATGCTATGGCTTTAAAGGAAGCAGGGTATAATGAAGTTTATGGTATAGATAGTAATTTGGATACATTAAGAAAGGCTGAAGATTTAAATATTATTAAAAAGGGATTTTTAGCTGGTGAATGTAATAAAGAAGCTATAAGTAAAGCAGATTTAATTATACTTTCTATTTATCCAAGGTTAATTAAGGCTTTTATAGAGGAAAATAAAAGCTACTTTAAAGAAGGAACAATAGTAACAGATGCAACTGGTATTAAGGGGCCTTTTGTAAAGGATATATGTAGTAGTTTACCAGATGGGATAGACTTTATCTTTGGTCATCCGATGGCTGGAAGAGAAAAGCGAGGAATAGATTATGCATCTAAAGAGGTCTTTAAAGGAGCAAACTATCTTATTACTGTAACTGAAATAAATAAAGAAGAAAATATAATATTTTTAGAAGATATAATATATAAACTTGGATTTAAGAACATAAAGAAAATAACTCCAGAATATCATGATATGATGATTAGCTTTACTAGCCAATTACCTCATGCTATTGCTGTAGCTCTAATTAATAGTGATGAAGAAGGAAGAGATACAGGAAGGTTTATAGGGGATAGTTATAGAGACTTAACTCGAATAGCTAATATTAATGAGGATCTATGGAGTGAGTTATTCTTTGGAAATAAGGACAACCTTCTTGAGGTTATAGAACATTTTTTAAATGAAATGAGCAAAATAAAATCAGCTTTAATAGAAGAAAATGAAGATGAGTTAAAATCATTATTTATTAAATCGAGTAAACGTAGAGAAAAATTATAATATAAAAGCACTAGTATTAATTGTTTGACCATATAAAAGATTCAGGTCATTAAATTAATTACTAGTGCTTTTTATAAACTTAATTTTAATCAATTATTTGTTATTAACTGCTAAATAAGTTCTACAATATGAAGATTAGATGATTTACTTAAATCAACAAATTCATTATTAGTTAATATTAAAGGTGAATCGATATTATTAGTATTAATCTGAATTATTTTACAGGTATCACCGTTATTTAATAATGCATTTTGACCAACGTAGAAGTTTTTTAATCCTTCTAAGAATATATTGCAATACTTAAAATCAAGCTTCTCTAAACTTTCATCTCTAATAATTTTTAAGGCTTCAAGAGGACCTTTCTTTTTCTTATGTACCCTATTTGAATTAAGGGCATCAAAGGTATCAGAAATCCCTATTATCTTACCAAAATCATGGATTTGAGATCCTTTTAATCCGAGAGGATATCCACTACCATCACATCTTTCATGATGCATTAGAACTCCATAAAGGACTGAATTACTTATAAAAGGTATTTCTTTTATTTCATCGTAAGTAAGTCTTGGGTGAGTTTTCATTATCTCAAATTCTCCAGGAGTTAGCTTTCCAGATTTATTGATAATTTGCTTACTGATTTTTGTTTTACCGAAATCATGAAGCAAGGAAGCATAGACTAAGTAATGGAGTTTATTTTCACTAAATCCAGACCATTTTCCTATCATATAACTTACAGCAGCTACATTCACTGAATGTCTATAGATGATATCCTCACCACTTCCATTTAAAATTATGTTTTTTAGAAATAGAGAATTACTTTTTAGTTCATCTAATAGTTTTTCGGTATATTTATTTATCTCATTTGTAGTAGAGGATTTTAAAGTATTTGTGTTATCAAATAGTAGCTTAACATTTACAGTGATATTTTTTAATGTTTCATCTACTTTCTCTAAGTCAATAAGTTCTTTTGATTCTTCCTCACTTATATATACTTCAACTTTATCTAAATAGTATATTGAATTTAATTTACTTAATAAATGGTTTGTTAATTCGATATCTTTGCCTATTAATATAGTACCATTATAAATTATTTCCTTTGCAGTTATCATACCAGCTTCTAATTGATTAACATCTAACAATCTGTTTCTCATTTACGCATTTACCCCTTTGTCACACAAGTATATTTTTGATTATCAATGTAAAATATAGTATTATTGTAAAATTATGTTCGATAGTTTATATTTCGGATGAAAGAATGAAATTTTTAGGAGTTAATGAAGTTTTTAGGAATATTATTTAAATTTTCAAATGGTATTACAAATTTTTTATGGGCTACTACAAAGAATATGAATATTGAAGCTATTATAATTGTTTAAATTTTATAGAATAATATGCTTAGGCAATTACTATGATAAAAAATTAACTTGTTAATTTCTCAACTTAATTTAAGTTAGTAGATTTCAAATTTAGAAAAAGAGATTGAAAGAGATATCTTTTAAGAAGAGCTTAATAAAGTTTAATTTCAATAATATTAAATAGCTTGATTTCATTATTTTCCTATTGCTGATACTTTGAAATATATCATACTTTAAATGTGATTAATTAGATATAGAATTAATAATATATTTATGATAAATTGTATGTATATAAATTGAAAAATGAAGGCTATTGGAGGAATTATTATGAAAGAATTAGAAACTAGAGTAGTAGATATAGATGTAGAAAAAGTGAGAGAAACGTTAATTAACTTGGGAGCTAAAAAGGTAAAAGAAGAATACCAAATAAATAATATATATGATTTTGAAGATAATAGATTATTAAATGCAAAGGGATATGCAAGAATTAGAATTACAGATGATAGACTTAATAATAAAGAGGTAGTATATATGACTACTAAAAAGATGTTAAGTCAAGGAACATTTAAAGTAATGGAAGAAAATGAAACAATAGTAGAAGATAAGGAAGCCGCAGCAAAAATATATATTTCTTTAGGTTTAGTTTTAAAAGAGTCAATTAAAAAATATAGAGAAAGCTATAAGATTATGGATTCTTTAGTGGAAATTGATATTAATGATAAGAGTTTTTGTCCTTTTCCATATTTAGAAATTGAAACAACCTCTGAAGAAAAATTAAAGGAAATACTTGAATTACTTGGTTATAGTATTGAAGATACAACTTCTAAAACTATTTATGAGTTATTAGAAGAAAGAGGATTAGCTAAAAATAATAAAGGTAAGGGATTATAAAAATTTTTGTAACAAAAAGTAAAACTTCTTAGTAATTTATAATAAGGATTTTATTAAGTACTAAGGAGATTAAGTATGGAATGGTTTATTAATCAAAGTCCAATAGTTCAAGGATTAATTGCAACAATTTTTACATGGTTAGTGACAGCGCTTGGAGCAGCATTAGTTTTTTTCTTTAAGAGGTTTGATAGGAGAATATTAAATACTATGCTTGGTTTCGGGGCTGGAGTAATGATTGCTGCAAGCTTTTGGTCATTATTAAGTCCTGCTATAGATCTTTCAGAACAACTAGGCTATAGTGGATTTATAATTCCAAGTATAGGATTTTTTCTAGGAGGAGCATTTTTAATTTTTGCAGATAAGCTTATGGATAAGTATTCATATGGCTCAGTATTAAAAAAAGAAGAAGTAGAAGAAAGTGAAGAGGGAAGTAGTTCCAAAGTAACTAAATATAGAAAGAGTATTTTGCTTGTTTTAGCAGTTACCCTTCACAATATCCCTGAAGGATTGGCTGTTGGAGTAGCCTTTGGTGGAGTAGCGGCAGGTATTCCAGGTACATCAATAGCGGCAGCTATAGCTTTAGCCATTGGAATAGGACTACAAAACTTTCCAGAAGGAGCAGCAGTATCTCTGCCACTAAGAAGTGAAGGAATATCAAGATTTAAAAGCTTTTTATATGGACAAGCGTCTGGTATAGTAGAACCTATAGCAGGAGTAATTGGTGTAATAGCTGCTTTAACTGTAAGAAGTATGTTACCTTTTTTACTATCATTTTCAGCAGGAGCTATGATAGCTGTTGTAGGAGCTGAGTTATTACCAGAAGCATCTTTAGAAAATAAAAAATTAACTACTTTTGGATTAATTCTTGGATTTATAGTAATGATGATTTTAGATGTAGCTTTAGGGTAAATTTTACACTAAGTTTTAGCCTAGACTAAATTTCTTAGCCTACGTTAAAAATATGAGTATGGTTTAAATTGAGCAGGAATTTTTAATATATTATGCTCGGCCTCCGTCGTAAACTCCAAGTCGGCTTACGCACAATATGTTAAAAACTCCTTGAATAATTTAATCTTGTAGATGCTCATATTAGAGGTAAAAACTACTAGGACTTAGAGTTGTTGGCTTGTCTGAGCGTATGCGAATTTTACCAAAACTCGTAGCTTAGTAGTTTTACGAGCCTTAGAAATTATTTTTGTAGTATTTGTCTTATGAGCCGTCAATTTATCTTTGTGGTTATATTCACATTTTATGACAAAAAAAGAAGTATCACGTAATGTGATACTTCTCAATTTAATGGAATTAAGCTTGGTTAATTGATCCGAATAATTCCATTTTTTCTTTAACTGTAGCTTTAATAGCTTCAAATCCTGGAGCTAAAAGTTTTCTTGGGTCAAAGCCTTTTCCTTGTGTATCTTTTCCAGCTTCGATGTACTTTCTTGTACCTTCAGCAAATGCTAATTGACATTCAGTGTTAACATTGATCTTAGATACTCCAAGAGAGATAGCTTTCTTAATCATATCTTCAGGGATTCCAGTACCACCATGTAATACTAGTGGAACATTGTTTGTAACTTTGCTTATAGCTTCTAAAGCTTCAAAGCTAAGTCCTTGCCAGTTTTCTGGATATACTCCGTGGATATTACCGATACCTGCAGCTAACATTGTAACTCCTAAATCAGCAATTGCTTTACATTCATTAGCATCAGCGATTTCGCCAGCACCAACAACTCCGTCTTCTTCTCCACCGATTGATCCAACTTCAGCTTCTAAAGATAATCCTTTTTCTGAAGTTAACTTAACCATTTCTTTTGTCTTAGCGATATTTTCATCTATTGGATAGTGAGATCCATCAAACATGATTGATGAGAATCCAGCTTCCATAGCTTTTAAAGCACCTTCATAGCTACCGTGGTCTAAGTGAATAGCAACTGGTACAGTGATGTTTAATTCTTCCATCATTCCGTTTACCATTCCAACTACAGTTTTGAAACCACACATATATTTAGCAGCACCTTCTGATACTCCTAATATAACTGGTGAATTATTTTCTTGAGCAGTTAATAATATTGCTTTAGTCCATTCTAAATTGTTAATATTGAATTGACCTACAGCGTATTTGCCTGCCTTAGCTTTATTTAACATTTCTTTTGCAGAAACTAACATGGTATAATACCTCCATTAATTTATATTTTATTACAATTAAGCTATAACGCTAACTGTAGTAAGGAGAATAACTAATTAGTTGTCCTCATTACTATATATTATAACTCAAAATAGATTTAATTTAAACATAAAAATTAGTTTTTGCCTCCCAAGTGATAGAAATAATGAGATTTTTTCCATATTTACTTAATTTTCATTAGTTTTAATTGATATCCTTAAATTTTAAGAACATATATTATTAATAAGAATTAGACATTAAAAAGATAGTGATATAATATGATGAAAGTAGAGAGTTTTACCAAAATATGAAACAAAATTTCGGAATTGTGATATAATATTGAAAAGACAAAAAATAAATTGTAATATATATATGGATGGAGGTTATCTTATGAAGAGTGTAGTTGTAAAATTACAAAATTATATTGATAAGGCCAGTGAAACAGAAAAAGGAATAATAGAGTATTTGTTAAAGAATCCGGATTCAACAGTAAATAGTAACATATACCAGCTTTCAGAGAAAACCTTTTCTTCACCATCTACTATTATTCGTCTATGCAAAAAAACTGGTTTTAAAGGATATAAAGAGTTAATTCATTCATTAGTTTATGAATTAGCAATTAGGAAATCAACTGAAAAAGAAAGAGTAAAGAATATTAATAAAGAAGATAGCTTAGAGAATATTGTAGAAAAAGTCACATTAAAGAGTATTTCATCCTTGGAAAAAACAGAAAAACTAATTGATATTAAAGTATTAGAAACATGTGTGAGTCTTTTAGATAAATCTAGAAATATATGTCTATTTGGTGTTGGAGCTTCATTATTAGTTGCAAAGGATGCACATTTAAAGTTGTTAAGAATTAATAAGAGTTGTTATATTAACGATGATTTCCATGCACAGTTGTTGCAAGCACAAAATATGAGTAAAGATGATTTAGCAATAATTATAAGTTACTCTGGTTTCACAGAAGAAATGATTAAGTGTGCAAATATAGTGAAAGAAATAGGTGCACCTATTATTGCAATTACAAGATTAGAAGAATCACCTATAAGTAGAATTGCAGATTACAGATTATTAGTACCTTCAACAGAACTTGTTTTTAGAGAAGGAGCTATATCTTCTAGGATAGCACAATTAAATATAATAGATATACTATATACGGCATTTGTAAATAAGCATTATGATTCCAATATTCAACAGTTTAATAGAACTCACATACAAAAACCCAATTTATCCTTTAAGTAAACGTTATCTTATTAAATTTAGGAGGAGTGTTATGGTAGATTTAACTAAATTAACAACTGAAACTAGAAATAAGAACACTATGGATTTAGATAAAATGTCTTCTATTGAGATTGCAACAGCTATGAATATGGAAGATGAAAAGGTAATAACAGCAGTTAGGGATGCTTTGCCTCAAATATCAGAGGTTATAGATATATGCACAGAAAAGTTAAAAGGAGGTGGAAGAATTATTTATATGGGGGCAGGTACTAGTGGAAGATTAGGGTTGTTAGATGCAGTTGAGTGTCCCCCTACCTTTGGAGTACCTAGTGATTTAGTTGTTGGATTAATTGCAGGAGGTTCATCTGCTTTTATTAAGGCAGTTGAAGGTGCAGAAGATAGTAAAACATTAGGAGTTGAAGATTTAAAAGCTTTAAATGTTACTAGTAAAGATGTAGTAATAGGAATAGCAGCAAGTGGTAGAACCCCTTATGTAATTCATGGACTAAAGTATGCAAGAGAAGTTGGTTGCAAAACAGCAGTTGTTGTTTGTAATAAGGACTCTGAAATGGCAAAGTATTCAGATGTAGCTATTGAGCTTGTTGTAGGTCCTGAAGTTCTTACAGGATCAACAAGATTAAAAGCTGGAACATCACAAAAGATGGCATTAAACATGATATCTACTGGTAGTATGGTGGGGATAGGAAAGTCTTATCAAAATCTTATGGTAGATGTTATGCAAACTAATGAAAAATTAGTATCAAGAGCTGAAAATATAATTATTGAAGCAACTGGTGCTAATAGAGAAACAGCAAAGAAGGCTTTAAAAGAATCAAAGGGAAAAGTTAAAACTGCTATTATAATGATACTTCTTAATTGTAATTCTGATGAAGCAGAAATAAGGCTAGAAAAAGCTGAAGGGCATGTAAGATATGCTCTAGAAAATATTAATTAAATGAAAGAGGGGAATTATATGACAAACTTAGAATTAGCCAAAGTAATTGTTAACCTAGTTGGTGGGAAAGAAAATGTTGTTAAGGCAGCTAATTGTATGACTAGACTTAGACTTACAATAAAAGATTCCAAAGTAATTAAGATGGATGAACTTAAGAATACTGAAGGCGTACTAGGGGTTGTTGAAGCTAATAATTATTTACAAGTGGTTTTAGGACCAGGTAAAGCAAAGAAGGTTACAGATATTTGCATAGATGAATTAGGACTTCCTAGAGATGGAGTTGTAACTGAAAACTGGGAAGATAATAAGCAAAAAGTTAAAGATAATCAAAAGCAAAATAAATTTAAACAGGCAATTAATGTTATTGCAAATATATTTATTCCATTAATACCTGCAATTATTGCAGCTGGTATTTTTAATGGACTAGGAAGTTTAGTTTCTACACTACAAGGACAAGGAACACTTCCAGCAGAAGGATTCTGGAAAGCTACTCAATTAATGTTCTCATTAATTGGAGGTGGATTCTTATCATATTTTGCTATTTATACAGGTATTAATTCAGCAAAACAATTTGGTGCAACAGAAGCATTAGGTGGAATGCTTGGTGCTATTTCAATAAGTGGAAACATAGTAGCATTATCAACTATGTTAGGACTTTATGATGAAGCAGTTCCTCTAAATTCTATTTTAACAACAGGAAAAGGCGGTATTATAGGTGTTATTATTGGTGTATATATCCTTGCTAAAATAGAAAAAGCAATTCGTAAGAGAATACCAGATGTTTTAGATTTAATTCTAACCCCATTACTAACTTTATTAATTACAGGAATAATTTTCGTATTTATTATAATGCCATTAGCTGGTTTCTTATCTGATGGATTAGTTTCTGCATTAAGTGTAATTATTAATTCTTCTAATCCAGTTGTAAGTGTAATTAGTGGATTTGTACTAGCAGCATTATTCTTACCAATGGTTTTACTTGGATTACATCATGGATTAATTCCAATTTATGCAATTCAATTAGAGGCTATGGGTGGAGTTTCATTATTCCCAGTACTTGCAATGGCTGGAGCTGGACAAGTTGGTGCTGCAATAGCTATTTACTTTATTGCAAGAAAAGTTAAGAATATGAGATTACAAAAAGTAATAACAGGTGCTCTTCCAGCAGGATTCTTAGGTGTTGGAGAACCATTAATATATGGAGTTACTCTTCCAATGTTTAAACCATTTATTACAGCAGGTTTAGGAGCTGGATTTGGTGGAGCTTATGTTATGTTTACACATGTTTTAGCAAATTCTTGGGGACCATCAGGATTAGTAGCTATTCCTATAATGAAACCAGAAAGTATGCTTAACTTTTTCATTGGGCTTGTTATATCCTATGTAGCAGGATTTATAATTACGTACTTTACAATTAAAGATGCAGATGTAAAAAATGCTTAATTAACCTTAATTAACAATATATATTTTTAACGATTAAAGGGATAAATAATTAAGAGGTAAGGTGGTAAATTTGAAAACTAAGAAGAAGCTGTGCTGTATAGCTATGGCGCTAACATTTATATCATCAATGGTTGTTGCACCTTCAGTAAGGGTAAGTGCAATGGAAAATCGAAATGGTGTAGTAACAGAAGTGAATGGTAATATTAATACTTCAGGATTACAAGCAGATATAACATTTCCAGACTACTTAAATTATGTAGATGATACCTTAATAGTGAATAATATGTATACCTTTAAAGGATATAAAGGTCAAGGAAAATTATATATTACATGTAGTGATGGATTACAAAATGTAAGAGTTTTTATTAATGGGAATGAGATAGATGTTTCAGAAGCTTGCAGAAACAATGGTAAGACTTATGAAATAGATTTTTCTGATATCTCTGTAAACGATAGAAATACTATACAAGTAACAAACTTTGTTCCTGAAACAGGTAAGGTTAATATAAAAATACCATATCCAGAAGTTATCTCAGGTAGTGCTGAAGCTGTAGGAATGGATCAAAGTACTTTAGATTTAATTGATACTTTAATTAACAATGATGTTAAGTATGGATTTACAAGTGCTCAATTAGCTGTTATTAAAGATGGTGTTATGGTTAAGAACAGTGCATATGGAAAGACTAATTCTTATAATCAAGATGGTA
>NZ_SRYR01000008.1 GCF_004794105.1 Clostridium sartagoforme
AATGGAGCGGGTGATGAGAATCGAACTCACGTAACTTGCTTGGAAGGCAAGGGCTCTACCATTGAGCTACACCCGCATATTAGGTTAAAAATGGTCGGGGTGACAGGGATTGAACCTGCGACCTCATGGTCCCAAACCACGCGCGCTCCCATCTGCGCCACACCCCGAAACACTAACATCTCTCAGCGACAATGTTTATTCTACAATAGGAATGGCAATCCGTCAATATATTTTTTAAAAAACTTTGTATAAATTTAATGCCATAATATAGCAACAATATATTGATGGATTGCAATTATAGTTATCATCTTATATTAAGCTAATTCTATTAAATATATATTGGGCATTTTCCCTTCAGTTAACTCTATAAATCCCATAGTTTTCTTAGCACCACCAAAAGGTAATGCTATACTTCCAGGATTCATTAATGTCATATTTTCTAAATTGCTTACCATAGCCCTATGAGAATGTCCGAAAAGTACTATATCAGCTTCTACTTCTTTTCCCTTATAGAAAATACTATTATATTCACTTTTTACATTATACATATGCCCATGAGTAACAAAGATCTTAGTTCCAACAAAGTCTAATATCCTTTCATTAGGATATTTATTGCTTATATCGCAATTTCCTCTAACAGCATATACTTCACCATTAAAGTCTTTTTCTAATAACTTCGTATCTTCTGCTCCATCTCCACAGTGAATTAATACATCTACATCAGAAAGGTATTTCTTTACCAGCTTAATAGATGAAGCATCATAATGAGAATCACTTATTACAGCTATTTTCATTTTTGCCTCCTAAATTAAACCTTCTAATATTTTAGCAGCCTTTTGTAGTGCTACTCCCCTATGAGATATCTTATTTTTTTCTTCCATACTTATTTCAGCCAAAGTCTTATTAAAAGGTTCATATAAGAATAACGGATCATATCCAAATCCACCTTCCCCATATTCCTCTTCTAATATTATTCCATCAACATATCCCTTTACATTGAAATATTCATTTTTATCAGTTACTAAAGCTAACTCACATACAAATCTAGCTTTTCTATCTTCTCTTTTTACTCCACTTAACTTATTAAGAAGTTTTTCATTGTTCTTTTTATCATTTCCATGTTCCCCTGCATATCTTGCTGAGAAAACTCCAGGTTCTCCATTTAAGTAATCTACTTCTAACCCTGAATCATCTGACATAACAATAAAATCTTTTTCGCCTCTTCCTATAAGCTCTTTATAAATTTCTACACTTTTCTTTTTAGCATTTTCTTCAAAAGTTAAGCCATCTTCTTCTACATCTATATCTATTCCCATGTCCTTCAAAGATAATACTTCAATTGGAAACTTTTCTAATAGCCTTTTTATTTCTACTATTTTGCCCTTATTATTGCTTGCTAATACTAACCTCTTCATATTTAATTTCCCCCAGTACCTATCCATAACGCATCCATCTTCAATGCATCCTTTTGTAATTGTGTCATTTGCTTAATTCCTTTTTGAGCTAAATCTAATAATTCATTTAATTCAGCCCTATTAAAAGGTGCTTCTTCTCCTGTACCTTGAATTTCTATAAATTCACCCTCATCAGTTGCTATAATATTCATATCTACCTTTGCTTTAGAGTCTTCTTCATAACAAAGATCAAGTATCTTCTCATCATTTAATACTCCAACACTTGTGGCACTAACAAATTTTCTGATAGGATATACATTAAACGGTTTTTCCTTATGAAGTTTATTCACTGCATCTACTAAAGCAACAAAAGCTCCAGTAATAGATGTGGTTCTAGTTCCTCCATCTGCTTGAATAACATCACAGTCTATCCAAATTGTTTTTTCGCCTAATGCCTTTAGGTCCATAACAGATCTTAATGCTCTACCTATTAATCTTTGTATTTCCATAGTTCTTCCGTCTATCTTAAGTTTTGCTATATCCCTAACTTTTCTAGTACCAGTTGACCTTGGAAGCATATTATACTCTGCTGTAATCCATCCTTCTCCCTGACCTTTAAGGAAAGGAGGTACTTTATCCTCAATAGAAGCTGTACATATTACCTTAGTATCTCCAACCTCTATCAAAACAGACCCTTCTGCATATTTTGTGTACCCTCTAGTTATCTTTGTACTTCTTACTTGATCGTTTTTTCTTCCATCTATTCTCATAATTCAGCCTCCACTCTTAATATTATTAAAAATTATGCACTATTTTAACATTAAACTCATATTATTAATATAAGGATTAATGAAGAGGTGACAATTTTGCGATATATTGGACCATATTTTAGAATGAATAAATTATCTTATAAAGAGGTTAATGGCCAACTTTTCCACTTATCAAAAGAAGCCATTAGAACCTTAGTTCTAGAATCAAAATGTGGATTAGTAGATTCAATTAAAAATTATAAAAAACTATCATCCAACTTTGATATTACCACATCTAGCAACTTTTCTCCACTACTATGTATATATAGAAAATCTTCTCCTAATTATATTCATAGTAAAAATTATAATGGTTTTGATGAGGAATCCTTTAAAAAAGATATCTCACCAATAACTAATGCTTTATTGACTACTAGTGTACTTAATTTATCTACTTATTATTCTCGTTTTAAAGGTATAGATGAGAAATTATATTCATACTCAAAAGCTTATAAAACTTTAGCAAAAAATCAATTGAAATTTTATTCTCAAAATTTACGTAGTAATGAGGGAGTTTTTATTGAAAAAAGAAACCTATCAGAAAATAACTATAAGGGTTTTAACTTAGTAGATAAAAATAATAAATTTAGATTTTCAGACCAAGCCTTTATGATGGTCTCATATAATTTATATTCAATGATGTATGAAGAAGATGATTTATCTGAAGACTATAAGAAATTCTCATTAGAAATTCTGCAAACACTTATTGAGTTTAAAGAAAAAATATACGACTCTTCCTTTGAAGAAATATGTAAAGTCTTGACTGCAATAAACATGTTTTATAGCAATTCAAAAAATAAAGATGCTCAAGTACTTATAATAGACCTAACTGACTTTTTAATTAATAAATTTGATGATAAAGATTATTACGTAGAATCCTTGGACTATACATCTCTTTTCTCAATAAATTTAATCTTATCTTATAAAAATACTAATATAATTACATTTAAAGATAAATCAAAAGAAATAAACAGTAAATTATCCTCTTTATATGATGAAGAGAAGGAAGTATTTCTCAAGCTTACTAGTAAAAAAGAATTAAAATATTCTTGTTTTGATATAGTATTTTACTTTTTGGCTATCTATATTTATTCAAAAGAAGATGATAGAGAAAATGAATATAAATCCATGATATCATCACTATATAAAAAATACTTTATAGGTTCAGGTTTAATTACTTCTTGGCCTGATGCACCAACTTTAGATGAAGCTGAAAGATATAGAGGCTTAACCTTTAGTTCATCTGATATGCTTGATGAGGGTTTCTTCAGAACTACAACTACACCAACCCCATCTAGTTTAGGTGTTGCTCCTATATTTAGACGAAACATATCTTACTCTAAAAAGAAGAATACATTTTCTAATTCAAGTTCTTCTTTTGATAGCTTTAAAAACTTATTCATTTATCAATTAATTATTTTTCTTTTTAGAGATGACTTTCTTAAAGAAGTTAGTTTAATAAAATTAGAGGCACCTTTAAGAAGTTCAGAAAAATCTTCTTCTAATGATACTGATATAAATATTGAATCATCACTTAAAGTTCAAGAAAATGAGGATGATAGAATCGAAGAAGAAAATTTAAGTAATGAAGATTTATCTAATTCAGAAGAAATTTAAAGGGGCTGTTGCACAAACAGCCCAAATTAAGAATTAAAAATTAAAAATGAAGAATTATTGATGTAATTCTTACAGAATTACTAAAATTAATTTCTTTTCAAAACTCCTTCGGGAGTTTTTTCATTAATTTTTCATTATTCATTCTTAATTTTTCATTGTGCGACAGCACCATTTTCTATTTTACTAAAGTCTATATTTCCATTTCCATCTAAGCTCATATTTTTAAACTTTTTATTAACAGCAACATTATCATTATAGAAAAATAATGGCAATATCTTATATTGATTAAATAACTCATCCTCAATACTTAAAAAATTTTCTAGTCTTTCACCTTCAGTTTTCAATGAAATAAACTTTTCTCTTCTTTCTCCATCTAAAAACTTCACTAAATCATTATATATTGATACTTCATCTGTTAATGATAGATTTCCACTAATCAAAGCCATATCATAATAATTTTCTTGATTTATTTTTTCTAATTCAGATAGCTTTACCAAATCATAAATCAACTGTATATCAGTGTTATTTTCAAACCATTTTACTAAATATTCAGAAATCTCTTTGTTTTCGCTACTTTCTTCTGCTATAAGATGTATAATTTCAGGCTTCTCCCACTCCGTTTCACCTACACTCATAACTTTTCTAGCCTGTAATTTTGATAAATCATCTTTATCAGATCTAAAGTAGCTCCCTTCAGCTAGCTCCATGTACAAACTGTTATTTAATTGATAACTTTCAAAAGCTTTATTAAATAGCTTATATATTTCCTTTCTTCCTTCTAGTTGTAACCTATCATCCTTGGAATTAAATGCTAGATACATAGCCTTATTGGCTTTTAAGTTTATTAATCTCCCCTCATCATTTAGTCTGTTAAGCTGACTCTTAGGTGGATTAATAACTATATCCCTTTCTCCTATCTCAAAGGCTGCCATAGCAACCTCTTCCCCCTCATCAATTATTACTTTAATATTACTTACAATATTTAAATTTATGTAATCATTCTTCTTTAAATTAATTTCAGATAGGGACATATTAGCAATTGTATAATTACCTGAATATATTAATGAATTATAGTTATTATTAATATCTTCCCATAACAATACATTCTTTCTTAATCTATATTGGGACATAGTAAGCTCCTCAATAAATTTATCATCCTTAGAGTTTAACCTAAAAACTATATTATTTTCTCCATAACTAATTCCTACATCCTTTGAAAATGACCCACTTCCCCCTCTATACGCCTTAGCTCCATATACATTTAATAAAGCATAGATATTTTCTTCATCTTCTTCAGTTAATATTTCCCTAAAAAATGTTGCTATGTCTGAAGGAGTTATCTTAGTACCATCACTCCAGTATATATCATCACGCAATTTAAAATCATATTCTAAACCATCATCTTTAACTTCAACACTCTCAGATAAAGATGGTGATATTTCATTATTAGAGTTTAACTCAACTAGCCCTCTACTAGTTGCATTAACTACATCTTGCATCCTCTTATCTAAACTACCAACTGATTTAAGGTTATAGTTTATTTCTGGTATTGAGTAGACAAAGTCCTTTCCACTCTCTTTTTTCTGTGGTTCTGCAACATCTATAAATACTATTAAAAATAGAATTAAGCATAATGCTAACACTATAGTAGTTATAATTTTCTTCATAATATGCTTCTCCTTATATTTAATATCCTTTAAAATTATATCCACATAGATAAGTTAGTAATCATCATATATAAAAAAATTGACTTTTTAAATTTATACTTAATAATATTATTTGTGCTATAATATTTTTATATAGTGTTTCTGGAGGATGAGTTTATGGATTTAGCAGTTAAAATTTTTCAAATAGTTTTTTACAGCATTGGTGCTTTATTTATGCTGACCTTTGCTATTATAGGTGTATGGGCTTTTATAATTTTTAATAAATACTACAAAACTAAAAGAATAGAAAATTATCTTTTAGAAAAAATCTATCAAGCTATAAATCAAATTACATATAAGAATAATAGTTCTCTTAACGAAAACACTGATGAAGATTTACTTGGCTTAGATAATTTACTAGATGAAAATGCAGATAATGAATAACTTATAATGAATAATGGATAATTCATAATTGATAATTAAGGTTGCAATTTGTTCCAAATTGCTAAAAAAATAAGAAAACTCTATTTTGAGTTTTCTTATTTTTATTTCTAATCTTTATTTTTTGAATTTGGTGCTTACCTTAAATAAGTCACCATCTATTTCAATTTTAAATTCCCCGCCTTGAAGTTCTACAATACTTTTTGCTATTGAAAGACCTAGTCCTGAACCTTCTGTAGTTCTTGATTGATCTCCTCTTTTAAATCTTTCAACTATTTCTTCTGTTGTAAAATCAATTTGATATGCTGAGATATTTTTCATAACAACAGTAGCGTAGTTTTCATCATTTATTATTTCAATATAAACCCTTGAATTTTTCATGGAGTACTTAATTATATTATTTACTAAATTTTCATAAACCCTATAAGTTTTTCTTCCATCTAAATATAGCATTACTTTTTCTTCAGGCCATTTAGTTACTACATTTAAATCTGCTTTTGAAATCTTTTCTTCTAATTCACCTAAAACTTGTCTTAATAAAGAAGTTATATTTAAATCTTCTTTTTTAAAGTTCATATTTCCAGAAGCTGCTTTTGAAGCTTCAAATAAATCTTCTATTAATACTTTTAGCCTTTTTGCCTTCATCTCTAAAACTTCAATATATCTAGCTTTCTTTTCATCGCTTACATCTTCTTTAAGTAAATCAATATAATTAATTATTGAAGTTAGTGGTGTTTTTAAATCATGAGAAACATTAGTAATTAATTCACTCTTCATCTTCTCACTAACAACAGCCTTTTCTATAGCATCTTTTAACCCATCTTCTATAGTAATAAGATTATTTTCTATACTTTTTAACATTACTGTCTTACTTTCATTCTTATTATTATAATTTCCCTTAGATATCTCAAGAACTTTCAAATCCAGCTTACTGGCATCAAGAATGAATACTATAAAAATAATCACTGTCACTATTGTATAAAAAGCTAAAAATATACCAGCAGCAATTTCATACATATACCACCATGAATTTTTATATACCCATAATGAAATCAATGCAAGTATAGACATTATAACAATAAAAGATATTTTAAATTTGTTACTTTTTATAAAGTTTGTACTCTTAGTATTATTCTTTATTAATTTATATATCTTAAAAATAAATATTTTACCTAATTGTCTTCTTCCTTCTAATATTAAAATTACATCTTTAATTAAATAAAAATCTAAAACTATTAATGGTATAACATAGATAATGCCATTAACACTATATTCATCAAAACTAAAATATGGAATTATATTGAAAATTAGATTTTTTATAGAGTTTATACTGTGAATAAAAATTATTGCTCTAATATCTATAGGAACTTTAATATATAGCTTTTCTATTATAGTCATTTCACTATCTTTTCTTTTTTTATAAAGAATATATACTATAGCCAATGTAAGTATTGCATATACTGATGATTTCAATCCGTTTTTATACAGTGATTTAACTGCCACATCTCTCTGTTCCCATACATCGTATAAATAATCTCCTTTTACAGGCTTCTTAGGAAATCTATAAAACCTAAGTGTTTCCTTGTCACTATAATTCAGTGAATTATATAATTTTTCTAATCCACTAGAATACTTCTCCTTATTTACACTAGGATCTTCAGCTGGGAAATAAACATAATAATACTTATTATCCTTTATAAACTCTTCACTATTTATTTTATTTTCAATATCATTATCATTGATATTAGTTATTATATCTCCACTACTATCTTTAAAGAAAAACTCTAAATTTATATTATTACTTAATAAATATTGAAAATTATTTTTAGCGCTATAAAATAAATCATCTACATAGCTTTCATCACTTAATATTATTTTCTTTGCTTCCTCTATGAGCTTATTTATTTCTTCTTCTGGTAAGTTATCTGCTTTTCCATCTTCTCTTATACTTTTTTCTGATAATTTCACCTCTTCTTCCTGTCTTCTTTTATATTCTTCTACTTGCTTTTTATAGACATCTTCTTTCTTATTTCCATCAATATCCTTATAATTTTTACTATACTCAGCTATTACACTGTCATAATACTGAATATTACTTATTAGCGAATGATCAATTAAATAACTACTACCATAATCTCTTTCTAGCCTACTATATTCTGTAATAGTCTTTTTCAATGAAATAGCAAAACATATAACTAAAGTAACTAGTGCTATTATCCCCAAATCTTTGATAATCTTATTTTTTGTCGACTTTGTATCCAATTCCCCACACCACCTTTAAATATTGAGGATTTCTAGGGTCTACCTCTATCTTTTCCCTTATCCTCCTAATATGGACAGTTACTGTGTCTACATTATAAGGTGCTTCGTTCCAAACTCTTTCATAGATCTCTTCTATAGAAAATACCCTACCTAGATTACTCATTAATAAGCTTAAGATCTTAAATTCTAATGGAGTTAGTTTAACTTCTTTATTATCTACAGTTACGCTTTTACTTTCCTTGTCTAATTCTAAAGCTCCTACTGTAATTATGTTGTCATTATTATTTAAGCTATTTAATGATGAGAATCTAGTATATCTTCTAATTTGAGAATTTACTCTAGCAATAAGCTCTAAAGGATTAAAAGGCTTTGTTAAATAATCATCTGCCCCTAAATTTAGTCCTAGTATAATATCAGAGTCCTCAGACTTAGCTGATAACATTATTATTGGTATCTCCTTTTCCTTTCTTATTTCCATAGTTGCTCTAGTACCATTAAGATTAGGCATCATTATATCCATAATTACTAAATGGATATCTTCCTTTCTTATAGTAGCTAATGCTTCCATTCCATCATAAGCTACAAATACCTTATATCCTTCATTTAAAAGATATATTTCTATTGCTTCGGTTATTTCCTTATCATCATCTACCACTAAGATATTATAATTATTCATATATACTCCCCTATTAACTGTAGTTTTTAAATGTAGTTCAAGTAACTTCCTATACTGATGATATTAAATTAAATAAGTTACAAAGTTTATATCAAAATTCTTAAGGAATTCTTAAAAAACCATATTGTAATATCTATCTATAGAATTTTTAAACTCTAAAATGTCAAAATATCTTCCAAATCTTAATACTTCTTTACCATCTACAAATAAAATTAATATTGGTAATGTAAAAACATCATACTTTGCTGATATTTCTTTATTTTCAACTGCATTTATTTCTAAGAAATCAATTTTTTCATAATCTTTAATAAGTCTCTTAACTTTATCTCTAATTACATCACATGCTCCACAAATAGATCCACTAAAGTAAACTATACTTATTAAATTATCCTTCACATATTTTTCTACATCCATCTCTGAATTTCCTCCAAAAACAATCTATTATTCAATTGATAACTTTTATCTATAATCTTATAAAATTTTAGATTAAAGCATTTTTAATTAAATTATCTTAATTGAAATTATAAACCTTTAAATTTTATATAAGTTATTAAGATACCTATCTATCTAAAATATTTCTAACTTAGAAAGTAACTTTATATAATGTAGATTCTTTCTTACAACTTATATACTTATTTTATTATAACATTTTTAGTATTTATTAATAAATTTTCTTCCAATTGTAAAGACTAATAAAGGAGGTGTATTTTATGAAGAAAAAATATTCAATACTTTTATTAGCAACTTTATCTATAGTTACTTTTATAGCTTTAATCCCTACTATCTCTGCAAAGAGTAGTAACTTAAGTGATTCACAGTTTGAACTTAAGCCATTACCCTATGCTTATGATGCCCTTGAGCCATATATAGATAAAGAAACAATGATGCTTCATCATGATAAGCATGAAAAAGCATATTTAGATAATCTTAATAAAGCTATTTCTAAATATCCTGAACTATATAAGATTGGTATAGAAGGAATGCTAAAAGATTTAAACTCAGTTCCTGAAGATATAAGGGAAACTGTAAAAAATAATGCTGGAGGAGTTTATAACCACGAATTTTTCTGGTCAATAATGTCTCCTGAACAAAATCAAACTCCAGCTGGAGATTTGTTAAAGGCAATAAATAAGGATTTCCAATCCTTTGATAATTTCAAGGCTAAATTTAAAGAAGCTGCTTTAGGACGCTTTGGATCAGGTTGGGCTTTCCTTGTTAAAGATAAGGATGGAAAACTATCTATTATTTCTACAGCTAATCAAGACTCACCTATTTCTCAAGGCTTAACCCCTATATTAGGTATAGATGTATGGGAACATGCTTATTATCTAAAATATCAAAATAGAAGAGGGGATTATATAGATAATTGGTGGAATGTAGTTAATTGGAAGCAAGCAGAAAATAATTATTCAGATAAAAAATAGATAATATAGAATTGCTAAAAGCCAAGTACTTTATATCTTATAAGGATTTTATTCCTTATTGGCTTTAGATTATAGTATAAAGTAGAAATTTATAATAAAAATTTGCATTTAAATAGGGCTACCTTACAGTAGCCCTATTATCACTAAAATATAGTATTTTGTTCTTCTTTATCAAAAATATGAATCTTACTAGCATCAAATCCAAATTCTATAGTATCTCCTATAGCATAATTTGCTGCTGTTCTAGACTTAATAATAAAGTTTGCATTATCCTTTTTAATATGAATATAAGTTTCTGATCCTAAATTTTCAGTTAAATCAACTTGTCCAGTAACTTTTACTACTCCTGGCTTTTCTAATTCTTCTTTAGTGTAATAGATATTTTCTGGTCTAACTCCAACTATAACTTCTATATTCTCAGCATTTTTCTCTTTAATCTTTTTAACCTTATCTTCAGGTATTTCTAAAAGCTTATCAAACACCTTTACATAATGTTTTCCATCCTTAACTAATGTTTGTCCATAAGTCATATTCATTTGAGGACTTCCTATAAACCCAGCAACAAAAAGATTTGCAGGATGGTTATATATTTCATCAGGAGATGCAACTTGTTGTACCACTCCATCTTGCATAACTACTATTCTTGTACCTAATGTCATGGCTTCAGTTTGGTCATGAGTTACATATATAAATGTTGTTTTTAATTCATTATATAGCTTAGATATTTCTATTCTCATTTGAACTCTTAACTTAGCATCAAGGTTTGATAAAGGCTCGTCCATTAGGAATACTTTAGGATTTCTAACTATAGCTCTTCCCATAGCTACTCTTTGTCTTTGTCCTCCAGATAAAGCCTTTGGTTTTCTATCTAAAAGATGTTCTATATCTAATATCTTAGCTGCTTCTCTAACTTTTTCTTCTATTTCTTGCTTTGGTAGCTTTCTTAATTTTAATCCAAATGCCATATTTTCAAATACAGTCATATGAGGATATAAAGCATAGTTTTGGAATACCATAGCTATATCTCTATCTTTAGGTGCCACATCATTAACTAGATTATCACCTATGTATAATTCTCCTTCTGATATCTCTTCAAGACCTGCAATCATTCTTAAAGTTGTAGACTTACCACAACCTGAAGGTCCAACAAAAACTATAAATTCCTTATCTTCAATATCTAAATTAAAATCCTTAACTGCCTCAAATCCATTATCATATATTTTTTTAATACCTTTTAATTTTAAACCTGCCATATTTATCTCTCCTTTTACTTATCATAATAATTTAATAAACCTACCTTGTTTATCGTTTTCAATCATGATTTAATTATAACTTTCTATAACTAATATGCAATTGTTTTCATAATATCTTAGTTTATTTCCTTATATTGAATAATAAATTGACAGTTTTTTTGTGCATTTTTACAAATAGATATTTAGAATCATTTCTGCTATTGTTTTAATGACTTAAAAGAAAATACTTTTTTATTCTTTATTAATAATTTATCAAGTTCAGAGTGATAGTTAACTTAACAATTCACCTAATAAAAAGAGGGCTGTTACACAATATTTGTGTAGCAGCCCAAATTTTAATAGTTTCTAAGATTATCTTACCTTCACTACAGATAATCTATGAAGAGCTCTTGTACTCATAATATACTTAATTAAATTATCAGTATTTTCATCAAAATCTACAATTATAACGCCATCAAATTCTAAACCCTTAGCATAGTATGAAGGCACCATAACTTTTCCACCTCTATATACTATATCTGAATTATTAAATGCTAATATCTTAGTATATTTTTTTATTTCAGGTGCTATTCTATTTAACTCTTCCTTATCCTTAGTAATAACAGCTATATTTTCATACTTTTCTTCTTGGTAATCTTCTAATAAGTTTAATATAACATCTACTAGCTCTTCCATATTATCTTTTGGAACTGTAGTTTCTAATACATCAAACTCACCTTTTCTTACGAATGGAACTACTGCATTTTCGTCTAATAACTTACTTGCATAATCCATTATTTGATAAGTAGATCTATAACTCTTTTTAAGTTCAAATAATTCAAAGAACCCACCAAAGATTTCTTTAAGTCTAAGCATTGCAGGCACTTCTTCAGCTTTTACTAACCTTTGATTTGAATCTCCAACAATAGTATAACTTCTGCAGCCTGTTAGTTCTTTTATAACTATAAATTGAAGCATATTATAATCTTGAGCCTCATCAATAACTACATGTTTTATTTCATAATTAGATTTCTTACCATCAAGCTTTATCATTAGATATAAAATACCAGCTAAATCTAGATAAGATAGCTTATCAATTTCTAAAGCTTTCTTATATATATCAACTATAGATTCATTTTCTATCCACTCTTCAATTTGAGATTTAACCTTCATCACTTCTCTTACAACATCTCTTATAGCAAGTCTTCTTCTAAATTCAATGTTATTTTCCTCAATTTGAAGATCTTCTGGAGATAAAGCTTCTCTTTCTTCTTTTGCTTTTAAATTTATTGCTCTTACTGCATCATCTCTTTTATCTTTTAACTTTGAAACTAATATTCTTTTTACCTTTTGGCTTCTTCTAAATATAGGCATATACTTATAATGAATATTAAATAACTCTTCAATTTCTTCTCTAGATACAATTTCTTCATTTAAGAAATTAACTGGTCTTAAGTTAAAGTAACATTCTTCTATTTCATTTGCCTTTTTATCTAGGAATTCTATAAATTCATTAGATGATTTATATTTAATTTCATCTATAATCTTTTCATTTCCTTTTAGAACTTCTTCTAAATAAGATGTAATATCTGAAACTTCCTCTTGCAAGTTAATTTCTTTATATGCAAAAGATAAGAAGGTTTCATTTTTAACTGCTGTTTCACCTAAATTAGGTAATACTTCTGAAATATAATCCATGAAAATATCATTAGGACCTAAAATTAGAACTTTATCAGTTAATTGATTTCTGTAATTATATAAAAGGTAGGCAATTCTATGAAGTGCAATAGTTGTTTTTCCTGAACCTGCTACTCCATTAACTACTATCGCCTTACTTCTATCAGCTCTTATAATTTCATCTTGCTCTTTTTGTATAGTATTAACTATATCCTTTAATTTTTCCCCTGATTTAGATGATAATACCATTTGTAATATTTCATCTTGAATATTAATATCTGAGTCGAAGAATCCTTCAAGCTTAGCCTTCTTTACCATTAGCTGTCTTCTTCCTATTATATCTACAGGTATCTCTCCATTAGGTGTTTTATAAGAAGTCTTTCCTAACATTCCCTTATAAAATAATGAAGCTACTGGTGCTCTCCAGTCAACTACTGCTGGATCATAGCTACCTTCAGGTGTTAATCCATATCTACCTATATATAAACTTTCAGCTATATCATCATCAATAAAGTTTACCTTACCAAAGTAAGGTGATTCTTTAAGCTTAACAAATTCTCCCAGCTTTCTATCAATAGTTTTATAACTTTCTTCTTTAATATATCTTTCGTGATCAAAATACTCTATAAGCTTATCTTCATCATCTCTATATTCTTCAATATATTTCTTTCTATAATCTAATATATAATCAGCTATAGCTTTTCTCTTTTCTATATAATTTAAAGTTTCCTGATTTAATATATCTAAAGTCTTTTGTAAATTTTCTTCTTCCATTAATAATTCTATTCTATCCAAGGTTCTATCCCCCTTATCTATTTACCAAAGAAAGAGTGTAGCAAAATTATGCACACTCTCTCTTAGTATTGACTAACTTTTAAATTTTAGACTTCTATAATATCCTCTTCTTTTTTATCCTTATCAGAATCTACTCTTTTACCTTTTTTCAGTCTAAGCTCCGGATATTTTTCAAATACAAATTCCATAAACTCATCACCAAAAATTGTTTCTTTTTCTAATAGGTATTCAGAGATTTTATCTAATAAATCCCTATTTTCTCTTAAAAGCTTTCTAGTATTTTCATGACAAGTTCTAATTATGCTAAGAATCTCTTCATCTATTAATGTAGATGTTTGATCACTACATTCTCTAACTGCTCTTCCATCTAAATATCTATTTTGTACTGACTCTAAAGCCATCATATCAAACTTATCTGTCATACCATAGATTGTTACCATGCTTCTAGCAGTTTGAGTAGCTCTTTCTATATCATTAGATGCACCAGTTGAAACTAAGTTAAATACTTCTTCCTCTGCTGATCTACCACCTAACATAACCATTATTTGATTAGTTAGTTCTTCCTTAGAAACTAAATATTTTTCTTCTTCAGGAAGTTGCATTGTATATCCTAAAGCTCCCATAGTTCTTGGAACTATAGTTATTTTATGAACAGGATCAGTATTATCTAAAAGAGCTGCTACAAGGGCATGCCCAACTTCATGGAAAGCAACTATTCTCTTTTCTAAAGTAGATAATATTCTATCCTTCTTTTCTTTACCTGCAATTATTACTTCAACAGCTTCTCTTAAATCTTCTTGCATTACAAATTCTCTGCCATTTTTAACAGCAGCTAAGGCACCTTCATTAACTATATTAGCTAAATCTGCACCTACAGCACCAGGAGTACTCTTTGCAATTTCCTCTAGACTTACATCATCACCAAGCTTTACTCCCTTAGAGTGTACTTTTAGTATATCTATTCTTCCCTTTAAATCTGGTCTATCTACTATTACTCTTCTATCAAATCTACCTGGTCTTAACAATGCCTTATCTAATATTTCTGGTCTATTAGTTGCAGCTAAAACTACTATAGCCTTTGTAGAATCAAAACCATCCATTTGAGTTAATAATTGATTTAAAGTTTGTTCTCTTTCATCATTAGTTTGAAGCTGAGAATCTCTACTTTTACCTATAGAATCTACTTCGTCTATAAATATTATACAAGGAGCATTTTTTTCTGCTTCTTGGAATAAATCTCTAACCTTAGCTGCTCCCATTCCAGCAAACATTTCAACAAAGTTTGAACCTGAAATTGATAAAAATGGTACATTAGCTTCCCCTGCAACTGCTTTTGCAAGTAAAGTCTTTCCTGTTCCAGGAGGCCCAACTAATAAGGCACCCTTAGGTAACTTTGCTCCTATATCTATGTATTTTTCTGCATGATTTAAATAATCTATTATCTCCTTTAATGACTCTTTAGCCTCATCTTGACCTGCAACATCATTAAATGTAATTTTTATATCATTTTCCTTATAGACCTTAGCATTGCTTTTTCCCATGCCCATCATAGGTCCACCCATGCTCATTTTCTTTCCAAGTCTTCCAAATACAAATCTAAAAATACTAAATAATATTAAAGGCATTATGACCCAATTAAAAATAAAATCAGACATAAAGTTACTTTGAATTGGTTCTGCCTTATAATCTACCCCTGCTTCATTTAGTAAATTTATTAAATTAGGATCTTCCACATTACCTGTATATAGTAATTTCCTTCTATTTGATTTTTCATCCTCATCTTCTTTAGGTAAAATTTTTATTTCCCCTGATGATATAATTACACTTTCTACTTGATCTTCTTGTATCATAGAAAGAAATTTATTATACGTTATTTCATCTGTTGTCATAAAATTCTTAGTTGAAGTAAATGCATATAAAAATAAAAACGCTAAAATTATATACAACATACTACTATTTTGCTTTTTTCCGTTATTGTTATTTTCTTCAGTATTTTTGTTATTCATATTTCTTCCTTTCTATATTCTCTACTTTATCCTTCCTATTTCACTAAAAGGATATACTTTTATTTGAGCTTTTCCACTTATATCTTCTCCATCGATATAAGGGTTAATCCAATATCTTGAATCCTTTGACCAAAGCCTATTATCCCCTAAGAAGAAATATTTACTTTCTGGAACTTCATATTCCCCATTAAAATTATCTGCTGTTCCTATATAATCTTCTTTTAAAACTTCTCCATTAACTGAAACTATTCCATTTTCAATTTTAATCTTATCTCCAGGTAGACCTATTAATCTCTTTATTAAATCTGCTTGAAGCTCTTCTGAATAAAATACTACAATATCTCCTCTTTTTAAATTATCTAAGTCATAAACTCTTGTTACAAATAGCCTATCATCAACATTTAACGTAGGTACCATAGATTCTGATGGAATTATAACTTTAAATAATAAAAATTTATTTATAAGAAATGCTATTATAATTGCAGAAATTATTGGAATTCCCCATTCACTAATAAAACTTTTTTTAGTTACTTCTTCTTTTTCATCAATTTCCATTAATCCTCCCACAATCCTTTCAATAAATTATTTATTTCTTCATTTCTTTTTTTAGTCTCTTCTTCATCTATAAAATATAGGTCATCCTTTTTATAAAGAACCTTACCCTCTTTTAAATCACCTTTTACATTTATAATCTCTACGTTAATTATATTCTCTTCGTTATCTTCTAATACTGCATAACTACCTTCTATTCTATCTACTGTATAAAACACCTTTTTCATCCCAATACCAATAATCACCTCTCTTTTTTTAGCTTATATTATAGTATAACATATTTACAATAATTTTAAATAGACTAAAAATTAAAATACTATTATATAAGTTGATTGTATAATTGCCTAATTGAACTATCTTACATATTAAGGAACTTAATAGAATATAAAAAAACTATTGCAACTTATATATGATTCATAATTTATAAATAAAAAAGAGTTGTCGCAAAACAACAACCCTTTAGCAATTAATAATTAACAATTAACAGTTAACAATTGTGGATGTAATTCCTTCGGAATTACTTAAATTAAATTTAATTTCTAAAACTCCTGTGGAGTTTTTTCATTAATTACACATTATCAATTCTAATCCTCCTGGGGAGTTCTTCATCAATTATGCATTCTAAATCTCGTCTTTTACTAAATCTTCGTAAGTTTGTCTCTTAGAAACTATTCTTGCTTCTCCATTTCTAACAAAGACTACAGCTGGCTTTAATATTCTATTATATCCACTTGCCATTGAGAATCCATAAGCTCCTGTAGATAAAACAGCTAATATATCTCCACCTTCTGCTTTCTGAATTTCTATATCATTAATTAATATATCTCCAGACTCACAGCATTTTCCTGCTACTGTAACCTTGTCATTAGCAGGTGAATCTGCTTTGTTTGCTATAAAGGCTTCATACTTTGCACCATAAAGAGCAGGTCTTATATTATCAGTCATACCACCATCTACAGCTACATACTTTCTTATTTCTGGTATTTCTTTAATTGATCCTACTGTATATAAAGTTGTTCCTGAATTTGCTACTATAGATCTACCTGGTTCAATTGTTAATATAGGTCTTTTTAAATTTAATTCCCTGCAAACTTCATCAACTCTATCTAAAATAACATTACAATAATCTTCAATTGACTTTGGCTTATCTCCTTCAGAATAATATATTCCAAAGCCACCACCTAAATCTAATTCTTCTATTAAATGTCCAGTTTCTTGCTTTATTTCGTTTATAAACTTTAACATAACTTCTGCAGCATCTCTAAAAGGTTCTGTTTCAAATATTTGAGATCCTATATGGCAGTGTAATCCCACCAAATTAACACTTTCTAAAGATAACCCTTGCTTTACCGCCTCTAAGATTATGTTTCCAACAGGCGCAAATCCAAACTTAGAATCAATTTGACCTGTCTTTATATAATCATGAGTATGAGCTTCTATTCCAGGTGTTAATCTTAAATATATATCTTGCTTCTTATTATATTTTTCTGCCACTTCATTTATCTTAGACATTTCCCATAAATTATCTACAACAAATCTTCCTATTCCTAATTTAATTCCTAATTCTATTTCATCTAATGTTTTGTTATTTCCATGAAAATATATCTTATCCATAGGGAAATTAGCCTTATATGCAGTATATAGCTCTCCACCTGAAACTACATCTAAGTATAAACCTTCTCTATCAATAAGTTTACACATTTCTACAGTTAAAAAAGCCTTTCCCGCAAAAGCAACTCTATTTTTTTCTTCTTTAGCCCTAAATGCATTTATATAGCCCCTGCAATTATCTAACAAAAGTTGTTCATCCATGACATATAATGGAGTTCCAAACTCCTTGGCAAGGCTAGTAGCCTTGACCCCTCCAATATACAAATCACTTCCTTCTATCTTGCTCGCCCCAAATAACTTCATAAAACAACCTCCAATTTTTTATTTTATATAAAAGTATTTAATATAAATTCATATCTTAACTGCTTTTAGCACGAAATATATTCTAATAAAATATATAATCTTTTTTACAACTTATACAATAAAACCACTATGGAATTCCATAGTGGTATCTTAACTTAAAAGTTTAATTATATATATATTATTATACACCATTTTCAGAATTATTCTATAATTATAAAAATTTATTTTCTAATTTTCCCCTCTATATTTATCCATTAAATCACCCATAATATCTCCTGATAGTGGTGGTGTATAAGTGATAGCATTAGCTCCTGCTTCAATAGTTCTCATTATACTTTCTTGAGTTGGACCTCCAGTTGCAATAATAGGGAAGGTAGGAAACTCTTCTCTTATCTTTCTTACTATTGCAGGTGTATGTTTACCACCTGATACATTAAGTATAGTAGCTCCAGCTGCAATTCTTTCTGAAATGTTTTCACATTCAGATACTATTGTAACTATTACAGGTATATCTATTACTTCTCTAACATTTTCTATTATTTCATTTGATGTAGGTGCATTTACCACTACTCCCATGGCTCCTTTAAATTCTGCATCTAAGGCTAAGTTAACTACTCTTTTTCCTTGAGTGATTCCACCACCTACTCCACAAAATACTGGTACATCTGCAGCCATAACTAAAGCTTGAGTTATAATTGGTTGAGGAGTAAAGGGATACACTGCTATAATAGCATCAGCATTTGTATTTTTTATAATTGCTACATCTGTAGTGAATAATATAGATTTAATTCTCTTACCAAAAATTTTAATTCCACTACACTCTCTAATACAAGAAGGCACTTCAATTACATGGCTTCTTAATGTGCCTTTTATCTCTGGTACTTGTTTAATTCTCTTTCCATCCATATAAAACTCCTCCTATTTATCTTTATAAATTCTGATTTTTTAATTATAATAATATTATACTACTTTTATATTTCTTTAAGGTATACATAACTAAATTATTTTATAAAATTGTACTAGTATAATCAATACAATTTTCAAAAAAATTTTTTCCAATTAATAATGTATATCATTATGATATTAAAAAGCTTTAGTTAATATAATATAAAGTAGAATACTAAAATTAAATACCTAGTTATTTAATTTCTTATATAAATTAAAAACTGTCCTGTTACTCACACATTATAGTATAAAAGCTAATTTAATTAAAGAGAGACTGATTTTAAAAGCTTATATACTAATTTTTATTGAGAGGTGATTTTTATTAAAGAGAGGCGATTTTATCTCCCCTACGTAGTAATTTCTATAATTAATTTGTTTTTTTTATTATCTGCTTTTATCTTAGATTCTCCAAGCAAGATTTTATCTGGACTAATAACTATACTCAAAAGCCCAGATATTCTTATTACTGATTATGTTGAGCTTGGTGGTATTGGTGCTGCCCTAATTAATTCTAGTCTGACAAGCTTTATTCCTATGATTATATTAATTCTTTTAAAAGTTAAACCAAATGGCGCTATTATAATGTCAATCTGGCTAATAAAAGGATTTGCTTTCTTCGGGAAAAATATACTGAATATTTGGCCTATTATGATTGGCGTCTATTTATATTCAAAATATAAAAAAGAACCTTTTTCAAAGTATGTATTAACAGCACTTCTTTCAACCACCCTTGCACCTACAGTAAGTCAATTTAGCTATACAGGTCATTTTCCTAGTTATTCTGGAGTAATTCTTGGCTTCTCCCTTGGAATATTTACAGGTTTTATATTGCCCCCTATAGCTAATCATTGTTTTAATTCTCACAACGGGTACAACCTATATAACGTAGGATTTGCAGCTGGATTATTTGCTACTCTATTAATGGCAATCTTACGAGCTTTAGGCATAGAATTTCCATCAAGATTAATATGGAATGTAGGTTCAAATCATATATTTTCTATAATATTATTTACCACATCACTATTCTTAATTATTATTGGTTTATACAAAAATAAAAATCTAATTAAAGATATAAAGAATATTTTTAAGAAATCAGGCATTTTGCCTAGTGATTTCTACCAAGACTTTGGCCGAACTGCTTACTTCAACATGGGAATCCTAGGTTTAGTATCCACAACCTTAGTGTTAATTGTTAATGGAGACTTAAATGGACCAACTATCTCTGGGATTTTCACCATTATTGGTTTTGGAGCCTTTGGTAAACATTTACTTAACGTTATCCCAGTTATTGCAGGGGCTTTAATAGGGGCCTATATTAATACTAATCCTATAAATTCTCCATCCTTAATATTAGCAATACTATTCTCAACAGCCCTTGCTCCTATTGCAGGAAAATTCGGCTGGATAGCAGGAATATTAGCTGGTGTCCTCCACGTAAATATGGTTAGTAACATTGGATATCTTCATGGTGGATTAAATCTATACAATAATGGCTTAGGTGCAGGGTTTGTAGCAATGCTCTTGGTACCAGTTCTAAAAGCCTTCAAGAAAAATGGACAAGTAAATTAAAATGCGAATAAAACCGCAAATATAAATATAATATGCTCCATAAGACAAATGGCTGTAAAAAGAAGTTCTAAGGCTCGTAAAAGTGCTAACGCACAATGAAAAAATGAAAAATAAAGGAGGTTTTGTATTGCAAAACCTCCTCTATTTATTAATATATTTTTCATTCTTTAATTTTTTCATTTTAAAATGCTCCACATTTCAAAACTCTCTATTATTGATTTTCTAATATTTTTTTCAATGCATTTTTAACTACTTTTGTACCAATAACATCTTCTTTCATTTCTTCTAATGCATTTGATAGCTTGGTCCACCCCATACCTTCAACTTCGCAGGACTTTTGAATTTCACCACTAACGTATTCAGCCATAAAAGTAATCATTAGTATCTCCTTATCTTTTACATAATCAGATCCAAGATACTCTATGTTTTTAATATCTATTCCAGCCTCTTCTTTAACTTCTCTATATACAGCCTCTTCAGCTGTTTCATTATTACCTACATACCCCGTTAGAAGAACCTTAGAATTTTCATATATATAGCTTTGTTTTAATAATAAAATTTCATCTTCTTTAATAACTGCTACCATAATACATGGTTTAGGTATATCAAAAAACATCATATCATCATGGGAACAATAAGGTACTCCACCCTCATCCCAGCTATACTTCTCCTCTAGCCCTCTTCCGCATATAGGACAAAATTTATACTTCATACTTCACCTCTTACTTAGCAAAAACTAGGTTAATTACAATATTATATCAATTTTTTTGTTAATTTCAATCATGTTTTTATCTACCTTACAATTATAAACCATAATATCAACACCATTTTCTCTTGCTAATCTTAATGCTCTTCCGAACTCTGGGTCTCGTTCATCATTAGGAGAAAATGTCTCTACATTATCTAATTGTACTAAAAAAAGTATTCCAGCACCGTATCCTTCCTTTTTGGCTTCTATTAATTCTAATATATGCCTTGCCCCTCTTTCAGTAGGTGCATCAGGAAACATGCAGTGTCCATTGTCTTCTAATGTTACTCCCTTAACTTCTAAAAAATAATTTTCTTTTTCATCTTCTGTGGATAACTTAAAATCAAATCTACTTTTTCCATAAGTTTTCTCTCTATTAATTTTACTATATTTATGTAAAGTATCAATTTTTCTATTTAATAACGCTTCGTTAACTACTTTATTAGGTATTTGGGAATCTATATTTATTAACATATCACCTTTCATAGCTGCAATTAAATCATATTTAGTCTTTCTTGTAGGATTTAACTCTTCTCTTAAAAATATCTTAGTTCCTTCTTTTAATATTTCTCTACATCTACCTGTGTTAGGTACATGTACTGTTAACTCTTCTCCATTTAATAATACCTTTGCATTAAACCTATTTGGCCTTTCTATAAATATTCCTTCATAAATTTTCTTATCAAATTCCATAATTTCTCCTTATCTCTATAAAACAACCTAATTATTCAACAAATTTTTCAAATTTATCCACCACTTATATTAAAGTTTTCCACAGGTTAATTCTTAAAACATATGGTTTTTTCTTTATTCCTGGTATTATTGTAACATTATCCACATATTTTATCCACATTTTGTCCAAACTGTGCATAACTTTATAAACAACTTTTAAATTGTATTTTTCTTACTTTCTATATTATTACACATACTTATATTTTTCCTTATATATCATCATATTGTTACAAACATATATTCACTCCATATATATTGTGTCAATATCTTTTTTAAAGTTTTCAACAATTTTTAATAGTTGTCCACATTTTGTGGATAACTTTCCACAATTTTAACATAATTCACTTCTTAACTTTTACTTATCTACACCTTAAAATTTCCTTAAAGGATGTTTCAATCTATTGTATTGATAGCTAGTATTTTTTATACTTAAGTCAACATAATTGAATTTTAAAATAATTAATCTTAAATATAAAGGAGAATATTATGAGTAAAGAAGAATTTTTAGGAATACTCAAAAATGGTTTGAATGACTTTCCTGAGGGAGAGCTTAGCGATATATTATTTTATTATAAAGACTACTTTGATTTAGCCACAGAACAAGGAAAAAACTATGATGAAATTGTTAATGAATTAGGTGATCCTTATGATGTTGTAAGGAAGTATAGGTACAATAAAGAAAATCCTATACTTAGCCCCTCAATAGTAGTAAGTGATTCTAGTGATAATCAACAAGTTAGTAGAAACTTTAAATCAAAGAATAATTATGAAAAGAACTCTTACATTTATAAGAAAAAGAATAATCATTCTAGTAATTTAATATTTTCCTTACTTATCATTGCTCTTTCATTTATATTATTAGGACCTTCTATTTTAGGAATTGCTGGCGTTATTGGAAGTATATTTTTAGCTGTAATAGTTTCATCTTTTTCATTATCAGTAGCTGGGACTATAACTCTAATAGGAAAAGTTGTACATGGAATTGGATTAACAATCTTACCTGAATTTATTGTGGACTTCCCTAATTCAGTATTAGCATTCTCAGTTTTAGGTAGTATATTTTTATTTATCTTTTCAGTACTATTGTTATATTACTTTATAAAACTATTAATACATTGGAGTAAAAAATTCTTTAATTGGTCGTCTAGAAAAATAAAGGGGGAAAGATAATGGAAAACAAAAAAATAATTAGCAGTAAAATGAAAATATTTATGGCTTTTCTCTTACTTTCATCAATTATTTGTTTTACTACTGCTTTTATTCAGCTTTATTATAGTGATTTTAAAGTAGATAATTATTTCAATATCAGTCAGTATTACAACAATGCTTTATATTGGAGTAAAGACTTTAATGATTTAAGTGGTGATGAAGTTTATTCAAAGTCAATTGATTTAAAGGATATAGATAATACTAATATAGACTTTAATAATTATCCTACTGTTGTACAAACATATCCAGGTGATAACTTAAGTATTTCAATTTATTCAAAGCATAATCCATCTTCAGCTCAAAATAAACAGATTGAATTACTTTCAAATTCAGTAGATAATAAAACATTAGTAGTTACCCCTTCACAAAATATATCATCAATAAATGAATATAGAAATAATATTAGCTTTTTAATAAAGGTACCTTATTCATATTCAAATAATATAAATATTAATACTTCTAATGGTAATATAGAATTAAGTAATTTAATCCTGAAAAACTTAAATATTAAAACTACTAATTCAGATGTATCAATAAATAATTTAACATCAGAAGCAACTAACATTTCCACTACTAACGGAAGTATAGTAACTAATGGACTTAATGCTAAAAATTTAATACTAAATACTACTGATGGAAGTATATCCTCTACAGATAATTTTACTAATGGTACTATTTCCACTATAAATGGTTCCATTTATACATTAATATCTAGTAACCCAAGTAATTTAAATATAAACTCTACTTCAGGAAGCATTAATCTATCAATACATAAAGACTCCAACTTAACATTATCTTATTCGACTATAAATGGAAGCTTATATATTGAGTCTTATGAGGATGATTCAGATTATCTAAACACTGCTAATACCATGAAATTTGGTAATGGAAATGGTAAAGTTAATGTTAAAACTGTAAATGGGGATTTAAACTTATCTGAAGGTGCTATCTCAGGATAAAAAATTAAGAATGAATAATAGGGGCTGTTTTTGCAACAGCCCCTATTAATATTATTTTACTGCATATTTATCTTTATAGCATGATAGTAAATATTGAACTGCCAATGTAGTTGGCCCTGCAACTGCTGTTACAACTGTCCATATAATCTTATTTTGACCCTTTTCTTCTGCTAATTTAAAAGATGCAAATGCTGATAATGCTAATAATAGTAATATCATAATTTATTTTTATCTCCCTTATCTTTAAATAGTTCCTTAATCCAATTCAATTCTACATAATAAATTAATAACTTTCAATAAAACAATGATAGATAAAAAGTAAACTATTTATGAAGACTTACTAAAATTTAAAGCATTGCATCAAATAAAAAAGAGCACTAAAAATGATTTATAATCTCTTTAGTACTCATATATAATTTTATGCTTATTCCACAGTTGGCAGAGAACTTAAATTGTTGTTTTCACTTTGATCAGGAAGACTTCTTAAGTATTCTTCACCTTTTTTTGATACTCCAATAGCAACTCCAGAGATATTCCCTTCCCTAGCCATTTTCACGCCTTCTTCTTTAGATACTCTCTCACCACTATTTAGCTCATAGCCAACTACTTCACCTGATTTTTTAATTAAGGCCTTTATTGAATTTGCATTGTCTTTAGCTGTAGGTACCTCTTTATTAATATTTGCAGGTAGTCCTCCAATCATATTATCATTCTGATTATTCAAAATAACACCTCCTAAAGTTTATAGTGTTATTTTGCTCAATTAAAATTCTTTAATTCACTTTATTTATTCTTAAATAATCATATTAGTGAAAAATTCAAAAGCAAATTCCTCTACCCACAAATCATCTTTATTAAATTCCACAAAAGCTTTAATGTTCTTAAGTTTACCTATTATAACACTTGAATATATAAAAAAATAGAAATACTTAGTACTCCTATTTTATTTATAGAATTATAAAATTATTTCTGCTTGTTCCTTTAAAAGTTCAATATTATTTTCCGCATCAACTGTAGTAAAGTTATAAACATCTGTAAAGTTATAGAAATAGTTAGCTATTGCAATCCTCTTAGCTCTAGGAATACTAAACTCAGCTGCTATTTTTTCTAAGAAATCAACTTCTTCATCTTCATACTCCCCATCTACTAAAGCTAATCCTACTAATTCAAAATAAATTATTCTCTTTGCCCTATCACTTGAAGATTTTAAACTTTCAATAATATCTTCATATACCATTTCCTTAATTCCAGAATCCACCAATCCTAACTCTTCTTTATACTCATCTAAAAGAGCTTTTTCTTCTTTTGCAAATTCATTATCAATTCTTGCAAATATTGATACTAAATTTAAAAAAGCATTTGCCTCATCCTTATTTAATTCTTTTAAAAACATATTTCATAATCTCCTATTATCATAAAATTTTACTATACTATAATTATATATTAGTTATAATTAATTTAAAATATACTATATATGAATTTTTCAGACTATTTGTTCAAATTTTCTACATATCATTATGTTTTATTCGCATTTTATTTAAAAAGTTTATATATCTCTCTAAATCTAATCATTTCCTCTTCATTTCCTATTTTCTCATTTAATTTGCTTATTAGCAAATAAGTTTCCTTATAATATGGATTTATACTAAGAGCCTTTTTTAATAAATTAAATGCCTCATTAGTGTTCTCTTTCTTATCTAAGAAATCCCTTACCTCATCTAGTAACACATCTATATCTTCATCTATACTTCCTATTTTCTTCTTATTTTCAATTTCATCTAATACTAAGTTTATTCTTTCAGGTGAAAATGGTTTTTGAAGATATATTAAAGCTCCGAGCTTAGTACATTCCACTGCATTTTTAACTGTTGCAAATGCAGTCATAATCACTACTGGACAGTTATTTCTAATATATTTTATATTCTTAAGTATTTCTGTTCCACTTAATCCTGGCATTCTTATATCTAAAAATATCAAATCTATTTTTTGATTCTTATCATTAATAATTTCAAGAGCTTCTCCACCATTATCTGCAGTTATAACATCATACCCCCTAAGTTCAAGGCATGTACTTAGTAACACTCTAATATTCTTAGTATCATCAACAACTAATATTCTCTTCATCTTTTTCATCTCCTAGTTATTATCTATAGAAATAGGTATAGTAAATATAAATTTACTTCCAATCCCCACTTCACTTTCACACCATATTTCTCCACCATTAATTTCAACTATATCTTTAGCAATAGATAGCCCCAGCCCCGTACTTTCTTCAGGAATTTCAAATTCTTCAACTCTAACAAATTTTTCAAATATCTTAGTTAAATAATTTTTAGGAATTCCTCTTCCTGTATCAGTTACTTCTATATATATTTTATCTAGCTTTCTATAAGAAGTAAGTATTACTTCCCCTACTTCTGTGTACCTTATTGCATTAGATATTAAATTATTAAGAACCCATTTTATTTTTTCTCTATCTATCATTACCAATGGAAGTTCCTCTTTAATATCTAGCTTTAGTTCAATACTTTTTTCCTCTGCTTGATTAAGAAAGCTTGAAATAACTTCTCCAAGTAACTTATTAATATCATTTTCCTTAATATTAAAACTATATTTATTTGCTTGGATCTCAGATATCTTTAATAAGTTTGATACTAACTCATTTAAGTTTTGAACATCTTCTCCAATTGTTTTAACTATTTCTTTTTGCTTATTATTTAAATCGCCTATATTTTTATTATTTATTAATCCAATTCCCATCATTATTGATGTAAGAGGAGTTTTTAACTCATGAGAAACAGCTCCAATAAACTCTGTCTTTACTGCTTCAAGTTCCTTTAAATCTGTAACATCTTTAAATAAAACAGATACTTCTTGTACATCTTCTCCGCTTATTTTTATAGCATTAATAGTTAAATTAAAGAAATACTTCTTATTATTTTTAGTAACTTCAATGATTTTTCTTTTATTATCCTCACCTAAACTTTCCTTTATAAATTTAAAGGCCTCTGGGATAGGAATAACCTCTAAGAAACTTCTATCCTTATAGCTATCACTATAAATGTGAAAAAACTTTTTACCTTTATCATTAATAAACTTTATTTTAAAATTATTATCTAATAATACTATTGGATCAGATATACTTTTTATTATATTTATCGACTTGTCCTTCTCAGCTTGTAGACTTCCCTTAGATTCGATCTCAAACTGATATAATCTATTTACCATATTATTAAATTCTAATGCTAACTCACCTATTTCATCATTATATACTATAGGAGCCTTCTTATTTAAATTACCTTCTTTAGCTGACTTAATTGCATCTAACAATAAATTAATAGGATTAAAGAACCTATTAGTTAGAAACATAGCAATAGATCCTCCCAGCACTGAAACTATTAATGCCATAAAACCTATTATAAAAATAGATGTTTGAGCCATACTTCTTAAACTTTCCTTTTTACTAAATAGAATTTCTTCATTTATGTCTGATAATTTCTCCAGGGAAGTATTAATAGTATCAATTTGAGGTACTATCTTATCATAATAATACTCTACTATTTCTTCATGATTACTACCATTACTTATATCCTGAAGAGATGAAAATAATTTTCCAAATTCAATATATTGATTATTTATTTCATCTACAACATCAAGTTCTCCTTCTTCTGTAACATTTCCCTTCTCAATATAAAACCATTTATAAAATTCATCATCATTTTTATGAAATAAATTTAATGCTTCTTCCTTATTTCCTTGAAGATAAATTAAGATGGCTTTATCTTGATTATTAATAGCATTTATCATATTATTTACAGAATCAATGCTCATATAGTTATTACTTATAAATCCATTTATATAATTTCTTATTGAATTTGTACTTACAGTGGATGCTGCTCCTACTAATATAATAAGTAATACTAAAGCAAGATATATCCCTGTGAACTTTTTTTTCAAAGACTTAAACATAATAATACCCCTTTATGTGTTTCTAGCATTACATTAATTATATCTCTTAAATAACTTATTAATCTATATGTATTGTTATTATATATTAATTATAAAAATTAAAAGAACCCGAAAGTAAAACTTTCAGGTTCTTAGAACTATTAATATGCTTCAGTACATACTTCAAAGTAAGCTTTTGGATGTAAGCATGCTGGACATAATTCTGGAGCTTCTTTTCCTTCGAAAATAAATCCACAATTTCCACATTTCCAAAGAACTACTTCTTCTCTCTTAAATACTGTTCCATTTTCTACATTCTTTAATAATGCATTATATCTTCTTTCATGCATGTTTTCTACTTCACTAATCTTATCATAAGCTGCTGCTACAGCTGGGAATCCTTCTTCTCTTGCTATTCTAGCAAATTCAGGATAATCGTGAGACCATTCTTCATGTTCTCCTGCAGCTGCTGCTCTTAAATTGTCTGCAGTACTTTCATATAACCCTACTGGATATGCTGCATTGATTTCAATAGCTTCTCCTGCAAATTCATCTTTTAAGAATTTATAAAATCTTTTAGCATGTTCTTTTTCTTGTTCTGCTGTTTCCATAAATATGTTTGAAATTTGAACAAATCCTTCTTTTTTAGCTACACTTGAATAATAAGTATATCTAGTTCTAGCTTGGCATTCACCTGCGAATGATTTCATAAGATTTTCTGCTGTTTTTGTACCTTTTAGACTCTTCATTATACCACACTCCTACAAAATAAATTTAGTTTAATTTGGTTTAATTTATATTAAACTTCCTATAATTCTATTATATTACAACCTTGTCCTTTTTTCAAAGAATTAATTTACAAATAACAGTAATTATTCAAATCTTACATTAAATGATTTCATTTTACTACTAATATTTACTTTTCTTTAGAAGTGCTAAAACTATCATACCTAATAATGAACCAACAACTAATGCAACAAAGTATCCTAAAGGATTGCTTATAACTGGTAATACAAATATACCACCATGGGGAGCTCTAAGCGCACAACCAAAGAACATTGATAACGCACCTGCAGTTGCTGATCCTACCACACAAGCTGGAATAACTCTTAATGGATCTGCTGCTGCAAAAGGTATTGCTCCTTCTGTTATAAATGATAATCCCATAATATAGTTAGTTAATGCTGATTGTCTTTCTTTCTTAGTGAACTTATTTTTGAAGAAAGTTGTACATAGCGCAATTGCTAAAGGAGGAACCATTCCACCAATCATAACTGCTGCCATAAATTCGAATTGTCCATTTGCTAAAGAAGCTGTTCCAAAAACATATGCTGCCTTATTTAAAGGACCACCCATATCAAATGCCATCATTCCACCTAAAACTGCTCCAAGTAATATTCTACTACTCTCACCCATGTTATTTAAAACATTTGTAATTCCATTATTTAAGGCTGCTACTGGAGGATTTATTATAAACATAATTATTGCACCAATCATTAATATTCCAAAGAATGGATATAGTAGTACTGGCTTTAGACCTTCAAAACTATTCGGAAGTTTTTCAAATAACTTCTTTAATCCAACTATTAAATATCCCGCAATGAAACCTGCAAGTAATGCTCCTAAGAATCCTGAACCTCCCTTATTAGCAAGCATCCCACCTACAAAACCTACTGCAAGTGCTGGTCTATCACCTATACTCATTGCAATATACCCAGCTAATATAGGTAACATAAAGTCAAAGGCAGTTCCTCCAACAGTTTTCAAGAATGCTGCAAATGGTGTATTCATACCAAAGTTTGCAGGATCTATGCTATAATCATCAAATAAAAATGCTAGAGCTATTAATATACCTCCACCAATAACAAATGGTAGCATATGTGAAACTCCATTCATAAGGTGCTTATATATTTGATGTCCTATACCTTCTTTTTCTCCAGTAGATTCTTCATCTGAACTTTTTGACCCATTATGATGATAAATAGGTGCATCTCCTGATGTAGCTCTACTTATTAATTCTTCAGACTTATGAATTCCATTAGAAACCTTAGTTTGAATTACTTTCTTTCCATCAAATCTTGCCATTTCAACTTTTTTATCAGCTGCTATAATAATGCATTCAGCTTCTTCTATTTCCTTAGAAGTTAATACATTTTTAGCTCCACCTGAACCATCAGTTTCTACTTTTATTGAAACTCCCATTTCCTTCGCCTTTTCTTCTAAGCTTTCAGCTGCCATATAAGTATGGGCAATTCCGGTAGGACATGCTGTTACTGCTAATACTCTATATCCATCTTTATTTTCTTCTTTTACTTTATTAACCTTTTTGTTTTCAAATTCATCAATTAATTTTATAAATTCTTCTGGTGTTTTTGAATTTTCTAGAGCATTTCTAAACTTTTCATCCATTAACATAGTTGAAAGTCTTGCTAAAACTTCTAAATGTAAATTGTTCTCTCCATCTGGGGCAGCTATTAAAAAGAATATTTTGGCTGGATTACCATCTAAGGAATCATAATCGACTCCATCATTAACTATCATAGCTGCTAAACCTGCATCCTTAACAGCCTTCGTTTTAGCATGTGGTATCGCTACCCCATCTCCAATTCCAGTAGTACTAAGTTCTTCTCTAGCTAAAACAGCTTTTTTATACTCATTCTTATCTCTTAAATTTCCTGAGGCATCCATTAAATTGACTAACATATTTATAGCATCTTTTTTAGAATCAACCTTAGGATTTATTGCTATAGATTTTCTATTTAATAAATCTGTAATTTTCATAATTAATCCTCCATCCTATAATATTTCTTTTAACAATTCATACACCTTATCTTTAGTTGCTAATCCTTCTGAAAAAGCACTAGCACTTCCTGTTGCAACTCCCATCTTAAAAGCTTCTTCAAAATTCTTATTCTTTAAATATCCTGCTATAAAGCCACCAACCATAGAATCTCCTGCTCCTACAGAATTAACTAGCTTTCCTTTTGGAGCTGATGATTTTATAACTCTATTATCTTCTGTTATGAATATGGCCCCATCTCCAGCCATAGAAATTAGCACATTCCTAGCTCCCATTTCTTTAAGTTTTTTTGCATAAATAATAATTTCTTCTTCATTTTTAATTTCAATATTAAATAAGTCCCCTAATTCATGGTGATTTGGTTTAATTAAAAATGGTCTATATCTTAAAACATTTAATAATAAATCTCTTGTTGCATCTACTATAATCTTTACTGCTTTATCTTTTAACCTTTCCATGATTATTTCATATATATTTTCCGGAAGGGTATTTGGAATGCTTCCTGCTAAAACTAATACATCACCTTCTTTCAATAAATCTAATTTTTTATATAATTTATCTAAATCGTTATCAGTAATATCTGGCCCTTGACCATTTATCTCTGATTCTTCATTAGATTTTAACTTAACATTTATTCTAGACAAACCATTATTAAGCTTTATAAAATCTGTTTTACATCCCATACGCTTTACTTTATTTTCTATTTCTTCTCCAGTAAAACCAGCAATATATCCAAGTGCTATATTTTCTACATTTAAATTGTTTAAAACTATAGAAACATTGATTCCTTTTCCTCCTGCATATATTTCTTCATAAGATGTTCTATTAACTTGCCCTAATTTGAAATCATCAACCCTAACTATATAATCTAAAGCTGGATTAAATGTTATCGTATATATCATAATTTTAAGACCTCCACTATTTCAGTTTTATCATAATACCTAGTATCTTCTATTTCTGTAGTAATTATTATTGCTTCGTCTACTTCTGCAAATGTAATGCAACTTATTTCATTAAATTTTGTTTTATCTGCAAGTATATATGCGTTTCTTGTCCTTTTAATAGCTTCTTCTTTAACTAAAGCTTCTTTCATATCTGGAGTAGTAAAGCCTCTATTTTCAGAAATACCATTAGTTCCAAAAAAGCCTTTAGTAAAGTTATATCTCCTTAAACTATTTATAGCCTCAACACCTACTATTGCTTCAGTAGAAGTTTTTAACTCACCTGCAATAATATAAGTTGTAAATCCTTTACCTATTAATCTCTTAGCCTGATTTATACCGTTAGTTACATATACTGCACTTGTTTCTTCTAAATAATCTATTATTAAATTTGTTGTTGTTCCTGAGTCTATATATACAAAATCATCCTTAGTTACTAAACTAGCTGCATACTTTGCAATGATAGCCTTATCTTGCATATTTAAATTTTCTCTTATGGATAAGTTATCATCCTTTGTATTAAACTCATTTTCAACTAGAGTAGCACCTCCATGAACTTTCTTAAGCTTACCTTCTGCATTTAATGAATTTAAGTCTCTTCTAATTGTTGACTCTGAAGTATCTAACATTTTTACGAGTTCACTTACATATACCACCGAATTTTTATTAAGCTCCTCTAATATTAGCTTATGTCTTTCTTCTGTTAACATAAAAATCACTCCTTGATTAAATAATACTACTTTCCAAAATCGTTTTCAAGAATTTTCGTTCAAATTAATGCAAAAACATTCAAATATTTTTTGTATATAATCACAAACGTTCATCTTTTAATAAAAATGAAAAAATAGACCTATTATATATCTATTAAATCTTTTTTCTAATATAAATATATAATAAGTCTATCTTTTTACTTCAATTACATTTTGTATTAATGGTCTACATCTCCCACAAGTAGTTCCTGCCTTAGTAATTTCTCCTACTTTTTCAACAGTATCCGCACCATCATTAACTGTTTTTATAACTTCTTTCATAGAAATATTATTGCATCTACATACAGATTCTAATATTCCTATAACTTGACTTGTACATCCTCCACAGCAAGTTGCAGCGCCAGTTTCCATCATAATATCCTCTAAATTTCTAGCTCCTTCAAGCATTGCCTTTCTTATCTCTAAGTAGCTAACATCTCTACATCTACAAATTTTTATTTCCCCCGCCATAAAAAACCTCCAATTTTTTTTATAATATACCTTTATATTTTTGAAATTTTCTATATAATTATAAAGGTATGATATTATATAATCAACTTATTTTGCATTTTGAATGTATATTATATTGTTAAATTTTAAACATTTTTCTTGTATTAACTATTATTTGATGCTATAATTTAAATGATAAGCATTATTTGTTGAGAATATATTTCAAGCCTTTAGTGCTACTAATTTCTAAAAAAGGGGTGCAATGTATGAAGCAAGAATGGATTAACTTTAAAGAAGGTCAATGGACTAAATCTGTTGATGTTAGAAACTTTATCCAACTTAACTACACAGAATATAAAGGTGACGACAGCTTTTTAGCTGGAGCTACTGATGCAACTAAAAAATTATGGGATGAAGTAAGTGAATTATTCAAAAAAGAAAGAGAAAACGGTATTTTAGATTTAGATACTGAAACTGTTTCAGGAATAAATGCATATAAAGCTGGCTATATAGATCAAGCTTTTGAAAAAATCGTTGGGGTTCAAACTGATGCTCCATTAAAAAGAGCAGTTATGCCTTTTGGTGGAATAAGAATGGCTGAAAATGCTGCAAAATCATATGGCTATGAAGTAAGCCCTAAAATTTCTGAAATATTTACTAAATATAGAAAGACACATAATCAAGGTGTTTTCGATGCTTATACAGATGAAATGAGACTTGCAAGAAAATCTGGTGTTATCACTGGTCTTCCAGATGCTTATGGTAGAGGAAGAATCATAGGTGACTACAGAAGAGTTGCTCTATATGGAGTAGATAGATTAATTGAAGATAAAATGGCTCAAAAGAAGAGTTTAGAAGTTAAATGCATAGATGAAGATATTATTAGATTAAGAGAAGAAATCTCTGATCAAATCTTAGCTTTAAAAGAACTAAAAGGCCTAGCTGAAACTTACGGATTTGATATTTCTAAGCCAGCAACTAATGCTAAAGAAGCTATTCAATGGTTATACTTTGGATTCCTTGGAGCTATAAAAGACCAAAATGGTGCTGCTATGTCTCTTGGAAGAACTTCTACTTTCTTAGATATATATATAGAAAGAGATTTAAAAGCTGGATTAATCACAGAAGAAGAAGCTCAAGAATTAGTTGACCATTTTGTTATGAAATTAAGACTTGTTAAATTCTTAAGAACTCCAGAATACAACGATTTATTCTCAGGAGATCCAACTTGGGTTACTGAATCAATCGGTGGTATGGGATTAGATGGAAGAACTTTAGTTACTAAGAACTCTTTCAGAATTCTTAACACATTATATACTTTAGGACCATCACCAGAACCAAACCTAACTGTACTTTGGTCAACTAGATTACCTCAAGGATTTAAAGATTTCTGTTCTAAGGTTTCTATTGATACAAGCTCAGTTCAATATGAAAATGATGATTTAATGGCTCCATACTGGGGAGATGATTATGCAATTGCTTGTTGTGTATCTGCAATGAGAGTTGGTAAGCAAATGCAATTCTTCGGTGCTAGAGTTAACTTAGCTAAAACTTTACTTTACGCTATAAACGGTGGTAAAGATGAAAAGTACGGAATGCAAGTAGGACCAAAACTTGCTCCTATCACTAGCGAATACTTAAATTATGATGAAGTAATGGAAAAATTCGAAATAATGACAGATTGGTTAGCTAACCTTTATGTTAATACTTTAAATGTTATCCACTACATGCATGATAAGTATTCATATGAAAAATTACAAATGGCTTTACATGACAGAGACGTATTTAGAACAATGGCTTGTGGTATAGCAGGACTTTCAGTTTGTGCTGACTCACTTTCAGCTATTAAATATGCTAAAGTTAAGCCAATAAGAAATGAAGAAGGAGTTGCTATTGATTTCGAAATCGAAGGCGATTTCCCTAAATACGGAAATGATGATGATAGAGTTGATGAAATAGCTGTATATCTAGTTGAAAATATGATGAATAAGATCAGACAAAACAAGACTTACAGAAATGCATACCACACTCAATCAGTATTAACTATAACTTCAAACGTTGTTTATGGTAAGAAGACTGGAACTACTCCTGATGGAAGAAAAGCAGGAGAACCATTTGCTCCAGGTGCTAACCCAATGCACGGAAGAGATAACAGTGGTTCATTAGCATCATTAAACTCTGTTGCTAAATTACCATATGAGCATTCACAAGATGGTATTTCAAATACTTTCTCAATAATCCCTGATGCTTTAGGAAAAACTCCTGAAGACAGAATTAAGAACTTAAGTTCATTAATGGATGGATATTTTGGCCAAGATGCTCATCACTTAAATGTTAATGTATTTGATAGAGAAACTCTATTAGATGCTATGGATCATCCTGAATTATATCCTCAATTAACTATAAGAGTTTCAGGTTATGCTGTAAACTTCATTAAGTTAACTAGAGAACAACAATTAGATGTTATAAACAGAACATTCCATAAATCAATGTAATATAAAAGGCTGCTGAAAAAGCAGCCTTTTTTCATCTAGCTATTTACATATTCAAAGCTAGCCATATTACTATCTAAGTCAAATATTAATTCATCTTTTTTATAAAACTTAAAGTTTGCTTTACAAATCAAGTTTTCATATATAGTTCTAACCATTTCTCCTCCATTAGGAGCTAGAAGGCCTTGTGGAGATAATTCTTTTATTTTTACTTGTAGTTTATAAGCCCCTCTTTTTATTACTAATCCTTTTTCATCATATGAGACTAGCTTAACTCCATTATATGTAGCCAATCTATACTCTCTACCTTTATAATAAACTACTGCTATACATCCCTTAAATTCAAAACCTAAAAATGGTATATTAGCAATAGATACCATAATGCTAGTATCCTCTAATGAAAAATCATTACATTGTACCCATAAATACCTCTTAGGAAATGATCTCCCCCAATCTTTTTCTATGTATCCAAGATCATTATTAAAAATTATTTCTTTATTATTTAATGTTAAAGTTCCATTTACTTCATGATTTAAGCTTAAAACACCATGGAAGCATTCCATAAATGGAAAGTATGCAAAAGGCCCCATAATATCCCCCTTTATTGGAGTAATATCACTATAAATAAGCCTACCCTTAATATTAATATCTTTACTTTTAATATTTAAAATTAACCCCTTCGTAGAAAAAATACTATCTTTTATTTTTATTGTAAGCTTATCATCACTTATAGAAAAATCTTTAAAATCATAATTAACATTATATGCTTTTTCTTCAGTTATTATTTGAATAAAAGCATACTTACTTTCGTCTTTACTAATATTAATTCCAGGTATAAGGGCTATACTATTCTCTTTAGATTGTTGTTTAAAATACCAACCTTCAAAAAAACTTTTCTTCTTATGATAATTATCACTCTTCTTCATACTTTAACTCTTTAATTGAAGGTGAATCTAATAAACTTCCCTTGTAATCAAACCTTGATCCGTGGCAAGGGCAATCCCATGATAAATCATCATTATTCCATTTTAATTCACAGCCTAAATGAGGACATTTATTAGATACTGTATGAACTTCTCCATTTTCAGTTTTATAAATTCCAACCTTCTTTCCTTCATGTATAATTACATCTGCTTCACCATTATTAACATTTTCAATAGTTGATAGTGGAAGTCTTACCTTTTCCGCTATAAAATTATAGGTAGTTTCAAATCCATCTACAGCTAAGTTCTTAATTGATGCTGTAAAATCAAATCTAGTCGGTGAAAATATTTCATTAAAATCATACTCTTTTCCTGTAATTAAACCACTTATTATAATTGCAGAAACCATAGATGATGTCATTCCCCACTTATTAAATCCAGTTGCTACATATACATTAGGCATTTCTTTTGAATAATATCCTATAAAAGGAATACCATCAGAAGTAATACAGTCCTGAGCTGACCAGTGATACTCTTCAGTTGAATTTTCATAATGCTTTTTAGCAAAATTTCTAAGCTTATCATAAGATCCACCAGCTTCATTATCACCAGTTCTACCACCAGCACCACCAAGTATTAAGTAATCCTTATATCTTCTAAAGGAATATCCTCCATCCTTTTCATCTATGTACATTCCATTTAATATTTGAGCATTTTTCAATGCAATAACATATTCTCTTTCTTGATGCATCCTTAAGAAATAAAACCCTGGAACATTTATAATTGGGAAATGAGTTGCTACTACTATATGCTTTGCTTTAATTTCCCCCTTATCAGTTATTACTGTATTTTCCTTAACTTCTATAGCTTTGGTATTTTCATATATAGTTAAATCCTTTGCTATAAAATTTAAAAACTTTACAGGATTATAATTAGCTTGATTTTTAAACTTAACAGCCTTTGCAACTTCAAAGGGAAGCTCTGTTTTATCTACTAATTCTGCATCAATTCCTAATTTCATAGCTGCTTCATATTCTTTGATAATCTTTTTAGGGTCATCTAGAGAATAAACATAAGCATCTTCTTTTTCGAATTCACAATCAATATTATTCTTTTTTATTATTTCTTCATAATTCTCTAAAGCAAGTTTATTGGCATCTGCATATTTCTTAGCATTTTCTTCTCCAAACTCCTTAATTAATTTATCATATATAATATTATGTTGTATTGTTATCTTAGCAGTAGTGTTAATAGTATTTCCCTTTAATACCTTTCCCCTATCTATTACTATTGCCTCTACTCCTTTTTCCTTAAGCATATATGCTGTAAGTAACCCTGCAATTCCTCCCCCTATAATTAAAACCTCAACCTCCTTAGAATTATTTAATGCTCCTCTATCTTTAATATCATAACTTTCACTCCAAATTGATTTCATAGTATCACTCCTAAATAATAATATTTTCTTATTATTTAGTCTTACCTAATTTCTCTTTAATTATTGGATGATTATTAATTATTTCTATAAAGTTTTCAATTTTCTCAAAGGTATCTTTACTTAATACATGTTCTATCTTTTCTGTTTCTTCTAATACATTTTTAGTAACTCCTATAATTTTTAAAAACTTTTCAACAGTATTATGTCTATATAATAAATATTCTCCATATATATTCCCGTCTTCAGTTAATCTTATATATCCATATTTCTCATAAGTTACTAAACTTATATCATTTAATTTCTGTATCATCTTAGTTGTGGATGCAGGTCTAACATTAAGCTCCTTAGATAAATCCCCTACTCTAGTGAATCCCTTATCAGAAGATAATCTATAAATCATCTCGATATAATCCTCCATAGAAGCTGTTATAATCCCTATATTAGACTTCAAATAATTATTAAATGTATAAAATCCACCTGCCACAATATTTCCCCCAAATATTTATTCCTTCAATATATCTATATTTTAGATTACAATATTAATTCATAAATATTTCAAAGCTTCCACATTTCAAGGTACTATCGGTATAAATGTATTTATATTCAACTATTCTATAAACATAACAAAGAAACTCCTTACTAAACTTAACATAATCAAGTTTAGTAAAGAGTTTCTTTATAGAATATTATTATAAATTTCTTAAGGTACGCTTTAAGAATTCGCGAGTACGTTCTTTCTTAGGATTATTAAAGATTTCTTCTGGTGCTCCTTCTTCTTCTATTATTCCATCATTCATAAATACTACTCTATCTGCTACTTCTCTTGCAAATTCCATTTCATGTGTAACTACAAGCATTGTAAGACCTGTGTGAGCAAGTTCCTTCATTACCTTAAGAACTTCTCCTACCATTTCAGGATCTAAAGCTGAAGTTGGTTCATCAAATAATATTACATCTGGTTCCATAGACAATGCTCTTGCTATTGCAACTCTTTGCTTTTGACCACCTGATAATTGCTTTGGTTTAGCATTTATATATTTTCCCATTCCAACTACATCTAAGAATTTCATAGCAATTTCTTCAGCTTCTGATTTACTTCTTTTTAAAACCTTAACTTGTCCAACAACGCAATTACTTAATACATTATGATTATCGAATAAATTAAATTGTTGAAATACCATTCCTAGCTTAGTTCTATACTTATATATATCGTGATTATCATCTAATATATTTTCATTATTATAGATAATTTCTCCACCTGAAGGCTTTTCAAGTAAGTTTACACATCTTAAAAGAGTAGATTTACCTGATCCAGATGAACCTATAATACATACAACTTCACCTTTCTTAACTGAAAAGTTAATATCCTTTAAAACCTCATGGTCCCCAAAGGATTTATTTAAATGTTTTATTTCTATAACATTCTCCATTTGATCTCCTCCTTAAAAACTAAACTTCTTTAGCCTTTCTTGCTATATCTTCCACCCTAGCTACTTGCATTTGATTTCCTGCAATAATGTAGTTTTCTGGTCCATCTATCTTCTTTTCTATAAATCTTAGTATTCTTGTAATTGTAAATGTCATTATAAAATAAAGAATACATGCTACGAAGAATGACTCAAAGTATCTAAAATTATTCCCTGCTACTGACTTAGTTTGGAAGAATAATTCAGATACAGCAATAACATTTAATACTGACGTATCTTTAATATTTATAACAAACTCATTACCTGTAGCTGGTAATATATTTCTTACCACTTGAGGTAAAACTATATTTTTCATAGTTTGAAAATGGTTCATCCCTATAGCTTGAGCTGCTTCAAATTGACCCTTATCTACAGATATAATACCACCTCTAACTATTTCAGCCATATAAGCTCCAGTGTTAATTGAAACTATTAGTAAACCTGCAAATGTTTTATTTATATCTATTGAAAAAGCTGCTGCAGATCCGTAATAAATCACCATAGCTTGTACAATCATTGGTGTACCACGGAAAAACTCTATATATGCTGATAAAATTCCATTTACTATTTTTAAAATTATTCTTTTTGCTCCCTTTTCTGGAACTGGTATAGTTTTTATAACACCAATAACAAGCCCTATTAGAGTACCTACTAAAGTACCTATTATAGATATATATAATGTCACCCATGCCCCACGAAGAAACATAGGTCCATTCTCTTGCACTATTCTAACTATCCAATCTAAACTCACGATAAAACCTCCATTTATAAATTAAGAATTAAAAATTAAAAGTGAAAAATTAAGGAGGTTTTGCACTGCAAAACTTAAAATTCAATTTGTGCGAAACACCTTTTATTCAAAACTCCTTAGGAGTTTTTTCCTTGATTCTTCATTTTTCATTCTTAATTTTTCATTATTTTGCTTTGCAAAATATTATTGTGCTGCTGGTTGATTTTTAATAGCTTCGTCCATTATTTGTAATCTTTCTTCCTCTGAAATTCCTTTTAATGCTTCATTTATTTTATCTTTTAATTCACTATCTTTCTTTAGCCCTACAGCAATTGCAGTATCTTCTTCAGAAGTAACAAAACCTTCTTTGAATTCTACCATTGTAAAGTTATCATTTGCCATTTGAGCACTTAATGCTTCTGGTCTTTCAGTTACATAGCCATCAATAACTCCTGATTCTAAGGCAACTCTCATAGCTGGGAAATCACTCATAGCTGGTTGCTTATTAACATTAGGTATTTGGTCTACAACTGTATAATGGAATGTATTTAATTGTCCTGTTATCTTAGCTCCTGAAAAATCTTTTAATGTTTGAGCATTTTCATAAGCTCCACCCTTTTTCACTAGCATAACTAAATCTGATTTATAATAAACATCTGTAAAATCTATAGTTTCTTTACGTTCTGCTGTTGGTGACATACCAGCAATAATTGCATCTATCTTATTTGATACTAATGAAGGAACTAGCCCGTCCCACTCAGTTTTAACAACAACTAATTTCTTGCCTAAAGAATCAGCTAACTTCTTTGCAATTTGAATATCATATCCACCAGCATATTCTGAACTTCCATCTATTTTAACTGCTCCATTAGAATCATCTAATTGAGTCCAGTTAAATGGTGCATATCCAGCTTCTAATCCGATTCTAAGTACATCTTCTTCTTCCTTAGATCCACAACCTGTTAAAGTAAACACTGTAGTAACAATAAATAAAAGTAATAATGATAATTTTTTCTTCATGATAAATCTCTCCTTATTTTTTAAAATAAAAATACCAGCCCTATGAGGCTGGTGCTATCTTAAATAATCAGATAAGATATTATAAAAACAAATGAGCCCTTGGGCTCATATTAAATTCATAATTACTTAACCCTCATCTTTCCCATTTGAGATAGCACAACTTAATAAACCGGGAAGCTTATTAAGACAGTCCTGCAGCTCTTAACTACAGACCCAGCAAGTAATACTGAGAAATATTACAAACTTCGGCAAAATCTCCTTCTCCTTAGCTTCAAAGCATTCTCAAGCTCCACTAAAGACTGTTAGGTTTTGCGCCTCTACCTCACAGCAAAGTGAGGTATTTATTAAATTTACATTAAGTTTACATCTTATTAACATTAATGTCAAGAGCTTATCCCATATTTTATTTTTTATATATAATTTATATAATATATATTTTTTACACGAGAAAATCTACAATATCTCATAAAACAGCTATTGAAAATAAGCAACAATTCAAAATTTACAGTAAAAAAATGAATAATCTATGAAATTATTTATTCAAAATTATCAAAAATTGAAACTTCCCTCAATATATCTCTATTTTTTAATATAAGTGACAAGCCACTTGATGATTATCGCTTATCTCCTTCATTTCTGGCTCAACTTGTCTACATTTTTCTGTTGCATATGGACATCTAGTATGGAACCTACAGCCTGAAGGTATATTAATTGAGCTTGGTAAATCTCCCTTTATTATTTCTATTTCTGACTTTCTAGTTTCTATTGGATCTGCTATTGGTATAGATGAAATAAGTCCTTTTGTATATGGATGAAGTGGGTTTTCATAAAGTTCTTCACTTTCTGCTATTTCTACTATTTTGCCTAAATACATAACTCCTATTCTATCTGAAATATGCCTTACCATTGATAAGTCATGAGCTACAAATAAATAAGTTAATCCTAGCTTTTCTTGTAAGTCCTCTAACATATTTACAACTTGTGCTTGAATAGATACATCTAAGGCAGAAATAGGCTCATCACATAAAATAAATTCTGGTTCTGTAGATATAGCTCTAGCAATTCCTATTCTTTGGCATTGTCCACCACTAAATTCATATGAAAACTTATTTTTATCACTTTTCTTTAATCCAACTAACTTTAAAATCTCATCTATCTTATTTTCTCTCTCACTCTTACTTAGGTTAGTATGAAGTTTTAATGGCTCTTCTATTAACTCCTTAACAGTCATATAAGGATTTAACGAAGAATAAGGGTCTTGAAATATAGTTTGAATCTTACTATAGAATTTCTTCATATCTCTTTTCTTAATATCTGCTATATTAGTTCCATTAAATATTACTTCACCTTCCGTTACATCATATAACCTAGTTATAGTTCTCCCTAATGTTGATTTACCACAGCCAGATTCTCCTACTAATCCAAAGGTTTCTCCTTTATTAATGTAAAAAGATACTCCATCTACAGCCCTTATCACCTTATTTTCCTTATTGATAATGCTTTTCTTTACAGTAAAATACTTTTTCAGATTTTTTATTTCTATTAACGGTTCCTCTTTCATTCTCTTCTCTCCTTATATCAATTTATTAAAAAGCATCTAGCCTTATGAGTATCAGAGAACTCTTTAAAATCTGGAAGTCCATTAAGACATAACTTATTTGCATGCTGACATCTATCTGCAAAAGGACATCCTTTAGGAGGATTTAAAAGAGATGGTGCTGAACCCTTAATAGTTCTTAATCTTTCTTTTTCTGAGCCATTATTTCTTGGAATTGAATTTAATAATGCCTTAGTATAAGGATGTTTTGCTTCATAGAATATTTCATCTATACTTCCTTCCTCCATTATTAATCCACCATACATAACTGCCACTCTATCACAAATACTTGCTACAACTCCTAAATCATGTGTAATTAAAATAATTGACATATCATTGCTTTTTTTAATATCTTTTAATAGCTGTATAATTTGTGCTTGAATAGTTACATCTAAAGCAGTAGTAGGCTCATCAGCTATTAGCAATTTAGGTTTACATGCAATAGCCATTGCAATTAAAACTCTTTGTCTCATCCCGCCACTAAATTCATGTGGATATTGATTTATTCTTTTTTCAGGTTCTTGAATTCCTACTTCTCTTAGAGCTTCTATAGCAACTTTCTTTGCCTCATTCTTTTTTATACCTCTAGTTCTTACAATAACCTCTATCAAGTGTTGCCCTATTTTCTTTAATGGATTTAGTGAGGTCATTGGATCTTGAAATATCATTGAAATTTCTCTTCCCCTTACATTTTCTCCTTTATCTAATATATCTATATCATTAAATAAAACTTTCCCGCTTTCTATTACAGCTCCACCTGGCAATAAATTCATAATAGATTTCATTAATACGCTTTTCCCACTGCCAGACTCTCCAACTATTCCTAGTACCTCACCTTTTTTAACATTTAAGTTAACCCCCCTAACAGCTTGAATTTTCTCTCCTTTTACATAAAAGTTAGTCTTTAAATCCTCTATTTTTAATAAATTATTTTTTTCAACATTAATATTATTTAATACTTCCTTAATAACATCATTTTCATAAATTTCAACTTCTCTATTTAACATACTTAGCCCTACCTTTCTGCGACCTTAGGTTCTAGATACACTCTTAAAACATTTCCTACCTTATTAAAAGAATATATTGTAAATACTATTAGAATCCCTGGTAAAATAGCCATATAAGGTGAACTTTGCAAATTACTTTGAGCATTTTGAAGCAAGTTTCCCCAAGATGCTGTAGGTGGTTGTATTCCAAGTCCTAAAAAGCTTAATGCTGATTCAGTCATAATAGCTCCAGCTATACTTGAGGTAGCAGCTATTATAATGGTTGGAAATACACTTGGTATAATATGCCTAGTTATAATCCTCCAAGAAGTCTCACCAATGGAATTTGCATATAAAACATACTCTCTCTCCTTAATTGATAAGGTTTCTGCTCTAACTAACCTTGCTGTTTCCATCCAAGAAAATAAGCCTATAACAATAATTATTGCTTGTAGTCCTGGCTTTAAAAATATACTTATAACAGTAACTAATATCATCCATGGAATTGAAGATATTACATCTACTGATCTCATAATAAGATTATCTACCCAGCCTCCAAAGTATCCACTTATAGTTCCTATAGCGACACCTATACTTGTTGAAATTATCATAGCAAGGACTCCTACAATTAAGGAACCCCTTCCTCCATATATAGTTCTAACAAAGTAATCTCGTCCTAACTCATCAGTTCCAAAAATATGACTAGCACTTGGAGGTTTGAGTATATTACTAGTGTTTGTAGCACTTGGATCCATTGGTATTAAAAAGGCAAATATTGATATTAAAATAATTAAAGTTAAAAATATAATTGCTAATAAAGTACTTTTATTCTTTGTTATTTCATATTTCAAATTACTAAGTCTTCTATTTTTCATATCACTATCTCATCTCCTTTATCCTTGGATCTATTAAGAAATAAAGTATATCTGATATTAAATTCCCCAATATAACTAAAGTTGATGATAGTAATAGAACTGCCATTATTACTGGATAATCTAAGGATTGTACAGCTGTTACAAAGTAAGGACCGACCCCAGGCCAGCCAAATACTGTTTCTGTAATCATGGCTCCAGTTATTAGCATTGGTAAAGCCATTCCCATCTTAGTTACTATAGGTAACAATACATTTTTAAATACATGTTTAAATAAAATTTCTCTTTTAGTAGCACCAAATGCTTTTTGTACTACTACATAGTCTTCTGATATTTGTCCCAAAGTAGATGATCTTACATATCTAATTAGCTCTGGCATAAATGCTACTACTAAAACTGTACCTGGCATAATAAAATGAAGTAAAAAATCTGATAATGATGGCTTCATTCCTATAGTACTCATCCCCAATATCGGTAATAATCTAAGCTTATAACCAAATATAAAAATTAATATCATAGCAAACCAAAAACTAGGAATTGCAATTCCAATTGAACAAAAACCATCTATTATCTTATCAATTAATTTATTTTTATTAGCTCCTGAAATTAAACCAAGGACAATTGATATAAACAAGGCAATTATATATGACGGTAACACTAAGCTAATAGTTGCAGGTATTCTACTTATTAAATCTTGTGATATACTTCCATGTGTTATTATTGAATACCCAAACTCTCCACTTAATATCCCCTTAAGCCATAGAAAGTACTGAATATATATAGGCTGATCAAAGCCATATTTTATATTGATTAACTCAACTGCTTCCTTAGACATCATTGGAGTAATCATAGTATCAATGGCATTATATGGTGCCAATTGAATTAATGTAAAACATATTATTGAAATTAAAATAACTAATGGTATGGCTTGTAATAATCTCTTTATTATATATCTAGCCAATTGTAGCCCCCCCTTATTAACAATTAACAATTAACAATTAAGAATTAAGAATGAAGAATTGTTGATGTAATTCTTTCAGAATTACTAAAATAAATTCCTTTTTTCTTCATTCTCAATTTTACATTGTGCAACAGCACATTATTAATTATTAGATTTATTTATAGTAAAGCTTTGACATATCTTCAAAAGTATAAACTGGTACTAACTTAGCATCATCTACTCCAGCTAAATTAGAACTCATAACTACTATTCTCTTATTTTCTAAAATCGGGTAGTAATAAGCATTGGCTTGTAATTTTTGCTGAATCTTATTATATATTTCAACTCTCTTAGCTTCATCACTTTCAACTCTACCGGCATTAAATAATTCATCTATTTCAGCATCCTTATTATGACTATAGTTAGATATACTATCTGAAGTAAATAATGAATTAAACGTATCTGGATCTATTCCCATAATATATCCACCAAGGAACATATCATAATCACTATCTTCCTTCCTCATTTGTTGACTTATTGCCGTTCCTTCTCCTCCAGCTAATTCAACATTAATTCCTATTGCTTTTAAGTTTTCTTGAATTATTGTTGCCTCTTTTTGTGAAGGTACATCATTAGCAATATAACCAATCTTTAATGTCAACCCTGAAGCTCCAGCTTTTTCCACAAGTTCCTTAGCTTTTTCCACATTATAATCATACTTTTCCACATCATTAGTGTGGAATGGGTTAGCATTAGGTAAGAATGTATACGCTTCTTGTGCATATTCTTTTGAACCAAATGCTGCATTAATTAATTGTTCTCTACTTAATCCATAGAAGATAGCTTCTCTAATACTCTTATCTTGTAACTTTGGTGATTTAGAGTTAAGAACTAAATATGCTACTCTTCCCTCATCATATTTATAATCAGTTAAATCATCACCTTTAATTAAGTCATTCAAATCACTTGATTGGACTGATAATGCATTTATTTCTCCCTTTTGTAATGCAAGCTTTGCAGTATTAGCATCAGGTATAATTCTAAAAATAGCATTATTTATCTTTGGCTCACCTAAAAAGTAATTTTCATTTTTAACCATCTTTAAGTATTGACCAGCTTTATATTCTTCAAATTTATATGGACCAGTTCCAACAGGTGTTGCATTCTTAGGACTATTTTCTATATCAGTTTCTCCTTCATAAATGTGCTTAGGCATAATGAAGATATTAGCTATAAGTTCTATTCCTGGTGCACTTACTTCTGGTAATATAAAATTAACTGTATAGTCATCAACTTTTTCTACCTTTAAAGGCTTTCCATTGAAAATCAATTGACTATATGCCCATCCAGCATTTTTTTCTTTTAACATTTCATTGTAAGTAAAGACTACATCATCTGCTGTAAAATCTTCACCATCACTCCATTTAACATCTTTTCTAAGATTAGCAGTATAGGTAAGCTTGTCCTCTGATTGAGTCACACTTTCTGCTAAGAAATAATTTATTCCATCTGCATTATACATATATAGTGGTGAATAAAGTGCTTTAATAGTCATTAGTCCATAACGATCACTTGTTGTGATTACATTAACTGAATTTCCTGGATCACCTGCAATACCATAAACGAAAGTATCTGGCTTTTCAGATGATGTTTCCACCTGATAAGTATCCCCTCCCTTAGTACCACAGCCAACTAGTAAAACTACCGCTGCAATACTTAATACAAGTAATTTAGATAAATTTTTAAACCCCTTTTTAATTCCCATTTTAATCCTCCATAAAAATTATTATTTTTCTTTTAAAATCGCTAATTATTCCCTAATAAAATTATCTTCCTTAGTTTTTTAATTGCTTATCCATATAAAGTCTTTCTTCTAAAATTATCTTTTAATTAATCTTAATTAAACACATAAATTGAATTCACTTTTTCTTTTATTCCGGATGTAAAAGAAAAAAACTCCGCCTCTATATTCAGAGGCGAAGCAATTGCTACACGGTTCCACTCTGATTTTTATCCTAACTAAATCATTTGCATTTTATAAATAGTCAGTACAAAATCTATAAGTACATAAAAATACCTTTACGCTATAACGGGCGCCCCCGCTGAAGCCTACTATTATTTCAATTCAGAGCTCAAAGATGCACTTCAGTTAATTTCCACTTAAAATCTCTTTCAGCCAAGGAGATTTCTCTCTTAAAGTTTTCTTTAACCTACTCTTCTTATCATAACCTATTATTCCTATCGGATTTATGCTATATTGCTATTATATGCAGAGTGGATTTTTTTGTCAATACTATTTTTCCCAAAATAAATATTTAAGAAAATTAGAAAATTAGAAAGTTTGAAATTTTATTAAAGCTAATTTGAAATATAAAAGACTAATGTAATCAAATTTAAATTTGGTTACATTAGTCTTATAAATCTTAATTACTATATTTTCTTTGTCTTAAAATAACTAAGGTAAGTAAATATTACTACTCCAAAACCTAGAACTATTAACATATTTATTAAATTACTTTCTATTAATTTATATTTTTAAGATAAAGATCCACCAGGAAGGCAGGTTAATAATTGTTAATTCTTAATTGGGATAATTACTTCCGTAATATAGTTCTCTGGATTCCCTTTAAAAACCATGCCTGGTCCTTTATGATATATCAATCTTGATGGTGCATTTATTTCAATATTATTTTCTTTAGCATAGTCTATTATTGCCTTATAAGCATTATTTATATTATCATATGATCCTTTATGAATAGTCGATAAAGCATTAATTTCTGGTAGCTCTTTAACTTCAAACTTAGATGATGTGATCTTCTTCTTTAAAGGTACACATATTTCTATATCAGCTTCTTCTTCATATCCCTCATCATAATATAAATTTAAAACAGGCCCCGTCCCATTAGATTTAGCTTCTTTATATAAGCTAGAAATATATTCTCCCACATCAGAATATTTCCCCTTAAATCTAAAAGTAATTACATTAACCTTTTGAAAATTTTTTTGATCCACTAAATAATCCATAGTATATTCCTCCTTAAATAAAGTAGAAGGAATATTTCTATTAATTAGATTTACTAATTCTTTTTCTTTTTTTATATTTTCTAAAATTGCCTCTCTTTTTTCATTAAGAAAATACTTCAGGTCTTCTTCAGATGTATAGTTATCTACTACATCTTTAATTTCTTTAATAGAAAAAGAAAAATTTTTTAGAAGAACTATTAACCTTGCTTTCTTTAAATCTTCATCACTATAAAGTCTATAATTTGCTTCATTCTTTGAAGATGGTTTTAAAATATCTTGCTCATCATAATAGTGCAAAGCTTTAATAGTTAAGTTAGTTATTTTTGAAAATTCTCCAATCTTATACATAGTTTACTCCTCCTCTTATCTATACTATAACGCCTCCTGTATAGGTAAGAGTCAACACACTTTTGATTATATTTTTAATTAATCAATCTTTTTAATAGGATGTCTAACTACCGTTTTCAATCTACTTATATCACATTTTCTTGGATCACTTATATAAATTTCATGATGATATCTTTCTTCATTAATATCAATTTTATATCCATTTTCTAAAGCAAACTTATGCATAGCTTCAACGGTTTCAGGCTCATCATCATAAGGCCCCATATGCATACATTGAACACAAAGTCCTTCATCATAAGTTAAAAATTCAACTTTTGAATAATCAGTTTTCTTCTTCTTTGTAGCCTCTTCTATAGCCCAATGAAAATCTTCCTTTGTAATGAAATCAGGTAATCTAATAATTGAAATCCAATTAAAACTATCTTTATTGGAATAGTCAACTCCCTTAATTCCTTCTTGCCACCAGAACCCCTCTAAAGGTGGAACAACATATTGAAAATAATCTTTAATTTTATAATCACCCTTATAACTCATCTTTAAAGTATAAGCAATTCCATAAAGCAATCCTATGGATTTTTTATATTCTCCATCCTCTTCATTTGGATCACCCTTACCCCTTACAGCAATAAAATTCATACTTGGAATCTCAACTATAGTAGGTTTCTTAGGTGGCATATAGAATTCCTTATATTCCTTTTTATAATCAAATGCCATTTTTCTTCCCCTCTTTCAAATTAGTACTATAAAACTTTTTACAAATATAGAATCAGTTAACTATACATATTTATACTTATAGTTATTGATTCTACAATTAGATTATTTAATCCTCTTTATATTTCTACTATATAATCTACTGTATAGGGGAGAGTCAATATATTTTTAGATAAAAATTACTTGAACAAGAAACATGTATATAACTGTACCTGCTCCAATACTTAATAGAGTATTTTCCTTCCAGTAATGAAGTCCAATAATACACACAATAGCTATAGCTTCTGGAAGCCAAAGTGAAGTGCTAGTAAAACTTACATTCTTTAGACAATAAATAACTAAAAGTCCTATTGCTGCATAAGGTAAAACTTCTCCAAGATAATTGATATATTTATTATCTTTATTATGATTTTTAAATATTATAAAAGGTAAAAATCTAGTTATCATAGTGCCTATAACTACCATCAAAATCGTAATTAATATTTGAATAGGTGTTAATGTCATTGTACCCCCTCCTCTGTTAGGCTCTGCTCTTCCTCAGATCTCTTTTGGGTTATTGATAATACAGCTATAATTGCAATCATAGCAGGAATTATAAAACCGCCTGGCCCAAATATAACTAAAGAAACTACTGAACACAAAATACCAATAATAGCTGCTTTATGATCTTTATTACTTTTCCATTGTCCAACAAATATTACTACAAACAATGCAGTTAAAACAAAATCTAATCCCTTAGTATTAAATGTAACCACATTACCTAGTAATGAACCAATTACAGATCCTACTGCCCAATATGTATAATTAAGCAAAGTTATAAAAAATCTAAACCACTTATCACTTACTCCTTCTGGTGGCTCCTTAGAACATACTATTGAAAATGTCTCATCACATAATCCAAATATAAGGTATGGCTTTAACTTTCCAGCATCCTTATATTTATCCAGCATTGAAATACCATAAAATAAATGACGGGCATTTATCATTAATGTCATTAATAATGCGTATATAGGGTTAAAAGCAGTAGTAAGAAAGGTAACTGCTACAAATTGTGCTGAACCAGCATAAACTACTAAGCTCATTAGAAGTGTCCAGCCAACGCCATATCCCTTGCTATTCATTAATATACCATAGGCAATACTCAAAAAAATAAAACCTGTGAAAACAGGAATAGTTAATGGAAATGCTGCCTTTAACGCCTTAATTTTTTCTTCCATATTTTTCACCTCACTAAACTAATCAATTGTACATTTTTATATCCATCCTATTTCTTTCCTAAATCCTAAAATAATTAATATATTTTAGATTAACTTTTTTCATTTAAAAATTTGGGTTACCAACTATACTACCATTTTATTCTTTTTATGTAAAATATAATTCTTTTTAAGAAAAGGCTTATTTATCATACCTTTTGCTCCAATATAACTTTTATTAGATAGTTCATTTCTTTCTTCTTCGCTTAATCTATTAAAGAAGCTTATAAAATCTACACTCTTTGTATCATACATAAAAATACTATTGTTATACTCACTAACAATTTCTTTAAGCGCATCGGCTACGCCATTTTTATTAGGATTCATAGCTATTTTTTCTTCAACAACTTTATATCTGAATCATTCTACTAAACCTATTTGCATATTAATATCTTATAAATAAAAAAATTCTCATATAAAAATAATTAAAGCAGACAAATTGAATTGTCCGCTTTAATATTAGATTCGTATAACAATAAATGTGCCATAATATAATATTTTATACTAAAGATCGTTATATTTATCTGTATCATACTTCAATAATAGTTGTGTTAAGTGCTCAGCATGTTCCTTTTCATCATTAATTATTGAATATAATGTATATCTGACATCATTATATGGAATTGTATTTATATGCTGTTCATATAGGATAACAGCTTCAAGCTCACCTTTTATATCTTCTCTTACATTGTTTAATATTATCTGCTTATCATAGTTTGGTTTATATGTTTGCATAGGCAACTTAGGACCTAATTTATCACTAATATGATCTTGATACGCTTTATATTGCATTGGATCATATTTACGAAGCAAAGAAAGAATCATACCATAATGTTTTTTTTCATCTCTCATAATACTTCTCCAAGCATCATTAATTTCTTCCATGTTCGAATTTGCAATATGGTCAGCATAACCGTTTATCGCATCAATTTCAGCTATTAATATCTCCCTTAATTTATTTGTATCAAGTGATGCAATCCCCTGTGGTTGTCCATCCGGATTAGTGTAACTCATTTTATACCTCCTATATTGGAACTGACTTAAATTTATATACTGTTTTATGATATATTATTCATCAGTATTTAATTATATTCATACAACATAGGATATGCTTATTTCTCATTTTGCTTTGATAAAAATAATGTTTTTTATTCATTTCTTAAATCACTAAACCATTTTAACACATTTTGAATTTCTCTATCCCAGCATGTCCAATTATGCTCTCCACTTGAATGATTAGAATCTAAATCCATTCCAATAGCCTTCATTTTATCCTCAAATTCCAAATTACAATCATATAAAAAATCTTCTGTCCCACACCATGAATAAAGCCTAGGTCTTTCTTCAATTTTAATTTCTTTATTCTCTAATATAGAGCCTGCAAGATAAACTAAATCACTTTCAGATCCTCTTATATTTTCAAGACTTCCATATATCCCCTCCCAAAAAGGCCTTTTACTTTTAAATCTTTCCATATTTGAATCACTTGCAATTTCTAATGGACCTGATAATGACGCAGCTGCCTTAAATCTTTCTGGCTTGGATAAAGCTAACTTAAAGGCTCCATGTCCCCCCATAGATGCTCCCACTACAAATGTATCTTCCTTTTTATCTGATATATTAGCAAAATGCTCCTTACAAAAACTAGGAAGTTCTTCTGAAATAAATGTCCAGTATTTAGGACCATAAGCAGTATCTCTATAGCCTCCTAATTGAGTTGTCGGCATAACTACTGCAAACCCATACTGTGATGCATACCTTTCTATGGAGGTTCTACGCATCCAAATACTTTCATCATTTCCTAAACCATGTAATAAATATATTACTGGATATCCATCTTTATTATAATTATCATAATCCTTATCATCTATTTGCTCTGTTTTCATCTGAGGAATAAGAACATTTAAATTAGTATTAATACCTAATGCATTTGAGAAATAATTTACTTCAAATAAAACCATCAATATCCTCCTTAAAATTATTACTATTATGTTATTATATACCTAAATATTCAAAATATATAGATAATTTATATTAAATAATAATAACTTTAAATAACTCTAAAAATAATCCTTAACTATAATAACAACAATTATTAACTATGTTTGTATTTTCAATTGGAATTGCTGAATTAAAAGAAAAGCTGCATAAGATTGAGTTTAATAATTCAATCTATACAGCTTCTTAGTTTACTTAGATTCAATTCTTTTTAAATTAATAATATTAGAAATCCCTGTAACTACACCAGCAATTATTGTACCTATGCCAAAGATTGCACCTTGTGCTAATCCATATATTCCACCTATAACTAAAACTCCACCTATACCTAACCCTGCAATAGAGCCAATCTTTGCAATTTTTTTAGATGGATATATTCCTTCTGCTGCTTTCTTTGAAATTTCCATATACTTTTTATTGTGCTCTTTCAAATTTATAGTTTTCATATTACCCTCCTATTCAAAAATACTATCTATAAGATTATCAATCATAAAGTCAAATACATTTATCGGATCACATAACATACTCTCCTTTTGAGTTATAGTAATTAACATTGCAGATAAAACAGAAATAGCTAAATCTTCTTCAATCTTTAGTTTAAGAAAAGGCTTATCTAACATACCTTTTGCACCAATATAACTTTTATTAGATAGGTCATTTCTTTCTTCCTCACTTAATTTATTAAAGAAGCTTATAAAATCTACACTCTTTGTATCATATATAAAACTACTATTGATATACTCACTAAAAATTTCCTTAAGGGCATCAGCTACGCCATTTTTATTAGGGCTCAGAGCAATTTTTTCTTCAACCACTTTATATAAGTTTTCTTGAACTTCTTTTAATGTATTATAAAAAAGTTCTTCTTTAGTTTTAAAGAAAATATAGAAAGCTCCTTTAGAAATTCCAGCATTTTTACATAGTTCATCAACACTAGTTTTTTTATATCCGTACCTTTGCCAACTATATTTACATTCTTCTATTAGTTTATTAGTAATTATTTTCTTCTCATCATCAGTGAAACCCTTAGGCATATTATCACCTCTTTCAAATATATATGACTAAAAATATTTTTATAGTTATATATATTATATACTTATTCACAGACTGGATCAATTGTGATTTATATTTATATTTTTTATAAAGAAAATCATAGCTTCCAGTACATTATAAATACATTTTTAAGAATTAATCTGAGGAAGGTCAAGGTCTTAAATAAAGCTATCTAAAAGTAACATTCTTTATAATATTTCTAACCTATGCTTACATACTGCTTATCTTCTATTAAAACATGCTGAACTAACCATTCTGTGAGAAACTTCATTAACTCAAGTAAATGACTTTGTTTATCTTCATCAATAATATTATAATCTATTGAGTCAATTTTATTTATCAATTCTTCATGTTTTAACTTATGTTCAAAAAATTTCTTATATCTAATAGACACCATATATTCTTCTTCAGCTTCAAAGTGATATTTAGTGTAACTTTTTAATTCTTCTATGGCTGTTATAATTTGATCGTATTTATCAATGATAAACTCATTATTATATAGCTCATAAATTCTATTAAATAATCTAAATAACTCTTTATGCTGCTTGTCTATTAATTCTATCCCAGTCTTATACTTGTCGATCCATTCAATCATATTTACAAATCCCCTTTTAGAATGATAAATAGCCTAACTTTTGAAATTTTTCTTTTTATCATTATTATTATCTAACTAAATTTGTACTTTAAATGGCTGATTTAAAATAATCTATTCTATATTCCCCAATATCATTTTGACTATCTCTCCCCTTAATGTTCCTCAGAAATAATTACAAAATAATTATAATATAGTCACATTATAAACTTCAATAAAATACTTGTAAAATTGTGTTAAATTTTGTCGTTAATTCACTTTGCAACTCATTTCAAAATGAAAATTTAACCCTTTACTAATATACTTATATATGTAATTTAATATATTATATTATGTTGTACTGTGTTAGATTGTAACTCTTATTAAAGTTATTTAGCATTTTTTAAGCAAAAATAACCAGTCAAGAATAACCTTTCATTCTCAACTGGTAATATCTTTAATACTTATTTAATTCTAACTTAATTTATCTTATTGATTCTTATTAACAATTTCAGCAGGGGATTGCTTCCAATCAGACTTCACAAGTTTGTCTTCTTGGTCAATCTTTGCATGGAACGTACTAATTACTTTTCTTCGTCGCTCTGCTCCTTGATAAGTAAAGTTACGTTCTCAGCAGTAGGTTCCATTCCAATCATACTTCGCTCAGCTTGTATTCTTGGTGAACCCTTGCATGGAACGTACTAATTACTTTTCTTCGTCGCTCTGCTCCTTGATAAGTAAAGTTACGTTCTCAGCAGTAGGTTCCATTCCAATCATACTTCGCTCAGCTTGTATTCTTGGTGAACCCTTGCATGGAACGTACTAATTACTTTTCTTCGTCGCTCTGCTCCTTGATAAGTAAAGTTACGTTCTCAATATGACTTGTCATTGGGAACATGTCTACTGGCTGAACTTCTTCTGTTTTATATCCTTGTTCTTCTAGTATCTTTAAATCTCTTGCTAAGGTACTTGGATCACAGGATACGTACACTACTTTCTCAGGCTTTGCTTTTCCTATAGCTTCTAGTAGTTTTATATCACAGCCCTTTCTTGGTGGATCTACTACTATAACTTCTGGTACAATTCCTTTTTCAATTAATTCTGGTATTACTTCTTCTGATTTTCCTACAAAGAATTCTGCATTTTCTATATTATTTATCCTTGCATTTTCCCTTGCATTGATTATTGCTGGTTCTATTATTTCTACCCCATATACCTTCTTTGCTTTTTGAGATAGGAATAATGTTATAGTTCCAGTTCCACAGTAAGCATCAAATACTGTTTCCTCTCCTGTTAATCCTGCATATTCTAAAGCCTTTGAATAAAGCTTTTCTGTTTGTACAGGATTTACTTGGAAGAATGATAATGGTGAAATATTAAACTTAAAGTGATCTATGTAATCTGTTATTGTATCTTCTCCCCATAGAGTTATACATTCTTGACCTAATATTACATTAGTATTTTCTTTATTTACATTTAAAACTATACTCTTTATTCCATCTATCTTTTCTACTATTTCATTTATAAATTCATTTATGTATGGAACCTTATCTTTAGTAGCTACTAAAACTACCATTACTTCATTTGTTGTGAAGCCTTTTCTAATCATTATATGTCTTATTAAACCTTTTTTACTAAAAACTCCATCAACACTTGCTGGCTGAATATTATATTTCAACATCCATTGTCTTGCTAAATTAGTAACTCTATCTGCCACCTTATCTTGTATTAAACAAGTATCTAAATCTATTATGTTATGACTTCTTGAGGCATAGAATCCTATATTAAGTTTTCCCTTTACCATTCCTACTGGCAATTGAACTTTATTTCTATATCTTTCTGGATTATCCATTCCAATTGGATATTTAACTAACTCTTCAGATAATCCACCTATTTTAGTTATACAATCTTTAACTCTTTCAAACTTATAATCTAATTGCTTTTTATAACTCATATGCTGAACTGTACATCCACCACATCTTTTATAAATACCACATTTAGGCTCAACTCTTTCTGAAGAAGGTTCTATTACTTCTAGTAACTTTCCATAGGCATAATTTTTCTTTACTTTTACTATTAATACCTTAACCTTTTCTCCTAAAATTGCTCCTTCTATAAATATAGGATAGCCTTCTATTTTAGCTATTCCTTCACCTTCGTAACCAATGCTTATAATATCTAATATATATTCTTTATTCTTTTCAACCAAATTACTCACCTCGTAAACTTTGTAAATTTGTTTATTCCTAGAGTTTCATCTTATAATAGCACAAAAAATTATAATTTTCTATTATCTATATTTCAATTAGTAATCCATAACCACATTCTTATAATATTGTAAGCTTGAACTTTTTTGTAGTAAATTATCTAAATTCAAAGCATATAGTTTTTATTTTTATATAAGTTGCTTGGATAATTTCCTAACTCAAATATTCTAAACATAGTCTATCTAATAAAAAAATATAAAAAAAATGGCATCTTTTCAGATGCCCAAGTTCAGAATTTTGTTGCCACTTAATTCCATATTAATATTATTATAATATTCATATCATAATATACATTATAACTTAACTTTTATCAATATAAATATGAACATTTTGTTAATTATCCATATTAATATAAATTTTATACTTTATTTATACTAATATTTAACCATAAGTCGCCTATATAGTTTTTAAATGATAATAATAATCAATTAAATAATAATTTTTGAAATTTATTAAAAGTAAACGATAAATTATTCTTTATTTCCAATGTAATAATCTAGTTATATTCTAATTTATTAATGAGAAACTCAGACCCTTAATATAAAAATATTAATTCACAAGATTAATTGTTAACTGTTAATTGAAAAAAGGTTGCCTTTCGGCAACCTTTTTATATATTATTCTACAACACTTACTCTTAATAGGTTTGTAGCTCCAATCTTATCTACTGGAACTCCTGCTGCGATTACAACAGTATCACCCTTCTTAACAAATCCATTTGTTTCTGCAACCTTAACTGATTCTTCCATCATATGGTCAGTTGATTGCATTTGTCCAGATACTACTGGATAAACACCAAAGAATAAAGCTAATTTCTTAGCAACTTTTTCATCTGGAGTTACTGCAACTATTGGACAGTCTGGTCTACATTGAGATAGTCTTCCAGCTGTTGCTCCACTTTGAGTTGAAGATATAATAGCTGAAGCTTGTAATTCAAATGCAGCGTTTGCAGCAGCTCTTGAAATAACTCCTGCTATTGCAGGTATGTGGCTCTTAGCCTTTGAAGTAGCTATTTCATAGTGTAATTGGTTTTCTGCTTCTACAGCTATCTTAGCCATAGTTTGAACAGCTTCTACTGGCCAATCTCCGTTAGCTGATTCTCCTGATAACATTATAGCATCTGTTCCATCATAGATAGCATTAGCTACGTCTGATACTTCTGCTCTTGTTGGTCTTGGGTTTCTGATCATAGAGTCTAACATTTGTGTAGCTGTTATAACTGGCTTTCCAGCTTCGTTACATTTTCCTATTATCATCTTTTGAACAGCTGGTAGTTTTTCCATAGGAATTTCAACTCCTAGGTCTCCTCTAGCTACCATTATACCATCAGAAGCTTCAATTATAGCATCTATATTATCAACACCTTCTTGGTTCTCTATCTTAGAGAATATTTGAATGTGCTCTCCACCATTTTCTACTAATACTTTTCTTATAGCTTCAACGTCTGCAGCTTTTCTTATGAATGATGCAGCAACTAAGTTAACTCCGATTTCACAACCGAATTTTAAGTCAGCTATATCTTTTTCTGTTAATGCTGGTAATTTTATTGATACTCCTGGAACGTTAACTCCTTTGTGAGTTCCAACAAATCCAGTGTTCATAACTTTACAGTTGATTTTCTTTCCATCAATAGATTCTACTTTTAATCCAACTAAACCGTCATCTATTAATATAGTATCTCCTGCTTTAACATCGTTTGCTAAACCTTCATAAGTAACTGTACACTTAGTAGTGTCTCCGATTACTTCTTCTCCAGCATATATTACAAAGTTATCACCAGTTTTTAGTTCAACTTTCTTTGGCTCAAACTTACCTGTTCTTATTTCTGGTCCTTTAGTATCAAGCATTATAGCTATTTCTTTATTATGTTTCTTTGCTAATTCTTTTACTAAATTAATTCTTCCTGCATGCTCAGCATGATCTCCATGTGAAAAGTTATGTCTTGACGCATTCATTCCTGCTTCTATTATCTTAGATAATACTTCTGGACTTTCACTAGCTGGTCCTATAGTACAGATCATCTTAGTTTTTCTCATGTAATTAACACTCCTTCAATTCTATATATAATATTTTCAGCTTACTTAAAAGCTTAATTTATTAGGTAATAAGAGTAATTAATTTTACTCTCCAATATAAATTAATTATGATGAAATTTCATTTGCCATTTCAAATAACTTATCATCAAATTTTCTATCTAAAGCTAAAGCTTCATCTATATCATCATCGATTATTTCGTTATTTCTAATTCCAATAACTCTTGAAGTTTTTCCTTCTAATAATACTTCAACAGCTTTTGAACCCATTCTTGATGCTAAAACTCTGTCATTTGCAGTTGGGCTACCACCTCTTTGAATATGTCCTAATACGGTTGCTCTAGTTTCAATTCCAGTAACACTTTCAACATATTCAGCTAATTCTTGAGCTCCACCTACACCTTCTGCTAATAGCACTAGGTTGTGAATCTTACCTTTTTGTTTTCCTTCTAATATTACCTTACATAATTCTTCTTTAGAGTATCCCTTTTCTGGAGTAATTATATATTCAGCTCCACCTGCAATACCTGCATATAAAGCTAAATCTCCACAATCTCTTCCCATAACTTCAATTATAGAAACTCTTTCATGAGAAGTTGATGTATCTCTAACCTTATCAATAGCGTCAATTACTGTGTTTAATGCAGTATCGAATCCAATTGTATAATCAGTATAAGTTAAGTCATTATCGATAGTTCCTGGTAATCCTACAGTTTTAACTCCAAGCTTTGATAGTAACTTAGCTCCTGTAAATGATCCATCTCCACCAATAACTACTAATGCATCTACTCCGTAAGCTTTTAATATCTTTGTAGCTTTAATTCTTACTTCTTCTTTTTTAAATTCAGTACATCTAGCAGTTCTTAAAATAGTACCACCTCTATGGATAATATCTGATACTGATGATCTATCCATACTAAATAATTCACCGTTAATTAAACCACTATAACCTCTTTGAACTCCTACTACTTCAAGTCCATGATGTAAAGCAGTTCTTACGACAGCTCTTATCGCTGCATTCATTCCTGGAGCATCTCCACCACTAGTTAAAATAGCTATTTTTTTCATGTTGTTTCCTCCTTAACACCACTGGGACAAAGGTTGTCCCACTTTATGTGGAATTATCCATTTTTTATTTACTATAATAAATTTAAATTATTTACCTTAATCATTATTCTTTACTAAATTCAATCACTTTATTTATTTTACTTGCAACTCTAACTTTATGCAACTAAAATAAGTGCAATATTACGATTTTTATCGACTTTTTATTCACTCTATTTTATATTATAACCTAATTAAATAATAATTATAGATTAAAATAAAAAATTTTCTTATTTTACTTTTGTAAATTATTTCATTTACATCTTTATCAATTAAAATAGCCTTTTTATGTAAATAATCAAATCTTATAATTCAAATTTTCTCTTTGAATTATAACCTCTGATTTTTAAACATAATTTCTAATATGAAACCATTAGCTAAACCTTATTATTTTATATAATCTATAGAATATATACTAATATTACGCTTTCAATTTTTTTTTACTTGTAGGCTTCAAAAGCAAAATCTATTTTCAGTAATTTTAATTAAACCACTTTCCTACTTATAAATGTAAATTGATATACGGATTATAATGTTAATTGATATAAGGCTGCACTAAAGCAGCCCTATATTACTTTTATATTATCATCACCAGCTAATTCTCTTAGATAATCTAATACATCTGACTCTAAGTTAACCCAGGTATCTCTTGTCATTCTATATTGCTTCCTATCCTCTTCAGTGAATAAATATACAGTAGTATCACCTTTAAAATAATCTGGCATTACTCTTAACTCTTTCATTAGTTTCTTACCTTCATCTAGATTCTTACTTCTTATATATACCTTTGAAGTATTTATCTTTTCTAAAGGCTCTACACTTTCACATATTAACTTAGGTAATTCATCTTCCTTAATATTAACCCTACCTTTGATTACTACTAGAGCATCTTCTTTTAGAGAATCTCTAATTTTATCTAAGGTTTTTGGGAATACTATTACTTCTATTACCCCAGTTAAATCTTCAAGTTTTAAGAATGCCATTATAGTATTGTTCCTAGTTATTTTTTGATTATACTCAGCAATTATTCCTCCAAGTATAACTCTTTCATCATCATGAATAATTTCTTCTGGTAAATCTTCCTGATTAAAACTTTCTTTAATTATTTCATATGATTTATTAATTTTTTCGATACTTGTTGATGTTTGAACTTTTAAACTTTCTGCATATTCATCTAATGGATGACCTGATAAATATAAACCTGTCATTTCTTTTTCCATAGCTAATAAATTTTTCTTTGGAAACTCCTTTATATTAGGATAATTTACTTCTGGAAGTTCAAGTTCTTCTTCCAACCCAAAAAGGCTAATTTGACCATCTATATTTCTTCTTTTCTCATTAGCTATTCCATCCATTAATTTTTCATAAACTGCAAGCATTTTAGATCTAAATACCTCAAATTTATCTAGGGCTCCAGCCTTAATTAAGCTTTCAATGGCCCTTTTATTAACTGTAGATAAATCTAACTTATTTATAAAATCTATTAATGATTCAAAGTTACCTTTTTTAGCCCTTGAATTAACTATTGCTTCTACAACATTGTAACCTACATTCTTTATAGCTGCTAATCCAAATCTAATTTTATCACCTTTAACAGTAAATTTAGAATAGCTTTCATTTATATCTGGAGGTAGTACCTGTATGCCTAACCCCTCTGCAAAAGCTATATAGTGAGCAACTTTTTCACTAATTCCCATTACAGAGTTAAGCATAGCTGCAATAGTTTCTACAGGGTAATATTTCATTAAATATGCAGTTTGATAACCTATAACTGCATATGCTGCTGCGTGGGACTTGTTAAACGCATAGGAAGCAAAGTCCATCATTTGATCAAAGATCTTATTTGCAGCTTCTTCTGAAATTCCATTACGCTTACATCCTGGAACCTCAATATTACCTTCTTCATCTACAACTCCATAGATGAAGTTCTTTCTTTCTTCTTCCATAACCTTGTGCTTTTTCTTAGACATTGCTCTTCTTACAAGGTCACTTCTTCCCATAGAGTACCCAGCAAGTTTTCTAACGATCTCCATAACCTGTTCTTGATATACCATAACTCCATAAGTTACGTTAAGTATATCTTCTAGTTCTGGTGCTACGTATTCAACCTTATCTGGATTTTGCTTACACTCTACGTATCTTGGTATCTCGGCCATTGGTCCTGGTCTATAAAGGGAAATACCCGCTATAATATCCTCAAGGCTATCTGGCTTTAACTCTTTCATAAAGGAAGTCATTCCTGGAGATTCTAATTGGAATACACCAGCTGTTTTTCCTTCACCAATCATCTTATATACTTCTTTATCTTCAAAATCTATTTTATCTAAATTGATATCTATTCCTTGGTTTTCCTTAATCATTTTAACAGCGTCATTCATAACTGTCAGAGTTCTAAGTCCAAGGAAATCCATCTTTAGAAGTCCAAGTTCCTCCAATGTAGTCATATCAAATTGAGCTACTACAGATTCATCATTTTTTTGAAGCGGTACATATTCAACTAATGGCTTAGATGCAATAACTACACCTGCTGCATGAGTTGAACAGTGTCTTGGCAAACCTTCTAAATCCTTACTTACATCAATTAATTCCTTAACTCTATCTTCATTATTATAAGCATTTTTAAGTTCTGGATTAATTTCTAAGGCCTTATCTATAGTTATTCCAAGCATATTAGGAATCATCTTAGCTATTCTATCAACTTCAGCATAACTATAATTCATAGCTCTACCAACATCCCTAATACAAATCCTTGGAGCCATTGTTCCAAAGGTTACAATTTGAGAAACATTATTTACCCCATATTTCTCAACTACATAATCTATAACTTCTTGCCTTCTTTCATAACAGAAGTCACTATCTATATCTGGCATACTTACTCTTTCAGGATTTAAGAATCTTTCAAAAAGTAAGCTATATTTAATTGGATCTATTTTAGTTATACCTAATGTAAAGGCAACTATTGATCCAGCGGCAGATCCACGTCCCGGTCCCGTAGGAATTCCATTTTCATTAGAAAATCTTATGAAGTCCCAAGTTATTAAGAAGTAGTCTACATATCCCATCTGTTTAATAACAGAAAGTTCGTACTCTAATCTCTCAATATATCCACAAGCTTCTTCATTTTCTTTGAAATAATCCACAACTTCATCAACATTTAGTGGTTTATTTCTGAATTCAGTGAAGACTTCATACCTATCAATTAATCCTAAGTAGCATTGCTGCCTTAAATAATCATAAGGTCCTATCCCCTCTGGTACTGGGAATTTAGGAAGCTTTGATACGTGAAACTCGTAATCAAAGTTACACTCCTCTGCTATTTTAGTTGTATTCTCTAATGCCTCTGGAACATATGAAAACATATCCCACATTTCCTCTTGAGACTTTAGATAAAACTGATTAGAAGGATATCTTCTTCTATTAGGATCATCCACAGTTTTAGCAGTTTGAATACACATTAATATATCATGAGAAGCTGAATCTTTTTTATTTATGTAATGAACATCATTAGTTGCAACTAAAGGAATTCCAGTTTCCTTAGATAACTTAATATTAGCTTCTGTAACCTTCCTTTGTTCATCCATTCCATGATTTTGTATTTCAAGGTAAAAACCATCTTTAAAAATATCCTTATATAATAATGCTACTTCTTTTGCCTTATCATAGTTGTCTTTAAGATGCCATTGTTGCACCTCTCCACCTAAACAAGCACTAAGAGCAATAAGCCCCTCACTATGTTCTCTTAAGAAATCATGATCGACCCTTGGCTTATAATAGAACCCTCTAATAGAAGCTTCGGATACTATTTCCATAAGATTCTTGTAACCTTGTTCATTCTTAACTAATAAAACTAAGTGATGGGTACTATTTTCTTTATCATTAACCTTAATATCCATAGACTTTGCCGCTATATATACTTCACAACCAAGAATAGGCTTTATACCATTCTCCTTAGCCTCTTTATAAAAAGCAACACATCCATACATAACTCCATGGTCTGTAATAGCTATACTATCCATTCCAAGCTCTTTAGCTCTACTTATAAGCTTTTTAATTTTTCCAGAGCCATCTAGCAAGCTATACTCTGTATGAAGATGTAAATGAGTAAATTTTTTCTCCAAATAAACACCCCCTTTGGATTGCTAATATGTTCCTGATCTTATTTCTTCAGCTATTTTTTCTATTTTTCTTAGTCTATGATTTACTCCTGACTTTCCTACTGGTGGTTCTAGCATTTCTCCAAGTTCCTTTAAGGACTCATCTGGATAGCTAAGTCTAAGCTCTGCTATTTCTCTTAAATTCTTAGGTAGTCTTTGTAATCCAATTTCTCTTTGTATTAACTTTATGCTTTCAACTTGCCTTACAGCAGCATTAACAGTTTTACTTAAATTTGCTGTTTCACAGTTCACTAGTCTATTAACATTGTTTCTCATTTCCTTCATTATTCTTATATTTTCAAGCTCTAATAATGATGTATGAGCTCCAATAATACCTAGAAGGTTCGATATTTGTTCACCTTCTTTTATATAAATAATAAAACTATTTTTTCTTTGAATAACTTTAGAATTTAATCCAAAGGTATTAATTAGCTTAGATAAATCTCTAGCATATTCTTCGCTATGAGTTACAAATTCTAGGTGATAAGTTTTTTCTGGGTTACTTATACTTCCCCCTCCAATAAAGGCTCCTCTTATATAAGCCCTTTTTAACTCTTCTCCCATAACCATATTTTCATCTATTCTATAATCTAAAGTTAATACACCATCAACTTCAGCAAATATACCAGTATCTCTTAAAAGATCCCTGACACCCATATCTTCCTCAATAAGAACCATATAAATATTATTCTTTTTTAAAGAATTACTTTTCTTAACCATTAACTTAGAGTGAATATTAAAATGCTCCTTAAGTAAGCTAAATATGTGTCTTGCTGTAGCTGGATTCTCGGTTGTTATTCTAAAGGATAATCCAAGTCCGCTAAAAGCTATAGTTCCACTTACTTTCATTATTGCCGAAATTTCAGCTAATGCTTCTTCCTTACTTAATTCAGAGTATCTGCATATTTCTCCTTTTACTTTTGATGAAAATGACATATTGCCTATTCTCCTTATAATCTAATCTATCAAATAATTATAACACAAATAGCAAAAATTTTTATAAGAATTTATTACCTAAGATTTAGATAAAAATTTCAATAACTAGATAATTATCTACTAACCTTGCATAAATATTTCCTTTATGCTTTTTAACAATTTTTTTCACATTATATAGTCCATATCCTCTTCCAGTTCCCTTACTAGAGAATCCTTTTTTAAAGAATCCTTCTATATCGTCATTAGATATTTTAAGACCCGAAATTGAATTCTTAACCTCAATTCTATACCTTTCAAGCTTACTGATATTAATAGATATATTTTTTTCTAATGCATTCTTACTTGCTTCAATAGCATTATTTAGTAAGTTACTTAACATAATAGTTATTTCTGAATCATCTAAACCAGAGTTATCCATGTTAGATTTAATATTATAGTTTAAACTTACTCCAATTTGTTCACATTCTACAATTTTACTATATAGAACAGCCTTTACTACAGTACTCTCAATTTCTAATATTGAACTTAAATAACTTCCATCTTGAATATTTCCTACATACTTTCCAGCTCTCTCTTTCATTTCTGGAATACTCTGTGAAACTTGTATCATGGAGTATAGCATATTAATATGATTCTTATACTCATGCTCATTAGCTTTTATATTCTGAATTATCTCATCAAGTAATGGATTATATGCATTCTTAACTTCCATATTCTTATTTTTTAATATAGTTTTATGAAGACTCTTATAAAAACTTATATTTAGAAAAATATTAATAAATATAAGCATGTTAATTTCTATTATTACTAGATCAGGTAACTTACCACTATCATATATTATTTTAAATATCATAAAGAACATAAAAATATTAATCATAATATTTGATATAAGTAAATTATTTTCTATATATTCTTCAAAATCTATATCTTTTTTTTCTCTTAAGATTTTTACCACTATAATTAATACTATTATGCTTAACCCATATAGTAATAACTGAAGATACCTTAGTTCCTTAGTAAGACCTGTTATAAAATATAAAATAGTAACTAAAGAATTCTGAAGAACAAAAGTAACTACTACACAAAGAATCATTTCTGTTAGAGTTAAATTCTTATCCTTTTTATCTATATATGATATTGCTACTATCTCTAAAACTAATAAGACTACATATACAAATAAAGTATTTAATTCACTAAAAATAAAAAATAGATAGCTACACACAGCCACAACTATACAATATTTTAGTAAATTTTTAATTTTCCCATTATTAAATAAACCATTGTAGAGTATAACATTTAACATCATCTCAATAAAAATCATTAAAACAACCATACTATAAATCCCCTTTGCCTCAACACCATCTTTTAAAATTTTCCTTAATATACTATATTTTAACAAAACTTTTAATATTTTTCTATATTCCTTATAATTATTACTGAATTTCAACAGATAATTACCAATAAAGACAAAAAGAAGATTGTCGAAAAATATAAAAAATTCCATTTTTCAACAATCTTCTCACTTAAATTTACTTACTTTTTTTATCTCTTTCTTTTATTTTCTGAGAAACATACATATATTCAATAATTTTCTTTCTATCATATAAAAGTTTCTTTTCCATTATAGTATCTACTAAAACTTCAGCTAAATATTCTGAATCATGCTTTACATAGCCTTTTTCAATCTTAGCTAAAGAAGCTTCTATAACTTCAACCCCTAGACTTTTAAGTTCCTTACTATCTAAATCAACTAGTTGAGATCCATCTTTTAAATACTTTTCTTTAACATCTGCAGGTATATCTCCCCTATTTGCTATTACATAGTTTACTATTCCTCTACCGCCATACTTCTTTAAAACCTTTATATGGTCTGAAGCTTTAAAACCATGTGTTTCTCCTGGTTGAGTCATAATATTAGAAATATAAATTTTTATAGCATCACTTTTTCTAATATAATCAGAAATATCCTTAACTAAAAGATTAGGTATTACACTAGTATAAAGACTACCAGGCCCTAGAACTATTGCATCAGCTTCTTCTATAGCCTTTAATGCATCCTTTAATGGCTTTGCATCCTTAGGTTCTATCATAAGCTGTTTTATTCTTGAGTTTTGCTTTATTGCTTCTTCTGGTATCTGGGATTCCCCTTCAACCACACTACCATTTTCAAGCCTTGCTACAAGCTTCATATCTTCTAAAGTTACTGGTACAACCTTCCCAGTAACTGCTAGTACAGAACTCATTTTTTGAACTGCATCCTCAAAGTTCTCACTTACCCCATCCATTGCTGCTAAGAATAAGTTTCCAAAGCTTTGATTTTTCAATCTCCCATCAGGAAATCTATATTGAAGTAGCTCTTCCATTAGAGGCTCTGTATCTGCAAGTGCTAATATACAGTTTCTTATATCTCCTGGAGGTAGCATTCCTAGGTCTTCTCTTAAGTCCCCAGATCCACCGCCATCGTCAGCAACTGTTACTATTGCAGTTATATTAGAAGTATAGTACTTTAACCCCCTAAGCATAGTGGAAAGACCCGTCCCCCCACCAATAACTACTATCTTAGGACCTTTTACTAATAATCTTTTTTCATATATTAAGTTTTCCATTTTTCTACTATCAATTGATAATTGAATATATCCTTTATTATTTAAAGCAATTATTGACTTCATACTTTCAATAACTGAAATATAAATAACAAGTACTCCTGTTATATTTAAGAATATATAGAATATCTTATAGTAAACATCGTAAACCCTTCTTACAGCAAGCTCTGTAAATCCAAAAGCAATTAATAATATTCCAAATATCCCAAAGAATAACCACCGCTTTATTTTAACTCCTGGCCTTAACCAGTCTTTAATTCTCATAGCTTCTTAGCTCCTTGGTGCACATCCTCCCTTATATCTCTATGCTCTACAGAGACACTATAATTTCTTTTAGCTAATGTTTCATATAATGAATTTGCTATTGCAACTGATCTATGTCTTCCACCTGTACATCCAACAGATACAATTAATTGCCTTTTTCCCTCTTTCTTATAATAAGGAATTAAAAACTCTAATAAATCATCTGTTCTTTTTATAAATCCCTTAGTTTCTTCCTGGGCTAAAACATAATCTCTTACTGGTTCATCATTCCCTGAGAAAGGCTTAAGCTTAGGTATATAAAAAGGATTTGGTATAAATCTAACATCAAAAACTAAATCTGCATCTACTGGGATTCCATATTTAAATCCAAAACTTAAAACAGTTATTGAAAGATCCTTTTCTGGCTGCTGTGCATTCCCATAATTTTTACTCATTTCTTCTCTTAAGTCTTTAATAGCATACTTAGAAGTATCTATTATTATATCTGCTCTATCTTTAACTTCTCTTAGTTTCTTTCTTTCCTCATTTATACCTGTAATAATTCTACTTCCAGGTGCTAAGGGGTGGCTTCTTCTACTTTCCTTAAATCTTTTAACTAGAACTTCATCTGAAGCATCTAAAAATAATATTTCATATTTGAACTCTTGAGCCTTTAAATAGTTAAGACTTTCAAATAGATCGTCAAAGAAAATTCCACCTCTAATATCAATAACAAGTGCAACTTTATCTATTTTCCCTTGACTTTGAACACAAGCCTCAGCAAATTTCGGTATTAACTTTGGAGGAAGGTTATCTACGCAAAAATATCCCATATCTTCTAGACTTCTTGTTGCTTCTGTTTTACCTGCTCCTGATAATCCTGTTACTATTATAAATCTCACCAAAATTACCTCCCTTAACTTTTAATTTTATATTTAAATTATATCATAATAACCTTACTAATTTAATAAATTTAAATATTTAAAAAGGAGAAAAGCCTTAACTTTCCTCCACTATATTATTTATCCCTATTTTCAATAGCCTTTTTTAATAAATCACAAAACTCTATATTTTGTTCTTTAGTTCCAAGGCTTACCCTTATCCATCCTGGCATATCTAATAAGTATCCTGGTCTTATTATATAACCACTTCTTAATAAATATTCATGTATTGGCTTATCATCTCCATTTACATTTACCATAATGAAATTTGCCTCTGAATGTATATATTCAAGTCCCATTTCCTTAAATGACTTATATAATACTTCTCTTTCCCTAGCATTATACTCTTTAACATTAATTATAAAATCATCATCTTCAATAGCTACTAAAGCTGCTCTTTGAGCAAATAAGTTGACATCAAAAGAATTTATGACCCTATTTAAATAATCAACTATTTCCTCTTTAGCTATTCCATATCCAAATCTTAAAGAAGCTAATCCATAAGCCTTTGATAATGTCTTTAATATTATCATATTAGGATACTCCTTTAATAATTCTAAAGAGTTCGGAAAATCCTTTGAAGTTACATACTCACCATATGCTTCATCCATAACTATAATTACATTTTTAGGGATTCTTCCAATTACCTTATCAAATTCTGTTTTAGTGAATATACCGCCTGTAGGATTGTTGGGATTACAGAACCAAATAACTTTAGTATTATCTGTAATAGCTGAAACCATAGCTTCTATATCTAATCCATTATTTTTTAGAGGGATTTTTACTGGTGTTGCTCCCATCAGTATTGTATTGCTTTCATATCTAGGAAAGGTGATTTCAGCCATTATGCTTTCGTCGCCTTTATCTAAAAAAACTTCACATATTACATTAATTAAAGAATCCGATCCTGCCCCACAGAAAATCATATCCCTTGTTACATTAAGCTTCTTACTTAATGCTTCCTTAAAATCATATGAAGATGCATCTGGATACATATTCATTTCACTAACTAATTCTACTATAAGCTTCTTAACCTTCTCTGAGGTTCCCAATGGATTCTCATTAGATGCAAGCTTTACAACTCTATCTATTCCATACTCCCTCTTCACTTCTGATATTGGCTTTCCTGCCACATACTTACTAAGTTTTTTAACTTCTTCTCTAACTTTATACTCCATCCTACTTCGCTACGCGATTTGCAATTAACAATTGTTAATTGTTCATTATTCACTGTTAATTGAGCGCAGCTCCCTCCCCCTTTTGTTATTTATTGTAATATACTTTTCTTTCAATTATATATAAATTAGAGAAAAGTTTCCACCCCTATATTTTGAATATATTTCTAACAGACTTTCGTAGCCATATATTGTCTTTATTTCTTCTATTCTACCTTTCAAATATATTTCCAAAGGAGCCTAGTACACTTCCCTGGTCAACTGATTTCCCCATATTTTGAGGTGCTGATGCATATACTCTAGATGCAAGTTTACTAAAAGGTAAACTTTGAATCCAAACTTCTCCAGGTCCAGTTAATGTTGCAAAGAATAAACCTTCTCCACCAAAAACTGCATTTTTTATTCCACCTACAAATTGTATATCATAGTTAACATTTTGAGTCATTGCAACTAGACAACCTGTATCTATTTTTAATGTTTCTCCTGGCATTAGAGTTCTCTTTACTATAGTTCCACCTGCATGAATAAATGCTAATCCATCACCCTCAAGCTTTTGTAGTATAAATCCTTCTCCACCAAAGAATCCTGTACCTAGCTTTTTAGTAAAGGCTATTCCAATACTAACTCCTTTGGCACAACATAAAAAAGAATCTTTTTGACAAATTAATCTTCCACCATAATTTCTTAAATCCATAGGTAATATTTTGCCTGGGTAAGGCGCTGCAAAGGCAACTTTTTGTTTTGTCATTCCAGTATTGGTGAAAGCAGTCATAAATAGGCTTTCACCAGTGATTACTCTTTTGGCAGCACTTCCAAGTTTACCAAAGAAACCTCCACTTTGAGATTTTTCACTACCATCTCCAAAGATAGCATCCATGGTTATATAATTATCCATCATCATCATTGCCCCTGATTCTGCTACCACAGTTTCCCTTGGATCTAATTCAATCTCCACAAACTGCATTTCATTCCCTTTAATTTCGTAATCTACTTCATGTGCCATTTTATAAAATCCTCCTAATTTTATTATTAATTGTTGTTATGAAATCTTACCATATCAATCATAATAAGCAATCCAATAAAAAATGTTGTATAATTTTCATCTAATACTTCTAGAAAGTATCTGTCTCTTCCAAAAGTAAATTCTTTATCTATTCTTCCTACTACTGTTCCAGCAATTTTAATCTCATAATGTCTTCCCAAAACACTAGTACTTTCCATTACCATATCTCCATATATTCCTGATATATTATATTCAGGAATCATAATACTTTTATCTATAACAGCTATTTCATGCATGTTTTCATCATATGCAATATATTTATGAGCTCCTATTCTAAATTTTTGTTTTAGGTATAATATTTTCCTATTATTTGAATCATATACGCTTACATTTTTACCTATATCAAACTTATCCCCTTCAGCAATAAAAACCTTGTTGTCATTTTCATCATAAATATCAAACTTGGCTCCGAAAGCTATTAATCTTTCTTTAACATAAAATTTTCTCATATATCCCCCTAAAACATTTATTATTAACTTTAAATATAGTATATTATACCACTTAATGAGTGTCAACATTTTTTATATTTTAATTTCATCTATTCATATCTTATGCCAGAATAATTAAAGTAAATCTAACTTTGTCCTTATAAATTAAATTTAACACCAAGATATCAATTATACATTTAACTCTTAAATATCAGATATCAATCTCCTAAATATTAAGTAATAATTTATTTCCTTATGCTATTAATATAAATAATCATAGGTTTCATATATAAAATAAAAATACTCTATATTTAAGTAACTTCTCTTACTTAAATATAGAGTATTTATAATTTATTTTTTATCTTCACCAATTATTCTAACTTCTGGATGAAGCTCAACATCAAATTTTTCTCTAACTTCATTTTGAATATGTGCTATTAAATCTAGTATATCTTTAGCTGTTGCATTGCTTTTATTAATTACAAAGCCTGAATGCTTTTCTGAAACAGCCGCTCCACCTATTCCATATCCTTTTAACCCAGCATCTTGAATTAATTTACCAGCATAATAACCTACTGGTCTTTTAAAAGTACTTCCTGCTGAAGGATATTCTAGAGGTTGTTTTGATTCTCTTTTATTAGTTAGATCTTCAACAATTTCTTTTATCTTTCTAACTTCGCCATGTTTTAATTTAAACCTAGCTGATAAAACAATGTAGTTCTTCTTCATTACTACTGAAGATCTATAACCTAGCTCTAATTCATCCTTTGATAAAACCTTAATTTCACCATTGTTATCTATAACTTCAGCACTCTCTATTACATGAGCAATTTCTCCATCATAGGCTCCAGCATTCATAAATACAGCTCCACCTATAGTTCCAGGTATACCACACGCAAATTCAAAACCTGTCAAAGAATTATTTAAAGCTTCATTAGATACATCTTTCAGCATAGCTCCACATTCAGCTTCAATTACTTCACCTTGAACTGTAATGTTTTTTACTTCATTAAATTTTATTACTACACCTTTAATTCCGCCATCTCTTACTAAAAGGTTTGACCCATTTCCTACTACAAAGTAAGGTATGTTGTTGTTCTTACATATTTCTATAGTCTTTACAACTTGATCTTTATTTTCAGGAATTAATAGAATATCAGCAGGGCCACCAACTCTGAAATGAACATAATTTTTCATTTCTGCATCTACAATAACATTTTCGCTTTTATAAAACTCTTTAAATAAGCCTTCAAATTTCTTATATTGATTCATACCTAACTCCTTATAAATAACCAGTAATACTTACATAGTATAAATTAAAATTTATTAATTAACAACCCATTAAAGCCATATTTGTATATTATAATTAATTTATAAGCACTTTGTTACTTTTTTTCCTCTGTCTTAAAGTAACTTATTATACTATTAGCTGCTTTCCTGTCTATACTTGGAGTTTCCAATAGCTCTTCGTAGGTTGCATTCTTTATATTTTCAACACTTCCAAACTTCATTAAAAGATTTCTTCTTCGTCTTTCTCCAACATTAGGAATATCCTCTAATATAGAATGTAGTGTTCTTTTATCTCTTAAGGTTCTATGATATGTAATTGCAAATCTATGAACCTCATCTTGTATTCTTCTAATCATTTGCATTAAATTCGAACTTCTATTTATAATTAACTCATTATTATTATAAATTATCCCTCTAGTTTGGTGTTTATCATCTTTAACTAAACCACAAACAGGAATGCTTATATTTAGACTATCTAAAACTTCTAAAGCTACATTTACCTGTCCCTTACCCCCATCCATCATAATAAGATCTGGGAAACTAGAGAATTTACCGCTTGAAAAATTCAGTTGCTTCTCTTGAATCTTCTTTATTTCTTCAAGTCCATGTTTAAATCTTCTTTCTAGAATTTCCCTCATACTATCATAATCATTAGCACCTTTAACAGACTTTATCTTAAACCTTCTATAATCACTATTTTTAGCTCTTCCTTCTTCAAAAACTACCATAGTACCAACTGAATCAACTCCCTGAATATTAGATATATCATATGATTCTATTCTAAAAGGTGGTTCATCTAAATCTAGCATATCTTGAAGCTCTTGTAGAGAAACCCTATTTATTTCTTTTTCTTTTAAATACTTATCTTTAAATTGCTCAAGAGTAATTTTAGCATTTTTCTTAACCATCTCAAGCATATCTTTCTTTTGTCCTTTTTGAGGTATCTTAACCCAAGCCTTAGCCCCTCTTTTTATAGTTAAAAACTCCTCAATAAGTTCAGTATCATTTATATAAGGTAAATAAATTGTTTTAGGCACCTTTGCTGTACCACCATAAAAGCTCGTAATAAAGTCTTCTAATACCTCTCCTACTTCATCACCAGCAGTATTCTCACAGATAAAATGCTCTCTACCAATTACCTTACCATCTCTAGAGAAGAATACTTGAATACAACTATCCTTTTCATCTTCATAAATATTTATGAAGTCCTCATCACCTTCCATAGTCTTAAATATCTTTTGCTTTTCAACTATAGCTTCAATTGCAAGGATTTTATCTCTAAATTTAGCTGCCTTTTCAAATTCTAATTCTTTTGAGGCATCTTCCATTTCCTTTTTTAGCGAATTTACTATTGTCTTATCTTTTCCATTAAGTATATCCATGACATCACTTATCATTTTGCCGTACTCTTCTTTTGTAATATAACCTGCACAAGGAGCATCACATTTTTTTATATGATAATTTAAGCAAGGTCTAACTGGAGTACTATTTTCATTAATTAATAATTTGCAAGTTCTTAATGGAAATATCTTATTAATTAAAGTTATAGTCTCATATACTGCTGTCCCATTTGTATATGGTCCAAAGTATTTAGCTCCATCCTTTGCATATTTCCTAGTTACAAAGACCCTAGGGAAATCATCATTGTTAGTTATTTTTATAAATGGATAAAACTTATCATCCTTTAATGCAATATTATATCTAGGACTATATTTTTTAATTAAGTTACATTCTAAAATTAAAGCTTCCATCTCAGAATCAGTAACTATATACTCAAATTCAGAAATATTCTTTACCATTACTTTTACTTTTTCAGAGTGATTTTTTGAATTTTGAAAGTAACTTTTTACTCTATTTTTTAAAACTTTTGCCTTACCTACATAAATTACTTCACCAAGGCTATTTTTCATTATGTAAACCCCTGGTTTTTCTGGTAGGTTCTTTAAATGGTATTCAAAATCAAACATTTAAATTACTCCTCCAAATAATCATTTTGCAAGATTAATTTTATCACTACTAATAAATAATACAATAGAAAAGTAACTCTAAAATATATAATTATTATTTTCTCATTATCTCATAAGAGCTGTCGCATTAGCATTTGTGCGACAGCATAATCTCTCTTAATTAAAAAGGTGAAGTAAAATCTTCAAATTTGGGCCAAGTTGTATCTTCATGCTCAACTAAAACCTTATTATAATCAAAACTCCAAGGTATATCTAAGGAATTCCAATGAACTCCTCCCCTTAAGCTTCTTATAAAAGGCTTAGTAACTTTATAATAAATTAGTGCCTCCTTGTTTCCCTTAATGTAATATCCGTGGGCACAACCTGATGGAACATATATTAAATTTTTATTTTCTTCATTAAGATTTACCTTAGTAAACTTTCCAAAGGTTTTTGATTCTTTTCTTAAATCAATTACTACATCTTCAATTTCCCCAACTATACATGTAATTAACTTATCATGTCCCTCTGGTGGCAATTGAAAATGCATCCCTCTCACAGTCCCTGATTTTGCTATTGCGTAATACTCCTCTTTAAATTCTGTACTTAATCCATATATATTAAACTGACTTTCACTAAAAATTTTAATTAAATCGCAAGTGCTCTCCATAGATACTGTCGGTGTAATTAAGTAGCAACCTTCAACTTCTAAACCCTTAACCCTAAACATAAATAATGTCTCCTTTTGTCCTTTCGTATTGAAAATTTGTCATATCTTAATATATGCTTAGAGTTAATTGATTTGTTCCACCTAGCCTAGACATGTAATAAAAATTACTTTCGCACCACAAAAGAAAAATGAAAAAATGGCGGAAAAAAGCCGTCCTTGACAACTTTTAGATTAAATATTAAAAGGCTGCCTTTTTGCAGCCTCTTAATAAAAACTATCTTTTCAGTGATTATTAAAAAATCACATCCTTAATTTTTCATTATTCATTATAAATTTTTCATTATAATTTCTTCATTTTTTCATTCTTTAATTTTCCCATTCCTAATAGCCTAATATTGCCATCCTAACTACCTTTGAGGCTATATCTGCTGCTGAACCAGCTCCATTTTCACCTTCTTCAACTATTACAGCAACTGCAATTTGTGGATCATCTACTGGTGCTACAGATATAAACCATCCATGAGGTATTCCTTCTGATCCATCTTCTAACATGTAATCAGCTGTACCAGTTTTCCCTCCAGCATTTGTACCTTCAAAGGCTGGCCATCTATATATATTGTTAGATACTAAATATCCCATATATTCTTTAACAGTACCTGCAATATCCTTAGATATTACATCTGACTTTAAAGCTTTATTTGGATATTCTTTTATAGTATTTCCATCCTTATCTACAATTTTATTAACTAATTTAGGTTGCATTAAGACTCCATCATTTGCAACAGTTGATGCTACTATAGCCATCTGAATTGGTGTACTTAATACACTACCTTGACCTATACCACTTTGAGCAATATTACCTATTTCTTCAGGCTTTAATGCAGGGAATTTACTTGCTGGTATAGTGACACCTGTTCCATTAATTCTTGCATTAAATCCGAATCTTTCAGATACTTCTTTTAGCTTTTCATTTCCCATTTCCATAGCTAATGTTCCAAAAACTACATTACTAGAAACTCTATATGCCATTTGTAAACTAAGATCTCCATGAGCTTGCATCATATAGTTATTTAATTCTCTACCATCAGGGAATGTAATTTTACCTGTGTCACTAAAAGTTCTATTTGCTATACTAGGGTCATTTTCTAATGCTGCTGCTAATGTTACAGTTTTAAATACAGATCCAGGTGGGTACATACCATCAACAGCCCTATTTAAAAGCTTAAACTCTTTATCTACTCCTGTATTAGCATCTTCTATTGCTTGCTCTAAATTAGCAGGATCATAAGTAGGTTTAGAAACCATAGCTAGGATTTCTCCTGTCTTAGGATTTAAAGCTACTACAGCTCCTTTTAAGTCTCCCATAGCATCATAAGCAGCCTTTTGGATATCATGATCTAAAGTCGTTACAATGCCATTTCCAACTTTTTCTTCGTCCCTATTTTCAAAGGCTTTCTTTATATCAAAATCACTTAAGAAGCTTCTTATTCCATTACCGAAACTATTATATGTTGAAAGCTCAGAATCAAACTCTTCTTCCAAGCCAGTTAGTCCAAATCTTTCATCTATATATCCTAATGAATGAACATATAAATCACCATAAGTATATTCTCTACTTTGGTTATCTTTATCTATCCTAACACTATTAGTTAATGCTTCTCCATCTCTTGAATAAATAGTTCCTCTTAAGACTTCATTTCTCTTTGCCCAAAGTCTTTTGTTACCTGTATCATTTGCTATATCAGGGCCTTTAAAGACTTGGAAATATGCTATATATGATATTAGGGCTATAAAACAAAATAGAAATATAACCATAACGTTTCTTACACTCTTAGATAATTCTTTCATAGCTCCTCCTTATTATAATATCTAACACCTATTAGGCCTCAGAAATTTTTTGTAATATGCCTAATGCAAAGAACATAGTTAACATAGAACTACCACCATAACTAATAAGAGGTAGTGTTATACCTGTTAAAGGTATTACAGTGAAAATACCACCTATAATAACTAAGGTTTGACAGGCTATCATGGTACTAAATCCAACTGCTACTAATTGGCTGAATGCATCATTAGTAACAAAAGCATTTCTAATACCTCTATAAAATAATAAGAAGTATATTATCATTAAACCAACTGCAAATATCATTCCAAAATCTTCACATATTACTGCAAAGATAAAATCACTTTCACTTGCAAAGATTAAATCAGGAGCATATCCTTTTCCAAGACCAACTCCACGCAATCCTCCAGAAGCTATTGCATAAAGACCTTGGACAATTTGATATCCCTCATCATGGGCATACTTCCATGGATCTAACCAAATCATAACTCTTCTCTGAACGTGTCCAAATACCCCATAAGCCCCTAAAGCTCCTACTGCTGAAAGCCCTAAACAAGTAAATACGTACTTCTTCTTAGATGTTGCTATGTAAAGCATAGTTACTGATATACCGAAGAAAATTAACGTAGATCCAAGATCTGTTTGTAAAACCATACATACTAGTGAAAACATCACTACTAATGCTGGTTCAATAAGCTGCTTAAAATCTTCTTTAATAACATTCTTACTTTCATATTTAATTAAAGCAGATGCTAAATATAGAACTAATGCTATTTTCCCAAACTCAGATGGTTGAAAGCTAATTGGTCCTAAATAAACCCAGTTCATAGCTCCATTAGTTCTTATTCCAGTTACTAATCCAAATATAAGTCCCATAGGCATTAACACTAAGGTTAATATCATATATATCTTCTTATACCCAGCAAAGCTTTTTAAATCTGGCATGGCTACAACTATAGTTATATAAGCTACTATCCCAAGGACTGCCCAAACTAATTGCTTTAATGCAAAACTAGGATCTATTCTATATAATACAGCTATTCCTACTACTGCAAGAATACTAGAAAAAATTAACAGAAATTTATCTCCTTCTGGATAAAACCTTCTAATAAGGTAATGAGAAAATCCTATTATAATACATAAAACTACTCCTATAATTAATGCCTTTGTATCAAAGGGCTTTTGTAATAACCCTAGGTTTGTAAATAAAAGTAAGCATAATAAATAAATTAATTTAAGAACTCTTTTTTCTAACTTTAACGTCTTATTCATATCCTCACCTCTATTTTTTATCAGCTCTTATAACCTTGAAAGTTGCACTTCCTATTCTTATCTTATCATTAGCTTTAATCTTACAGCGTCCCTTTACTTTTCCATCATTGACAAAGACACCATTAGTACTATTTAAATCTTCTACTTCTATCTCATTATTTCTAACTATAATTTTAGCATGGCTTCCCGAAACATATTGATCAGTTAATCTTATAGTATTTCCTTCTTTTCTACCTATTGTTAAGCTATCATTTAATAATAAAACTGATCCCTCTTCTAAGCTTGAGTTATCTCCAGCACTTAACACTTCTATTCCAAAATTTCTTACTGCTGAAGATGGCCTTCTTCTTCTTCCGCCACCCTTAACATCCTTGTACATTATTTTTAGTGCATAGTAAATTATAAAATACAAAATTATTATAAAAATTACACCAAAAACAAATGTCATTAGTTCTGAAAAACCCATATTCCACCTCTAAATTACTATTATATTACCATTATATATTAAAACTTATAGCCAAAAATAACAAGAGTAATAGCCTTATCTTAACATCTTTTTAAGATATTGGCCTGTATAAGATTTCTTAACCTTCGTTATCTCTTCAGGTGTTCCAGTAGCAACTATTGTTCCTCCCTTATCCCCACCTTCTGGTCCTAAGTCTATTATATAATCAGCACATTTTATCATATCTAAGTTATGTTCAATTACTACTACTGTATTTCCTGCATCAACTAATCTTTTTAGAATTTCTACTAATCTACTTACATCGTCAATATGAAGTCCTGTAGTTGGCTCATCTAATATATATAAAGTTTTTCCTGTACTTCTCTTTGAAAGTTCAAAAGCAAGCTTTATTCTTTGAGCTTCTCCTCCTGATAGTTGAGTTGATGGCTGACCTAGTCTTATATACCCTAGCCCCACGTCGTATAGTGTTTCTAACTTATTTTTTATTCTTGGTAGATTTTCAAAAAACTTCAATCCTTCTTCAACAGTCATATTTAGGATATCATCTATTGTTTTTCCTTTATACTTAACTTCTAAGGTTTCTCTATTGTATCTCTTTCCCTTACATACTTCACAAGGTACATAAACATCTGATAAGAATTGCATTTCTATTTTAATTATTCCATCACCTGTGCAAGCTTCACATCTTCCACCCTTAACATTAAAACTAAATCTTCCAGGTTTATATCCCCTCATTTTAGCTTCTTGTGTTGTTGAAAATAATTCTCTTATAATATCAAATACACCTGTGTATGTAGCTGGGTTTGATCTTGGCGTTCTTCCTATTGGACTTTGATCTATATCTATTATCTTATCTATATTTTCATACCCTAAAATTTCTTTATGAGCTCCAACAGGATTTTTACTTCTATTTACAAGTTTATTTAATCCCTTATATAATATTTCATTAACTAAAGTACTTTTTCCTGAACCTGAAACTCCAGTTACAGTTGTTAAAGTTCCTAAAGGAATATCAATACTAACATTCTTTAGATTGTTTTCTTTTGCTCCTCTAACCTTTATAAAGTTTCCATTACCTTTTCTTCTCTCAGTAGGAACCTCTATCTTCTTTTCTCCTAGTAGATATTGTCCTGTTATTGATCCTTTAGCATTCTTAATTTCATCTAAAGTTCCCGCTGCAACTATTTCTCCACCATGTTCACCAGCTCTAGGTCCAATATCAACTATAAAATCTGCCTCTCTCATAGTATCTTCATCATGTTCAACAACTATTACTGTATTTCCCACATCTCTTAAATTTTTAAGAGTACCTATTAGCTTATCATTATCTCTTTGATGCAGTCCTATACTTGGTTCATCTAAGATATATAATACACCCATAAGAGCTGATCCTATTTGTGTTGCAAGTCTAATTCTTTGAGATTCTCCCCCTGATAGTGTACCTGAGTTTCTTGATAAGTTTAAATAATCTAGTCCTACATCTATTAAGAATTGTAGTCTGCTTTTTATTTCTTTAATTATTTGATCACTTATTATTTTATCTTTTTCAGAGAATTCTATTGATGAAATATATTCCAGCTCATCCTTTATAGATAACTTAGTAAATTCGTTAATATTTTTATCACCAACTCTAACCGCTAAAGCTTCTTTCTTAAGTCTTGCTCCCTTACACTTTGGACATGGATTATCGCTCATATATTGCTCAATTTCATTTTTTATATAATCAGAGTTAGTTTCTCTATATCTTCTTTTTAATGAATTAATTTCACCATCATATGCATAATGATATTGTGAAGTAACTCCTTCTTTTGTATAAGTAATATTTAGCTTTTTGCCATTAGTACCATATAAAATTAAATCTAAAGCCTTTCTACTAAGTTCTTTTACAGGTCTACTTAAGTCTATATCATACTCTTCACTTAATGCTTTTAATATAGCAAAAGTCCAAGAATCGTCCTTAAGTCTTCCCTCACCCCAAGTAGCAATAGCACCTTCTAATATACTTAAATCCTTATTAGGAATAACTAAGTTCTCATCTATCTCCATTAGAGTTCCTAACCCATCACAGTTATCACACTTACCAAATGGTGAGTTAAAGGAGAATAATCTTGGAGCAAGTTCATCTATACTCATTCCACACTGATGACAAGCAAATTTTTCGCTATATAGTATATCTTCACCATCAATAATATTCATTACTACTAATCCATCTGCTAGCTTTAAAGCAGTTTCAATTGAGTCTGATAATCTTCCTTCAATACCATCCTTAATTACTATTCTATCCACAACAGCTTCTATATTATGCTTAATATTTTTCTCTAATTTAACTTCTTCTTCAGTTAATTCATAAATAGAACCATCTATTCTTGCTCTTACAAATCCACTTCTTTTTATGCTATCAATAACTTTTTCATGAGTTCCCTTTTTACCCCTAATTACTGGTGCTAACACTTGAAGTTTAGTTCTATCCCCAAGAGCCATAACACTATCCACAATTTGATCCACAGTTTGTTGTTCTATTGGAATTTTGCATTTAGGACAATAAGGCTTACCTACCTTTGCATATAATAATCTTAAGTAATCATATATTTCAGTAACTGTCCCTACTGTAGAACGTGGATTTTTACTAGTTGTTTTTTGATCTATAGATATAGCTGGTGAAAGTCCTTCTATATACTCTACATCTGGCTTATCCATTTGACCTAAAAACTGTCTTGCATAAGATGAAAGAGACTCTACATATCTTCTTTGCCCTTCTGCATACAGGGTATCAAATGCTAATGATGACTTTCCTGAACCAGATAGTCCAGTAAATACTACTAACTTATCTCTAGGTATTTCTAAAGAAACATTTTTTAAATTATGTACCTTAGCACCCTTTATTATAATTTTATCTTTCATTTCTAATACCTCTTCTACTCTTACTTATTCTTCGAACAAGCGTTCTTTATTCTATTCTAAATTTTATTATATTTATTGTCAATTATATATTAAAGTATTTACTAAAAAGGAGTGTAATAAACCTTCCTTAGACTTATTACACCCTTTAATAATTTTATTCATTAATTTTAAATTCAAATCCAGCAATTTTATCCTTCGCTATGAAGTCTATATCTATTTCTATTATACCATCACCTTCATCAACTATATCAAAACTAGTAATTACTTCATTTATTTTATATAAGTTTTGACTAACTTCCTTAAAATCAGCAGATTTCCCATTAAACTTATATTCTTTTGATTCACTTTCAAATTCTATATCTTCAACATTTTCAGTTTTTAATTTTAATATATTATTTTCATAACTTTCAAAAGTAGTATTATATTCATTATCTTGAACTAGTTTATTATTTAAGTCTACTATTAATTTTTTACCATATCTTTTATCATAAAAAATACCATCACATTTAAATATAATATTGTTATCTTTAACTTCTCCTTCGAATTCTATATTGTCATTTCCAAAGCTATCTATATTTAAATATGAAGATGAAATTTTATACTTCTTTCCTTTACTATCCATTAATACTGGATTTTCAAATTTAACAAAATCATATTCTTCACTATTTAAAGTAAAGCTTAAGCTAGTTCTTGTCTTAGAAGAATTTATGCTTTTTATTTCAATATCTCCAACTTCTGTTTTAATTATATTATTACTAATAGCAATATCATTTTTACCTTTTTCAAATTTTTCTTCTAATTTTATTGGCACCTTAAAAATTGCTAGATTTTCAGATTTATCCTTATTATAAATATTAAATATCATTAAAAATTCTTGCTCAAATTTTTCAAAATTGCATTGAATATAGTTTCCACTTTTACCATAAGCTTCTGTACTGTAAGTATGAAATGCCCTTATTTTATCTTTCTCATTCATGTTGATTAAATCTACTTCTACATTATATCCCTCTTCTATTTCATATTCTATCCATATAGTTTTATAATCACCAACTACATTGCTTACCTTTAATCTAATTCCATTTATCTCATTTTCATATCTTATATTTTGAACTAAATCTGCTTCTACTGCATTACTAAATCCCTTATCTATAGTTAAAAGTTCAGCTAACTTCCCTATTATAGGTAGGCTTTGAGCTACTATTGAAAATTCAGGAATCAAATTTAAAACAAGAAAAACAGATATAAATGATGCTGCAACTATTTTAACTATTAATCCTATTTTATTATTTTTTTTCTTGCCTTCATGAATAGACTTACTAACTAAGAAATCTAAGTCTTCTGGAATCTCAATATCTTTATAAGCTATTTTTTCTTTTTCAAATATATCCTTCATACCTATTCCTCCTGAAATTCTTTTCTTAGTAACTTTAAGGCTTTATGAATTTTATTTTTTACTTGAGATTCCTTTAAATTTAATATTTCTGATATTTCTCTTATTTTGTAACCATGAAAATACTTTAGTATAATTATTAATCTAAGTTCTTCATTTAAATTTTCAATTAATAAATTGAAACCATCCCCTTGAACTTTAGATTTATTAATTAAAACTTCCATATCTTTATCTTCTACCAATACAGTTCTAGAATTTTTTCTAATATAATCTATAGCGGTATTTATCATAAGTCTTATAAACCAACTATCAATATTATCTAAGTCTTTTATATTACCAAGCTTATTGTATGCTTTCACTATACTTTCATGTATTACATCCATAGCATCATCTTTATTTTTTAAATAAACATAGGCTATCTTAAATAATTTTTCCTTATTATCCCCAATGTACGCTTCAAAAATCTTTTCCCTAGGTCTTTTAAACACCCCGTCTCCCCCAATCACAAGCCTAATTTACTATCTATATCTTATAGACGAATAAGAAAGTACTTTTGTTTAAATTAAATATAAAAAAATTAGGCTGCCTTGGCAACCTAAACTCCTTCAAAATTAAATAAGGGAATAAAACTTTCCTTATCCGTTCCTTCTTCCTGTATAAATCCATTTTCCACCCCTATACTTACTGCATAGTCTATAAGAGCTTCATAATGTTTTTGATTTAATGGTTTATTTAATTCTGGATAAATCTTAACATGCTCAAGAGGTGTGTACTGATTCATTATACTTATATAAACTTTATTTCCATATGTACTATGAATATAGTCTATTATTTTCTTTGAATCAAATAGCAAACCTGGTAACATAAGATGTCTTATTATTACCCCCTTTTGTATTATTCCATTATTATCAAATTTAACTTCTCCAACTTGATTTACCATTTCATCAATAGCTTCTTTTGCATATAAGAAATAATCTCTTGCTTTAGAATATTTCATTGAATACTTAGTATCAAAATACTTCATATCCGGTAAGTAAACATCTATATAACCTTTTAACAGTTTAATAGTCTCCACCTTTTCATAACCACTACTATTATAAATTATAGGTAACTTTAATCCCTTTTCTTTTGCTATTTTTAACGCTTCAATAATTTGAGGAACATAATGGGTAGGAGTAACTAAATTTATATTTAAAGCTCCTTTTTCTTGTAATTCTAAGAAAATTTCTGCTAATCTCTCTATAGTAATTTCTTTTCCATAGGAACATTGACTTATATTGTAGTTTTGACAAAAAACACATTTTAAAGTACAGTAAGAAAAAAATACTGTACCAGAGCCAATACTACCTGATATACAAGGTTCTTCCCAATAATGAAGGGCAGCTCTTGCCACCCTTATACTCTTTCCAGCCCCACAATATCCAACTTTGTCTTTTAATCTACTTACGCCACAATTCCTTGGGCATAACTTACAACTTTCTAACAATTCCAATTATAAACACCTCACTGATAATTAAGAATTAAAAATTAAAAATGAAGAATTATTGATGTAATTCTTACAAAATTACTAAAATGAATTACTTTTTTAACTCCCAAGGAGTTTTTTCCTCAATTTTTCATTCTTCACTTTTCACTATCCTCTAGGATTTAAGGTCATTAATTATATCACGAAGTTCTGCTGCTCTTTCAAACTGTAAGTTCTTAGCTGCATCCATCATTTCATCAGTATATTTCTTAATTAATTTCTTCTTATCTTTTGCTGATATCTTAGAATCAGGTGATTTTGCAGTATATTCACTTATTTCCTCTGCAACCTTAGTAGCCTCAATTACTTCTCTTACTTCTTTAATTATTGTTTGTGGTGTTATTCCATTATCTTCGTTATACTTAATCTGAATTTCTCTTCTTCTTTCAGTTTCCTTAATAGCTTTATCCATAGACTTAGTAATATTATCTGCATACATTATTACTCTACTTTCTGAATTTCTAGCTGCTCTACCTATAGTTTGTATTAATGAAGTTTCAGAACGTAAGAATCCTTCCTTATCTGCATCTAATATAGCAACTAATGCAACTTCTGGTATATCTAATCCTTCTCTAAGTAAGTTAATACCAACTAATACATCATATTCACCAAGTCTTAAATCTCTTATAGTCTTCATTCTTTCAATGGTATCTATATCTGAATGCATATAAGTGGTTTTTATCCCTAAGTCTTTAAGATACTTAGTTAAGTCTTCTGCCATCCTCTTAGTTAATGTAGTAATTAATGTTCTAAATCCCTTAGCAGTAGTCTTTTGAATTTCTCCATATAAATCATCAATTTGACCTTTAACTGGCCTAATTTCTATAACAGGATCTAATAATCCTGTTGGTCTAATTACTTGCTCTGCAATATTAGTTGAATGATCTAATTCATATTGGCTTGGAGTGGCACTTACAAAAACAATTTGATTTATCTTCTCCTCAAACTCAGAAAACTTTAATGGCCTATTATCATAAGCACAAGGTAATCTAAAACCATAATCTACTAAAGTATTTTTTCTTGATCTATCTCCAGCATACATTGCCCTACATTGTGGCAGAGTAACGTGACTTTCATCTATAAACATTAAGAAGTCATCTGGGAAATAATCTATTAGCGTTTGTGGTGGAGTTCCTGGTGCTCTTCCATCTAATATTCTTGAGTAGTTTTCTATACCACTACAATATCCCATTTCTCTAATCATCTCTATATCAAAATTAGTTCTTTGCCTTAACCTTTGAGCCTCCAATAATTTTTCCTGACTATTAAGCTCTTTAAGCCTATCTTCAAGCTCATCTTCAATTTGACCTATAGCTTTTTCTAAAACTTCATAAGAAGTAGCAAAGTGAGAAGCCGGCGAAATAGCCACATGAGTTCTTTCTCCTAGAATATTTCCTGTTAAAACATCAAATTCTCTTATTCTTTCTATTTCATCTCCAAAGAATTCTACTCTAATTCCCTTGTTAGAATATGAAGCTGGAATAATATCTAAAGAATCACCTCTAACTCTAAAGCTTCCTCTAGCGAAATCTATATCATTTCTTTCATATTGAATTTCTATTAACTTCTTTATTATTTCATCTCTATCTTTTATCATTCCAGGTCTTAAAGAAATAGTAAGTTTTTTATACTCTTCTGGATTACCTAGGCCATATATACAAGATACTGACGCTACAATTATTACATCTCTTCTTTCAAGCAATGCTGATGTAGCAGAGTGCCTTAATTTATCTATTTCATCATTAATTGCTGCATCTTTTTCTATAAAAGTATCAGTTTGAGGTACATATGCTTCTGGTTGATAGTAATCATAATATGAAACAAAGTATTCAACTATATTATTAGGGAAAAACTCTTTAAATTCTGAACAAAGCTGAGCTGCCAATGTTTTATTATGTGCCAATATTAAAGTTGGCTTCTGAACCCTTTCTATAATATTAGCCATGGTATAAGTTTTTCCTGATCCAGTTACTCCTAAAAGGGTTTGACCTCTCTCTCCATTTTCAATAGAGTTTACTAAACTATCTATTGCCTGTGGTTGATCTCCTGTTGGTTTAAATTTTGATACTATTTTAAATTCAGGCATCGTATCCCTCCTTCTCTACCTATATTTTTATTCTACACCTTTTTCCTAAACCTATAACTTATGATGAAAATTATATCAAATTGGTAAAAAAAAGTACAGAAAGTAAGTTCCCCTTCTGCACTAAATATCTTAAATATTCTTCAAACTAAATTTAACTTAATAAAATGTAAAAAAATCATTACAACTTATATACTATCTTTTTCTTTTCATTTCCTCTAAGACCTTTTTAAAGTCATCATTTTCTACACTTAAAGCACTTTTTACATCAACCATTCTAGGAACTACAAGCATTCCTACTTTTTTATCTATTGGCTTAACTCTTAAATCGACTATTTCCCCGGAAATTTTCTTTATTTTAAAAGTAATTTCGTGAAAACTTTCTCTAACAGCCGTAAATATTTCAACCTCTGACATAGCTTTACTTTTATTGACTTCAATAATCTTGTCGCCTCTTCTTATTCCTGATAGGAATGCTGGTGAATTTGGAGCAACTTCAAGTACAGATACTCCTTCATCATCAGTTACATATAAGTACTCGCCACTATTTTCGCTTTTATTCTGTATTTTAATCATCAGCTCATGACCTAAAGGTGCAAATATAACTACGACAATTTGTCCAATTATTCCAAACTGAGCAACTTGTGCTATTGCAGTTAATAAAACACCATAAATTAAGATTCCAATACCAGAGTATAATGGCTTTTTATTTTTCCCCTTAGTAAAAGATACAGAATTATAGCTTACAACTCCATACAAGGGTATACTTGCAATCACTGCAGTGCTTAACATTAGTAATGTATCAGCTCTATTTATTAAAGGCCACCAATCAGGTGTTGAAATAGAAGATGTCATAGCACTAGATACATTGCTAGACATTGCAATAAAAATTGCTACTGGTAAAGCCCAATATCTACTATAGGCAAAACCACCTATTATCTTATTATTCTTATTTGAAAATACAGGTATAGCACCTCTACCTCCATCTATCATAACAAGAATACCTTCTACCACATGCATTAATCCAACAAATGTCATAAGTGAAAGTATATTAACATTTATAAGTGATTCAGTATTAGTTGCCCCTGCTACTATGCCTGAAATAATTCCTATGGCACCAAGAGCAGCTCCTGAATAAGAAAAGCAAATAAATCTTTTCTTAACAAAAAGAAGTAAAATAGAAATCATAAACATTATTACTATTCCTGAATTTTCATTAAATACTATTCCTAAAGTACTTAACATTAGGCTAATTATAATGCCGCCCATAATCCCTAAAAATATCTGTGATAATGTTAACTCTAAAGGGGAGTTAATATTCTCCCCAATAGTCATTTTTTGAATTATTGCTATTCTTTTGTTTTTTAAATAAAACATTACACCTAAAACTATTAACATAATTACATGCATTGGCTCTACTATTGCATATGCTACAGTTCTTAATGTGTATAGTATTAAGTCCATCTATGAGCCTCCTACTTTAACTTTTCCTTAATAACTTCTATACTCTTTATTAATTGAGTATCTAAACTCTTATCATATTCTTTATTTAAGGTTTCTTCTGGAATAGTTACTTCTATATCTGGTGTAATACCTATCTTGTGTATATTTTCTCCATTAGGAGTATAATACTTAGAAGTTGTAACTTTTAATCCACCTTTATCATCTTTTAAGTTGATTAATTGTTGTACAACACCCTTACCAAAACTCTTAGTTCCAATTATTGTTGCAAGCTCATAATCTCTTAAAGCTCCTGTAAGAACTTCAGATGCTGAAGCACTACCTCCATCAATTAATACTACAAGTGGTAATCCTTGAGCATCACCACCTACTGACTTATACTCTTGCTTTTTATCATACTTATCTATTGTATAAGTTACAACCTTGCCCTTAGGTACAAACTCCGATGCAATGCCAATAGCTTCTGATAAAGAACCACCTGGGTTTCCTCTTAAATCTAAAATTAAACCCTTCATTCCTTCACCCTTAAGTTGAAGAATTTTCTCTTTAACTTGTTTAGCACTATCTTCATCAAAGGATGATAATCTTATATATCCTACATTATCTTCAAGGATTTCGCCCTTTACAATAGTTGTCTTTATCTCTTCACGAGGAATTGTAACATCTAAAACCTCTTCACCTCTTGATATAGTTAAATCAACAGATGTCCCAGCTTCTCCTTTTATCTTAGAAACTGTATTTTCGAGTTTAGGCTCTGCCATTTCTTCTCCATTTACCTTTAAGATTACATCTCCAGATTTCAAGCCAACCCTTTCAGCTGGAGAACCCTCTATAGGGGCAATAACAGTAACTTTCTCATCTTTAATACCAACCTGAATTCCAATACCAACAAAATGTCCTGAAATTTGTTCAACAAAAGATGAGTATTCCTTATCGTTCATAAACAGAGTGTATGGATCATTTAATGAATCTGTCATTCCTTTTATAGCTGCTTCCAAGAGAGCATTATCATCAATTTCTCCATTATATCTTAAAAGCAAATTCTCCCTTACTTCAAACAATAAATCATATTTTTTAACATCCTTAATTTCACTTACATCCTTAGCAACTGCTTCACTTACGTTTCTTAATCCTATACTTCCGATAGTAAATGCACTTCCTAAATAAAAGAAAACAATGTTAGATAATATGAATACACCTACGATTATTACTATGCTAAGGCGCTTTTTTAGCACATTCTTTCCTGTTACTTTATTATTATTTTCCATCTCAACTACCTCCTTTCATATAATCCATTAACTATAAGTAAATTCCTCTTAATAATATTTTAAGTGGAGAAATTTCTCCACTTAAAGTATATAATCTATTTTCTCTTTTTATTAATAACTTTATACATCTAAGAACTTTCTTAAAGCAACTATACTTCCTAAGGCTCCTATTGCTGTACCACCAGCTAAGAATCCCCAAGTTAAAACACCTAAAACAAAACTTGGTGGAACTAGTGATACTAAGAACATAGTAGACACTATGTAACCAAAAATACTCTTATATAGGAAATATAATAGCAAGCTTGCTAGTAATGATCCTACAAATCCTATAATCATACCTTCTATTATAAACGGCCATCTTATAAACCAATCTGTAGCTCCAACAAACTTCATAATTCCAACTTCTCTTCTTCTTGAATATACAGTAATCTTAGTAGTATTAGTTATTAAGAATATTGATACTCCTATAAATACTACAAATAAAACTACTCCTGCTATTCTGACACCATCTATAAACGAACTTATAGTATCAATCATATCTTGTTGTTGTTTAGATATATCTTCAACGCCTGACATTCCTTCAACAACTTTCCCTATTTCTTCTGCATATATAGGATCTTCTAATCTAACTATAAATGAACTTGGAAGTGGGTTATTTTGTAAATCAAAACCTTGTAATAATCCTGGATTATCCTTTAAACTTTCCTTAAAGTTTAAGAAAGCTTCTTCTTTTGATTCATAAACAACTTCCTTAACTCCTGATTGTTCTTCTAACTTTAGTTGTATTTCCCTTTGATCTATTAATTTAATATCGTCATCTAAATTAACTTTAACTTCTACTTTAGATGCCACATCTTCTATAGCCTTATTAAAGTTAAGACCAATAAGCATAAATGTACCAAATATAAAGAATGTTATTAGTACAGTTATCATAGCTGCTATACTTAAGGTTCTATTTCTTTTAAGACTCTTAAATGCATCTACAAAAAAGTACTTTAATGTATTAATTTTCATCTTCGTACATCCCCCTTGCTGTATCTCTTGCTATAGATCCCTTTTCAATAGCAATAACTCTCTTTTTCATGTTATTAACTATGTCTTTAGCATGTGTAGCCATTAATATAGTAGTTCCTGCTCTATTAATGTCCTCTAAAAGCTCCATTATTTCATTAGCAGTTTCAGGGTCTAAGTTACCTGTTGGCTCATCACAAATTAATACTGATGGGTTGTTCACAATAGCCCTAGCTAAAGCAACTCTTTGCTGTTCTCCACCTGATAATTCATTTGGGAACATTTTATACTTATGTGAAAGTCCAACTAGAGATAATACCATAGGAACTCTCTTCCTAATCTCCTTAGGCTGAGCCTCTACAACTCTCATAGCAAAAGCAACATTTTCATAAACGTTTAAAGTAGGAATAAGCCTAAAATCTTGGAAAACCATACCTATCTTTCTTCTATAGTAAGGTATTTGCTTTCTTGTTACAGTATTTAACTTTTTACCTGCAACTACAATTTCCCCAACTGTAGGTTCAGTCTCCTTAATTAACATTTTTATAAAAGTTGATTTCCCTGCACCAGAAGGTCCAACTAAGAATACAAACTCCCCAGATTCTATAGAAATATTTACTTCAGATAAAGCTTTAACATTATTATCATATAGCTTAGATACGTTTTTAAATTCTATCATCCTCTAACACCTCACACATAAGCGTATTTTTAAAGCTATTAAACCTATAGCGTTATTATAGCATAACAAAGCTTAAGGAAAAACTTTTTTTCTACTTTTATTCCAAATATAATCTATATTTTTCAGTAATTTAGTAAATCTTATTTAAATCTTAATAATTTTTAAAACCTTCACCTAAGGCTTCAGTTGATTCACTTACAGTTAAAAATGCTTCTGGATTATTATGCTTTATAAACTGCTTTAATGTAATAAACTGTTTAGAAGATAGCACTGTATAAATAACTGTCATATTCTCCTTTGTATATCCACCTTTACCAGTTAAAATAGTACATCCCCTATCAATATCATTATTGATAAAGTCTACAACTAGCTTTTCTTTATTAGTAATTATAAAAACCTGTTTAACAGGATTTATACCTGCAATAAATTTATCTACTAAATTCCCAATTAATATAGCACTTAAAAGTCCGAAAAGTCCTTTTTCAACACCAAAGGAATAAATAGCTAATAAAGTTACCGTACAATCTGCTAATAATAATCCTTGACCTATTGGTAAGTGAAAATATTTATTAATAATTTTTGCAACTATACTAGTTCCACCAGTAGAAGCATCCTGATAAAATGTTATTGCTGTTCCAAAAGCTAATACTGCTGACCCAAATATACATGCTAATACCATGTTATCAGTTATAGCTCTTGGATTAAAAAAGTTTTCAAAAATCCACATTATTACGGACATCATTACTGTAGCATAAATACTCTTTGCTCCAAAAGATCCTCCTATTAAGAAGAAGGCTAGTGCAAATAGTAAAATATTAAATATAAAAACTAATATACTCGGATTAATATTAACTAATTGATTAATTGCTAAAGCTAATCCTGATACTCCACCTGCTGCTATATCTAATGGGAAGAAAAAATATTCTAACCCAAAAGCAACTATTGCTACACCTACAGTAGCTAAAAAATATTCTTTTAATTTTTGCATATGTGTATTAATCTCCTTATACTTAAATTGTCTCATCAAAAGATTATTGTATATTTTTAAATCCCTCTCCCATTACTTCATGTACTTCTCCAACTGTAATAAATGCATTTGGATCAACTTTACTAATATGTTGTTTAAGTTTTATAAATTCACTTCTACCTAAAACCGCATATAGTACGAAAGTATCTTTTCCAGTGAATCCTCCAACACCCTTTAAAAAAGTACATCCTCTCTCCAATTCTTCCATTATAAATTTTCCTATTTCATCACTTTTCTTACTTATTATAGTTACTTCCTTACAAACATGGAAGCCCTCTATAACTTTATCAATGGCAATTCCATTAATTATTACTGAAAGTAATCCATATAATCCTATATTTATACCAAAAGTAATTGCCCCTAATAAGGTTACTATAAAATCAACTGCTAATAAAGACTTTCCTATATCTATATGAAAAAATTTATTTAATATTTTTGCTATGGTATCAGTTCCACCTGTAGATGCATTTGCATTAAATACTATAGCCATACCTATTGCTGTAATTAAAGTACCAAATATAGCAGCTAACATTAAATCATTAGTTATCGCCTTTGGTTCTAAAAAACTCTCAATAAAAGTCATCATTCCTGCTAAGCTAAAACTCGATACAATTGTTTTAACTCCAAAATTTTTACCAAGAAAAATAAACCCTATTACAAATAAGAATAAATCCATTATAAAAACCAAAGGGCCAGTAGAAATTGCTGGTATATAGTGATTAATTACAATGGCTAAACCTGTTAATCCCCCTGCTGCTATATTGTTAGGTATGAAAAAATACTCAAGTGATAATGCCACTAAAAAAACACCGACAAATATAAATAAATAATCTTTTAAACTTTCTTTCATATAAATCTCCTTTCCTAGAGAATCCTTATTATTTTCCCTCAGTTGTGATTTTCTATCCCTTTATAATTTGATGCTATACATATCCTATCTGTAAACATTATATTATTTTTTTAACTAATTGTAATCACTTTTATTTGTATTAAATTGTGCAGGAGTCTTTAACACATTATGCCTTGTCTTATGAGCCGTCAATTTATCTTTGCGATTTTATTTGCATTTTATTGCTATTTAAATAATTAAGGGGTTGTCTTAGACAACCCCTTAATGGTAAATATAGCTATTTTTTAGTGATTTATTTAAATTTATATAGTAAACTAATTTATTTCTTTAGAGAAATTGCTTTTTTTGCCTTTTCAACTACATTTGAAGCTGTTAATCCATACTTTTCTAGTAATTGATTTGGTAATCCACTTTCTCCAAATACGTCTTGAACTCCAACCTTTAATACAGGTACTGGAACTTCTTCAGTTAAAACTTCAGCTACAGCAGATCCTAATCCACCAATAACATTATGCTCTTCAACAGTTACTAAAGCTCCTGTTTCCTTTGCTGCTTTAACTAATATATCTTTATCAATTGGCTTTAATGTATGTATATTAATTACTCTTGCATTAATGCCTTCTTTCTTTAATTCTTCCTTAGCCTCTAATGCAACGTCTACCATTATTCCTGTTGCAACAATTGTTACATCATTTCCTTCTGATAAAGTTACACCTTTTCCTATTTCAAACTTATAAGTATTTGCATCATTTATTACATTAACTGCTGCTCTACCTAATCTTACATAACAAGGTCCATTATATTCAGCTATAGCTTTAATAGCAGCTTCAGTTTCAACTGCATCAGCTGGACATATTACTGTCATATTAGGAATGCTTCTCATTAATGATAAATCTTCTATTGCTTGGTGTGAAGCACCATCTTCTCCTACTGTTAATCCAGCATGAGTTGCACATACCTTAACATTTAATTTAGGATAACAAATTGAGTTTCTTATTTGCTCGAAAGCTCTTCCTGCTGCAAACATAGCAAAAGTACTTACATATGGTATCTTACCACAAGTTGATAAACCAGCCGCAACTCCCATCATATTACCTTCTGCAATACCCATATTAAAGAATCTTTCTTCACAAACAGCTTTAAAATCTGCAGTTTTTGTTGACTTTGAAAGGTCAGCATCTAAAACTACTATATCTTTATTTACATCAGCTAAAGCGGCTAATGCCTTTCCATAAGCTTCTCTTGTTGCAATCTTCTTACTCATTATTTATCCCCTCCAATTTCTGCTAACGCTTGTTCACATTGCTCCTTGCTAGGTGCTGTTCCATGCCATGAAGCTTGATTTTCCATGAATGAAACCCCTTTACCTTTTACAGTATTACAAACAACAACTGTTGGCTTTCCTTTGAAGTTCTTTGCTTTTTCTATTGCATCTAAAATTTCATCTATATTGTGTCCATCTATTACTAGTACATTCCATCCAAAAGCTTCAAATTTCTTATCTATTGGTGAAGGATTCATAACCTTAGTTATATCTCCATCTATTTGAAGTCCATTAAAGTCTACAAAAGCTGTTAAATTATCAAGTTTATAATGAGCTGCAGACATAGCTGCTTCCCAAACTTGACCTTCTTCAAGCTCACCATCACCTAAAAGTGTATAAACTCTATAATCTTTCTTATCTACTTTACCAGCTAAAGCCATACCTACAGCTGAAGATATACCTTGGCCTAATGAACCTGTAGACATATCTACTCCTGGTAAACACTTCATACTAGGATGTCCTTGCAATCTTGTGTTAATCTTTCTTAATGTATTTAATTCTTCTACTGGGAAATATCCCTTTCTAGCTAATACGCTATATAAAACTGGCGCTGCATGTCCCTTTGATAGTACAAATCTATCTCTGTTTTCATCCTTAGGGTTTTCTGGATTAATATTCATCTCTCCAAAATATAATGTAGTTAGGATATCAGCTGCAGATAATGATCCACCTGGATGTCCTGAACATGATTCTGTAAGCATTGAAACTATATCCTTACGAATAGTTTTAGCAATTGACTTTAATTCTTCAACATTTTTACTCATCTTTCATCCTCCTAAGATTATATTTACTAGTACATAGTGTGCCGTTTTTTAACTAAATTTATTTTAGCACATCATTTTTCATTTGTATATACTATTAACCTTGTTTTTATTAAAAAATAAGGTTTTTTAACCATAAGTGCTATACTATTTATCAATTGTATATCACTTTTCTCTTTTGTATAATATAATAAAAGAAACCCTTACGGGTTTCTTAAGTATTTAATATACTCGATTATTAACCAAAATTCTTATTTAGTACTACTTTTTATGCTAAACTCAAGCTAATTAATAAAGCTTTATTAACCTTTTTCATATCTGAATCTGTCATATGACCTATTTTTTCTTTTAACCTCTTCTTATCTAAGGTTCTTAATTGTTCCAATAATACTACAGAGTCTCTATTTAAACCATATTCCTCAGATGAAATCTCAACATGTGTTGGTAATTTAGCTTTGTTTATTTGAGAAGTTATAGCCGAAACAATTACTGTTGGGCTATACTTATTACCAATATCATTTTGAATTATTATAACTGGTCTAATTCCACCTTGCTCTGATCCTATTACTGGGCTTAAATCTGCATAAAAAATATCCCCTCTTTTTACTACCATATTTGTCATTAGAAATATCACACTCCGCAAAGCCAGTTCTCATATTCATCAATATTTGCGTTTTCGCACTCAAAAGGAAGCTGTGAAAGCTCTAAATTAATTTTAGCCATCTCTTCGTAGCCTTCCTTCATAATTTTAAAAATATCCATATTTAATTGACCTTCATTATATTCTATTAAAGAATAATCAAGAAATTGACTGTTTTTTTTAATTTTTGCGACTTTTTTTGAAAATCGAATATTATTGACTTTTTTAGACATAATTTGCCTCCAGGTAGTAAAAAAATCTATGTATGAATTAATTATATTGCAAATTACGCCTCTTTGTCAAAACTTATGTTGAATTTTTCGATTATTTATTTAATTTATATAATTTTATCTATTCAAATATTTATATCCCTCTCGTAAACCCCTACATGCTTATGTACACTATTTTTTAAAATATAATTGTAATAATTTTAAATATTGAACTGGTTATTTTAATTTAAAAATTCTTGATCTAACTGCTTTAACTTTTCAAAATTTTTATAGACTATTCTCACTCTATCCTTATTATTTCTATCATAGATTATAACTCCAATAGGTATTCTTTCATTTTTATCTATAAAAACCTTTGCTTTATTTAAATTATAGTTGTTTAGAAATAATTCACTTGTAAATTCTATATATTCAGTGTCTCCCCATTCTTCTTGTCCTTCTTTTATTCCTTCACTATCAATAGGATAAGATAATAAATTATTTAAAAAACTTAAAGAATATAAATCATCCATTGCTTCTTCCATATAGAGCTCTTTATTTGAAATATTGTCTTTAACTAAAATTTTATCATCCTTATATATTTTAGTTCTCTCTTCACCAAAATCTATTCTTCCACCAGTATCTTTTATGTAATATTGCTTAGTTTCTTGTCTTTCTTCATCCCTTGAATTCATAATTACAAACTCTACATCAGTTGTATAAGCTTTTATTTCCTTTAATCTTTCTATTAATTCTTCATTAGATGGCTGTGCTGTTAATCTCAATATAATAACTATAGATATCAAGATTACAGGTATAGATACTAAAAATCCTAGTAATAATTTTCTTTTCATATATACTCCTCTTATAAATTACTCATTATTACTATTATTAGATTTTGTTAACATTTATTCATAGAGTTCATAACCTTAAGTATATTTTTCATAACTTCTAAACCTGCAGCATAGTATTTTATCAATTAATTTACTCTATATTCTTGTCCCTCAATTCACATTTGCATAATATTGTAACACAATCTTTTAAGTGGATAATTTTAATGCTTAATTTATGTAAATACCATCTCTATCAGTTATCAACAATGATATATTTCTGTTAATAGAATACTACTCTCTTTTTGGATACTTAAGAACCCCTATCCTCTCTAAACAGCTTAATATCTTATACTATAAACCATTACTTTAAAGTTAAAAGACACATTAGCCATTATAAAGGCTCTTTTACCCACTGAAAATATAATATTATTAACTTTCTTGCTATAACTAATCCATATCCACCATTATTTATATTTGCATAAAGCATTAAAACTTTTCCTACCGAATTAATTATCTTTATACTACTTCCTCCAATACTGCAAAAGCTATTGCGTTACTTTTATTATGTGATATAGATAAATTCAGTTTATAATCCTTATTAATTATATTAGAAATATTTTTACTTAATAAAACTATAGGTTTACCTAGTTCATCTCTTAAAACCTCTATTTCTCTTAATGAGAATCCTCTAACTCCAGTTCCTAAAGCTTTGCTTATTGCTTCCTTAGCTGCAAAATTTCCAGCTATAACTTCAAATCTCATATTCCTTGATTTAAACATTTCAAGTTCTTTGTCAGTAAATATATTTTCAAGAAACCCACTAGTCTTCTCTACTGCACTTTTAATTCTTTCGATTTCAATAATGTCTGTACCTATTCCTAAAATCATAAAATCACTCCTTATAATATATTTTACTATACTTGTAATTTTATTTCCTATATTTATAAGTTGTAATAAGTATATTATAATTCAGGACACTCTATAAAGTACTCATTCTAAAATAGAAGTAATTAAACTATACCTAATTAAAATCCATTACATAGTTGTCAACATATTCCCCTAATATGTCAACTAAGTGAACAGGTGATACTTGATAGTTATGAACTAATGATAATAACTCCCTAACCTTATCTTCTATATTAGATATTTTACCAATATAATCTCTTTCAATGGCTATTACATTTCCATCGACTATATCTTGTCTCTCTACCTCGATACCAAATGCTTGTCCATTTAAATAAGATTCTTCTGTAAGCCTATATAAGTACTTTATTTCCTTCTCTTCATCTTTGAAACTACTGTATAAACTATTAACAACCTTCATTATTATTCACTCCTTCTATCGTTAATTCTTAAATAATGCCTTTAATATCTACATTTAAAACAATATCACAGAAAATATCAAAACTATGTCAAACTGTGTTTTACTGCTTATAAAATATTTCCTTACATTTCTACAAAATTCACATTTTAAAAATTTCTTTTTATAAAATATTTAATTTATATAAACTTTTTATTGTAAGTATTTTCAAAATTACATATTATTCCTTTTAAACTAAGAAAAATGTAACTTTGCTTTTTTAATAACTTAAAAATATACGAATAAATGTATTATTTTGAAATATTAATTTTGTATTCGTTTTAATAGCAAAAAATGAGTATTCTCCAAAAAGAATCTTAATTATTTACAAACTAATTGTAAAATATTTTAAATTATTATTGATATTGTTAATAATTAGACATATAATAATTTTATAATAATAGTTATTAATTAATATTAATTTAAAGGCAGGTGTTAGTTTTGAAGTCATTAGAACTAAAAAAAGATATTCATTGGGTAGGAGCTCTTGACCCAAATTTAAGAATTTTTGATATTATTATGTATACACCTTACGGTACAAGCTATAACTCCTATGTGGTTAAGGGAAGTGAAAAAACAGCTGTATTCGAAACAGTTAAAGTTGAATTCTTTGATCAATATATAGAAAGATTAAAAGATTTAGATGTAGATATAACGAAAATTGATTATATTGTTGTAGATCATACTGAACCAGATCACGCCGGATCAGTGGCTAAGTTGTTAGAAATTTCACCAACTGCTAAAGTTGTTGGTTCTGCTCCTGCAATTAAGTTTATGAAACAAATTGCAAATAGAGATTTTGAATCAATTACTGTTGGTGATGGAGATACAATTAGTTTAGGAAATAAAACTCTGGAATTTATCTCTGCTCCATTCTTACACTGGCCAGACTCTATATACACATATATTCCAGAAGATGATGTTTTAATTACATGTGACTCATTTGGTTCACACTATTCTTCTGAAGCTATTTTAAATAGTAATGTAGAAAGTAAAGAAGACTATATGGAAGCATTAAAATACTACTTCGATTGTATTTTTGGACCATATAAAACTTACGTATTAAACGCAATTAAAAAGATTGAGAATTTAGATATCGATATGATTTTACCTGGTCATGGTCCGGTTTTAGTTGAAAACCCATGGGAAATCGTTGAATACTATAGAACTTGGAGTACTCCACAAGAAGCTCCTGCTGATGGTAAGAAGTTTGTTACAATACCATATGTTTCCGCTTATGGATATACAGAATCATTAGCTAAGGAAATAGCCAGAGGTATTGAAGCTGCTGGTAACATAGAAGTTAGATTATTCAACGTAATTCATCATGAAATTGCTGATATAGTCAATAGTATCGGCGAGTCTGAAGGTTTACTATGTGGTTCACCTACAATAGTTGGAGAATTATTAGAACCTATTCGTGATGTTTTATCTAAACTTAACCCTATAGTTCATGGTGGAAAACTATGTGCTGCTTTTGGTTCTTATGGTTGGAGTGGTGAGGCTATTCCTAGAATGGAAACAAGATTAAAAGAATTAAATATGAAATCATATGGTCCAGCCTTAAAGATAAACTTTAAACCTTCTGATACTGAGTTAAATGAAGCTTTTGAATATGGTTTAGGATTTGGTGAAGTTTTACTAGGTACAAAAGAACCAATTAAGGAAGAACCTAAAACTGAAGTAGCTGCACCTTCTACTGGTGGTGGATTAAAACTATGGAAATGTATGATTTGTGGAGAAATATTCGAATCTGAAGAAGTTCCTGAAATTTGTCCAGTATGTGGGGCTGGTAGTGATCAATTTATTGAAATTAAGAGAGAAGTTACTACTTACTCTATAGATAAAGAAGAAACCTATGTAATTATAGGTAATGGTGCTGCTGGATTCTACGCCGCTAAAGCAATCAAAGAAAGAAATGCTAGTGCTATAATTAAATTAGTTTCTAATGAAGACACTCACTCTTATGTTAGAACTCAACTTTCAGATTTAATAACTGAAGAAATAACTGAATCATTCTATTTAGCTAGATCTAACTGGTATAAAGAGAATAGTATTATAGAAATCTTAGGTGCTAATGTTAATACTATAGATAAGAAAACTAAGACTGTAAAATTAGATAATGGGCATGGTATTCGTTATGATAAGTTGATCTTAGCAAACGGAAGCTACAACTTTGTTCCACCTACTAAGGTACTTATCGATGGCTCAGAAACTGAAATTAACTCCTGGACTTATAATAGTGTAAATGGAATCCATACTATTAAGAAGTTATGTGATGTTAATGCATTAAAGGAAGATTTAAGTGATTCTAAAAATGTTTTAATTATCGGTGGCGGATTACTTGGCTTAGAAGCTGCTTGGGAAGTTCAAAAACGTAATATAAATGTTACTGTTGTAGAATTAGCAGAAAGAATGCTTCCTCGTCAATTAGATAGTGATGGATCTGCATTATTTGAAAGTCTTGTTAATAAGACTCCTGTTAAGGTTCTTTTAGGCGAAGCAGTTGATTATATTAATGCTGATTCTAATAGTGTTAAATCAGTAAAATTAAAGAGTGGTAAAGAAATTGAAGCTGATACTATAATCTTCTCTGTAGGGGTAAGATCTAACATCTTTATAGCTCAGCCTATAGGAATCAATTGTAATAGAGGTATTATTGTTGATGAATATATGAAGACAAACTCTGAAGATATCTTTGCTTGTGGTGATGTTGCTGAGTATGATGGAGTTTATTATGGTAACTGGCCAGCTGCAATAGAAATGGGTAAAGTTGCTGGAGCTAATGCTACTGGAGATAAGATTAAATTTGAAAAATTCGTATCTTCAACAGTATTCCAAGCTATGAATACTCAAGTATTCTCTGCAGGTACAGTTAACTTTGATGATCCAGCCTTAGAAAAAGTAGGTTATGTTGATAGCTTAAATAATAAATATGCTAAATTATTCTTTAGTAATAATATTCTTGTTGGTGGTATCTTAATTGGAGATATAAATTCTTCAGTTAAAATAATTCAAGGTATTCAAAATAGAGAAAATAAAGCTACCGTTTTATCTAAAGGAACTATTTAAAAGAGGCTGCTTGCAGCCTCTTTTTCAATTGACAATTAATAATTAACAATGATCAATTAAGGATATAATTTGTTCCAAATTACTAGAATAAAATAGTTTTAATTATATATTATTTAATAGTTTTCTTTAGTTAATAATTGATTCTTTAATAATGAATTTAAACTGAATTATTATTTTCTCTATTATAATGTTTAAGCTTACTAATTACATTTATAAAAATAATAAAAAGGGACTGTCTTATATTTAGACAATCCCTTTTCACTATTTATTTAAATTTATATTTTAAGCTTAATTACTTGCTGTTTTATTTAAATCTTCTTTATTTAAGTCTTCTTCGTAAGAACTTTCATCTCTTTCATTTCTTCTATTTCCTACAAACTTAAAATCTTCAGCTACTACTTCGGCGATATATTTTTTACTTCCATCTTTATCTTCATAGCTACCTGTTCTTAATCTTCCACTTAAGCTAATGAAACTTCCTTTTCTCATATACTGGCATACTACTTCTGCCTTCCTGCCCCAAATGGTAACAGGTATTAAATCAGCCTTTCTCGTTCCATCTTGAGACTTAAAGTTTCTATCTACAGCAATAATAAATTTTGTAAAAACCTTATTGCTATCTTCAAGGCTTCTAAGTTCAGGGTCCCTTATTAATCTTCCTAATAATACAATTTTATTCATTACTTACACCTCCTGAATATTTCTTCTTTGATTATATCCAGTTAGGCATTTTCTATTCATATTTAATAAAATTTATTATTTTTTAACTCCTATTCTAAATACAGAATTAATTTCTGCTCCTAATATAAGAATTATTGAGGTTATATATAACCATGTCATAAGAATAAAGACTGCCCCTACGCTTCCATATAACCTAGAGTAATTAGCTATATTGTTTATATAATATGAAAAGCCTAAAGAAACTATTATCCATCCTAAGGTACTTACTATTGCACCAGGATAAACTTCTCTCCATGGAACTTTCTTCGCTGGAGTATATCTATAAATAGAAGCAAAAATTAAAACCATCATAGATACTACTATAATATATCTACTTATATTCCATATACTCTTAATAACTTCCTTAAAAGGAACAATTTTAAGTAATTGCTCTCCTAGTATTTCTCCAAAAACTAGCATGGCCAAAGTAAGCATTATTACTAAAACTAATGCAAGGGTAAATACAATCCCTACAATAACTCTTTTTATAAAAGTTCTTTTTTCTTTTATATCATATGCTTTATTTAAACCTTTTATTACTGCTCTAAATCCAGAAGAAGCAGACCAAATCGTTAAAATTAAAGAAGCTCCTAATAATCCAGCATTTTGTGTTTCTACAACTTCAACAACTGTTGTTTCAATTAACCCATACACACTTATTGGTAAAATAGTACTAAGCCCACCTAAAATTTCCGCTGTATTAAGTCTGCTAAACCCTACTATAGTTAATAGGAAAAGTAAAAATGGAAAAAATGATAGCATTAGATAGTATGCAAGTTGTGCTCCTAAGGCAAAGATATCATCATTATTCACTTTTACTATAAAAAATACTATTTTATCTAAAAGAGACTTACTATTTATATTTTCATTATTCATTTAATCACCACATCTCTATTAATCCACATTAATTACTATTATTATAATCTATATCATATTACTTTATCTATGATACTCATCTATTATATTTTTATGTTAATATTTATCAACTTGTAAATCTCTTTTATTGCTAATAAACTATATAACAATTTATAATTATACCAAAATTCTTTCTAATTAATATCCATTATAGTATAATTTTTAATAGGTTAGTATGTATGAAAGGAGTTTTTAATATGAAATATACTTTAGAAAACAAAAATGTGCAAATTGTTGCAAGTACTTTTGGTGGAGAACTTAATAGTCTTTCAAGTAAAAAAGATAATTTAGAGTTTTTATGGAATGGTAATGAGGCACATTGGAAATATCACTCTCCTATCCTTTTTCCAATTGTGGGTAAGGTGAAAAACGGAAGGTACATAGCTGAAAATAAAGAGTATGAGCTTCCTCAACATGGACTTGCAAGAACTAAAGAATTCAAAATGATTGAGAAAGATGAGAATCATGTAGTTTTTGAACTATTATGGTCAGAAGAAACTTTAAAAGTATATCCATATAAATTTTCATTAAAGCTTTCTTATGAACTTCTTGAAAATGGAGTAAAGGTTGGATATTCTGTTAAGAACTTAGATGATAAGGATATTTATTTTTCAATAGGTGGTCACCCTGCCTTTATGTGTCCATTATTTGAAAATGAAAACTTTGAAGATTATTACTTTGAATTTAATAAAAAAGAAAATGCTAAAATAATGAATTTAGATTCTAATACAGGTTATTTCTCAAATACAGAATCTGAATTTTTAAAAGATGAAAGTATTATAAATCTTAATTTAGATTTATTTAAAAACGATGCCATAGTATTTAAAAATCTAAAGTCTAATTTGATCACTCTTAAATCTAATAAAAATAATAGAGAATTATCTATGGACTTTACAGGCTTCCCATATTTAGCAATATGGACTAAGCCTGCTGGTGCACCCTTTGTATGTCTTGAGCCTTGGTATGGTCATGCAGACTTTGCTGATTTCAATGGTGATATCACAGAAAAAGCTGCTATAGAAAAATTATCTATAGGAAGTGAATTTACAGCAAGCTACAACTTATATATTAAATAGTTTTAAAATGAAAAAATTAAGAGAATGAAAAAATGAAAGAATGAAGGAAGAGGTTTTGCTATGCAAAACCTCCTTTATTTATAAATTATCTAATAAAATCTTTAAAGATTTTTATTAGCATTTCTTCATTCTTTAATTTTTTAATTCTTTCATTAATAAAATGCTTCGCATTTTATGACTAAAGTTCCCATTCTGTAGGTAATAGGCTCTTATATTTTATTGTTGAATACCTATCGTCTATAAGAAGTATTCGCCCCTTATCCTCTTCAGTTCTAATTACCCTACCAGCAGCCTGCATAATCTTATTAATACCTGGATATATATATGCATAGTCAAATCCATTATCCTCATAATAATTTCTTATTATATCACCTTCATTTGATATCCTAGGAAATCCAACTCCTACTATAATACACCCAATCAATCTCTTTCCAGGCAAATCTATTCCTTCTGAGAAAACTCCTCCAATTACACAAAAAGCTAATATATTACTATCTTCTTTAAAGTTATTAAGAAATTCAACTCTTTCTTCTTCTCTTAATACTTCATTTTGACAAATAGTATTTTTATCGCCATAAAGCTCACAATATCTTGAATATAACTTATCTAAATATTGATATGATGGTAGAAAAACCATATAGTTCCCTACTTCTTCTTCCTTAAATCTATTAATTAATTGACAAAGCTTATCTATATTATTATCTCTTTGGCTAAATCTCATATTAAGAGGATTGCTATATACTTTTAAATTCTCCTTTTTAAAAGGTGATGGTAACTTCATTCTATAACTCTTATCATCTCCACCTAAAACATCTATATAATACTTTATTGGTGTTAATGTTGCAGAAAAAATTGTAGTTGAATGTGCCTCTTGAATAATCTTAGATAAATTTTTAGATGGATTCACACAAAACAGCTTTACTTTAACATCATTTTTATTAAGTTCAACTAAAGTTACATATTCTTTTTCAGAATATATTTCAGAAATAGCTATAAAAGATCTTATTTCAAAATATAAATCCCTTATTTCTTCATAACCTTCAGTATTTACTGCTTTCACTAAGTATTCATCACATTCACTAATAAAAATCCTTAAAAGTTTAGTTAAATCCTTATACTGCTCTTTCTTATAAATACTACTAACTTCTACCTCTTGAAGTTCTTTTCTTAATTCTATAAGATACTTATTAATAGAATTCAGGCATTTATATAAATTAGGTGCTTTACCCTTTACAGCTTTACTAGCACTTAATATTTTTTCTTTGTATATTTCTGCACTATACATACTTCTAGATCTATCCACAAGGTTGTGTCCTTCATCCACAAGTAATATGTTTTTATCCACATCATCCTCAAAGAACCTTTTTAATTTTGCTCTTGGATCAAAAGCATAATTATAATCACATATTATTACATCACACCACAGGCTTAAATCTAATGACAATTCAAAAGGACATAACCCTTCTTTTCTTGCATAGTCTTCTATAGTCTCCCTAGTAAAGTTATCCTCTTCCTTTAACATATTATAAATACTGTTATTAACCTTATCATAGTAATTCAATGCATACTCACAATTTTCAGGATTGCAAATGGATTTCTCCTTAAAACAAATCTTATCCTTTGCTGTCAAAGTAATATTTCTACAACCAAGACCTTTATCTTTAAGCCTCTTAACAGCATCCTCTGCTACAGTTCTAGTAATAGTTTTTGCAGTTAAATATACTATACGTTCGCCTCTATTTTCGCCTAAGGCTTTAACAGCCGGGAAAATTGTAGATATAGTCTTCCCTATCCCAGTAGGTGCTTGAGCAAATAATACAGATTTTTCTCTTATTGTATTAAAACAAGCCTTTGCAAGCTCCCTTTGCCCTAATCTATACTTTTCAAAAGGAAACTTCAATGTTGTTATACTTTTATTTCTATCTTCTATCAAATTAGATTTTAAAATAACCCACTTTTTATATTCTTCAATAATTGAAGAAACATAATTTTTAAGTTCTACAAAAGAAAATTTCTTATTAAAACTCTTTACCTCTTCTGTCTCGATATTGAAATAACTTAATCTAACATTTATTTCACTCATATTGTTTTGAAATGCATAAATATAGGCATAAAACTTTGCTTGAGCCCAATGAAGTAAATTATAATCTTCATCTATCAAAATAAGAGGCTTCATTGTAGATTTAATTTCTTCTATATAAACATTATTATCTTCAATAATAATTCCATCAGCTCTTCCATCAACAATTAAAGTAACTTCTTCTATTTTAAACTCTTCACTAAGCCTTACTTCTTTTTCATAGTTATCATATATCTTTTCATTATTACTTTGAAGCTTTTGATGTGCTATAGTACCCTCTACAGCCCTGGTACTTCCAACAAACCTATCATCTATGCTTCCTGTCCTTAAAATATATTCAATTATACCTCTAACTGATTCTTTAATTACTATCTTATTACTCATAAAACTCTTCCTTATAATTTTGCTTAACTATATTATAAGACTAATATTAAATTATACAAAATAAAAAGGAGCTATGTATATAAAGTTATATATTCCAAAGCTCCACCCTTTTTAACTACTTAATTGAATTAATAGTGTTAGATAAGTTGTTAATGCTAGTAGTAAGACCATCTAGCTTTCCTTCTATTCTAATTAATAGATATAGAGAAATAGCTATAGGGAATCCTATATTAGCAATTACTTCAACTATCTCATTCATAACATCACCCTCTAATTATATATGCAATAATAGAGACTTTTTAAAATTACTCTGAATGATATCCGTTAACCATTTTTTGAACTAATTTCTTTATTGCACTAGCTTGAGCAATTAAAGACATAACTATTACAAAAGTTCTTATACTATTTTCATCTGTCTCATTTAAATTTAACTCAGAAATTATACTATCTAACTTTTCTTCGTCTACAACAGGTTTGCTTAAAAAGTCCTTGAAACTTTCACTTTGAGTTTCAGAAAATATCTTATACGCCTTTTCCCAAGATATTATATCATCACTTCTATCATTAATCTCATTGAAAGCCAAGCTGAATACCTTCTTGATTTCTTCTGTAGTCAAAACTGGTCTCATATAACTTAATAAAACTAATTGAACTAAATGAATCTTAGTATAACCTCTTTTTTTACCGTCCTCAGGTTTACTAATTACTTCACTTTTTATATAATTTTGAACAATATTATTTGTATATTTATCTTCAACAAATTTATCATTTAAAAAATCTATAACTTGTGATAAAAAGAGATCATACTTTGGCAAATCATCATAGCCTACCATGTTCCCGTTAGACATTTCTTCAGCTATTTCTGTTATATAGTTAGTGTCTATTTTTTTTACCATATACATTCACCTCTAAACTTATATTATTAATTAAATTATATAGTATATATAAACTTATTACAAGTTATATTTACCTCTATAATTACATTTTAATACTTTTTCTCAATAAAATTGATAATTATTTATGGAGAAAAGCCCTTCCTTAATATTATTTACATTTTTTTCTTATTTTATTAATATATTTTTAATAAAATTACTTTACTATAGTATAGTATTCCCCTAAAATTAGTAGACAAGCCATTCTACATTTTTTTGCTATTTTTTTGGAAATTTGCTTAAATTACCTTGACTTTTCTAAATTATGGGAGTATATTGTATTTATAAATGAATAATTTTAAAGAATATGTATTTTTTGAAAAAATTTAAGAATTTCTATTGACTTTAAATTACATTTTTAGTAATATTGACGGTGCAAGATGTCGAAACTTGTTTTAAGGAGGAATGTGTAATGAAATCAACTGGAGTTGTAAGAAGAGTAGATGAACTTGGAAGAATTGTTATTCCAATAGAATTAAGAAGAACTTTAGATATCGCAGAAAAAGATGCGTTAGAAATCTATGTAGATGGTGAGCAAATCATATTAAAGAAATATGAACCTGCTTGTATATTCTGCGGAGATGCAAGAGATGTGGTTAACTACAAAGGTAAGAACATCTGTAAAAATTGCTTAAATGAATTAAAGAAATAATAATTTAAGCTTAAAACCCCTATAATTAATTTATAGGGGTTTTAAAATTTAATCAACATATTTTTTATTATATTTTTGTGAACATAATTATAAATTAGTTGAATATTTATAAACATCCTTTTTAGCTAATCCTCTTTCTTTAGCCACAAGCTTTATAGCTTCCTTCTTATTTATCCCTTCAGATATAACCTTTTCTAAATGTTCTTCAATACTTAAATCTATCCACTGAGATTCCTTTTCTGCCTTAATGTCTTCATCAGATTTCCCTGAGATAACAAGTACAAACTCACCTCTTGGTCTATTTTCAGTAAAGTAATTTATTGAATCAGTTATACTACCTCTAAAAATCTCTTCATGAAGCTTCGTAAGTTCTCTACATGCAGCAATACTTCTATCTCCTAGGTTATCTAATAAAAAGCTTAGAGTATTAAGTAATCTATGAGGAGCCTCATAAAAAATCAAAGTATCTCTAGCATTTTTAACTTCTTCTATAACAGGAATTCTATCCTTATTCTCTCTTGGAAGAAACCCTCTAAATATAAATTTCGTTGTATCTAGTCCAGAATAAACTAGTGCTGTTGTTATTGCTGTCGCCCCTGGTAATACTTCAAAAGGTATTCCTTCTTCTATGCATTTTTCTACTATAATGCTTCCAGGATCAGATATTCCAGGTGTGCCTGCATCTGTTATTATAGCAATATTAATACCCTTCTTAAGCTTTTCAATTATATTAGAGCTTTTTCCCTGTTCATTATGTTTATGATAACTAAATAAACTCTTCTTAATTTCAAAATGATTAAGTAGTTTTAAGCTTTGTCTCGTATCTTCTGCTGCTATTTCATCTACTGATTCCAATACTTCTAAAGCCCTTAAGGTAATATCCTTTAAATTCCCTATAGGAGTTGGAACTAAATATAGCTTTCCTAATTCCATAATTATTTCTCCCTTCCATATATTTTGTTTATTTCTTCAGAATAAGTTCCATCTTCATTATAAACATATATAGGTTTTTCCCACTTCAAATATGCTCCACCATCTCTTTGACCTTCTACTAATACAATATTAGGTGCTTTATTTATATTTGGTTGAACCATTTGAACTCTTTTAGGTTCTATCTTATATTTTCTCATTAACTCAAAAATATCAATTAACCTTTCAGGTCTATGTACAATAAACATTCTTCCATTATCCTTTAGAAGCTTCCTAGATGCTACTATTACATCCTCTAAGCTACACATTATTTCATGCCTAGCAATTGCTAGCTTATCATCTAAATTAACTATACCAGAGTTATTTAATTTATATGGTGGATTAACTGTTATTACATCAAAAGTACCTAGAGAACTTAAATACTTTAAATCCTTCAAATCAGCATTCTTAAAACTAACAACATCTTCTATTTCATTATACTTGCTACTTCTTATAGCCATCTCTACCATATCTTCTTGTATTTCTATTCCTACTACTTCCTTAGGTTTATATTTTCCATATATTAAAAAAGGAACTATCCCCGTTCCAGTACATAAATCTATAACTCTATGCTTATTCTTTACATTTGCAAAGTTTGAAAGCAGTACTGCATCTATTCCAAATCGGAATCCTTGTTTTTTTTGAATTAGATATAAGTTATCTAATTGTAAATCATCTATGGCTTCATCTGATAATAACTCTATATTTTTCTTCATAATTTACCTCTACAATTTAAATTATATTTATCTTTATTATAAGTAATTTAAAATAAAAAAAATATTATTTTTAATGAATAAATCCTACTAAATTATAGCATAATATTCTTGTAACATAAAATGAACCCCGCCTTTAAAAGACGGAGCTCATATTTAATTAATTATTAACTTCTTAATTAAAGTATTCTTCTAGCACCATAGAAACCTTGAATAGGTGATACTTTTACACCTTCTCCTGGTTGAGGAGCATGTATATATTGGCCACCGCCAACATATATTCCAACGTGACCTAAATCATAAGTAAATACTAAATCTCCTAGTTGTAAATCACTATAAGAAACTGGCACCCCTTGGCCGTATTGACTCCAAGTAGTTCTAGTAATTTCTATTCCTGCTGCATGTCTATACACATAGCTTGTAAAGCCTGAGCAGTCAAAGGCATTTGGACCAGTTGCTCCATAAACGTATTGAGTACCAATAAGTGTATAAGCAAAGTCTACAATAGCATTACCTGTAGCTGAAGAACTTTGACCTCTATTTGGTCTATTTGCAGCTTCTTGTTGAGCTTGTAACTCTTCAACTTTTACTTTTGCACTTTCTATAGCATTATTTACTTCTTCTATAACAGTTGGACTCTTAAGTTGATTATCTCTAATGCTTCTTAATTGGCTTATAGCGCTTTTAAGACTTTCAAGATCATTAGAAGATCCAAGTATTGAAAGTTGTGGATCAACTAAACTTCTTTCAGCAACAGATAAGTATTCTGCATCAAACTTGCTTTGCTCTTCTTTAACTGTTGCAATAAGTTCTTCTTGTTCCTTTTTCTTATCTTCAAACTCAGCTAATGCTTTATTTGTTTCTTCAGTAAGCTTAGCTATTTCATTAGATTTATCTTGTAATGATACAACCTTTTCATCTAATTTTTCTTGCTTATCTGTTAACTCTTTTACTATTTTCTTGTCTATATTTATAAGTCTACTAGCAGAATCTATCTTAGATATAAGATCACTAAAGCTTTCAGCGCTAAATAATAAAGTTATATAACTTCCTTGTCCGCCTGATTTGTATAACTCTCTTAATCTTTTTCCTAAGACTTCCTCTTGCTCTTCAAGTTCTACCTTTGAAGCTTCAATTTCTTTCTTAGTATTTTCAATTTCTACCTTAATAGAATCCATTTCTGCTTGCTTCTTTTGAACATCTTCAGCTAATGGAGCTATTTCTTCATTTAATTTATATATTTCACCTTGTATATCGTTTATCTTACTGTTTAATTCTTCATACTTTTGTTGGCTTTCTATAACTTCCTCATTAGGAGTAGCAAAAACTGGCGTTATAGAAGTTAATGTTAAAGCACCTGCAATAACAATTGATAAAATCTTCTTTTTCATAAGTGTTTGGTCTTTTTAGACCATCCCCCTCTCCCTATACGACTCTTTACCATTATAACACTTATGGAAAGCTTGGACAATGGTAAATTTTTAAAATCGAGATATTTAGAGCATGTAAATGTATTCTATACATATTCAGGTTAATTAATCCTTATTAAAATATTTTAAATAAACCCTTATATTTAAGTATATTTTAATAATTATTAATTTATATCTACATTTTTCATATAGTAAGATTAATTCAAATATTTCTATATTTTTTTAATATAATTTTTTGAATTACTGACACAGCTACTATCATAATTATGTACAAAACAATCAATATCCTAGACTTATCTAATAAGAATATATCTAAGAGTCCTAATATAAGACCTGTTGATCCTATAACTAAATTAAATATACCATTATATTTCATAAACTTTTCAGAGTCTTTATATACTCCACTTTCTTTAAAGTAAACTTGCATCTTCTTACTTAATAATGAAACTAACCCCATGAATATGAAACCTAAACTACCTAAAATTAAAACTACACTTGTAATTTTCACATTTATTCCTCCTAATATAATACTTGCCTTATTTTATGTCTTTTAAACATTCATTGTTAAATATTTTATCAATATTACTATCCAATGTAAAATAAATTTATGCTAAACTGTTGACACAAGTAAAGATTGTTACTATAATTATAATGTACTTCGGGGTGTGGCGCAGATGGGAGCGCGCGTGGTTTGGGACCATGAGGTCGCAGGTTCAATCCCTGTCACCCCGACCACAGCAAAAAATCTTCTCAAATATTGAGAGGATTTTTTTTATACCCTTATAAAAATTTTAGTCTATATTCTATCCTAAAATGGTAAGATTATAAACATACCTAAAAAAGAATTAGTTTAGCCTAATAAAGCATCATTAATAAAATTATATTATTTGCAATCTAAATAGTCTTTAAATTCTTGAAACTCATCACTAAAGCCTATAGAATTACAAAGAATTAATATAATTGGAATTATTGAAATATACGTACAATAAACTAATATCCACATAACTCCTATCCCCTTCATATATTCGTCCTTAAAACATTATATGGAGATATAAAGGATATTGTTATTCTTTTTTAAGACTTTTAACATAGATTTATCTTCATATATAAGTTACAATAAATTTTTATATTTTATTAAGTTACATTTCAAATGTAAAATTTTTTAGTTAGATAATTACACTATTAACTTATATATAAATTAAATTATATATGGGCTTTCAATTAATGTAATTTACTTTCAAAACTATTTTGGGGATTAAAATAACATAGGGTACAAAATATAGATTACTTATTAAAACCTATATATTTAGTATATAAAAATGGAGGAATAATAAAATGAATAATATAAAAGCAGTAATATTCGATTTAGATGGAACTCTTATTGACTCCATGGGAATATGGACTCAAATAGATGAAGAGTATTTAAAAGGATTTGGATATGAAGTTCCTGATAATCTACAAGAGGAGATAACTCATCTTACCCTTACAGAAACAGCTGTATATTTCAAAAAAATGTTTAATATAGATAATGAAATAGCGGATATAATAGATACTTGGCATAATATGGCCCTAGGTCATTATTCTAAAACTATTAAACTTAAGGATGGCGTTGTACCATACCTAAATCACCTAAAAAATAATGGAATTAAAATTGCCTTAGCTACTAGTAATTCTATTCCATTATTAGAAGCTACACTAAAGAATCATGAAATTTACCATTACTTCGATGCTATAACTACTACTGAAGAAGTAAATAAAGCTAAAAATTATCCTGACATATATTTATTATCAGCTAAAAAATTAGGTGTTAATCCAGAGGATTGTTTAGTTTTTGAAGATATTGTCCAAGCTGTTAAAGGTGCTAAACTCGCTGGTATGACAGTTTATTCTGTTTATGATAAGAATTCAGAAAATCAGAAAGAAGATTTAATAAAACTATCTGATAGATATATTCAAAGTTTTAATGAATTACTTTAATTAAATTAATAGGTGGATACCAAACACTTAATAAATTTGGTATCCACCTATTAATAATCTTTTAAGTTATACTATGCTCTAGTAACTCCATGCTTCTTTTCTAACTCTTTAACAACATCTAGATATTTTCTTTGTTGTGCTTCTTGTAATAAATTATTTATAATTTGAGCTTTAACTTCTTCAAATGGGCTTTCTGATCCATCATTCTTATCTTCTACTTTAATTAAATGATATCCGAATTGAGTTTGTACTGGCTCACTAACAACATTTAAATCTAAGTTAAATGCAGCTTCTTCGAATTCCGGAACCATCATTCCTCTACCGAAAGATCCTAAATTACCACCTTCTTCTTTTGAAGGGCATGTTGAATATTTTACAGCAGCTTCTTCAAAAGTTAGTTCATTAGCATCTATTTCTTTCTTAATTTTATCACATAATTCTTTATCATCTACTAAAATGTGCTTAGCAGTTACTGTAGGAGCTTTAGTAAACTTATCTTTATTAGCATTATAGAAGTTTAACGCATCTTCTTCAGTTACAGTTACTTCTAATAATAATTTATTTAAAGTAAGTTGAGTTAATATATCTTTTTCTGCTTGCCTTACATTTTCACTATATTCTTCAGTTTCATCAATCTTTAATTCTTTTCCTAAAATATTTATTAGTTCAAATGATACTAATTGCTCTAATAATTGCTTTTTTGCTTCCTCTGTTGCAAAGTACGCTCTTCTATCTTCAGGATATCTTGAAATTACATTTTGTAAGTCTGATTCCTTAATTTCTTTTCCTGCTACCGTAGCTAAAATTTTATCTTCCATCAATAATTCTCCTTTAAATTTAAATTTACTATCCAATTCATTATAACAAAGTTTTCTCTAAAATATACTATCTTTGAGTAATTAATATAAAAATATCTAAATTGTGTTATTTATTGATAATAATTATTATTAGTATTATAATTAAGTTAATATATAAGTTGTAATAAGTTTATACACCTTATTAATTTGTATTTCATGTGTAAAATATTCAGGCCATGAAATTAAACACTCAACTTATGTAAAAATTAAAAGATATATATGCTTTCAAGTGATATCGTCTGCTTCAGAATTATTTCCACTTAAAGTTATATAAGCACATAAGATATAGATTATTTATTGAAACATATATAGAGGAGGTTTTTATATGGAAATAGGAAGTTTAGCTCCAGATTTTTCTTTAGCTGGATCTGATGGAAAAACTCATAAACTAAGTGACTATAAAGGTAAAAAGGTAATTTTATATTTCTACCCTAAAGATAACACTCCTGGTTGTACAACTGAAGCTTGTGACTTTAGAGATAATATAACTACAATTAATGACTTAAATGCAGTTGTTCTTGGAATTAGTAAGGACAATTTAAATTCACATAATAAATTTATAGAAAAGTTTAATCTTCCATTTGTTTTACTAAGTGATGAAGATAAGGTTGTATGTGAATTATATGATGTCATTAAAGAAAAGAATATGTATGGTAGAAAGGCTCTTGGAATAGAAAGAAGTACCTTTATTATTGATGAAAATGGTAACTTGATGAAGGAGTTTAGAAAAGTTAAAGTTAAAGGGCATATAGAAGAAGTTCTTGAAGCTCTTAAATAAAATTGCTAATTAAGTTTATTAAAAGCTCTCTATTTTAAATAGAGGGCTTTTATATATTGATTATTATGTTTTAATTCATTTATTATAAGTTAATAAATAAAAAGCACTAACTAAAGTTAGTGCTTTTTCTCTGGTGGCTCGACCAGGAATCGAACCAGGGACACGAGGATTTTCAGTCCTCTGCTCTACCGACTGAGCTATCGAGCCTTATAAGACCTGGCAACGTTCTACTCTCCCACACAGTCGCCCGTGCAGTACCATCGACGCTGTAGAGCTTAACTTTCCTGTTCGGAATGGAAAGGAGTGTTTCCTCTACGCCATCATCACCAGATGCTATGATTCTCTAAATCTGTGATTTAGTAAGAATCTTGTACTTCTTTATGAAGTTCAGAGTGTTCTCTGAAAATTGCATATGAATAATTTTTAACATTTCCAAAATTTATTGGTCAAGCCCTCGACCTATTAGTATCAGTCAGCTAAATAT
>NZ_SRYR01000009.1 GCF_004794105.1 Clostridium sartagoforme
TTCTGTTCAGAGCTTAAGCCATTTTATCCACTGGCATAGCCAGTGGTTTTCAATATAAAAAAAAGATAATTTCTGTTCAATACAGAAATCATCTTTTAAATTGGTTTGCTCTTTTTTAGATATCCTCGCCAAAAGGTACAGTTTAATATTAATAGTCTATAGATACCTTTTTAATTTTATAGTATATTATTATTTACATAATCAACTTGCTTAAAGATATACTCTAGTACATTAACGACAATACTATTACCAGCCAACTTGTACAATTTATTATATGTAAAAAATCTTTTGTTCTTACCAATAAAAAAATTATTATCAATTACCTTCTGAAAATCATCTTCATCAAATCCCATTAACATAAAACATTCACGTGGTGTCAAATATCTAAATTTGCTTTTTCCTTCTCTTCCACTATCATATTCAATAACCCCTGAGTTTGGATTTCGATCTTGCTTTGTTGTAATAGTTGATATAATATTTACGTTATAATTATTCCTATAATAGATTTTATCATTTTCCTCAAATATTTTATTTCTAGATGGTGTATCATTGGGTTGACTGTTATTAGCTTCAGTTTTATATAATTCATTATTATAATTAATTTTTAGTATTTCATTAATATGTTTATGTGCAATATTTAATTCTTGTCTATAGAAACCACTACCTAAATCATGATTGGCAAAATAATTTTCAACTAGTATTTTTTCATTAACATTATTACATTTTACGCTTAACATAAATACCCTTTGTCTTTTTTGTGGAATTCCAAAATCTTGCGCATTTAAATTATATACTTTATTATAATACCCCATATCCGCCAATGTATTTTTCCAATCATTAAAATTATCCCTATGAGTTGCGGATAATATATTACTTACATTTTCCATCAATAAAAATTTAGGAAGTTCTAAATTTAAATCTCTTCTTTCAAATAAAATTCTTTCAACTTCCCATAGCATCCCTGATCTATTATCTACATTTCTATTAATACCTGTATTATTTCCATGCCAAGCACCTGCTATTGATAAATCTTGACAAGGGAATGAATATGTAAATAAATCAATTTCTTCTGGTAAATCATTCCCCCTAATATCTGTGATACTAGTTAAATTATTACTTCTCCTAATAGCAGCTAATAAATGTTCTAATTCTATCTTAGACATTCTCTTTAGCCCTGAATTAGTCATTGGTGATTTACCATCACTACTTAATGTATATTCTTTTAAAATATCTACTAATTCATCTTTTGTCATCTCATTATATTCATCTAATACAGGCGGACCATGGTGAATAATATCATAAGCAATAATAGCGTTTATATCCCAATCCATTGTTGCTAAAATTTCATGTTCGATTTCAATATTTTTTAATGCTTTTACTTGGCTTCCAATTCCGCTAAATGATTCTACAACTCTTAACACTATTTTTGTCCTACCCTTCAAAAAAAATCAAACTTCATCTTCATTGTAATTTTATCAAAGTTTCTATAAAAAATCTAATTTCATTATATAGCAATTATGCACTATATCCTTCATCATGAACCTTATCTTTTACCTTTAACAATGTTAGACATTGTTTTACACTAGGAAATTTTCCTGATAACTCCATGTTAGCTGCAATCTTTAATATTGATTGTTCCATAGGTGATATAATATTCCTTTTCATTCCCCAAGTAAGTATATTCCCCCAATATTTTGCACCAAGCTTGTACACTTCCATCTCTACATTTATCTCATTTTCAATTTTTCTATTTTTAGTTTCTTCTTTTATTTCTGTTTTTTCTTCTTCTTTAGGAATCAATGTTCTTAAAAAACTGCTTGTTATTGTCCACTTTTCAGCTTTAGCACGCGTCCAACATAGCTCTTTTTTACACCATTCTGTTACATTCATAGTAAGTTTATCTTTTCTGGTAATAAAATCAAATACCTCTTTAGTTAATATCTCTAATTGCTCCTCTAACTCCTTATATATTTTTTGATTATTCCAAATACGCTTAAAATCAAAAGTCATAGTTGGAGTATTATTTCTAATATAATTGAATATTATTGCTAAACTATAAGTTACAATATTCGCTCTATAGGCTTTAATCTCTTTATACCAACCCAAATTAGAAACTAACTTTTCTGTTTCTTTAAAAATTATACCTACTGAAACTGTTTTTTTGTAATAATACTCATTAAAAAACGCATCTGATTTATTCCACTCTTTATCAATTCTACTAGCAAATTCTCTCATACTATACTGAGCACCTTTACTTACTATATCTGGATGACCATCATAGGTATTCATATACTTTGCTAGATCAACTTTCTTTATAACTTGATTCTTAGGATTTTTTAATAAATATTTCTTTCTTTCAGCCAAGGTTAACTTAATTTGCTCTTGTGTATGCTGCCCTCTAGCACGCTCATAGAACCAAATAGTCTGATATTGATTTCCATCTACCGCTGGTGCAAATATCTTTCTTGAATATTGTTCCATTCTGATATGATAAGGATGATTTGAAAAGAAATCAGCTTCATCCACCTTATTCTGACTATTGGCACAACGTGAAATGACTGGTATTATCTCTTCAGCCTTTTCTGTATCTACAATAGATAACTTCATAGGAACCATAATATTGGAAACATCTTTTTTATCTTGAATCACTGCATTTGCTATTGAGGCTGTAGTTTGTCCACCATTTATTATTTGTAAATCTTTTAACTTAGTAATAACTAATCCATTTTCACCAATTTCATATTCCACTGCTGTCGCTGTTGCTGCAATACCATTATTATACGCAAAAAACATTTCCGGCTTATTTAAAATAGTTGATCTTATTTGCTTGTTAACCTTTCCCCTAATGCTTAAAAATGACCTTACATTACCCTCTAATAACCTTGATCCATACTCAATATATAAATCTGCTAATACATTTCCTGGCACAGCAGTTAAATATGATTTATATTTTTCTTCTTTACAATCCACAGCTAAGATAGATGGAAGTCCATGATCCATATAATCACAAATATTAATCTCTATCGCTTCTTTTTGCATTTTAGACTTAACTAAATTGTAAAACCTAGTTAAATCCCACACATTGACTTCAACATCCTTCCCTTCAATTGGATTAGTTTTAATAGTTTTAACTCTGTTACTTAAAACTTTATCAGTTAATATATAAAACTTAAATTTAGTAATTCTATCAATTCTCTCTTCTATAGTTCTAGCAAATCCATACCCTTCACTACTTTCTTCACATCTAGTCCTTATAAAACCATTTAAAGCATGTATAACATATGTTTCTAATCTTCCATACAGCTTCTCTATCTCTCCATTATTTATAGGTATTAAGTCATCTGAATTTGTAAAATCAGTTATTGCCAATATACAACTTTCATCTGCTTCATCATATGTAAATCCATCTATTTGCATTTTTCTATTTCTATTTCCTGTTGCTTCAAAATAAGTTTCAATAAAATCTTCAAATTCCTCAGCTGTCTCAAGTAACCCTGTTGCATATTTTATAAATTCACTCGTTGGATCACTTATATTTACATCTGCTTCTACTCTTATATCTCCCAGTACCGCTTCTTTATACTCATTTATATTCATAATACTAAATCACCCTTATAAACTTATTAATATTTTCTAATGAAATATCATAACTTACACCTACAACACCTTCAATTAAATCACTTAAAGAGATCCTTGGAAATCCTTCTTTCACTGTATAGATAGTCCTATTTATAAATCTATAATTATAATTATCATACTCTTCTTCACAACTATAACCAACTTCAATAAGCTTTGATTGGAATAAAGACATCATTTCAAATTCTTCAAATATAATTAAGAGTTCGTTAACTAATGAATTCAATCTGATACATCCTTCAACATTTTCATTAGTTGCCTCTAGAGTGTACACTACTAAATTTCCTTCCAGATTTGAATCTAATTGTTCAATTGAACTAATCTTTACTTTTGACGCGCCTTGCCTTACCGTCTTTATTTCGTACCAAGTATCCTTAATTTCATAGTCCTTATGACTTTTGCTAGGCCCGCCCCAAGATATAAGAGCATCCTTTTTCCCATAAGTAATAATCATATAGTCTCTCAAGAATAATAACTCACCAATTAATCCAACAACTTGATTTTCTGTTAATAATTCTGTATTTTGTCTTTTAAACATACTTCTCCATTTATTCCATCTGGCTATAATATAAGCTAAGTATGATGAACACTTTGCATTTCTTGTTGATTCAATGATATCTTCACAAAACTTATAAAAAATTGTTAATTTATCCTTATCTAACAATTTAAATGTAAGATTAACACTAGTTTCATTTTTCTTTCTCAACTCAACTTCTATTGCACTAGATGAATTTACCTTGACAGGTCTTCCCTCTAAATAAATACTCATTGATGGAAAATTATCTTCAGAATATCCTAAATATATATCTACTGGATGATCTTCATCTACGCGCCTATAAGTTCTAGTTAATTTCTCATTCTCAATTTTATCCATTATAAGCATTACTCGTCATCTCCGTAATCATTAAGATCCCCGAATTGTAATAGTTCTCTCTGAATTTTATTTATTTTATATCTTGCATAGTGTGAATTACTTCCAGATAAATTTGGTATCCCAATGCTTAATCCTACTATATCTTCAGATATATTTGTATTTTTAATCTCCTCTGAATCTTCATCTTTTCTTAAATCAACATAATATATTACTAATAGTGGATTTCTTTTTCCATATCTAAAATATGTTTTTTGACTTAGTGTAGATACTTCTTTTTCATTATCCTTCTCATATTCTCTTTTTATCTCTTCTATCTCTTCGGCAGATAAGAAGTATGCACCATCGCTTGGACTACCCAACCTTTTTTTATTTCCTGATAGCTTAATTATTTTATTATCATTATCTAATGAGTATTTTCTTTCTACTTTTTTAATTCCAAAAGTATCAACATAAAAATTTTTCACTGAACTTCCAGAAGCAAATGCAACATCCCATTTATCTAATTCATTTCCTGTGTATGCTTCTATAAACTCTTTTATGCTATCACAATCAAAGCAATTATTCAGTATTGAAACATTATAGTTGCTTAACATTTGTGTAATATAACATTTATCAACATTTCTGAACCCTATTGATTTACCTAATTTTTCTATTTTATAATTATTTAATAAATTTTCTTTCAAAACATTAACTGCTTCTTTATTTAATTCATTCATTGTAATATCGTTATAAATGCATGGAGTTTCAATTACCTCTCCACTAAGTGATATGCAAACTTCCATATTACTTGCTGTTCTCATTTTATTTCTAGCTGTGACTAATAAAGTATTAACATCCGATCTAACTCTGATACCGAACTCTTTTGGAGTTCTCCCAGATTTATTATACTTTTTCAAATCATTTCTTAACTCTTCTGTAGCTCTATTTATTTGTTTATACCACTCTATTCCATCTTCCTCCATCCATATCCTACATAAATCATCATATCCAACTCTATATCCAAACCAACGTCCCATTTGCATTAACGTATCATACATCTTTGAGTTTCTATAAAAATAACTTACTATTAAACCTTCTAAAGTAAGCCCCCTAGATAAACTTAGCCCGCCTATTGCTATTGCTCTTAACCCTACTTCTTCGTATTCTTCATAATTAAGACCGTTACTATTGTCTTTATTTACTGTAGTTGTGATTATTGGAGCTATTGATTTATATAGTTGTTGGGAAATCTCTTTCCAAGTAAACTCTAGATGAGAATATTGCTTTTCAAAAGTCTTATATAGACTTCTAAAATATACACTATTATTTAAGGCCTCACTTGCTGATAAATGTGAAAAAATTCTTGCACTTGCTTGTATCTCTTTTAAATAATTATTTACTAACACAGCAAGAGAATTTTGAATATTGGTAAACCTACTAACATTTATAAGCATAGATCTATGTTTTTTAATATCACCTCTCAAATCTCTTATTACATTTGCCAATAAAAATGTCTCTATAGCCTCTATCATATCTGATGGCATTGCATCTAATACATGACCATTTTTATGCTTATATGGAATATGTAGCTCAATTGCGTCTTTATCTATTTTCCTAAGCATTCCTCTATGTTCTCCATCTTCTCCAAAAATATCTCTAGCTCCAATATAATTACTTGGTGCATTCAAACAATAAATGTAATCTTTTGGGAATAAATCCTCATTTTTCATGGAATCATTTGATTCTGGATCAATGAATATATTAGCAAAAGGTGTTGCAGTAAAACCTACATAGCTTGCTCTTTTAAACATTGCTAATAACTCTCGTATTTTACCATTAATAGTTGTTGGGTTTTGATCTTCATTATTAGTATTTACAGATGCATTATCTGATTCGTCATCAACAACTAGTATTGAACTATCAATTTTATCTTCTCCATTTGCATTAAACATTTTCAACCACTTATTTAAATTTCTTAAAGTAGAAACATTTTTCTTGATTACAAAAACCATTGGTTGATTTACTTGTCCAATTTTAATCCCAACTGTATTAGCTAGATTAGTTTTAAAATCAAATTCTGTTGTTGTAAAAACAACTGGATATACACTTGGATTATAATTTCCTACACCTATAATATTATCATTCTTTCCTTTCATCAACGCTTGACTATCCATACCAACAAAGCCTTCATCTATTCTTAATTGTGTCTGCTTTCTAAGCTTCTCAATAACTCCTGTCAATAATACAATGACTTTATATCCTGAATCTGCAGCCTTACATATTAATCCTGTATAATTTGATGTTTTTCCTGATTGAACATCACCAATAATCAATCCTCTTCTTTGAAACTTTCCTTCTATCTCTGGATTTCCTAAAAGATCTGTTAGGTTATCTAACATCTCATCCATAGTGTTAACCACATTAGGTGCAAAATGTTTCTCTTCTATTAAATACTTACTATATCTATCCCAGTAAGCCATACTTAATTCTGCCTTTTTACTTAGAAACCACTTTTGATGTCTCTCTTCTCCTTCTAAAACATAGCCTTTACTTAGCTTTATAGATCTTTCAGCAGTAATTCTATTTTTAACGTACTTTTTATCTTCTTCTGTTATCTTTCCGATTAACATTGGCATCATAGAATACTGTTCAATATACGTATCAATAATATCCTCTTCTTCAGTCTTTTCATTAATAATTGTTGTTAAAACCAAACTATATAAAAATTGTTTTGGATCATTATTCAATCTCATATACCCCCTTAATTTTATTTATTATATTATTATAATTACAATATGGTTCAGTACTAATAAAAGCCTTCGCTATAACTTTATAGTCCATTCCATTTTCTTTTGCATACTCTACTTGCTCTTTTACCTGCGTATATAACTCCTCTATTCTTTCCTCATCTTCTGCTGATTGTTCTACCACTTTTCCTTTCGCTACATCAACATATAAACTTGTTATAGGAAACCCTTCTTCTAATTGTGTAATAACCTCATTTAGATACTTTATTTGCTTCAAATTAAGCGACGCCTCTAAAATCTTTAGTTGTGGAATATCCCTGTTTACTCTATATTCATAACAATTATCTCTAACTTCAATACGTTCCCATATATGGTTTATATCTGTAGATTTAGTTTTTCTTCCCCTATATGTATGAACAGCCTCACTTCCCCCTACTGCTTCAATTACACAATTATATAAATTCCTTTTTATAATATCCGGTAAATTAGCAGAACTCTTTTTAATGTCAATATTCCACATATAATCTAAATCACTTGGTATATCAACCATTACTCTTGCTAATTTACTTAGTTCGTCTTTTCTCTCTAACCTGAACCAGGTTCCCCATATAATAAGTCTTTCATTCCTATAAATATAAAATCCTTGCTCGTTTCTTAGACTTTCTTTGCTCCCTACCTTTTCGATATCTTTCAATGTTAGCTTATTTAAATGTGGTAATATATATGGTTTTACTACTATATTAAATCCATTAATATTAACATTTTGACTTCTCTTAATTTGAGTTCCTTTATGATAACTTAAAAATGGATCCCTACCATCAATCTTTTTATTGTTAACGGAAATTTCAACCTTTCTTTCAAGAAATCTATGAAATACCAATGACAAATGATTAATCATACTATCAATTTTATTAGTTAACGTTTTATGTAAATCATTAGTTGATTCCTCAATTCTATCAAATTGTTCTAATAATACATATGTTCCTGTTTCAACATCATTAAACATTTCAATTTCAGGGAATAATTTCACTTCTTGATTAGTGTATCCAATCATAGACCAAGAAGCATTTTTAATTATATAGTCTAAATCCCATGAATAACATGAAATTTGTCCATCTTTCTTGCTAACTACAATCAATTTTCTACATTGAGATAATGAAGCCGATTTCAACCCTAATCCAAATCGTCCTAAATCTGTTTCAGCTCTCTTCTCTAATGGATTTTTACTTCCATATCTCATAGCTTCTTCAAGCTCACTTTTATTCATTCCGCACCCATTATCAAAGATAATAACATAAGGCTTGTTTCCTAATGAAACTTTAATATCTATTTTATTAGCATTTGCACTTATGCTATTATCAACAATATCAGCAATAGCAGACTCAAAAGAATAACCTAATGATCTCATTGATTCAATTAAACTCGGTGCAAATGGAATACTTTCTTTACTAAACATCATTATCCATCCTTCCAATAAATTTTCTTTAATCTAACCCTGAAATCTCTGTATATTTTAATTTATCATATGTTTTATAATTCAATAATAAGTGGCTTATTATGCAACCTACTTCCAAATTATCCAAATTTTATTTATATGTCTATTATACTATATTTTTAATATTCTAGCACTATTCCCCAACAGTTTGCATAACAATATTTGATTAAAAACTATCATAATATACCATAATCTAAAAATAGCATTCTATAATTTAGTATAGGAATATATTCAGAGTTAATACTTCTTATCACTCAATATACTCCTGTATTAATAATCTAAGATAGAACCTTTCTAATCAAACAAGCAAGATACCTAAATGCCACAATCAATGCCCATTCATTTAAATTATAAAATAGATTATTCCATTCTTTGATTCTTCAAACTTAAGTTCAGACAAAGAAACCCAGAATTATAGTTTTTCAAAAGCAAATTCTTCTCCACCTCCACTTTATTTTGCTTATGAATGTCGAAATATAATTCTAACTTCCCTATGTAATTTAGATTTTCGATTATTTAATTAAATTACCTAATTCCAATAACATATTTAAAACTGTTGCTATTCCTCTGATTCTCCATAGCATTATATTTTCTCTTAAGGTATTCTTATACTGTCCCATGACCTTTTTAGATTATGTTAAATATATTTGTGTGAAAATAGTTATTGGAAGTCGTACACTTAATAGCATTTGTGAATATAACAATCATTTAAATGGATCACTAATAAAGAATATTATTACTAATTCAAAAATCATTGTTAATAGCACACCGTCTTAGTGTTTTTCTCATTTATATCATAGGATTTTTTAAATAGTCCTGCAAATATTAATACTCCTGACATTCCTACTGTAACACAAGAGGCTATTCCTTTAAAAAGTAATACCATTGCAAATATTATTGCTACTGAATTTCCTAGTAGTGGCTTAAATCACTTTTTTGACATTTATACAAAATATATGTATAATAAATTGTTGTACGAACTATAAATTTGTATTTATGAAAATTATTCGTATATAGTGGAGGTAAAAATGGATAACGTATTTGATTATGAAGATATACAACTAATACCAGCGAAATGCATAGTAAACAGTCGTTCTGAATGTGATACATCTATAACTTTTGGAGGAAGGACTTTCAAATTACCTGTAGTTCCTGCAAATATGCAAACAATTATAGATGAAAAAATTGCAACTTATCTAGCTGAAAACGGATATTTTTATATAATGCACCGTTTTAAGCCAGAGAGAAGAATAGAATTTATTAGAGATATGAAAGCGAAAAACCTATTTGCCTCTATAAGTGTTGGAGTTAAGGATGAAGAATATTCATTTATTGAACAATTAGAGGCAGAAAATCTTTCACCTGAATATATAACAATCGATATTGCTCATGGACATTCTAATGCAGTTATTAATATGATTCAACACATAAAAAAGCATTTACCTGAAAGTTTTGTTATTGCAGGAAATGTAGGAACACCAGAAGCTGTAAGAGAACTAGAAAATGCTGGTGCAGATGCTACAAAGGTAGGGATTGGTCCTGGAAAAGTATGTATTACTAAAATTAAAACAGGCTTTGGAACAGGAGGTTGGCAATTAGCTGCACTTCGTTGGTGTTCAAGAGCTGCAACTAAGCCAATTATTGCAGATGGAGGTATTCGTACTCATGGGGATATAGCTAAATCAATTAGATTTGGTGCTTCTATGGTTATGATAGGTTCACTATTTGCTGGGCATGAAGAATCTCCAGGTGAAACTATAGAAAGAGACGGAAAGCTTTATAAAGAATACTTTGGTTCGGCTTCTGAATTCCAAAAAGGTGAAAGAAAGAATGTTGAAGGAAAGAAAATGTTTGTTGATTATAAAGGTTCCTTAAAAGATACCTTAATAGAAATGCAACAAGACCTTCAATCATCTATTTCCTATGCAGGAGGCAAAAAACTAGATGCAATAAGAACTGTTGATTATGTAGTTGTTAAAAATTCGATTTTCAATGGTGACAGAATATATTAGAATCAATGGAAACAAAATAAATCTACTACTAATATTTAAACTAGTAGTAGATTTATTTTTTATTATAAATAATTCTTATATAATAAAATATAGCTCTTAAGGTACCTTTTAATAAGGCTTATATATAACTTATTAGCAACATAATATTTAAAACAGTCACTATTCCTCCAATTGTCCATAGCATTATATTTTCTCTTAAGGTATTCTTATACTCTCCCATAACCTTTTTAGATGATGTTAAAAATATTTGAGTGAAAATAGTTATTGGAAGTTGTACACTTAATAGCATTTGTGAATATAACAATCCTTTGAATGGATCAGTAATAAAGAATATTATTACTAATGCCAAAATCATTGTTAATAGTACACCTATCTTAGTGTGTTTCTCCTTTATATCATAGGATTTTTTAAATAATCCTGCAAATATAGATCCACCTGCCATTCCTGCGGTAACACAAGATGCTATTCCTGCAAAAAGTAATGCTATTGCAAATATTATCGCTGCCGAATTTCCTAATAATGGTTTTAATAATTCTTGTGCTTGTTCAAGTTCTGTTACTGAAATATTATTTCTAAAGAATGTTATTGATACAAGAACCATTGCACTATTAATAATAAAACCTATTATCATAGATAAAATTGTATCCATGTATTCATATTTTAATTGACTCTCCATAATAGACTTATCTTTAAGATTCCACTTTCTACTTTGAATTACTTCAGAATGTAAGAATAAGTTATGTGGCATAACTACTGCTCCTAATACACTCATTATTATTGGAAGAGAACCTTTTGGAATAGACGGTGTTACCCACCCTTTAACAGCTTCTCCCCAATTAACATTGGCTAAAACAGCTTCAAATATAAATGAAATTCCAATTAATGATACGAATCCAATTATAATTTTTTCTATCTTTTTGTATGAATTTGAAAATAGCATAAATATAATAAATACTGATGCCAGTAATGATCCTAATTTTATAGGAATATTAAAAAGCATTTTCAGACCAATAGCAGCACCTAAAATTTCTGCCATTGCTGTTCCTATTGCTGCTAATATTGCTGTTGAAGTTATTATTTTAGCTATAGCAGGCTTTATGTATTCGCTTATGGCTTCTGAAATACATAGACCTGTAACTATCCCTAAATGTGCTGCATTATGTTGCAATATTATCAGCATTATTGTTGATAATGTTACTATCCATAATAATTTATACCCATATTCAGATCCTGCTGAAATATTAGATACCCAATTTCCTGGATCTATAAATCCAACTGTTACTAATATTCCTGGTCCTACAAATTTAAAAAATTCCTTTCCACTAAACTTTTTGTTTTCTTCTATAAAATTATTTTTCATCCTATTTTTCGTAATAAATCACCTTCTTTATTATTAATTATAGTATTTTCATATAAAATTACAACTTTGTATTATTATTACTTAGTACATCTATTAATATTAATGATTAATATAAAAAATAAGCTAATAGTCTTTTAATAACTACTAGCTTATTTAAAACAAATTTATGACTTTGTAATTCAATTATTCTATAGAATGAATTTATATATATTAAATAATATTTAAATTATATCAACTTTTTGTTCTATTATATCTCTTCAAATTTAACTTATGATAATACCTTCCTTACTACTCTATCAAAATACCTAGCCGCCACAATCAAAGCCTCTTCATCTAAATTATAAGATGGATGATGCCATTCCTTACTTCCTCCAACTCCCATCCATACAAAATAGCCTGGGATTTTAGTTTGATATAAGGCAAAGTCCTCACCACCTGCACTTTGTTTAGCTTCTACAACCTTATATCCTAGTTCTGTTGCAGCTTCAGTAACTACTTTAGTATATTTTTCATCATTATAGACTGATGCTGCATAGGGATACCATCTAAAGTCTACTTTTGCACCAAAGGCTGATGCTATTCCTTCTACATTTCTTTTCATTAAATTAGGAATAATATCACGAACATCATTTTGGAATGTTCTTACTGTACCTTCAAGTTCAGCTTTTGAAGGTATTACATTCCAAGTGTTACCTGCTTGAAATCTTGTTATACTTATAGCTACATTGCTAAATGGAGTTAGGTTACGACTTACAACTGTTTGCAAACTGGAAACTATTTGGCTTGCTACTACAATAGGATCAATACTGTTATCTGGAATACCAGCATGTCCACCTACTCCAATTATATCTATTTCAAATCTATCTACACTTGCCATAAGTGCTCCTGATTTTATACCTATTGTACCTACTGGAAGATCTGGTTTGTTATGCATTCCAAATATGGCTTCTACATTATCAAGGGCTCCTGCCTTAATAATAATATCTGCCCCTTTTGCATTTTCTTCTGCTGGTTGAAATATAATTCTAACTTTACCATGTAATTCAGATTTTCTCTCATTTATAAGAATAGCTGCTCCTAAAATTGATGAAGTATGAAAATCATGACCACAAGCATGCATTACTCCTAAATTCTTAGATGCAAAGTCTAAACCTGTTTCTTCTACAATTGGAAGAGCATCAATATCAGCTCTTAAAGCTATAGTTGGACCAGGGTAGTCCCCTTCTATTTCAGCAACCACTCCTACTTCTAGTGGTAAATCTAAAATTTTAATATTTTCCTCTTCTAGCCACTTACGAATACGCTTTGTTGTTTCATATTCCTTCATAGATAGTTCAGGATGCTCATGTAATTCACGTCTATACTTAATTAATTTTTCACTTAATTTCTTTTCATTTATAGATAATGTCATTGTGTACCTCCTCTCTGCTTTTGGTACAATTTATCTTAAGAATTTTTGTCATTCTTATTCATCTATTTAAATATCTATAAGTATTTCTTACTTTATCATATTCTTACATATACTAAAAATTGCTATATCTCTTTTCTCTTTATATTCTTATTTATTCTATATACAATGTTTTTTCTTTTATATTTTTACACTAGTGAAGTAAGACGTCAGTTTTTTACTAAACAAAAATATAGTATTTTATAATAATAAAATTGATATATAATCCTTCCTAATATCCCTACTCCAATATAGTCCTTTTTAGTTCAATCTCATCCCTTTAAAGTTCAGTATATTTTTTGCTTGTTCCTTTAGCCTTTTCTACTGGATATTTCTTTTCATTTTTGTCCATTTTCTTATCCATTATTTCCTCTATATTAACACCTAAAGAATCTGCCATATGTAAGCAATAAATCATAACATCTGCTAATTCTTCACATACTTCTTCTTTATCGTAATTATCATCCCAAAGGAAATGCTCTAATAACTCTCCAGATTCAATGCTTATTGCCTTTGCTAAATTAGCAGGAGTATGAAACTTAGACCATTCTCTATCATCTCTAAATTTTCTTATTCTATTTTTCAATTCTTCCATTTATATTCTCTCCCTTTTTAACTCTAGTTTACTATTTTTTACTTATTAAAAATAATCTTTTCTTTGATAGTTTTTAATCTATTAAGACTTTTTCATATAAAATTCTATCTTTATAAATACAATTCTCCTTTAAGAACTATAATAGCTTCTCCACTTAATTTCACTCTATTATTTTTTTATTCATCTTCTTCCTCCAAAGGTTATTTTATAGTATATATTCCATTAAATAAGTTCATATTTGTTAATATTTTATTGTAGCTTTATTTCTATTAGATTAAAATTAAAGAACATATATAATCAAATTCTAATATTTCACTTTCATACATATCTAATAAAAATTCTATTACTGCCTCAGAATTATTACCTATAATCCTTGAAAAAATTACAATATAATCTTTTACATCTTGGATACTAATTTCTTTTTTTATATTAATATAATATCTTAAAAATACAGCATGTCTTATTAATAGGTATTCCAATATAATCATTTCAAAAGAAATAATCATCTCTTCTAAATCATCACTAACACAACTACTTAAAACTTTTGATACGATGCAGTTTTCGATTAAATTATCATATTCTTTAAATAAATCCTTAAATTCTTTCCAATTCTTAACAAACTTTTCTATATTAATTTCTTCAGTAAATTTATAAATATCCTTTAAAGCTTCCTTAAAACTAGGGACATTTCTATAGTTTTCTATTATATCTATAAATAATGAATTTACTTCTTTTAAGTATTCTATAGTATCTTTATTTTCATAGTCTTTATATTTATTTAATTCTTCTTTTATATAATTTTTAGATTTATAATTATCTAAAAACTCTATTAAGTTTTCATAAGTTAAATCATCATTATCAAGCATATTAAAAAGCATATCATAAGAAAGAATAAGTTTATTTTCTATCCTTATGTCTTCTTTTTGAAGTATATTAACTAAACTCTCCCTTATTTTTAAACAACCTAAATCTTCAATATAAGAGAGAGAATTATTAGACTCTATATAAATTTTTTCTTCCATATGGCTAATTATATTAACTACCTCAGGACAAGAACATGATAAAGTAAGCTCTTTTACATCTTCAAAATCATTTTCTATTCTAGGAAAGCTCCTACAAGTCAAAGATAAATATTCATCTCCATGATCTGTAACTATATTACATAATCCTTCATTACTTAAGAATGGACACACTCCATTTGTTTCTTTCTTAATTAAAAATTTATTTTTCCCATGACCTTTTATAAACCTTACATTATCTAAAAGATACTTAAGATCTTTATTTTCTCTCCATTTATTATAAGTCTTAGTATCTACATTAATATCCCAACCAGTACAACAAGTGAAGTTGCATTTATCTGCTATACACTTAAATTTATCGTATTCTTTTATCTTTAAAATATTTTCTATTTTGTTCATATAATAACTCCAACTTCAAATTCAGTCTTTATGGATTTAATTTTTCTATTTCTTCTTTAGTTAAAGCTCTCCACTTTCCTGGTTCTATTCCCTTAGAAAGTATGCTTACTATCCTTATTCGTTCTAATTTAATAACATTATATCCTAAAGTTTTGCACATTCTTCTTATTTGTCTGTTTAACCCTTGAGTTAAAATTATATTGAATGTATTATTATCTACTCTTTCTACTTTACAAGGTCTTGTAACTGTTCCTAGTATATTAACACCATTTGACATTTTATAAATAAAGTCATCATCAAAGTCTTTATCTAAAGTTACTATATACTCCTTTTCATGATAACTTTCTGAAGATAATATTTTATTCGCAAGATCTCCATCATTAGTCATTAATATAAGCCCCTCAGAATCTTTATCTAATCGTCCAACTGGAAAAACATATTCCTCATAGTTTAAAAAATCAATTATATTATCTTTTATTTCTCTTGATGAAGTACAAACTATTCCTTTAGGTTTATTTAATGCTATATATACCCTTTCCTTTTGCTTAACTTTTTCTCCATCTAATAATATATCATCACTTTCTTCAACCCACTGTCCTTGCTCACAGAGTTTTCCATTAACCATTATTCTTTTATCTTCAATTAATCTACTTACTTCTTTTCTTGAGCAATATCCATAGTTGCTTAATAGTTTATTTATTCTCAAAACTACATATCCTTTCTATTTACGAAAATTATCTTATCTACACTTTTCTTTATATTACATAATTTTTTATTTTTACTTTTATTTCAATTTAAGATAGTCAATCTTAATATGAAAATTCCCTAATCATAATAACATATTTCAAAATATATAAAAATCATTCACTATTCTAATATCTCAACAAATTTTGTAGAAGCTATTTAAAAGTAGCTACTAAATTAACAGGTAAAAATCTGCTAATTGTAGCTACTTTTTCTTATTACTTTATTATAACAGTGTTTTAGCAAATTCCATGTTGTCAAATTCATTTTCTTTTATATATTCTAATGAATCAATTAAATAACTTTTGTGATGTTCTATAGTTTTAGAGAAAACTTGAATAAATTCAACTATGCTTTCTTTAGATTCCTCTTTATTATGTAGATATTTCCCAACAAGATAAAATCTAATAAATGAATATCTTGTTAAAAGCATAATATATCCATCAAATATTGATTCAGATTCAGTAAATGGGAAAATATTATTGTATATGAAATTTACTAAGTAATTTTCAAAAATATAGCTATTATTACTAATAAATTTTTCATTATAATCTTCAAATGCTTTTATGTATAATCTTGAATCTTTACTTATTTCAACATTTTTATCAAAATTAAATCCAGCTATAATTTGCTTTGTATATTCTTTAAAAGTACGGCTGTCCACCTTTTTAGATACATTTAAAAGTTCCAACATTTTTTTAAAAAAATCAATTTGAATAAGATAATTTAATTGATTTTTTTCATAACAATCATTAACTAGATTTATATTATATTTTTTAATAAACTTAGGTACATTGTTAAAATTATCGTTGATTTCGTCCACTAATTTATTTATAAAATCACCTAATATATAAAGTCTTTCACTTAAATTTAATTTTCTATTTTGAAGTATTTTAATGCTAAGAGCTCTAATTTCTTTAAAGTACTTTATTGGTGAATTATTATATTTTTTAGATTTAGTATCTATCTCACTTGATATTATATGTTTTCCTAAGCTTTCTTCACTTTCTTCAAACTTAATTCCATCTTCCTTTAACAAAAGAATTCTTGCAGCTTCATGGCAGGCTACATCAAGGGACATTTCATAATAACCATCTATTTTATTAATTATTCTAGGAAAAGATGTACAAACATTTGAAAGATATTCTTCTCCAAGCTTAGAATAAATAATGCAATAATTTTCTTCATCCAAAAAAGGGCACCTTTTATCACCCTTTAATTTTACTTTTCCATAATCCACATCATAACTTGTACAATATTCATTATTATGAACATTTTTTTGAAACATTCTTTTCATTTCTTTGTCTTGAACTTTATAATATTGTCTAAAGGTAGTCTTATCTATATCTATATCCCAACCAATACAACAGCTATCTTTGCAATTTCCACCTATACACTTAAATTCTTTAAAATATCCTGGGTATCTCATTTTTACATTTTGTCCCATAGTATAACTTCCTTTTCAAATAAATTACTTAAACTTTTCTAATTACACATTTATTTTACTACAGTATTTTAACTTTGTCAGATATACCTTAACTTCTAGGTATTATAAATAAAATACAATATTTTTTTATATTTTTTAATCCAATACTTTTTAAGTATGAGTTTAATATAATGAAAATACTCACTTATATTGAGGTGAAAAATTAATTTTAATATTTATAATTAAAAGCAGTATTAAACCTCTATTTGAGCATACTATCTTTAAAAGAGGTGTAAAATTTGAAGTATATTATATTTGATTTAGAATTTAATCAAAGTTCTAATAAAGAAGATAGGGTTCACCAATTACCTTTTGAAATAATACAAATTGGAGCTTTAAAACTTGATGAAGACTTTAAAACTATTTCAACTTTTAATGAATTAGTAAAGCCTTCTGTCTATAAAACAGTTCTTCCTTACATTCAAGATTTAACGAAAATTACTAATGAAATAGTTTCTACTGCTAAAAATTTTATAGATATTTATTATGACTTTATAAACTTTATTGGAAAAGAAGATACTATATTTATTATTTGGGGAATTGTAGATTTAAGAGAATTACATAAAAACATTATTTACTTCAATCTTTCCACTGAAAATCTCCCTAAACTTTTTATAGATATTCAAGATTATACTAGCAAATATTTTAAAGTTCCTGGTGGGAAAAGGATTGGATTAAGAAATGCATTAGATTTTTTAAGTATAGATATAAGCTCTGAATTTCATAACGCTTTTAATGATGCTTGTTATACGGCTGAAATATTTAAAAAATTATATAATGATTTAATAAAGCCAAAAATTTATATAAATACACCTATTAGAATAAAGGCAGAGCCTAAGAAAATAGTTAATTATGACTGCTTGATTCTTCAAATTGAAAAAATGTATAATAAAAAATTAACCTCTGAAGAAATAGGCATGATAAAATTAGCTTACAATATGGGTAAAACTAATCAATTTCTTGTATCTATAGAGAAAAGAAAGTAACTTAAAACTTAACCTCTAAATATAGATATAAATCTTTCACATTTCTTTATTCTTCTCTACACTAAGTTGTTTAGGTCCTTAAAATTTAATTATTAAGTAACACTACTAAGAGTCGCTAATATACTACTAATGATGAAGCTTATACCAGTATCAATATAAAGGAGTATCATATGTATACTAACCAATATTTCTTTTGTCCCTATCCCATGAATCAAGATGCTTATCTCTCCTTCAATTCATCCTGGAGAAACATAACACAAAAATTTGCATCCTTTAGTGGCACAGTTACAATGATTGAAGATTTTTACACAGGTCAAAATGATTCATCAATGGGATGTTATAAATTTATGTCGCTAGAAAACGTGGACATGGGGATTGCAAATTTTATAATTTCTCCGGAAACTTACTTTGTAAATCATGCAGTGATTGAGTTAGGCGACAAAGTAACCGGATTTTATGATGCAAATGCACCTATCCCCCTTATTTATCCTCCACAATATCGTGCAATTGTTATGTCTAAAAACACAGAATCTGAAAATGTTACTGTAGACTATTTTAATAGTGAACTTATAAGCAGCGATGGAAATTTAAAACTAAACATTGCCCCATCTACAGAGGTAATTCTAACAAATGATCAGATTTTTAATAGATACCCTGGAAATAGAAACCTAATTGTTGTTTATGGCTCTACAACATTTAGCATCCCTGCTCAAACTACTCCATATAAAATCATCGTTCTTTGCTAAATCAAAATATGTTATATTAGTTTATGCAATTAATTTATATCCTAGCCTTTCTAATAATAAAACTTTTCTTTTTGGTACGGTTCATTATTCTCGATTCTAAAATAATAACCCAGGACAAACTATTTCTGTATCGTCCTGGGTTTAATAGTAGAGTACCCGCTTAAATACTAGAACCCTCCACTATCATTTATATAAATTCTTAACTATAGTAACATTTTTTCTATTTTATTGTACATAATTTATATAGTTTTCAATTAATAATCTACATCTATAGTTTTATATTATTATAAAATAAAAATAATTCTTTAGTAAATTATCTAAATTGAAAGAATCGATCTTTTAATATAAATATAAGTTGTTTAGATACCTTGATATATTAATTATTTTCAATACTAAATAAAACTTCATAAAATGTAAAAACTTAATTACACCTTATATATTAATTATATTTTATAGTTATGCAAATTTACAATATTAGCCTTATCAGCAAATCCTGCATTAAACCATGGAAATTCTTTATTTACATTTTCTATTGATTTCGATAGCCATCTAACATAAGGGTCATATATATAATTTATTAAATTCTCGTCCTCTATGCGATAATAAGGACATAAGTCAAATTCTCTTGCTCCCAATAACGTTACCCCAGAGAAATGGTAAAATAATAGAGGTGAATCATCTAAATACACTACATTGTTCTTTTTTGAGACTTTATAATTTTTTATATTCCACAATGCAGCATTTGCTCCAATAGATTTTACTATATGAACATTTTTAAATATATTAGGCCAATCTTCTACATACCTTTGGTCTCCAAAGGTTTTATTAACTACATCATATTCAATGGTACATTTTTTTAAGCATCTATCTTCCCATAGTTTTACTGCAGCTTTTGCTTCATTATTATTTTTAAATCCCACAAATCCTGTATTATATAATCCGCTTAATTCATAATAGTGCCTAAATTCTTCTGAGTTTCTATGATCTATAAGAAAAATTGATGCCTCAGGATTCTCATTAAAAATATGATCTAAGTCAGAAAAAAAGAATAAATCTGCATCTACATGTGCATAATATTCTGCATTGTCATATTTATTAACAATATAATATAAAAAAATAGGCTTTAGTGTCCAACAATATTCATGAAATATTCTATTAGACTTAGCTATTTCTAAATCGTGATTGTTTTCCTCTATATCCTTTAGTTGTACTAAAATTATATTTTTAAAAGCTATTTTATTTAGTATATTGTAAACAGAGTCATCCATACATAGAATAAACAACTTAAAATCACTACAATAGTTTTCTAAAGAAACATACATTGGTATTAATTTAAATAAATTTGATCCCGATAATATCATTGATAAATGATATTTATTCATAGGCAACCCCCTCTTCAGTACATTTTCAGAATTTAATAATAAACATTATAAATATCTCTTATTAACGCTAACATGGCTTCTGTAAAGTATTTAATTCCAAACATATCCCTTAAAATTTTGACTTCCATAATTAATTTGTTTACATCTATATCTATAGTTGGCATAATTTTATTTATATCCGTAACACCTTCTATAACGTAGCGTCGTCTACATGTCTGAAGTAATTCTAAAAATATATCTAAAAGAGGCCTGAAATAGCTTACAGCTATCATATTATTTATATCTTTAGTTAATTCATTAAAATCATAATCATTAATTGATGTTATGCCAGCCGTACAAACTAATATTACATCTATAAAATAATTATTATTGTATTTTTTACATATATAATTTATATTTTCACGGGTTTCAAATATATTATTATTTGTAGGATGTTCTTGGTGAACACTTAATATATTTTTATCAAATATAAATTTGCTACCAGATTTATATAGTCTTATTCCTAAGTCATAGTCTTCAAATCCATATCCAACTATATTTTCATCAAACATTCCTACTTCTATAACTCTATTTCTTTCTACAGAAGCATTATTAGTTAAAAAAAATCTCCAGGGTAGAAGATAGTCTTTTAATTCGTCATTGTGATTTTTTAATATCTCTTTTAACCCTCGTATAAATTCTGCATCTAAGTCAAAAGATTTATTTAAATAACTTCCATCAATTATTGATTCAACATCTATTAATGGGTATTTATCTATCAGATTAAAATTTCCATCTGGCTTACTCACTGTTGTATTTAAATAATTCTCAATGCTTAATTTTAATTCTTTGTAATAAAAAGTAAAAATCCTTTTCCACAGAATTCCACATACAACTATATTTTTTTCTTCATGATTTTTTAAATGCCTAGTTATAAAATCTCTACTTGCTATCATGTCACTATCATGAAATATTAGAATATCACCAACTGCTCTTCTTATTCCTTCATTTCTTCCACGAGCTATTCCTCTATTTTCTTCAAGTCTAACAAATTTAAAGTTAAATTTAGCTTTAAAATTTTCTAACATTTCTATGGTATTATCACTAGATCCATTATCTACTACAATAACTTCAAAAATATTGAAGCCACAATCTTGATTATTTAAGGATATAAGATTGTAGTATAATCTCTCTTTAGAATTATATGCTGGTATTATAACACTTGCTTTCATCACTTTTTCCTCCATCCTTAATCTTTTCTAATTATCATCAACAGCATCTACAGTAAAATATCCCTTAAAATCTGGATCTATTTTTTCAACATCATTAATAATTTTTTCCAATGCTCTCCTGTATATTTGGTAAATGAATGGTGTATTAACTCTATCTTGTTCATGAACTTGCCTAATATCATATTTACTAATTATTCTAAAACCACTAAAGTGATAAAATATTAATTTGTTATTATTAACCATTATAGTATCATTTAAAACTGTAAATTTATATTTCGAACTATTCCAGTGTCCAATATTTACTCCTTGAGTTGTTATTTCGTAAACATTATTAAATAGGAATGGCATATCATCAAGATATTTTTGATCTCCAAATTTATTATCTTCAGGATTTGAAGTACAACTATCTACGCACATTTTATCCCACCAATTAACACAGGATAGTCCATCAATATCTTTTTTAAAACTAATAAATCCCGAGTTAAAATTTCCAGTGAGAGATTGTATAGTATTATTAACCTCTTTCGAATACATAGGCAAAAACACTTCTCCACTAGATAGTAATACAGAATCATATGGTTGATTTTCAAATATTACATTAGGATTTTGATAAAAGAATAAATCTGAATCTATATAAGTTACTCTTTTAATTGATTCCTCTAAAGTAAGAATATACTTTATAAAACCAGGCTTTAATGTCCAACAATATTGATTTAATTTTCTTGAAGCTTTGATTGCTAACAAATCTTCTCTATTTAATTCAGAAATTGTTACTAACACTATTTTATCAAAATTTATTTTCTTAAGAAATTCATAGCATTTCTCATCTACGCAAAGGATATATACTTTAAAATTATCCATAGTTTTATACAAAGATAAAAAACATGCAATTGCCTGAATTAATCTAGTCCTTGATACAACCATACAAAAAACACTTTCTTGCATTATTTATCTCTCCTTTTTAAGGAAATCTTTATACCATTCTATAGTTTTACTTAGCCCCTCATCTATTGTATAATTTGGACTCCATCCTAATACAGTTCTTGCTTTCTTTGCTGATAAATATTGGTGTATTATTTCATTACTTCCTTGATTTAATATTATAGGTTTTATATCACTGCCCATAATCTTCAATATTTTATTAACTAGTTCTAAAACTGTTAATTGTATTTCATTACTAAAATTAAAAGCTTGTCCCCCTAAGTTAAGCTCTACAACTTTTTCAGCTAAATTAATATATGCGTCTACTGCATCCTCTATATAGAAATAATCACGAATAAAGCTTCCGTCACTTCTTATTACAGGAGCTTCTTTGTTTAATATAGATTGAATACTTTGTGGAATAATTCTATTGAAATTTAAATCTCCACCACCATAAAGGTTTCCACATCTTGTAATACATACTGGTAGCTTGTAAGTCTCATAATAAGTTTGAGCAATTAAATCTGTGCAACTTTTTGAAACATCATAGGGGTGCTTTCCTTGAAGTGGCATATTTTCATCATATGGAAGTTTTTCTTGGTCCCCATAAGCTTTATCACTAGATGCTATTATTACCTGTTTAATTAATGGACTTTTTCTTGCTGCCTCAAGTATATTCCAAGTTCCTTCTATATTAGACTTAAAAGTTCCTAATGGGTTTCTATTTGCAACTCCAACAATAGCCTGGGCTGCTAAATGAAATACTGTATCTATCTCATATTCTCCAAGTGCCCTTTCTATTAATAAATAATCTTCTAACATCCCCTGTACAACATTAACCTTTTTATATTCTTCTCCAATATATATATTGGATTGTGGTATATAATCTCTTACTAAGATAGTTACATTAGCCCCATAGTTTACTAATTTTTTAACTAAATAACTTCCTAAAAATCCAGTACCACCCGTTACAAAAACATTTTTATTATTCCAAAACTTATTTACCATATTTTCCAATCTCCTCTTCCTTCGTTCCAAATTTTATTAACATTATTTATATCATTTAAAGTGTCCATAGCAGTCCAAAAACCATTATGAATATATACTGCCATTTCATTATCTTTAACTAATTTTTTTAATGGATTTTGTTCTAAAACACATGTTGTATCATTCTCCAAATAATCAAATATTTCTGGCTCAAAAACAAAAAATCCACCATTTATTATTCCATCAGTACTCTTCTTTTCATCAAAAGATTTAGCTAATCCATCTTCTATAGTTAAAATTCCATATTGACTTTTCTTGTATATTCCTGTAACTGTTGCTATTTTCCCCTGTTCTTTATGAAACTTTAATAATTCATCTATATTTATGTCTGCTAGTCCATCTCCATAAGTTAACATAAATGTTTCATTTCCAATATACTTTTGAGCCCTTTTTAATCTTCCCCCTGTCATAGTTTCAATACCTGTATCAACAAAATTTATCCTCCATGGCTCTGGTTCAGAATCTATATTAATATCTCCACTTTTCATATCTAAAAGAAAATTTCTAGTTTTCCATGAATAATCTATAAAATATTCTTTTATTTTTTCACCCTTATAGCCTAATAAAAACATAAAATCATTAAATCCATAATGACTATATATTTTCATTATGTGCCATACTATTGGCATATTCCCAACCTCACATAAAGGCTTAGGTATATTCATTGTTAACTGACTCATTCTAATTCCTTTGCCTCCAGCAAGTATAACAACTTTCATCTTTTGCCCTCCGTTATTTATCTTTTAATTAGTTTTGTTATTTTTCAAATCTACTATTGAATCAAGATCTAAATATCCGCCATGATTGTATTCATCGTATAAAATTATAAATACCAAAATATTTATACTTCTATCATAGAGCTTAGAAACTACTATCTCATGACTAATTTTTATAATAGATTTATCTTTTATAAACTCATTAACATCACATTCTAATTTTTCTATATTTGTACCTTTTATTATCTTCACTTTCATTTTAATTACCTATCCCCTACTACTTTTCATAATTTATATTATTCTTAAAATTTTATTATGCTACTAATTTTCATGTATTACATTTAGATGCGGCAATTTCTCTAAGAATACATTTATTTCACTAGTATTATAGAATGTCTATTGTCTTTTAAATGACTTTATCCTATGTAATTGATATGATAACTACTTTGACTTTCAAATAGAAGGAACTATTGTTGGACGTAATACTATGGGAGTAACAGATTATAGTAATCTTGCTATATCAGATTATGTTGATTTTCAGTTTATGTATCCAACATCGAGGCTTGATGCTATTGATAAAGGAGAAGGGCTTACAGGAAAAGGAGTTCAAGTTGACATTCATATTCCTTGGACAAATGAATTTGTTAGTGAAGACTTAGATATGAAATATGTTCTTAATTCCTTATTATCGCATACTTAAATCTTCTATTCATTATCGTAAAACTAAGTTCTTAACACACAAAAAAAGTGGGTCACAATTTTGATCCACTTCTCATTAATAATATTTTATATTTAATTTTCGTAATTTATATCTTGCTTTATTAAATAAGGAAAAACCTTAATATTACTTCCATCTAAGTCTTCCTTATTTATATCAATAGCATTTATTCTATTATTATTGTATGTCTTGTAATAATAGATTCCTTTTTCTTGGTTCATGCAGGAAGAATATACAGTAAAGTCTTCTTTTCCTTCCACAGTCATAACCCCACCCTTTACCATTGCTGTATAATCAAGCATATGGAAGAATTGGCTAATACCACTTAAATCATCTTCTACTTTTGGCAATCTTGATTTAATAAATGCAATTCTTACAAATCTTGAAACGGAAGAAAAGTCTCCTGGGATTCCTATAGTACCTGCTCCTACACCTAGAGGTTCTAATTCTTGATTGCACCATCTAGTTTCTTTTGGATACACCTCTGTAATACCTACATACTGACTTAAATTAATTATATGCCAATCAAAGGTTGGATTGTTAGTAAGTACCCCAATATTATTATCATAAACTGCAAACTCATCCTTAGTTTTTTCTACTACTATGGATTTTCCTGTTTTATCTACTACCATCCAATGAAGAGTAGGTACAGGATATTTTTCATTTAAAGGTACATCTACTAACTCTATATTTTTTATTTCTTTCTTAACTTCATCTACTGTTTCATGATTAAATAGAACCCAAAGTATAAAGTCGTAAGGTGCAATATTTACTCTTCCTTTAACTGGTTCTTTTTCATAATAAGCAAAGCCTGCAAAGTTTAATCCTGCACAAGCCAACCCTTTTTCATTCATTCCATCAGCTAATGCAGCATGATTATCAATAACAGTTCCCATTCCAATAATGCCATACCTACCCTTTACCATATTGCCAGTAACCTTATCTTGGTATTTATAATTCCTTGGAACAACCATAACAGATTGATTAAAATAATACTCTATATCCATATTTCTTCCAAAAAAATTATTGCCTTTATTTGATCTAATAGTTAATGCTGTACACATATTTCCCCTTATTCTATAAATAGATTTTTTATTTCTAACTTTATAAACTCTATTTATATTTCTTAATTTTATAATTTCTACTATTCTTTCTTATTACATAATTTATACTTATCTTTATTATGTTATTCATTTATTTATATTATGTAGAAATATAAAATAAATACTATAAATTTAAATCTCTATTTTCTTTGTCTCATAGTTATTCTATTCATCTATTAACTAAAGGATTCGTCAAGCTTCATCTCCTGGTTTTTTATCTCAATAATCTCTCTCAAAACAAATTAAATCTTTAGCCTAAATAAGACCCAGAAGTTAAAAAATTTCTTAACCTCTAGGTCTTAAACTTCAGTTATTATATTTTATGTATAACTAAAACTCAACTTTGCCTTTTCTTTTAATTACTTTGTCCAAGGTTGGTATTGCTGGTATTGCTCCATATTCCTCGCAAGTCATAGCTCCAACTACATTTGCAAACTCTATTATTTGTTCATAATCTCTATTTTCACTTCTTGTTAATCCATATAATACTGCTCCAACAAAAGCATCTCCTGCACCTGTAGAATCCTTTTGCTCTATATCTATTGAACCTATGATAATTGATTTGTTTCCTTCTATTAACATAGTTCCTTTTTTACCTAAAGTTATTGCAATAGTTTGAAGATTAGAGTCTTTCAATGATTGTATTGATTCCTCTAATGTCTTAGTATTTGTTAATAGCATAGCTTCTTCATCACTTAATTTAATAAAATCAGCTTCCTTCATAAAGTTCCAGCAATGCTTTTTATATTCTTCTAATAAATCTTCTGTTATTAGTACATCTCTATAATTAGGGTCAAAAGTAATTAATGCACCTTTAGATTTTCCTTCTTTTAAAAGTGAATAATAAGTTTCCTGAACCTCTCCTCCTAGGAATACCGTAGCAGATCCAAAATGTATGATATCTTTATTATCTATTGATATCTTTGCTGGATCAATAACATATTTGCTATCACTTCCTCTGTAAAATTCAAAACTTCTTTCTCCACTTTTATCTAAAGTAACTAATGCCAAAGTTGTCTTTCCTTCATCTTTCATAAATGATGTATCAACATTATTCTCTATTAAAGTTTTCTTTAAAAAGCTTCCAAAATTGTCTTTTCCAACTTGCCCTAAAAAGTAAGACTTTCCACCTAATTTACTTATAGCTACAGCAACATTGGCAGGTGCTCCACCTGGTTTCTTTAAGTAATTATCTCCATCTAGAGAAACCATATCTATTAATAATTCGCCAATACAATATATATTATTCATAGTTTATTACCTCCAAATTTATATCCCTTTTTTTAAAGAATATCTGCTATAACTATATTTTATCTCACTATTAGTAAAGATTTCTACTCCCTTAGAATTTTCTAATGGGAATATCCTAGATGTAAATGCTTTTTCTCCATTATTAATAAATATTTCTATTATACTATTATCAACTAAAGCTTTTACATTTACTTTATCAAAGGATTTTATTGTTGTCTCTCTTACATTTCCATATTCTTCTGCATATTGATGTACCATATTACTTCTATCTAAAATAACACTCTTATTATCCTTATTAAAGGTTAATGTTAACTTTTCTTCTTCTGATACTAAGAATTCAATTCCAAACTTGTTTGCTTCTAATGAATCAATAGTTAAATCTAATTCATAACAATTATTATCACTTAAAATTTCTATTCTTTCATTAGCTATTCCACTATTACTGACTTCATTATCTCTTAAAAGCTCTAATTCTTTAGCTGGCACTTGATATAACTTATCACCTTTTATAGATAATTCTCTAGGGAAAGTCAAACAGTTTGCCCATAGATTATCATCAGTAGGAGCTTTGAATTCCCCCATACCTGCCCATGCAAATAATAATGGCTGATTCATTTTACCTTTAAAGCTTTGAGGTGCGTAAAAATCAAATCCAGCATCAAATTCATCGTAGCTTTCCACAATAAATTTTAAATTTTCTACATCAAACTTTCCAATTACATAAACAACGTTAAATATGTTATGATATTTGTTTTCTACTGGTTCTATCCCTTGTGGAGAAAATATTAATACATCTTTTCCATCTATATTTATATAATCTGGGCACTCCCACATATATCCAAAGTTATTATCAAAGTTTTCAAAGCTTAACTCTCCAAGGAAAGTCCACTCTAAACCATCAATTGACTTATACATAATAAATGTGCCAGTCTCATCTAATCTTTGAGCCCCTAAAATCATATAGTAATTATTATCTTTTTTAAATACCTTAGGGTCTCTTACATGACCTGTATATCCTTCAGGTACTCCTAATATTAGTGGGTTATTGCCATACTTTTCAATTTTTCCATCTTCATCCATAATCGCTAAGCATTGATTAGCACTTCTCTCTTCTTTTCCAAATTTAATATTACCTGTGTAATATAAATATAGCTTTCCATCAATCTCTATAGCTGTTCCTGAATAAGCTCCATGAGATTCATAAGTTTCAGTAGGAGTAAGTGCTACCCCTACCCTTTTCCAATTTACTAAATCTTCTGATTCCAATTGAGCCCAATGCTTCATTCCATGGGTTACTCCAAATGGGTACCACTGATGAAATAATCTATACTTACCTTTATAGTAGGCTAATCCATTTGGATCATTTAATAAACCAAATTCAGGATGAATGTGATAATTAGGTTTCCATGGATCATTTATTGATTTATTTTTAAGTTCATTAAGTTCTGCTTCTGTTGCTTCGATTATTGTTCTATGCTTTTCTTCCTTATAAATTATCATCTTAACCCCCAAACTGTATTTTAAGCTGCTTTTTTCTTAGCTTTAGCAAAGATAATTGTTAAAATTGCACCTGCTAATAGAGCTATTCCATGAGCTATTAAGTAATTTAAATGTCCTGAATTTTCAGCTGCAACTATTGCAAGTCCTGGTATAGCTGTAGCTCCAAATCCTATTGCAGTTACCTTTGTTATGTATATATAAGCTCCACCTAAAGCTCCTGCTATACATCCAGCTACTAGAGGAAATTTATTTTTTAATGTTACACCAAATATTGCTGGTTCAGATATACCAAATAATACCGATCCAAATGAAGATATACAGATTTGTCTTTCCTTCATATTATTCCAGTTAGCTACTAAGTACCCTAATACCGCTCCTCCTTGACCAATTAATGCTACTGACATTAATGGCATTATGAAGTTTCTTCCTGTATCTGCAATTAATTGAGCTTCTACTGCACCTATTACGTGATGTAATCCTGTTATTACAACTATTTGTTGAATACCAGCAAAAATCATATATCCGAAAATACCTAAATTTGTTGTTGTCCATAATAATGAGTTCGTCACAACATCTGCTAATCCACGACCAACTGGTCCAATTATAGTAAATAATAAAAATGCTCCAACTGTTACAGTTGCTAATGGTGATAAGAATAACTTAACTAAATCAGGAATTACCTTATTAAAGAAATTATCAAGCTTTGCAGTTATGAATCCCATCATTAATGCAATGATTATTCCACCTTGGAAAGCAACAAGCTCAACTTTTAGTCCAAAAATATTAATAACTTCTGGTTCTACAGACCCATTAGCAACACTATAAGCATTAGCTAAGTCTGGATGTAGCATTATTGCTCCAATTACTAAACCTAAAACTGGATTTCCACCAAATCTTTTAGTAGCAGAGTATACTACTAGTAGTGGTAATATAGTAAATATTCCTGTTGATGTTATTTGCATAAATCTATTGAATCCAGCTAAAGATGGGAACATCTCAACTACTGATTGTTCTCCAAATATTCCTTGTTGAGTTAATAATCCTGTAATACCCATTAATAATGCAGCTGCAAGTAATCCTGGAATAATATCTACAAATACGTCTGATAAAGATTTAATAGCTTTTTGAAATCCATTTTGCTTTTCAGCAGATTTTGCCTTAACATCCTTTAAAGACATATTCTCTTTTCCTGATACTTTTGCAAATACTTTATATACATCATTAACAGTACCTGCTCCAAATATTATTTGTAATTGATCACCAACTATAAATACACCTTTAGCTAGGTCAACATTTTCTATTTCTTTCATATTAACTTTTTTAGTATCTTCTAAAACTATTCTTAATCTAGTAGCACAATGTGCAACGCCTTGGACGTTATCTTTTCCGCCAATATGTACTAATAATTCTTCAGAAATTTTCTTATATTGTTCACTTTTATTTGACATGGCTTCTTCCCCCTGTACTTTTCTTTTTTAATTAGTGGAACCGGTTCCTAAAATCTATGATTAGATATTATCATATTATTTACCTATATGCAATAGATTCAGAAAACATTTTCAAGGGTAATTCTTTTCTTAATATGATAAAAGTGGATAAATATATGCTTCCGTTGCTTCTATCCAAGCCAATCTAAACTTATATTTATCCACTTTAACCACAAAAGAAGTAGTAACCATTATACTCTTATTTTAATTTTTTCCATTATTTATTTATTTATTTATTTATTGTTTAACAAGTTCTTTAACGCTTTCTCCTTTAATAAAGTCAAATCCTATTACATGTAAATTTTCAACTTCTTTTTCTTCTATTAAATTTATAATTGTATTTGCAGAAATTATACCTGCTTCATCATTGTTAAATCTAATAGTAGTTAAGCTTGGAGTAATCATTGTTGAAATATCATACCCTCCAAAACCAACTAAGGAAAAATCTTCTGGAACCCTTTTATTATTCTTATTGATAGCTTTTAAAGCACCTAAAGCTATTTTATCTGTAGCACAAATAATAACAGTTTCCTCTAAATCATTTATTAATTCATTAACTATTTTTTCAGATCTTTCAGCGCTAAAACTTGTAGTTATTTCTTTAAATATTACATTTTTATCTCTAAGTAAGGATTCTTTTACGCCCTTTTTTCTTATGATTCCAACTGCTTCATCATCTTCTTCAACGCCTAGATATAATACTTTTTTATGTCCATTTTTTAATATGTACTCACCTATAACTTTTCCTGCATTATAGTCATCATTAATAATAGATATCGCTTTATCATACTTTTGCCCTACTATAATAATAGGAATTTTTAATTTACTTATAGCTTTCTTATGCTTATTAGTTATTTCTGTAGCTATTAGAATAATCCCATCAACCTTAAGTCTAGATAAATTCTCAATATTTTCAACTTCACTTTCTTTATTTAAGCTTGTATTTAATATTAATGAATTATATCCTTTTTCTCTAAGTCTTTCATCAATAGACATAATTACTCTTGATGTAACTACTGAATCTAAACAAGGTGCTATTATTCCAACAAATTTTGTTCTCTTTGCCTTTAAGCTTTGAGCAAAAGCATTAGGCTCATAATTATATTCATCTATAATAGCCTTTATTTTCTTACTTGTACTTTCACTTATTTTACCACCATTTAAATATCTAGAAACTGTACTTTTTGCAACTCCAGCCATTTCTGCTATATCTTTTATAGTTAAATTTCTATTATCCATTTCTTATCCTTAATTTGAAAAATTATTTTAATTACAAATCTCTTAATTTTCAGATTCACAATTAATTTACTAACATCAATTATACATTATTTTAATTAATATTAATACTTATTGTAATTAAAACTAAGCTATTAAAATTAGTCGTATGTAATTCAAATACTGATTAATATAGGCCTTGATTTTCTGCTATTTTTCATAACATTTAAACTTACATATTATGCATAATAACTATTATTAAACCTAGATTCTCTATTATTTTTAATAACATTGTTATCATCTATAAATTATATTATATAAGTTGTAATAAAATTTTTCACATTATATTAGAGTAGTTCATGTGTAAAATTTTTTAGATAAGGAATTTAATACTTAGCTTATATACCAATTAAACAATTTATGCTTTCAATTTAAGTACTTTACTTTAAAATACTTTTCACTTAAAATTTCGTAACCTTAAAAATATAGGTTATTTATTGAAATATATACTTTAATAATATACAAATAATTTTAAAATTAATTAGCCTTCTAATATCTCAACGAACTTAGTAGAAGCTAATGAAAGTGGAACGCTCTTTAAATAACAAACACCAATACTTCTACTAGGGATTTCTTCTAAAGTTTTAACTTCATATAATAATCCTCTTTCTAAATAATCTCTTGAGAATTCTTTTACTACGCAAGCAATTCCTAAGTTTATCTTTGCAAACTCCAATAGCAAATCAAAGGATCCAAGTTCAAACTCTGGAGATATTTTTATCCCTTTAGATATCATAAACTTCTCTACATACTTTCTTGAATTGGAGCTAGGCTCTAGAAATATTAAAGGATGTTTAACCATTTCTTCTAAGGAAATTTTCTTCTTTGATAAATCCTTATACTTCTCTCCACAAACAAAAATATCTCTAACTTCTCCACAAGGCCTTATTTCTAATGAAGGATCATCTATTGGCAAATTACATATTGCAATATCAATTTCTCCTGACTTAATTAAAGCGCAAAGTTCTATGGTAGTGCCATTTATAATCTTAAATTTAAGATTAGGATATTTATTATGAAAAACTTCTAAATATTGTAGCAAAAAATACTTAGATATAGTATCTCCTACTCCAATCTTTAACTCTCCTACAGTTAAATCTTTAAATTCTAATATTTTTTCTTCTCCAGCACTTATTAAATTGATTGCTGAATTTACATATTCAAATAAAAGGCTTCCTTCATTAGTTAAGGATACCCCCTTTGGTGTTCTATTAAAAAGCCTAATGTCTAATTCTCTTTCTAGTTGCATTATAGCTTGACTCACTGCTGGCTGTGTCATGTAAAGCTCCTTTGATGCCTTTGAAAAGCTTTTACTTTTTCCAACCTGACAAAAAACTTTATATAAATCTAATTTAGTAATCATATAAGTACTCCTTATACCATGTATTCATTCTATTTATTTTACTTATATCATTAATTGGTGTATATTACAAGAGTATGAAATATTTAAAATAAATTTTAAATTGATAGGAGAGATTGTTTTGGAAAGAGTTGTTGGTACAGTTGTTAGAGGTCTTCGTTGCCCAATCATTAAAGAAGGGGATAAAATTGAAGATATCGTTGTAGAAAGCGTACTTAAAGCTTCAGAAGCTGAAGGCTTTACTATAAATGATAAAGATATAGTTACTGTAACTGAATCAATAGTTGCACGTGCTCAAGGAAATTATGCTTCTATAGATAATATTGCTACAGATGTTAAAGCTAAATTTGGTGACGATACTATTGGTGTAATATTCCCAATCTTAAGTCGTAACCGTTTTGCAATTTGCCTTCGTGGTATAGCAAAGGGAGCTAAGAAAATAGTATTAATGTTAAGCTATCCATCTGACGAAGTTGGAAATCACTTAGTTGATTTAGATATGTTAGATGAAAAGGGAGTTAATCCTTGGACAGATGTTTTAACAGAAGAAGAATTCCGTAATCTATTTGGATATAATAAACATACTTTCACAGGAGTTGACTACATTGATTACTATAAATCTTTAATAGAAGAATATGGTGTTCAGTGTGAAGTAATATTCTCAAACAATCCTAAAACTATATTAAATTATACAAAGAGTGTTCTTACTTGTGACATTCATACAAGATTTAGAACTAAGAAAATTTTAAAAGCAAATGGCGGAGAAAAAATTTACAGCCTTGATAATATATTATGTGAATCTATTGATGGAAGCGGATGTAACGAAGCTTATGGATTATTAGGTTCAAACAAATCAACAGAAGAAACTGTTAAACTTTTCCCTCGTGACTGTCAACCAATAGTTGATAATATACAAGCTATTCTTAAAGAAAAGACAGGAAAAGATGTTGAAGTTATGATTTATGGAGATGGAGCTTTCAAAGATCCAGTAGGTAAGATTTGGGAACTTGCTGATCCAGTTGTTTCACCAGCATATACAGCAGGTTTAAATGGTACTCCAAATGAAATCAAATTAAAATATCTTGCTGATAATAACTTTGCTGATTTAAAAGGTGAAGAACTTAAAAATGCAATATCAGAATATATTAAAAACAAAGAGTCAGATTTAGTTGGATCTATGGAATCTCAAGGTACTACTCCAAGAAGACTTACTGATCTTATAGGATCATTATCTGACTTAACATCAGGAAGTGGAGATAAAGGAACTCCTATAATCTTCATCCAAGGTTATTTCGATAATTATACAAAATAATATTTTTTTTAAATAGCTAGCACTAACAGACTAAAATTGAAAGTGCTAGCTACTTTTTATTGTTCATATTAGTATCCTTTACTTTATTACCCTATAAAACGTATTATGTCATCAACATCTTTTCTGGCAGTTGCATTTGGATGTTCATCTTCATAACCATAAACAATAAGTGCTGCTACTGTTTCTTCATCCGGTAATCCTATAATTTTAGCTATTGAATCTTCATCAATAATTCCCATGATACATGTACCTACACCTTTAGCATGAGCTGCTAGGCAGAATGTTTGACATGCAATACCAGCATCAAACACTTCCCAAGAATTAGCTTTTGAAGTTGCATAGTTATCTTTATCTATTTTACCACTTTTACCCTTAACAAAACTCAATACTAAAACACCTTTTGCATTTTTTAAAGTATTAATATTATAAACAAATCCATTAACACCCTCACTTGCAAGTTGCTTAATAATCGCTTCATCATCAACTAATGTATATCTTGCCACCTGTAAATTCTTCCATGATGGAGCCCATCTACTAATTGATATAATCTCTTTCATAGTTTCTCTATCTACTTTTTCATTCTTAAATTTACGAACGCTTCTTCTTTCTTTTATCATTGTTATTGCATCCATTTTAGATACCTTCTTTCTTAATTTATTTTTCTTTTTTAACTTCTTATGAATGGTTATATTTTATATAATGTTCTGAACTTAATCAACTACACATTTTTTATGACATAGTAATAAAAAGATGTAATTAGTGATGGTATGATAAAAAGATTCATTTCTAATGGTAAATCTATATATAATTATAGTTCTGAGGAAATTTTATACATTTAAGATTGCAATTAATAGATTTGAAATTAAATATAATTTATATATTAAGTTAGAAATGTAATAATAGGTAAAATGAAGTAGAAATTCCAACTTATTTCTTTATGATGACCCCTCTTCTGGTTCAATGGAAGTATACAAACTTTGATAATATTTTTCATAGGTATATAATTAATATATTAATTAAAATATGATACGGAAGGATATTATTAAAGGTGAACAAATGAAATTTATCCGAAAAGATGTTATTAATTTAACCTTGCCAATATTAGCTGAACAATTATTCGTAATATCCATGGGAATGGTAAATACAATGATGGCAGGTCATATAGGAAAAGAGGCAGTTTCAGCAATTGGTATGGTGGATTCCATAAACAATATAGTGATTGCTTTTTTTTCTGCTCTTGCAGTTGGTGGAATGGTAGTTGTGGCTCAATTCATAGGACAATCTAATATAAAAAAAGCAAATGCCTCTATGAAGCAGGCTCTTTACTCATCTATACTTATATCTATAATTATTACTTTACTAATGTTTATTTTCAAAAGATTTATACTCTCTTTTCTTTTTGGCGCTGCTGAGGCTGAAGTTATAAGTTCAGCAAATACATATTTATCTATAACTCTACTAACTTATCCCTTAATTACAATGGATCTTATTTGTAATGGAATTTTAAGAGGTGCAGGAGATACTAAAACTCCTATGAAGATAACAATATTTATGAATATAATGAATGTTATTTTCACTTTTACATTTATAAATATTTTAAAACTTGGAATAATAGGTGCAGCTTTAGGTATAGCTTTAGCTAGAAGTATAGGTGCCTTTATTGTTTTATTTGTTCTATTAAAGGGTTCAAGTGTATTAAAATTAACAAACCTTAAGAAATTCAAATTTGATTTTACTCTATTAAAACCAATTTTTTCAATTGGAGTACCTGCAAGTATAGAATCCCTATTGTTTAATGGAGGAAAATTAATAACTCAAGTATTTATTGTTGATATGGGTACAATTTCTATAGCTTCTAATTCTATAACCAGTTCCATTGGCAGTATGCTTAATATCCCTGGAAATGCATTATGCATAGCTGCTACAGCTCTAGTTGGCCAACATATGGGTAAGGGTGAAACCGAGGAAGCAAGTGATACTTTAGCTTATATAACAAAATTATCAACTGTTTCATTAACAGCTATGGCTTTACTATTCCTGCCTTTTTCAGGTTTAGCTCCTAGATTATATACTAGCGATACTAATATAATTAATTTAAGCAGAAATGTATGTATATTATATGCAATATTCATTCCTATATGGTCTATATCATTTGTTCTTCCTGCTGGATTAAAGGGAGCAGGTGATGCAAAATACACAATGGTTACTGCCTTAATAGGTATGTGGTTATTTAGGATTACCCTTGGTTACTTTTTAGGAATCAACCTAAACTTAGGTCTTATAGGTGTCTGGTGTGGAATGTTTGTTGACTGGGCTGTAAGAGGCATTCTCTACCTTATAAGATTTAAGAAAGGTATTTGGAAAGAGAAACAAGTAATAACAAGAGTTGCTTCCAGATAACTAAAGCTTGTTTTCAATTTCCATATATTAAATACTATAAATTGTAATCTCTATCAAATAAAAATACTTATATTTTTATAATCTAGTACCTTTTAATTATAAGTTTAATATAATAAACATAATCACTTGTATTAAGGTGATAAAATGCATTTTAATTGATTTTATTATCTTGAAGATTTAGAAAAACAAGTACAAGAATTACCTAATAAAATAAATAAAATTAAAATATTATTGCAAATAAGCTAGTAACCATTTTACATAAGTTACTAGCTTATTATTATTATTATTATTATTATTATTATTTACTTCTTATTAAATAATTTTTTATTAAAATCAATATTGTACTAAGTGTAGCCATCGATAAAATCACTGTGAATTCCTGTATTCCTAAGTTACTTAAATGTAATATATTTTTAAATAAAAATGCTGCTACAAAAAATCCTATAGCAGTTGTTGTACATAAGAAAATACGCATTTTATTAAATGGTCTACATACTCTTATTACTGCTAAAATACTAGTAAATCCAATCATACAATACATAATTGTAGTCATTTGTGGTACTTCTATATTTAAAGCTGGGGCTAAGAAATATAGTGTTATGATATTTATTATTATCACTAAAGCATATGGGAATGAGTTCTTAAGTACACTTTTTAAGAAACTTTCTTTTATCTGTTTTCCGTTTGGCTCGAAAGATATAAAGAATGATGTATATCCTTCAATAACAAGATCTATTAACGTTATTTGTATTGGTATAAATGGGAAAGCTGTAAAAGTAATAATGTTTAATATTGATAACATAACTGAATATAACGTTTTTATAAAGAATATTCTAGCTACATTAGTAATATTATTTACAACTCTTCTTCCTTCCATTAAAACATCTTTTAAGACCCCAAAGTCTGAATTTAAAAGTACTATCTGTGAAACTTGCTTTGCTACATCACTTGCTTCTGGAAGAGTTATACTACAATCAGCTTGCCTTAATGCAATAACATCATTTACTCCATCTCCAGTCATTGCAACAGTATGCCCTTTTGATTGTAATGCTTGTACTAATAAACTCTTTTGATTTGGTGATACTCTTGCAAATATACTATACTTATCTACTATATCTATTATTTCATCATCATTTTCTATAGTAGATAAATCAATATATGATTCATAATCCTCTAATCCTGCTTGCCTTGCTATACTTGAAACAGTTATTGGATTATCTCCTGAAATTACTTTTACTGTAACACCTTCACCTTTAAAGAATCCAAGCATTTCTCTTGCATTTTTTCTCAATGGATCTGATAATTCTACTGCTGCAACAACTTCTATATTAGGTAACACATCTTCCACTATATCTTTAGAAAACCCTACAAGTAGCACTCTTTTTCCTTGCTTTTGTGATTCTATCATATTCTCTTTCATTTCAAAATCACTTTTTGCCATTAATTTTTCAGGTGCTCCAACTATTATGGAACCTATATTCTTAAATGAAATAGAACTCCATTTTCTTTCAGATGAAAATGAATTCTTATAATCAACTTCAAATTTATTATTTCCTTTAAAGTAATCTTTTAAGGCTTGAAAAGTACCATTATTATCTCCCATTTCATTAACGAAAGCACTTAAGGCCTGATCTATAGAAATTGGCATTATTTCTTCATTAAACTTTTCAACATTAGAAACTTGCATCTTACCTTCTGTTATAGTACCAGTCTTATCAAGACATAATGTATCTACATGAGCTAAAGTCTCTACGCTATATAAATCTTGAACAAGCACCTTTCTTTTAGCAAGTTTTATTACCCCTGTTGCAAGAGATATACTAATTAATAAAACTAACCCCTTAGGAAGCATTCCTAATAATGCTGCAGATGTTGATACTACAGAACTTTTTATTAGTTCACCTCTAAAGAAGTATGCTTCTAAAAATAGCAATAAACCTACTGGTATTATTATGTAACTTGTTATCTTTGTAACTTTCCTCATAGATTTTACTAATTCTGAATTTATACCTTTGTGCTTTTTACTTTTTAATGTAATTTCTGCTGCTAGATTATCTTTACCTACTTTTTCAACCCTTGCATAACAATTTCCACTAATAACATAACTTCCTGAAAATAATTTATCTCCTGGCATTTTTATAATTGTATCTGATTCACCAGTAAGTAGAGATTCATTTACTTCTATTTTTCCATCAATAACAACCGAATCTGAACAAATTTGATTTCCCATATTAAGTATAGTTACATCATCTAAAACTACTTCATCTACACCTATACTAGTTTTTATTCCATCTCTTATTACATCCACCTTTGATACTGTAAGTACTGATAATTTAGCTACCATATTTTTAGCATGTATTTCTTGAAAACTTCCAATACATATATTTAATATAATTATCAGCATAAAAGCTAAATTAGAATAAGCTCCAACAGACATTAAGGCAATAGCAATAATAAAATTATACAAATTAAACAATGTAAATATATTTCCTGAAATAATCTCCCAATTGGATTTTACAGTCTTTTCATCTACAATATTAATTTTTCCTTTTTCCTTTCTCTCTAATACTTCCTCTTTCGTTAATCCTAATTTAGTCTCTCGCATTTCCATAATAACACGCTCCTTATCCATATCTCTTGTAAGTACATTTAGCTTTATAGTAAATAATACTATTTAATATAAACCTTGAATGTAAAATTAATGTTAAGTTCACGTTAAACTTATTAGTTTTTGTTATTATATTAGTTAGTATATTTCTTAGGACCAACTAACAGATAATATTTTGTCAATTTTACAAACTTTAATAATATCTTCAATAATTTAATTTTCTTCAGCTTTAAATATAGTTATTCTATTTTCTTTTTTACTAAAACTCTAAATCAAAATGGATTATATCCTTAAAACTAAAGATATAATCCATTTTGATTTTTATTATTTAATTATTATTTAAATCTTCTATTATTTTGTAGCCTTTGCTTTTTTATTAAATATAAATACCACACCTGCAGCTACTAATATAAATCCATCTCCTGTGTATATCATTGCATGATGCTTTGGATAGATTTCATATCTAACTTGTTACTCCATGAGCTATAAATGGATAAAAATTTTTTTTTAATAATATATTTTTTAAATAAAAAATAACAGATACCTAAAACGAAAGATATCTGTACATTTCTTATTTCTTTACTATATATTTAATTATCATTGGGGTCATTATACTTGTTATTATTGATGCTAATGCTATCTGAGACATTGTACTAGATACATAACCAGGTCTTTTTATAATTTTTCTATCTATTAAAAGTAGAGGTAAAAGGCTTATTAAATAGAATATTGCTGTAAGAATTATTCCTGATACTCCTGCTTTTAGGGCTAATATAAAGTTTATACTACTACCAAAGCATATTCCCATAAAAGGTAAAAGTATTACTATGGCTGGCGCATAAAGCTTGCGAAAAATGCTGTTGTTGGATTACCTATTTGAAAAATCTCAGAAAAAAAAGTATTTATTATTGCAGAAAGTATCAGGGGAACTACAAGTAGTCCCCCTGATACCTTCCTAATACTCTTTAATATTTTTATAACTATTAAAGTTCTTCTCCATTAGTAGCTATAACATTCTTATACCAATAGAATGAATCTTTCTTGTAACGTTTCATTGTTCCATTACCATAATCATCTTGATCTACATATATAAATCCATAACGCTTTGACATTTCTGATGTTCCTGATGAAATCATGTCAATTGGTCCCCACATTGTGTAACCAATAACTTCTACCCCATCTTCAATAGCAAGCTTTAATTGTTCAATATGTTTACGTAAAAACTCAACTCTATATGGGTCATGTACTTTATTATCTTCTGTTAATTCATCAAAGAATCCTGAACTATTTTCAAGTATAAATACAGGTAATCCAAATCTATCATATACGTGATTTAATGTATATCTTAGTCCTATTGGGTCAATTTGCCATCCCCATTCATTTGCATCAAGATGTGGATTTTTATAAACGCTATGAACATTACCAGCAGTAAGCTCTAATTGATCTCCATCATTACTAGATACCATAGAGTTATAATATGACATACCTACAAAGTCAGCTGTATTTTCTTTTATAACCTCTAAATCTCCATCTTCTATATCCAAATTAATATTATGTTCTTTAAAATATTTCTTTGAATAATATGGATACTTACCACCATTTAAAATATCTAGATAGAATAGATTTTTCATTTGATCATCTTTTTGCATTGCTAAAGCATCTGCTGGCTTGCATGTATAAGGATAAGTAGTAAAGTATGCTACCATGCTACCTATCTTATTTTCTTTATCTATTTCATGAGCAAGCTTTGTAGCCTTTGCAGCTGCAACAAATTGATGATGAAGAGCTTGGAATAACATTTCTTCATAGTTATCTTGTCCTTCATCTATTACACCCATAGTTTTAGGACCTGCTTTAATACTCATATTTATTTCATTAAATGTTACCCAATACTTTACTTTTCCTTTATATCTATTGAATATTACCTCGCAATATCTTAGGTATAAATCGATTAATTCTCTATTATACCATCCACCAAACTTCTCAATTAGAACTATTGGAAAATCAAAGTGTGATATTGTTATTAATGGTTCCATACCATATTTTAAACATTCATCTATAATATTATCATAGAATTTTAATCCTAATTCATTTGGCTCTTTATCATCACCATTTGGAAATAAACGTGCCCAAGAAATTGAATATCTAAATACTTTAAATCCCATTTCTTTAAATAGAGCCATATCTTCCTTATATGTATGATAAAAATCTATTCCTCTTCTTTTTGGATACTTTACTGTATCCGGATCATTTTTAGCTTCTTCTATCATTTCTCTTGTAATTTTAAGTTGCTTAGTTACTTTTCTATCATTTTTAGAATTAAATGGCATTACTTCTGGAACAGTAAGTGTCTTACCATCTACATTATATGCACCCTCAGCTTGACAAGCTGATAAGGCACCTCCCCACAAAAAATTCTCTGGAAACTTATTTTTCATAATTATTCCTCCATATTCTTATTACTTAAGTTCTATTAATAATTCATTTTTTTCTATTGTTTTTTTATCAGTTATGTTTAGTTCTTTATATAAATCATGGTTTGTAACTATTACAGGAGTGGTTACTTCATAGTCCTCCTTCTTAATAGCCTCAATATCAAACTCTACTAATAAATCATTAGCTTTTATAGTATCTCCTTGCTTAACATGAGATGTAAAATACTTTCCTTCTAAGTTAACTGTATCAATACCAATATGAATTAAAACTTCAACTCCATTATCTGATGTTAATCCTATTGCATGTTTTGTATTAAATATTGCATCTACCTTACCATTAAATGGTGCATATAGCTTACCTTCTGTTGGTTCAATTGCTATACCTTTTCCCATAACTCCTTGTGCAAATACTGTATCATTAACTTCGCTTAATGCTTTAACTTCACCTTTTAATGGACTTAAAATGCAATTTTCTTTTGCAGAAGTTACGCTATCTCTTGCGCTAACTTTCTTTGCATCTTCTACATCTTCTACATCTTCATCTATTCCCATAATCATAGTTAATCCAGCTGCTAATAATATTGATATTGCAACACAAATAAGAAGACTTAATCCATTATTTGATTGTAAGTTCCCTAAAGCAAATATTCCTGGCATACCTAATGCTATTGCTGTTCCCTTGAACATAAAGAATAATGCTGATGAAACACCTGCTGCTATAATAGCTGCATAGAATGGTTTCTTATATTTTAAGTTTACTCCATACATAGCTGGCTCTGTAATACCTAATAATCCAGATAATCCACTTGATCCTGCTACTGATTTTGCCTTCTTGTTCTTTGAAATTAAGAAAACTCCTAATGCTGCTCCAGCTTGTGCTAAGTTTGAAAATACAGCACTTGGATATAATACAGTATTACCAAGCTCTGCAAGTTGTTGAACTTGAATTGGCATAATTGAATAGTGTAATCCAAACATAACTAGTACAGGTCTTAATGCACCTAATAAAAATGCTGCAAAAATACCGCCTGTAGTAAATAACCATTCTATTCCATTTGCGATTCCAACTCCTAAATATGAACCTATAGGTCCCAAAGCGATTAATTGTAATGGAATCATTATAAGCAATACAATCATTGGGGTAAATATTGTTCTAACCATTTCTGGTATCACTTTATCTATTCTCTTATAGATAATACTTAATACATAAACTGACATTATAATTGGAAATACTGTATTACTATACTTAACTAATAATATTGGTAGTCCTAAAAAATCTATTGTTGCAGTTTGACCTGCTGGTACTGCCTTTGCTGCATCCAAAATAGTAGGGTACATATATGCACCTGCTAAACATAAAGCCATGTTTAAACTTGTATTAAACTTCTTGGCTGCACTTACTGCTAAGAAAAATGGCATAAAGTAAAAAATTATATCTCCACCCATATCTAGAACTTGGGCAACTCCAGACATAGAATCAATTAATCCATATTGCTTTAATAATACTGCTACTGTTTTTAACATCCCACAACCTATTAATGCTGGAAGTATAGGTGTAAATATCCCTGCTATAGTTTCTAAAAAAGCATTAATTGGATTTTTCTTCTTTTTCTTTTCTTGAGCACCTTCATTAGAATTAGATATTTTAACTATTTTTTCTAACTCTTCAAATACTTTATTAACTTTTGCTCCAATTACAACCTGTAATTGTCCACTTTTATTTTGTGCTGTTATTACCCCTTCTAAGCTTGATAACACCTTAATATCTGCCTTACTATCATCCTTTAAATTAAACCTTAATCTTGTTACACAATGAGTTAAAAATGTTATATTCTCTTCTCCACCAACATACTCTAATATTTGTGAAGCTAATTCTTTATTAGTCATATCTCTACTCCTTATCTTTAAAAATTTATAGTATTTATAGTATTTCTAACTAGCATTTGAAATACAGTAGTATATAAAAAGTAGCTGCGCATATCTACTTTGTAATAACAATTTTTCTGCTTCTTAAACCTTACAATTAGAAGGTATAAATCTAATTTTCCATAAAAAATAACCAAAATAAGCCCATATATATATAGGTTATTTTGGTCATGCCTGATCGAATCAGTAACAGTCCTAATTTTTTTCTTTTCTTATTCTTTGGATATGAAGCATTAAATATAACTTTTCATCATTTGTACACTTCCATCCATAATTTTTATTTAAATGTTTCTCTATTATTTCAACACACTCTAACTCTTCTGTTAGCTTATCCTTCATAAGAGAAAACATATCATTATTATCATTATCTAATGGTTTCTTGTTTACTTGTCTTATAATAAAATATCTTATATGAGTTACAAATCTAGTAAATTCAAAGGAGTCTTCATTAAACTCTATTTTAAACTTATATTTTATTAAATTAAGAATTTCTCCCATAATAGTTGTTATCTTAGTTGTTTCAGTCATATCATGTTTACCAATCTGAGCATTTATAAAATGAAGTGCTATAAAAGTTGCTTCATTTTTATCTAATTTAACTCCAAGGTCATTTTCAATAATATCTAGGGACTGAAATCCTATCTCATACTCCTTATGATAAAGATGTTTGATTTCCCATTGAAGTGGGCTTCTCATTGTTACTCCTTCTTTACTTCTTTGAATAGCAAAATTAATATGGTCAGATAATGTTAATAAAATATCTGCATTAAACTCCATATTAAGTTCTTTATAACCACTTCTTATAACTTTTTCTGTTACTTTTATAATTTCATTAGGGATAGATTCTAATATTTCAGAAGCTTTTGTATTTTGAGGAATTACATACTTTTTCTCTATTAAAGATAGGTCCTCTAAAATATATGGCATTTTACGGAATCCTAATCCCTTTCCAGTAACTATAATTTCTTCTCCCTTATCATTTAAAGCTAATACAACATTGTTATTTAACTTTTTTAATATCTTCATCTTTAGTATCTCCCCCCTTATTTGTTTTAAAAAATAAAAAATGACCAAACATTAATATAATTATACACAAATAATCACATTAATTTTTGGTCATGCCTGATCGAATCAGTAACAGTCCTTGCATGAATACGATAACACCTTTTTAGTGACTTGTCAACATTTTTTGAAAAATTATTTCTTCTTAAAATCATTTTTTCTTAGATTCTAATTATATTACCGTTATGAAATTTTATAAACGATAACTTTACTATATATACAGAAAAAACTAATATTAATGTGTAAGGTAGTATTATGCTATAAAAATATAAATCACTTACTCCAAAGAATAGTATGCACTCCAAAAAGATATTAATATCTAAATAAGAAGTTCTTAATGAGTTTAATTTATACAGTAAAAATCCACGATTGCTATCGTGGATCTCTTAGTAAAAGAAATTTAGCAAAATCATATCAATAATAAATTATACTCTAATTAATTATTAATATAGACTAATATTTTACCCGAATATCTTATTCTATAATATATTAATCTTGAATTTATATATCTATGTTTTTGATTATTTATGTTATATATTTTCTAATGCCTCTTTTATATCTGTCTGATATACTCCTCCATGATAACATATTATTTTATCAATATCATAATTTAGTAACTTATTTATAGATTTTTTAGCTTCTCCCATATCTAAAGTATACTGTGGATTTGCTATGGTTAATTTGTTATCCTCAATAACTAAAGCATCTCCTGCTATTAATGTTCTACTTTCCTTAATGTAAATTGATATATGTCCTGACATATGACCTGGTGTTTCAATTATCTCTATACCACCACAAAAGTCAATTGACCAATTCATTGATTTACCTTCGTATAAATTACTTCAGTAACAAAGCCACTTTTTAATTTTATATTTCTTTTTTACATTTATCATAATTAAATATACCATCATAACTTTATCGTTGAAAGTCATATCTGATACATACCCATGATAAATTTCACTATTACTATCATTTTCCCTTGCCAAATCAATAGCTATTTTCAATATCTTTATTTCTTTAACATTCATATTATTATTAGATATCTTGGCATCTCTACCATATCCAATACATTGATTAATATATCCTTCAGATTCATCTCAATAAATATATCTAGTACTTTTTAAGTATAAGTTTAATATACTAAATATAATCACTTATATTGAGGTAATAAAATGAATTTTAATGGATGGGGGAATTTTGAAGATTTATTAAGAGCTTGCGGTTATACTAATTCTTCTGATAATGAAAATAACCTTGGATGCAACGATATACCAAATGGATTCCAGACTCTTCATCCTGAGCTTTTTGTATTAATAGGTGAGCTACTTGGAAATATAATAGCTGGAAATACTCCTTTTAATGTCCAAAACGCCATTGGAAATTGGTTACAGTTAGTTGGTCAAGCAATATTAACCTTTAATGCTCAACAACAATATTTCCAAGCAGGTCCAGGTAGATATTACGACCTTAAAAATTATAATGTTGTTAATCCATTTTGCAGCACTAATCCCGCAAGTCCAAGTGCTAATACATCAAATACCTCAAATACATCAAACACATCAGCTTCTTCAAAAAATTCTACCTCACAAACTAATGATATTAACATAAATAGACTTCAAGAATTAGAAGATCAAGTACAAGAACTAACTAATGAACTAAATAGAATTAAAATATTATTGAAAAATTAATTATTTATATAAGTATAAAAGGATGTATTAACATAGTAATTATATGCTAATATATCCTAATAAACATCAACATTTCTATTTTGGAAGCGATACTATAAAGTTAGAACCCTCATTAACCCTACTATTAACGCTAATCTCTCCTTTATGAGCCTCCACTATTGCTTTTGAAATAGTTAATCCTACCCCTAGTCCACCTGAATCTTTATTCCTTGATTTATCTACTCTATAAAATCTCTCAAAGATAAATTCTAAGTTTTCTTCACTAATTCCTATACCATTATCTTTAATTGATATAAAGGCTCTATCCTCATCTTCATAACAATTAACTATTATCTTCTTTCCAGGTCCAGTATATTTTATACTATTGGAAATTATATTTATTATAACTTGGCTTATTTTGTCCTTATCAACAAATGCCCTGCAATTATTCAAATTCATCTCTAATTTAATTTTATTATCTAAGAATTCTTTTTCAAAATTAATAAGTATAGTATATACAATATTTGAAATATCAACTTCTGACTTATTTAGCATCATTTCTCCACTATCGTATTTAAATAACTCATCTGAGGACACTATTAATCTATTTAATCTTTGTATTTCTTCGTGGATACTTTTTAATCTTTCATGAGATGGTTCCCATAACCCATCCATTATTGCTTCTAGATGAGCTTGTATAGTCGTTAGTGGTGTTCTAAGTTCATGGGATATATCCCTAGTCATGATTTTCCTTAAGTTTTCTTGATGCTTTATATTTTCTGCCATTTTATTTACAGATGTAATTAATTCATTTACCTCTTCTATATTACTTTCTTCTAATATCTTTTTTGAGTAATTTCCACCTGATATTGATTTAGTAGCTTCTATAACTTTTAAAATTGGTTTATTTAATGATGAAGATACTACTATCCCAAGTATTATAGAAAATACTAAAAAGACTATAGCTAATATAAGTAAAATATCATTTAACATTTCATATAATATAACATCTGAATCATCAAAGAAAAGTGGCCCTATATATTCTAGTTTTATAGTTCCAACTACTTCGTTATTAACCTTTATTTCATATTCTTCTATTGTATTAACTGTATCAGAATTTGGATTTATTTTATTAGTATTGTACCTAATTTTAGCCAAAATCGTTTCACACTCTATGTTATTATATTCCCTTGCATCCCATATAGTATTTCCATCTTTTTCTTTAATACTAATTAATAATCCTTCTCTTAATGCATTATATCCAGCAAAATTAATGCTATTTATATTCCAAACACCATCTTTATATGTTGTTGTTATTTTCTCATAAATTTCTTCTTTACTTCTCTCCATTTTATTTTCAGCATATTTATTAAAGTTATGTTCAATATATATACGATTTATAATACTTACTAGTGATATTATAGATATAGAAAATATGATAAAAATACATATAAGTTTATTTTTTAATTTAACCTTAGTTATCATCAAATTTATATCCTAAACTACGAACAGTTTTTATATATCTTGGGTTCTTACTATCGCTCTCTATTTTTGCCCTTAAATTCTTTATATGGCTATCTATTATTCTGTCATAAACATAATCATTTTCACCTATTATATAATCTAATAACTCTTCTCTAGTAAATACTTGCTGAGGATGTTTTGCTAATATGGTTAATATCTTGTATTCAGATGGTGTAAGACTCACTAAATTATTACTCTTTGTAACCTCACTACTTTTAAGATCTATTATAAGATCATCATTAAAGGATATTTTCCTTGATTCTATTTTTATAACTCTTTTAAATAAAGCATTTACCTTAGCCACTAGTTGCTTTGGACTAAAGGGTTTTGTAATATAATCATCACTACCTAATGAGTACCCATTTAATATACTGCTTTCATCAGTTTTAGCTGTTAACATTACAATAGGAACATCAGATATTTCTCTTATTTCCTTGCAAACATCTTCCCCTGATATATCTGGTAGCATTAAATCTAAAATAATCAAATCTATATCATTTGATTTATATTTATCTATGGCTTCCCTACCATTAGCTGCAAAAACTACTTCATATCCTTCATTTTTTAAGTATAGACTTATAACTTCAACTATTTTTATTTCATCATCTACAACAAGTATATTCTTCGGCACCACACTCATCTCCATATCCTTATACATATCTAATTAAAAGCTTACTTATTTATTCTATCTTTAAATAATTAATCTACATTTTTAGAATTTATATTATTTCAACTTATATAACTTTTCAATATTATTATTTATTTAGTAATTTTTCTATATTGTTATTTAGAACGCTATTAGTAATCATTCCAGTATGATCGTACTGCACATTTCCATCTATGTCTATAAATAAAGTTCTTGGAACTGCATTTAAATAATATGTCATAGCTGCATCACTATCTAAGTCATAAACTATATCCATATCATATCCTTCTTCCTCTATAAAGGCCTTTGCTGTCTCTTTTGTTTCCCTCATTCCATCAGTAAGATTAACCATTAAAATTTCTACATCCTCATCCTTATAAGTCTTCATAGCCTCATCAAAATATGGCATTTCTGCTTTACATGGAGGACACCAACTTGCCCAAAAGTTTACTACTACATTTTTCTTTCCAATAAAATCTGACAATTTCACTTCATTATTATCTTCATCATAAACAGTAAAATCTTTTGCTTTTTCTAAAGGTTTATCCTCCTTTATACTACCACCTATACTAGCATTATTCCCACTACTTACTTTTGTTCCCTCTTCTTCATATACACCAGTTAGATAATCATAACCTAATTTTCCTAAAAATATCAATAGTACCATTAAAAGCACTATCAATATAACTTTTAACTTTTTCATACACCTAATCTCCTATTTATTCTGACTAGCTCAAATTTTTTATATAAAACTTTACACTACCTCTATTTCCTTTTCTTAATCTTTTCCCTATATCTTAATTTTATCCTTTGCTATTTTATCTATTTACCTATTATTAAAATCACTAGAGATAATTTTATTTTTCCCACTCTATTTCTTAATTAAATACCTAAATTGGTCTATTATTCTTTACCATTATTAAATACCTAAATTAATTTATTTTTCGTATCACTATCAAAAAATGATAAAATTAATCCTAGCCCTGAAACCCCAATAGATAGTAATATAAAATTATTGTTTTCATCTATAGGACATACTCCCTCTGGCAAAGTACTTCTAGAAATATAAATCATAACTATATTTAATATGCTTAAAACTATTCCTATATTTATTAGATAATTGCTAAGTTTTTTTATACTTAATTTTCTTATATACTTACTTAATATTTTTTTCATAATTTCTCTTCCTTTTATATTATTTAACTTACAAATAGTTTAAATCAAATCTCTTATTAGCAGGAATTTTAGCTCTCCTTATACTATTTAACTTATACGAAACTTAACATAGATAATAACATATTTAAATATCCAGTCATCATCATTACACCTACGATTATTAAGATTATACCTGATATTTTATTTATAATATTATAATTTCTTTTAATAAAGTTAAATGTGCTCTTTAATGAATCAATTAATAAAGCAGATAGTATAAACGGAATCCCAAAACCTAAGCTATATGTAAGTAGCATTAATACACCTTCCATAATATGACTTGAATTAGTGGCCATCATTAAAGCTGATCCAAGAAAAGGTCCAACACATGGTGTCCATCCTATACTAAATATCATTCCAAATAAAATAGATGATGCTAAATTCACATTATTTTTATCAACCTTATTTTTCAGCTTAAAGGTTCTTTGAAGTATGTTAATCTTTAATATTCCTAGGTAATTAAGGCCCATAAATATCATTATTATTCCTGAAAATATATTTAGTTCTCTTATATATTTATTTAAGCTTAGTCCAAGTGCACTTGCACCAACCCCTAATAAAACAAATATAATTGAAAATCCTAAGACAAAGCCTAGGGAATTTATTAACGCTCTATTTTTCTTGTTATCCGAATCCTTTCCCATAAAATATGATACATATATTGGTACCATAGGTAAGATACATGGTGATATAAATGTTAGTATCCCTTCTAAAAATAATAGTATATAATTCATAATTAAACTTTCTCCTTTTTTATAAACCGCATTGTAAATTTTCCATTATCTCATTGTATATTTCTTCATCATTTATTTCTTTCAAATCATTAACTACCCTAATTGATCCTGTTAATCTATAATCAACTAATATTCCATAGTCTACATCTTTTTCCAAGCTAGTACTTAATATATATTCTCCATCTTCATTATAATCCATTTTAATCATCTCTCCAGAGTAAGAATTTATAAGTATTAATTCACTGTCCTTATCAATACCATCTAATTTAATGTTAAATTGAGGCTTGTACTCTGAAACCGTAACTAATGGACTCATATAACTACCATCAAAAGTTTTAGTAATAGTATCACTTTTTACTTTTTCTAACTCCTCTATTTCACTTTTAATTTCATCATTATCTAAATCTTTACTTTTACCTTCATCAGTTCCTAAAGCCCTTCTTTTAATCTGATTACTTGCTACCTCTTCGCTTTTAGTCTTATCAAGTCCTAGCCTTTTACTTTTAATCTCATTTAATCCCTTATCAAACACCTTAATCCCACCAAATATAATGACAATTACACATACTGATATGATTAATGTATTTTTCAATTTCATCTGAATTCACTTCCTCTCTACTAGTGATATTATATTAATTATTTTTGTTGGTTTTATGAAGATTTTATAATTCATTGAAATATAAAAAAGAAAGTATAATATATATTCATTCCCTTATCTTATATTATACTCACTTATCATTAATATTTAATTTTCATATTTATTTCTCTTTGAATATTTCATAACTATAATGCCATCTTCAACTGAATATTCCTGAAGATTTAAATCAATTTTAGGATTATTTTCTAAGAATAACTTTCTTCCCTTTCCTAAGATAGTAGGTATTATTCCTATAATGTATTCATCTATAATATCTTCTTTAACAAAGCTATCAATCACTACTCCTCCACCAAATAGAAATATATTTTTCCCTTGATTTTTTAAGTCACTTATAGTTTTGCAGATATCTCCATTCATAAAATGATAATTTTCATAGTCAGCTATATTTTCTGATGTTGCTATATAGACATCTTTCTCCTTATAGTCTTTATGAAAATTTTGATTATAACAATTTCTTCCCATAACTACTACATCAATACCTTCTAGAAACTTAGCAAAATCTGATTTATTTTCTGTATTTAACTTAGAGTTATCATCTCCAACTATCCAATCATATCCTCCATTTTCATCTGCTATATATCCATCTAAACTTATTGCTAAATTCAATATTATTTTCCCACTCATATTCTTATCCTCCATTTTATTTTAATTGAATTATTTCTTATTGTAGTATTTCTTATTTACTAAATCCATATCCTTGATACAAAATATATTATAAGATATAATAACTGACATCCTATGTCATATTAGAAAGGACTATTTATGAAAGCAGATAGATTGATTTCAATACTTATGTTATTGCAAATGCATAAACAATTAACAGCAAATGATTTAGCTAAAAGGCTAGAGGTATCAGTTAGAACTATTTATAGAGATATTGAATCTTTGAGCAGCTTAGGAATACCAATATTTACAGATAGAGGTGTAAATGGAGGGGTAAAATTATTAGGCGATTATAAAACTACCCTAAATGGAATTAATAAAGATGAGCTTTATTCATTGTTTATTCCTACTGGCAATAAAATCTTAGAAGATTTAGGCATCGAAAAAGTTAAAGAGAATACTCTACTTAAATTATTAGGTAATTCATCCACTCATCAAATAAATGAAATTAAAAATATACAAAATTATATTTATATAGATATGTACACTTGGAGCGAAAATCCAAATAAAATTGATAAAGATATTCTTTCTACTTTGCAAAATAGTATATGGAATAATAATGTTTTAAATATTCTATATAGAAAAATAAATGAAACAAAAATTGTAATCTTAAATCCCCTTGGATTAGTATGTAAAAGAGGTAATTGGTACTTAATTGGTGAAAATAATGAGATTATTAAAACTTATAGAGTTAGCTCGATAGAAACTGTCTCTTTAACAGATGAAATATTCCAAAGACCTAATGATTTTAATTTAGAAAAGTACTGGAAAACTAGTACTAGCAAATTTAAAGATTCTATTCCAAAACATTTATTTACCTTTAAAGTTAATCCTTCTATTCTTAATAATATTAAAGAAAGGCCCTTTATCACTATTAGTAATACTGTAGTTAAAGATGATGTGGTCTATATTGATATAAAGTTTGATGCTCTTTATCAAGGCATAGAGTTTGCCTTTGGATATGGGAAAGATGTAGAGATTGTAGAGCCAATTGAAGCTATAGAGATTATTAAGAAGAAGGCAGCTGAGGTGATTGCTTTGTATAAGCGTAACTAACTACCTATGGTAGAATTCAGTTTATGATTTATTTTTGACTAGTATTTATTAATAAATAGTATTTCAAAGAGTTCTTATTTATTGTCCTCTTTAATTTTTTCACTTATTGCAAATATAAATATACTTTTATATTTACTATGTAACTATCTAGCTGTTTACTAGTAATTTTTGAATCCATAAATATAGGCTCTGTTAGCTAATCACTCCACAGAGCCTACATATTAAATTAGTTTATTATTATAGTAGTTTTATCTAATACATTATCATAAATCCATTGAGCGTTTTTCACATCTAATCTAATACATCCATGACTCAAGGCCATGCCAAGTCTATCATCAATTATTTCAGTTCCTGCTGAATTAAATAAAATTGAATGATAGTAATAACTACCTCGAATTCTAGTAGCATACTTTACTCTATAAGTATCAGATCCAAAGTATGGCTTTCTACCACTAACATAGAAAGTTCCCTTAATAGTTGGTGTACTTGGTTTACCTACTGTACAAGACCACTTATACAACAAATCCCATGTACCACTATCATTTTTTTCAAATATATAAGTAAGTTTATTTTCTAAGTTTGTTGTAATTAAATTTATAGTAGGACTTTTAATTTGATTTTCATTTACAAACCTTGTCATATCAGTGTAAAAGTACTTAAAATCATATCCTTCAGGTGGATTCCCATCATCAGAAAGAAAATAGCTAAATATATATCCTCTTTGGTTATCATAGATAACATTACTCCAATCTCCATTTACAGATAGCACCTGTACCATAGACTTCAAAGGAACTACAGTTACTGGCTTTGACTCAGCAGATGGAAAAGACCTTAAAGTAACATCTGTCCATGCATATTTTGTTTGGGATAAATAATCACTGTATACATATCCTGTTTGTCCATTATATGTTACTTCATACCAATCTTCTTCAGCGTCGTTAACTTGAACCTTAGACCCTGCTGGTATTACAGTGATTATATAAGAAGAAGTAGACTTTTCTTTTCTTAGATTAGTATTAGCTATGGTGTACTTATATGAACTTTGTTCCTGTCTTTGATATTCTTTCATTCTTAACCTCTAAATTTACTTTTTATAATATCCTATGAGGCTACTTTTTATTTGGAACTGTTATCCTCAATACTAACTGATAGAAAACTTTTAATTATAATGAATAAAATCTCACTAGATAATTTCTTCTTTTCCTACCAATAACAATACTTCCTATACAAGTTATTGGAGCTTTTAGAAAAATACGCATAATTACATTTATAAATTGTACAACTGAGAATGCACCTACAACCTCCGTTGTAAGTGCATTAATCTTTACTAAACAATTCTATATTTTCTTTATAACTATCTATTTATTTAGTTATACTATACAAACTCCTTTGTACTCTTTGACATTTTGTAAACAGTATAAATAGCTACTATTAATTCTGTTATAAACATTGCATACCATAATGATTGACTTCCTAGAACAATTAGTAATAATTACATAAGTAAGCAACTAATTACAAGTCCCCTTCCAACAGATATTATAAAAGCTGTCTTTTCTTGAATAATTGCCTGAAAATAGTAAGTAGCGAAAATATTTAATAGAAATAGAATAGATGGTTTATGCTACTCCCTTTGGCAAAGACTATTTAGAACTTGAATAAAATGAAAAACTGTAATAGAGCTTTAGTTCTATTACAGTTTCATTGTTCAAATTATTATACTACTTGTACTCAGTAAAAAACTGGACCTCGAATGTAATTCTGTTCGCTAGTAAAGTTTATTCACTTTACTAGGAGCATATAGTTTGCTATAATTTTTCTCCATTTGATGCTATTACATCTTTATACCAATAGTAACTATCCTTTTTGTAACGATTCATTGATGAGCCTTCTTCCTCTTCTCTATCAACATAGATAAAACCATATCTCTTTTGGTATCCATTTAACCAGCTTAATAAATCTGTAAATGACCAAGTACAATATGCTATTACTTCGCACCCTTCAGACATTGCAATTTTCATTTCCTCTATATGAGATTTTAAAAATGCTATTCTATATGGATCATGAATTGAATTATCTTCTTCTTTTTTATCGAAGGCACCTAATCCATTTTCTGAAATTACTATAGGAAGATTATATCTACTTGTAATTTCCCTTAAAGCATATCTTAATCCCATTGGGTCAATACTCCAATCCCAATCAGTTGTTTTCAGGTATGGATTTGGTGGATTCTTAAATAAACCAGGTTGACCTGTTACTTGACCTGTACCTTTAACCCCTGTAGTATTAAATGTACCATAAGGAGTTACTCCATCTATTGGATTATATTCACATACACTTGTTTGATAGTAGTTTACTCCCATAAAGTCAACCTTCAATGCAGCTTCTTTTAAGATTTCTTCATCCCCCTGCTCAAAAGTTGGTTCCACCCCTTTATTTTTTAGGTAAGTAAATGTTGATTTTGGATAACGTCCATATGCATACATATCCATCCACCAAAAGTTTTTCATATCATCAAAGTCCATCTTAGACATTGCATTAATCGGATCACAATTTAATGAATAACTTGGACTATATGCAAAACTTGCTCCTATCTTACCATTTGGAATTATCTTTTTAAACTCTAATACAGTTTTTGCATGAGCAATAAATGCATGATGATTTACTTGATAAAAAGTTTTTTCATCATCAAATTTACCTGGAGGATGCATTGCTGTTAACCACCCTAATGTTGTAAATATATTTTGCTCATTTAATGTAATCCAGTACTTAACCTTACTGGCAAATCTCTCAAATAAGATAGTAGCATATCTTACAAAATCATCAACTATTTTTCTGCTTTCAAAACCTCCATATTGGTCAACTAATGCTTGTGGAAGATCCCAGTGAAAAATAGTAACCATTGGCTCTATATTATATTTTAAACATTCATCTATAAGATCTTCATAGAATTTAAGACCTTTTTCATTTATTTCTCCATTTCCATCCGGAATTATTCTCGCCCATGCAATAGAAAAACGATATGTTTTAAGTCCCATTTCTGCCATTAACTTTATATCTTCTTTATATCTATGATAATGATCTACTGCTACATCTCCTGTAGTTTTCTTAAATGTCTTTCCTTCAATCCTTACAAATTTATCCCAATTTGTTAATCCTTTACCGTCTTCTAAATATGCACCTTCTACTTGATAAGCAGCTGATGCGCTTCCCCATAAAAACCCTTCTGGGATTGTAAAGTTTTTCATATTTAATCACCTACCTATATTTAAATTAATGTTAATATATTTTCATTTATATTTATTCTATCTTTGTCACATTCTACAACATCCAAATAGTTATCACTATTAGTTACTATAACTGGAGTAACTACATTATATCCTTCACTTCTTATTCCTTCGATATCAAATTCAAGAAGAACATCTCCAGTCTTTATCTTATCACCTTGTGACTTTTTATCAGTAAAATATTTTCCATTTAAGTTTACAGTATCAATTCCTACATGAATCAACATTTCAACCCCATCATTGCTTCTTAAAGCTAATGCATGCTTTGTTTTGAAAAATACTTCTATAACTCCATCAAAAGGTGCTACGATTTGTCCTTTTGTTGGTATTACTGCTGTTCCTTTTCCCATTATTCCACTAGCAAAAGTTTCATCATCTACTTGTTCTAAACCTACTACTTCACCTTGGATTGGGCTTCCTATTTTTATTGTTGTATTTAAAGCTTCTACTTTTTTTTCTTCTTGAGCTGCCTCTTCAACTGCTTCTTCAACTGGATCTTCAAACCCAATAATATAAGCTGCTATAAATGATACTACTATAGTTACTGCTGCTGTTATTAATACAAATAAAAGACTCTTTGGATTTCCTTTTTCTATATATTGTGGAATAGTTACTAAAGCTGGTGTTGCTACTCCAAAAGATTTCATTTGGAAGAAACCACCTACAAGTCCACCTAAACCTGCACCTATACATGCTCCTATCATAGGCTTTTTATATCTTAAGGTTGTTCCATATAATGCAGGTTCAGTTATACCAGCAACCAATGCTGAGAATGCTGCTGAACCAGCACTTTGTTTTACATCTTTATTTTTTGACTTTACAGAAACTGCTAATGTTGCTGCACCTTGAGCCATATTTGAGCAAAACTCTGCTATACATATGAATGCTTCAAATCCTGTCCCTGCTAAAACCCCTATTTTAATTGGTGTGAACGCATGATGCATACCAGTCATAACTACAAATGGGAATATGGCTGCAACTAACCCAACTGCAATAAATCCTAATTTATCATGAATAAAATATATTATATCTGTTAAAACATTACCAAATATTGAACCTAACGGCCCTACTGCAACCATAACTATTGGTCCTATAATTAACATAACTAACATTGGCTTTAAGAAGTTCTTTGTAATGCTTGGAGTTATTTTATCAACAAATCTTTCTATATGAGGTAATATCCAAACTGACATTATTATTGGAATAACTGAATATGCATAAAAAGCATATGTTACTGGTATAAACCCAAAGAATTTTAATGTTTCCTCTCCACTCTTTATACCTTCCATCATTGCCGAAAAGTTTGGATGTTGAAGCATTAATGCAATACTTACTGCATAATATGGGTTAGCTCCAAATTTTTTTGCCGCTGACATACCTATTAAAACAGGCATAAAGTAAAATGCACCATCTCCAATAACTGATAATAATTGATATGTTTGACTAGTATCACTTAATAAACCTATCATAGGTAATACAGTTAGCAGTACCTTTATCATAGCTGCACCTATAATAGCTGGTATTACCGGTGACATTACTCCTGAGATTGTGTCTAATATCCCAACAAATACATTTTTATTTTTGTTTTCGCTAGTATTACTACTTTTACTAGTATCATCTTTGAAGTTTCCAAGTCTACATATTTCTTTGTAAACTGAAGCCACTTCATTTCCAATGATAATTTGATATTGGCCACCTTTTTTCATTACATCAATGACACCTTTAGTCTTTTTAACAAGATCATCATTAACTATAGATTCATCCTTTAGCTTAAATCTCAATCTTGTCATACAGTGGACAACGCTTTCTACATTGTTCTTTCCACCTACTAGTTCTAGAATTTTTTGTCCTAATAATTTGTAATCCATTTTTAAATTCCTCCATTCATATAAAATTAAATGAAGTTTTGCCTACATATATAGGTTTTACCTATAGCGTAGTTACAATCTTACTATATATAATAAGCTGGTGGATTTACCAGCATACTACCACTTAAATTATTGCCTTAGTTACTATTCTTTCTATATGTATAATTAAATAAAGCTGTTCTTCTTCTGATAATTTGTAATCATATGTATTTTCTATAAACTCTTTTATTTTAACAACACACTTGTAACTCTTAGAATACTTTTCTTTTAAGATATTAAATAAATCGTTATCATTATCTTCATAGCTATTATTTTTAAATATTCTTTGAGCAAAAAATTTTAAATGTGTTACAAATCTATAATACGCATTAGAATCTTCTTCAAACTCAACTCTAAAATAGTACTTAACAATATGTGTAATTTCTTGCATTAACTTTGTTATGTTTGTAATATTACTGATATCATTGTCAAGCTCTGCATTTACTATATGTTGTGCTATATATGCAGCTTCATCTTCATTAAACTCTACTTTTAATTCATTTTTAATTAATTCAAGAGCATTCTTTCCTGCCTTGTATTCATTTGGGAATAATCTCTTTATCTCTAAAAATAGAGGATTACTTACTTTTATACCATTCTTAGTTCTTTCCACTGCCCCCTGGATATGTTCTGCAAGACTTATGTATACAATATCATTTAATTTTTTACTATACTCTGCTTCATATCCATTTACAATTTTTGTAGTTACTGATAAATATTCTTCTGGTATATCTGAAATTACAGATATAAATTTATCATTAAGTTGCTTGTCTTTATTAGAAAATATCTTATAGTTAAAGTTGCTTAAATCCACATATTGATTACCTTTTTTTCCAAATGCAACTCCTTTTCCCATTACAACTATTTCTTCACCATTCTCATCTAATGAGATAAATGCATTATTATTTAATACCTTATCTATAAGCATTCACTTACCTCCTTAATTATATAGGAACAAAATCTACTCCTTAGACTTTGTTTTTTTGTTCTCTCTCATATTTATTCACAGATTAAAAAATACAATTTTCTAGTTAATAAAAAAAGGCAAAACCTACCCTATATATGTATATACATATATGTTTGGTTTTGCCTGCATTATCAGTTACAATCCTTATTTTTATAATATCATTTCAACATATTCTTGTAAACCTTTTTTTATGAATATTTTTTATTTGTATAAAAGATTTAAATCCTTACTCAGATATGGTTTATCATTCTTAATTCTAAAATAATACCCTTGCCAACACATTTCTGTATTATCAAGGGTTTCATCTCTAATGACTAAGGCTTTGATACATTTTAACTTTAATATAAAAATAATCAGACTTCATTATATATTTTGTTATGTTAAAAGTATTGTTTTAAACATTTCCTATAAAATTATTATTAATATGTTAATTAACTTTTATCTTTCCCCTCTGACTTATTACCATTTCGAAGTAACGTCCTTTCTTCTCCATTAAGGTTTTATGGTTTCCACTTTCAAGTATTTTACCATCACCAATAACCATAATATTATCAGCATCCCTAATGGTAGAAAGTCTATGGGCAATTAGGAAGCTAGTTCTATTTTTCATTAATCTAACTAATGCATTTTGAATATCCTTCTCTGTCTTAGTATCAACACTACTGGTTGCCTCATCTAAAATAAGAATTGGACTATCACATAAAACTGCCCTAGCAATTGCTATAAGCTGGCGCTGGCCTTGACTTAAATTATCAGTGACTCCAGAAACTATGGTATTATAACCATTTGGCAATTTACTTATAAAATCATGTGCATGAGCTATTTTAGCAGCCTTAATTACCTCTTCATCAGATGCAGAGCTTTGAGAATATCTAATATTATCCATAATTGTTCCTGTAAATAAACATGTATCTTGAAGGACTACTGAAAAGCATTCTCTAAGACTATCTCTTTTTAAATTTGTTATAGGCTCATCATCTATAAGAATTTCTCCACTGTCACTGTCATAAAAACGAGTAAGAAGATTAACTATAGTTGTTTTACCTGCACCTGTTTCTCCAACTAAGGCTACAACTTCTCCTGCCTTAACCTTAAAACTCACATTCTTTAAAATAGGAGTAGCTTTGTCATATGAAAAACATACATCTTTAAACTCTACCTCCCCATTTGGATTTTCAAGTTCCATTGCTCCTTCTACGTCTTCTTTCTCCTCTGCTGTATCTAAAATTTCAAAAACTCTTTCAGCACCAGCAAGGGCAGATTGTATGGTATTAAACATTCCAGCTACAGAGTTTAAAGGCTGGGCAAACTGCTTTGAATAACTCAAAAAGCTAACAACAGTCCCCACTGCCAAGCCATATCCCACAGATAGTATTCCTCCAACAATGGCAACTACAGCAAATATAAAATTATTAATAACATTCATTAAAGGCATCATATAACCAGACCATATTTGAGCTTTATTACTACTTTCATAAAGGCTTTCATTAATTTCTTTAAAGTTCTCTAAAATATCCTTTTGCTTTCCAAAGGCTTTAACCATTTTTAACCCTAAAATATTTTCTTCAATAACACCATTTAAAGAACCAAGGCTTTGCTGCTGATCTAAGAAATAAGCTTTGCTTCTAGATGCAATTGTTTTAGTTAATAATACTACTAAGGGAACACATAAAAGCACCACTAAAGTAAGAATGCTGTTTAAATTTATCATTACTAAAAATGAACCAACCAGAGTTAAAATGCTTGATATAAGCTGTGTAGTAGTTTGAGCTATGGTAGAACTTATATTATCTACATCATTAGTAATCCTACTCATAGTATCCCCATGAGATCTGGTATCATAGAATCCCAAAGGCAGACGTTGCATCTTATTAAAAAATTCAGTTCTTAAAGCATGAACCAGTTTTTGAGATACTTTAAGCATAATTACTCCATTGGCACTTGAAATAATTAAATTAGATAAATGCAGAGCTGCTATAATCATTAAAAGTGTTAAAAACATACTACTATCCACAGTTCTAGTACTCATATTAAGATAGTTAAAAGTCTTCCCAACAAAGTAAGGAATACTAACAGTTATTAAGGAAGCTATAACTGTTAAAACCATAGCTAATAATATAGTTTTTCCCCATCTCATATATATTTTCACAATTCTTTTTAAAGTATCTTTAGCATTTTTAGGCTTTGCCTTTGGAGCAAATCTACTTGGTCCTCCACCACCGCCAAATCTTCCAACTGAAGGCATCTTTATCTCTGGTTTATTATATACTTGTCCCATTTATCACACCTCCTTACTACTTTCTATTTGAGTTCTATAAATATCTTTATAAATAGGGCAACTTTCCATAAGGTCCCTATGGGTTCCAAAGCCAACCTTTTCACCATTATCCATAACAAGAATTTTATCTGAGAACATTGCAGTACCACAACGCTGTGTAATGGTGATAATAGTTTTATTCTCTTCCATGGAATTAAGATTATCTATAACCCTAGCTTCAGTAACTGCATCTAAAGCACTAGTGGCATCATCTAAAATAAGAATTTTAGAATCCTTAATAATTCCACGGGCAATAGAAATTCTTTGCTTTTGACCTCCTGATAAATTAACTCCTCCCCCACCTAGAAGTGAATTAATACCATCTGGAATGTTCTCTATAAAGGAGGCTTCTGCTCTTTCAGCTGCTAATTTAACTTCTTCATTGGATGCATACTTATTCCCCCATTTAATATTTTCATTAATTGTCCCTGAGAATAACATTGGCTTTTGAGGAATAATAGAAACATTATCTCTAAGAGTGTCCACTCCTATATCTTTAATATTCCTTCCATTAATTAATATACTTCCTTCATTAACATCATAAAATCTTAATAATAGCCATGCTATTGTTGATTTTCCACTACCTGTAGGTCCTATGATTGCAAGGTTCTCCCCAGATTTCAATGAAAAGCTTAAATCTTTAATAGCAGGCAAACCACTTCCATTTGGATAAGCGAAGGTAACATTTTTAAATTCCACTGCACCATTAAACTCTGAATCTTTCCAATCTGTATTTTTCCCCTCTATATTTTCTCCTTCTAACTCTTCTCCATAGTAAGAAAAATCCTCTTCACAATTTAAAACTTCTTCAATACGAGCATTAGATGCTTTTGTTCTAACAAAGGTATTAAATATATTAGTTATCATTATTAAAGATGTAAGAATTTGAGCCATATAAATTGTAAATGCTGTTATATTTCCAGGATTCACAAGGTTTAAGGAAAAAAGCTTACTTCCAATAAAGAGTATAATTACAGTTCCAATACCAACAATAAAGGTCATAAGAGGTGCTGTTAAGGTTATAATTATCTGAGAGGAAATCCCCTTCTCCATTAAATTATCGTTAGTCTCCCCAAACTTCTCTTTTTCCTTATCATAGGTACCAAAGGCTTTAACTAATCTAACACCAATAAGATACTCTTGCACAACTGAGTTTACCTTATCCATTGCCTTTTGCAGCTTATAAAAACGTGGATAACTAAGATTCATGCTGATAAATATAACAATACCCACTAGGACTACGACTCCATAAATAACTAGAGAAAGCCTAAAATTAAGAATACTTGCAAGAATAATACTTCCTATACAGGTTATTGGAGCTTTTAGAAAAATACGCATAATTCCATTTATAAATTGCACAACCTGCGAAGTATCATTAGTCATACGGGTAATAAGGGAACCACTTTCAATTTTGTCAGCTCCATTTTCCGAAAAGTATAATATTTTCTTAAATAAGTCATATCTTAAATCTGCACCAACTCTTTGAGAAACCTTAGATGCTAGGATATTTCTAGTTATGGCAAAACAGGCACCAATAACTGTAACCATAAGCATCAATCCACCCCAGTAATAAACATTTGAAAGACTTCCTCCATCTATTCCTGAATTAATTATATTAGACATAAGGGTTGGTCCCAATAAATCACATATTGCTTCCAGAGCTACACAAATAATAGCAGTTAAAAAAGGAAGTTTATATTTTTTAATATATTTATTATATAAATTCACTTTATCATCTCCTTTTTCATTATACATTCCAATTATACCCCTTAATATACCATATGCCCAAATACAAGAGAAATAAAAAAACTATACTACTAAAAGTACAGTCAAATATAAACTATATTTAAATAAAATCCACGACAATTGCTGTCGTAGATTTTATGTCTAATAACTAAGGCTTGGATACATTTCAGCATATTATATACAATTACACTATATTGTATTCTGCTAAAAACTTTTTAATGAATGTTTCTACATAACTGTATACTATAGCAAAACAACTAATGTACTTTAAAGTACATTATATATATCATTATCACTCCTTTTGACCATCTCAACATAATTATTTAACTTTTCCCCAAACTTCTCCAACTTTACTATGTCTGAGTTACTCTTATTTTTTACACTATTCAAGTTGTCATATATTCTATTTAATTCATAATAGTTTTCATTTATTTCTCCTAATTTTCTTAAAGCTTTGCTTACATCATCATTTTGCTTCTTTAATTGATTTCTACATTTACCTATATTCTTTATTAACGTAGAACTTGCACTATAATACACACCTATCTTTCCCATATCTTCCTCCTTGTAATTTAAGCTAAAATACCTACTAAAGCATCTTCTTCTAACTTTATACTTTCAAAGCTCTTCTTAGCTTTTTCTAGGTGTCTAACCATATAACTTAATTGTGATTCTATTTTACCCATTGATGATTTAATCATTATGAATTTAGATGAATAAAATGCCTGGCTAGCCTCTCCACTCCAGCCAAATTGCGCTAATTTATTCATGGCAAAATCAACTTTTTTTAAATCTTCTTTAATATTAATTAGCTCTGCTTTGTATACCCTTAATGAAGTGTTAATATCATCTATTGTTACTAAACACTTATTTGGACTTATTACACCTCCGATTAAATCTGTAATCGTAAGAGATGTATTTCCTGTAAATATACTACTAGCTATGCTCATTTTAAATCCTAAATTCAGTTTATTTTTTATATTGTTTAAACCTACTTTTCCTATACTTTTCCCTAATTTTATTAACCCATCTATAATGTAATTTTTAGTTCTAGATATATTCGCATAGATAAAGGTTCTTGTATCCCTATATAAATCTGCAATATATCCTATTCCTGATACCAAAGCAATGGGACTTTCTTTTAAGTAAATAACATTTGCTTCACTTATTACTTGAAGTAATATAATTTTTGCTGTTGATATATCTACACCTGAATTTAAAATCATTTTAAATATATCTACTGCCCCTGTATCCTCATCTTTATTGATTATATTGTAAACTAAAGATATAATCTCATCTATTTCTTTATCTGTTAAAGTCCCTGTTAAACCTGCAACTAAATTATTTACAAAGACAGGTATCAATGCTTTTTTTCCATCATTGTTTAAAATAAAAGTATCTCCATCAATCTCCATAGCATAAATATAATGATCATCAAAGGCTTTTAACCTTTCTAGAAAAGTCTTATCTAAATCTCTTTGATTTATTATAAGTGGCATTGAAACATTGTTCATAATTGAAGATACAAGATCGCTACTCCCTTGATATTCTCTAAAAATTCCCTTTTTATTTAATTGATCTATTACATATTTTTGATCTTTCATAAATTTGTCACTGAAACCTGGTGCATTAAAAGTAACGCAATTTTCTATTTTTGACCTTATATCGGAATCTGCTGCTATAGTAGCGTATAAAGCATTATTTCCGCCTTTAGAATGTCCTGTTAAATAAATGGATTTATATTCTAACCCTACTTCATTTAAAAAGTCCTTAGCTGCTTTTTGCTGATCTGTTTCATATTTAGTTGATATTTGAACATTATCAATCCAATCTTCCCAGCCTTTATCAGCACTTTCCCCTGGAACCTCACTTCCTCTTGATGTAATAATAAGCTCACCTGGCTTGGTTTCGATGGCGTAGCCTACAAAACCTGTTTTGTTATTGCCATTTTTATATTTCTTTATTTTATAATCTTTATACTCTCCACTTTGACATTTCTTCAATACATTTAAAATATCTTGCTCTTGATAAGATATTTCTCCACTTTTTTCTCTATCTAAGTAATAATCTATTTTGCTATCTGCCAACTCCTTTAATGTTACTCCTATTTCCGAATCAATTTTTGCCATCAACTCACTTGGTAAATCTACATATGATAAATTTGCAAACTCTCCTAATGTTATATCTTTTATAGAACTCATATATCCCTCCCCCTATGTCCATTAATATTTAAATGAATTTATAATATCTTCTATTGTATTTTGCATCTTCTTATCAACTATTTCAAACCAAGTCATATTATATATTTTATCTTCTTTAAAATAATATTTAACGTTCTCCCCGTCAAATGTTAAATCATAATATTTATCTTCAACCTTTGAAAATTCCCCCTCTCTAAGGTACCATACATTTACAAAATTTTTATTTAATACATTATTTTCTAACAACTTTTCCCCAAATAAATTGATTTTTTCTGCCTCTTGTGATTTGTCTATGTTTTCTCCACCATCTATAAATATAGCTAATACATAAGAACATCTATAATTTCTATTCATAAAATCAACTACATTCATATCTAATGAATCATATTCATTATATTGATTATCAAAAAATGATTGCACTTTAACTTTTTCTCCAAATATCTCTTTAGCGATTGGTGTTAACATTCCATTTAATTTTTCTTCCATAATTCTATTAATATAATTATCATGAACCTCTGATAAATCTTTTTCCACTTCAACATAGAAAAACTTATCTGGACTACTAACTGGATAGCACACTAATTTTTTAGTATCATTTAAAGCTCCAAAGGTTCCCCCTAATTGTTTTATCTCAAACTCTTCACCATATCTTTCCTCTAGTGTTTCAAGTGCCGCTTTTTTATAATCATTATCGCTAGTTATATTACATCCAACAAATGAACTTCCTAAAACCATCATTAAAATAATCCCTCCTATTTTCTGTAAAATCTTTTTCTTAGATTTTATCAACTTTTCATCCTCCTATTTATCTTTCTATTTTTCTTATTTTCTTTTTCTTTATCTAATAATGTCCTTATAATTAGTCTAAAGCACCTACCAAAAAATCTTTATACTCTCCACTTTGGCATTTCTTCAATACATTTAAAATCTCTTGCTCTTGATAAGATATTTCTCCACTTTTTTCTCTATCTAAGTAATAATCTATCTTGCTATCTGCTAAATCCTTTAAAGTTATTTTTACACCTTTCTTTAAATCTTCATCTAAGCTCAATGGTAAATCAACGTATGATAAATTAGCAAATTCACTTAAAGTAATATCTTTTATAGAACTCATATATACCTCCTGCCACATTTAATATTTAAATGAATTTATTATATCTTCTGTTGTATGATGCATCTTCTTATCAACTATTTTAAACCAAGCTGTATTATATATTTTATCTTCATTCAAATAATATTCAACTATGCTACCTTCAAATGCTATGTCATAATATTTACTTTCAACATTATTGTATTCATCATCTTTTGTATACCATATATTTACTGAGTTTGTACTAAACAAATTGTTTTCCAATAACTTCTGTCCAAAGATACTAATTTTTTCAGCTTCTTGTGATTTATCTATATTTTCTCCACCATCTATAAATATATTTAATACGTAAGTACATCTATAATTTATATTCATAAAATCAACAACATTCATATCTAATGAATCATATTCATTATATTGATGATCAAACATTGATTGTACTTTAACTTCTTCTCCAAATATCTCTTTAGCAATTGGTGTTAACATTTCATTTAATTTTTCTTCCATAATTCTATTAATATAATTATCATGAACTTCAGATAAATCTTTTTCTACTTCAACATAGAAAAACTTATCAGGACTACTAACTGGATAGCATACTAATTTTTTCGTTTTATTTAATGCTCCAAAGGTTCCCTCTAATTGTTTTATATCAAACTCTTCACCATATCTTTCCTCTAGTGTTTCAAGTGCCGCTTTTTTATAATCATTATCACTAGTTATATTACATCCAACAAATAAACTTCCTAAAACCATCATTAAAATAATCCCTACAATTTTATATAGAGCACTTATCTTAGACTTAATCAACTTTTCACCCCTATTTATTTTTTCCTTCTTCTTATCTTCCTCTTCTTTCTTCTTCTTCCCTTCGTCTTCTTTCTCTTTCTAATTGCATTTGTCTTCTTTCTGCTTCTTCTCGCCTTTCAATTTCTCTAATTTGTCTATCTATACTATCAATTTCAGACTGAATCTTTACTTTAGCTGTAGATGCTAAACTAATACTTTCATTAATTTTTCTATAATTATTTTTATTAATATTAGCTGATAAACTTGATAGGCTTCCTGTATTATCACCTTTTAAGCTACTCTGTATCCCATATGTTACAATTTTTACGCAACTATCAATATCTATACATTTATTATTTAATGTTCCTATCACCTTTTGCAGATCATTTATTGCTTTAAGACTTTTCTCTTTCTGTCTTCTTTTATTTATTAAATAGCTTTTCATAAATCCTCCTTTAAAAACTTATCTTAGATGATATTAAATTATCTGTTTCTTCATAAATTGAATTTATATTATTTAATTCTACTGCTAAATCTCCTATACCATTACTTAATAACTTCATATTGGATATAAGTTTTTTGTGTTTCTCATTAAAATTACTTCCACTTTTACTATCCCATGTATTAGCAAGTTTATTTCCTTCATTATTTATTTTATTAATACTATAATTCAAACTAATATTTATTTGTTTTAATAAACTCACCACTTCATAAAAAACATCGCTTTTAATATTTATTTCATTAGACATATAGATAACCTCCATAATATTGTATTATTACCACTTTATTGAAGTATATCATTTGTAATACAGTTCATCAACTAAACCTTATTCAAGATGGTAAATTAAAAAAGTAAAATATTAAACCAACTATTTTAACATCTAGTGAAACCAAAAATGCACCTACAACCTCCGTTGTAAGTGCATTAATTTCTTTAACTGATTACTTCTATATTTTCTTTATTGCTATCTATTTATTTTACCTACCCCATTATTCACTAAGTTTTCAACATCTTTTACTGATACCAAGTTAGCATCACCATAAATAGTATGTTTTAATACTGATGCGCAATTTGCAAATTCAGCAGTATATTTTGGCTCTTTATTATTTAAAATACAATAAATAATACCTGCTGCTAATGCATCTCCCCCACCAACTCTATCAACAATATCATCTATAGTTCTTATTTCAGATGAATATAATTTATTATCTATAAAATAATTGCATTGCAATGTATTAATTGATGAGGACTTTATATCTCTAAACGAAGAATATATATACTTTATATTAGGATAGTCATTTGAAATATGATTATAATAATAATTTAATTTTTCATATTTATCCTCATATTCACAATTAAGCTTCAATATATTTTCTGCATCAAGTATCCCTGCTGATAAAATATTTACATAAGGTAATATTTCTAAAGTAGCCTCTCTCGCTTCCTCTAGAGACCATAATGTAGAACGATAGTTAGAATCATAACTTACTAAAATATTTTTTTCCTTACAAACTTTTAGCATTTCTAATATTATCCTTCTTAACTCTTCTGAAAGTGCTAATGTTATACCTGAAAAATGAAAAATATCTACATCATTTAAGACTTCCTCAATATTTATATCTGATAACTTTATGTTAGAAAAACATGAATTCTTACGATCATATATAACCTTAGAGTTTCTATTACCGCTTCCCATCTCTAAAAAATATATGCCAGTTCTTCCATCACTTCTAGAAATAAATTTTGTGTCTATTTTTTTACTATCTAAATAATCTAAAATAGCTTGTCCAATAGAATTATTAGAAATATTACTTATAAATCTTGTTCCAATTCCAAACTTTGATAATGATATAAGTACATTGGCTTCTCCACCGCCATAATTAACATTAAAATTACTTGTGTTTGAAAGAAGTACACCTTTATCGGTAGATAACCTCATCATTATTTCACCTAAACTAACTACTCTCATATTATCATTATCTCACTTCATTAAATTTTTCCACATAGCTTGTACATAATTCTGTTATTTCATCAAACTTACCATTAACCCCAAGCTTATTTATTTCTCCACCTATTCCAATTACATCTACCCCAGACTTTTTCCACAAATCTATATTTTCTAGGTTAACTCCACCTGTAACCATAATACTTGCATAAGGTAATGGTCCTTTTAGAGATTTTACGAACTCTCTTCCTAAAACATTGCCTGGGAATACTTTTACAATATCAGCCCCTAGCTCATATGCTTTAACAATTTCATTTATAGTCATTACACCTGGCATATACGGCACTCTATATCTATTACACAGTTTTGCAGTTTCTTTACTAAAACATGGAGAAACTATAAACTTAGCTCCACTTAAGATGGCAAGCCTTGCAGTTTCAGAGTCTAACACTGTACCAGCACCTATAACAACATCTTCATATTTACTATACTTTGCATCTAAATCTTTAATTATATCGCTAGCAAACTTATTAGTGTATGTTACTTCTATTATTTTAACATTACCCTTAATGCAAGCCTCTGATATCTTTATTCCAACTTCTTTAGAATCTCCTCTTACAACAGCAACAATGCCACAGTTCTCTATTTCTTTTAAAACTTTCACTTTATTCATAGTATTTATCCTTTCATTTATTTTAGATTATCCTAAAATAAATAGTAGTTTTAACTTCTAATTACACTTGAAAATAAATTTATTATCTTAGAAATCTATTTCCTAATTACGCTTTACTCTTTTTATCAGCCTTAACAACCATAATATATGCTAATGCAAATGAGATACCTAAAGCCATAAGCATTCCTAATATTGCATAAATAAAGTATGGTCCTATATAAGCAGGAATACTAAATACGCTTGATAAAACATATCCATATATACGAACCCCAAAAGCTCCTATAAATGCAGATGCAATTGAACTTCCAATTGTTGCTGCTAAAAATGCCTTCTTATATTTTGTTAATACTCCAAATAATGCTGGTTCAGTTATTCCAAAAAGTCCAGAAACAGCTGAAGATACTACTACTGATTTTTCTTGCTTTGTTTTTTCCTTAAAGTAAATAGCTGCTGCAGCCCCAGTAATTGCAAGGTTAGCCATTAACATCATTGGCATAAGCATATCATAACCTTGTGTTTCAAAATTTTGTAGTGCAATTGGTGTCATAGCATGATGCATTCCTGTTAATATAGCAATAGGACGAATTGCTCCAACGATAATACCTGCAAAAATAGGAGAAATATCAAATAATCCACTAACAATTAAAGCTAAGCCTTTTCCTAAATAAATTCCTATTGGTCCAATTAATGCTAATGTTAAGAATCCTGAGATAAATAGTGTTATTGTTGGTGTAAATACTGTACGCATTACATCTGGAATATATTTATCAACAATCTTATGAATATAACTTAACATCCAAACTGCAAAGATTATAGGAATAACACTTCCTGAGTAGTTAAACACAGGTATAGGTATAAGTCCTGCAAAGCTAAAGGCGCTTATTTCTCCAGCCTTGGCCGCATCTACCATTGTAGGGAACATAACAGTTGCTGCTATTGCTACAGCTAAATATTCATTAGTTTTGAACTTCTTTGCAGCAGAAACTGCTAAAAAGAATGGTAGAAAAGTAAATACACCACTAGCCATCATATCAATTACTTTAACTGTATCACTAGATCCTGATATAACATTTAATGCAATTAAACCAGATATTAATCCTTTTATCATACCTGCTCCAGCAATAGCAGGTACTATTGGCCTAAATACACCAGATACTGTATTCATAAATTTAGTTACTAAACTATTTTTACCTTCTTCTTTATTTTCTTTTGATGCATTACCAAATTCCACACCTAGTTCAGAAAGTAAAATATTATAATATTTATCTACTGCCGTTCCAATAATTATTTGAAATTGCTCTTTATTAAATGCAGTTCCGATAACCCCATCTAAACTTTTAATTGCTTCTTCATCAACCTTTGTTAAATCTTTTAGGTCAAAACGTAGTCTCGTCATACAATGCCAAGCGTTATTGATATTGTCTTTACCACCTACGCTTTTAATAATATTTTTTATAACATCTTCTTTTTTCATAAAATTACCCCTTTCACAAATTAACTTTGTTTCCGTTTACAAGCTAAATATTATCATAACTTTTTTTAAAATAAAAGTAGTCCAAAAATAGCTTAACATTTTCAAAAAGCCTTATTTTTCAATGCTTTATAAGGATTTTTATTAAAATTGGACTGCTAAATATGATATTTTTCGCATTTAAAAAATCCAGTTTGACTTTAGTATAAAATTAATGATTAAATTTAGTAAGGAACTATTATTTAAGAAAGAAGGTACTAATATGGAACCAACTATAATTACTGATATTTTATGTTATATAACGAAACCAGACAGACATAATTTGGTAGTAGTAAAGGTAGAAACAAATAAAGGAATATATGGATTAGGATGTGCTACTTTTCAACAAAGACCTAAAGCTGTTAGTTTAATGGTATCTGAATACTTGAAACCTCTTCTAATAGGGAGAGATGCAAATAATATAGAAGATTTATGGCAAATGATGATGGTAAATTCTTATTGGAGAAATGGACCAGTAATAAATAATGCAATTGCAGGTATTGATATGGCCCTTTGGGATATTAAAGGTAAATTAGCTAATATGCCACTTTATCAACTTTTTGGAGGAAAATCAAGAGATGCAATCCCTGCATATACTCATGCTGTAGCAGATAACATAGAAGATTTATATAAAGAAATTGATAAAATACTTGAAAAAGGATATAAGCATATAAGATGTCAATTAGGATTTTACGGAGGTAACTCAACTGACTTCCATACTACTGATAATCCTACTCCTGGAAGCTATTTTGACCAAGATGACTATATGAATAATACTATTTCCATGTTTGCTGATTTAAGAGCTAAATATAAAAATAAATTCCATATTCTTCATGATGTTCACGAAAGGCTTTTCCCAAATCAAGCAATTCAGTTTGCAAAAGATTTAGAGAAGTATAAGCCATATTTCATAGAGGATATTTTACCTCCTGATCAAAATGAATGGTTATCTCAGCTTAGAAGCCAAACTTCTACTCCTTTAGCCACAGGCGAATTATTTAACAATCCTATGGAGTGGAAATCATTAATAGCAAATAGACAAATAGATTTCATTCGTTGTCACGTTTCACAAATTGGCGGTATTACACCTGCTTTAAAACTTGGAGCCTTATGTGCTGCCTTTGGAGTTAGAATCGCTTGGCATACACCATCTGATATAACGCCTATTGGAGTTGCTGTAAATATTCACTTAAATATTCACCTTCATAATGCTGCTATCCAAGAAAATATTGAAATCAATGAAACTACTCGCAAAGTATTTTTAGGAATTCCAGAAGCAAGAAATGGCTTCTTCTATCCTATTGATTTACCTGGTATTGGAGTTGATATTTCTGAAACTGAGATAGTAAAATATCCTGTACAGTATCGTCCACATGAATGGACTCAAAGTCGTATCCCAGACGGAACACTTGTTACCCCATAAAGTTGAACAAAATGTTTGATAGGTAGGTATTTTATATTTCCAGACGGAACACTTTTTACCTCATAAACCTAAGGTGCTGTCACACAATGTAAAATTAAGAATGAATAATTCCTAATTTGAGTTGATAATGCGACAGCTCCTTTAAAATATAATTATCTTTTAATTTTTTGCCTTTCTTTATGTTTCTCTTTATTAAATGGCAATATATATGTACAATTATAATCTAATGCAATAACTTTGCTAAATTGATATATTGTACCATTATCTAATATACCTCTATTAGTAATTTCCATAGCAGAAACACCCTTTTTACATTGTAATAACTCTGCTTGCTCTTTAGATATATTAATAGCCTCATAATTGACTATATAATGAGAAATTTTATATTTCTTTTGAACATAATTCTGAATTGAGCCCTCAATATCTTCCTTACTTAATTTCTGAAAAAGATAACATGGAAGTATAGAAGTTTCTATCTGAGTAATTTGATACTTTACAATTCTAATACGCTGAAATTCCCAAACTAATTCACCTTCCTTTAAACCAAACATTCTCTGAGTTTCTAATGATGGCTCAACCTTTTTCAAATAAATAGTTTTAGATATAATATCCTCATAAGAATTTTCTGTCATAGAATTATATATCAATGGATTGCTATAGATATTATCCTTTATATATATCCCATCTCCTTGTCTAGCATATACAACCCCGATATCTGTTAATCTTTTTAGAGCTTCTTGAATAGTGTAACGTGAAACTCCATATTCTTTAGCTAACTCTCTTTGTGTTGGTAACTTATTACCTTCAAATTTTTTCTGATATATCTTCCCTATAATATCCTGAGCTATAAACTCCCTCTTTTTCATTAACCTTATCCTCTTTCCCTACTTCATTGAATTACCTTACAAACCTAAATTAATATCTTTATTGTACAAAAATAGCAGCTATAAAAAAAGACTCTTTTTATAGGTTCATATTATAAGTTCTATTTTATAAAATACCGATCAAGATGTTACGATTATTATACACTTCTCCATAAATAATCTTAATAAGATTTTACTATTTCATTCATATATACTTATCCCTTACTCTAAAATAATGCTTATTTATATAAAATAAATATTTAAAACAAAACTCTATCTTTTGCATCTGGATAACTTTAAATACTATTCAAAAAGGAGTAGCATTTAAACTAAATACTACTCCTTAAACTTATTTAATGCTAGTTACTCCAAGACCTTTTATAATTTCATCTGAAATTACAGCCTTACTTCCTAATATATATGCTTTACTAATCTTACCTTTATTTTCTGATATTTCACTTTTTACAGCTTCCTCTGCTCTTGTTGTATGTGATAATAATAGAAAATTATTATTTTTACCAGCTAAAGCTGATGCTGAAAGAGCATCTGGGAAATCAAGTCCTGAAGCAATATATACATTGCTTAGATTTAATTCTCCTTTAAATCTATCTAAAACGCTTTTATTAGTTTTAAACCTGTCGCTTCCACCTAATCTTACTGGGCTTTTTAATTTATTTAAAACATTATTTGATACTACACCAGTTGATCCAATGACATAACTTTTAGATATAGATTTGCTATTAGAATCTAAATATCTTTTTATACTTACTGGTATAACATCTGTTCTTGTTAATAAAATTGGCATCTTCTTTTTAGTAGCTATTGAAGATATTGATAAAGCATCTGCAAAGCTTAATCCATTTACTAAAGCCACTTCTCCAGTGTTTATACCAACTTCCTTTGCTATTAAAACTGAAGTTTCATACCTATCTTTTCCACCTAATCTTTTAACAGATATGCCCATAGATTTTAAGTCCTTATCAATTTCAGAAGATATAACACCTGTTCCACCAACTATAATTGCATTTTTAACTGATTTATTAATTAGCAATTGTTTAAGTCTTGGTTGTGATTTTAATCCACTATTTTTAACTAATAATATAGGTGCATTTTTTTTACCAGCTAAAGGAGCAGCTGATAAGGCATCTGGATAATCAAATCCATAAGCTAAGATTACAGTATTAGAAGTATTCCATCCCTTTTCAAATAATTTATAGGATGTTTCATATCTATCACTTCCATATACCCTTTCCCCTTGTATCACTGTATTAGTTACTGGTTCTGTAACTGTTATAGTACATGTTGCTTTCTTTGATCCATCCTTCGTTATTACTGTTATAGTTGCTGTTCCTTTTCCTACTGCTGTAACTTTTCCACTTTGATCAACTGTTGCAACACTATTATTGCTACTACTCCATGTAACTCCTTTATTTGTAGCATTACTTGGGTTTATTGTTGCCACTAATGTAATAGTCTTACCTTTTAATAAGCTTTCCTTTGTTTTATTTAGTGTAACACTAGTTACTGGAATTACTACTGGTTTTGATTCTTCTGTTACTGTTATAGTACAGGTAGCTTTCTTTCCTCCATCCTTTGTAGTTACTGTTATAGTTGCTGTTCCTTTTCCTACTGCTGTAACTTTTCCACTTTGGTCAACTATTGCAACGCTATTGTTACTGCTACTCCATGTAACTCCTTTATTTGTAGCATTACTTGGATTTATTGTCGCTGCTAATGTAGTAGTCTTACCTTTTAATAAACTTTCTTTTGTCTTATTTAGTGTAACACTGGTTACTGGAATTACTACTGGCTTTGATTCATCTTCACGATAGATTGATTGTTTAAAATCATCTGTATCATTTAAATAGGCTTTAAAAATTTCTTTTTTCAAAAGCTCAACTTTCGTATATTCTGCAAGTATATTATTCCATCCATGAGGTAACTCTTGTACATTTTTTAAGTCACTCTCTACAGCTTCTGTCATTAATTCATTTATTTTTTCAAAATTATCTAATGTAACTTTTCTACCTTCCCATTGAAATGAAATAGGCTTTAACTGATCTTTTTTACCGATACGCTCATTGAACATTTCCTTTTTAAAATCAGTCATTGTTGCATATTGTCCCTTAAATATTTTCTCTAAAATATATTCATCTGATAATACAACACCATCTTTTGTGGCTTGGCCTTTATATTGATTTGATATGTAAGGCACCACTCCACCATAATACCCATACTCAGCAAGTAATTCATATGTCTGTCTTTTCATCATGACATCTCCTGAGACTCCATTATTATTTTCTACACTTGCATAATTAGAACTGAAAAGTGGTACGACATAGTATCCATTACTTGCAATATCTCCTGTAGTTTTAAGGCCTACAACTTCGTATCTAGAAGATATTATATTTTTATCTATAAGATCATAAATTGTATTTAACTCATTTGCTTCATCAATTGATATTTTTCTTACACTATCAATTTTGTGAGTTGCATTTGAATCTCCTTGATTAAATCTATTTCTTGGGTCATTTTTCTGCTCTAATTTATGGAACCATTTTTGCTTATCATTCTTGTCCTTCTTTAATATAGCATTAGCTTCTGCATAATCTAATGTATATATAACATCGAAGACTCCACTCATATATTCTTGAAAATCCTTCTCTGTTTTAAAACGTTCTGGTGAAGCATTATGATATCTTTCTTGCCCTTTATGATCATATATCAAATTCAAATTTAAAGTAGGTCCATTTATCCCATAAGTTTCGAATAAACCCCTTGGATAAAATTCTGTCTCTAACCCATCTCTTACTCCGTTATTATTGAGAAAAAATGTCCCAATTAATAAGTGTGTCAATTCATGTGTATAAGTTGAAAATCCTCTCTCATCTAGCGCTTTTGCTAAAAAAAGACGAATTTGTCCCCCCTCAGCTTGGCCATCTGCACCAAAATAATTTGCGTATAAATTTAATGGAGTTATAAATTCTTTTACCCCTGTTGCAGCCTTATCTCCAAATTTAGGAGACCATTCTTGAGATGCGTTTACTGTACCACTATTATACATACGTAAGCTATCAATAACTAAGCGATTTGTTGATAATAAATGCTGTACATTTGCCTTTCCTATTCGATGCCAAAGTTCTATAAAATTATTTTGTTGACTTGCTGCCTTTTCAACTTGTGATTTAAACTCTTTAAATTTTTCCTGATAAAGAGCATTATTATTTTGTTTTAAACTTTTATCTACATAAGTATCCACAAGTCCATATGTAATTGTAGTGAAATTAGATATAACATAAATGCTATTCTCAGATACAGTAAGCAATAGCAAAATATGCTCCTGCAAATAAGCTTCTGAACTCAACTTAGAATATAAAGAAGTTTTGGCATTTAGATTTATCTGTGTAGGACTTTCTACAATAATTGCTTTACTTGTTTTCTTAAACCATTCATCCATTGTACTATTTGGTTCAAATTTATTTTTATTATCTTCTAAAAAGGATAATAACGACTCTTTATCTGTAATTACTCCTTTAAATAGACTCTTATAAGCTTTCGTGTTATTAGATACCTTTAGCATCTCGCCACCAGCTCCACCAATTCTAATAAGCCAATCTAGAGGATCAACTTGTTTCCCATAATAGCTAGGTGTATATGTCAAAATTTCTTTTATATTTTCACTTCCAATGTTGAAATCATATAATCTATCAATATAGGAAATTCCCAAAAGCAATTTTTCCTTATTATTTGTTATTTTGTTTATGAAATATTCATTAGAATCGCCTACATACCCTTTTTCAATTGTAGAATTTTCAACTAGTTTCTCAATAATACTTTCAATATTCTTTTGTGTTTTTGAAAAAGATTCACCATAGGACATAACATGTACATTCTCTGCTTTTAGTTCGCTCAATACCTGTTCTTCTGTCACACTTGCAATTGGTATATTGTCACGTTTTGATATTTCCACCTGTTTATTTAACTTATCTGCAGCAGAAAACCTATTTGGTGCCAATAAGTCAGCAATAGTTTTATCGTTAAAATAATTAACCCCTTGTAAAACATCTTTAGTCCTCTTGCTTACTTCTTTCCCATTAGCAGCACTCTTTTCTGCTATTGTATTTTCTACTTTAATATTATCTTGTAAATCTTGCCTATTCTCATTTTTTTCAATAGAATTCTCTTCTTCTTTTTTATCTATTTCAATACCTAACTTTTCTTCAGTTGATATTTCTGTGGCATAAACTTTATTAGGCAACATATATATGGAGCTATTCAATCCAATAATCACTGCTAACCCAAAAGCAATCCTTTTTTTACCCGTCATTTTAATTTACCTCCTTAGCACACTGATATTATCTAAATACCTTTAAAATAAAAAATCAAACTTGTCTATGCTACATTAATTTAAATATATTTTTAGAATTAAATATTATTTACAGCCTTGTCCATTAAAATTTCCTTTAAAATCACCTAGGCTCACAAAATTATCAATGCCATTCATATTAAAATCTTTAGTCATCTTGAAAAACACCTATATTTTTCATTTCCTTATTTTTACTTAAGTCTTCTTAGACACTAGATGATTTAGTACCACTAGCCCCTCCATAAATTTAATCATAATCTAAAAGACTATTAACTTTGATATTTTCACTAACCTAATTTGCATAAGCTTTAAATGGCATAATTGAGAATATCATTAATATTACCATTACACTAACTAATAGCATTTTGCTTCTTTACTCTTAGTAGTAACATATTCTCACAAATTTACATTCATATATTATAATATTTATTTTTATTTTTCTAGATTTTTTATTATATTTGTACAAAAAATAATCAGATAGTTTTTCATTAAAGTTTATACGTAAAATAACTGTAACAAAGCTTTGACTTTATTACAGTTACTTTACTTAAATTATTATAGTGAATAGTACTTATGATTCTAATGATCATAGTTGTTTATTAGCTAATGTAGCCTTTTTTATTGAAAGTTCATCTAATGGAGCTGTTGCTATTCCAAGTAATATAAAAAACATAATAATACTTTTAACTTTCTTTCTAGTTATATAACCATGCTCTTTTAAATGTCCCCATTAAAATCCCACCTTAAAATTAACCTAGCTATACTATATTACCCCTATATAAAACTAATGTGAATTTATCTTATGAATATAATGAAATAGCTATAAATTCTATTGTTTTAAGAATATGTAATAGATCTTATTTATGTTTTAATCAGATTTATTAAATTAGCCTTTGGATATGAAAAGTATGTATGGATTGTAAAACCTGCTGATACTATAGAGATTATAAATGAAAAAGATTGTAAGGTTATTGATTTTACTAGTATGAATAATTGTCTAATTCCAAGAAATGTTTTCTATTTAAAGTCACATACTATTATTAATAAATAAAATTCTTAGAAAAAGGTTACTTTATGACTGAAACAGAAAAAGCCTATATTGCTGGAATTATAGATGGTGAGGGCAGCGTTATGCTACAAAAAATACATAAAAATGAACATCCATCTCCTTGTATATCAATAGCTTCAACCACTTTAGAATTATTAGAATGGATTAAGAAAGTAGTAGGAAAAGGTACTATTACTAAAAAGAAAAATTATAATTTAGAAATACATAAAGATTGTTATAGCTACGTCTTACGAAGAAATTATGCTATTTCTTTATTGATAGATATAGAACCATATCTAGTAATTGATGTTAAAAGAAAAAGGACTGAATTGATTTTAAAGAAATATAAATCTCTTACTCCTAGGAATGGTAGATATACGGAAGAAATGCTAGTTGAGAAAGAAGAATTTTATAATGAATTTATTGGTATAAAGTAAAAATCCACGACATCTCTATCGTGGATTTCATGGTGGAGGCGAGGGGTCATGTGCGTCCATAATTTCTTAATGGCACTGACTATATCTTAGTGTACAAGTTCTGTACACTCTTGGCGTATTATAGAAGCTCAGTATAGTTTATGTCTTCTATCCTAGTATTCCATCGCTTTCACTTTAGGAACCTATAAGTCGATACGAGGCTGTTGAATTTCTTCACATACCTCTCGGTATTGCCGTCAGCATTATCTGTTACGGGTTCACCGATAAAGCCAAGTTATCACTTATGAATCACTTCATAAGGCGACTCATCTTACGAATCGAACCCCTGTCCGAAAGCAGACCAATCTGACTTTCTACGAGCGTAGTTTGTGACTAAAATTTCGGTCCTTAGTTCGCTCACAAACAAACTCCTAATTCCCTAGCTTCATTAATACCCCTTTAGCTCAAAGCTTTGCTAAACTTCGTTTCCCACTTCAATGACACCAGTGATCCGAAGCGTGGGGACCTCGGGCTGATGAGCGGCTATATTAAGCTGCTAATGCAAAATTGTCTTCTGCGTTTATCTTTAATGCATACTTTATTATCGAGGTGACATGCTTGCCTCGGCTCGCTTATCAAACCCATCTTACCCCCGTCGAAGCCAAAACGCCCCCAGGTTAAAATTAGTTTAACGCGAAATATTCAATTTTCATTCCGTGTTGTAATTATATATTATAATTTTTTTTCTGTCAACAGCCTTGAATCATGCATTTTAACTATGATTTCCCTAAATTACATAGTCTTAAATACTTAGCTAAATAATTCATTTATTTTGAGGATAATTATAGTTTTAGCCTGACTTTATAGTTCCTTTATAAAACTCATACTATATCTTAGTTATAATATAAGTATTCTTTCTTTTACTCTAGCTTAATCTCATAGTATGTAATCAATTTATTTTTTGTAATTTAAAACAAATTACTTTATCCATTAGAAATTTTTTATTATTAATTCCTAATGGATAATAAACTTTTGTCTTTAGAACAATAATAAACTAATACACTTTTATCTACTCCATAATAACTCTCTAATATACTTAAAATACAAGCATATCATTTTCATCAAACTTAAAATTTGGACCCCAAGCTACTTCCCAGTAGTATCCATCAGGATCTGCAAAGTAAGCATGATATCCCCCCCAGAAAACATCTTGAGGTTCTTTTGCTATTGTTGCTCCTGCTTTTCTAGCTAGTTCAATTACTTCATCTACTTCATTTTTACTTTTAACATTAAGTGCTAAAGTAACACCTGAAAATCCTGTACCTATTTTAGGTGGATTATCAGAGCTAATATCTTCTGCTAAAAGATTTAAAGGATATAATTCAAACTTTGTTCCTGTTGTATTAAAAAATATTACAGCTGGATTATCTTCCTTTTCATCTGTTTGAAATCCTAGTCCATCTCTATAAAACTGGATAGATTTTTTCATATCTCTAACACCTAAACAAATAATATTAATTCTATTCATAAATTCCCCCTACTTCCTAATTAACAATTTATAATAATATAATCAGCTACTTCCCTTGGAGTCAGTCTTGATACATCAACTTTCTGTGTTAATAAGTTTTCATAAAGTTTAAGTCGTTCTAAACTTCTATTAATAATATCCTCAGTTCTAACACCCTTATCTATATCTTTTTCTAACCTATTCTTTAAAGATTCCTTATCACAAACTAAAGATATTAAATGTAAATTACAATTTTCAGTATTTAGCCTTGCTAGAATATCCTCTATAATACTCTGCTCATGCATAACCCAACAGAAAATAATATTTTCATATACCGACGTTTCAATAAAATTATTTAATAAGAAGCAAATATTATTTATTACCATTTTCTTAGTTTCATCATTTACTATAAAGGGATCCATATCCCAACACCAATCTCCATCAAGAAAAACACTACTATTTAGTTTTTTCTTCATGATTTGACATGTTGTAGTTTTTCCTACTCCCATAGTCCCACTAATTAAATATAAATGTTTCATATAATTAATAATCCATTTCATACTGATTCTAAGAATATCTTATAATCTCTTTTACTTTTTACCTGAATTATCTCCTAAATTGTTAATTTCTAATTGTTAACTGTTAATTGTCTCTGTCTGCTGGATATATAACTCCTATTTGCTTCCTAGCTTCTTCTATTACTTCTATTACATCTCTTGAAACCTTTAGGGAGTTTATCGTAGATTCTTTTTCTCCTGATTGAATTAAGTTTACAAACTCTTCAACTTCGTAACACATATTTTCTTTTTTATGCTCTAAAGTTAAATCTTCTTCTCTTCCATCTCTATAAATAATCTTTACATTTTCAAAGTTGTTGATTTTATTAATTATTATGCTTCCCTCTTCCCCTTGAATTTCTGATGGAAGATATGAATTGCTTATTTTTGAATAAATAACTGCTGCCTCCATATCGTCATAACCAAAGATTGCACTTCCTTCTCCATCTACACCTGTTTTTAGCATTACTCCATTAGCCTTTACTGTATTTGGCTTTCCAAAAAGATTAACCATAGGTGCTATACAGTAAATTCCTATATCCATAATAGCTCCATTAGATAATTCATTTTTAAAGGCATTTAACACTTCTCCAGCCTTATATTTATCATATCTTGAAGAGTATTGGCAGTAGCTTGCAAAATACTTTCTAATCTTTCCAATCTTATATAAGTTGTCTTTTATAGCTTTAAAATTTGGTAACACTGTAGTTCTCATAGCTTCCATAAGAACTACATTATTTTCTTTAGCAGCCTTAATCATTTCATCTACTTCTTTAGTATTTGAAGCAAAAGCTTTTTCCCCTAATACATGCTTCTTATTCTTTAAAAATAAAATTGCTTGACTAGCATGTAGTGAATTTGGTGATGCTATATAAACTGCATCTATTAAATCACTCTTTGCCATTTCTTCTAAATTAGTAAAGGTATGCTCTATCCCAAATTTCTTTGCATACTCTTTTGCCCTTTCTTCAGTTCTTGAATAAACAGCTGAAATCTTTGCATCCTTAACTTCCTTAGCACCTGCAATTAAACTATCAGTAATAAAGTTCGTTCCTATTATTCCTATATTAACCATACTGCCCTCCATTTTTATGTTATATTATTCCATATATCTATTGTATAAAAAAAAGGAACTGAAATACAACCTATTAATTAAGTTTAGTACAAATTCAGTTCCTCTTTCTTTATTTATAAGTGAAATTTAACATTATCCTCAAATGTATATTTCATTTTAATCTATTATTTATAATTTAATCCTTATAATACATCTTCTAATGTATATTTAGAAAACTCATTTATAAATGCATCTAATGAGCTTCTCATTATTCCTTTTATCTTACATCCTGACCCCACATAAGGACAACAATTCTCTTTGTTAAAGCATTGTGCAATATTTAAATTGTCTTCTGTTATCTTTATAACTTCTCCCAAATTTATATCTGAAGGCTCTAATCCAAGTTTTAATCCACCTGTTCTACCTTTCATAGAAATAACTAAATCTGTCTTCGCCATTTTATGTATTATCTTTTTTAAATGATGCTCTGATATTTCTAGTTTTTTTGCAAGTTCTTCAACAGTACAAAGTTTGTCTCTGTTTTCTGCTAGATAAATTAGTGATCTAAATGAATAATCAGTAAATTTGGATAAATACATTTTAATACCCCTCTTTCGTTTAAGATAATCCTACTAGTAATTGAGGACATTTATAAAAAATTTTATTTAAACTTTTTCAATATAAAAATTGTATAGCTAATAACTTTAAAAGTAAACATATTCGCAAAATAAATTAAATAAAATTTTCTATTTAATTATACTATATTTCACCTATTAATTACTAAATCAACCATATATTATTTACAAAAATTTAATATTTCATACATTTATTATAGTATCTTATAATTTTATGTTGTTTTATGGGTGTCTTTAAGTAGAATCCTAATAGATTTTACTATTATAAGCACCCATATAAACATCATTATTCTTTTAAATTAATAACTTATTAATATGTCAAAAATTTTTCTAGAACTATTTTTCCTTCTTCTTATTACTAATTTATCCTCTAAATCTAAGTTATATATCAAAGCTTTTTACTTAAATCATTTATCTTTTTTTATCTAAACAAATTATTTAAGTTTTCTTATCTAAGATTCTTATTTAATTTACTTAACTTAATTTTTCATCTAGACTGATTTTCAAACTTAGACTTTGTTATAGATGGTAATTTACTTAACTTAGACTTTTATCTAGCTGCTTAGCTTAATTTTTATCTAAATTATTTAAGTACTCATCTATTGCATTTGCAGCTTTTTTCCCTGCTCCCATTGCAAGTATAACAGTAGCTGCTCCTGTAACTGCATCTCCACCAGCATAAACTCCTTCTTTAGTAGTAAGACCTCTTTCATCTGCAATTAAACACTTCCACTTATTAGTTTCAAGACCTTCAGTAGTAGAAGATATTAACGGATTTGGAGAAGTTCCAAGAGACATTATAACTGTATCTACATCCATAATATATTCAGATCCTGCTTTAACTACAGGTCTTCTTCTTCCTGATTCATCTGGCTCTCCTAGCTCCATTTCTACACATCTCATTCCCTTAACCCATCCATTTTCATCTACTAAGATTTCTGTTGGATTAGTTAAAACGTCAAAAATCACTCCTTCTTCTTTAGCATGGTGTACTTCTTCAGCTCTTGCTGGCAATTCAGATTCACTTCTTCTATAAACTATATGCGATTCTGATCCTAATCTTAAGGCAGTTCTTGCTGCATCCATAGCAACATTTCCTCCACCTACTATAGCTACCTTTTTACCTATCTTTACTGGTGTATGATATTCTTCTTTAAAGGCTTTCATTAAATTAACCCTAGTTAAGAATTCATTAGCAGATAATACTCCATTTGCATTTTCTCCTGGAATCCCCATAAATTTAGGAAGTCCTGCTCCTGAACCTATAAAGACAGCCGAAAACTCTTCCTCAGCCATAAGTTCATCAATGGTAATGGTTCTACCTATTATAACGTTAGTTTCTATATTAACTCCAAGCTTCTTTATATTTTCAATTTCAGGTCTAACTACATCATCCTTAGGTAATCTAAACTCAGGAATCCCATAAACTAATACTCCACCTGGTTCATGTAATGCTTCAAAAATAGTTACATCATAGCCTTTTCTAGCTAATTCTCCTGCACAAGTTAATCCCGCAGGACCACTTCCTATAACTGCCACTTTCTTACCTTTTAATTCTTCCCTCTCAGAAAGATCAACTTCATTTATTCTAGACCAATCTGCTATAAATCTTTCAAGCTTACCAATAGATACTGCTTCACCTTTAATCCCAAGTACACATTTACCTTCACATTGGCTTTCTTGAGGGCATACTCTTCCACAAACAGCTGGTAATGCACTATATTTTGCAACTTCTTTAGCAGCTTTTTCAAATTCTCCTTCTTTCATATATCCTATAAACCCTGGAATATTTATAGATACTGGACATCCATCAACACATTTAGGATTCTTACAGCCTAAACATCTATTAGCTTCCCTTATTGCTTCCTCATCTAAGTATCCAAGGCAAACCTCTTCAAAGTTCTTAGCTCTAATTTCTGGAGCTTGTTCTGCTATAGGTACCCTTTTCATTCTATCTTGCATATTCATAACTAATCCACCTTACAACCACAACCACCATGATTATGAGTATCTCCTTCTTCTATAATCAACTGAGATCTACCTTCCTCAGTTTTATACATAGCTTGTCTTCTCATAGATTCATCAAAATCTACTAAATGTCCATCAAACTCTGGTCCATCTACACAGGCAAATTTAACTTTTCCTCCAACAGTAACTCTGCAAGCACCACACATGCCTGTACCATCTACCATAATAGGATTTAAACTTACTGTAGTTGGTATATTTAACTCCTTAGTAAGACTAGCCATAAACTTCATCATTATCATAGGTCCTATTACAACTGCATGGTCATATTTATTACCTTTTTCTTCTACTAAGTGTTTTAAGCAATCAGTAACTCTTCCATTAAATCCATAGCTACCATCATCTGTTGATATATATAAATTCTTAGAAACCTTCTTTAAGTCATCTTTTAATATTAATAATTCCTTACTTCTACTTCCAACTATAACATCACAATCAATACCATGATCATGCATCCATTTTACTTGCGGATATACAGGTGCTGCCCCCACACCACCTGCTATAAAGATGATATTTTTTCTTTTTAATTCATTTATATCTTCATAAACAAATTCACTTGGTTGTCCTAATGGACCAACAAAGTCAGCAACATAATCTCCCTCATTAAAACTTGCAAGTTCCTTTGTTCCTCTACCAACTGCTTGAAATACTATAGTTACAGTCCCCTTGTCTTTACTATAGTCAGCAATAGTTAACGGTATTCTTTCACCCTTATCATCATTTTTAATAATAATAAATTGTCCTGGTTTAGCTGACTTAGCAACTCTTGGTGCTTCTATATCCATAAGATATATATTATCAGTTAACTCCCTCTTACTAACAACTTTATACATAGTTGTACCCCCTGTTTTATTTTTAACATACTTTTATCTTATCATTTTTTTAATATTCATACAATTCTTAATCATATATTTATATATAAAAATTTATTAATAATATGTACTAGTCTAATTTAATGCTTCTAATACTCCTTCTACATGATATAATTCTCTTCTCTTATAAATGTAAAAAGTTCTATACTACCTCCCTAAATTTATAGAATTTATTTTCTACTTACTCATTATTTATGAAAATCCAATTTTTATACAAATGTTTTCATTAAATAAAATCGTTAAATCCTTCACTTTATCTACCTCTATAACCCTTTTTGAAACTCCTTCATACATATTTACTACATTTTTCTGTAATAGTGATATTTTAGATGAAAATCCCCCTATTAATCTATACTATCTTAATAACATTTCTAAATTCTTTTTAAACCTCTTTCTTAAACTTATACTCTATCACTATCTATTTATAATTATTTAAACTTATATATATCAGTAAATATCATACATTTAAATCATATATTCCAATAAACATTGTATATTTTCAGCATTTCCCCTAATAAATGTTATATAATTAAAGTGTATATTTAAGTAATGTTATATGATCAAACTAATTTTCAGTAATGTTATATAATTAAACTATTTTTTAGGAGGTGTTTTTAATAGATATAAATACTATTTCAAAAGGCTTTATAGGAACTTATACTAAAGGAAATAGCAAAGGAATTTATAAATTTTCTTTCAATAATGTAAATTGCGAAATAGACTCTATAGAACTTGCTAGCGAGATTGGGAACCCAACTTACTTAGCCATTTCTAAAGATAAGAAATTTTTATATTCAATAATAAAGAAAGGTAATGAGGGAGGAGTTGCTTCTTATTTAATAAATGAGGATTTAAGCTTATCTCTTCTAAATTACAAGATTTCCACTGGAGCTTCACCATGTCATTTAATTACTGATAGTAAAAACTCATTCTTATTTACTGCAAATTATCATAATGGTGAAATATCTTGCTATTCTCTACTAGCTGATGGTTCTATAGGTGATTTAAAATCTAGAAATTATCATACTGGCTCTGGAGTAAATAAAGAAAGGCAAGAAAAGCCTCATCCACATTTTGTATGTCTTACTCCTAATGAAGAAAAACTTCTTGCTATCGATTTAGGTATTGATAAACTTGTTGTTTATGATTATGAAAATGGAATTTTAAAAGAAGATACTTTACGTTCTATTAAATTTCCAGATGGAGCAGGCCCAAGACATATGGCTTTTCATGAAAATAATAAAGTTGCATTTTTACTTAGTGAACTAACTTCAGAAGTTTTTGTATTATCTTATAATATTGAAGATAGTACCTTTAATATAATTCAAAGAATTTCAGCTATTCCTGAGGATTTCAGAGGACAAACTGATGCAGCTGCAATCTCTATATCACCAGACGGAAAATTTTTATATACATCTAACCGCGGCTTCGACTCTATTGCTGTATTCTCTATAGATGAAAATAGCTTTAAACTTAATTTAGTTGAAATTACAGAAACAAATGGCTCCCATCCTAGAGACTTTACTATAGATCCAAGTGGAAAGTTTTTAATTATCCCTCATCAACTTACACATAATATTACTATTTTCCATAGAGATATTAAAACAGGTAAGTTAACTAAGGCTGATAAAGAATTTGCCATCGAAAGCGGAGTTTGTATCAAGTTCATTTAATAAAAAAATAGACATATCAAAGTAATTATTTTGATATGTCTATTTATATATCTAGATTTAATATTAATATCCAAATTATTTATCCAATCTCTGCCACTGTTAATACTCCCATCTTCTCAAAGTGGGGGCTAAGCACTGCTATGCACCTAGATTGGTTCCTATAAGAATCACTTTATCTGATTCTTAAATTAATATCTTGTTGAATTCTTTAATTGTCTTTCAATATCTCTCTTATGAGCTTTTTCAAGCATAGAATCTCTCTTATCGTAATTCTTTTTACCTCTACATAAGCCAAGAGCTACTTTAACCTTTCCATTTTTCAAGTATAAAGAAAGTGGCACTAAAGTAAATCCTTGTTGAGATACAAGACCTGCAAATCTTGAAATTTGCTCTTTATGAAGTAAAAGCTTTCTTTCTCTTAATGGATCAACATTAAAAATATTTCCTTGTTCATAAGGACTAATATGCATACCTTTAATTGTTATTTCTCCATTTTCAACATCAGCATAACTTTCTTTTAAGTTACACTTTCCTGCTCTTATTGATTTTACTTCTGTTCCAACTAATGCTATTCCAGCTTCAATTGTTTCTTCAACAAAATAATCATGCCTTGCTTTTCTATTTTCAGCTAATGAATTACTATTTTTCTTTCTTACCATAATATCCACCACAAATTTCATTTTTTCATTCTTTAATTTTTTCATTGTGCGACAGCACTTTCATTCTTTCAATTCTTAATTTTAATTTTAGATGCTGAACTACTAGCAAATATAAATATAATATGTGAAATAAGCATATGGCGGAAAATTAGAAGCTCTTGGTGAAGTAAAAGCTACTAAGTCTTAGAGTTGTTGGTTTGTCTAAGCGCATGCGAGCTCTACCAAAACTCTTGGCTTAGTAGTTTTTACGAGCATTAGAGCTTCTTTTTGCAGCCATTTGTCTTATGGAGCATATTCTATTTATATTTGCGGTTTTATTCGCATCTTAAAACTACTCTTCTTCATCAATTAAATCATTTTGTATATCTGCCTTTGCTTTTTGAATTTCTTCACTTAATTTTTCACTTGGAACTATTTCTTCTTTATTATCTTCTTCTATTAAATCAAAATATACTTCTCTATTGTCTATATCTACTCTACTACATTTTACCTTAACTTCATCACCTAATCTATATACCTTCTTAGTTCTTTCCCCTATTAAGCATAGATGAGCTTCATCATAAATATAATAATCATCATCTAAAGCTGTAATATGGATAAGTCCTTCTATAGTATTAGGAAGTTCCGCAAATAATCCAAAGGAAGTCACTGAAGAAATAATTGCTGAGAACTCTTCTCCAATTCTTTCTTGCATATATTCTGCCTTCTTTAAATCATCTACTTCTCTTTCAGCTTCTTGAGCTAATCTTTCCATTTCTGATGATTGCTTAGATGCTATTTCTACTATTCCAGATAGTTTTGCACTTCTCTTTTCATCTATCTTACCATTAAGTTGTTCCTTAATGATTCTATGAATTTGAAGGTCAGGATATCTTCTTATTGGTGAAGTAAAGTGACAGTAGTATTTTGCTGCAAGACCAAAGTGTCCTACACATTCTGGAGAGTACTTAGCTTGCATCATTGAACGAAGTAATAAAGTACTAACTACAGTTTCCTCTTTCTTACCCTTAACCTTTTCTAGTATATCTTGAAGGGCTCTAGGGTGAGTTTCTTGTCCCCACTTAACTACATGACCTAAATTGTATACAAATTCTTTGAACTTTTCTAATTTTTCTTCATCTGGATCTTCGTGAATTCTATATACAAATGGCAAATTAGTCCAATACATATGCTCAGCTATAGTTTCATTACAAACTAGCATAAATTCTTCTATTATTCTATTTGCAATAGCTCTATCATATGGCTTTATATCAATTGGCTTACCTAAGTCATTTAATATTATCTTAGACTCTTCAAAGTTAAAGTCTATAGCTCCTCTTTTGAATCTCTTTCCACGAAGAATAGTACATAACTCTTCCATAGCTTTAAAGTCATCTACTAAATAATCATATCTTTTAATAAGTTCTTCATCATTATTTTCAAGAATCTTAGTTACATCTGTATAAGTCATTCTTTCTGAAGTTCTTATTACAGTTTCGTGAATTTCATGTCTTATAACCTTACCCTTGTTATCTATAATCATAAAACAACTTAAGGCAAGTCTATCAACCTTAGGATTTAATGAACAAATTCCATTAGATAATTTCTTTGGTAACATTGGAATAACTCTATCTATTAAATAAACAGAAGTTGCTCTCTTTAATGCTTCCTTATCTAAAGGATTCTTTTCTCGTACATAATGAGATACATCTGCTATATGAACTCCAAGTTTAAATTTTCCATCTTCAAGCCTTTCTATAGACACAGCATCATCTAAGTCTTTAGCATCTTCTCCATCTATAGTTACCATTCTTAAATCTCTAAGATCTAATCTTCTTTTATATTCTTTTTCATCTATTTCTTCTTCAATATTTTCTGCATAATTAAGAACCTTCTCTGAAAATTCTTCTGGCAGTCCATATTTCTTAATAATAGTTAATATATCTAATCCTTTATCACCTTTTTTACCTAGGACCTCTTTAACTATTCCTTCTGGGCTTCTTCTTTTATCTCCCCATTTTACTATTTCACAAATTACAATATCGCCTTCACTTGCACCATTTCTATCTTTTTTAGATATAAATATATCTTGATTTATTCTAGTATCCTCAGGTACAACAAAGCCAAAGTTTCTACTATCTTCATAAACACCAATTATCTTAGAATTTACTCTTTCTAGTACTTCTCTTACTTCACCTTCACGCTTTTTACCATTGAAGTCTTCTCTTGTAATTTGAACTAATACCTTATCTCCATTCATAGCACCATTCATTGAAGAACTAGGTATGAAAACATCCTTTTCTCCTTCAGTTTCTGGTAATAAGAATCCAAATCCTTTTTGATGGACCTCTAACTTTCCTTTGATAAGTCCAAGTCTTTCTGGCACTCCAAACTTATCCTTCTTAGTTCTAACTATTAAGCCTTCTTTTTCCATTGCTTTTAAAACTTTTTTAAAAGACTTATATTCATCAGGATTTATATCAAATACTGATACTAATTCTTGAATATCCATTGGTCTATAAGCTTCTTCTCTCATAAAACTTAATACCGTTTGCTTTATTCCCATTTTTTCACTTCCTTTATTATAAATATAGACCTATCTTTTTTACCTATACTTCTATATTTTATCCATATATAAGTTTAATAATCTTTTATTATCTATGATTTTATCTTTATATATATCATCTATAGTTTCTCTTTATATTAAATTTAACTTATTCACTTTTTTTCTTATCTGCAAATTTAATATTCTTTTTATCTTCATGTTAATATTTAACCAATCTATATTTTCACTATTTTAGACAATACTCTGCTAAAACAGATTGTAATTCATATATATTTAAGCTACTATTAAATTGCTTTTCAATAGGTAATGCAGTTCCAGATATCCAGATTTTAAGTTCTGCATCTAAATCAAAATGACCAGATGTTTCAATGCTGAAATGAGTTATTGATTTGTAAGGTATTGAATGATATTCTGTTTTCTTACCTGTTACCCCTTGCTTATCTACTAATATCAATCTCTTATTTGTAAATAAAAACAAGTCTCTTACTAGCTTATACCCCTTTTCAATACTCTCCCCTGGCGATAGTATCTTTTCATAATCTTTTCTTAAGCTTTCCAGATTCACTTCAGAAGCATTTCCCATTAAACCATTAAATATACCCATAAAAACACCCTCCTTGTTTTTTTATATTATTCATTAATTTTAAACTAACCATTTCTTAAATTAAATCTAACTTATAATCTTACTTATAAGGTTGAACTTAAAATATAGTTCTTATTTATAATCACCAGTTCATAAATACTATATAGTTAAAATAAAGTTAACCCTAAAATATAGTACTTATTTATAAATTCAAAACTAACATAGATCTTATTTATAGACTTAAATATACCTTCAATTCTTATTTATAAAATTAAAGAGCTATCATACATTTTTAATTTTACATTGTGCGACAGAACCACTTACTATTATTATAATTCACATTAATAGTTTATTGCAAAATCAAATAAAAAATCAGTAGTTTTAACTCTAATTTTACTGCTATGACTATCACAGAAACAGCTACATTAAAAATCCTCATAAAAACATAAAAGAGCCACTAATAATTTAAGCAGCTCATTTAAATCCCTATATTAAATTTAAAGCTATTGTATTAACGGCAAATAAAGCCATCGTAACAATCGTTAACTTTAACAACATAGCTTCCTTTGTCTTAGCCTTATTCCTAGAGAAGAATGTTTCAGTTCTACTTCCTTGAATCAATCCGCTTAATGCATCTGTTTTACTTGGTTGCAATAATACTGATATTATAATTACTAGTCCTAACACTGCTTCTAACACTAATAAAAGATTCTTCATCGCTATACCTCCCAACTAGATATAAATGGTCGTATTTACATAAGGTTATCTTATCATAATGATGATAATTTTACAAGTAACTATTGTCAAATATAATTAAATTAAACATTTTTATTCTATATGTATTTCAATAAATAATCTACATCTTATGTAACTTTAAGTAAATATAATTATAAAGTACAGCACAGCACTTGAAATCATATGTTTTTTATTTGTATATAAGTTGAGTATGCAATTTCATGTCCAAAATATTTTATACATAAAATATAACTTAATAAGTTATAAAAACTTTATTACAACTTATTATTAACTAAAAGCCTCTAAAATACTAAAAGGAGATATAACAGATTTAAACTAATAAATCTTATTATATCTCCTATTTTAATTCTTATTGCTTATTAAGAATAAAACTATTTCTTTATGTTAAAGAATGCTCTTCTTCCTCTGTATTCAGCAACATCATCTAATTCTTCTTCAATTCTTATTAATTGGTTGTACTTAGCAACTCTTTCAGATCTTGCAGGAGCACCAGTCTTAATTTGACCAGCATTAACAGCTACAACTAAATCAGCTATAGTAGTATCTTCAGTTTCTCCTGATCTGTGAGAAATTACTGCTGTGTATCCAGCTCTGTTAGCCATTTCGATAGCATTTAAAGTTTCAGTTAAAGTACCGATTTGGTTTAACTTAATTAAGATTGAGTTACCAACTCCTAAGTCAATACCTCTTTCTAATCTTTCAGTGTTAGTAACGAATAGATCGTCTCCAACTAATTGAACTTTCTTACCTAATCTTTCAGTGATTAGCTTCCAACCTTCCCAGTCTTCTTCAGCCATACCATCTTCGATTGAGATAATTGGATACTTATCAACCCAAGCTTCTAAGAAATCAACCATTTCAGCTGCAGTTAAAGTCTTTCCTTCATGTTCTAATACATACTTTCCATCTTTGTAATATTCAGATGAAGCAGCATCTATAGCTATGAACATATCTTCTCCAGCTTTGTATCCAGCTTTAGTTATAGCTTCTATGATAACTTCAATAGCTTCTTCGTTTGACTTAAGGTTTGGAGCAAATCCACCTTCATCACCGATAGCTGTTGAATATCCTTTATCGTGTAAAGTTTTCTTTAATGTATGGTAAACTTCAGCACACATTTGTAATGCATCGCTGAAAGTCTTAGCTCCAACTGGCATTACCATGAATTCTTGTAAATCTACTGAGTTATCAGCATGAGATCCACCATTGATTATGTTCATCATTGGAACTGGTAAAACCTTAGCATTTACTCCACCAACATATTGGTATAATGGTAAATCTAAAGATTTAGCAGCAGCATTAGCAACAGCTAATGAAACACCTAAGATAGCGTTAGCACCTAACTTAGCTTTGTTTGGAGTTCCATCTAATTCAATAAGTAACTTATCGATGTATGGTTGATCATATACGTTACATCCAATTAACTCTTCAGCAATTGTATCATTAACGTTTTGAACTGCCTTTAAAACACCTTTTCCTAAGTATTGGCTCTTATCTCCATCTCTTAATTCAACTGCTTCATACATACCAGTTGATGCTCCTGATGGAACAGCTGCTCTTCCTACAGTACCATCTTCTAAGTATACTTCTACTTCTACTGTTGGGAAACATCTTGAGTCAAGAATTTGTCTAGCCACAACATCTACTATTTCGTTATAATTTTTCACGTTTATTCCTCCTTTATTTTAATGTTACTATTTACCTTTTTCTATTCATACCATTATTATTATTTCTATCAGCGACAGAATTATTCATAAAAGCATAAATACTAAGAAAAATTTAAAATAAATAACATTTTTTAGCAAATAATAATCATTATCACATTTTCACTATTATTATACCACTTTGCCCATATATTTCAATACGTATTTACTTATGTAAACAATTACCCTATTATTAAATTTATTTTAAATCCGTATTATAAGTATTTTGCTTACATTAATTAATGATTATATACATAAACATTGTAAATACAGGTATATTAATGTAATTATACCTTATTTTCTTCTATAATGTTACGATAATTGATACTTTAGTAATTCATTATTTGTAATTTCACTTAATAAATCACTTTACTAGAAATACATAAGTTAAAATTTCACCATATAATAGTAGGTCATAAAATCATATTAAAGTATTATCTTCCAATCAAGAAATGCGTTTTCTGCAACAGACTACTTTATAGAAAATCCTTCTTAAATAACACCTTCTCTATCTTTATTATTAACTGAAAAATGAGCTACCATTCTGGCAACTCATTTAACAAAGCTATTTCAAAGACAGCTAAGATAATCACTATTTTTCATCATCTCTATTTTGTAAATACTGATTGTATTTTTTTCTCCAATTTTTTGCTACCTTCTTATCTATAATATTTATATCTTCAAGAAAACTATCTAATACTCCAATTTTATCAAGGCCCTTCATAAGATGTCTTGGATAGCTTACTTTCTTTTTATAGCATTGCTTAGGATCTATTACCATAACTTTATTATCATTTGTTATATAAATATCTCTGCATCTAGCATCAAGTTTAACAAATTTCAAATTTTTAAACTCTTCAATTAAATAATATAAGCTTTCTGATATTTCATAATTAAAACCTTTTTTCTTAATATAATGATCTAACCTATTCCCATGAACCTTGTCTCTTACCATATAAAAACTACCTATATTGTACAATCTAGGGAAGTATTTTGATCTACTAACCTTTTTAAGGATTTCTCCTTCTTCCTTGCAACATTTTGACTCCTTAAAGATCTTAATTGCTTTATTTCCTGGAAGTTCATAAACTATTCCATTATGACCCTCCCCAAGAAATTCAGCACTTTTAAAAAGTTCCTCCGTTTCTGAATCAAAATCTGCTGAATAAGAATAGCTTCTAGGCATAAAACTCTCCCCAAAAATTATTATTACTATATACTATTATTTCCTTGGAAATATTATAACAAATCTTTATTCAAAAATAACTGATTCTGGTTTTACAGTATCTCCATAAGCTGGAACTAAAGTCTTTTCAAAGGCTTCCTTAAAGAATCCTTCACTAGTTAAAGTATCTATTTCCTTATTTAACCATTCTAAAAGTTCAGTATCTCCCTTTTTAACGGCTGGAGCAATTGTATCCTCATCACCTAATGAAGTAATATAAGTTGTATATCCTGGATTTTCTTTTGCCCAAGCAAATAATAAAGTATTGTCATGAGCTAAAGCATCTCCTCTACCATCTGTTAAAGCTGCAAAAGTTTCTGTATTTTGTTCATATTTAATTAATTCTATATCTGGGTGATTTTTAGTAAAGTAGCTTTCTGCTGTAGTTCCTTTATTAACTAAAAGCTTTTTCCCCTTTAATTCTTCCACTGATTTAATAGGTGATCCATCTGATGATACTACCCCTAAAGCAACCTTCATATAAGGATTTGCAAAGTCAACTTTTTCTTTTCTTTCTGGAGTTACAGTAAAGTTTGCAAGGATTATATCTACTTTATTTGATTCTAAGTATTCTACTCTATTAGCAGCTTCAACTAATACATATTCAACCTTGTTTTCATCCCCAAGTAAATCCTTAGCTATTCTCTTTGCTAAATATACATCATAGCCTTGATTTTCACCCTTTTCATCAACAAATCCAAATGGAGGTTTATCACTAAATACTCCAATTCTTACTTTTCCTTCAGCCTTTATTTTATCAATTGATGACTGATTTTCCGCAGGATTTTGACTACATCCAACTAGCGCCCCCACTGCTAATACAATTGTTAAAATTATTGATAATAGTTTCTTCATTTTATTTACACCATCCCTTTTTATATTTTTAATATTTTATTACTTATTGCTTATTTATATAAATCAAAAGATGCTAAAAAGCTTTTAGCCCTTTCAGTTTTTGGATTATTAAAGAATTCTTTAGGAGTAGTTACTTCTACTAATTTTCCTTCTTCCATAAAAACTATCTTATCCGCTACATGCTTTGCAAATTCTAATTCATGAGTTACAACTATCATAGTCATTCCATTCTTTGCAAGCTCTAATAATACCATTAATACCTCTCTAACCATTTCTGGATCTAAAGCTGCTGTAACTTCGTCAAAAAGCATTATTTCGGGGTTCATGCATAAAGCTCTTACTATTGCAATTCTTTGCTTTTGACCTCCTGATAATTCTCTTGGATAAGAAAATTTTCTATTAAATAAACCTACTCTATTAAGTAATTCATCTGCTTGTTTTTCTGCTTCTTCCTTTTTTCTATTTTGAGCCTTAGTTGGCCCAAGAAGTATATTATTTATTACATTTAAGTGAGGGAATAATTCATAGCTTTGAAAAACCATCCCTACTATTCCTCTTACCTTTTCAAAAGGTATCTCTTTCCCTAGTAAACCATAGCCTTCAAGATGGATTTCTCCCTTACTTATTTCCTCTAAGCCATTTATACATCTTAAAAATGTACTTTTTCCACAGCCAGAAGGTCCAAGTACTACTACAACTTCGCCTTTTTTAACTTCTAAATCTATTCCTTTTAAAGCTTCTATATCTCCATATTTCTTTTCCAGGCCTTTTACCTTTAATAAAACATCTTCACTCATAATTCTTCTCCCCCTTAGTTTAACTTTCTTTCAAGAGCTTTTGCCCCTAATGAAATAGGGAAGCAAATAATAAAATAAATTATTAGCATAAAGCCATAAATCCAAAATGGAGTAAGAGGCTCTGTTAAAATAGATCTTTCAATAATTTGCTGGCCAACTTTAACTAAATCTACTGTACCTATTAAGGTCATTAAAGTAGTGGTCTTAATCATTCTTGTAGTTAAATTGATTATTCCAGGCAAAACCCTCCTTATACTTATTGGAATTATAATAAATCTATAAGTTTTTACCTTATTTAAAGATAATGCCATAGCAGATTCATAATATATTTTAGGAATAGAGGTTATTGCACCTCTTACTAAATCTCCTATCTCAGCCGTTCCCCATAATGTGAAAACTATATATCCAACTAATATTGAATCTATATGGATATTTAAAACTTTAGGTATTCCAAAGTAAAATATAAAAAGCCATACCATTATAGGTACAATCCTTATACTTTCAAGGTATATAAAGGAAATGCTTTTAATAACCTTGTTTTTACTAGTCATAATGATTCCAAATAAAATTCCTAAAATAGTTGATAGTATTACTGAAACTAAAGCTATATTTAATGTTACAGCTAGTCCCTCCATTAATCTTTTTAAATTATCTATATTAAATATTGCATTATTTGCCAAATTCCCCATACCTTAACCTCCTTTCTAGAAATCTACTAAATATTGAGATTGGAAGTAAGATAATAAGATAAAATATAACTACTAATATTAATGCTTCACTTGTCTTATAGTACATTCCAATAACATCCTTAGTTACAAACATAAGCTCTGCTACTGCAATTGATGCAATAATTGATGTTTCCTTAACTAAAAAAATAGCATTAGCTACTATCGATGGTATTGAAATTGAAAAACTAATTGGCAGTATGATACTCGTTAATATTTGCTTCTTACTAAGCCCTAAAGCTTCTCCACTTTCAATTTGAGATTTTGAAACAGCTTGAACTCCTCCTCTAAAGCTTTCAGCCATATAAGCTCCTCCTAAAAAGGCTAGTCCTATTACTCCACAAGCAAAACCACTAAGCTTTATACCAAACTTAGTTAATCCATAATAAAGAAAAAAAACTTGAATTAGCAAAGGCGTATTTCTTGAGAATTCTATATACACCTTAGAAATTATAGTTAAAATCTTTAAATTAAAATATCTTGCTGTTTCTATTAATAGCCCAATTGTAATAGATAAAATTATAGAAACTACTGCAAGCTTTACAGTCATAATTGTACCTTGCATAAATGTAGGTATAATCTCTCTAATAAAATTAAAATCTATGTCCATTTACATTCCCCCATTGTAAAATCAGTTAAGTTCACAATACGTAAACTAAAATACAATTTTCTTCTCTCTTTGTTTTTCCTAAACCTTTCATTACTCCCGCTTCGCTATTCCTACTATTCCGATATGTTTTATTTCTTATATTCTATATTTTATATATACTGTTTATTTTTGTCAATAGAGTTCTTCCTATTTTTAACTTCTATTTTTATTTGAAAGTTTTTATTATTAATTAGTATTGAAAGTGCTATTGACTTAAATTTATTATTAAACCTTTTTACTATTAAGAGTAATATTATCTTAAAAACATAATTGCCTTTTATTTATTCTTATAGATTATTTACAGAAACCTTAAAAAGTGATTCAATCTTTTAATTTATTTTTAATGTTACAAATATAACAACCCGTAATTAGTTTATGCGTTAAATTATCCTTTGTGAGAAATATAAAAGCACAAAAAAGGCTGTTTCAAAAAACAGCCTAGTTAATAATTAAAAATTAATGATTATTTATGTAATTCTTTCAGTGCTACTAAAAAACTTTATCAACAATTCTTTTATTCTTTAAATTTTTCATTTTTAATTATTCCATTATTTCTAGCATCTTAAATTATCTTTCATTACCTATAAATACAACCCCTAGAGTTCCAGGTCCTCCATGAGTTCCAATAACTGCTCCAATTGAGTTGATTATTACATCCTTAACATTATACTCACTTAATATCATTTCTTTAACAGTTAATGCATCTTCTAAACAATCTGCATGGGCAATAAATATAGCTTGATCTTCTATATTTTCTCCCTTTTCTTTAATTTGATTAACTAAATACTTTAGAGCTTTTTTTCTACCTTTTAGTTTTTCCCCAGGCACTACACCACCATCATTATCAATTTTTAAAGTTGGCTTTATTCCAAGCAATCCACCAACTACTGCAACTGCCCCAGAGATACGTCCACCTCTCTTTAAATGATTTAAATCATCTACAGTGATTCCATGGATAACTTTTCTCTTTATTGATTCTAAATAGTTAACTATTTCTTCAACAGTCTTATTATTTTTTATCATTTCCACAGCCTTATATATTAATATACCTTCTCCTACAGATACACTTAGAGAATCTAATATACTAATACTTGCTTCTGGATATTCTTCTAATATCATCTTTCTAGCTGTTACTGCACTGCTAACTGTACCACTTAAGCCTGATGATAATCCAATATATAAAATAGTCTTACCTTCCTTAACATATCTTTCAAAGAGCTCATGGAAAGTTCCCACATTAACTTGTGTAGTTGAAGGCATAGCTCCCTCTTTCACTTTTTTATAAAAATCTTTATGGCTTAAAGTTTGTCCTAGATCATCAAGAATAAACTCTCCATCTAAATTAACCATTAAAGATGCTACATCAATATTATTTTCTCTTATATAATCTATAGATAAATCACATGCTGAATCCGTAATTAATTTTATACTCATACTTTTCAACTCCTAAATTTCATTTTGTACTGATATTATATATTCGATTTATTCCATTGTCAAATGTTTTGATATTCAAAATATAATTCTGTGAAAGATATTATATCCCCCTCCCCCTGACACGATCTAGAACTTAGGAAGTCATAAAATGAACATAAGTATTTCTACTAATAAATTTATTACTTTTCTAATATTTTAATACAAGAAGCAATCACTAAAAATAGTCCCATAATTGAAATTACAACTCCAATTATCTTATTGCCATTATATCCTTCTTTTCCATCTAAACTTTTAGATGTTTTTATGTGACTTAATCCACTAAATAACTGAGTTAATCCAAGCATTAAAACTATATAATTACTGTCTAACTTATTAAAAAAGTAAAATATCATGGAAACAATACAAAGTATCCCAAATATAATTGTTAGAATAGAAAACCGATTTAAGTTCATTTTCCTCCTCCTTATTAATTATAATTATCTTCCAGTAATAATTAAGTGTACCATATTTTTCTAAATTAATGTTGCTCAAATTGTCAGAGAAGTCCATTATTAACAATCTAAGAATCAACTCTAATTATTGAATATATTTAAATAAAATAAAAATACTGCATTCTCATTTCCGACTGGTGCAGTATTTATAATAATCTTTTATTAAAATATACATTAGTAATACTCCAAATTAGTATTTATAAATCTAGACTACTATAATTATTATAGTTTTCCTTTTTATTGATAATATAATAATCTACATATTTATTCTTTGATATATGATGGATTAATTCTTGCCATTAAGTATTCATTTTCATATTTTCCATTTCTTATAGCTGCTAGACGTTTAAGACCTTCTTTTTTAAAACCAAGCTTTTCATAAAGATGAATGGCTCTTTTATTATCTTCGAACACTCCTAACTCAACGCGAATAAGCATTAGCCAATTATCAGCAACATCAAGTAGAGCTTCCATTAAAGCAGTGCCAACCCCCATATTTTGATAATCTTTATGAATCATAATTCCAATGCCACCGCTATGACGTAAACGTGGGTTTGAATTTATAGTTAATCCTGCCGTTCCTATTATTTCTTCTTCACCATTTTTATTTTGAACTACAGCTACAAATTGGTGTTGGTTCCCGTCCATATTCATAATGAAATCTTCATTACGTTTTACTCTTTCTGATGGAATCCCAAGTATATTTTCAAATACCCCTGGCATACGCCTAAGGGCATTTACTCCTTTGCCGTCTCCAACTTCTATTGGTCTTATTAAAAACTCCATTAAAACTTGCCTCCCTCTATATGAATAGTTTTGATTCACTTTGTAATATCATACTCTTATAAACTATTCTGTTTTTCTAACTCTATCCTACTTTTAGTCCTATAATTGGATGCATTTTGTCTTAAATTATTACTAAAACTTAAATTACTTTTTTCAATTTCTGTATAAGGAATTCTAAAAGGATGGCTATAGTGCATATAGTCTGCTATATTCGTTCCCAATAATGCACCTTCTTCCATATTTATTTTGTAGAAAATATAACCTCTTTGTTCTTTAGAGTTAAGAGGATAATTTATTGTTCCTGTTATTTTATTTTCTTGACTTAACTGACCAAAAATATCAGTGCTTCCTACTATTCCTCCATTTAATCTAGGTATTGCTGAAGCGTAGTTTATACCTTTATTTTCATATATTAATCTTCCATTTATAAGCTCTAACTCTCTTGAATTACTAATGGCAATTCCATCTTGCCAATAAGGTCCATTATCTCCCCAATCAAAGTATTCAATTGCATACATTTCATTATACTTAAGTTCAATAAATATAGTTATTGCTTCTAAATCCTTTTCTGTATCATTATCGAAATCAAAATCAATATTAACTGTCTCTATATTTACTATATCCTTAAGGACAGCCATATCTTCATCTATAATATCTCTAACAATTTTCAATGGAATTCCTTCATCTATTAACAAATTTCTATTACTATATTCCTTAACAGGTGTTACTTCAACAGAATCTAATCTAATATGATTAGATAGAACACAGCTAATTGCAACTAAGAAAATACAGCTTGTAATATATCCCAATATCAAACTTTTATTACTAAATCTTATTTTGGTATTTGAAGTCATACAATTGATACTTTCAATATCATAACTTAATTTATATAGCAATCTAATTATATAGAAGTAATATATAATCATAGGAATAGAAATAAACCAAATTTGACCTAATTCTGTTATAGCAATTATTGTAACTATAATCCTCCAAATTATTAATCTCATAATAGGATCTTTTTTATGCTCCACATTAGCTTTACTAAAAACTTCTCTTATACCTTTTCTAAAAATAATAAGAAAAGTAATATGAAAGACTATTAATATTAATGCTGATAAAAAAACATTGTTAAAATTGACACTTAAAGGTGTACTTTTATATATCAAGCTTAATACATTAAATGCCATATTTATAATAGAAAATTTCCAAGCTAATTTAAGAGTTTTGTTTTCCTTTCTTAAATCACGGAAGCCAATATATAAAAGCACTGCTGCTAATGTTGGTAATATGTACTGTAACCATAAAAAATTAAAAGTAAATAAAGTAAACATAAAGCCAATAGCAATATTTTTCATAGCTCTGCCTCTAAAAACCCTTAAAAACCTTTCATCTATATCTATTGATTTATTATTAAACTGATTCTCATAAAGCTTATCCATCGTATCCCTTTCCCCTTCGAAATCTAAATAATTATTATAGTCATAAAAATAAAATTTGGAATAATAACTATTTATTAATATAACATTTCTCTAGTAAATTATACCATATTATTTCTTAGTTAAATGTAGTTTTATATATACGTAATTATTTCTAAAAATAAATCGAAACTAAATTTTATACGAATTTAAACTTTATTTATATATCTTTTCTTAATTTGACTATATTTGTATCATTCTTTTAAACTTCATTAAATTAATCTAATAAAAAAGGTGCATAAGTAAATCAAATTATATACTCATACACCTTCTATCAAATCTATATATTAAAACATTTCTTAATCATTTTATTATTTATTCTCATTATCCTTTGTAATTATATTAAATTTTGCTTTTGTAAAAAGTTATATAAAGCACCTAATTTATTTGCATCATTTCCATACTTACAAATCTTAACTACTGGTCTTATTTTAGCATCTGAATTGGAATTCTTAATTTCATCTATCTTTTTATTTACTTCCTCTAAGAATCCCTTTCTTTCACAAATAGCACCACCTAAAACTATAACCTCTGGATCGTAGGTATATTGAATATTAAATATACCTATAGCCATATATCTAAAAAATTTATTTACTTCTTCTACAGCTATTTCATCACCATTATCATATAACTCAAAGGCTTTTATACCATTGAAGTTATCCATACTTATTCCTTTTCTATCTGCAATAAATTTTGTTACTGCAAAAGTTGAACCAGCTCTACTCCATGATAAATATTTTTGGTTATGAACATCTATATCTACTAAGCAATATCCAAATTCTCCTCCATGTTTATGAACACCTGAATGTATTTTTTTATCTTTTACTAATGCCCCACCTATCCCTGTTCCACAAACAACAAAAGCACAATCATTTTCATTCTTAGCCGCTCCAATCCAACATTCCCCTAATGCCGCACAATTTGCGTCATTTTCTATTTCAACTGGTAGTCCTGTCATTTTATTTAATACTTCTTTAAAATTAGGTCCATGTATATATGGTAATGCACTCATCCCTCCAATAATTCCTGTTTCATTATCTACTGCTCCAGGTGCACTTAATGCAATACCTTCTAGGCTATATTTTTCCTTTAGTTCATTTACCTTACTAGATAAATCATAAAAAAATCCTTCTATAGTTTCAGATATCTCTATTTTTCCACTAATTAATATAATAGCTTCGTTATTAATTACAGACCATTTTACTGATGATCCACCTATATCAAAGACTATATAATTACTCATTTCTTCTCCCCCCTTTTTAAAACGTTTTCTTTTATAAAACTAAGTATACATACATAAAGATGTCTTGTCCATAATCTCTGTTAATATTTGTTAAATTAATCTTAAAATCTTCCAGTCATTCTTCTTAAAGTATCCTATTTTCAATAAAAATTAAAAAAATAAAAAGCGCAGCCTTAAGCTACGCTTCTATAACAATTAGTTATTTACTATTAAACATTCTCCAGTCATTTCAGCTGGTTTATCTAATCCCATTTCATTTAACATTGTAGGAGCTATATCAGCAAGTTTTCCTTCTTTTAAGCTTCTACCTTCAGTATTGTTTGATACCCATATAAATGGAACTGGGTCAGTTGTATGAGCTGTGAATGGGTTTCCTGTTGAGAAATCAATCATGATCTCTGCATTACCATGGTCTGCAGTTACAAATAAAGTTCCATCTTTTTCTAAGATCTTATCTGCAATCTTACCTAGGCATCCATCAACAGTTTCTATAGCCTTAACTGCCGCTTCCATAACTCCAGTATGACCAACCATATCTGGGTTAGCAAAGTTAAGGATAATCATATCATACTTATCTTCATCTAATCTCTTAAGTAATTCATCTGTTACTTCATGAGCACTCATTTCAGGCTTTAAGTCATAAGTTGCAACCTTAGGAGATGCAATTAATGCTCTATCTTCACCTGGATATTCTTTTTCAACTCCACCGTTAAAGAAGAATGTAACGTGTGCATACTTTTCAGTTTCAGCAATTCTTAATTGATTTAATCCTTTATTTGAAACATATTCTCCTAAAGTATTGTTAATGCCTTCTGGTCTGTAAGCAACATTAACTCCTTCTAAAGTCTTGTCATATTGAGTTAAAGTTACAAATGTTAAATCTAAAGCTTCTCTATTAAATCCAGCAAATTCCTTATCATTAATAGCTCTAGTTATTTCTCTAGCTCTATCTGGTCTAAAGTTAAAGAATATTACTGAGTCTCCATTTTTAATAGTTCCTTCTGAATCTACTACTGATGGTAATACAAATTCGTCAGTCTTATTATCATGGTAAGACTTATCAATAGCTTCTACTGCAGATGAAGAAATTTCACCTTTTCCTAGAACCATTGCATTGTAAGCTAGTTCTACTCTTTCCCATCTGTTATCTCTATCCATTGCATAGTATCTTCCAGATACAGTAGCTATTTTACCTACTCCAATTTCCTTCATGTACTTTTCGATTTCAACTATGAAATCTTTTCCTGATGAAGGTGGAACGTCTCTACCATCCATAAATGCATGAACATATACCTTAGTTAATCCAGCATCTTTAGCTAATCTTAATAGTCCTTTTAAGTGATCAATATGTGAGTGAACTCCACCATCTGATAATAATCCTAATAAATGTAGTGCAGAGTTGTTTTTCTTAGCATTTTCTACTGCTAATGTTAAAGCTTCATTCTTAAAGAATCCGCCTTCTTCTATTTCCTTAGTTATTCTTGTTAATTCTTGATATATAATTCTTCCAGCACCAATATTTAAATGTCCTACTTCTGAGTTACCCATTTGTCCATCAGGTAATCCAACAAATAATCCACTAGCTTGTAATTGTGTGCTTGGGTATTTAGTCATTAATCTATTGTAATTTGGTTTTTGTGCTGCTTCTACAGCATTTCCATCTGACTTTGGAGCTATTCCAAATCCATCTAATATCATTAACATTACAGGTTTTTTCGCCATAATTCCCTCCAAAATTTACTTAATCTATATTTGAAATTATATTGACAATACTTATATATATGTATCAATTAAATCTATATTATTTATGTATTATAAAGTTAAAATTATTAAACTTATTTAAATGAAATAATAAGATTGAAATCATATATATTTTAGTCTTTATATAAGTCTCTAAAATACTTACTTTACTTAAACGCTATTAAATTAAACTACAATTCAATTAATGCAAAATATCTACCACAACTTATATAATATTATCTTTCTTTAATTTCACCTTTATTATACTACAATTACTTCATTTTAACAATAAATGTACAAGCCAGTTAAACCTTTGCAAGAAAATATTTTTGATAATAATTATTAATTAATAATACAATCACTTGAATTTCACCTAAATTCTATAAATATATTTACTTTTTATCTTTATCATTACAAAAAAATTTAACTTTCTGTATCTATCTATTTCATTGTATTTCGTTTTATTCTGTTTCACTTTACTTTTCATAGCTATACTTTTTATAAATTAAAAAGCTGTGTAATAATTATCTAATAATTATTGCACAGCTTTAATTAATTAAAAGTTAACTATTTGTGAGAAATCTGCAGCAACTAAGCTAGCTCCACCAACTAAAGCTCCATCTATGTCAGACATAGCCATTTGATCTTTAATTGTGTTTGGCTTAACTGATCCACCATATTGAATTCTTATCTTATCAGCAACTTCTTTTCCAAACATTTCTGCTAATACAGCTCTTATAGCCATAATTGTTTCATTAGCTTGCTCGTTTGTAGCAGTTTTTCCAGTTCCGATTGCCCAGATTGGTTCGTAAGCAACAACAACTTTTTCTGCTAATTCTTTAGATAATCCTTCTAAATCAGCTTTAATTTGTGCTCCAACAACATCATTAGTTGTTCCGTTTTCTCTTTGCTCTAAAGATTCTCCACAGCAAAGGATTGGAGTTAAGTTATGAGCAAATGCCGCTTTAACTTTCTTGTTTAAAGCTTCATCTGTTTCATTGAAGTATTCTCTTCTTTCACTATGTCCTAATACAACATAGCTAACTCCCATAGCTTCAAGCATTCCTGGAGCAACTTCTCCTGTGAAAGCTCCCTTTTCTTCAAAGTGCATGTTTTGAGCAGCAACTTTAATGTTTGATCCTTCAACTGCTTTTAAAACAGCATCTAAACAAACAAAAGTAGGACATACTACAACATCACATGTAGCATTAGCTACTAATGGTTTTAATTCTTCTACAACTTTTACAGCCTCAGCTGGAGTATAATGCATCTTCCAGTTTCCAGCTATTATTGGTTTTCTCATTTAAATCACCCCGTATTATTATTAATTGGAAGAATGAAAGAATTAAGAAATTAAAAAATTAAGGTTATTATTCAACAACGTTAAATAATAAAATAAAAATCTCTTTTTAGAATACCATGCTTTTAATCATTTCCATTCTTTCATTCTTTCATTTTTTCATTCTTTCATTAATAAATAAAACTTGTTTTTATTTATTATTTAGTGCTTCTATTCCAGGTAAAGCCTTACCTTCTAAGAATTCTAGAGAAGCTCCACCACCTGTAGAGATGTGAGTCATCTTGTCTCCAAATCCTAAGATATTAACAGCGGCAGCTGAGTCTCCTCCACCGATAACTGTTGTTGCATCTGCATCAGCCATAGCTTTAGCAACTGCAATTGTTCCCTTATTGAAGTTATCAAATTCGAATACTCCCATAGGTCCGTTCCAAATAACTGTTTTAGCATCTTTAATTGCATCAGCATATAAAGTTTCAGTCTTAGGTCCGATATCTAATCCCATGTTTCCTGCTGGGATGTTTTGATCTTCTGTAACTACTGCTTCTACATCTTTGAATTCTGCAGCAATTCTGTGGTCAACTGGTAATAAGAACTTAACACCCTTAGCAGCTGCCTTTTCGATCATTTCCTTAGCGTAGTCAATTCTATCAGCTTCTACTAAAGAAGATCCAACTTCGTATCCTTGAGCTTTTAAGAATGTGTAAGCCATTCCTCCACCGATGATTAATGTATCAACTTTTTCTAATAAGTTGTTGATTACAGCTATCTTATCTGAAACCTTAGCTCCACCTAATATAGCTACGAATGGTCTAACTGGATTATTAACAGCTTCTCCTAAGAACTTTAATTCTTTTTGAATTAAGTATCCACATACAGCTGTATCTAAGTAATCTGTAACTCCTACAGTTGAGCAGTGAGCTCTGTGAGCTGTACCAAATGCATCGTTAACAAATATATCTGCTAAAGAAGCTAATTCCTTAGAGAAATCTTCTACGTTCTTAGTTTCTTCTTTTCTGCATCTTGTATTTTCTAATAATACAACATCGCCATCTTTCATAGCTTCTACAGCAGCTCTAGCGTTAGCTCCTACTACTTCTTCATCTCTAGCAAAAACTACTTCTTTGTTTAGCATTTCGCTTAATCTCTTAGCAACTGGAGCTAAAGATTTAGAAGCATCTTTTCCTAAGTGTGAGCAAAGGATAACTTTTGCACCATTTTCTATTAAATAGTTTATAGTTGGTAATGCACCATTTAATCTATTTTCATCAGTGATAACACCATCTTTTAGTGGCACATTGAAGTCACATCTTACTAAAACCTTTTTGCCTTTAACATCGATATCTTCTATAGTTTTCTTATTAAAGCTCATTGATTTCACCTCTTAATTTATTTTTTGAAACTTTTATGTTTCATTTATATTTATAAGCATGAAGCCGCCTTTATTAATTTTTAATTGTGCGACAGCACCTTTAAGTATCTATTCTTAATTTAAAATAGGTCTGGCCTCATAGATTTTCTATAAAACCAGACCCATAATTAATGCTCTATTTTAAGTATTACTAACTATTTAATTATCTAGTTACGAAGTACTTTAAAGTTCTTATTAATTGGTTAGTGTATGACATTTCGTTATCGTACCAAGCAGCAACTTTTACTAATTGCTCTTCTCCAACTGTCATAACTTTTGTTTGAGTTGCATCGAATAATGAACCGTAAGTGATTCCGATTACGTCTGATGAAACTATTTCATCTTCAGTGTAACCAAATGATTCGTTTGCAGCAGCAGCCATAGCAGCGTTAATTTCTTCTACAGTAGCTTTCTTGTCTAAAGTTACAACTAATTCAGTTAATGAACCTGTAGTAACTGGAACTCTTTGAGCACCACCATCTAATTTTCCTTTTAATTCTGGAATAACTAAACCAATTGCTTTAGCAGCTCCAGTTGAGTTTGGAACGATGTTAGCAGCAGCAGCTCTACCTCTTCTTAAGTCACCTTTTCCATGAGGACCATCTAATGTATTTTGGTCATTAGTGTAAGCATGGATTGTAGTCATGAATCCTTTTTGAATTCCGAACTTATCGTTTAATACTTTAGCCATTGGAGCTAAACAGTTTGTAGTACATGAAGCACCTGAAACAACTGTTTCACTTCCATCTAATATATCATTATTTACGTTGTAAACAACAGTCTTGATGTCTCCAGTTGCAGGAGCTGAAATAACAACCTTCTTAGCACCAGCTTGTAAGTGTAAACCAGCTTTTTCTTGAGAAGTGAAGAATCCAGTACATTCTAATACTACGTCAACGTTTAATTCTTTCCATGGTAAGTCTGCAGGATTTCTTTCAGCTGTAACTTTGATTTCTTTTCCGTTAACAACGAAAGCTCCTTCTTTAACTTCGATTTCACCGTTGAATCTTCCTTGAGAAGAGTCATATTTAAATAAGTGAGCTAAAGTCTTAGCATCTGTTAAGTCGTTGATTGCTACCACGTTAAATTCTGGGTTTTCAATCATTAATCTTAATGCTAATCTTCCTATTCTTCCAAAACCATTAATTGCTACATTTACCATTTGCAATTACCTCCTAAAAATAGTTATATTTAAAATTTTAAAAATTTTAAGCTAATTTATTGTGTTCTTTGATGAACTCCATAATCTTTATTCCAGCAGCTTCATCGGTGACTAATATGGCATTATGATTATTCATCATGGTTGCAATAATAGCATCTACTTTATTTTCCCCAGCAGCCACTGCAATATGTGTGTTAATTTTTCTTGCTTCATTAATATTTATTCCAATTGAAGTATTTTCTGAAACTACTTTAGAATCTTTGTTAAAATAACATCCAAAGGCTTCTCCAACAGCTCCTAAAGATTTAAGCTTATTAAATTCATCACTTGATACATCTCTTTTTTCAGCCATTACTAAGGCTTCACCAATACCATATATTAAAATATTTGCTTTATGTATATTATCTATTACTTCTTTTATTTCTTTTTCTTTTAATAAGGTATCTAAGAGATTTAAGCTTAGATTTTCTGGAATATGAAGCAATTTATAGGCACCATTTAACTTTTTAGCTAAAGATGCAGCTAATGTACTTGCTTGTATTTCAACTTTTCTTCCCATTCCGCCTCTAGCTGGAACAACAAGAATATTAGAAACCTTGTTAATCTTTGGCATAGCTTCAACAAACTCTTTTATGGTGTTTCCACCAGTTATAGCTATAATATTGTTATCTTCTATTATAGATTTTAAACACTGAGCTGTAGCTTTTCCAATTTCCTTTAAGATAGTCTTGCTTTTTTCTACATCTCCTGGAACTATTATTACTTCTTTTAATCCAAGGAAATTTTTTATGTTTTCTTCAATATCTGATAAACCTTTTATTTCATGAATAAATTCTTTAAGTTTATCAACTATTTCTTCCCCTTCTTCTGTAACAGTCATTCCTGGTGTATTAATTTCAATTAAATTTTGAGATTTTAAAAAATTTATTTCGTTTCTTACAATTCTTTCACCAAGATCTAATTGATTTGCTAAAACACGTCTTCCTATAGGCTGATTGTAATATATTGTCCTTAGAATACTATAACGCTTTTCTAGGACTTCTACAAGTTCAGGAACTATTTTTTTCTGTAAATATAATATTTCCTGCACTGCCAACCCTCCTTTGGTCAAAAAAAGTCCCATATATATTATATATGTCCCACATCTAATATTATAAAACACTTCTATTAATTTTGAAAGTACTTTCTTTAAACTTTTCTAAAACTTTTACAATTATTTAGTATATTCTCATTAATGAGGAAGATATATTTCTTTATTGTAATACCTTCCTCATAATGCTAATCCTTTTATTATCCTAAAGTTTTATAATTTAACTCATTTTTAATTTTTATTTTTATTTAAGCTTTAAATCTAGTATAAACTTTTTTCATTTACTCTATTCTTTTTCTTTTACTTGAAGATCTTATACCTAGTTCTTCTCTATACTTAGCAACAGTTCTTCTAGAAATATTTAATTTCTTTTTATTAAGTTCATCACAAATTATTTGGTCTGATAGAGGTTTTTTCTTATCTTCTGCATCTATCATTTCTTTTATTTGCTTCTTTATATTAACAACTGCTACATCCTCAGAATTATTTTTTGAAGTACTTAATCCACCAGTAAATAAATCTTTAATTTTAACAGTGCCAAAACTAGTTAAAATATATTTATCCTTTATAGCTCTACTAACTGTTGATTCATGGATCTTTAATATTTCAGCCATTTCCTTTAATGTCATTGGTTTTAAATATTTTTGTCCCTTATCAAAGTATTCCTTTTGTTTTTCTACTACCTGTTCTAAAATTCTAAGTAATGTACTTTTTCTTTGTTCTATACTTTTAATTAAGAACATTGCACTATTAAGTTTTTCCTTTACATAACTTTCAGTACTTTCATCTTCCTTATTATTAATAATATCCTTATATAAATTGCTTATTGAAAGCCTTGGTATTACACCTTCATTCATTATTACAAAGTATTCACCATCTATTTTTCTAATTGCTGCATCTGGAATTATGAATTTAACATCATCTCCTGTAAAAAATCCTCTTGATGGCTTTGGTTCAAGACCCTTTATAATATCGCCTAAATCCTGCGCTTCTTTTGGAGTTATATTTAAATTTTTAGCAATAACAGCAAATTTATTATCTGCAATTAAATCTAAATACTCATCTATTATCTCTTCTAGATTTTCATCTAACATTCCCTTTTTTATTAATTGGATTTTTAAGCATTCTTTTAAGTCCCTAGCTCCAATTCCATCTGGGTCTAAATCTTGCAGAATTTCTAAAGCCTCTTCACCTAATTCAATATTAATATCTAATTCCTTGCATATCTCTTCTAGAGGCATGTCCAAGTATCCTCTACTATCAATATTTTCTATCATATATGATACTATAGCCTTTTTGTATTCATCTTCATCAGATTCAATAAGTTGCTCTTGTAAGTATTCAGTAAGAGATTCACTTTTAGATATAAAATTAAAGGGTGAAACTTCGTCATCCTTATTATAATCGCCATAACTTTGGTTTCCGTAATTATCAAACTCTAAGTACTTAATCATTTCCTTATAATCTATTTTATCTTCAAACTTCTTATCTTCTTGGATAAAATCAAAGTCACCTTCAAGAATTGGATTTTCTAAAAACTCCTTTTCTATATGCTCTCTTAGATCATAAGTAGACATTTGTAGTAGCTTAATAGATAATTGCATTTGCTGTGTCATTATTAACTTTTGTTCTTGGGTAAGATTTAAATTAAAATCTAATTTCATATATCACACCTTCATCCTATAGAGAACTTCTACCCTTATATTTTACGTATAAACTGTAATTTAATATTTACTATGTAATCTATTTATAAATTGTGCTTAAATTTATTTTATAGCAATACATTTATATACCATCATTTCTAAATACTTATTTCATTTAAACTATTCTATTAATAACTGCAAAACATTATTAATATATAAGTTGTAATAAAGTTTTTACATTTTATTAAATTAGTTCATATAAAAAATATTTCAGTTAAGTAAATACAGAATCAACTTATATAAAAATTAAAAGATATATAAGCTTTCAATTAATGTAATTTACACTTT